>NZ_CP064781.1:2736356-3975213 GCF_016858125.1 Azospira restricta
CGACGCGCTGATGCGCGAATTGGCCCTGGCCCATCCCGAATACGGCTTCGAGCGCCACATGGGCTACCCGACGCCGGCGCACTTCGCCGCGCTGCAGGCGCACGGGCCGTGCCCGGCGCACCGCCGCAGCTTCGCGCCGGTGGCGCAGCTCGCCTTGTTCTGAGCCCGGTGAAGACGATCTCGTCCCGCGACAACCCGCGCTTCAAGCGCCTGCGCAAGTGGGCGACGCAGCATCGCGCGCGGCGCGACGACGGCGTGATCCTGCTCGACGGCCTGCACCTGATCGAGGCGCTCGCCGCGGCCGGCGGCGAACTGCAGGAGCTCGTCCTGTCCGAGAGCGGCGCCGGCCGGCCGGAGATCGCCGCCTGGGTCGCCGCCCACGCCGGCATCGAGCTGCTGCAGTTCCCCGACGCGATGTTCGGCGAGGTTGCGGCGACCGACACGCCGTCCGGCATCCTCGCCGTGGCGAAGGTGCCGCCGCAGCCGGCACCGCGCGCGGATGTCGACTGCCTGCTGCTCGACGGCGTGCAGGATCCCGGCAACGTCGGCACGCTGCTGCGCACCGCCGCCGCCGCCGGCGTCCGCCAGGCGCTGCTCGGCCCCGGCTGCGCCGACGCCTGGGCACCGAAGACGTTGCGTGCCGGGCAGGGGGCGCAGTTCCTGCTGTCGATCCACGAAAACGCCGACCTCGCCGGCTTTCTCGGCGGCTACCGCGGCACCGGCGTCGTCACCCGGCTCGACGCCGCCCGCTCGCTGTACGAGACGCCGCTCGACGGCCCGCTGGCCTGGGTCTTCGGCGCCGAGGGGCAGGGCGTCAGCGCACCGGTGGCGCAGGCGGCGAAGCTCGGCGTGTTCATCCCGATGCCCGGCGGCACCGAGTCGCTCAACGTCGCCGCCGCCGCCGCCGTCTGCCTGTTCGAGGTCGTCCGCCGCCGCGGCGGCTAGACAGCAAAACGGCCGGCGCATTCCGCAGCCGGCCGTCCGTCGCAAGCCGCCAGCGGCTTACTTGTGCTTCTGGTCGATCTCCCAGACCGTCTTCTGCACCAGCCGCTGCACCAGCGAGTCCAGCGTCAGGCCGCCGGCGGCGCCGGAGGAGACGCCGAGCACCGAGGTCGACTTGGCGCCGAGCTCCATCTTCTCCTCGGCGTAGCCGGTCGCCACCTGCTCGGTGGTGTTGGCGTTGATGATCTTGTAGCGCATGCCGATGATCCAGACGCCGGTCGACTCGCCGGTCTGCACCGAGCTGGCGACGACGTTGCCGGCAGCGCCGCCGCGGCCGCCGGCACCGATCGAGATCAGCGAGCCGACGGCGCGGCCGTCGAAGCCCTGCTGCGCCTGCGCGACCTGCTCGGCCTTCAGGATGTCGAACTTCATCACCCACTTGGTGGTCTTGAACTTGCCCTTCTGCAGCACCTTGCGCGCCGCCTTCGGGTCGCCCATCGTATAGGCGAGCTGGAACTCGTTGAGCAGCGGTCCCATGTCGGAGCGCTCGAGCACCTTGAAGTTGGCCTTGCCGAGCTCGAGTTCGGCGTAGTCGGCGATGTTGTTCGGGCCGAACTTCTGCGTGAAGGTGGCGTTGTTGCTCTTCACCTCGCCCGGAATGACCACGATCTGCGGTCCCTTCTTCGCCGCGTTGGCGTATTCGATCGGCTTGTACATGGCCTTGTCGGCCATCTGGTTGGCGGTTTCCGAGGTGCCGCTGCCGGCGGTCGGCGACGGGTTGCCCGGGTCGGTACCGGTGGTCACGCAGGCGGACAGCAGCGCGGCGGCCAGCAGCGCGGCAGCGGACGGCAGGGCGGTTTTGGGCGGGAACGGCATCGTGGGGTCTCCTCCAGGATTCCCGGCGGGCGGGAATGTCGTTGTGATAGCGACCCGCAGTTTAGCAGCTAGAAAACGCGGTTATCCAGCCGGACTTCCTGCATCACCGTGGTCGAGATCTCCTCGATCGACTTGGTCGAGGAATCGAGCCAGCGGATGCCTTCGCGCTTCATCATCTTCTCCGCCTCGCGCACCTCGTTGCGGCAGTTCTCCAGCGACGCGTAGCGGCTGTTCGGCCGCCGCTCCTCGCGAATCTGCGCCAGCCGCTCGGGCTGGATGGTCAGCCCGAACAGCTTGCCGCGGTGCTTCTCCAGCGAGCCGGGCAGGCGGCCGCGGTCGAAGTCCTCGGGGATCAGCGGGAAGTTGGCGGCCTTCAGCCCGAACTGCATGGCCAGGTAGAGCGAGGTCGGCGTCTTGCCACAGCGCGAGACGCCGACCAGGATCACGTCGGCGGTCTCCAGGTCGCGGTCGGTGACGCCGTCGTCGTGCGCCAGCGTGTAGTTGATCGCCTCGATCCGGTTCTTGTAGTCGGAGGTGTCGATCGAGCCGTGCGAGCGGCCGACGGTGTGCGTCGACTGCACGCCCAACTCGGCCTCCATCGGTGCGACGAAGGTCTCGATGAAGGAGAGGCACAGCGCGTCGGCCGCGTGCACCATCTGCGCCAGCTCCGGGTTGACCAGCGTCGTGAATACGATCGGCCGCGCGCCGTCGCTGCGGCCGGCGTCCTCGATGCGCCGGATGACGGCGTGCGCCTTCTCCGGCGTATCGACGAAGGGAATCCGCGCCTGTTTGAAGCGCACGCCTTCGAACTGCGTCAGCAGGCTGTGGCCGAGCGTCTCGGCGGTGATGCCGGTACCGTCGGAGACGTAGAAGACGGAGCGGGCGGCGGCTTGCGGTTCCATGGTGTCCTGGATGTCGGTCGAAAGCCGCGATTCTAGCCGCTGTTGCGCAGGCCCGCCGCGACACCGTTGATCGACAGGTGGATGCCGCGGCGCACGCGCTCGTCGGAATCGCCGGCGCGGTGCCGGCGCAGCAGCTCGACCTGCAGGTGGTTGAGCGGGTCCATGTACGGGAAGCGGTTCTTGATCGAGCGGGCCAGGAGCGGGTTGTCGGCGAGCAGCTCGTCCTGCTCCTCGATCGCCAGCAGGTGCCGGCGGGTCAGCTCCCATTCGGCGCGGATGCGGCCGAAGACGGCGTCGCGCAGCGCCGCGTCGCCGACCAGCTCGGCGTAGCGCGAGGCGATGCCGAGGTCGGTCTTGGCCAGCACCATGTCCATGTTCGACAGCAGCGTGCGGAAGAACGGCCAGCGCTGGTACATCCGGCGCAGCAGGTCGAGGCCGTTCGGGTTGGTCGACAGCCAGGTGTCGACGGCGGTGCCGAAGCCGTACCAGCCCGGCAGCATCAGCCGGCACTGCGCCCAGCTGAACACCCAGGGGATCGCGCGGAGGTCCTCGATACGGTCGGAGGCCTTGCGCGAGGCCGGGCGGCTGCCGATGTTGAGCTGCGAGATTTCGGACACCACGGTCGATTCGCGGAAGTAGGTGGTGAAGCCCTCGGTCTCGTAGACTAGGCCGCGGTAGGCGCGGAAGGCCAGCTCCGAGAGCGTGTCCATGACGCCGCGGAAGGCCGCCGGCTCGGCCTCGTGTTCGAGGTTCAGCAGCGTCGCCTCGAGCGTCGCCGCGGCGAGGATCTCCAGGTTGCGGCGGCCGACCTCGGGGTTCGAGTATTTGGAGGCGATTACCTCGCCCTGCTCGGTGATGCGGATCTGCCCGGAAACGGCGCCGTCCGGTTGCGCCAGGATGGCCTGGTAGCTCGGGCCGCCGCCGCGGCCGACCGAACCGCCGCGGCCGTGGAACAGGCGTAGCCGCACGCCGTGCTTCCTGAACACCTCGGTCAGCCCGACCTCGGCCTTGTACAGCTCCCAACCCGAGGTCAGGAAGCCGCCGTCCTTGTTGCTGTCGGAGTAGCCGAGCATCACCTCGTGCTCGTCGCCGCGCGAGGCGACCAGCGCCCGGTAGGCGGCCAGCCCGAAGATGCGGTCCATCACGCCGGCGCTGGCCTGCAGGTCGCCGATCGTCTCGAACAGCGGGATGATGTTCATCGACAGCGCCGGCGGCTTGCCCGGCTGCAGCAGGCCGGCTTCCTTCAGCAGCAGCGCCACCTCGAGCAGGTCGGAGACGCCGTCGGTCTTCGAGATGATGCAGTTCGGCAGCGCCGCGGCGCCGTACTTTTCGCGCAGCTCCCTGGCGGCGAAGAAGATCGCCAGCTCGCCGGCGGCCTCCTCGGAATAGGCGACGTGCGGCGAGTGCAGCGGGCGCGGGCTGGCGATCTCGGTCAGCAGCAGGCCGATGCGCGCGTCCTCGGGCAGTTTCTCGTAGGCCATGCAGACGCCGGCCTTCGCCAGCAGTTCGCCGACGGTGCGCTCGTGCACGTCGGAGTTCTGCCGCAGGTCGATCGGCGCCAGGTGGAAGCCGAACACCTCGACCGCACGGATCAGCCGGCGCAGCCGGCCGCCGGCGAGCAGCGCCGCGCCGTGCGCCTGCAGCGACGCGGCGAGCACGCCGAGGTCGCCGGCCAGCTCGGCCGCTGCGGCGTACGGTTCGGCGTCGGCGATCGCGTGCCGCGTCGCCTCGTGCCGGTCGAGGGCGCGGGCGGTGGCCGCCAGCCGCGCGTAGATGCCGGTCAGCGCACGGCGGTAGGGCTCGTCGGCGCGGTGCGTCGAGTGGTCGGGCGAGCTGGCGGCGAGCGCCTCGAGTTCGGGCGTGACGGCGACCAGCATCTGCGACAGCGGCAGCTCGCCGCCGAGCGCATGCAGCTCGCCGAGGTAGAACTCGAGCGCCGCCGTCGACTGCAGGCGCAGGCCGGCGCGCAGAATGTCGGCGGTGACGAAGGGGTTGCCGTCGCGGTCGCCGCCGATCCACGAGCCGATGCGGAAGAAGGGCGGCAGCGACCAGTCCCGGTGCTCGGGGAAGGCCGCGGCGAGCTGGTCCTCGAACTGCGCGTAGAGGCGCGGCAGCTCGGCGAAGAAGGTCTCGTCGTAGTAGCTGATGCCGTTCCTGATCTCGTCGACCACCGCCAGCCGGTTCGGGCGCAGCATGCGCGTGCGCCACAGCGTCAGCACCGCGCGCCGCAGCGCGAGGTCGTTCTCCGCCGTTTCCTCGGGCGTCAGCGCCATGCGGTCGCGCGTATCGAGCAGCCGGGCGACCTCGTGCTGGCACTGCAGGATGCTCTTGCGGCTGACTTCGGTCGGGTGCGCGGTCAGCACCGGCGAAACCAGCGCGACATCGAGCACCTTCCTCACCACCTGCGGCGCGATGCCGGCTGCCTTCAGGCGCTCCAGCGTGTGCGCCAGGCTGCCGTCGCGCGGCTTCGACCCGGCCAGGTCGTGTGCGCGGCGGCGGCGGATGTGGTGCTGGTCCTCGGCGATGTTGGCGAGGTGCAGGAAGTAGGAGAAGGCGCGGACGACCGCGATCATCGTCTCGCGCGGCAGCCCGTCGAGGATCGCCTGCAGTTCGGCGCCCGCCTGGGCATCGGCGTCGCGGTCGAAGCGGATCGAGGTCTGGCGGATCTTCTCGACGACGGCGAACACCGCCTCGCCTTCCTGCTCGCGCACGGTGTCGCCGAGCAGCCGCCCGAGCAGGCGGATGTCGTCGCGCAGCGGCAGATCCTTCAGGTCCTTGTTCTCTTCGTTGTTGCTCACGGTGCTGTCCTCGTCGGTTTCGTCGGCCACCCCACAAGACGAAGGAGGCGAAAGTTCCTTGCGGAGCTTCCGCCTCCCGGTGGGTGTGGCCCGTTGTTGTGTTCAGCGTCGATTCTGACCTTGCGGCCCCCGATTGCGCAAGCATTTTGGGTGCCGCCGGCGATCGGCTTGCGTACAACTACTGAATGCCGCCGCTGCCACTACGTATTGGCGCTCATCGGTGAGCTGGTTACGCTACGGTAAATTTTTTTCCGTATCCATAAGCACCGGGTCGGAGTGACGGGGAGCGAGGCCCCGGCACCGCTGTCCGGGCCGCGGAATACGAAACAACAAAGAGTGGCGGGCGACGGAACCTTCGCGCTGGCCACCGATTCCCTCGGAGAACGGCAGCATGGGCACCTTATTGGCGCGGATCAGCATCGGCCAGAAACTCCTCATCGCACCGAGCGCCACCATCGTCCTCATGTTCGGGCTCGCCGTCGCCGCGGTGCTCGGGCTGCGCGCCGAGATGGCCAACCTCGACCATCTCTACGACGAGACGCTGCCGCGTACGCGCACCTCGGTCGAGGCGCTCAACGGCCTGCTGCACGCCCAGTCCTCGCTCTACCGGATCCTCTCCGAGGCCTCGGCGGGATTTGCCGCCGACAAGGTCGAACAGCATGCGCAGGAAATGGTCGCCGGCCTGCATCGCCACGTGACCGCGCTGCAGGCGCTGCTCGCCTCGCCGTCGCTGGCGGCGCAGGAGCGGCAGGCGATCGAGGCGCTGATCCTGCAGATCGATGCCTACAAGAAGATCGTCGCCGACACCGTCGAGATCGCCGCCGTCCAGGTGTCGATGGCCACCACCTACATGTCGAAGGCCGAGCAGGAGTTCGACAAGGCGCTGCAGCTCGCGAAGGCCTTCGAGAAGCAGCAGCTGGCGCATATCGCGCTCAGCCGCGACGAGGCGAAGAGCGTCGGCAACACCGTCGAGCGCATCATCTGGGCCTGCTGCGCCGGCTCGATCTTCGTCGCGCTGGCACTGACGCTGCTCGTCCGCGCCGGCATCGTCAGTTCGCTGCGCGAGATCCGTGCGGTGTTCGCCGAACTGCGCGCCGGCCGCCTGTCGGTGCGCGCGCCGGCGGTCGGCCGGGACGAGATCGGCGAGAGCGCGGTCGCGCTCAACGACTTCCTGCAGCACCTGCACGCCAGCATCGGCGACATCGGCGCCGCCGCCGAGAAGCTGCGCGAATCGGCGCAGGAGCTGACCGGCACCTCGCGGCTCGCCGCCGACTCCTCGTCGCAGCAATCGCAGTCGGCCGGCGAGGTGGCGGCGGCGGTGCAGCAGTCGGTGGCCTCGATCGAGTCGATCAACGATCATGCGGCGGCGCTGATGGCCCGCGCCGAGGAATGCATGTCCTTCGTCCGCGAGGAGGTGCGCGTGCTCGGCGTAATCACCGCGGAACTCGACGGGGCCAAGGCCTCGTTCGAATCGACCAACCAGGCGGTCACCGACTTCGTCGCCGCCGCCGCGTCGATCAAGGAATTCACCCGCGTCGTCAAGGACCTCGCCGAGCAGACCAACCTGCTCGCGCTCAACGCCGCGATCGAGGCCGCCCGTGCCGGCGAGCAGGGACGCGGCTTCGCCGTCGTCGCCGACGAGGTGAGGAAGCTCGCCGAGCGCTCGGCCGCCGCCGCCAACGACATCGACCGCGTCACCGTCTCGCTCTCCGACCGTTCGGCGCGGGTCGAGACCACGCTGCGCAAGGGCGAGGTGGCGATCGACGGCTGCGTCGCGCGCATGGGCGAACTGGCGCGGCTGTTCGGCGACACCGAGGTCTCGGTGAACCGCACCGGCGACGGCATCCGCGAGATCTCGGCGAGCGTCGAGGAGCAGACGGCGTCGAGCAACGTCGTCGCCGGCGCCGTCGAGCGGATCGCCGAGATCTCGGAGCAGGGCCGCGTGATGAGCCAGCGGACGATGGATGTCGCGGCGATGCTGAGCGAGCTCTCGCACGGCGTGAAGACCAGCCTGTCGCGTTTTAGTGTGTAGTCCAACCAACCCCAAGGAGAACCAGATGCTGAAAAGAATCGCAGCCGCCGCTTGTCTCGCCGTCGCCTTCATCGGCGCCGTCCAGGCGCAGGAGCGCGGTACCGAGAACGAAGCCAAGACGATGGTCGAGCAGGCGCTGCAGGCGGTGAAAGCGATGGGGGCCGAGCAGGCCTTCCAGGAGTTCAGCACCCCCGGCGGCAAGTGGCATGCCAAGGACCTCTACCTGTTCTGCTACAAGCTCGACGGCACCAACACCTGCCACGGCGCGAACAAGGCGCTGATCGGCAAGAACCTGATCGACCTGCAGACCGCCGACGGCCAGCCGCTGATCAAGAACATGGCCGGCATCGCGAGCGGCAAGGGCAGCGGCTGGATCGAGTACCGCTGGCCGCATCCGCAGACCAAGAAGCTCGAGGACAAGAAGGCCTGGGTCGCGAGGATTCCCGGCTACGACGGCTTCCTCGGCGTCGGCGTCTATAAGTAGGCAAACCCCGGCCGGGCGCGATCGTAGCGCCCGGCCGGGAATCGGGACGATTCGAATTGGCCGATAACCTGCGGGCGCAGCTGTCGCTGCTCGCCAGCGCCGAGCCGGCCGACTATGTCAGCCGGCGCCGCGACCTGGTCGCGGGCTTCATTGCCGCGGTGCCGTCGGCCGAGAGCCGCGACAAACTGCAGCGGCTGCAGCAGTCAGTCGATCAGCTGCGTGCGCTCGACGCCTGCAGCGCCCGTTCGCTCCCGGAAATCCTCGACCTGATCCGCCAGTCGCTGCAGGACATCGTCGTCCTCAGCGAGCGCCTGAAGGCGGAAATGGCCGGCGAATAGGTCGGCCGCGCAGCTGAAGCAGTCGATGAACAAGGAAACAGATGGAGCCCACGCGGTGACCCGAGGCGCCGACAGCATGCCGTCCGCTTTGCCGCCCGATGTCGGGCGGCGGCGTTTTGTCCTGGCCCTTGCGGCCGGTACGCTCGCCGCGCCGGCGGTGGTACGCGCCGGCGAGGTGCAGACCTTCCGCCTGCAGACCGCGTGGCCGGCGGCCAACCTCTACAACGAGTTCGCCGGCGACTTCGCGCGCAAGGTCGGCGAGATGAGCGGCGGCCGCCTGCGCATCGACGTGCTGCCGGCCGGCAGCGTCGTTCCGCCCTTCAGCCTGCTCGAGGCGGTGCACAAGGGGATCGTCGACGCGGCGCACAGCGTTCCCGGCTACTGGTACGGCAAGAACCCGGCCTACGCGCTGTTCGGCAACGGCCCCTCGTTCGGCATGGACGGCAACCTGCTGCTGGCCTGGATCGAACACGGCGGCGGCCGCCAGCTCTACGAGGAGCTGCAGCGGACGATGAAGTTCGAGGTGCACGGCATCCTCTACGGGTCGATGCCGACCCAGCCGCTCGGCTGGTTCAGGAAGGAGCCGAAATCCGACGCCGATTTCCGCCGCCTGCGCTACCGCACCTCCGGGCTGGCGGTGGACATGTACAAGGAGATGGGCGCCGAAGTCCTGTCGCTGCCGGCCGCCGACATCCGCCAGGCGCTGCAGAGCGGCATCCTCGACGCCGCCGAGTTCGTCGGCGGCACGCCCGACCGCCAGCTGGGGCTGCCCGAGGTGCTCAAGCTGTGCATGCTGCAGAGTTACCACCAGCCGGCGGAATGCTTCGAACTGCTCCTCAACCGCCGCAAGTTCGAGGCGCTGCCGCCCGAGCTGAAAGCGATCATCGACAACGCCGCCAGGGCGGCCAGCGCCGAGATGGCCTGGAAAATCGCCCACACCTACTCGCGCGACCACCAGGCGATGCGCGAGGCGCAGCAGGTGCGCTTCGCGCGCACGCCGCAGTCGATCCTCGAGGCGCAGCTGCGCGCCTGGGACCGCGTGATCCGCAACAAGTCGCAGGACAACCCGCTGTTTGCGAAGATCATCGACTCGCAGCGCGCGTGGGCGGCGCGCGTCGTCGGCTGGGAGAACGAGGTGGTCGTGCGCAGCGATCTCGCCTATCGCCACTATTTCGGGAGGACGGCATGAAGTCGGGCGTCCGGGCGACGGCGTGATGCGCCGCCGCGCCGCCATGCTGACCCAGCGCCTGCTGGCGCACTTCGTGGTCGCGATCGTCTTCTACGGCCACTGGCTGACCGGCTATCTCAACGTCGACACGCACCTGCACGGCATCCCGGTCTTCTACGTCGCGCTGTTCCTCTACTGGCTGGGGTACATCGCGCTGATCTGGCTGATCAACCGCTGCAACCTGCCGCCGTCCTGAACGGCGGAACGGAGGCGCTAGGCGAAAATGGATTTTCCCCACCTGATCCCCGTCGCCGCCGGCGGCTACCTGCTGTTCATCTTCGCCGTCGCCGGCCTGGCCGAAGCCAGCGCGCGGCGGGGGCGCAGCCTGATCGCCAACCCCGTCGCCTACGCGCTGTCGCTGGCCGTCGTCTATGCCTCGGCGCTGCTCTTCTACGGCGGCGTCGGCGGCGCGGTGAAGAGCGGCGCCGCGGTGATCCCGCTCTACCTGGGGCCGGCGCTGATCGCCGCCGCCTGGTGGTTCCTGCAGCGCAAGGTGGTCCACATCGCGCAGAAGTACCGCATCACGTCGATCGGCGACTTCCTCACCGTGCGCTACGGCGGCGGCATCGGCTTCGCGGCGCTGGTCAGCCTGGTCGCGCTGATCGGCACCATCCCGCTGTTCGCGCTGCAGCTGAAGGCGGTCGCCTCGAGCATCGCCGTGCTGCAGCAGTACCCGCTGGTGGTGATGCCGGCCTTCGCTTCCAGCCGGCCGATCCTCTCCGACCCGACCTTCTACACCACGGTCGTGCTGGCGGTGTTCACCATCGTCTTCGGCATCCGCCACCTCGACGCCAGCGAGCGCCACGAGGGCGTCGTCGCGGTGGTCGCGCTGCAGTCGGCGATCGTCCTCGTCGCCGCGCTGGCGGCCGGCATCTTCGTCACCTTCTTCATGTACGACGGCTTCCGCGACCTCTTCGACCGCGCCGAGCAACCCAGCCTGATTTCGCTCGCCGCCGGCGAGATCCCGCGCTGGAACACGCTGATGCTGCTCAGCATCGGCGCGCTGCTACTGGCGCCGCGGCAGTTCCAGATCGCCGCCGTCGAGAACGTCGACGAGCGCCACCTGCGTGCGTCGTCCACGCTGTTTCCGCTCTACCTGCTGCTGCTGGCGATCTTCGTGCTGCCGGTCACCTTCGCCGGGCTGGCCAAGCTGCCCGGCGGCGCCATCGACCCGGACATGTTCCTGCTCGCGCTGCCGGTCACCGAAGGGGCGACGACGGTGGCGCTGCTGGTCTTCCTCGGCGGCCTGTCGGCGGCGACGGCGATGATCGTGGTCGAGGCCATCGCCCTGTCGACGATGTGCTGCAACGGCGTCGCCATGCCGCTGCTGCTCAGGTCGCGGCGGCTCGCCGGCGCCGGCCACGAAACCTTCACCGCGCTGCTGCTGGCGATCCGCCGCGGCGTCGCGCTGCTGCTGCTCGTTCTCGGCTACCTCTACTATCGCTACGCCGGCGAGGTGACCTCGATGCTCGCCACCGGCTCGATCTCGCTGGTGGCGATCGCCCAGCTCGGGCCGGCCTTCGTCGGCGCGCTGTTCTGGCCACAGGGCTCGCGCAAGGGGGTGCTGGCCGGGATGCTGGCCGGCTTCGCGGTCTGGTGCTATACGCTGTTGCTGCCGTCGCTCGGCCATTCCGGCTGGGATGCCGCCGCCGCCATGGTCGCCACCGGCCCCTTCGGCATCGACTGGCTGCGCCCGACGCAGCTGTTCGGCGCCGGCAACCTCGACCTGGTCAGCCATGGCGCCTACACCAGCCTGATCGCCAACCTCGTCGTCTACGTCACGGTGTCGCTGCTGTCGCGGCAGAGCGTCGAGGAGGAAATCCAGGCGGCGCGCTTCTGCGACCCCTTCGGCGGCGAATCGGCGGTGCGCGCCGAGCGGCTGCTGCGCGGCAAGATTTCGCGCGAGCGGCTGGAGACGATGCTGGCGCGCTTCCTCGGTCCGGCGCAGGCGCGCGACGCGCTCGCCGCCTACGGCCGCGCGCGCGGCTGGCGCTCGGCGCTGGAAATCCGCCTCGACGCGGACGTCGTCAGCCATTGCGAAAGCCTGCTCGCCGGGCGGATCGGCAACCTCGCCGCGCGGCTGACGGTCGATGCGGCGATCAGCCGCACCGAACTCGACATGCGCGAGATGCTCGACATCCTCGACGAGGTTTCCGACACCATCTCCTACTCGAACGAGTTGGCGCGCAAGCAGAAGGAACTCGAGGAGAAGTCGGCGCAGCTGATGGCCAGCGAGCAGCGCTTCCGCGATCTCGCCGAATCGGCGTCGGACTGGTTCTGGGAAACCGACGAGGCCTTGCGCCTGGTCTATGTCTCGGAACGCTTCTACGCCGCCAGCGGCCTGCGCCCGAACGACGTGCTCGGCAAACGGCGCTGGGAGATCGAACGCCGGGACAGCGCGGACCAGACGCTCGCCGAGCGCTGGCAGCGCCATATCGAGCAGCTGCAGGCGCACCAGCCGTTCCGCAACTTCGTCTACGAGCTGGCGACGCCCGGCGGCAGCATCTCGGTCAGCGTCTCCGGCACCCCCTTCTTCGACGAGGAAGGGTGCTTCCGCGGCTATCGCGGCACCGGCACCGACGTCTCGCCGCTGATCAACGCGCAGGTGCTGCTGGCGCGCTCGGAGAAGTCCTCGGCGCTCGGTTATCTGGTCGCCGGCGTCGCCCACGAGCTGAACACCCCGATCGGCAACGGCCTGATCGCCGCCAGCACGCTGATCGACGAGACGCGCAGCTTCGAGGCGAGCATCGCCGGCGGGCTGCGCCGCTCGGCACTGGAGAAGCACGTGGCGACCGCGCGCAACGCCGGCGAAATCCTGATGCGCTGCCTGAATCGGGTGGCCGAACTGATCCGCAGCTTCAAGCGCGTCGCCGAATATGGCGAGACGCTGGAACGCCGGGAGTTCCGCCTGCTGCCGGTGGTCGAGCGCGTGGTCGCGATGCTGGCGCCGTCGAGCCACCGGGCCTCGGTCACGGTCTCGGTCGACGTCCCCGCCGACCTGATGCTGGCGAGCTATCCGACGCTGATCGAGGACATCCTCGCCAAGCTGATCCGCAACGCGCTGCTGCACGCCTTCGACGGGCGCGAGGCCGGCCGGGTCTGGGTGGTTGGCCGCGAGCGGGAGGGGGGGCTGGTCAGCCTGCTCGTCGCCGACGACGGGATCGGCATTCCCAGCGCGCACCTCGGCCGCATCTTCGATCCCTTTTTCACCACCAAGCTCGGCAGCGGCGAATCGGGGCTGGGGCTGTGCATCGTCAGCAACGTCGTCGAGAACGTGCTCGGCGGCCGCATCGAGGTGCGCAGCGACCCCGCACGCGGCAGCGAGTTCGAGGCGCGTTTCCCGCGTATCTCGCCGCCGACGGCGGACGCCGGAGAAGGCTAGGGCGGCGGCCGCCGCCCCGCCGGCAGACCTACCTGCGCCGCTCCGCCAACAGATCGCGCAGGCTCTTCGCCGCCGGTTTCAGCGGCGTGCGCGAGTCGGTCCAGCCGGCCTGCTTCGCCGGCGTCAGGAAGCGGAAGCGCGTCGCCGTCCAGGCGAACAGCCGGTACAGCGCCGGGCGGCTGTAGAGGAAGGCGAAGCCCTTGTAGGCCAGCGAGGCAAAGGCGGTCTTGCCGGCGCCCTGGCCGACCAGCGGCGCATGGCCGGGTTTGGCGTCGTGCGTCGCTTCCTCGCGCAGGCGGATCAGCAGGTCGGGGATCGGGATCTTCACCGGGCAGACCTCGCCGCAGGCGCCACACAGCGTCGACGCGCCGGGCAGCACGTGCGTCGCCGCCAGCCCCATCATGTGCGGCGAAATGATCTCGCCGATCGGGCCGGGGTAGGTCGTGCCGTAGGCGTGGCCGCCGATGCGGGTGTAGACCGGGCAGTGGTTCATGCACGCGCCGCAGCGGATGCACTGCAGCGTCTGCCGCATCTGCTCGTCGGCGAAGGCCTGCGTGCGGCCGTTGTCGACCAGCACCAAGTGCATCTCCTGCGGGCCGTCCTTCTCGCCCGCGCGGCGCGGGCCGGTGATCACGTTGAAGTAGGTGGTGATCGCCTGGCCGGTGGCCGAGCGGGTGAGTAGGCCGTACAGCGGCACGACGTGCTCCAGCTTCTCGACCACCTTCTCGATGCCGGTGATCGCGATATGCACGTTCGGTACCGTGGTGCACATGCGGCCGTTGCCTTCGTTCTCGACCAGGCACAGCGTGCCGGTCTCGGCGACGGCGAAGTTCACGCCGGAGAGGCCGACCTCGGCTTCCATGAATTTCTTCCGCAGCACGTCACGGCCGATCTGGATCAGCGCGTCGACGTCCTCGGTATAGCTGACGCCGGGCACCTTCTCGGCGAACAGCTCGGCGATCTGCTGCTTGGTCTTGTGGATCGCCGGCATGATGATGTGCGACGGCTTCTCGCCGGCGAGCTGGACGATGTACTCGCCCATGTCCGACTCCAGCGCGTCGATGCCGGCGTCGTGCATCGCGTGGTTCAACTCGACTTCCTCGCTGACCATCGACTTGCCCTTGACCATCAGCTTCGTGTCGTGGCGGCGGCAGATGTCGAGGATGATCGCGTTCGCCTCGTCCGGCGTTTCCGCCCAGTGCACCTTGACGCCGTTCTTCACGAGATTGGCTTCCAGCTGCTCGAGCAGCTGCGGCAGCCGGGAGAGGCTGTAGCGGCGGATGTGCTCGGCCAGGCTGCGCTGGCGTTCGAGCAGCTCCGGGTCGGGGAACTGCGCGGCACGCTTCGCCATCAGGAAGTCCATCGCGCCGCGGAAGCTCTTCCTGAGGAACGGGTTGGCGACGACCTCGGCGGCGCGGCGCTTGAACTCCGCGCCGGGAACGAACTGCAGGGTGTGCGTGTTTTGCGTGGTGTGCGACATTACAGGGCCTCCCCGGTGAGCAGCAGCACGACCAGTTCCTTCGGCCCGTGCGCGCCGTAGGCCAGCGTCTGCTGGATGTCGGCGGTCTTCGACGGGCCGGTGACGAGCAGCGCGTTGGTCGGCAGTCCGTCCGTCCACTTCTGCTGCACGATCGCGTCGTAGAGCGTCGGCACGACGCTGTCTTCGTCGACCAGCGCGATGTGGATCGGCGGCACCAGCGACATCGTGCGCGGTTCACTGGCGTCCGGCCAGACGATCATCGTGCCGGTCTCGGCGATCGCGCCGCGGGTGCCGGTGATCGCCGCGTCTACGTTCTCGAACAGCGCCTGCTTCCACTCGTCGATCGGGCGGTCGTAGGGCTTCAGGCCCTGAATTCCGGCGGCTTCCAGCGCCCGGCCGTGCGTCGTCGCCGGCGCGTAGAGCAGGTTGCGGATGCCTTTCGCGGCGACGACTTCCTTGAGCTTGTCGACCCACTGGCCGCGCGGCACGCGGTGCACCTCGGCGTGCCAGGCGGTGATCTTCTCGGCGAATTCCTGCGCCAGCTGCTCCTTCGGCGTGCGCGGCAGGCTGGCGTAGTGTTCGGCGATCGCGGCGTCCGGGTTCAGCGGCGCCGGGGCGGTGGTGTGCGTCGCGCCGGCGCGCAGCTTGGCGAGGATGTTGTCGCGGGCGCTCATCGCTTTTCTCCCTGCGTCTGCTGCCAGAGGAAGCTGGCCAGGTGCTGGCCGCGGAAGCTGTCGCGGCGCTTTTCGAGTGTCTTGTCGATGTTCATCAGGCAGCCGCCGTCGGCGGAAACGAACTTCTCGGCGCCGGTCTCCTTCAGCGCGTCGGCCTTGTCGCCGGCCATCGCCGCCGAGATCGCCGGCTGGCGCACGGCGAAGGTGCCGCCGAAGCCGCAGCATTCCGACTCGTGCGACTGCTGCAGCACCTCGACCCCGGCCAGTTGGCCGAGCAGCTCGCGCGCGTGCAGGTGGGTGCCCATCTCGCGG
This sequence comes from Azospira restricta, assembly GCF_016858125.1. Classification (NCBI taxonomy): domain Bacteria; kingdom Pseudomonadati; phylum Pseudomonadota; class Betaproteobacteria; order Rhodocyclales; family Rhodocyclaceae; genus Azospira; species Azospira restricta. The sequence continues at coordinate 2,751,805 of NZ_CP064781.1, forward strand.
CGCGCCGAGCACGAGGTATGCAGCGTCAGCTTCGCCGGCTTGCCGCTGCCCTGCCAGTTCACCTTCAGCACCTTCACGAGGAACTCGGTCAGCTCGAAGACGCGCTCGGACAGCGCTTCGGCCTTCGCCTTCAGCGTCGCATCCTCGGCGAACAGCTTCGGGTAGTGGTGGCGCATCATGCCGGCGCAGGAGCCGGACGGCACGATCACCGGCCAGTCGTTTGGAAAGAGGCCCAGCTGAACCTTCGCCACCGCGCGCGCCTCGTCGGCGTAGCCGCTGGTGTAGGCCGGCTGGCCGCAGCAGGTCTGGTCCTCGGGGAAGTGCACGCGGATGCCTTCGCGTTCGAGCAGCTGGATCGCATCCATGCCGGCCTCGGGGCAGAACAGGTCGACGAGGCAGGTGGCGAAGAAATAGACGTCGCCCGGACGTCGTACCTGGGAATAGTCTCGTTCCATCACTTCTCCGTTGTTTGTTGTTGGGTAAGTGGTCAAACCAATTAATAAGCAGAGCGAAATTTACGCTATAACAGCCACTTGGTCAATATCTGCGGGTTCTTCGAAGCCCTTGCAGTTTGCCGAAACGCCGATTAGAATTGCGTGGTCTTACCAATCAGTGCCATTCGATCGCCCATGCCGCAAAACAAGGTTCAGGTCCCGCGCATCTCCGACGCCGTTGCCGCGTCGCTGGAAAAGCGCATCCTGGAAGGCTCGCTGAAGCCCGGCGACCGGCTGCCGCCGGAGCGCGAGCTGGCGGCCGAGCTGGGCGTGTCGCGCCCGTCGTTGCGCGAGGCGATCCAGAAGCTGGCTTCCAAGGGCATGGTACAGAGTCGGCAGGGCGGTGGCACCTATGTCACCAACCGGCTCGAATCGACCTTCTTCGACCCGTGGCAGGACATGATGGGTTCGCACCCGAACCTGCGCGAGGACCTGCTCGAATTCCGCCGCATGCTCGAAGGCCAGGCCGCCGAGTGGGCCGCCGAGCGCGCCACCGACGCCGACCTGCAGCGGCTGACGCAGGCCTTCGCAGCGATGAATGCCGCCTTCGACGCCGACGACCTCGAGCGCCGCGCCGCCACCGACATCGATTTCCACCAGGCGATCGGCGAAGCCACGCACAACGCGCTGATCGGCCACCTCTCGGCCGCGCTGCTGCGCCTGATGCAGGACAACATCCGTTTGAACCTCGGCGAACTGAAGAGCATCCCGGCGGCGATCTCGCTGCTCAAGAGCCAGCACGCGGCGATCCACGCCGCGATCGTCGACCGCAAGCCGGCCGCCGCGCGCGCCGCCGCCGAGACGCACATCGACTTCGTCCGCGAATCGCTGGCGCAGTCGCTGCGCTCCGCCGCCCGCCGCGAGACGGCCGAGCGCCGGCTGAACACCGAGTTTTCCGCTTCCTCCCTCTCCTGACCTGACCCCAACGAAAGGAATCCGCATGGAGCCCCTCGTCATTCCCTTTGAAAAACTGCGCATGACCGACGTCGAGCAAGTGGGCGGCAAGAACGCCTCGCTCGGCGAGATGATCAGCCAGCTCGCCGACTCCGGCGTGCGCGTGCCCGGCGGCTTCGCCACCACCGCGCATGCCTACCGCGAGTTCCTGGCGCAGAGCGGGCTCGACGCGAAGATCAACGACGCCCTCGATACGCTGGACGTCGACGACGTCAACGCGCTCTTGGCCACCGGCGAGAAGATCCGCAACTGGATCATCGAGACGCCGTTCCCGACCGCGCTGACGGTCGAGATCAGCGCGCAGTACCAGCGCCTGGTTGCCGACTCGGGTGCCGACATGTCCTTCGCCGTGCGCTCGTCGGCCACCGCCGAGGACCTGCCGGACGCCTCGTTCGCCGGCCAGCAGGAGACCTTCCTCAACATCCACGGTCTCGACAACATCCTGCACGCGATCAAGGAAGTGTTCGCCTCGCTGTACAACGACCGCGCCATTTCCTACCGCGTGCACAAGGGCTTCAAGCACGCCGACGTCGCGCTGTCGGCCGGCGTGCAGCGCATGGTGCGCTCGGACACCGGCGCCGCCGGCGTCATGTTCACGCTCGACACCGAATCCGGCTTCCGCGACGCGGTCTTCGTCACCGCCAGCTACGGCCTCGGCGAGACGGTGGTGCAGGGCGCCGTGAACCCGGACGAGTTCTACGTGCACAAGCCGATGCTGGCCGCCGGCAAGAAGGCCGTGATCCGCCGCAACCTCGGCTCGAAGATGATCAAGATGGAGTTCACTCCGGAGAAGGTCGCCGGCAAGTCGACGCGCACCGTCGACGTCGCCGAGGCCGACCGCAACCGCTTCTCGATCGACGACGCCGAGGTCGAGGAACTGGGCCGCTACGCGATGATCATCGAGCAGCACTACCAGCGCCCGATGGACATCGAGTGGGGCAAGGACGGCAACGACGGCAAGCTGTACATCCTGCAGGCGCGCCCGGAGACGGTGAAGTCGCAGGAAGGCCACGAGCGCCTGCAGAAGTTCAAGCTGAAGTCCTTCTCCAAGGTGCTGTCGTCCGGCCGCGCCATCGGCCAGAAGATCGGCGTCGGCCCGGTCCGCGTCGTGCATGACCCGAAGGAGATGGACAAGGTGCAGCCGGGCGACGTGCTCGTCGCCGACATGACCGACCCGAACTGGGAGCCGGTGATGAAGCGCGCCTCGGCGATCGTCACCAACCGCGGCGGCCGCACCTGCCACGCGGCGATCATCGCCCGCGAGCTGGGCATCCCGGCGATCGTCGGCTGCGGCGACGCGACCGAGACGCTGGCGCAGGGCGAGGTGGTGACCGTGTCCTGCGCCGAGGGCGACACCGGCCACGTGTACCGCGGCAAGCTCGACTACGAAGTCACCGAGCGCGAGCTCGGCACGATGCCGACGATCCCGACCAAGATCATGATGAACGTCGGCAACCCCGAACTCGCCTTCGAGTTCGCGCAGCTGCCGAACGCCGGCGTCGGCCTCGCCCGCGTCGAGTTCATCATCAACAACGTGATCGGCATCCACCCGAAGGCGATCCTCGACATCGACCGCCTGCCGGCCTCGAAGCGCGAGGAGATCCTGCGCCGCGCCCGCGGCTACGCGTCGCCGAAGGAGTTCTTCGTCGAGAAGCTGGTCGAGGGCGTCGCCACCATCGCCGCCGCCTTCTACCCGAACCCGGTCATCGTCCGCCTCTCCGACTTCAAGTCGAACGAGTACCGCAAGCTGCTCGGCGGCGAGCTGTACGAGCCGGAGGAAGAGAACCCGATGCTCGGCTTCCGCGGCGCCTCGCGCTACATCGCGCAGACCTTCCGCGACTGCTTCGAGCTCGAATGCCGGGCGATGAAGAAGGTGCGCGACGAGATGGGCCTGACCAACGTGCAGCTGATGGTGCCCTTCGTGCGCACGGTCGAGGAGGGCAAGGGCGTCGTCCAGCTGCTCGCCGAGCACGGTCTGAAGCAGGGCGAGAACGAGCTGAAGCTGATCATGATGTGCGAGATCCCGTCGAACGCGCTCTTGGCCGACCAGTTCCTCGACGTCTTCGACGGCTTCTCGATCGGCTCGAACGACCTGACCCAGCTGACGCTGGGCCTCGACCGCGATTCCGGCCTGGTCGCCAGCCTGTTCGACGAGCGCGACCCGGCGGTGAAGCAGCTGCTGGCGATGGCGATCTCCGCCGCCAACCGCAAGGGCAAGTACATCGGCATCTGCGGCCAGGGGCCGTCGGACCACCCGGACCTGGCCGAATGGCTGATGGACCAGGGCATCAGCAGCATCTCGCTGAACCCGGATACGGTGGTCGATACCTGGATGCGGCTGGGCAGCCACCAGGCCTGACGCCGGGGCGCCGGACGGCGCGCTGAAATGAACGAAGGCCGGGGCAACCCGGCCTTCGTCGTTTCAGCTGCCCGGGGCGCTCAGCGGGCGGTCCAGCCCAGGTCCATCGTCAGCGCCGCGCCGGTGATCGCGCCCGCCGCCGGCGAGCATAGGTAGGCGGCGAAGTCGGCGACTTCCGCCGGCTCGATCAGCCGCTTCACCGCCGCCGGTTCGAGCATGATCCGGTCGATCACCTCCGCCTCGGGAATGCCGCGCGTCCGCGCCTGGTCGGCGATCTGGCTGTCGACCAGCGGCGTGCGCACGTAGGCGGGGCAGATGGCGTTGACGGTGATGCCGCTGGCGCCGCCCTCCAGCGCCGCCGTCTTGGTCAGCCCCAGCAGGCCGTGCTTGGCGGCGACGTAGGCGGCCTTGTTCGGCGAGGCGACGAGGGCGTGGATCGAGGCGACGTTGATCACCCGCCCCCAGCGCTGCGCCTTCATCGCCGGCCAGCAATAGCGCGTCAGCAGGAAAGGCGCGGTGAGCATCACCGCCTGCATGCGCTCCCAGGTGTCCTCCGGAAAATCCTCGAGCGGTGCAACGTGCTGGAAGCCGGCGTTGTTCACCAGCACATGCACGGTTCCGTAGGCGGCCAGCGCGGCATCGACCAGCGCGCGGCAGTCCTCGCGGCGCGACGAGTCGCCCTTGACGAACAAGCCGCCGATGCCGGCCGCGACCGCGGCGCCGGCCTCGCTGAGGTCGGCGACGACGACGCGGGCGCCGTCGGCGGCGAAGCGCTCGGCGACTGCGCGGCCGATGCCGCTGCCGGCCCCGGTGACGATGGCCACTTTCCCGGCCAGATGCGATGGGTTCATTGCGCCTCCTCGCGCTGCGCGCGCTTGCGAAAGACCGTCAGCATACCGAAAGTCAGGCTTGCCTGCGCCTCGGCCGCCCACTATGTTCAGGAGGCATCGACGTCGCCTTCGTCTCCAGAGCGACGCGGGAGGATGCGTCCCGCCGGCGGCAACGGCGCCGGCCGTCGTCTTTCCTGACGCCAAGGAGAAACTCATGAAGAAGCAAGGAAAATTGCTCGCACCGCTGGCCGCTGTGCTGCTCGGCGCAACGCTGCCGGCCGCCGCCGCCCCGACCTCGGGCTCCGACGAGGCCTTCAACGCGATGGTTCTGGAGATGTCCGGCCAGGACACCGGTTCGGCCTGGTTCGATTACTACGTCGAGACGCTCAACCAGCACATCGCCTACAAGAGCGCCGACGAGGCGTTCGGCGCCGCCGGGCCGAGCGGGCCGCTGGCCGGCTTCGACGGCTATGTCGCGGGCTTCGTCGATCCGGATACCGGCTCGAAATGGTTCAACGCCTACGTAGACAACCTGCGCCGGGTGCTGCGCGCCAAGGAGGCGCACGAACGCTGATCGCGCCGATCGCGCCGTTTTTCGTCTACTCGGTTGTCGCCGGCGCCCGGCTCAAGCGCTGCGGCGCCGCCGGCGGCGCGAAGCCGAACAGCGCCATCGTCCGCCGCACCGTTTCGCGCTGCTCGTCCGGGCAGGCCGCGTACCAGTCGCCGAGGAAGTCGGCGAAATCCTTGGCGGCGCTGGCCGCGTCCGGGTTGAGGTAGGCGATCGCGCGCCAGGAAGCGGGGTTTTCGGCGAACAGCGGCAGCAGCGCGTTCGCCACCACTTCGTTCTTGTCACGCAGGTAGGGGTTGTCGCGCAGCGCCGCGGCGTGCTCGCGGTACCAGCCGGCGAGCGGTTGCGCCGGCGCCAGGCGGCGGTGCGCCTGCCCCTGCAGGAAGGCCGCGTAGCCGGCGAGGACCGGCGCATAGCCGGCCCAACGCGCGGTCGGCGGCAGTTCGCCCCAGCGCGCGGCGAGGCGTTCCAGCGTGAACAATGCGGCGGTCTCGCACAGCGCCTCCTCGAACCACTGGTTGGCGCTGGCCGGCTCGTCGCCCTCGTGCGCCTTGCGGTCGAAGTGCGAATAGATGTGGCACAGCTCGTGCGCGAACTGGTAAGCGTACTGGAACCAGTTTTCGTTGCGCGCACTCAGGTGCACGACGTATTCGCCGCCCGGGCCACGCTCGTAGAGCACGCGCGGCGCGCCGCCGCGCGGCATGACGCGGATCGCCGGCAGCGGCGCGCCCGGGGGCGCCGCGTGGCGGTGGAATTCGGCGGCGACGGCGTCGAGCAGCGCCTGCACGTCGCGCGGGTCCGCGCTGCCCCAGTTCGCCGGCGCGACCCTGATCGCCGGCCGCTCGTGCCCGGCCTTGGCCTCGCCGGCGAGCGGGTCGGTGCCGGCCAGCGCGGCCGGCACGGCGACGCACAGGCCGCCGACCGCCCACCAGCCCCACAAGGGGATAAGCCGTTTCCTCACTGTCGACCTCCTGCGCACCAAGCCGCGTCACCTTCCAACGTAGACGCTGCCGAGGCCGTGTCAACGGCCGGGCCTAACGAGGATTCGCGACGCCGACCAGCCAGTCGGCGATTTCGCGGACCGACGCCGACGGCGCGCCGAGGTGGGACGCATCCGGCTCGTACAGCTTCGTCCGCGGATGGCGGGGCAGGGCGTCGACCATCTGCTGCTTGACCCGCAGCAGGCCGGGGTAATCGCCGGTCGGCACGATGAACAGCACCGGCGTCGCCGGATTCAGGGCGCGCACGGCCTTCAGCTGGTCCATCGCACCCGCCGGGTCGAACCAGTCGAGGTAGATCCTCGGCGTCGTCAGCACCGGGCTGGTGCCGCGCGAGCCTTCGTAATCGAGAAACGGCACCTTTTCGTCGCCCTTGCCGTCGGCGAGCAGGCGGCGCGCGAGCTCGACCGAATCGCCCAGCTTGTCGCGGAAGACCGGGCTGTTCACGCTGCCGCCGGGAGCGATGGCGATGATGCCGTCGACGGCATGGCTGACGCCGAAATAGAGCGCGAACAGGCCGCCCTGGCTGTGCCCGGCGACGAACACCCGCTGCGCCCCCTTGGCGCGCAGCGAGCTCAACGCGGCCTCGACTTCGGCCGCGGCCGCATCCACCGTGACGTCGTAGTTGCGCCGCCCGGACCACGGCATCTCCAGGTTCGCCACCAGGAAACCCTGTTGTTCGAGCCGCTCGGCCAGCTCGGCGACGAACTTCGTCGGCGAGCCGCCCTTGCCGTGCATGACGACGATGCCGATGCGGCTGTTGCCGCCGTCGGCGACGGCCGCCGCCGCGGCGAAGGGCGCCAGCAGCAGGGCGAGCAGGAGGCGGCGGCGGGCGGGCGCCATCACTTCACCTGCGGCAGCGGCGAGAACTCGACCGGCACCCAGGCGTAGCGGCCGCCGCCCTCGGCGCGGACGTGGCCGAGGCCGGGGAAGGGCAGGTGCATGCCGGCGACCAGCGACTTGCTCGCGGCCACCGACTTCAGCACCGCTCGGCGGGTGGCGATGGCCTGCTTCTGGTTGACGTCGAACTCGATCGAGACGCCCGGCTTCGCGAACTGCACCGCGTGCGCATGCACCAGGTCGCCCCAGATCAGGAGCTTCTGTCCGCCGGATTCGACCGCGTAGGCGGTATGTCCCGGCGTGTGCCCGTTGGCGGCCACCGCCCGCACGCCCGGCACCAGTTCGGCGCCGTCGGCGAACGGTTGCCACTGGCCGCTGGCCTGGTACGGCGCCGCGGTCTCGCGCGCCATCCGGAAGAAGGGCTGCATGCCTTCCGGCGCCTTGTCGGCGACCGCCGGCGACAGCCAGAAGTCGTGCTCCGCCTGCGGCACCAGCACCTTCGCCTTCGCGAACACCGGCTTGCCGCCGGCGTCGTTCAGCCCGCCCATGTGGTCGCCGTGCAGGTGCGTGATGACCACCGTATCCACCTGCGCCGGCTCGTAGCCGGCCGCCTTCAGGTTCTCCAGCACGTAGCCGAGCGACGGCCCGAACAGCTTGGCCGCCCCGGCGTCGACCAGCACCAGATTGCGGCCGGTGTTGATCAGGTAGGCGTTCACCGCGGTCTGCATCTTCGGGTTGCCGACGAACATCCACGACAGCAGGCGCTGCAGATCGGTCGGCGTCGCGTTCTTCAGCAGCTTGGTGTCGAGCTCGATGGCGCCGTCGAACAGCGCGGTGACCTCGAACTGGCCGAGCTGGTGGCGGTAGTAGCCGGGGACCTGGGTCTGGAGCTGCGGGGCTTCGGCGCGAGCGAGCGACGGGAGGGAGAGGAGGGCGGCGAGGGCTAGTGGGAGCAGGGGGCGGAGGAGGCGGGGCATAGGCAGGGGGCTATGTTGTTGGGGTGGGTTCGGCCGTGTTTAGTTGAGGAATCTTGGTGCGTGACGTGGAAGCTCTGGGGTGCGAAGCCGCGCTTGCTAGCGTAGCGTCCCGCTGGAGTGCGGGGTTTAGAGCCTGCCTTGACTAAAAATATTCTCGTTGTGGTAAGCGATATACGCGCCGCCAATTACGTGCCCCTGACTGGAGCGAAGGTCTTTTCCTTCCAAAGGAATCGTGCCGTAGTCGAGCATGACGTGATGGTTCGGGCAAAGGACCACAATGTTTTCTGCCACATCAGGCCCGTTGTGCGGACTGCCAAGGGGCTTGATGTGATGGGCCTCCGCGTAAGTTGCTCCGTCCTTCAGCATTACTGTCTGGCCGCATAACTGACAGATGTTCTTGTGAAGGGCCTTGATCTTTCTAGCCAGTTCGGTGTCGCGCAGCACACGATAGGTTTCGATCAGAAGACGTTCCGGGGCGCTCGGTGGCTCAATATCTGAGGCAGATGGAGTGGAAATCAGATGCGAGCGAAGCCCCCAGACTCCAGAGCCAATTCCTTTCACGGAGTAGAAGATGTTGTTGCCCTTGAAGCCATCCGAGTCCGCCGAGTGATCCTGAATGGTGCGCTGAATAATCTTTTTCCAGCTATCCGGAAAAGTACCCGAGCGAACCTTCTTGACTTCGGGATAGAGGGATTCGTAGTGGGCAATACCGCCGAGGTTGGCGAGCGCCGAAGAAATGTCATCTAGCCAAGTGCTCATGGTTTGCGGGCTCTAACGATAAAAGTCAAACGGGGTCAGCATGAATATAGATTTGATGCCAAATAGTTCTACCACGAAGGCGGCATCGATGAGTTACACCTCCAGGAGCCGGCGCGCCAGCACCGACTGCATGTCGCGCCGGCCATCGGCGATCAGGTAGATGATGACCTCATCGCCGGCGACGCGGTGGATCACGCGGTAGAGCTTGAATGCGGTCTGGCGGTATTCCCTGATGCCGAGCGCGGCCAGCTCTTTCGGGTAGCCGCCGCGCTCGGGAAACCGCGACAGGCTATCGACGACCGCGACCAGCTCGTCGAGCACGCGGTCGGCATTGGCGACGCTGTCGAATTCGGCGAGGTAATCGTGAATGGCCTCCAGGTCCTGTTCGGCACCTGCGGTGAGCAGGACCTCATACCTGGCCGGCTTGCCGGCCATCAGCCTGCCGTCCGCTTGGCGCGCAGGCGGGCAACGACATCCGCCGCGGGCTTGAGTTTGCCGGCGGCCACCTCCTGGTTGCCGAGCGCCAGGATTTTCAGCAGGGCCAGAGTTTCCTGGGTTTCCTCGAACGAGGCCACGTCCTGCAACACGGCCTTGGCTTCTCCGTTCTGGGTGATGACCAGCGGCTCGCGCTGCTCGGCGAGCCGGGTCAGGACTTCGGCCGCGTTGGCCTTGAGGTAGCTGATGGGTTTGACTTGAGACGAGTAGCGCATGGCCGTGCTCCTTGCATTTGACGAGGACTGAATTTAGTCCTTTTGTGGTCTTGCAGCAAGGAGCCTGAACCAACCCAATGGGGGCAGCAGCGGTAAGGAGGCGCGTTCAGTTTTCCCGCACCGCTCTTCAGTGCGACGCGCTCGCATCCGGCCGGATGCACTGGATGTCGAGCCGCAGCGAATCCGCAAGATCGAGCCACACCCGGTCGGCGGTGACGACGGCCATGCCGTGCAGGCGCGCCGTCGCCAGGCAGGCGCGGTCGCCCAGCGAGAGCCCGCGCGAACGGGTCTGTGCCCGCAGCCGGGCGGTTTCCGTGGCCTCCTGCGCCGCGAAGGGCAGGGGCTTCAGGTCGAGGATCGCCAGCGATGCCTGCGCGTCGTCCGGCGGCACGCCGCGGTCGATCAGCTTGCCCAGCACTTCGGCGACATTGACCGGGCTGGCGTAAGCAGAGCCGTCGAGGATGGCGGGTTCGACGGCCTGCCAGCCGGGCTCGCCGTGCAGGTAGGCGAGGATTGCCGAGGCGTCGAGGAGGGGCATCAGCGGCGGTCCTCCCGGTCCTGTTCGGCGCGGCGCTCGGCGACGAGTTCCGTCGCCAGTTCGACCTCGGCCGGGACATGGCGCTTGATCGTCGCCTGCGCGCGGCGGAGCTGGGCGAGGCGGGTTGTCACGACGAGTTCGCCGTCGCGGATTTCCCAGATCAGCTGGTCGCCATCCTTGATGCCGAGTTGTTCGCGCAGAGCAGCGGGGATCACCGTTCTGCCGTGAGAGAGGTTCGAAGTGGCGGCCATGGCAATAGTTTCTATGAATAGCGTTGTCTGGCAATTTATATCAATAGTCGTAAAAATGCCATGACCTCGTTGAAACATCCGACCTGTGCCGGTCCGTCGCTTCCTGCCAAGCATAATGCACGGTCGGAGCGGTAAAATAGCCGCATTATTTATAAGGCTATTATTTCCGTGCAGCTCGAAGACCACGTCACCACCCTCGGCAGCCACCTGAAATCCCGCTTCGGCGCGCGCGTGCGCAAGCTGTCGCTGCATGTCGGCTTCACCTGTCCGAACCGCGACGGCACGCTGGGGCGGGGCGGCTGCACCTTCTGCAGCGTGCGCTCGTTCAACGAGGACGACCCCGGGGCGTCGATCGGCGAGCAGCTGGTGAAGGGACGGGCGCGCACGGCGCGGGCGGAGCGCTATCTGGCCTACTTCCAGGCCTACACCAGCACCTACGCCGAGGTCGAGGAGCTGCGCCGGCTCTACGAGGAGGCGCTGGCGCAGGCGGACATCGTCGGGCTGTGCGTCGGCACGCGGCCGGACTGCGTGCCGGATGCGGTGCTGGAGATCCTCGCCGGCTACCGCGAGCGCGGCTACGAGGTGTGGCTGGAGCTGGGGCTGCAGAGCGCGCACGAGGCGACGCTGGCGCTGATCAACCGCGGCCACGGCTTTGCCGCCTATGCCGACGCGGTGACGCGGGCCTACCGCTACGGGGTGCCGGTGTGTACGCACCTGATCCTCGGGCTGCCCGGCGAGACGCCGGCGATGATGCTCGACACGCACCGCCAGGTGCTGGGCTGCGGCGTCGCCGGGATCAAGCTGCATCCGCTGATGATCGTCAAGGGCGCGCGCATGGCGGCGCACTACGCGCGCGGCGGGCTGCAGCCGCTGGCGCAGGAGGCCTACGTCGAGACCGCCGCCGAGCTGATCCGGCGCACGCCGCGCGAGGTGATCTTCCACCGCGTGACGGCGACCGCGCGGCCGCCGACGCTGATCGCGCCGGACTGGTGCCGGACGCGCTGGTCCGCCGCGCAGGCGCTGTGCGCCGAACTGGCCCGCGACGGCGGGCAGGGCAGCTACCTGAAGGGCGCCTAGCCGAAGCGCCGCGCCGCCTCGACGGCCAGCCCGGCGCCGATGCTGCCGAAGAGGTCGCCCTCGACCGCCTGCGCCTTCGGCAGCAGCGCGGCGATGCGCCGGCGCAGCGCCGGAATGCCGCTCGAACCGCCGGTGAAGAACACCGTGTCGATGCCCTCGGCGGCGACGCCCGCGTCGCGCAGCAGCGCGGCGACGGTGGCCTCGACCTTTTCCACCAGCGTCGTCGTCGCCAGCTCGAACTCGGCGCGGGTCAATTCGTGCTGCCAGTCCGGGGCGAAGCGGTCGAGCGACAGCGCGGCGGTGTCGCGGTCGGAGAGCGCGATCTTGGCTTCCTCGACGCGGTGCGCCAGCCAGTGGCCGGCGCGCTGCTCGATCAGCCGCAGCAGGCGGTCGAGTTGCTCCGGCGCCATCGCTTCGAGGCGCAGCTGCTGCTGTTCGGCCCAGACCTGGCGGGTGTAGGCGAAGTTGATGGTGTGCCAGGTGGCGAGGTTGAAGAAGACGCTCGCCGGCATCTCGCGCCCGTTCTTCAGCCGGCTGCGGTAGCCGAGCTGCGGCATCACGCTGGCGAGGCTCAACTGGCGGTCGAAGTCGGTGCCGCCGATGTGCACGCCGGCGTTCGCCAGCACGTCGGCGCGGCGGTCGGCGGCCTTCGCGCGCTCGGGGGAGAGGCGGACCAGCGAGAAATCGGAGGTGCCGCCGCCGATGTCGACGATCAGCACCAGCTCCTCGCGGTGGATGTCGCGCTCGTAGTGGAAGGCGGCGGCGATCGGCTCGTACTGGAAGGACACCTCGGCGAAGCCGACGGCGCGGGCGATCTCGGCCAGCGTCTGCTCGGCCTGGCGGTCGGCGGCCGCGTCGTCGTCGACGAAGAAGACCGGGCGGCCGAACACCGCCTGCTCGAACGGGCGGCCGCCCTCGGCCTCGGCGCGCGCCTTGAGCGTGCCGATGAAATGCGTGAGCAGCTCGCGGAAGACCACCGGCCGGCCCTGCACCTCGGTGCGGCCGTCGATCAGGCTGCTGCCGAGCAGGCTCTTCAAGGAGCGCATCAGCCGCCCCTCGCAGCCCTCCAGGTACTCGCTCAGGCCGGCGCGGCCGAAGCTGACCGAATCCTCCTCGGCATTGAAGAAGACCACCGACGGTAGCGTCGGCCTGCCGTCTTCCAGCGGCAGCAGCGTCGCCGCCTGCGGGCGCAGCCAGCCGACGGTGGAGTTGGAGGTGCCGAAGTCGATGCCGCAGGCGCGGGCGGGGGAGGCGTGGGTCACGGAAAACGGAAGGAAAGCCGAAGCGGGCGCGCGATGCTACGCGCCCGGCACGGCGATGTCCAGTCGCCGCGCCCGCCTTCAGTCGCCGCGCCAGGTCGGCAGGCGCAGATCGAGGAGCAGCGCCAGCGCGCGCAGCGCGAAGGTGATCGCGGCAGCGCCGGCGAGGACGAGCCAGTCGGCGACGCCGAGCCGCTCGCCGGCCACCACGCACCAGCCGCCGACGAAGGCGCAGACGGCATACGGGCGGTGGTCGCGGAAGGCGCTGGGAATCTCGTTGCAGACGATGTCGCGCAGCACGCCGCCGAAGACGGCGGTGATCATGCCCATCACCACGGCAACGATCGCCGGCGTGCCGGCGTCCAGCGCGAGCTGGGTACCGCCGGCGGTGAACAGGCCGAGGCCGAGGGCGTCCGGCCACTGGATCGCGCGCTCGGTGGGCTCGAAGTGGCGGCCGCGCAGGAACAGCATCGCCAGCAGGCTGAGGCCGAGCAGGATCCACAGCCACTCGGCGTGCGCGACCCAGAACAGCGGCCGGCGGTCGAGCAGGATGTCGCGCAGCGTGCCGCCGCCGAACGCGGCGAGCGCGACGACGGTGCACACGCCGATGATGTCGAGCCTCCGGCGCGCCGCCTCGAGCAGGCCGGAGGCGGCGAAGGCGAGGATCGCGGTGGCCTCGATCAGCGTCTGCGCGGCGGAGAGCGAGAGCGCGGGAACGGCGGACAGGGCGGCGGCGGTCGGCATCGGGATGCCTATTGCGCCGGTGGCGCCGCGGCCGGCTCGATGTGGCGGCGCGCATAGCGCGCGCCGAGGCTGGTCAGAATTTCGTAGCCGATCGTGCCGGCGCGGGCGGCGATCGCGTCCACGTCGTTGACCGGGTCGGCCAGGTCCACCAGCGTGCCTTCGCCGAGGCGGCCTTCGGGCAGGTCGGTGACGTCCAGCGTGAGGGTGTCCATCGACACGTTGCCGACCAGCGGCAGGCGGATGCCGTCGCACAGCGCATGGCCGCGGTTGCTGAGGCTGCGCAGGTAGCCGTCGGCGTAGCCGACGGCGACGGTGGCGATGCGCGAGCGGCGGGCGGCGGTCCAGGTGTGCGCGTAGCCGACCGGCGTGCCGGCCTCGATCGTGCGCAGCTGCAGCACCTTGCCCTGCAGGCGGATCGCCGGGCGCAGCGGGTTGGCGCGGCCGGCGACCGGCGCCACGCCGTAGAGCGCCGCGCCGGGGCGGACGAGGTCGAAGTGGTAGTCGCCGCCGAGGAAGATCCCGGACGAATTGGCGAGGCTGGCGCGGGCCTTCGGCAGGCGCGCCAGCGCGGCGCGGAAGCGTTCGCGCTGGGCGCGGTTGGCCGGGTTGTCCTGCTCCTCGGCGCTGGCCAGATGGCTCATCACGAACTGCAGGGCGATGCCCTGCAGCACTGCGGGGACCGCGGCGAGCTGGTCGAGTTCGTCCGCCGCCAGCCCGAGGCGGGCCATGCCGGTGTCGATCTGCAGCACCGCCGGCAGCGCCTGGCCCTGCATGATGCCGAGTTTCTGCCAGGCGGCCACCTGCGGCAGGCTGTTGAGCACCGGCACCAGGCCGTGCGCGGCGCAGTCCGCCTCGGCGCCGGGGTGCGCGCCGTGCAGCACGTAGATCGTCGCGTCGGCCGGCAGCGCCGGGCGCAGCGCGGCGCCTTCGTCGAGGTGGGCGACGAAGAAGTGGCGGCAGCCGGCGCGGTACAGTGCCGGCGCGACCTGCCGCGCGCCGAGGCCGTAGGCGTCGGCCTTGACCACGGCGGCGCAGGTCGCCTTGCCGACCAGCGCGCGCAGCGCGCGCCAGTTGTTGCAGATGGCGCCGAGGTCGATGGTCAGCACGGCGCCGGCGGTGGTGAGGGGGCGAGGGGTCATGGTCGAGGGTACCGGAAATTGCGTTGCATCCTGCCCCGACCGCCGTTGCGGCGGCCGGGGGTTGCACGGGGATTACTTGGCTGCGTTCCGCGCCAGCTGGGCGCGCGGCGAGGCCTTCTCCGCCCAGTACTCCTGGGTCAGGCGGACGACGACCGGCGCGAGCAGCAGCAGCGAGACCAGGTTGGGCAGCGCCATGAAGGCGTTGAGCGTGTCCGCGACCAGCCAGACGAAGTCGAGCTGGGTGACGGCGCCGACCAGCACGAAGATCGTCCACAGCACGCGGTAGGGAATCTCGACCGCGGTGCCGACCAGGTACTCCCAGCACTTCTCGCCGTAGTAGGCCCAGCCGAGGATGGTGGTGAAGGCGAAGATGGCCAGTGCGATGGCGAGGAAGGCGCCGCCGAAGCCGGGGAAGGCGGCGGTGAAGCCGGCCGAGCTGAGCGCCGCGCCCTTCAGGCCGCTGCTCCAGACGCCGGTGACGATCAGCACCAGGCCGGTCATCGTGCACACGACGATGGTGTCGATGAAGGTGCCCATCATGCCGATCAGCCCGGACTCGACCGGGTTCTTCGTCTGCCCGGCGGCCTGCGCGATGCCGGCGGTACCGAGGCCGGCCTCGTTGGAGAAGATGCCGCGGGCGACGCCGTAGCGCATCGCCATCATCACCGCCGCGCCGGCGAAGCCGCCGGTCGCCGCGACCGGGTTGAAGGCGCTCTCGAAGATCAGCGCGAAGGCGGCCGGGATCTGGTCGGCGTAGAGGCCGAGCACGATCAGCGAGGCGACCACGTAGCCGACGCACATGAACGGCACCAGCTTCTCGGCCACCGCGCCGATGCGCTTGACGCCGCCGAGCAGCACGAAGCCGGTGAAGGCCGCCATGGCGACGCCGGACACCCACGGGTTGATGCCGAAGGCGGCGTCGAGCGCGCCGGCGATGCTGTTCGACTGCACCATGTTGCCGATGCCGAAGCCGGCGAGACCGCCGAACAGCGCGAAGGCCGCACCCAGCCAGCGCCAGTGGCGGCCAAGGCCGTTCTTGATCGCGTACATCGGGCCGCCGATCTGCTCGCCGCGGTCGTCGGTCTCGCGGTAATGCACGGCGAGCAGGACTTCGGCGTACTTGGTGGCCATGCCGACCAGCGCCGTCATCCACATCCAGAACAGCGCGCCGGGGCCGC
Organism: Azospira restricta; assembly: GCF_016858125.1. NCBI lineage: Bacteria > Pseudomonadati > Pseudomonadota > Betaproteobacteria > Rhodocyclales > Rhodocyclaceae > Azospira > Azospira restricta. Next base: position 2,767,480 of record NZ_CP064781.1, read on the forward strand.
CGACGGCGATCGCGGTGGCGACGCCGGCGATGTTGCCGGTGCCGACGGTCGCCGCCAGCGCGGTCATCAGCGCGGCGTAGGGGGTGATCTCGCCGGGGGCGCCGGGCGCCGCCTTGCGGCCGCGCCAGATCATGACGAAGCCGGCGACGATCTTGGTCACCGGCATGAATTTAAGCCGCAGCTGCAGGTAGATGCCGGTGCCGAGGATGGCGACCAGCATCGGCGGCCCCCAGACGAGGTCGTTGATGGCGGTGATGACGCTGATGATTGCTTCCATGAATGTCTCCTGGTGTTTTTGTAATGTTGCGCGGATGCGGAGCCGGGCGCTCAGCGCGCCAGACGGGCGACGGCGCTGATCTCGACGCGGGCGCCGGTCGGCAGCGCGGCGACCTGGACCGTGGTGCGCGCCGGCAGCTGGCTGCCGAAGCGGGTGGCGTAGACGGCGTTCATCGCCGCGAACTCGGCGAGGTCGGTCAGATAGACGGTGGTCGACACCACCGCGGACAGGCCGAGGCCGCGGCTCGCCAGGATCGCTTCGAGGTTGTCGAGCACCTGCCCGGTCTGCCGCGCGATGTCGCCGTCGACCTTCTCGCCGGCGGCGGTGAGCGGGATCTGGCCGGAGGTGAACAGCCAGCCGTCGCTGGCCACCGCCTGCGAATACGGACCGATCGCCGCCGGCGCGTCCTTGGTTGCCACGAATTCCATCGTCTTGTCTCCTGTAGTGGTGATGGTGGGTGCTGCCTGGGATGCTGCGGGGCGCCGCCTACGCGTGGTAGCGGGCGACGCCGAGGTCCTCGATGTCGATCTCGGGCGGCCGGCCGCTGATCAGGTCGGCCATCACGCGGCCGGTGCCGGCGGCCATCGTCCAGCCGAGCGTGCCGTGGCCGGTGCTGAGGAAGAGGTTGGGGTAGCGGGTCTTGCCGACGATCGGCGTGCCGTCCGGCGTCATCGGCCGCAGGCCGGTCCAGAACTCGGCGCCGGCGACGTCGCCGCCCTTCGGGAAGAGGTCGCTGACGACGAATTCCAGCGTCTTGCGCCGACTGGCATTGAGGTTCAGGTCGTAGCCCGAGAGCTGCGCCGTGCCGCCGACGCGGATGCGGTCGCCGAGGCGGGTGACGGCGACCTTGTGCGTCTCGTCCATGATCGTCGATTCGGGCGCCTTGGCGGCGTCGCTGATCGGCACCGTCAGCGAGAAGCCCTTCACCGGATAGACCGGGATGTCGATGCCGAGCGGCTTCAGGAGCTGCGGCGAGTAGCTGCCGAGCGCCAGGATGTAGCGGTCGGCGGTGAGCGTGCCGGCGTCGGTGCGGACGCCGGTGATCTGTTCGCCGTCGCCGTCGATGCCGCGGATCGTCGTGCCGAAGCGGAAGTCGACGCCGAGATCCTCGGCCAGCTTCGCCAGGTTCTGCGTGAACTTGAAGCAGTCGCCGGTCTCGTCGCCGGGCAGGCGCAGCGCGCCGACGAACTTCTCCCTGACCTCGGCCAGGGCCGGCTCGTACTCGAGGTAGCCGTCGCGGTCGAGCACCTGGAAGGGCACGCCGTACTCGCGCAGGATCTCGGTGTCCTTGCCGACGCCGTCGAGCTGCTTCTGCGTGCGGAACAGCTGCAGCGTGCCCCGCGTCCGCTCGTCGTAGGCGATGCCGGTGTCGGCGCGCAGTTCCCTCAGGCAGTCGCGGCTGTACTCGGCGAGGCGGACCATGCGGCTCTTGTTCAGCTTGTAGCGGTGCTCGGTGCAGTTGCGCAGCATCGAGAAGCCCCAGCGCCACATCGCCGGGTCGAGCATCGGCTTGATCACCAGCGGGCTGTGCTGCATCAGCATCCACTTGATCGCCTTCACCGGCACGCCGGGGCCGGCCCACGGCGCCGAGTAGCCGGGCGAGACTTCGCCGGCGTTGGCGTAGCTGGTTTCCAGCGCCGGGCCGGGCTGCCGGTCGATGACGGTGACCTGGTGCCCGGCACGGGCGAGGTAGTAGGCCATCGTCGTGCCGATGACGCCGCTGCCGAGGATGAGGACATGCATGATCTGGTTTCCTTGCTCTGGTTGCGATGGGCCGCTGTGACGGCCGGGGTCTCGACGCTCCCTTAGCAGGCGCCATGCCAAGCGGAAAAGTTGCAAATAAACAATGGCTTGCAGATATTCGGCCGGCGCGGCGAGGGGATTGTGTAGCGAAATCGTTCCAACAACGCCCGCGCGGGGCCCCGGTATTCGTCGAAAATCTCGGCGAGACAGGCGATCGCAGTGCGTGTATCGTTACCGTTACGTCGTAACGAATTCGCAACAAGAGGCCGCCGATGCGCATCAACGTCCTGTTTTCCGACCGCGTGGGGATCGCGCAGGAGATCCTGTCCGCGCTCGCGGCGCGTTCGCTGAACGTCACCGCGGTCGAGGTCGAGCCGCCGAACATCTACATCGAGGCGCCGGAGCTGACGCCCGCCGACCTGAGCGAGCTCGCCGCGCACCTGATGCGGCAGGTGCGCGGCGTGCGCTCGGTGGACGTGGTCAGCATGCTGCCCGGGGCGCGCCGCCGGCTGTACCTCGACGCGCTGCTCGCGTCGCAGCCCGACCCGGTGTTCGCGGTCGATGCCAAGGGCAGCATCCTCGTCGCCAACGGCGCGGCGATCAGCGCCAGCGGCATGAGCGAGGGCGAGCTGCTGCAGACGACGATGCAGTCGCTGGTCGGCGAACCGGGACTGTTCGACACGCTGATCGAGGGCGGCCACCACCTGCCGGTGCGCGAAATCGAACTCGCCGGCGAGCTGTACATGCTGGAGACGATGCCGCTGCACGAGGCCGGCGGCGACGTCGCCGGCGCGGTGCTGACGCTGCATGCGCCGAGCCGCATCGGCGAGCGCCTGAGCGCGCTGCAGAACTACGACGCCGGCGGCTTCGAGACGATCGTCGGCAGCTCGCCGGAAATCGAGCAGGTACGGCAGCGCGCGGCGCGCATGGCGCAGGTCGACGCGCCGATCCTGATCACCGGCGAAACCGGCACCGGCAAGGAGCTGCTGGCGCACGCCTGCCACGCCGCCAGCCCGCGCAGCGCGCAGCCCTTCTTCGCGCTGAACTGCGCCGCGCTGCCGGAGAGCTTGGCCGAGAGCGAGCTCTTCGGCTACGCGCCGGGCGCCTTCACCGGCGCGCTGCGCAGCGGCAAGCCGGACCTGCTCGAACTGGCCGACCGCGGCACGGTATTCCTCGACGAGATCGGCGAGATGTCGCCCTACCTGCAGGCCAAGCTGCTGCGCTTCCTCGCCGACGGCAGCTTCCGCCGCGTCGGCGGCGACCGCGAGCTGAAGGTCGACGTCCGCATCATCTGCGCCACCCACCGCGCGCTGGAGGAGATGGCGGCGCGCGGCGACTTCCGTCAGGACCTGCTGTTCCGCATCAACGTGCTCAACCTGCGCATGCCGGCGCTGCGCGAACGGCCGGGCGACATCCTGCCGCTGGCGCAGCTGTTCGTCGCGCGCGCCAGCGCCCAGGCCGGGCGGCCGAAGATGCGGCTGTCGCAGGGCGCCTGCGCGGCGCTGCTGGCGAACCCGTGGATCGGCAACGTGCGCGAGCTGCAGAACGTCGTCTTCCGCGCGGTGACGATGAGCGAGCGCACCGTGATCGACGCCGGCGACCTCGAACTGGCGCGCGCGGCCGGACCGGCCGGCGGCGAGGCGGCGGGGGAGGTGACGACGCTGGAGGGGGCCGTCGCCGACTTCGAGCGCGAGCTGCTGACCCGGCTCTACCGCGATTTCCCGTCGACCCGGCGGCTCGCCGCCCGGCTGCAGACCTCGCACACGGCGATCGCGGCGCGGCTGCGGCGCTACGGCATCGGCGATCCGGCGCGGCGCTGAAGCCAATAAAAACGGGAGCCGAAGCTCCCGTTCCGTTGTGCTGCGCCGGAGCGCTGCGGCGCCCGGTTGTCCGTCAGGCTCAGTGCGTCCCCCAGGAGGACTTCTTCGCGATGCGCTTGCGCATCGCTCAGTGCGCCGACGCGGCGGCGGCACCGAGGCCGGTCTGGGCGCGGATGTACTGCTCCTCGAAGGCTTCCGCCTCCTGCTTGGCCTGCGCGCTCTTGTCGGTGACCGAGACCAGCCAGGTGACGAGGAAGGCAGCGCTCATCGAGAACAGCGCCGGGTGGTCGTACGGGAAGATCGCTTCCTTGTAGCCGAGGACCTTGACCCACACCGCCGGCGACAGGATCACCAGGCCGACCGCCGAAGCGAGGCCGGCGATGCCGCCCCACAGCGCGCCGCGCGTGGTCAGGCCCTTCCAGTACATGGACAGGATCAGCACCGGGAAGTTGACCGAGGCGGCGACGCCGAAGGTCAGCGCGACGAGGAAGGCGATGTTCTGGTCCTTGAACAGGATGCCGACGGCGATGGCGACGAGGCCGATGCCGACCGAGGCGATCTTCGACATGCGCATTTCGGAGATCGCGTCGGCCTGGCCCTTCTTGATCACGCGGGCATAGATGTCGTGCGAGATCGCCGAGGCGCCGGCCAGCGCGAGGCCGGAGACCACCGCGAGGATGGTGGCGAAGGCCACCGCCGACAGGAAGCCGAGGAAGATGTCGCCGCCGACCGCCTTGGCGAGGTGCATGACCGGCATGTTGCCGCCGCCGATGATCTTGCCGCCGACCTTGCCGCCTTCGAAGAACTGCGGGTCCTGGCCGACGATGACGACCGCCGAGATGCCGAGCACCGCCACCACGAGGAAGAAGAAGCCGATGAAGCCGGTCGCGTAGAACACCGACTTGCGCGCTTCCTTGGCGTTCGGCACGGTGAAGAAGCGCATCATGATGTGCGGCAGGCCAGCGGTGCCGAAGAGCAGGCCGAGCGACAGCGACACGGCCGACACCGGGTTGGAGAGCAGCGAGCCCGGGCCCATGATCTTGGCGCCTTCCTTGTGCACCGACACCGCCGTCGAGAACATCGTCTCGAAGGAGAAGCCGAACTTGGCGAAGGCCAGCAGCATCAGCATGGTGCCGCCGCCGAGCAGCAGCACGGCCTTGATGATCTGCACCCAGGTGGTGGCGACCATGCCGCCGAAGGTGACGTAGACCATCATCAGGATGCCGACGACGACCACCGCGTAGTTGTACTCCAGCCCGAACAGCAGCTGGATCAGCTGGCCGGCGCCGACCATCTGCACGATCAGGTAGAAACAGACCACCGTCAGCGAGCCGAAGGCGGCGAAGGTGCGGATCTTGCCTTGGTCGAGGCGGTAGGAGGCGATGTCGGCGAAGGTGAACTTGCCGAGGTTGCGCAGGCGTTCGGCCATCAGGAAGAGGATGATCGGCCAGCCGACGAAGAAGCTGATGGTGTAGATGAAGCCGTCGAAGCCTTTCGCGTAGATCAGGCTGGAGAGGCCGAGCAGCGTCGCCGCCGACATGTAGTCGCCGGCGATCGCGAGACCGTTCTGGAAGCCGGTGATGCCGCCGCCGGCGGTGTAGAAGTCGGCCGTCGACTTGGTCTTGTTCGCCGCCCAGTAGGTGATGCCGAGCGTGGACAGCACGAAGGCGATGAACATCGCGATCGCCGAGACGTTGACCGGCTGCTTCTCGACGCCGTCCATGGCGCCGGGTGCGGCAACCGCCGCCGCGGCGAACAGCGCCAGCGCGGCGCCGCCGAGATATTTGGAGAAGCGGTTCATCGCGTCGCCTCCTTCAGCACTTTCTGGGTCAGTTCGTCGAATTCGCCGTTGGCGCGGCGGATGTAGACGCCGGTCAGCAGCCAGGAGCCGATCACCAGCAGCGCGCCGAGCGGCCAGGCGATGGTGATGACGCTATCGCCAAGGGTCTGGTGCAGCAGCGCCGGGTTGAAGGCGACCACCATCATGAAGCTGTAGTACGGCACGAGGACGAACAGCGAGAGCACGAGCGCGAAGCGCGTGCGGCGGGCAACGAGTTCGGCGAACTTCGGGTGCTGCCGGATCCGTTGCTGGACGGAGGGACTGCTCATGACTTCTCCTTCGTTGGTGAAAGTGGAAAGTTGAAAGTTCGAAGCGGATTCAGATCGACTGCATTTCGGAGGGCGGCACCGCCGGCGCCGGGCGGCCGGGGGCGAGCATCGTCGCCTCGCCCTCGATCACCGTCAGCCCGCCGACGCGGCAGACGGTGTCGAGCACGACGCGGCGGCGCTCGGCGGCGACCGACTTGACGGTGACGGTGGCCGTCACCGTGTCGCCGGGGCGCACCGGGGCGCGGAAGGCCAGCGTCTGCCCGAGCTGGATCGCGCCGGGGCCGGGCAGGCGGTTGGCGAGCGTCGCCGAGATCAGGCTGGCCGACAGCATGCCGTGCGCGACGACGCCGCCGAACGGCGTCTCCGCCGCCCAGTCGCGGTCCAGGCAGGCCGGGTTCACGTCGCCGGAAATGCCGGAGAACAGGATGATGTCGGCCTCGGTGATGGTCTTCGAGAAGCTCGCGCTCATCCCCGGCGCGAGCTCGTCGGCGGCGTAGCCGTCGCGGATCTGCATGATTGATGCCTCAGGTTCCGTGGCCGGGCTCAGGCCAGGTTCATTTTCTTCGCCGCCTCGCGCAGCTCGCCGCGGAAGTCCGGGTGGGCGATGCCGATCAGCGCCGCGGCGCGCTGCTTGGCGCTCTTGCCGCGCAGCTGGGCGACGCCGTACTCGGTGACGACGTAGTTGATGTCGTTCTTGCTGGTCGTCACGTGCGTGCCGGCGGAGAGCGTCGGCACGATGCGCGAGATGCTGTTCTCCTTGGCGGTCGAGGGCAGCACGATGAAGGCCTTGCCGCCGTTCGAACGGTTCGCCGCGCGCACGAAATCGGCCTGGCCGCCGGTGCCGGAGTAGGGCTTGAAGCCGAGGCTTTCCGAGCCGCACTGGCCGAGCAGGTCGATCTGCATGGTCGCGTTGATCGCGTGCAGGTTGTCGTTCTGGCCGGCGAGGTAGGGGTCGTTGGTGAAATCGACCGGGTGCATCTCGAGCGCCGGGTTGCGGTGCATGAACTGGTAGAGCTTCTTCGAGCCGAGCGCGAAGGTCGCCAGCATCTTGCCCGGGTGGTAGTTCTTCTTGCGGTTGGTGACGACGCCGGCCTCGACCAGGGTCATGATGCCGTCGCCGACCATCTCGGTATGGACGCCGAGGTCGTGTTTGTCGGTGAGCTGCATGACCACCGCGTCGGGGATGCCGCCGTAGCCGATCTGCAGCGTCGCGCCGTTGGGGATCAGCTCGGCGACGTACTTGCCGATCGCCTCCTGCACCGGGCCGATCTTCGGCAGGCCGACTTCGAGAACCGGCTCGTCGCTCTCGACCAGCGCCGCGACCTGCGAGATGTGCACGTGGCAGTCGCCGTTGGCGAACGGCACGTTCGGGTTCACCTCGAGGACGATCGCGCGCGCCTTGCCGACCGCGGCCATCGTGTAGTCGGCGCCGAGCGACAGCGAGAAGTAGCCGTGCTCGTCCATCGGCGAGGCCATGCTGAAGACGACGTTGGCCGGGATCAGGTCGCGCTTGATCAGCGCCGGGATTTCCGAGAAGTAGTTCGGGATGAAGTCGATCCAGCCCTCCTGGCCGCCCGGGCGCGAGGCGCCGCCGTAGAAGTAGGCGGTGTGGCGGACGTGCTCGGCGGTTTCCGGGTCGAAGTAGCCGTACTTCCTGAGCGGCAGGATCTGCACCACCTCGACGCCACGGAAGTCGCGGCGCTGCTCGGAGAGGGCGGTGAGCAGCGCCGGCGGCTCGCCGACCCCGGTCGGGACGACGATGGTGTCGCCGTTCTGCACCTGGCGCACGGCGTCGGCCGCGCTCGTTTTCTTTTGCTGGTAGAGGGATTGGATGGACATGTGCCGCGCTCCTTTGTTGCAAGTCTCGATGCCGGACCGGGGAGCGCGCCCGGCCCGCCGCCCGCTCTGCGCGCGTGCGGTCGCCGCCGGCAAGAAGGTCGCGCGGCGGCGAGGGCCAGGGTGTCTCCTCGGCGTCTTTCCCCGTCGGGGGAGTGCTGTTCTGCTTTTCTGGTCCTGGTCTCTCGGTCCGCGCGGGAGAGTTCCCCGTCGCGTCATCGTGCCTGTCTGCCCGCAGGCCGGCTGACGCCGCGCCGGACCGGTATCCGGTGTTATGGCTGGCAAGGATGGCAGCAGACCCTTGCACAACTATTCGCGAAACGTAACGAATCGTTACAAGCTGTCGGAGGGGAGGCCGGCTGGCCTAAAATCGCGCCATGATCGAACCCCGCGCGAACGACGACGAATTGCTGCAACTCGCCGCCGAGCGGCATCGCTACGAGATGCTGCAGGTCGGCCTCGACCTGCTCGACCAGGGGCTGACGGTCTTCGACGAGAACCTGAAGATGGTCGCGTGGAACGACACCTTCCTGCGCCTCCTGGGTTTCCCGCGCGAGCTGGCCTTCGTCGGCGCCGACTTCGAGAGCTTCATCCGCTACAACGCCGAGCGCGGCGAGTACGGCCCGGGCGACGTCGATGCGCTGGTCGCCGAACGGGTGAACGCCGCGCGCCGCTTCAGCTCGCACGTGACCGAGCGCGTCCGCCCCGACGGCCGGATCCTGCTCGCCCGCGGCGAACCGCTGCCGCACAAGGGCTTCGTCACGCTGTACACGGACATCACCGAACAGCGCTACATCGACAACCTGCTGCGCCACCAGAACACCGAGCTGGAGGAGCGCGTCGCCCGCCGCACCGCGCAGCTGGAGAACGCCAACGCGGTGCTGTCGCGGGTGAACGAGGAGAAGACGCAGATCGCCCAGGCGCTGAAGCGCAGCGAGGAACGCATCCGCCTGATCACCGACACGATCCCGGCGATGATCGGCTACTTCGACAAGGACGAGGTCTTCCGCTACGCCAACCGCGGCTACGCCGACTGGTTCGGCGTCGCCGTCGAGGCCTTCATCGGCCACACGATCTGCGCGGTGGTCGGCGAGACCGTCTACAACCGCGTCCGCGACAACGTGCGGCTGGCGCTGACCGGCCGCCAGGTGACCTACGAGTACCTGATCGAGCGCCAGGGCCGGCCGATGACCGCGCGCAGCACGCTGGTACCGGAGATCGGCGCCGACGGCGAGGTGCTCGGCTGCTTCGTCTTCGCCTACGACGTGACCGAGCAGAAGCAGATGCAGCTGACGCTGGTGCAGGCGCAGAAGATGGACGCCATCGGCCAGCTCACCGGCGGCCTCGCGCACGACTTCAACAACCTGCTGACGGTGGTCATCGGCAACCTCGCCGCGCTGCAGGAGCGGCACGGCGACGACGCCGGCATCCGCGAGTTCACCGAGCCGGCGCTGCAGTCGGCGCGCCGCGGCGTGCAGCTGATCCGCCGCCTGCAGACCTTCTCGCGGCAGCAGCCGCTGGAGCCGATGGCGGTGGACATCGCCCGCCTGGTGGTCGAGCTGACGACGCTGATCGAACGCTCGCTGCCGGAATCGATCGCGATCTCGACCGAGCTCGCCGACACGCCGATGCACTGCCTGGTCGACCCCGGCCAGCTGGAAAGCGCGCTGCTCAACTTCGCGCTGAATGCGCGCGACGCGATGCCGGACGGCGGGCGGCTGCGCATCGCCGCGGCGCCGCTGCGGCTTTCCCCGGGGGCGGTGGATACCGCCGAGTTCGGCGTGCCGGCCGGCGACTACATCCGCTTCGAGGTCGCCGACGACGGCTGCGGCATGGACGCGGCGACGCTGGCGCGCGCCTTCGAACCCTTCTTCACGACCAAGCAGCTCGGGCTGGGCAGCGGCCTCGGGCTGGCGATGACGCAGGGCTTCGCGCGCCAGTCCGGCGGCGGCATCCGCATCGCCAGCGCGCCGGGGCAGGGAACGACGGTGCAGCTGGTGCTGCCGCAATGCCAGCCGGAGCTGCCGGCCGCGTCGCCGGAGGGCGACGGCGCCGCCAGCCAGGCCGGCGACCTGGTGCTGCTGGTCGAGGACGATCCGGCGGTGCGCCGCGTCGTCCGCCAGCAGCTGGTCGGGCTCGGCTACGCGGTGATCGAGGCCGACAACGGCGCGCAGGCGCTGCAGCTCGCCGACGCGGTGCCCGACATCGCGCTGGTGCTGACCGACATGGTGATGCCCGGCGGCATCAACGGCCGCCAGCTGATCGAGCTGGTGCGCCAGCGCCGCCCCGGCATCGGCGTCGTGCTGATGAGCGGCTACGCCGAAGGCCTCGGCAACCGCGAGGAGCGCACGCTGCGGGTGCTCGACAAGCCGTTTTCGACCCGCGAGCTGGCCGACGCGCTGCAGCGGGCGCTGAAGGAGGATGCATGAGGAACGCGGGCGAGACGGCGGACGGGGCGAAGCTGGTCGCGCTGGTCGAGGACGACCCGGACGTCGCCCGCATCATCGAGAAGACGCTCGCCGACTTTGCGTTCGCGACCGTCTGGTGTCGCAGCGGCGGCGAGATGCTGCGCCGGCTGCCGAAGCTCCTGCCGGACCTGTGCATCATCGACCTCGGCCTGCCCGACATGGACGGGCTGGAGCTGATGCGCCGACTGCGCGAGACCTCGCCCTGCGGCATTCTGATCCTGACCGGCCGCGGCGATGTCAGCGACCGTGTGATGGGGCTCGAGCTCGGCGCCGACGACTACGTGCTGAAGCCCTTCGAGCCGCGCGAGCTGGTCGCCCGCGTGCGCAGCGTGCTGCGCCGGCGCGAGGCGGCGCCCGGCCCGGCGGGCGGCGGGCAGGCGAGCGTCGCCGAGTTCGCCGGCTGGCGCTTCAACCTCGGCAACAACACGCTGGTCTCGCCGGCGGGAGTCGAGGAATTGCTCAGCACATCGGAAGCGGAACTGCTCAAGGTCTTCGTCGGCAACCCCAACCGCATCCTGCAGCGCGAGCAGCTGATGGGGCAGCGCGACCTGTCGCCGACCGACCGCACGATCGACGTGCGCATCTCGCGGCTGCGCCGCAAGCTCGAGCCGGACCCGCAGAACCCGGTGCTGATCAAGACGGTGTACGGCGCCGGCTACCTGTTCCTGGCGACGGTGAGCTGGTCGGGCGGCTGAACCGCTACGCCTGTTGGTACTGGCCCGCGATTATCTGCAAGCGCCCGACCAAGCCACCGTTCTGATGCACGCCGGAGGGGCGATTCCCGAATTGCTGAGGGCCGACGGATGTACGAGCACAAAGGCCGCAAGGCCGGCGAGCCGCCGTTCCGCTGGCACGGCCCCTCGCACCGGCTATTACAAATAACCGATTGACTCGCCGGGAGAAGGGGGGATACTGGTTTCATTGCTGCACTCCGCAGCATTCCCCCGCCAAGAGCGGACCTCTCGACGCAACGCAAGTCCCCCGCGTCGGATCACGTGCGAAATCCCAAAAGGAAACTTCATGAGCACCAAGCCTCAAAACAATCATGCCGCTCGCCCTGGCGACATGCTCGATACGTTTCTAGCCATCTCCCGAATCTACTTCGCCAGCAGCGAACGCCTTTCCGAACTGGCGCTGGAAGCGGCCCGCAGCTCGGTCGAAGACTGCGTTGCGGCTGCCCGGCTAGGTATTGCGCAGGACGGGCATTTCAACCTGCAAGGATGGCAGTCGGCCTTTGCCCAACCCGCCATCGAGCGTGCGCGCAGCTATACCCGTAGCACCTACGAGATTCTCGTCGGTGCCCAAGCCGATGCCGCCCGGGTATTGGGCCAACGCCTGGCCATGCCGCCGATGCAATTCCCGCTGTCGGACGACTGGATGTCAGCCTTCGATCGTTTCTCTCAAGGCATTCGCGAACTCGCGGCGACCGGTGCAGCCAATGCCGCTGCAGCCGCCAACATCGCCTCGGAAGAGGCGGCCAAGGCCGACGCGCTGGCGCGGAAAGCCGCCTGAAGCAACAAGGCCGCGCTTCTCTACGAAGCCCCGCAACAGCGGGGTTTTTTTCGCTCCTTGGGTGGAGGGAAACGCCTGCGATCATGGCAACCGAAACAATGCCAAGTTTATTTTGGCACCGCCGGTATTCCGGCCCCCATCGGCCTATACTCGAACGTGCCGGCACTTGCCGGCGCCTGTCAGGAGTACCGTCATGGGCAAGCATCGACAAGGCAACAAGGAAGCAAAGAAACCGGCTGCACTGACTCCCAAGGAAAAGAAAGCCGCCAAGGAGGCGAGGAAGCACGCCCACGACGCGCCCCCCTTCCTTCCGCGCTAAAGTGACGGCGCGATCCACTGGCACACCCGGTCCGTCGCTCGTCCTCCGACGAGCTCGTGCGGAGGGGGCTGTTGCCGTTTCCCGGCGTCAGCCGCGTTGCAGGATTTCCATTGCCCTGTTGGCGTCAGCCAGCGAATCGAGCGCGATGTAGGCGACGAACTGCGAACCGATCGCCGAAGCCGACAGGCCGCGCAGGTTGATTCCCGCCGTGGCGAGCTTCTGCGTCAGTTCGGCGCCGAGGCCGGGCTTGTCGCGGCCCATGATGCGCAGCGAATGCAGGCTCTGGGTGACGTTGAAGCCGGCTTGCGCTGCCGCGCTGACTTCCCGGTCGCCCAGCAGCGGCGTCACGAACACCACGCCCTTGCCCGGCGTATCCGGCGCCCGGCGGGCGATGATGAATTGCAGGTCGGCCCCGGCATCCCGCAGCACGGCAAGCACTTCCGCCAGCCCGCCCGGCTTGTCGTTGATCGGCGCCGCCCAGACATCCACGCGTTCCACGAGCAGATCCATGATGAATACCCCCGTCTTTGGAATGGCTATTTCAATCTAGGCCACGTCTTCCGCAAAGCAAGCGGCGACCGGGGGAGAAATGGAGCGGGGGAGGCGGCCCCGCCTTCGGACGAAGGCGGGGGTGTTGCGGCTTACTCGTGCTTGAACGCGGCGGCGCGCTTGTCGACGAAGGCGGCCATGCCTTCCTTCTGGTCGGCGAGCGCGAAGGCGGCGTGGAACTCGCGGCGCTCGAAGAGCAGGCCCTCGTTGAGGCTGCTTTCATAGGCGCGGTTCACGCATTCCTTGATCATCATCACCACCGGCAGCGAGAACGAGGCAATGGTGGCGGCAGCCGCCAGGGTCTCGTCGACCAGCTTGTCGGCCGGCACGACGCGGGCGACCAGGCCCGAACGCTCGGCTTCCTCGGCGCCGATCATGCGCGCGGTGAGGCACATGTCCATCGCCTTCGCCTTGCCGATCGCCCGCGGCAGGCGCTGCGTACCGCCGGCGCCGGGCAGGATGCCGAGCTTGATCTCGGGCTGGCCGAACTTGGCGGTGTCGGCGGCGAAGATCATGTCGCACATCATCGCCAGCTCGCAGCCGCCGCCGAGCGCGAAGCCGGCGACCGCGGCGATGACCGGCTTGCGGCAGGTCTTCACCTTTTCCCAGTTGCGGGTGATGTAGTCGCCCTTGTAGGCGTCCATGTAGCTGAAGTCCTTCATCATCGTGATGTCGGCGCCGGCGGCGAAGGCCTTCTCGGAGCCGGTGATGACGATGCAGCCGATGCCGTCGTCGGCCTCGAAGTCGGCCAGCGCCGCGCCGACTTCGTCCATCAGCCCGTCGCACAGCGCGTTCAGCTGCTTCGGCCGGTTCAGCGTGATCAGGCCGACGCGGTCCTTCTTTTCGGTGAGGATGTAGGTGTATTCCATGCGATGAACCTCCGTTCAGTAGGCGAAGAAGCCGCGGCCGGTCTTGCGGCCGAGGTAGCCGGCCTCGACCATCTCGACGAGCAGCGGGGCGGGGCGGTATTTCGGGTCCTTGAAGCCCTCGAACAGCACCTGCATCACCGCCAGCTGCACGTCGAGGCCGATCAGGTCGGCGAGCGCCAGCGGGCCGATCGGGTGGTTGGCGCCGAGCTTCATCGCCTCGTCGATCTCGGCGGCGGTGGCGAGGCCTTCGCCGAGGGCGAAGATGGCTTCGTTGATCATCGGGCAGAGCAGGCGGTTGACGACGAAGCCCGGGCTGTTCTTCACCTGCACCGGCGTCTTGCCGACCGCGCGCGACAGCTCCTCGGCCAGCGCGTAGGTGGTGTCCGAGGTCTGCAGGCCGCGGATCAGTTCGACCAGCGCCATCATCGGCACCGGGTTGAAGAAGTGCATGCCGATCACCTTGTCGGCGCGCTTGGTCGAGGCGGCGAGCTTGGTGATCGAGATCGACGAGGTGTTCGACGCGAGCACGGTGTCCGGGCCGGCCAGCGCGTCGAGCTGGGCGAAGATCTTCAGCTTGAGGTCGAGGTTCTCGGTGGCGGCCTCGATGATCAGGTCGCAGTCGGCCAACGTCTTCATGTCGGTGGTGGTGGCGATGCGCGCCAGCGCCGCGTCCTTGTCGGCGGCGCTCATCTTTTCCTTCTTGATCAGCCGGTCGAGGCTGCCGCTGATGGTAGCCAGGCCGCGCTGCACCTGCGCTTCGCCGATGTCGCTCATGACCACGTCGATGCCGGCGACGGCAAAGGCCTGGGCGATGCCGTTGCCCATCGTGCCGGCGCCGACGACGCCGATTTTCCGTTTCTGCATGTTTTCGCCTTTCTGTGTGCTGTTCGTTGATCTCGCATGGGCGGGGTTGCGCCCGCGCTTCCATACGCACACGTATGGTATGAGGTCCTGCGAAAAATTGCCAGCCCGTTTAAAACAGCCCGCGTGCGCGAATCTTGATCCAGTTGGATTGACAGGGCCGGGCGCTCGCGTACAGTCGCGCCCCATGCTTTCCCACGCCATCACCCGTCTTCCCGGCCTGCGCCTCGCGGTCGTTCCGCGCTCGGCGCCGGGCTGGCTACGCTTCGGCGTCACGGCGCTGCCGAAGACCGCGCCGCCGCTTCCTGCCTGCTGATTCCCTTCGTTTTTCTGCCGTGCCGCGAGCGCGGCAGCGTCATCTTTTCAGACAGGAACCGATCATGTCCGCAACCCCCATCACCTTCGCTCCCGCCGGCCAGTCGCGCGTCGTGCCGCGCATTGACCGGATTTCCGACCCCGACCCGATCGTCGGCGACCGCGTCGAGCTGCAGTTGCTGACGACGCTCAAGTGCAACCTGAAATGCACCTATTGCTCGCTCGGCGTCGGCGAGGTCCTCGGCTCGCAGAACGAGCTCGAATACGACATCGACCAGCTCGCCGCCTTCGTCGACAAGCATCTGGCCGGCAAGGAGGTCTACGTTACCTTCTACGGCGGCGAGCCGACGCTGAACCGGAAGATGATGGAGGAGGTGATGCGCCGCTTCCCGCACTTCCGCTTCCAGCTGCAGACCAACGGCACGCTGCTCGACGACCTGCCGGACTGGATGCTGGCGCGGCTCTCCAACGTGCTGGTGTCGATCGACGGCGGCGAGGCGACCACCGACGGCTACCGCGGCAAGGGCATCTACCGCCAGGTGATCCGCAACATCGGGCTGGTCCGCGACAAGATCGGCGGCACCGTCACTGCCCGCGTCACCTGGGGCAACCCGGCCACGAGCTTCGAGGAGCTCGACGAACTGGCGACCAGCGAGGCCTTCGACTACCTCTACTGGCAGTTCGTCGCCGACGAGATGTACGCCGGCGATTCGGTGGACAAGCGCAAGGCGGTGCTGGTCAAGCTGATCGAGCGCTTTTTCGCGGACAGCGACACGCTCTACCCAGTGGTGCCGCTGATGGGCATCGTGCGCAACAAGGTGCTGCCGAACCGGGGCCGCGAGCTGTACGCCGGCCTGACGCAGTGCCGCGTGTCGACGCACCTGATCAACGTCATGCCGAACGGCCAGATCTACCCCTGCCCGGACATGATGTACGCGCACCACATGCAGATGGGCGAGATCCAGGGCAACTGGCTGAAGAAGAGCCCGCTGCAGCCGACCCCGGAGATGCCGTGCGAAAGCTGCGAGGCGTTCTCGTGGTGTCGTCGCAACTGCATGAAGAACCTCTACCTCGGCTACGTGAAGAACGACCTGCGCTACCGCGGCAACGTCGTCGAACCGATCTGCGAGCTGCTCAAGTTCATCGGCCGCGAGGTCGACCGGCACGACCCGCAGGCCTGGTTCGCCAGGCTGCCGGTGCCGGCCCGCCAGCGCCTGGTCGAGGCCGAGGTGTACGACTACGTGGAAATCATGCCCTGAGGGAAGGCGCGGCGCCGGCCGACATCCGGCGGCGCCATGGGCGGCGCGCGGACGGAGGCTACGATCCGTCCCGTTTGGCCGGGAACGACGGCAGGGTCAGGTGGAAGTGGATCGCCGCCATGCGCAGGCCGAGGATGGCGAACATGGTGATGCCGCTCGCCCACAGGTCGGGCATGCCGGCCTGCTGCAGGCCGATCAGCAGCAGCGCGCCGAGCCAGGCGGCGGTCGCGTAGAGCGCGCCGGCGCGCATCACCAGCGGCACCTCGTTGCACAGCACGTCGCGCACGACGCCGCCGAAGACGCCGGTGATGACGCCCATCAGCGAGGCGGCCAGCCACGGCGTATGCCACTGCAGCGCCGCCTGTGTGCCGATCACCGTAAACAGCGCAAGGCCGATCGCGTCGGGGAAGAGAAACCAGCGCGGCGAGACGCGGCGGTGGCGGATCAGGAAGAAGCTGCCGATGCCGACGGCGACGGCGGTGATCAGGTAGGTCTGGTCGACGACCCAGAAGACGTTGCGGTCGAGCAGCAGGTCGCGCACGGTGCCACCGCCGAGCGCGGTGGCGACGGCGACGAAGGTGGCGCCGAGGACGTCGACCTCCTTGCGCTCGGCCTCGAGCACGCCGGTCAGCGCGTTGACCGCCACCGCCGCCATGCCGACCCAGTAGATGAAGTCGACCATCGTCATCGCGATGTCGCGCGCGGCCTCAGCGCGCCTTTTCCTTCATCAGCCGCCCCTGCTCGCGTTTCCAGTCCTTGTCCTGCTCGGCGGCCCGCTTATCGTGCAGCTTCTTGCCCTTGGCCAGGCCGATCTGCGCCTTCACGCGGCCGCGGGTGTAGTGCAGGTCGACCGGCACCAGCGTGTAGCCGGCGCGTTCGACCTTGCCGATCAGCTTCGAGATCTCGCGTTCGTGCAGCAGCAGCTTGCGCGTCCGCGTCGGGTCCGGGTGCACGTGCGTCGAGGCCTGCGACAGCGGCGTGATGTGCATGCCGAGCAGCCAGATCTCGCCGTCCTTGACGACGACGTAGGACTCCTTGATCTGCACGCGGCCGGCGCGGATGGCCTTCACTTCCCAGCCTTCGAGCGCGATGCCGGCCTCGTACTGCTCCTCGATGAAATAGTCGTGGAAGGCCTTCTTGTTGTTGGCGATGCTCATGTGCCCGCGGCGTCCGGTGTAATTGCGCTAAAATGCGCCATTCTACAGGATTCACGGGGGTTGACGGGCGATGGCCCTGGTCGAGAAATCGGTGCTGATCGAGCACTCCGCGCAACAGATGTTCGACCTCGTCGACCGCGTCGAGGACTACCCGCAGTTCCTCCCGTGGTGCAACCGCACCGAACTGAAATTCCGCGACGCGACGAAGACGGCGGCGACGCTGTTCATCAACTACCACAGCGTCAAGTCGCACTTCACCACCGAGAACGAGAAGGACGCGCAGGCGTCGCCGCTGCTGATGAAGATCCACCTCGTCGACGGCCCGTTCCGCCGGCTGGAGGGCGTCTGGCGCTTCAAGCCGCTGGCCGAGCATGCCTGCAAGATCGAGTTCGAGCTGGCCTACGAGTTTTCCAGCCGACTGTTCGAAAAGGTCATCGGGCCGGTATTCAGCACAATCGCAAACACCTTCGTCGACGCCTTCGTCAAGCGCGCGGCGCAGGTCTATGGAGCCAAGGGATGAAGATCGAGGTCGTCTACGCGCTGCCGCACAAGACGGAACTGGTGAGGCTTGAGCTGGCGGAGGGCAGCACCGTGCAGCAAGCGGTCGAGGCCTCGGGGCTGCTCGCCAAGTACCCGGAAATCGACGTCAGGAAGAACAAGTTCGGCATCTACGCCAAGCTCGCGAAGGCCGACGCCGTACTGCGCGACCGCGACCGCATCGAGATCTACCGGCCACTGATCGCCGACCCGAAGGAGGTACGCAAGCAGCGCGCGGCCGAGGGCAAGGTGATGAAGAAGGGCGCCGGCGACGAGGCCGGCGCGGCGGAGTAGGCGGGGCTACTTGCAGTTGTCGGCGACGAACTTGCGCGCGCGGTCGATCTCGGCGGCGCGCTGGCTGTCCTCGATATACACGCGCTCGCCCTGGGCGTCCCGGGTGACGACGCGCTCGCCCGACTCGAGAACCTGCAGCTGACGCTGCGCGCGCTCGCAATCGTCCTTGCGCGCAGCCTTGTTGGCGGCCTCCTTCTGCGCCTTCTCGGCGGCCTCCTTCTGCTCCTGCTGGCGCTTCTTGAACTCCAGCTCGCGGTCGGCGAGCGATTTCGGCGCCGCTGCGGCGCCGTTCGCCGCCGGCGCGCTGTCGCCACCGGCGTCGGCCGGGCCCGGGATCGTCTTCGCCGGTGCCTTGCCCGCGGGCGGCGGGCGATCCGAGATCACCGTCCGCCCGGACGCATCCTTGTACTGATAGATCTGGGCCTGCACCGGGAGGCTGGCGAGGAGGACGGCAAGCAGGGCGATGCGCGACGGCGGGAGCGGTCTCATGGCTATCCAACGGTTACAAGGCTTACGGTATAATACGTTTTTGTAACCCCGGAACAAAGGCCATGCGTGTAATCCAAAAGGCGTTGACGTTCGACGACGTCCTTCTCGTTCCCGCCCACTCTGCCATCCTCCCGCGCGACGTCAGCCTGAAAACCCGCCTGACGCGCAACATCACGCTGAACCTGCCGCTGGTGTCCGCCGCCATGGACACCGTCACCGAATCCCGCCTCGCCATCGCGCTGGCGCAGGAAGGCGGCATCGGCATCGTGCACAAGAACCTGAAGCCGAAGGCGCAGGCCACCGAAGTGGCGAAGGTGAAGCGCTTCGAGTCGGGCGTGCTGAAAGACCCGATCACCATCACCGCGACGATGACCGTCCGCGACGTGCTGGCGCTGACCCGCACGCACAGGATCTCCGGCCTGCCGGTGCTCGACGGCAAGATCGTCGTCGGCATCGTCACCAACCGCGACCTGCGCTTCGAGACCAACCTCGACCAGCCGGTCGGCAACATCATGACCCCGCGCGATCGCCTGATCACGGTGAAGGAGGGCAGCAGCCCCGAGGAGGCCAAGGCGCTGATGCACAAGAACCGCCTCGAGCGCGTGCTGGTCGTCAATGACGCCTTCGAGCTGCGCGGCCTGGTCACCGTCAAGGACATCCTCAAGTCCACCGAGCACCCGGACGCCGCCAAGGACGGCCACGGCCGCCTGCTGGTCGGCGCCGCGATCGGCGTCGGCGCCGGCACCGAGGAGCGCGCCGAGCTGCTGGCCGAGGCCGGCGTCGACGTAATCGTCGTCGACACTGCGCACGGCCACTCGCAGGGCGTGCTCGACCGCGTGCAGTGGGTCAAGCGCAATTTCCCGAACGTCGAGGTGATCGGCGGCAACATCGCCACCGCCACCGCCGCCCGCGCGCTGATGGACATGGGCGCCGACGGCGTCAAGGTCGGCATCGGCCCGGGCTCGATCTGCACCACCCGCATCGTCGCCGGCGTCGGCGTGCCGCAGATTTCCGCGGTGCATAACGTCGCCGAGGCGCTGAAGGGCACCGGCGTGCCGCTGATCGCCGACGGCGGCATCCGCTACTCGGGCGACATCGCCAAGGCGATCGCCGCCGGCGCCAACGCCGTCATGCTCGGCGGCCTGCTCGCCGGCACCGAGGAAGCGCCGGGCGAGGTCGAGCTCTACCAGGGCCGCTCATACAAGTCGTATCGCGGCATGGGCTCGATCGGCGCAATGGCCGCCGGCGCCGCCGACCGCTACTTCCAGGACAACACCGCCAACGTCGACAAGCTGGTCCCCGAGGGCATCGAGGGCCGCGTGCCCTACAAGGGCTCGGCGCTGGCGGTGATCCACCAGCTGATGGGCGGCCTGCGCTCGTCGATGGGCTACCTCGGCTGCAGCACGATCGAGCAGATGCACGAGCGTGCCGAGTTCGTCGAGATCACCTCGGCCGGCGTCCGCGAGTCGCATGTACACGATGTGCAGATCACCAAGGAAGCACCGAACTACCACGTGGATTGATCCACCGCGGTCCAACCGGGGCGGCTTCACGGCCGCCCTTGTTCATTCAAGGGTTTGAAAATGGCTCACCAGAAGATCCTCATCCTCGATTTCGGCTCCCAGGTCACCCAGCTGATCGCCCGCCGCGTGCGCGAGCAGCAGGTCTATTGCGAACTGCACCCGTTCGACGTCTCCGACCAGTTCGTCCGCGACTTCAAGCCGGCCGGGATCATCCTCTCCGGCGGCCCGAACTCGGTCTATGAGGCGCTGGAATGGAAGGCGCCGCAGGCAGTGTTCGAGCTCGGCGTGCCGGTGCTCGGCATCTGCTACGGCATGCAGACGATGGCCCAGCAGCTCGGCGGCAAGGTCGAGAGCTCGGGCAAGCGCGAGTTCGGCTACGCCGAGATCCGCGCCCGCGGCCATTCCGAGCTGTTCAAGGGCCTCCAGGATCGGACCAATGACGAGGGCCACGGCCTGCTCGACGTGTGGATGAGCCACGGCGACAAGGTCACCGAGCTGCCGGCCGGCTTCAAGGTCATCGCCAGCACGGAATCGTGCCCGGTGGCGGCGATGGCCGACGAGACCCGCAAGTTCTACGCCGTCCAGTTCCACCCGGAAGTCACACACACGCTCAAGGGCAAGGAGATGATCGCCCGCTTCGTGCACGAGATCTGCGGCTGCGGCCACGACTGGAACATGCCGGACTACGTGAACGAGGCGATCGAGAAGGTGCGCGCCCAGGTCGGCAAGGAGGAAGTGATCCTCGGCCTGTCCGGCGGCGTCGATTCGTCGGTCGTCGCCGCGCTGCTGCACCGCGCGATCGGCGACCAGCTGACCTGCGTCTTCGTCGACAACGGCCTGCTGCGCCTGAACGAGGCCGAGCAGGTGATGCAAACGTTTGCCCGCAACCTCGGGGTCAAGGTCATCCACGTCGATGCCACCGCGCAGTTCATGGGCCATCTAGCCGGCGTTTCGGATCCCGAGCAAAAGCGCAAGATCATCGGCCGCGAGTTCGTCGAGGTCTTCCAGGCCGAAGCCAAGAAGCTACCGAACGCCAAGTGGCTGGCGCAGGGCACGATCTACCCGGACGTGATCGAGTCGGCCGGCGCCAAGACCGGCAAGGCGCACGCGATCAAGAGCCACCACAACGTCGGCGGCCTGCCGGAGACGCTGAACCTGAAGCTCCTCGAGCCGCTGCGCGAACTGTTCAAGGACGAGGTACGCGAACTCGGCATCGCGCTCGGCCTGCCGCACGAGATGGTCTACCGCCACCCGTTCCCCGGCCCGGGTTTGGGCGTGCGCATCCTCGGCGAAGTGAAGAAGGAGTTCGCCGACCTGCTGCGCCGGGCGGATGCCATCTTCATCGACGAGCTGCGCGCCGCCGACTGGTACGACAAGACCAGCCAGGCCTTCGCCGTCTTCCTGCCGGTGAAGTCGGTCGGCGTCATGGGCGACGGCCGCACCTACGAATACGTCGTCGCGCTGCGCGCCGTGCAGACGCAGGACTTCATGACCGCGCACTGGGCCGAGCTGCCGCATTCGCTGCTGGGGAAGGTGTCCAATAGAATTATTAATGAAGTCAGGGGTATCAACCGCGTCGTCTACGACATCTCGGGCAAGCCGCCGGCGACGATCGAGTGGGAGTAATCGGCGCCGCCTGACTCCGGCGACGGCACCAGCCCGCCGTCAAGCATCGCGCAGCCCCTCGCCTCGGCGGGGGGCTGTTCTTTTGTGGCGGGAAAAGGGGGAGCCGCTCAAGAGGGGTCGGGCGTCGGGTTGGTCTTCTCTGCCTCGACGTCGATCCCCCAGTCGCCCCACTTGTACCAGTCCTCGCCGAGCAGCTCGGCGGGGTGCTGGGTACGGCCGGAACCATTGCCGCAGGCGAGCGCATCGGCAGCGCAATATTTGTCGCAACCCCAGCAGATGCGCTCGGGATGCCTGGGGTGCAGGGGAAATTTCTTCGCCATTCCTGTCCTTCGTCAGGACCGATACCGGACAGCCCGGCGGCCGGTTTTGCCGGCGCCGCTCTGGTCCGTCCGGGAGCATTTGCGCCGCGGCCACCGCTCCGGGCGGTCGCGTGGTTGAGTAGATTACTCAACCATCACGCGAAGGGTTTGATCGCCATCAAGAATCGCCCGTGCTCGTCTGCCGCGTCGGGCCGGCGTTCGCCAGGCTCCCGGCCCGATCTGACGTTACAATCTTATTAACATTGACAGCACACAGGAAGAGAATAAAATTCGTGGCTTACTCGCGCCGCCATGAAATTCATCTTCCGCCCCAAGCTCCTCGACTGCCTGCCGGGCTACGGCCGCGCGCAATTCGGCAAGGACCTCGCTTCGGGCATCACCGTCGGCGTGCTGGCGCTGCCGTTGGCCATGGCCTTCGCGATCGCCAGCGGCTGTTCGCCGACCGCCGGTATCTGGACGGCGATCATCGCCGGCTTCCTGACCGCCGCGCTCGGCGGTTCGCGGGTGCAGATCGGCGGCCCGACCGGCGCCTTCATCCCGATCGTCTACGGCATCGTCGCCGCACACGGCTTCGTGAACCTGCTCGGCGCGACCATGCTCGCCGGCGCCTTCCTGCTGGCGATGGGCATCGCGCGCATGGGGCAGCTGATCCGCTTCATCCCGGTGACGGTGGTGATCGGTTTCACCAACGGCATCGCGGTGGTGATCTTCATGGCGCAGATCAAGGATTTCTTCGGCCTGAAGATCGACGCGCTGCCGGCCGAGTTCTTCGCGCGCATCAAGACGCTGGCGGCGCACGCCCACACCGTCGACCTGCCGACGCTCGGGCTGGCCGTCGCCTCGCTGCTCTTCCTGCTCTTCTACAACCGTCTCGCGCAGTGGTTCGCGCCGCTGCGCCGGGCACCCGGACCGCTGGCGGTGCTCGTCGTCGGCACGCTCGCCGCGTGGCTGTTCGAGCTGCCGGTGGAAACCATCGGCAGCCGCTTCAACGGCATCCCGCAGGAACTGCCGGCCGTCGGCCTCCCGCCGCTGTCGATCCACGACTTCGGCAAGCTGATCTCGCCGGCGATCACCATCGCGCTGCTCGGCGCGATCGAGTCGCTGCTCTCGGCGCGTGTCGCCGACGGCCAGATCGACGATCGCCACGACCCCAACCAGGAGCTGATCGCGCAGGGGCTCTCGAACATCGCGGCGCCGCTGTTCGGCGGCTTCGCCGCCACCGGCGCCATCGCCCGCACGACGACCAACGTCCGCACCGGCGGCCGCACGCCGATCGCCGGCATGATCCACGCCGGCGTGCTGCTGGCGATCGTGCTGGTCGCCGCGCCGCTCGCCTATTACGTGCCGCTGGCGACGCTGTCGGCGATCGTCATGGTCGTCGCCATCAACATGGGGGAGTGGCACGAGTTCCTCGAGCTGCGCCGTTACACCAACAACTACCGCATCATCCTGCTCGCCACCTTCTTCGTGACGGTGATCTTCGACCTCACCATTGCCGTCGAGCTGGGCATGGTGCTGGCGTGCCTGGCCTTCATCTACCGCATGTCGGAGCTGACCCGGATCGAGCGCCTGCCGCTCGACGAAGAGGCGATGGAGCCGTGCTTCCTGTACCCGGATGGCACGATGCGCGTCGCCGCGTGGCAGCTCTACGGCTCGCTGTTCTTCGGCGCGGTGAACAAGCTCGAGGAGCTGCTCGACCCGGCGGCGGGCCACCCGGAGATCGTCGTCCTCGACATGACGCGCCTGGTGCAGCTCGACACGACCGGCCTGGAGGGGCTGGAGAACCTGCTGCAGAAACTGAAGACGCGCAACTGCACGCTGCTCGTCTGCGGCCTCAACGCGCAGCCGGGCTCGCTGCTGCGCCGCTCCGGCTTCCTCGGTCACCTCGACGCAGGCAACGTCTGCGCCGACCTCGACGCTGCGCTCGCCCGCGCGCGCAGCCTGCTGCCGGACTTGATGGGCGGCGGCGAAGATGACTACTGAAAATTCCGCTGGACAGCGGGGGCGCGCATCCGTAGAATGCGCCACCTTGTGCATTGCAGCAACGGATGCACAGACGCGCATCGCGAACCTGAAGCAGTAACAACGACAAAGCCTTCCTGCCCCTTGGCGCCGCAACACATGGCGCCGTCCCGGCACAAAGCTTTCGTGCCGAAATCTCGATTCTCTCTGAGTTTTCAAGCAATTTCGTGGGTTAGCGCTGCATTTACAGCGCCCGTGACCTGTCCTCCGGACCGGCCGCGCGCGCCCATTTTTGTGAAAGAAAACGATGACTTTTGAAGAGATCGGCCTCCATCCGGCCATCCTGAAGGCGCTCGCCGACGCGGGCTATACCGAACCCACCCCGGTCCAGGCGCAGGCGATTCCCGCCGCGATCGAAGGCCGCGACCTGCTCGTCTCGTCGCAGACCGGCTCCGGCAAGACCGCGGCGTTCATGCTGCCGTCGATGCACAAGCTGGCGGTTGCCGCGCAGGACAACCCGCTGCCGGCCGTCAAGACGCCTAACCAGGAACGCCAGTCGGCGCGTGCCCGCGGCGAACGTCCGCGCTATGCGCCGGCGCAGCCGAAGATGCTGGTGCTGACGCCGACGCGCGAACTGGCGCTGCAGGTCACCACCGCCACCGAGAAGTACGGCGCCAACCTGCGCCGCATGAAGGCCGTCTCGATCCTCGGCGGCATGCCGTATCCGAAGCAGATGCAGCTGCTGGCGCGCAATCCGGAAATCCTGGTGGCGACGCCGGGCCGGCTGATCGACCACATGAACTCGGGCAAGATCGACTTCTCGCAGCTGCAGATCCTGGTGCTCGACGAAGCCGACCGCATGCTCGACATGGGCTTCATCGACGACATCGAGACGATCATCGCGGCGACGCCGGCCGCGCGCCAGACCATGCTCTTCTCGGCGACGCTGGAGGGCGACGTCGGCCGCATGGCCGAGCGCATCACGCGCGAGCCGCAGGTGATCCGCATCGCCGGCTCGCAGACCAAGCACGAGAACATCGAACAGAAGGTGCACTTCGTCGACGACCTGGCACACAAGAACCGCCTGCTCGACCACCTGCTGCGCGACGCCGCATTGCAGCAGGCGGTGATCTTCACCGCCACCAAGCGCGACGCCGACGCCATTGCCGACCAGCTGAACGCCGACGGCTTCGCCGCCGCGCCGCTGCACGGCGACATGCACCAGGGCGCGCGCAACCGCACGCTGAACGCGCTGCGCCGCGGCCAGCTGCGCATCCTCGTCGCCACCGACGTCGCCGCGCGCGGCATCGACGTGCCGGGGATCACCCATGTCTTCAACTATGACCTGCCGAAGTTCCCCGAGGACTACGTGCACCGCATCGGCCGCACCGGCCGCGCCGGCCGCAGCGGCGTCGCCGTGTCGCTGGTGCACCACGCCGAAGGCATCCACGTAAAGCGCATCGAGCGCTTCACCAAGCAGGTGATCCCGGTCGACGTCGTGCCCGGCCATGAGCCGCAGCGCACTCCGGCGCCGAGGAAGGCGAAGCCCGCCGGCTGGAAGCCGGGGCAGGGGAGAGGCGGCAACAAGCCGAGCGGCGACCGCTACGGCAAGGGCGGCGGTTATTCGCGCGATGGCGGCGCCTATGCAGGCGGCGAGAAGCACTACGGCAAGGGGCCGCGCCCGGGAGGCTTCGGCCCGCGCAACGCCGAAGGCTTCAACGAGCAGCGCCCGGACAATTTCGGCAACCGTCCCGAGCGCGACCGCAGCCAGGGGCGCCCCGACAACTTCGGCAACCGCACCGACCGCCCGGACACCCGCCCCGACAACTTCGGCAACCGCGCCGACTACCAGCCGCGCGGCGGCAAGCCGCAGGGCGACCGTCCGGCATACGCCGGCAAGGGCGCCCCGCGCGGCGATGGTTTCGGCAAGACCTTCGGCAAGGGCGCGCCGCGCCCCGGCGGCCAGCCGCGCCGCAGCTGGACCGAGCGCTGAACGGTTCGCTCCGGCGCTAGCGAAGCAGACGAATGCCGCAGGCGGTCCGCCGTCTGCGGCATTTTTTCGTCCGGCGCGGCTACCAGGGAATCGGCTGGCGGTCGCGGAAAAAGCCGCCGCTCGGCCCGTCCGCGGGCAGCGTCGCGAGCCAGACGACGGTGTCGATCCCTTCCTCCGGCGAGCGCGGCGCATCGGGTCCGCCGAGGTCGGTGCGACACCAGCCCGGGCACACCGAGTTCACCTTGATCCCGGTTTCCGCCAGTTCGGCGGCGAGGATGCGCGTCAGCGCGTTCACCGCCGCCTTTGAGATCCGGTAGGCCGGCGCGCCGGCCGCCATCGTCGCCAGCTGCCCCATCCCCGACGCGAGGTTGACCACGCGGCCGGCGCGGCTCGCCTGCAGCAGCGGCAACAGCGCCTGGCTGACCCGCAGCATGCCGACGAGGTTGGTGTCTAGGGTCGCCTGCAGCGTTTCCGGCGACAGCTCGGCGATGCTGGCGGCGAAGCGCTCGCGGCAGATGCCGGCATTGTTGATTAGCACGTCCACCCGCCCGAAGCGCTCGCGCAGCCAGTCGGCCAGCGCCGCCACCGACTGCGCGTCGGTGACGTCGAGCGGGCGGCATTCGCCCACCTGGCCGGTTTGCGCCAGGGCTTGGCGGAGGGCGGCGAGGTCGTCCGGGCGCCGCGCGGTGGCGACGACGCAATGCCCCTCGCCGGCGAGCCGCCGCGCCGCCGCCTGCCCCAGGCCGCGGCTGGCTCCGGTGATGACCGTGATCGTTCGTTCCTCCATGTGCGCACCTCCATCCGTTCGGCGTTTCCCGTTGGACCGGAAAACCGCGGGGCTTGCAGACGCTCGCAACTTGCGCCCCGCGGCCGTACTCTACGCCAATGAAGCAGGGAGTTCCGTCGATGAAGCAAGCGATGCCGTTGCCTGGTCATGTGCCTCTGATCGTTGCGACGCGCGGCGATGCCGTCGAGTCGGTCTATTACGGCTCGCTGGCGGTCGCCGCCGCCGATGGCCGCCTGCTCGCCGCCGCCGGCGACTGCACGTTTCCGATGTTCACGCGCTCGACGCTGAAGCCGTTCCAGGCGCTGCCCTTCGTCGCCGACGGCGGGCCGGCGCATTTCGGCTTCTCGCCGGCGCAGGTGGCGCTGATGTGCGCCAGCCATTCGGGCGAGCCGCGCCACCTCGCCGGCGTCGCCGACATGCTGGCGCGCATCGCTTGCGACGAGGCGGCGCTGCAGTGCGGCAGCCATGCGCCGCTGTTCTACGCCGCGACCGGCCGCGCACCGCCCGCCGACCTGGCGGCCAGCCCGCTGCACCACAACTGCTCCGGCAAGCACGCCGGCTTCCTCGCGTGGTGCCGGCTGCACGGGCAGCCGACCGCCACCTACCTCGATCCGGCGCATCCGCTACAGCGGGCGATCCGGCGCCGGCTGGCGCGGCTGCTCGGCCTGCGCACGAACGCGCTGCCGCTCGGCATCGACGGTTGCGGCGCGCCCAACTACGCGCTGCCGCTCGCCTGTCTGGCGCAGGCCTACGCCCGCCTCGCATCGCCCGGTGCACCGCCGCCGCTGGCGACGCTGTTCGCGGCGATGACCGGGCACCCGGAGATGGTCGCCGGCGAGGCGCGCAACGACCTGCTGCTGATGCAGGCGGCAGCCGGCGACTGGGTGGCGAAGGGCGGCGCCGATGGCGTGCAGGCGCTCGGCGTGCGCAGCCGCGGCCTCGGCATCGCGCTGAAGATCGCCGACGGCAGCCCGCGCGCGCTGCAGACGGCGCTCGCCGCGATTCTCGACCGGCTGGGGCTGCTGCCGGCGGACGGCGCCTCGCCGCTCGCGCCATGGCGGGCCGGAGAAATCCGCAACGCGGCGGGCCGGCTCACCGGCCGCCTGCTGCCGGTGTTCGAGCTGGTCCGGCCGGGCGCAGCGCAAGAATCGGGTGGCGCGGGCGGGGGCGATCGGCAAGAATCCGCGGCGTGAACGATTCCGGCGAAAGGGCGCAACGATGGAACGACAGCCATCCCTCGGCAAGGCCTACGATACGGTGGCCGCCGCAATCCGCTTCGTGCGCGCGCAGGCGCGCCGGCAACCGTCGCTCGACGAGGTCGCCGCCCACGTCGGCCTGAGCGGCCCGCATCTGCAGCGCGTCTTCAGCGAATGGGCCGGCATCTCGCCGAAGCGCTTCCTGCAGTTCCTGACCAAGGAGCACGCCCGCGCATTGCTGCGCCAGTCGCGCGACGTACTCGCCACCAGCCTGGAAAGCGGCCTCTCCGGCCCCGGCCGGCTGCACGACCTGATGGTCGCCTGCGAGGCGATGACGCCGGGCGAGGTCGGTGCGCTCGGCGAGGGGCTGACGCTCGCCTTCGGCTTCGCCCCGACGCCGCTCGGCGACGTCATTTGCGGCCTGACGCCGCGCGGCGTCTGCCTCCTGCAGTTCGTCGCGACCGGCGAGACGGCGGCGGCCGAGGCCGCGCTGCGGGCGGAATGGCCGAAGGCCGCCTGTGTGCGCGACGATGCGGCGGTGGCCGGGGTCGTCCGCGCGATGTTCGATCCGCTTGCCGGCGACCGGCCGATCGCACTGCTGCTGCGCGGCACCAACTTCCAGCTCAAGGTCTGGGAAGCCTTGCTGCGCATCCCCGCCGGCTGCGCCGTCTCCTACGGCGACCTCGCCGGCCGGGTCGGCGCGCCGCGGGCGCCGCGGGCGGTCGGCACCGCCCTCGCGCACAACCGCATCGCCGTGCTCGTACCGTGTCACCGGGTGATCCGCGAGAGCGGCGAGATCGGCCAGTACCGCTGGGGCAGCGAGCGCAAGGCGGCGCTGCTCGCCTGCGAAGCGGCGGCGCGACAGGGAACCTAGCCGCGCCTCATGCCGACCGCGGCTGGTGCATGCAGTATCCGTCGCGGCCGTCGGACTTGGCGCGGTACATCGCGTTGTCGGCCAGCCCGAGCAGCACCTCGGGCTGCTCGCCGTGCTCAGGGAAGAGGCTGATGCCGATGCTGGGAGTGACGCGGATCTCCCGTCCTTCGATGCGGATCGGCTCGTGCAGCGTGGCGATGATCGCCGAAGCCACCCGCTGCGCATCGGCGCAGTCCTCGACGTCGGTCAGCACGACGACGAATTCGTCGCCGCCGAAGCGCGCCAGGAAATCGGAATCGCGCGCCACCCGGCGCAGCCGGCACGCGACCTCGACCAGCACCTGGTCGCCGGCGGCGTGCCCTAGCGTATCGTTGATTTCCTTGAAATAGTCGAGGTCGGTAAACAGCAGCGCCACCCGCCGCCCCTTGCGCCGCGCCATGGCGATCGTCTGCGGCAGCACCGCATCGAGCGCGAAGCGGTTGCCGAGGCCGGTCAGCTGGTCGTGGTGGGCGAGGTAATGGATGCGCTCCTCGTCCGACTTGCGCTCGCTGATGTCGGAAAAGACGCCGACGTAGTGCGCCGGCTCCTGCCCCTGCGGGTCGGCGACGGCGTCGATGTGCATCCAGCACGGAATCTCGCTGCCGTCCCGCCGCCGGTTCCAGATCTCGCCGGCCCAGTGGCCGTCTCGGCTGAGCCCTTCCCACATCGCCGCAAAGAAGGCGGCGTCGTGCCGCGACGAGCGAATCAGCGAGGCCTTGCGTCCGATCGCCTCGTCGCGGGGGTAGCCGGTGATGCGCTCGAAGGCCGGATTGACGTCGACAATCCGGGTCGCCGCGTCGGTGACGAGGATCGCCTCGGACATGCTGCGATAGACCTGCTGCGCGAGGCGCAGCACGCGACGCGCCTCCTGCCGCTGCGTGATGTCGTTGACCTGCAGCCAGTAGTCGCCGTTGGCGGCGCCGGCCATCGGCCAGTGGCGCAGCATCAGCCAGCGCCGCGAACCGTCGCCGGTGGCGACGCTGGTCTCGACCGACGCGCCCGGCAGCCCGCTGCGCGCCAGCCGGGCCAGCTCGCGGGTTTCCTCGCGCCAGGCCGGCTGCCGCTCGCGACCGGCACCGAGCACCTCGGCCAGCATCGCGTTCCACTCCTTCAACTCGCCGTCGGCGCCGACCAGTGCGATGCCGGCCAGCGACGAATCGAACAGGCTACGGTAGCGACGGCCGCGCTCTTCGGCGAGCCCGTGCGCCGATTCGCTGCGGCGGCGCTCGCGCACGACCAGAACGAGCAGGACCACCGCCAGCAGCGTCGTGACTGCGGCAAGGATCAGAAGCGGCGCGAGGTCATTCGCCATCGACATCAGCCGGAGAACGCAATGGCGATCGGCGAGTCGGCGAAAGCGAGCGTCATGACGGCCCCATCTGCATGAAATGCAAGGAGAAACCGCGGCTAGCGGGCCAACTTTCACTATAGGACGCGACAAGGAGTGGCGAAAGGGCGCCGTTCGGCGCCGTCGTACCGCGGAGCAATGACTATTAAGATAACGTTATCTAAAATAGCCGGCATGAACCCGAAAGAACCCGACGACGACACACCCCGGCGCGGCCGTCCGCGCACCCGCTTCGCCGACCGCGACGAACAGGTGCGGCAGAACATGCGCCTCTACCGCGCGCGCCGCGCCGCCGAACTGGAGGCGCTGGCAAAGGCCCTCGACCGCCTCGCCGCCAGCGTCGCCGGCGGCGACCTGCAGGCCACCTTCCGCGCCGCGGCCGCGGCCGCCGGACTGTGGTCGGCGAGCGCGCTCAAGGATAACGTTATCAAAAACCGCCAGCGGCGGCGGACGGCGGCGGGCAAGCGCGCTTGATACAATGGCGCCGATGGACGACGAATTCTTCATGCGCGAGGCGATGTCGCTGGCGCGCTCCGCCGAATGCCTGGGCGAGGTCCCGGTCGGCGCGGTGATCGTACGCGACGGCGAGATCGTCGGCCGCGGCTTCAATTCCCCGATCGGCGAGAGCGACCCGACGGCGCATGCCGAGATCGCCGCCCTGCGCGACGCGTCGCGCCGGCTCGGCAACTACCGCCTGCCGGGGTGCACGCTGTACGTGACGCTGGAACCCTGCGCGATGTGCGCCGGCGCCATCATGCACGCGCGCATCGCCCGCGTCGTCTATGGCGCGCGCGACCCGAAGACCGGCGTGCACGGCAGCGTCGTCGACCTGTTCGCGGTCGAGCGCCTGAACCACCACGCCGAGGTGGTCGGCGGCGTCCTCGGCGAGGAGTGCGGCAGCATGCTCTCGGCCTTCTTCGCCGCCCGCCGCAAGGTCCGCGCGCAATGAAGATCCACATTTCGATCGCCCGCCAGGAGCTCGCGCTGGTCGACGACGCGGGGCGACCGCTGCGCCGCTGGCCGGTATCCACTGCCGCCAACGGCGCCGGCGAGGTGTCCGGCAGCTACTGCACGCCGCGCGGCCGGCACGTGGTGCGCGCCAGGATCGGCGGCGGCCGGCCGGAAAACACCGTCTTCGTCCGCCGCCGGCCGACCGGCGAAATCTACACGCCGGAACTCGGCGCCGCGCACCCCGGCCGCGACTGGATCCTCACCCGCATTCTCTGGCTGTCCGGCTGCGAACCCGGCGTGAACCGGCTCGGCCGGGTCGACACGATGCGCCGCTACATCTACATCCACGGCAGCCCGGACGGCACGGCGATGGGCGTCCCCGGCTCGCACGGCTGCATCCGCATGCGCAACGCCGACGTCGTCGAGCTGTTCGACCTGATCCCGGTCGGTACCGCGGTGGAGATCGAAGCCTAGGAGGTGCGGTGGCGCTGTCTGGCCTGGCGCCGCGCGCCTAGCATCCACCGCCTTTGCGCGGCAACGCGCTCCACGAATCTGCTGTGAGCACGCCCTAGCCGAGGTCGAGGCAGATTTCGCCGGCAGGCTCGCCGCCGGAGCCATAGCTTCGTTCGTGCAGGCGGGCACCGCCATCGTCGCGCTGCACGAGGAGGGTGGAGGCCCGCGTGCCGTAGTCCGACGAGCGGACGAAGATCGCCGACAGCCGCCGTTCCCATTCCAGGCTGACGCCGGTCGCCGGCAGGTGCCGGTCGGGGACGATCTCGTCGTCAGCGAGCAGCGCGAAGAAATCCTCCTCCGCCGGCAGGCGCGGCAGCGCCGCGGCGAAGCGCGCCTTGGCGGTGGCCAGTTTCGGCCACGGCGTATCCAGCAGGTGGTTCGAGACCCCGTAGATGCCGGGCGACAGCGGGTGCGGCGCGGCGATGCGGTTGGAGGCGTACCACAGCGCGCGGCCGTCGCTGACCAGCAGGTTGAATCCGGAATAGGCGGCACCGTCGATCGCCGCCGCGTACTCGGCCGCCGATGCATCGCCGGTGAGGAAATCCGCGGTCAGCCGGCCGCGCGAACGCGCCCCTTGCGGCCGGCCCGGTTCACGGACGTTGGTGACCGCCGCGAAGCGCCCGCCGGCGGCGACGCCGAGCCAGGTGCCGCCGGCTTCCAGGTCGCGCCCGGCGAGCACCTGCGGTGCATCCGCCCAGCGCGCGGCGGAGGCCGTCGGCCGGGCGAAGAATTCGTCGCGGTTGGCGGCGACGACCAGCGGATAGTCGGGATGCGCGCGCCAGGCGACGAGGATCAGGCACATCGCCAGGCACCTCGGGAACGGAGGGGAAGGCGAAGGGCGCTCAGGCGCCCCCCGCGGGGCCGTCGTTGCGACGCGTATCGTCCATCGCTCAGGCGGCCACTGCGGCCGCGGCGGCGTTCGCGCCGTCGCGCGCGCGCAGGCGGATGCCGGCGTCTGCCGCCAGTTCCATGACCACGGCCAGCGCCTCGTGGCCGCCGGCCGGCGATGCCGCCGCGCTGACCACCATGCCGCAGGACTGGTCGGGGACGGCTTCCGAATAGAGTTCGTCGCCGGCCGCCATCGCCGCGTCGCTGCGCAGCCGGTAGAGGTGGCGCTTGACCTTGCCCAGGTACTGCGTGCGGGCGACGACCTCCTGCCCGGGATAGCAGCCCTTGTGGAAGCTGACGCCGCCGATGCGCTCGAAATTGGCCATCTGCGGCACGAAGTGCTCCTTCGTCGCCTCGCTGATCAGCGGCAGCGCGGCGCGGATGTCCAGCCAGCGCCAGGCCGGCAGGCCGACCGGACGCGCTGTGCCGGCGAGCGCCGCCCAGACGGCGGCGGCGCGCTCGGCCGGAACGGCGATCAACTGGCGCGCGTCGTCGATGCGGATCACCGCGCAGCCGTCGGCGGCGGCACTCTTCATCGGCTCCGGCCGGGGCAGGCCGGCGGCCTGCAGCGCCGCCGGCGACTGCGGGCCGGACAGGCCGAGCAGCGCGAGGCCGGCATCGGCGACCGTCACCTTCGAGCGCAGCACGTACATCTGCAGGCGCTTGGCGATCGCCGCCTGCAGGTCGGCGGAGAGCGCCAGCAGGTAGTCGCCGCCGTCGCGCCAGACGACGAAGCTGGCCAGCATGCGCCCCTTGGCGCTGCACCAGGCGGCATGCTGCGCGCCGTCGGCGGCGAGGTGGTTGATGTCGCTGGTCAGCTGGTTGTGCAGGAAGGACTTGGCGTCCTCGCCGCCGACGCGGATCACGCCGAGGTGCGTCAGCGGCGCGACGACGGTCGCATCGCGGGCGGCGGCGAGCTCGCCGGCGGCGTCGCCGAAGCTGTCGACCTCGGGGTTGCGGGAATCGTTGAAACGGGCGCCGGTGGCGCCAAGGGCCTCTTTCCAGGTCGGGATCATGTCGCCGTGTCTCGTGTGGGGTCTATGCTTCGGCTATTATAACGCCTCCGCCAAAACCGCCCGCCGCCCGCGCGCTCCGCGCCATCCGATGCTCAAGCTCCTGCGCAACCTGATCCTGCTGGTGCTGCTCGCCGTTGCCCTTGCCGCCGGCACGCTCTACTGGCTGGCCCACCGCCCGCTGCAGCTCGCCGCCTCGCCGCTCGACTTCACCGTCGCCGCCGGCAGCTCGCTGCGCAGCGCCGAACAGCAGATCGCCGCCGCCGGCGTCGCGCTGCCGCCGCGACTGCTCGAACTGCTCGGCCGGCTGCTGCGCGTCGACGCGCAGATCAAGGCCGGCAGCTACGAGATCGTCGCCGGCATCACGCCGCTCGAGCTGCTGCGCAAGCTGACCCGCGGCGACGTCACCCAGGCCGAGATCGCCTTCATCGAAGGCTGGACCTTCCGCCAGCTGCGCGACAGGCTCGACGCCCATCCCGACCTGCGCCACGACAGCCGCGGCCTGGCCGAAGCCGAACTCCTGCGCCGGCTGGGCATCGACGCCGCGCACGCCGAAGGCTGGTTCTTCCCCGACACCTACCTGTTCGCCAAGCAGTCGAGCGACCTCGACGTGCTCGCCCGGGCGCACCGCACGATGCGCCGCCACGTCGAGCGGGAGTGGGCGCAGCGCGCCCCCGGCCTGCCGTACCGGGATGCGCGCCAGGCGCTGATCATGGCCTCGATCGTCGAGAAGGAGACCGGCCGCGAAGCCGACCGGCCGCTGATCGCCGCGGTCTTCGTCAACCGACTGCGCGCCGGCATGCTGCTGCAGACCGACCCGACCGTGATCTACGGCCTCGGCGAGGGCTTCGACGGCAACCTGAGGAAGCGCGACCTGCTGGCCGATACGCCCTACAATACCTACACGCGACCCGGGCTGCCGCCGACGCCGATCGCCATGCCCGGGCTCGCCTCGCTGCGCGCGGCGCTGAACCCGGCGGCGAGCGACGTACTGTATTTCGTCGCCCGCGGCGACGGCAGCAGTCAATTCTCGCGCACGCTGGACGAACACAACCAGGCCGTGGCGCGCTACCAACTGAAAGGCGAGAAACGCTGATGCGGGGCAAGTTCATCACTTTCGAGGGCATCGACGGCGCCGGCAAGAGCAGCCACATCGCCGGCGTCTGCGAATTGCTGCGCAGCCGCGGCCTGACCGTCGTCAGCACGCGCGAGCCGGGCGGCACTCCGCTCGGGGAAAAGCTGCGCGAGCTGCTGCTGCACGAGCCGATGCACCTCGAAACCGAGGCCATGCTGATGTTCGCCGCCCGCCGCGAGCATCTCGCCGCAGTCATCGAGCCGGCACTGGCGCGCGGCGACTGGGTCGTCTGCGACCGCTTCAGCGATGCCACCTACGCTTACCAAGGCGGCGGCCGCGGCCTCGACCGGCACAAGCTGCTGGACCTCGAGCACTGGGTGCACGGCCACCTGCAGCCGGACCTGACGCTGCTCTTCGACCTGCCGTTCGCCGTCGCCCGCGAACGCATCGTGCTGCAGACGCGCGAGCTCGACCGCTTCGAGCAGGAACGCGCCGATTTCCATGAGCGCGTGCGCCAGGCCTACCTCGAACGGGCCGCCGCGTCGGGACAGCGGATGCACGTGATCGACGCCGACCGGCCGCGCGAGCAGATCAAGAAAACGGTTGAAGAAATCGTTTCAAGTATTTGTCGATGAACGTTATTCAACTTCATTCCGACCTCTGGTCCAGGCTTCAGGCACGTCGCCGCCAGCTGCCGCATTCGCTGCTGCTCGGCGGCGCGCGCGGCCTCGGAAAATTCGATCTGGCGCGCGCCTTCGCCGCCTCGCTGCTCTGCGAAAACCCGCAGCCGAACGGCGAAGCCTGCGGCCAGTGCCTCGCCTGCAACTGGCTGAGCCAGGGCAACCACCCGGACTTCCGGCTGCTGCAGCCGGAGGCGCTGGCCGAGGCGGAAGGCGAGGGCGAGGAGGGCGGCAAGAAGGCCAGCCAGCAGATCACGATCGACCAGGTGCGCGGCCTCGACGACTTCCTGCACGTCGGCACGCACCGCGCCGGCCTGCGCGTGGTGCTGGTCTGCCCGGCCGAGGCGATGAACCGCAACACCGCCAACGCGCTCCTGAAGACGCTGGAGGAACCAGCCCCCGACACCTTGTTCCTGCTCGTCAGCCACGAGCCCGAGCGCCTGCTGCCGACGATCCGCAGCCGCTGCCAGGCGCTCGCCGTGCCGACGCCCGACGCGGCGCGGGCGCGCGACTGGCTGGCTGCGGCCGGCGTCGCCGACGCCGAGCGCTGGCTGGCACTGGCCGGCGGCGCACCGCTGCTGGCCGCCGAGCTCGACGGCTCGGGTGAGCGCCGGCTGATCGAGGCGCTGCTCGAACAGCTGCTGCGCGGTCCGGCGCTCGACCCGCTGGCCGCCGCCGCGGCATTGGACAAGACGGTGAAGGCGGAGAAGGGCGGCGGCGCGCCACCGATGAAGCGGCTGATGGAATGGGCGCAGAAGTGGCTGGTCGACCTGTCGCTCGCCGCGACGCGGCTGCCGGTCCGCTACTTCGTCGGCGAACGCGCGCAGATCGAGAAGCTCGCCGCCCGTTCCGACGCGCAAAGGCTGTTGGCCTTCGGGCGGAAGGCGCTACAATACAGGCGTCATTCCGAACATCCGTTGAACAGCCGCCTCTTCCTCGAAGACTTCTTCCTGGGCTACGCGGCACTTTTCGAACGACGCTGACGCGCCCATGAGTGAAGCCGCCAAGCCTGCCGCCGCCGCGCCCCGCCCGAGTGTTCTGTCGCTGAACATCAACTCGAAGTCGGCGCTGTACGCGGGCTACATGCCGCACCTCAAGAACGGCGGCATCTTCATCCCGACCTCGCGCAGCTACAAGCTGGGCGACGAGGTGTTCATGCTGCTGTCGCTGATGGACGACCCGGCCAAGCTGCCGATCGCCGGCACCGTCGTCTGGATCACCCCGGCCGGCGCGCAGAACAGCAAGGCGCAGGGCATCGGCGTCCATTTCAACGCCGACGAGAGCGGCGTCGAGGCCCGCCGCAAGATCGAAGGCCTGCTCGGCGGCGTCATGCAGTCGAGCCGGCCGACCCACACCCTCTGAGCCGCCCCCCGGCGGCATCCCGCACCACCGAACGCCAGGCTGTCCGATGCTCGTAGACTCCCATTGCCACCTCGATTTCGACGACCTCGCCGGGCGCCTGCCCGAGGTCTTCGCGCGCATGCAGGCGAACGGCGTCGGCGCCGCCGTCTGCGTCGGCGTGAACCTCGAGGACTGGCCGAAAGTGATCGCGCTCGCCGAAAGCGATCCGCGCCTGTTCGCCACCGTCGGCGTACACCCGGAATACACCGACGCGCGCGAGCCCTCGGCCGACGAGCTCGTCGCGCTCGCCCGCCACCCGAAGGTGATCGCGATCGGCGAGACCGGCCTCGACTACTACTGGCACAAGGACGCGCCGGAATGGCAGCGCGCCCGCTTCCGCACGCACATCGCCGCCGCGCGCGCCGCCGGGCTGCCGCTGGTGATCCATACCCGCGACGCGGCGGCCGATACGCTGCGGCTGATGGCGGAGGAGGGGGCCGGCGAAGTCGGCGGCGTGATGCATTGCTTCACCGAGACCTGGGAGGTCGCCGCGGCCGCGCTCGACCTCGGCTTCCACATCTCGTTCTCGGGCATCGTCACCTTCAAGAACGCGCTGCAGATCAAGGAGGTGGCGCAGAAGGCGCCGCTCGACCGCATCCTCGTCGAGACCGACGCGCCGTATCTCGCGCCGGTGCCGTTCCGCGGCAAGCTGAACGAGCCGGGGCACGTGCTGCATGTCGCCGAGGAAATCGCCCGCCTGCGCGGCCTCAGCCTGGAGGCCGTCGCCGAGGCGACCACGGCCAACTTCGCCCGGCTGTTCCCGGGCTCCCGACCGCTCCTGGAGGCATGATGAAAAAACTGCTCGCCGCCGCCGCTCTTTCGCTGACGCTCGCCCTGCCGGCCCACGCCGGGATCTACGACGACATGCTGGTCGCGATCAAGCGCGGCAGCGCACCGGACGTCACCGAGATCCTCAAGCGCGGCCTCGACCCGAACATCGTCGACCGCGAGGGCTATACGCTGCTGATGCTGGCGGTGCGCGACGGCAACGAGGAGATCGTCGACGTGCTGCTCGCCGCCAAGGCCAACCCCAACGCGCGCAACGCGCACGGCGACACGGCCTTGCGCCTGGCCGCCTTCCGCGGCTCGCTGCCGATGGTCGAGCGGCTGGTGAAGGCGAGGGCGCTGGTCAACATGCCGGGCTGGGCGCCGCTGATCTACGCCGCGTTCAACGGCCACGCCGAGGTCGTCCGCTACCTGCTCGAGCATGGCGCCGAGGTCAACGCGCAGGCGGACAACGGCTATACCGCACTGATCGCCGCCGCGCGCGGCGGCCACGAGGAAGTCGTCGAGCTGCTGTTGAAGCGCCGCGCCGATCCGAACCTGAAGAGCGACAAGGGCGAGACGGCGATGGATTTCGCGCTGCGCGGCAACGACACCCGGATCTTCGAGCGGCTGCGCGCGTTCGGCGGCGTCAGCGGGCAGGCGCTGGGGACGACCCCGCCGGCAAGGTGACGACGCGCAGCGAGTTGCCTTGAATGTACTTTAACAAAACCCTGTAAACATCAGGATCAAAAGGAAGTTCTTCCGCAGATTCCGCAAGCTCGCGGAGCGTTTCGTCGTTCCTCGCCAGGCCCCGGTAACGCCAGCGATCGACGACGTGGAAGTCCTCGATCATCCCGAACGCATCACGCTCGACCAGCGCGACCGGCCCGGCGAACGGCCAGGCTTTCAGCTTCAGCTTGCCGAGCGCCGCCATCAGCCGCGCGCTGTGCCGCGACGCGTCCTCCTTGCCGACGCAGACGCCGCGGCAATGATGCCCCTTGACCGCGGAACACGGCTTGCCCGGCTTTTCCGCCTCCAGGCCGAGCCGCGCCGGGCACAGAAAGTGCGCTTCGGCCAGCTTGCGCAAGGCCTGTCGCGCCTCGCGCTGCGTGCCGTAGAGCCCGAACAGCTCGTCGTCGCCGCCGAAGCGGGCGTCGTCCGGCGTCGCCAGGAACGGCCGGAAGTCGCCCGGCGCGACCTCGCGCAGCCGCCATGCGCACAGTTCCGCCGGAATCGGCTTGCGCCGGCGCTGCAGGCGGATTTCGTGGAGGCGGGCACCGAACTCGCCGGCGGCGTCGAACCACTCGATGCGGCGGACGAGGCTGGCGGGCGGCAGGCTGAAACGCGCCCCGGCGAAATGCGAGAGCACTTTCTGGCGCAGGTTGCTGGCCCGCCCGGTGAGCAGCGTTTCGCCGTCGGCGCCGAGCAGCGCGTAGGCGCCGTGGATGTCCGGCAATTCGTCGGCCAGCGCCGGATCGAGATCCGGCGGCAGCGTCGCTGCCTGGGTCAGTGCCGCAACGGCGGCCGCCAGCGCGTCGGCACCGGGGTCCGCATGCCAGCGCTGCCACAGATCCCACAGCACCCGCGCGTCGGCCAGCGCCCGGTGACGGGCGTCGGCGGCGACGCCATGGCGCTCGATCAGCGTATCGAGGTTGTGGCGGTTGTGCTGCGGAAACAGCTTGCGCGACAGCTTGACCGTGCACAGCACGGTGGCGCGGAAGTCGACACCGAGGCGGGCGAACTCGGCCTTCAGGAAGCCGTAGTCGAAGCGCGCGTTGTGCGCGACGAAAAGCTTCCCGGCCAGCCGCCGGCGCAATTCGTCGGCCAGCCGTTCGAAGCCGGGCGCGTCGGCGACCATCGTGTCGTCGATGCCGGTCAGCCCGGTGATGAACGGCGTCACCGGCACGCCCGGATTGACCAGCGCCGCCCATTCGCGGACGCCGTGCTCGTCGACTTCGACCAGCCCGACCTCGAGGACGCGGTCGCGCGCGAAATTGGCGCCGGTCGTTTCCAGGTCGACGAAGACGAGGGGCCGGGATATCGGAAGGTTCATGGCGGGACGGCACAGCCGGCTATGCGCACGGCCGATCGATCGGTTCGTATAATTTGTATTATGTAAAATTACGCAGAGGCGGACAAAGCGATCTCAGCGCCGGTAATGCGTCCCCGACGTTACCGCCAGGTAGATTTCCCGCAGGAAGACCGACAGCGAGACGATCATCGCCAGCATCGCCGCAACGAACAAGCCGGCAACCGCGTGCGCGAGCTTGACTGCGACCATCGCCCCGACGAAGGCGCCGGCGACGACGAGGCAGACCAGCAAGGCGCTGAGCACCGCGAACAGGATCGACAGATAGACCAGCCGGCTGCGCCGCCCGAGCATCGCCATCTCCGCCTCCGCCTCGGCGCAGTCGTCGCGCCCGGGATGGCGCAGCTGCTCGGCCACCACCCGCCGGCGGTCGACGATGCGGCCGAGGCGGCCGTTCATCGCGTTGATCAGCGTGGCGATCGCCGTCAGCAGGAAAACCGGCGCCACCGCCAGCTGGATGACGTGCGCGATGTCGCTGAGATCGCCGACCGCCATCTCAGGCCGCCTTCGCCGGCGCCGGCTTGCGCCCGGCGAGAATGTCGTCGATGCAGGCATCCTTCTCCCGCCACATTTGATCGACCCACGCGGTCATCTGCCGCCGGTACGGGGCGCTGCCGATCGCGACGCCTTCCGGCAGCGCCGGCAGCTCCAATTCGCGGACGCGGACCACCACTTCGTGCATGCGGCCGCAGAGCAGGTCCCAGAACGTCGGCACGCCGTCCGGGTAGACGATGGTCACGTCGAGGTAGGAGCGAAAGCGATCGCCCATCACCGACAGCGCCATCGCCAGCCCCCCTACTTTCGGCGCCAGCAGGTGCCGGTAGGGCGATTGCTGCTCGTCGCGCTTGGCCAGCGTGAAGCGGGTGCCTTCGAGAAAGTTGATGACCGAGGTCGGAATCTCGCGGAAGCGCTCGCAGGACTTGCGCGTCGCCGCCAGGTCGCGCGCGAAGCTGCCGCCGCGGCGCATGAACGGAAAATCGAGCGCCCACCACGCGAGCCCCATCAGCGGCACGTAGATCAGCTCGCGCTTGAGGAAAAATTTGAGCAAGGGCACCTTGCCGGTCAGCGCCTTCTGCAGCACGAGGATATCCACCCAACTCTGGTGGTTGCTGCCGACCAGGTACCAGCCGTGGCGGCGCAGCGTATCGGCGCCCTGCACGTCCCAGCGCACCCGGCCGACCAAGCCGATCCACCAGCCGTTCACGGCGATCCATGTTTCGGCGAGGCGGTTGAGGATGCGGTCGATCGGCCTGCGCGCCGCCGCGAACGGCAGGCACAGCTTGAGCAGCGCGAACGGGATCATCGCCAGGAAGACGAGCAGCACGTTCGCGCCGAGCAGGAACGAGGCCAGGCAGCCCTTGGCGATCGCCATGCCGCCCCGTCCGGCCGCTACCGGTTTCTGCGCCACGGCCGTCAATTGAGTTCTTCCCGCTTCTTCGGGCGCGGCAGGCGGAGCACGTCGAT
This sequence comes from Azospira restricta, assembly GCF_016858125.1. Lineage (NCBI taxonomy): Bacteria > Pseudomonadati > Pseudomonadota > Betaproteobacteria > Rhodocyclales > Rhodocyclaceae > Azospira > Azospira restricta. The sequence goes on from NZ_CP064781.1 coordinate 2,808,401, forward strand.
CCCCTCCTCCTGCAACGCCGCACATTCGTCGGCAGTGGCAACGCCGCGGATCGCCCGTTCCGGCGACTCGCGATAATGAATGCGCCGCGCTTCCTCGGCGAACGCGCTGCCGACGTCGTCGCTGTGCCGGATCATCTCCTCGACGAAGCGCTTGGCGGCCGCCAGCGGATCGGCCGCGGGCCTGCGCCCCGCCTCCGGCGCCGGCATCGGGGCGGCCGCCGAGGCGACATGCACGGCCGACGGCAGGCGCTTCACCTCGTGCGAACCGCAGTAGGGACAGAGCACCATGCCGTCCGCTTCCTGCCTGCTGAAGTCCTCGGCGGAGCGGAACCAGCCCTCGAAACGGTGATCGGCGGAACAGGTCAGGTCGAAAATGATCATCAGAAGGAAACCTTGGTGCCCGGAGCGGGGGTCGAACCCGCACGCCTTGCGGCTCCGGATTTTAAGTCCGGTATGTCTACCAATTTCATCATCCGGGCGGGTGGCGCGATTATAGCCCGAGCCCTGAAAAGCAAAGAGGGAAAGCGCCTTCGCGCTTTCCCTCTTTCGTGTTTGGAGCGGGAGACGAGTCTCGAACTCGCGACCTCAACCTTGGCAAGGTTGCGCTCTACCAACTGAGCTACTCCCGCGATGTTTTTCTGGAGGCGCGAGCCGGAGTCGAACCGACCTACACGGATTTGCAATCCGGTGCATAACCGCTTTGCTATCGCGCCAGTGTCCGGCATCGCATCCGGAACTAAAAAGGGAAAGCCGCTGCAGCTTTCCCCCTAAATCTTGGAGCGGGAGACGAGTCTCGAACTCGCGACCTCAACCTTGGCAAGGTTGCGCTCTACCAACTGAGCTACTCCCGCGTTCAGCGAAGACGGCATTATAAGGGCAGATTTCGCGGTGTCAAGCGAACGCCGCGCGATTTGCGATTTTCACAGATGGCGCTCGCGCTTGACGATCTCCGGCCATGCCATCCGCATGTAATAACCCATCGACCACAGCGTCAGCACGGCGGCGATATAGATCAGCCACGTGCCGGTTTCCTTCATGTCGAGGCCGGCCAGCGGCGTGTAGTACAGCAGCATCGGGATTGCCAGCATCTGCGCGGTCGTCTTGATCTTGCCGATCATCGACACGGCGACGCTCCGGTGCGCGCCGATCTGCGCCATCCATTCGCGCAGCGCGGAGATCGTGATCTCGCGGCCGATGATGATGGTGGCGATGATGACGTCGGTACGCCCCAGCTGCACCAGCACGATCAGCGCCGCCGCGACCATCAGCTTGTCGGCGACCGGGTCGAGGAAGGCGCCGAAGGCCGAGGTCTGGTTGAGCTTGCGGGCGAGGTAGCCGTCGAACCAGTCGGTGATCGCCGCCGCGCAGAACAGCACGGTGGCGGCGACGTCGCGGCTGTGGCCGTAGAGCCAGCCGTCGGGAACGTAGTAGACGGCGATCAGCAGCGGGATCGCGACGATGCGCAGCCAGGTGAGGAAGATCGGTAGATTGAAGGGCATCAGTGCAGGGCTGCGTAAATTTTTTCGGCCAGTTCGTCGCTGATCCCGGGGACGTTCGCCAGTTGCTCGACGCTCGCCGCGGCGATGCCCTGCAGTCCGCCGAAGTGCGTGATCAAGGCCTTCCGCCGTTTCGGGCCGACGCCGCCGATCTCCTCCAGCGTCGAGGTGCGGCGGGCCTTGCCGCGCGCCGCGCGGTGGCCGGAAACGGCGAAGCGGTGCGCCTCGTCGCGGACTTCCTGGATCAGGTGCAGGCCCGGGTTCTCCGGCCGCAATTGTAGCGGCTCGCGGCCGTCGGGGAAGATCAAAGTTTCCAGCCCCGGCTTGCGCGCCTCGCCCTTGGCGACGCCGACCATCGGCAGGTGCGCCAGCCCGAGTTCGGCCATGATCGCCGCGGCGGCAGCCACCTGGCCCTTGCCGCCGTCGATCAGGATCAGGTCCGGCGCGACGCTCTCGCCGGAGGCGACCTTCTCGTAGCGCCGCTGCACCGCCTGGCGCATCGCCGCATAATCGTCGCCCGGGGTGATGTCGCGGATGTTGAAGCGGCGGTACTCGGACTTCTTCATGCCGTTGCCGGCATAGACGACGCACGAGGCCACCGTCGCCTCGCCCTGCGTGTGGCTGATGTCGAAGCATTCGATGCGATCGAGGCTCTCCAGCCCGAGCGCCTCGGCCAGCGCCAGTTGCCGCTTGCCCTGCAGCGACAGGGTCGTGCGCCGCGCGGTGATGGCGATCTTCGCGTTCTGCAGCGCCATCTCGACCCACATGCGCGGCATGCCCTGCTTCGGCTCGACGACCGGCACCGGCCGCGCGGCGACTTCCGCCAGCGCACCGGCCACCTCCTCGTCCGGCGGCAGGTTGACGAGGATCTTGCCGGGGATCGGGTGGTCTAGGTAGTGCTGCTCGAGGAAGGCATTCAGCGCCTCGTCCGGCGTACAGGCGCCGCCGCCCGCCGGAAAATGCGGGCGGTCGCCGAGATGCCGACCGCCGCGCACCATCGCCAGATTGACGCAGACCAGACCGCCCTCTTCCACTGCCACCACAACGTCGAGGTCCTCGCCGCGCGTGCTCTCGACGTACTGCTTCTCCTGCACGTAGCGCAGCGACGCGATCTGGTCGCGGTAGATCGCCGCCTGCTCGAAGGCGAGTTCGGCGGACGCCGCCTCCATCGCCTCGGTCAGGCGGCGGATCACTTCCTGCTGCCGCCCCTGCAGGAACATCCGCGCCAGCTGTACGTCGTCGGCGTAGGCCGCCGGCTTGACCAGGCCGACGCACGGCCCGGAGCAGCGCTTGATCTGGTACAGCAGGCAGGGGCGCGAGCGGTTGGCGAACACCGAATCCTCGCAGGTGCGCAGCCGGAACATGCGCTGCAGCAGATGCACCGAGTCGCGCACCGCCACCGCCGACGGATAGGGGCCGAAGTAGTCGGCGCGCTTGGTGTCGAGGCTGCCGCGGTAGTAGGCGATGCGCGGGAATTCGTCCTTCGTCATCAGGATGTACGGGTAGGACTTGTCGTCGCGGAAGAGGATGTTGTAACGCGGATTCAGCCCCTTGATCAGGTTGTTCTCGAGCAGCAGGGCTTCGGCTTCGGAGCGCGTCACCGTCGTCTCCACCTTCGCGATCTGCTGCACCATCAAGGCGATGCGCGGGCTCGGGTGGCTGTCGCGGAAGTAAGAGGCGACCCGCTTCTTCAGCGCCTTCGCCTTGCCGACGTAGAGCACGTTGCCGGCAGCGTCGAGCATGCGATAGACGCCGGGCAGCTCGGGCAGCGTCGCGAGCAGCGTCCGGTGGTCGAACGGTGTCGGCGCAGCAGGGGTTTCGGGAGACTCGGACACTTCGGACATGGGGTACGTGCGGTGCGGTACGATAGCGGCCTCCGATGTTAGCACGCAGCGCCATGCCCTCCTCTACCGCGCACTCCGCCCCGCAACGCTGGGACATTTTCTGCACCGTTGTCGACAACTATGGCGACATCGGCGTCTGCTGGCGGCTGGCGCGCCAGCTCGTCGCCGAGCATGGCGTCGCGGCACGGCTGTGGGTCGACGACCTTGGCGCCTTCGCCCGGATCTGCCCCGAGATCGACCCGGAACGCGACTCGCAGTCGGCCGCCGGCGTCGACGTCCGGCACTGGTCACAGCCCTTCCCCGCCCCAGACGACCCGGCCGATGTCGTGATCGAGGCCTTCGCCTGCGAGCTGCCAGAAGCCTACGTCGCGGCGATGGCAAGGCGGCAGCCGGCGCCGCGCTGGATCAACCTCGAATACCTGTCGGCCGAGCCGTGGGTCGCCGACTGCCACGGCCTGCCTTCGCCACACCCGCGCTTGCCGCTGACCAAGCATTTCTTCATTCCCGGCTTCGACGAGAACAGCGCCGGCCTGCTACGCGAGCGCGACCTGCTCGCCCGCCACGCCGGCTTCGATGCCCCCGCCTGGTGGGCGCAGCATGGCGGCGCGCCGGCGTGCGGATCGCTGGCGATCTCGCTCTTCGCCTACGAAAACAACGCCGTTGCCGCACTGCTGAATGCCTGGCGCAGCGAATCGCGGCCGGTGCGCTGCCTGGTCACCGACTCGCGCGTGTTGAACTCGGTCAGCGCGGCGGCCGGAACGACGCTCGTGCCCGGCGACGTCCGTCGCGACGGCGCACTCGATCTGCGCATCCTCCCCTTCATGCGCCAGGAAGCCTACGACGACCTGCTCGCCGCCTGCGACCTGAACTTCGTGCGCGGCGAGGATTCGCTGGTGCGCGCGATCTGGGCCGGCAAGCCCTTCGTCTGGCACATCTACCCGCAGGACGACGCGGCACACCGCGTGAAGCTCGACGCTTTTCTCGACCGCTACTGCGCCGGTCTGTCGATACCGGCGAACGACGCGCTGCGTACCTTCTGGCACGGATGGAATGCCGAAACCCTCACCGCCGACCAATGGCGAGCCTTCGCCGGGCACCTGCCGGAGATCGTCGCGCACACCCGCAATTTCCGCGACCGGCTCGCGCAACTCCCTGATTTGGCGAAAACACTGGCGGATTTCTGCGCCGATCCGGTATAATGCCGGGTTTCCATTTTCGCCCACATTCACAGGATTTACCGATGAAAACCGCCCAGGAACTCCGCTCCGGCAACGTCTTCATGGTCGGCAACGACGCCATGGTCGTGCTCAAGGCCGAATACAACAAGTCCGGCCGCAACGCTGCCGTCGTCAAGATGAAGATGAAGAACCTGCTCACCGGTGCCGGCGCCGAAACGGTGTACCGTGCCGACGACAAGTTCGAAGTCGTCCAGCTCGACCGCAAGGAAGTCACCTACTCGTACTTCGCCGACCCGATGTACGTGTTCATGGACGCCGAGTACAACCAGTTCGAGATCGAAGCCGAGGCGATGACCGACGCGCTCAAGTACCTGGAAGACGGCATGCCCTGCGAAGTGGTGTTCTACGACGGCAAGGCGATCTCGGTCGAACTGCCGACCTCGGTCGTCCGCGAAGTCATCTACACCGAGCCAGCCGTCAAGGGCGACACCTCGGGCAAGGTCATGAAGCCGGCCAAGATCAACACCGGTTTCGAGCTGCCGGTCCCGGCCTTCGTCGAAATCGGCGACAAGATCGAAATCGACACGCGCACCGACGAATACCGCAGCCGCACCAAGTAATCGCGACTGCTGCAGCTAGAATGAAGGGCGACTCCGGTCGCCCTTTTTCATTTCGAGAATCTCATGGACCCCAGCGTCGTCGCCGCCATGGCCAAGTGGCCGAACGTTCCCGACTGCCGTGGCTGGCTGTCGCTCGACCGGCGCGGCCAGTGGCGCCTGCAGGGCAGCCCGGTGCGGCACGGCGGACTGGCCGAATTCATCGGCCGCAACTACGACTGCGACGGGAGCGGGGCCTGGTTCATGCAGAACGGCCCGCAGCGGGTGTGGGTCGAACTGGCGGCGGCGCCGTGGGTGCTGCACTTGGGTGAAAGCGGCCTGATGACGCACACCGGCCTTGCCGCCGGCGCGCCGCGCGCGGCCTGGCTGGTCGACGGCGAAAGCCTGTGCCTGATGTGCGGGTGCGGCCTGGGGCTGGTCGACGACCGCGACCTGCCGACGCTGTTCGAGCACATCCGCCGCCCCGATGGCAGCGCGCCCGGGGACGATCTCGACCGCGAAGCCCTGCTGGAATTCGACTGGCACGAGGTCCGCCTTCCCCTGCAGCGTTGCAGTGATGCGGAGTTGCCGGCGATCGGCGGCTTCAGGCGCTCGCCGTGAGTTCTTGCGCGAACGCGACGCCGGCCCGGTAGAGCGGATCGCCGCGCAATCCCTCCGCGCTCGGCGTCGCGCTCGTCGGCAACAGGCGCTCGATGCGCGCGCTGCGCACCGGGTCGAGCGGCTCCTGCCAGCGCGCCAGCAGTTCGCCGACCGAGTCCGGGCTGTTGCAGACGAGCAGCATGTCGCAGCCGGCACGATAGGCGGCCGTCGCGCGGGCAACGATGTCGCCGGCGACGCTGGCCCCTTCCATCGACAGATCGTCGCTGAAAACGACACCATCGAACTTTATGTCGTTTCTCAATAGATCTATCCAGTAATTTGAAAATCCAGCAGATTTTGAATCAATACTCGGGAAGCTGACATGCGCCGGCATGACCGCGTCGAGCGCCAGCCGCCGATACGGCAGCATGTCCGGAGCGAGTTCTTCCAGCATGCGCTCGTCGACCGGAATCGCCACATGCGAGTCCGCCTCGACCCAGCCATGCCCCGGGAAATGCTTGCCGCAGGCGATCATGCCGGCTTGCCGCAGGCCGGCGATCAATTCGCCGGCGAGCGTGGCGACGATCTCCGGATCGCTGTGGAAGGCACGCGTGCCGACCACCGAACTACGCCCCCAGTCGAGGTCGAGCACCGGCGTAAACGACAGGTCGACGCCGTGCAGGCGCAATTCGGCGGCGAGCACGTAGCCGATGGCCCGGGCCATCTCCTTCGCTTTCACGGGGTCACGATCCCAGGCCGCGCCGAGCGAACGCATCGCCGGCAGCCGGGTGAAGCCCTCGCGGCAGCGCTGCACGCGGCCGCCTTCATGGTCGATGCCGATCGGCAGCCGCGGCGAGCGCAATGCGTGGATCTCGGCGCAGAGGCGGTCGAGCTGCTCCGGAGACGCGTAGTTGCGCGCGAACAGGATGATGCCGCCGACCGCCGGGTGGCACAGGCGCTCGCGGTCGAGGTCGGTCAGTTCGGTGCCGGCGATGTCGATCATCAGCGGGCCGAGCGGGATGGGTTTCATGCCTGCTCCAGGATGACGAAGGCGACCGCGTAGTCGCGCTCGTCGGAGATCGAGAGATGGGCGGTCAAGCGCCGCTCGCGCAGCAGCGCTGCGAGTTCGTCGGAAAACGCGAACAGCGGCTTGCCGAGCGCGTCGTGGGTGACGGCGATCGCCGGCAGCGTCGCCGGCGCCCGCACGCCGGTGCCGAGCGCCTTGCCGAAGGCTTCCTTGGCGGCGAAGCGCTTGGCGAGGAAGCGGCCCTTGTCGGCCGCCGCGTCGAAATCGGCCAGCTCGCCCGGTGCCAGCAGCTTCTCCGCCGCCGCCCGACCGTGCCGTTCGAACATGCCGGCCAGTCGCGCGACGGCGGCGATGTCGGTGCCGATGCCGTAGATCATCTGCCCCTCACCGGCCCACGCGAGCCGCCTCGCGCATCAGCGCCTTCATCTCGCGCACCGCCTCGCGCAGGCCGACGAAGACCGCGCGGCTGACGATCGAATGGCCGATGTGCAGCTCGCGCACGCCAAGCAGCGCGGCGATCGGCTGCACGTTGTAGTAGTTCAGCGCATGGCCGGCGTTGAAGCGCATGCCGAGGTCGCGGATCGCCTGCCCGGCGCGGCGTACCTTGTCGAGTTCGGCGAGCACCGCCGGCGCCGTCGCATCGCGCCCCTGCGCGTGGAAGGCGTGTGCGTAGGGGCCGGTGTGGATTTCGCAGACCTGCGCGCCGATGCGCGCCGCCGCCTCGATCTGCGGCAGTTCGGCGTCGATGAAGACGCTGCTGACGATGCCGGCGTCGGCCAGCCGCGCGATGACGTCCTTCAGCCGGGCTTCCTGCCCGGCGCAGTCGAGGCCGCCCTCGGTGGTGATCTCGTGCCGGCCCTCCGGCACCAGCATCGCCATTTCCGGCTGCAGCCGGCAGGCGATGCCGACCATCTCGTCGGTCGCCGCCATTTCCAGGTTCAGCTTGATCTGCGTCAGCTGGCGCAGCTTCTCCACGTCGGCGTCCTGGATGTGGCGCCGGTCCTCGCGCAGATGCACGGTGATGCCGTCGGCACCGCCGAGATGCGCCTCCGCCGCCGCCCAGGCGGGATCGGGCTCCCAGGTACGGCGCGCCTGGCGCAGCGTGGCGACGTGGTCGATGTTGACGCCGAGTTCGATCATCGGGGAAGTCATAGCTCCTGCAGCTCCATGAATATCTTGCGCGTTTCCAGCGGCTGGCCGCCGAGATAGTGTGCCATCAACGCCCGCATCAACTGCTTCGCCTCCTGCAGCGAACGCGGGTCGGAGAAATCCTCGTGTTCGAGGTCGAGCAAGGTCTTGCCGCGCACCGACAGCGCCGAGTTGCCGGCCTGCGCCAGCTTCGTTGCGCCGCGCTCGATCTCGTAGGCGTAATGAGCCTCCGGATCGATCGGCCGCCCTTCGGCGTCCTGCGTCAGCGTCAGCCCGTAGCCGAGCTCGGCCAGCAGCGCATGCTCGAAGCGCCGCAGGTCGGCCTCGCGCAGGCCGTCGGCGAAGCGCCGCAGCGTCTCGCCGTAGGCCGCGAACAGCCGCTCGTGCGCATCCTCGCGCGGCAGCAGGTGCAGCAACAGTTCGTTCAGGTAGTAACCGCAGAACAGGGCCTTGCCGGCAAGCAGCGGCTGGCCGCCGACCCATTCCGCCTTCATCAGCGTCTGCACCTCGCCCTTGCCCGCCCAGCCCAGCTCCAGCGGCTGGAACGCGAGCAGCAGGCCGCGCAGCGCCGAGCGCGGCCGCCGCGCGCCGCGCGCCAGCAGCGCGACCCGGCCGTGGTCGCGGGAAAAGACCTCGACGATCAGGCTGGTTTCGCGGAACGGGTAGGCATGCAGCACCCACGCGGGCTGCGCATCGACCCGTTGCCGCTGCGAGGCGACCATCGCCGGCGAGACTCCTATTCGTAGCCGAGCGAGCGCAGCAGGCGCTCGTCGTCGGTCCAGCCCGACTTCACCTTGACCCAGATTTCCAGATAGACCTTGCCGCCGAAGAGGCGCTCCATGTCCTGGCGGGCCTCGGAGGCGATGCGCTTCAGCGTTTCGCCGCCCTTGCCGATGACGATCGCCTTGTGGCCGTCGCGGTCGACGACGATCGCGGCGAAGATGCGCTTGAGATCGCCCTCCTCCTCGAACTTCTCGATCTCGACGGTGGTCGCGTAGGGCAGCTCGTCGCCGAGCAGGCGGAACAGCTTTTCGCGGATGTATTCGGCAGCGATGAAGCGGCTGCTCTTGTCGGTCATCTCGTCTTCGGCAAAGAGCAGTTCCGCATGCGGCAGGTGCTTCTTCGTCTCGCCGAGCAACTCCTGCAGCTGCTTGCCGTTGGCGGCACTGACCGGCACCACCGCGGCGAAGTCGCGCTTGCCGGCGACCTCGGCGAGGAAGGGCATGAAGGCGGCCCGGTCCTTGACGCGGTCGGTCTTGTTGACCACCAGGATGACCGGCTTGTCGGCCGGCAGCAGGTCGAGGACGACCTTGTCCTTGCCGCCGAAGCGGTCGGCCTCGATGACGAAGAGCACGACGTCGACGTCGGCCAGCGCCTGCGTGACGCCGCGGTTCATCGCCCGGTTCAGCGCGTTCGTGTGCTGCGTCTGGAAACCCGGCGTATCGACGAAGACGTACTGCGCGTCGGCGTCGGTGCGGATGCCGGTGATGCGGTGCCGCGTCGTCTGCGCCTTGCGCGAGACGATGCTGATCTTCTCGCCGATCAGCGCGTTCAACAGCGTCGACTTGCCGACGTTGGGGCGGCCGACGATGGCGATGTAGCCGGAACGAACGGAACTCATTTCAGTTTCTCCAGGGCACGCTCGGCGGCCATCTGTTCGGCGGCCCGGCGGCTCTGGCCGACCCCCTCGGTCTTCAGGCGCAATGCCGGAACCTCGCAGGCGACGCGGAAATTCTGCGCATGCGCCTCGCCGCTGGTGTCGAGCAACACGTATTGCGGCAGCGCCAGGCGCCGCCCCTGCAGGAATTCCTGCAGCCGCGTCTTCGGATCCTTGATCTGCTGCCCCGGCACGATCCCGGCCAGATGCGCGGCATAGAGCCGGCCGACCAGCGCCGCCGCGGCGTCGAAGCCGGCGTCGAGGTGAACGGCGCCGATGATCGCCTCGACGGCGTCGGCGAGGATCGACGGACGACGGTGGCCGCCGCTCTTCAGCTCGCCCTCACCCAGGCGCAGGCAGTCGCCCAGCGCCAGCGACTCGGCGATCCGGTGCAGCGTATCCTGGCGGACGAGGTTGGCCCGCAGGCGGGACATCTCGCCTTCGGTCAGAGCGGGAAAGCGGCGATAAAGTTCGAGCGCGACCGCGCAGTTGAGTACCGAGTCGCCGATGAACTCGAGGCGCTCGTTGTGCGGCGCGCTGTGGCTGCGATGCGTCAGCGCCGTCTGCAGCAGGCCCGGATCGGCGAATGCGTGACCGAGCGCCTTCTCCAGCCTGCCCGGGATCATTGGCCGGCGCTGGAGCCCTGATAGTCGATGAGCACGCTGACCGGGCCGAACAGCCGGATTTTCTTCTCGTAGGCGAACGAGATCACGATCTGGTTGCCTTCCTTGGCGATGTCCAGATCCTCGGGACGAACGTCCTTGATCACGTCGATTTCGGCGTACTTCTCGAACGATCTGCGCAGTTCCGGTACGGTCGCATTCGGGGGGGCGTTCTGGACCACCGCCTTGACGTCCTTGCGAATCTTGTAGAACTCGATCGCCGACGGCGCGACCTTGATCAGCACCAGCGACACCATCGCCAGGATGAAGCCCCAGATCATCAGGCCGGACAGGCTGACCCCTCTTTGCTTGTGCATCGCTCCCCTCCTATTTGAACGACCCGATCCGGCCGAGGTCGCTGAAGTTGAACCAGATGAAGAAGGCCTTGCCGACGATGTTCTCGTCCGGCACGAAACCCCACACGCGGCTGTCCCGGCTGTTGTCGCGGTTGTCGCCGACCATGAAGTAGTGTCCGGGCGGCACCGTGCAGATCACGCCGGCATTATTGTAGAGACATTTGTCGCGGTGCGGGAACAGCGCGGCGTCGTTGATGAACGACGGCGCATCCTTGTCGTTGAGGATGCGGTGTTCGAGCGCACCGAGCTTTTCGACGTACTGCTGCGAATAGTAGAGGCGCTCGGGGTGGAAGTACTCCCCGGCATCGCTGACCTCGACCGGCTGGCCGTTGATCGTCAGCCGCTTGTTCTGATAGGCGATCTTGTCGCCGGGAATGCCGACGACGCGCTTGATGTAGTCGAGCGACGGGTCTTCCGGGTAGCGGAAGACCATCACGTCGCCGCGTTGCGGCTGGCCGAGGTCGATGATCTTCTTGTTGATGATCGGCAGGCGGATGCCGTAGGTGTACTTGTTCACCAGGATGAAGTCGCCGACCAGCAGCGTCGGGATCATCGACCCGGACGGGATCTTGAACGGCTCGACGATGAAGGAGCGCAGCACGAAGACGATCAGGATCACCGGGAAGAAGCCGGAGCCGTACTCGACCCACCAGGGATCCTTGCCGCCGGGTTCGCGCTTCGGCTTCAGCAGCAGCGAGTCGACGGCCCAGATGGCGCCGGAGACGAGCAGCAGGATGAACAGGATCAGGGCAAAGTTCACATGGGTCTCCGGTTACTTGCCGTCCACGCGCAGCACGGCGAGGAAGGCTTCCTGCGGAATCTCCACGGAACCCACCTGCTTCATGCGCTTCTTGCCGGCCTTCTGCTTCTCGAGCAGTTTCTTCTTGCGGGTGATGTCGCCGCCGTAGCACTTGGCCAGCACGTCCTTGCGCATCGCCTTGACGTTCTCGCGGGCCACGATGGTCGAACCGATCGCCGCCTGGATGGCGACGTCGTACATCTGGCGCGGGATCAGCTCGCGCATCTTGGCGGCGAGCTCGCGGCCGCGGTACTGCGCGTTGGCGCGGTGCACGATGATCGACAGCGCGTCGACCTTGTCGCCGTTGATCAGCACGTCGAGCTTGACCACGTCGGCGGCGCGGTACTCCTTGAAGTCGTAGTCGAGCGACGCGTAGCCGCGCGACACCGACTTCAGCTTGTCGAAGAAGTCCATCACCACCTCGGCCATCGGCATCTCGTAGACCACCTTCACCTGGCGGCCGTGGTAGTGCATGTCGACCTGGTTGCCGCGCTTCTGGTTGCACAGCGTGATCACCGCACCGAGGTAGTCCTGCGGCACGAAGATCGTCGCGGTGATGATCGGCTCGCGGATCTCCTCGACTTTCTGCGTCTCCGGCAGCTTGGCCGGGTTCTCGACCTGCACGATCGAACCGTCGCGCATGACGACCTCGTAGACGACGGTCGGCGCGGTCGTGATCAGGTCCTGGTCGAACTCGCGCTCGAGCCGCTCCTGCACGATCTCCATGTGCAGCAGTCCGAGGAAGCCGCAGCGGAAGCCGAAGCCGAGCGCCTGCGAGACTTCCGGCTCGAAGTGCAGCGAGGCGTCGTTCAGTTTCAGCTTCTCCAGCGACTCGCGCAGCTGGTCGTACTGGTTGGCCTCGACCGGGTAGAGGCCGGCGAACACCTGCGACTTGATTTCCTTGAAGCCCGGCAGCGGCTCGGCGGCCGGGTTGTCGGCCAGCGTCACGGTGTCGCCGACCTTGGCCGAATGCAGTTCCTTGATGCCGGAGATGATGAAGCCGACCTCGCCCGCCTTCAGTTCCGCGCGCGCCTGCGATTTCGGCGTGAACACGCCGACCTGCTCGCACAGGTGCGTCGTGCCGGTAGCCATCAGCCGAATCTTGTCCTTCGGCTTGAGCGTGCCGTCGACGACGCGCACCAGCATGACGACGCCGACGTAGTTGTCGAACCACGAGTCGATGATCAGCGCCTTCAGCGGCGCCCCGGCATCCCCCCTGGGGGCCGGGATGCGCTCGATGATCGCCTCCAGGATGTCCTCGACGCCGAGGCCGGTCTTCGCCGAGCAGAGCACGGCGTCGGTGGCGTCGATGCCGATCACGTCCTCGATCTCGGCGCGCGCGTTGTCCGGGTTGGCCGACGGCAGGTCGATCTTGTTCAGCACCGGCAGCACCTCGACGCCGAGTTCGATCGCCGTGTAGCAGTTGGCGACGGTCTGCGCCTCGACGCCCTGCGAAGCGTCGACGACCAGCAGCGCCCCTTCGCAGGCGGACAGCGAGCGCGAGACCTCGTAGGAGAAGTCGACGTGTCCCGGCGTGTCGATCAGGTTCAGGTTATAGACCGTGCCGTTGCGCGCCTTGTATTGCAGTGCCGCGGTCTGCGCCTTGATGGTGATGCCGCGCTCGCGCTCGATGTCCATCGAATCGAGCACCTGTGCCTCCATCTCGCGGTCGGACAGGCCGCCGCAGAGGTGGATGATGCGGTCCGCCAGCGTCGATTTGCCGTGGTCGATGTGGGCAATGATGGAAAAATTGCGGATGTGGTCCATAAGGCACGAAAAAGGGGGCTGTCGAGCCCCCTTGGGAAAAGCGTCAAGCCGCGGATTTTAGCGGATTCGGCTCAAATAATCACGGACTTTGGGCGCGTCGAGGAAGTAGTGGCAGAGCTCGGTGTCGCCGTGCAGCAGCACCGGCACCAGCTCGCCCCAGCGCGCCTCCAGCGCATCGTCGGCATCGACGTCGACGACGGTCACCGCAGCGCCGAACTCGCCGGCCAGCGGCGCCAGCGCCGCCTCCATGTCATGGCACAGATGGCAGTAGGTGCGCGACAGCAGCGTCAGCTCCATCGGATCACTTGTCGCCATTGACGCCCTTGATCGTGACGAAGGTCTGCATCTCGCCGCGGCGCACCAGCAGCGTCACGTTGGCGCCCTTGTCGAACTGCGCCAGCACGCGGTTGAACTGTTCGGCCGAGCGCAGCTCGGTCGTCGTCCCCTTGCTGATCACCGCCAGGACGATGTCGCCCGGACGCAGGTCGGCGCGGGCGGCGTTGCCGCGGATGTCCTCGATCAGCAGGCCGCCGCTCACGCGCAATTCCTTGCGCTGCTCCGGCGTCAACTCGGAAACGACCAGGCCGAGGCGGTTCGCCGCCTGCTCGGCCGGTTTCGGCTTCGCGGTCCGCGCCGCCGCCTGCTTGTCGTCGACCGGCATTTCGGCGACGACCAGCGACACCTCCTTGCCTGCCCCCTTGCGCCACAGGCCGACGGTCACCGACGTTCCCGGCCGGGTCATGCCGACGATGCGCGGCAGGTCGGACGAGGCGCCAATCGCCTTGCCGTCGAACTTGAGGATCACGTCGCCCGGCTCGATGCCGGCCTTCTCCGCCGGCCCGCCCTTCTCCACCGAGCTGACCAGCGCCCCCTGCGGGCGGGCGAGGCCGAAGGACTCCGCCAGCTCCTTGGTCACCTCCTGGATGACCACGCCCATGCGGCCGCGGCTGACACGGCCGTGCGCCTTCAGCTGATTCTGGATGTCGATCGCCAGGTCGATCGGGATGGCGAAGGAGATGCCCATGAAGCCGCCGGAACGGCTGTAGATCTGCGAGTTGATGCCGACCACCTCGCCCTTCATGTTGAACAGCGGGCCGCCGGAATTGCCGGGATTGATCGCGACATCGGTCTGGATGAACGGTACGTAGTTCTCCTGCGGCAGCGAACGCCCCTTGGCGCTGACGATACCGGCGGTGACGCTGTTGTCGAAGCCGAAGGGCGAGCCAATCGCCAGCACCCATTCGCCGACCTTGAGCGCCGACGGATCGCCGAGGCGCACCGTCGGCAGGCCGCTGGCCTCGATCTTGAGCAGCGCGACGTCGGTCCGCTTGTCGGCACCGATCACCTTGGCGCGGAACTCGCGCTTGTCGGTGAGCTTGACGACCACTTCATCCGCGGCGTCGACGACGTGGGCGTTGGTCAGGATGTAGCCGTCGGCACTGAGAATGAAGCCGGAACCGAGCGAACGGTGCTCGAAATCGCGCGGCGCCCCGCGTCCGGGCCCCTGCGGCGGCATGAAGCGCCGGAACAGGTCGAACATCGGATCGTCCTCGTCGAAGGGGAGCGGCGACTGCATGCCGCGCCCCTGCCCCTTGACCACCTGGGTGGTGCTGATATTGACCACCGCCGGCCCCTGCTTGTCGACCAGTTCGGTGAAATCCGGCAGGCCGCGCCCTTGCGCGGCGGCACCGACGCTGACGAACAGCGCGAATACGATGGAAAGCAATCTCTTCATGGAACGACTCGCCTCCTGAAAGACTGGAAGAGCAGAAAAATACGATCGCGTTCGGACGCGTTCAGACGATATGGGGATGGAAACGCGGATCGCAATGCCGGCGCTTCTGCCGCCATGCGACCCAGCGCCAGGAAAGCAGCAGGCCGACGGCACCGCCGCCGATCGCACCGGCCTCGCCGGCCAGCAGCGAGCCGAGGATCGCGCCGCCGAGCAGCGCGCCTAGCGGCTGCACGTAGATCAGCAGCGCGCTGGCGCCGATCGCGCCGTCGCTGACCGCGATGCGCACTTCCTCGCCGACGGCCGCGCCGCGCGGATTGAGCACACGCCATTCGCGCGGCGAGGTGCACAGCGCCTGGCTGACGCGGACGCCCCCGCAGCCGCCGCTTTCGTGGCAGCGGCCGCAGCCGGAATCCTCGGTCCTGACGATCGCGTAATCGCCGTCGCGGGCAGTGACGATGCCGCGGGTTTCACTCATGCTTCAGCTTCCTTGCGTGCCGCAGGCGGCCTACCAGCGGCGATCGGGCGAGACGTCGAGCAGCGGCCGCAGCTTCGCCGCGACCGCCTCGCGCGCCCGGAAGATCCGGGAGCGGACCGTACCGATTGGACAGTCCATGATCTTGGAAATTTCCTCGTAGCTCAGCCCTTCGATCTCGCGCAGCACGATCGCCGTGCGCAGCTCCTCGGGCAAGGCTTCCATCGCCGCGTTGACCGTCTCGCCGATCTGCTTCGAGTGCAGCACGCTTTCCGGCGTGTTGATGTCGCGCAGCTGGTCGCCGTCGTCGAAGGTTTCCGCTTCCTCCGAATCGTAGCTGGTCGAGGTCGGCGCCCGCCGGCCCTGCGCGACCAGGAAATTCTTCGCGGTATTGGTGCCGATGCGATACAGCCACGTATAGAACGCACTCTCCCCGCGGAAGGAAGGCAAGGCGCGATAGGCCTTGATGAAGGCTTCCTGCGCGACGTCCTCCACTTCTGCCGGATCCCGGATGAAGCGCGACAGCAGCCGCGTCAATTTGCGCTGGTACTTCTGCACCAGCAGTTCGAAAGCGTGCTTGTCGCCTCGCTGCGCCCGCTCGACCAGCACCTGGTCAATTTCGCGCTCGCTCATGCTTGTTGCGTCCCTGTCGGATGGTCTTGTGTTTTGTGCGAAAAGTATAGCGCAAGGCTCAAGACCGCGACCAACGCGCATGCATGAAGTTTGCTGAGACCGTGTTCGGCCGGGCGAGTTCAGCGCCCGGCCGGGCGCCCCGCTCCCCCTCCCATGCTATAGTTCCGCCTCCTTCGGCGCCATACCGGATTTTCCTGACCGTGTCCCACCATTACGACGTCCTCATCATCGGCAGCGGGCTCGCCGGCCAGTCCGCCGCCCTCCGCCTGGCCGATTCGAAACGGGTCGCGGTGATCAGCAAGCGCACCGTCGATGTCAGCGCCTCCGCCTGGGCGCAGGGCGGCATCGCCGCCGTGCTCGACAGCCGGGACTCGATCGAGGCGCACATCCGCGACACCTTCGAGGCCGGCAGCCACCTCAACGACCCGCAGGCCACCCGTTTCGTCGTCGAGAACGGCCGCCGCGCGATCGACTGGCTGATCGACCAGGGGGTCCCCTTCACCCGTGGCGACGACGGCTACCATCTGACCCGCGAAGGCGGCCACAGCGCCCGCCGGGTGATCCACGTCGCCGACGCCACCGGACTGGCGGTGCAGCAGACGCTGACCGAGAAGCTGCTGGCGCACCCGAACATCACGGTGCTCGAGAACCACATCGCGATCGACTTCGTCACCGGCGGCAAGCTCGGACTCGCCGAGAACCGCTGCCATGGCGCCTACGCGCTGGACACCGCCAGCGGCAAGGTGCTGACCATCGCCGCGCCGGCAACGCTGATCGCCACCGGCGGCGCCGGCAAGGTTTATTTGTACACGACCAACCCCGACACCTCGACCGGCGACGGCATCGCGATGGCCTGGCGCGCCGGCTGCGCGGTCGCCAACATGGAATTCATCCAATTCCACCCGACCTGCCTCTACCATCCGCAGGCCAAGTCCTTCCTGATTTCCGAGGCGGTCCGCGGCGAAGGCGGCATCCTGCGCCTGCCCGACGGCACCCGCTTCATGCTGCAGCACGACGCCCGCGCCGAACTGGCGCCGCGCGACGTCGTCGCCCGCGCCATCGACTTCGAGATGAAGAAGCGCGGCCTCGACTGCGTCTTCCTCGACATCGCGCACAAGGGCCGGGATTTCATCCTGCACCACTTCCCGAACATCCACGCGCGCTGCCTGGAACTCGGTATCGACATCACCCGCGAGCCGATTCCGGTGGTGCCGGCCGCCCACTACACCTGCGGCGGGATCGTCACCGACCTGCACGCACGGACCAGCATCGACGGCCTCTACGCTGCCGGCGAGGCGGCTTGCACCGGCCTGCACGGGGCCAACCGGCTGGCCTCGAACTCGCTGCTGGAATGCCTGGTCTTCGCCGAGGCGGCGGTAAACGACATTCTCGCCCAGCCGACCCGCAAGCTGCCGGAACTGCCGAAGTGGGACGAGAGCCGCGTCACCGACGCCGACGAGGAAGTGGTCATCTCGCACAACTGGGACGAACTGCGCCGCTTCATGTGGGACTACGTCGGCATCGTGCGCACGACCAAGCGCTTGCGCCGGGCACAGCACCGCATTCGCCTGCTGATGCGGGAGATCGACGAGTTCTACGCCAATTTCCGCGTCACCAACGACCTGATCGAGCTGCGCAACCTGGTCGTCACGGCCGACCTGATCGTCCGCTGCGCGCTGAAGCGCAAGGAGAGCCGCGGACTGCACTTCTCCCGCGACTATCCGGAGACGGCGCCGACCGGCCGGCCGTCTATCCTCAGACGGGCACGCCGCCGCTGAACTTCGCCCGCCAGCGCAGCCATACGCGCAGCGCACGAAAAGGGCCGGACGGCAGGCAATCCGCCAGCACCACCAGCGCGGACGGGACACGCTGCCCCTCCGCGCGCACCCGCAGCACGACCAGCCAGCCGAAAACGACCGCCCCCGGCAGCAGCTCCAGGGGCGAGTCGCTGCCGTCGGCAGCGACGCGGAACAGCGCACCATCCTCCCCGAGACGGAACACCTGCGGCAGCGACCGCCGCCACGCACGGGCCAAGGACACGCCGAGCAGCGGTAGCCCGGCGAGCAGCAGCGGGTAATGGATCGCGCCCGCGACAAGCGCCGCCGCGGCGAGCAGATGCGCAAAAAGCAACGCCGCCCGCAGGCGGCGTGACGGCTGAATCTCGACGGTGACCGGGAAACGCATCCCGGCCCCGCGCTCAGACCCGGCGGAAGACGACGGAACCGTTGGTGCCGCCGAAGCCGAAGGAATTGGAGATGGCGGCGTCGATCCTCATCTGCCGCGCCTCGTTGGCGCAGTAGTCGAGATCGCACTGCTCGTCCTGGTTGAAGATGTTGATCGTCGGCGGCGAGATCTGGTGGTAGACCGCCAGCGCCGAGAACACCGCCTCGATGCCGCCGGCGGCGCCGAGCAGGTGGCCGGTCATCGACTTGGTCGAGTTCACCACCAGCTTCTTCGCGTGGTCGCCGAAGGCGCGCTTGACCGCGATCGTCTCGGCGACGTCGCCGAGCGGCGTCGAGGTGCCGTGCGCGTTCACGTACTGGATGTCGTCCGGGTTCATGCCGGCGTTCCTGAGCGCGGCCAGCATGCAGCGGCGGGCGCCGTCGCCGTCCTCGCAGGGGGCGGTCATGTGGTTGGCGTCGGCGCTCATGCCGTAGCCGGCCAGCTCGCCGTAGATGCGCGCGCCGCGGGCCTTGGCGTGTTCGAACTCCTCCAGCACCAGTACGCCGGCGCCTTCGCCGAGGACGAAGCCGTCGCGGTCCCGGTCCCACGGACGGCTGGCGGTGGCCGGGTCGTCGTTGCGGGTGGACAGCGCGCGCGCCGCGCAGAAACCGCCCATGCCGAGCGGCGACACGGTCGCCTCGGCACCGCCGGCGATCATGATGTCGGCGTCGCCGTACTCGATGATGCGGCCCGCTTCGCCGACCGAGTGCGTGCCGGTCGTGCACGCGGTGACCAGCGCGATGTTCGGGCCCTTGAAGCCGTACATGATCGACAGGTTGCCGGAGATCATGTTGATGATCGAGCCGGGCACGAAGAACGGCGAAACCTTGCGCACGCCGCCCTTGATGTATTCGTCGTGGGTCTGCTCGATCAGCGGCAGGCCGCCGATGCCGGAGCCGATGGCGACGCCGATGCGCTCGGCATTGACCGGATGCGCCTCCAGCCCGGCGTCCTTGATCGCCTGGATGCCGGCGGCCATGCCGTAATGGATGAAGGTATCCATGCGGCGGGCTTCCTTCGGCGACAGGTAGGTGCCGATGTCGAAGTCCTTGACCTCGCCGGCGATCTGCACCGGGAAGGTGGAGGCGTCGAAACGCGTGACGCGGCCGATGCCGGTACGGCCGGCGATGATGTTCTGCCAGGCCTGATCGATGCTGTTGCCCACGGGCGAGACGATGCCCAGGCCGGTGATGACGACTCTACGGCGTGCCAAGTTGAGCTCCGGAAACGATGGGGGGAGTGAAACCGAATCGGGTCGGGGTGCTCCGCGCGAAACTCGGGCCGGCGTGTCTCCGACACTGGCCGGCCCGTGTTGGGGAGTCCCGAGAGATTTACTTCTTGTTGGCGAGGATGTAATCGATCGCTTGCTGAACGGTGGTGATCTTCTCGGCTTGCTCGTCCGGAATCTCGGTCTCGAATTCTTCTTCGAGGGCCATCACCAGTTCAACGGTATCCAGCGAATCCGCGCCCAGATCGTCGACGAAGGAGGACTCGTTCTTGATGTCCGCTTCGTTAACGCCGAGTTGCTCGGCGACGATCTTTTTGACGCGTTGTTCGATGTTTTCCATTAAGGGCTCCTTCCCTGTTACAGGTATGAAACGAAAAGCGGATTCTACCAAAATGACCGGCGCTTACCAATCGGGGCGCCAGCCCAGTAAAACCCTGGGGTTAATCCATGTACATGCCGCCGTTGACGTGGATCG
Organism: Azospira restricta; assembly: GCF_016858125.1. Lineage (NCBI taxonomy): Bacteria > Pseudomonadati > Pseudomonadota > Betaproteobacteria > Rhodocyclales > Rhodocyclaceae > Azospira > Azospira restricta. The sequence continues at coordinate 2,828,298 of NZ_CP064781.1, forward strand.
TCGATCCGGTCACGTAGGCGGCGCCGGGTGATGCGAGGAAGGCAACGGCGGCGGCGATGTCCGCCGGCGTGCCGAGGCGGCCGAGCGGAATGCTGCCGACCAGGCCTTCCTTCTGCTTGTCGTCGAGCGCCTTCGTCATGTCGGTGTCGATGAAGCCCGGGGCGACGCAGTTCACGGTGATGTTGCGGCTGCCCAGCTCGCGCGCGAGCGAGCGGGTCATGCCCGAAACACCGGCCTTCGAGGCGCAGTAATTGGCCTGCCCCGGGTTGCCGGCATGACCGACGACCGAGGTGATGTTGATGATGCGGCCGCCGCGCGCCTTCATCATACCGCGCATCACCGCCTTCGAGAGGCGGAAGACGGCCTTCAGGTTGGTGTCGATGACCGCATCCCACTCCTCGTCCTTCATGCGCATGGCGAGGTTGTCGCGGGTGATGCCGGCGTTGTTCACGAGGATGGTGACGGCGACGCCGTATTCCTTCTCGATCTCGGCGATCAGCGCGTCGACCTGGGCCGGGTCGCGCACTTCGAGCGCGGCGCCCTTGCCCTTGATGCCGCCTTCGGCGAGGTAGCCGCCGATCTTCGCGGCGCCGTCGGCGGAGGTCGCGGTGCCGACGACGATGGCGCCGGCCTTGCCCAGTTCGAGCGCGATGGCCTGGCCGATGCCGCGCGAGGCGCCGGTGACGAGGGCGAGTTGTCCGTTCAGCATGGAAATCACTCCAGGTTCAGGTTGGCGTCGATGGCCGCGACATCGGCCAGCGCGACGCCGTTGATGTTGTCGGCGCCGCAGCGCTTGGTCAGGCCGGCGAGCACCTTGCCCGGGCCGCATTCGGCGACCACGGTCACGCCCATGCCGGCCATCTTCTGGATCGTCTCGACCCAGCGCACCGGATTGTAGGCCTGGCGCACCAGCGCATCCTTGATCCTGGCGACGTCGGTCTCGATCGCGACATCGACGTTGTTGATCACCGGGATCTGCGGCGCGGCAAGGCTCAGCTCGGCCAGCCGCGCGGCCAGCTTGTCGGCGGCCGGGCGGATCAGCGACGAGTGGAACGGGGCCGATACCGGCAGCGCCACCGCGCGCTTGGCGCCCTTCGCCTTGCACGCCTCCATCGCACGCTCGACGGCGCCCTTGTGGCCGGCGATCACGGTCTGGCCCTGGGCGTTGAAATTGACCGGCTCAGCGACTTCGCCCTGCGCCGACTCGGCGCAGGCGGCGCGGATGCCGTCGTCGTCGAGGCCGAGGATCGCGGCCATCGCGCCGGTGCCCAGCGGCACCGCTTCCTGCATCGCCGCGGCGCGCAGACGGACCAGCGGCACCGCATCCTTCAGTTCGAGCACGCCGGCAGCGACCAGCGCCGCGTATTCGCCGAGGCTGTGGCCGGCGACGACGGCCGGCATCCGGCCACCCTTTTCCTGCCACAGGCGCCAGGCGGCGATGCCGGCGGTGAGCATCACCGGCTGCGTGTTCACGGTCTGCGCCAGCAGCTCGGCCGGACCGTCGGCAACCATCTGCCAGAGGTCGTCGCCGAGTGCGGCCGAGGCTTCATCGAAGGTGGCGCGGACGACGGCGGCGTCTCCGTAGGCGGCCATCATGCCAACCGCCTGCGAGCCCTGGCCGGGGAATACGAAAGCAAAGGACATCAGTTGTCTCCCTCTTAGAATTCGAGCAGCACCGCGCCCCAGGTGAAGCCGCCACCGACGCCTTCGAGCATGACCTTCTGGCCGCGCTTGATGCGCCCGTCGCGCACCGCGGCGTCGAGCGCCAGCGGCACCGAGGCGGCCGAGGTGTTGCCGTGCTGGTCGACGGTGACGACGACCTTGTCCATCGGCAGCCCCATCTTCTTGGCGGTGGCCTCGATGATGCGGATATTCGCCTGGTGCGGGATCAGCCAGTCGACCGCGGCCGGCGCCACCTGTGCCAGGTCGCAGCACTCGTGCGCCACTTCGGCGAGGACGCGCACGGCGAACTTGAACACCGCCTGCCCGTCCATGCGCAGGAAGGGGTCGCCGATCACCTTGCCGCCGCAGACGTTGCCCGGCACCGACAGGATGCCGTGGTGCGCGCCGTCGGCGTGCAGCGCCGTGGCCAGGATGCCCGGCTTCTCGGCCGCTTCGAGCACGACGGCGCCGGCGCCGTCGCCGAACAGCACGCAGGTGCCGCGGTCGTTCCAGTCGAGGATGCGCGAGAAGACTTCGGCGCCGACCACCAGCGCGCGCCGGTGCGAACCGGAGCGGATGAATTTCTCGGCGATCGTCAGCGCATAGACGAAGCCGCTGCATACCGCCTGCACGTCGAAGGCGGTAGCGCCCTTGTTGCCGAGCTTGGCCTGCAGCAGGCAGGCGGTGCTCGGGAAGACGAAATCCGGTGTCGAGGTGGCGACGATGATCAGGTCGACCTGTTCGGCCGAGGCGCCGGCCATCTCCAGCGCCCGCTGCGCAGCGACCAGCCCGAGTTCGCTCGAGGTCTGCCCGGCTTCGGCGAGGTGGCGCGCCTTGATGCCGGTGCGGGAGACGATCCACTCGTCGTTGGTATCGACGCCGCGGGCGATCAGGTCGTCGTTTAAAACGCGGTTCGACGGCAGGTAGCTGCCGACGCCGGCAACACGGGCAAAGATCACTAGACGTTCTCCTGCGGAGCGGCGATCGCGGCCATGCGTTCGCTGATGCGCTCGATGACGCCGTTGGCGGCGGTTTCCAGTGCGACGTTGATGGCATTGCCGAAGGCAAAGGGATCGGCCGAGCCGTGGCTCTTGACGACGACGCCCTTGAGGCCGAGCAGGCAGGCGCCGTTGTAGCGGCGGTGGTCCGCCCGCCGCTTGAAGGCATTGAGCACCGGCAAGGCCGCCAGCGCCGCCAGCTTGGTGAACAGGTTCTTCTTGAATTCCTGGCGGAGGAAGGTCGCCAGCATCTGCGCCAGGCCTTCCGAGATCTTCAGCGCGACGTTGCCGACGAAGCCGTCGCAGACGACGACATCGGCATCGCCCATGTAGACGCCGTCGCCCTCGACGTTGCCGACGAAGTTGAGGCCCGACTCGCGCAACAGTTCGGCGGCCTGCTTGACCACCTCGTTGCCCTTGATCTCTTCCTCGCCGATGTTGAGCAGGCCGACCGTCGGCCGCTCCTTGTGCTCGACGGCGGCGACCAGCGTCGCCCCCATGATGCCGAACTGGAGCAGGTGCTCCGGTCCGGAATCGACATTGGCGCCGAGGTCCAGCACATGCACATGGCCCTTGACCGTCGGCAGCGTCGTGCAGATCGCCGGCCGGTCGATGCCCGGCAGCGTCTTCAGCACGAAGCGCGAAATGGCCATCAGCGCCCCGGTGTTGCCGGCGGAGACGCAGCCCTGCGCCTCGCCCGACTTGACCAGGTTGATCGCCACGCGCATCGACGAATCCTTCTTGCTGCGCAGCGCGAGCGCCGGCGATTCGTCCATCGCCACCACCTCGCTGGCGTGGCGGATCGCGACGCGACCGCCCTCGTCCCCCTTGAGCAACGGACGCAACTGGTCCTCCAGCCCGACGAGGATGACGGAAAGATCGCTATGCCGCTGGATGGCGGCGAGCGCCGCTGGCACGGTGACGCGCGGACCGTGGTCCCCGCCCATGCAGTCGACGGCGATGGTGATGGCCATAGGAGGCAAAAGAAAAGGCAGGCAGTCCGCCCGCGGGCCAACTGCCTGCCTGATTGGTAGAGCTTACTCGCCCTTGCCCTTCAGCACTTTCTTGCCGCGGTAGAAACCCGACGGGCTGATGTGGTGGCGCAGGTGCGTCTCGCCGGTGGTCGGCTCGACGGCCAGCGGCGGGTTGGCCAGGAAGTCGTGCGCACGGTGCATGCCACGCTTCGACGGGGACTTCTTGTTCTGCTGAACGGCCATAAAACACTCCTAAAAACGAGTCAGGACGCCTTGTCCTTGAGCGCCTTGAGCGCCGCGAAAGGCGATACCTTGGTTCCGCACGTCTTGCCACCGGGCAACGCGCAATCTTCATGTCGCGGCGCCACCGGCAGGACGAGAATGATCTCGTCCTCGATCAGCGCTGCAACGTCCAGTTCCTTCTGCGCAACCAGGAAATCCCGGCTGTCGTCCTCGAGCTCGTCCTGGCTCAGGTCGGCCTCGTCGGCGACCAGTTCCAGCGTGCTGACGATCGACAGCGGGTGGTCGAGCCGGCCAAGGCAGCGCTGACAGACGAGCGGGACTTCCCCGACCACTTCCAGCACCAACTGGGGCTTGCCCTGACGGGTCATTCGCCCATTCAGGCGATAGACGACGACACCGGCGATTTCCGCCAGTATGTCGTGCAAGCGCTCCAACCCGGAAACCGGCAGTTCGCCCTGCAGCGAACGGCCTTCCCGCGCAAACGACAGACTGTCAATCACAATCTGTTGCGACATAAGGCGCGCATGATATTATTTTCGTCTTTCCAAGTCAAAGCTTGCGTGCGACGTTTTTCCAGAAAAAGCACGGACTTGGCCGCCACTGCTTCCCCGATTCCTGAGCAGTGCTCAGCGATTCCGCCGCTTCCCGTCCCGCCAGCGCCCCTTTCCGGCCCCTGCCATGAACCGACCGCCGCTCGTCCTCGCCTCGACCTCGCCCTTCCGCCGCGAACTCCTCGGCCGTCTCGGCCTGCCCTTCGACATCGCCTCGCCGGACACCGACGAAGCGCCGCTGCCCGGCGAAATGCCGGAAGCCACCGCGCTGCGCCTCTCCGAAGCCAAGGCGCGCGCCGTCGCCGACCGCTTTCCGCAGGCGCTGATCATCGGCAGCGACCAGGTCGCCGTCCTCGACGGGAAGATCTACGGCAAGCCCGGCTCGCACGAGCGCGCCGTCGACCAGCTGCGCACGATGCGCGGCCGCACCGTCAATTTCTTCACCGGCCTTTGCCTGTTCAATGCCGCCACCGGCACCGCGCACGTGCGCGGCATCCCGACGCTGGTCACCTTCCGCGACCTGTCGGATGACGAGATCGAGAACTACCTGCGCCGCGAGCAGCCGTACAACTGCGCCGGCTCGGCCAAATCCGAAGGCCTCGGCATCGCCGTCATCGCCCGCATGCAGGGCGACGACCCGAACGCACTGGTCGGCCTGCCGCTGATCGCGCTGTGCGACCTGCTGCGCGAGGAAAGCGTGGCGATCCTGTGAGCGCCGGAACGCTGTACCTGATCCCGGTGCCGCTCGGCGGCAACGCCCCCGACGAGGTGCTGCCGCAGCCGGTGCTGCAGCGCGTGCGCGCGCTCGACACCTTCGTCGCCGAGCACGCCAAGAGCGCGCGCGCCTTCCTCAAGGCGGCCGGCCATCCGCTGCCGCTGCAGCAGATCGCGATCAGCGAGCTGAACGAACATACGCGCGATGCCGAGGTCGCTGCATTGCTCGCCCCCTTGCGCGCCGGCAAGGACGTCGGACTGGTATCGGAAGCGGGCTGCCCGGCCGTCGCCGATCCCGGTGCCAACCTCGTCGCCGCAGCGCAACGCGACGGCACCCGCGTCGTGCCGCTGGTCGGCCCGTCGGCCATCCTGCTGGCGCTGATGGCGTCCGGTCTCTCCGGCCAGAATTTCGCCTTCCACGGCTACCTGCCGGCGAAGGAGGACGAACGACGCCAGCGCGTGCGGCTGCTCGAGAAGCAGTCGCGCCAGGAAAGGCAGACGCAGATCTTCATCGAGACGCCGTACCGCAACCAGCAGATGTTCGACACGCTCCTCGCCGCCTGCGCGCCGCAGACCCGGCTGTGCATTGCCACCGACCTCAGCCTGCCGGCGGAATCGATCGCCGCGCGCACGATCGCCGCCTGGCAAAAATGCGAAGCGCCGGATTTCGACCGGCGCCCGACGGTGTTCCTGCTGCAGGCCTGAGGCCTAGCGGATCGCCGGCCCGTCGCCGAACACCCTGAGCGCGAGGCTCTTCGCCATGTCGGCGCCGAGCCGCTTGGCGAAGCGCTCGGCGATGTTCTCGCGCACCGAGAAATCGACGGTCTTCTCGGCCTTGAAGACATCGCGGGCAACGGTATCGACCGTGCCGAAGCCGTCGGCGAGACCGAGCTGGATGCTCTGCGCCCCCGTCCACATCAGCCCGGAGAAGATTTCCGGGGCCTCCTTCAGGCGCTTGCCGCGCCCCTGGCGGACGACCTCGATGAACTGCTTGTGGATGTCGTCGAGCAACACCTGCGCGTGCTGCTTCTGGCGCGTATCCTGCGGCGAGAACGGGTCGAGGAAGCCCTTGTTCTCGCCGGCGGTGAGCAGGCGCCGCTCGACGCCCAGCTTGTCCATGCTGCCGGTGAAGCCGAAGCCGTCCATCAGCACGCCGATCGAGCCGACGATGCTCGCCTTGTCGACGTAGATGTTGTCGGCAGCCGCCGCGACGTAATAGCCGCCGGAGGCGCACATGTCCTCGACCACCGCATGCAGCGGCACGTCCGGATGCTTGGCGCGCAGCCGGCGGATCTCGTCGTAGATGATCCCGGACTGCACCGGGCTGCCGCCCGGGCTGTTGATGCGCAGGACGACGCCGACCGTACCCTTGTCCTCGAAGGCCGACTGCAGCGAATTGATGATGTTCTCGGCGCTGGCCTCGCCCTTGGCCTCGATCGTGCCATGCAGGTTGACGATCGCAGTGTGCCTGCCGTCGGCCAGCTTCTCGGCGCTGCCGGTGTCGACCACCAGCACCAGCACGGCGATCAGATAGGCGAAGCCCAGCGCCTTGAAGAAGATCCCCCAGCGCCGACGCGCCCGTTGTTCCTGCAGGACGTCTTGCGCCAGCTTCTCCAGCACGCGGCGCTCCCAGGTTTCGTCCTTGTGCGTTGCGTTGTTCGGGTCTTCCATGAATCACTCGGTGGGGATCAGATAAACATGCCCTTCCCGCTCGACGACGGGAACGGCGACCAGCCCCTTGCCGTTGCAACGGCCGCCGAGGCAGCGGCCGCTTTCCGGGGCGTACAGGGCGCCGTGCGTGGCGCAGATCAAGTATAGCTTGGAATGGTCGAAGAACTCGCCGTGCTGCCAGTCCAGTTCCACCGGCACATGCCCGCAGCGGTTGAGGTAGGCGTATACGCGGCCGCCGAAGCGGATCGCGAACGCCGGTTCCTCCGCACCGTGGCGCGCCACCGAAAAACGCACGCCGGGGCCGCCGTCGACCAGCGCCTCGCCGGCGCAGATCAGGCGTTCGCCTTCAGCCACCGGCGCAACTCCTCGATCGCATGCAGGCGTGCCAGCGGCTCCAGCGCATCGAGCGCCTCGGGCGGATGCGCCCCGTAGGCGACGGCCAGCGCGGCGACGCCGGCGTTCCTCGCCATCTGCAGATCGTGCGTGGTGTCGCCGATCATCAGCGTTCGCTCCGGCGCGACGGCAAATGCCGTCATCAGTTCTTCCAGCATCTGCGGATGCGGCTTCGAGTGGCATTCGTCGGCGCAGCGCGAATCGTGGAAAAAAGGGCCGAGGCCGCTCACCTGCAGCGCCCGGTCGAGGCCGACCCGGCTCTTGCCGGTCGCCACCGCCAGCATGAAGCCGTCCTCGGCGAGTTCGGCGATCAGCTCGCCGGCACCGGCGAACAGCGTCAGCTCGTGGTCGCGGGAAAGATAGTGGTACCGATAGCGCTCCACCATCTGCGGATAGCGCGCCTCCGGCAGGTCGGGCACCGCGTGGCGCAGCGCATCGCCGAGCCCCAGCCCGATGACATGGCGCGCCCGCTCGTCGCTCGGCGGCTCGATGCCGAGGTCGCCGGCCGCCGCCTGGATGGCGGCGACGATCGCCGCCGCCGAGTCCATCAGCGTGCCGTCCCAGTCGAAAACCAGCAGCTCAAAACGCTTCGCCATAATCCTTCTCTTCCGTCGCCGTCAGGTGCGTGAGGAACGCCGCCAGCGCCTCCGGCAGCGGCGCTTCGAGCGCCACGCGCTCGTCCTTCAGCGGATGGGGGAAATCCATCTGCCACGCATGCAGGAACATCCGCTTCAGCCCCTCCCGCTGCAGCGACTTGTTCAGCGCAAAGTCACCGTATTTCTCGTCGCCGGCGATCGGAAAGCCGAGGTGCGCCAGATGCACGCGGATCTGGTGGGTGCGTCCGGTCTTGAGTTGGGCTTCGAGCAGGCTGAAGCGTTCCCAGCGGGCAAGCAGGCGAAACACGGTGTGCGAAAACTTGCCGTCCTCGGCAACGCGGACGCGGCGCTCGCCGTTGTCCAGCAGGTACTTGTAGAGCGGCAGCCGGACATCGCGCTTCTTCTCCAGCCAGCGGCCGGCGACCAGCACCAGGTAGCGCTTGTCGGCCTGCCGCCCGCCCTCGCGGAACATGTCGTGCAGCGCGGTCAGCGCCGAACGCTTCTTGCCGACGAGCAGGATGCCGGAGGTCTCACGGTCGAGCCGGTGCGCCAGTTCGAGGAACTTCGCCTGCGGCCGCTGCCGCCGCAGCGCCTCGATGACGCCGAAGGAGACGCCGCTGCCGCCGTGCACGGCGATCCCTGCCGGCTTGTTTACCGCCAGCAGCGCGTCGTCCTCGAACAGGATCGGCAAATCCGAACGCATCATGGCGCCGGCATCGGCCTCGTCCTTCTTCTCGGCGATGCGCAGCGGCGGCAGGCGCAGCTCGTCGCCGCGCTGCAGGCGGTACGAGGCTTCGGCGCGCTTCTTGTTCACCCGCACCTCGCCGCTCCTGAGGATGCGGTAGACGTGGCTTTTGGGGACCCCCTTGCAGACGCGCAGGAGATAGTTGTCGAGGCGCTGGCCGGCCTCTTCGTCGCTGATCAGGGCCCGGGTGACGGAGTTTTTGCTTATATCGGGCATTTTTAATATACTGGCCGGGATTTGCGTCTCGGACTGAAAGAGACGCTGACCCGTGAGACCGTCGAGCCGCGCCATCCCTGCGGCAGTTTTCCGGCAGGCCTCAGTCGCCTCGCTTGCGCCAACCTGCGCAAGATCATCCAACGCAAATCCTGGTTAAGTTCGCTCACCAAAAGTAGCGATACTACTTGATTTGCGCGTGCCCGGCACGGACGGATCACCCCGAGCAGATTCCCCGGCCACGGTTTTTCGTGGCCAGAAGAACAGAAACATCCAGCGATTTCGCACCTTTAGTTGCCAACCCGGAGAGCCATGGAGCGCCCCACCCACAACTAAACCTGCCGCTGCCTGCTTGCGGGAGCTCCGGCCGCGCCTACGCGCGGGAGCCCAAGCATCATGAAACGCATGCTCTTCAATGCGACACAAGCCGAGGAACTCCGTGTCGCCATTGTCGACGGTCAGAAACTGATCGATCTCGACATTGAATCGGCCTCGAAGGAACAACGCAAAAGCAACATCTACAAGGGTGTCATCACCCGCGTGGAACCCAGCCTGGAAGCGGCTTTCGTCAATTACGGCGAAGAGCGCCACGGCTTCCTGCCGTTCAAGGAAATCTCCCGCGCCTACTTCCAGGGCAATGTCGAGCCGTCCAAGGCGCGCATCCAGGACGTCATCAAGGAAGGCCAGGAGCTGATCGTCCAGGTCGAGAAGGACGAGCGCGGCAACAAGGGTGCCGCGCTGACGACCTTCATCAGCCTCGCCGGCCGCTATCTGGTGCTGATGCCGAACAACCCGCGCGGCGGCGGCGTCTCGCGCCGCGTCGAGGGCGAGGAGCGCAACGAGCTGCGCGAGATCATGGACCAGCTGCAGGTGCCGTCGGGGATGAGCCTGATCGCGCGCACCGCGGCGATCGGCCGCAGCGCCGAGGAACTGCAGTGGGACCTCAACTACCTGCTGCAGCTGTGGAGCGCGATCGAGGGCGCCGCCGGCCAGCAGTCCGGCCCCTTCCTGATCTACCTGGAAGGCAGCCTGGTCATCCGCGCCATCCGCGACTACTTTCAGCCGGACATCGGCGAGATCCTGATCGACACCGACGATGTCTTCGAGCAGGCCCGCGCCTTCATGGGCACGGTAATGCCGGGCAACATCAACCGCGTCAAGCGCTACCGCGACGACGTGCCGCTGTTCTCGCGCTTCCAGATCGAACACCAGATCGAGTCGGCCTACTCGCGCCAGGTCAACCTGCCGTCGGGCGGTGCCGTCGTCATCGACCACACCGAGGCGCTCGTCGCCTGCGACGTCAACTCCGGCCGCGCGACGCGCGGCGCCGACATCGAGGAAACCGCGTTCAAGACCAACTGCGAAGCGGCCGACGAGATCGCCCGCCAGCTGCGCCTGCGCGACCTCGGCGGCCTGATCGTGATCGACTTCATCGACATGGAGAGCAGCAAGAACCAGCGCGAGGTCGAGAACCGCCTGCGCGACGCGCTGCGCCACGACCGCGCCCGCGTGCAGATGGGCAAGATCAGCCGCTTTGGCCTGATGGAACTGTCGCGCCAGCGCCTGCGCCCGGCGCTCGCCGAGACCAGCTACATCACCTGCCCGCGCTGCACCGGTACCGGCCATATCCGCTCGACCGAATCGGCCGCGCTGCACATCCTGCGCATCCTCGAAGAGGAAGCGATGAAGGACAACACCGCCGCCGTGCACACGCAGGTGCCGGTCGACGTCGCCACCTTCCTGCTCAACGAGAAGCGCCCGGACATCGCGGCGATCGAGCTGCGGCACAAGGTCACCATCCTGCTGATCCCGAACAAGCACCTCGAGACGCCGCAGCACACCATCGTCCGCCTGCGCCATGACGACCTCAACCAGGAAGACCTGAACCAGCCGTCGTACAAGATGGTCGAGGCTCCGGCGGAAGAGCTGAAGACCGGCAGCGCCCAGGCGGAAGGCCGTCAGCCGCGCCAGGAAGCGGCGATCAAGCACATCACGCCGGAGCAGCCGGCACCGGTCAGCGAAGAGAAGCCGGCCGAGCCGGCCAAGCCCGCAGCCGCCCCGGCACCGGAGACCGGCATCATCGCCAAGATTTTCTCGTGGTTCCGCGGCAACAAGGCGCCGGCCGAAACGGCACCGGAACCGGCCAAGAAAACCGAGGAGCGCCGCTCCGGCGCGAACCGCGAACGCGGCCGTGACGACAAGCGCGAAGGTCAGCGCGACGGCGGACGCCGTGGCCGCGGCAACCGCAGCAGCCGCAGCGAGGACGAGCGCGAGGGTCGCGAGGGTCGGGAAGCCCGCGAAGCGCGCCCGCCGCGCGAGCCGAAGGAAGGCCGCCAGCAGGGCGCCCCGCGCGAGGAAGGTCAGCAGGCGCAGCGCGAGCCGCGCGAACCCCGTCGTCAGCGCGAACCGCGTGAACCGCGCGAGCCGCGTGCGGAACGCAACAAGGAAGCCCAGCAGGCTGCCGCCACCGAAAGCAAGCTAGCCGCCCAGGCCGGTGCCGATGCCGCGCCGACCCCGGAGGTCGCCGGCGACGAGGAAGGCCGTGGCCGCCGTCGCGGTCGCCGCGGCGGCCGCCGCGAGCGCGGCGAAGGCCGTCCGGAAGCGCAAGCCGGCGCCGACGCGGCGACCGTGGCGGCAACGCTCGAGGGCGAGGCCCTGGCGGCCGCCCCGGCCGCCGAAGCCCCGACCCTAGAGGCTGCCGCGCCGACGCCTCCGGCCGTGCAGGAAGCGGTCGCGGTCGCGCCGGCCGCCGAAGCGGCGGTTGAAACGATCACCGCGCCGGCGGTCGCCGTCGTCGCCGAGCCGCCGGCTGTGGAGACGCCGGCACCGGCGACCTCTCCCGTCAGTGCGCCCGAAGCGGCCGCAACGCCCGAAGCGGAAGCGCCTGCCGAAGCGGAAGCGCCTGCCGAAGCCGTCGTCGCCGCCCCGCCCGAGCCGCCGGTCGCCGCCGAACCGATCGCCGTTTCCGCGCAGGCCTCCGAACCGGCAGCCGACATCGGCGCCGCCCTCGAATCGTCGGGGCTGGTGATGGTCGAAACCAGTCAGGACAAGGCGCGCGCGTGGGTTCCGGAAGTCGCGCCGACGCCCGTCCAGCCGCGCCGCCGCCGACCCGCTCCGGTCGTCACCAGCGACGAGCCGATGGTCATGGTCGAGACCCGCGACAAGTAAGCCGCGGCAGCTGCAATGAAAACGGGGCGCCCGCGGGCGCCCCGTTCTTTTTTCCGCGACCCGGCGGACGGTCGGTTAGGCTGCCGCCGCCGGTTTCTTCTGACGGACCGTCGGCGTCGGCGGCAAGCGCCGCGCCAGTTCGTCGAGCAGACCCAGCGAAGCGTCCTCGACCATGTCGATCACCAGATCGAAGCCGTGGCCGAGGCCGTAGAACGGATCGGGTACCTCGTCGTCGTCGAAGTTGCGGGCGTAGCGCATGAACAGGTCGAGGCGACCGGCCAGCTCGGGCGGACACATGCGGCGCAGGACTTCGAGGTTGTTCCTGTCCATCGCCAGCACCAGATCGAAGTATTCGAGGTCTTGCGCCGCCACCTTGCGCGCGCGGATCGACGACAGGTCGTAACCGCGCGCTGCGGCAGCGCGTTGCGTGCGCGGATCGGGCGCTTCGCCGACGTGGTAACCGTGCGTTCCCGCCGAATCGACCTCCACCCTCGCCTCCAGCGAACGCTCGCGCAGCAGCTTGCGGAAAACGCCTTCCGCCGTCGGCGAGCGGCAGATGTTGCCCATGCACACGAACAGGATCTTGATCACGTTCCCGGCTCCGTATCGTGGATCGCCGCACCGAACGCGCCCGCCTTCAGCCGGAACAGCGCATCGCGGGCCGCGGCGGCCAGCTCGAACTCCAGGTTCTTCGCATGCTCCTGCATTTCCTTCTCCAGACGTTTGATCTCGCGCGCCAGCTCGCGTTCGCTCATCGCCTCGTAGACCGCCGCTTCCTGGGCGGCCTTCAACTCGCGCTGCGCGGACTCGGCGTCATAGACGCCGTCGATGATGTCCTTGATCCGCTTGGAGACGCTCTTTGGCGTGATCCCGTGCGCCTCGTTGAAGCGGATCTGCTTGGTGCGCCGCCGCTCGGTCTCGGAGATCGCGCGGCGCATCGACTCGGTAATCGTATCAGCATAAAGGATGGCTGTCCCGTGCAGATGTCGGGCCGCCCGCCCAATTGTCTGGATCAGCGAGCGCTCGGAGCGCAGGAAGCCTTCCTTGTCGGCGTCCAGAATGGCCACCAGCGACACCTCGGGAATATCGAGCCCCTCGCGCAGCAGGTTGATGCCGACCAGCACGTCGAATTCGCCCAAGCGCAGGTCGCGGATGATCTCGACGCGCTCGACGGTGTCGATGTCCGAATGCAGGTAGCGCACCCGCACGCCGTTCTCGCCGAGGTAGTCGGTCAGGTCCTCGGCCATGCGCTTGGTCAGCGTCGTCACCAGCACGCGCTCGCCGGCCTCGACCCGCTTGCGGATTTCCGAGAGCAGATCGTCGACCTGCGTCGACGCCGGGCGGACGATGACCTCCGGGTCGATCAGGCCGGTCGGCCGCACCACCTGCTCGACGACCTGCCCCTGGTGTTCCTTCTCGTAGTCGGACGGCGTCGCCGAGACGAAGACGGTCTGCGGCAGCATGCGCTCGAACTCGTCGAATTTCAGCGGCCGGTTGTCGAGCGCCGACGGCAGGCGGAAACCGTAGTCGACGAGGTTCTCCTTGCGCGAGCGGTCGCCCTTGTACATGCCGCCGGTCTGGCCGATGGTGACGTGCGATTCGTCGATGAACATGATCGAGCGCTTGGGCAGGTAGTCGAGCAAGGTCGGCGGCGGCTCGCCGGCCTGGCGGCCGGAGAGGTGGCGCGAGTAGTTCTCGATGCCCTTGCAGAAGCCGAGCTGGTCGAGCATCTCGATGTCGAAGCGGGTGCGCTGCTCGATGCGCTGCGCCTCGACCAGCCGCTGGTGCTGGTTGAAGAACTCGATGCGCTCGCGCAGCTCGACCTTGATCGCCTCCAGCGCGCGCAGCACGGTGTCGCGCGGCGTCACGTAGTGGCTCGACGGGAAGACCGTGAAGCGCAGGATCTTGTGCTGGATGTGGCCGGTCAGCGGGTCGAACAGCTGCAGGCTCTCGATCTCGTCGTCGAACAGCGAGACGCGCACCGCGTGCTCGGCGTGCTCGGCCGGGAAGATGTCGATCACGTCGCCGCGGACGCGGAAGGTGCCGCGGTGGAAATCCGTCTCGTTGCGCTCGTACTGCATCTCGGCCAGCCGCTTGACGATGGCGCGCTGGTCGATGCGGTCGCCGACGCGCATCGTCAGCACCATGCGCGCGTAGTCCTCCTTGTCGCCGATGCCGTAGATGCACGACACGGTGGCGACGATCACGCAGTCTTCGCGCTCGAGCAGGCTCTTCGTCGCCGACAGGCGCATCTGCTCGATGTGGTCGTTGACCGCGCTGTCCTTCTCGATGAACAGGTCGCGCGACGGCACGTAGGCTTCCGGCTGGTAGTAGTCGTAGTACGAGACGAAGTACTCGACCGCGTTCTCCGGGAAGAATTCCTTGAACTCGGAATAGAGTTGCGCGGCGAGCGTCTTGTTCGGCGCCAGCACCAGCGCCGGGCGGCCGGTGCGGGCGATGACGTTGGCCATCGTGTAGGTCTTGCCCGACCCGGTGACGCCGAGCAGGGTCTGGAACGACAGGCCGTCGCCGAGCCCCTCGACCAGCTGCGCGATCGCCGTCGGCTGGTCGCCGGCCGGCGGAAACGGCTGGTGCAGGCGGAACGGACTGCCCGGGAAGGTGACGACGCCGGCCTTCGCCGCGGGGGCGATGTCGGCGGCGATTTTGCGGCGGCTGTCGGGTGCGGTCATGATAGAATTTTGCGCTGCGTCAAGCCCGCAATCACCGGATGCGGGCGTTTTTCCGATTATCCCATGGAGTGCATATGAGTTCCTCGATCTTTGCGGCGGTGGAGATGGCTCCCCGTGACCCGATCCTTGGCCTGAACGAAGCGTTCAACGCGGACACCCGCGCGACCAAGGTGAACCTCGGCGTTGGCGTCTACTTCGACGACAACGGCAAGATCCCGCTGCTCGCCGCCGTCAAGGCCGCCGAGGAAGCCCGCCTGAAGGCCGCCCCGCCGCGCGGCTACCAGCCGATCGAAGGCCCCGCCGCCTACAACAACGCGGTGCAGAACCTGCTCTTCGGCAAGGACTCCGCGCTGCTCGCCAATGGCCAGGTGGTCACCGTCGAGGCCCTCGGCGGCACCGGCGCGCTGAAGATCGGCGCCGACTACCTGAAGCGCCTGAACCCGGCCGCCAAGGTCTACATCAGCGACCCGTCGTGGGAAAACCACCGCGCGCTGTTCGAGTCGGCCGGCTTCGTCGTCGACAACTACGCCTACTACGACGGCGCCACCCGCGGCGTGAACTTCGACGGGATGAAGGCCAGCCTGAAGGCGATGGCGCCGGGCTCGATCGTCGTGCTGCACGCCTGCTGCCACAACCCGACCGGTGCCGACCTGTCGGATGCGCAGTGGGCCGAAGTCGTCGAGCTGTGCCAGGCCGGCGGCCTCGTCCCGTTCCTCGACATGGCCTACCAGGGCTTCGCCGAAGGCATCGACGCCGACGCCGTCGCCGTCCGCGCGTTCTCGGCCTCCGGCCTGCAGTTCTTCGCCTCGTCGTCGTTCTCGAAGAACTTCTCGCTCTACGGTGAGCGCGTCGGCGCGCTGTCCATCGTCACCGCCAACAAGGACGAAGCCGCCCGCGTGCTGTCGCAGGTCAAGCGCGTGATCCGCACCAACTACTCCAACCCGCCGATCCACGGCGGCGCGCTGGTCGCCGCGGTGCTTTCGTCGCCGGAACTGCGCGCAATGTGGGAAGAGGAGCTGGCCGGCATGCGCGACCGCATCCGCGCGATGCGCACCGGCCTCGTCGACGCGATCAAGGCCGCCGGCGTGACGCAGGACTTCTCGTTCGTCGTCAAGCAGCGCGGCATGTTCTCCTACACCGGCCTGTCGGCCGCGCAGGTCGAGCAGCTGAAGAGCGACTTCGGCATCTACGCCGTGTCCACCGGCCGCATCTGCCTGGCCGCGCTGAACACGAAGAACATCGGCTACGTCGCCGACGCCATCGCCAAGGTGCTCTGAGCGCAGCGCCGCTCCCGCAAGAACGCCGGCAGCCGCCGGCGTTTTTCTTTGCGGCGCGGGAAAGTCAGCGGCCGGCCTGCAGCGCCGGATTGCGCAGCGTGCCGCTCGCTGTCACCGGCATGCGGATGACGCTGGCCGAACCGCGCATCTCCACGTCGAAGCGACCCGACAGCTTGCCGTCGCGTGCGATGTCGAGCGTACCGCCGGAACGCAGCGCCCCGGAGGCAAGCGCGATGTCGGTGAAGCGCACCGACTCCGGCGTGATGCGCAGCTTGCTGCCCAACTGCTCGAAGCGCGTCGAGCCGCCGGCGACACTTCCCTTCCCGGCACGCCGCACCGCCTCGACCAGATCGAACTTGCCGAGCGTCCCGCGCTGCATCGCGAAATCGCCGTCGCCGGCCGCCGCCCTGAGCGCTTCGCCCCATTCCGCGGCCGTCGCGGAGAACTTCAGCGCGCCGGCGAATTCGCCCTCGAACTGTTCCGGATAGCCGAGCGCGGCGCCCAGCCGGGCCAGGCTCATGTGCTTGACGCCGATCTCGCCGGACAGCTTCGGCTGCCCGGTGCGTTCGAAGCGCAGAGTTCCCTGCAGCGCGCCATCGAAGATCCTCGCGTCGAGCGAGCGCAGCGCCAGCGCGCGCCCGTCCCAAACCGCCTTGCCCTGGATCGAATCGAAACGGTACGGCGAATTCGGCACCGGCAGCCAGGCGTAGCCCTCGAAGTCGGCGACGATATTGGCGCCATCGGTCGTCGCCCGCAGATGCAGCGAACGCTCGGCGTTGCGCAGGCTGATCGGCTTGCCGCTCGCCAGATCGGCGGACGCGATCTCGCCGTGCAGGTCGGCCAGCGCCAGGCCGAGCAGCGACAGGCGCAGGCGACTGAAGCTGATCGCCCCCACCTGCGCCGGTGCGTTCGCCTGCGCAACTGCGGCGAGCGCCTTCGGCAACAGCGCGACGGCATCGTCGTCGAGCGACGCGGCGACGACTTCGACGCTGGAGAAAACCGGGCGCGAACCGAGCAGCGAAAACAGCTCGGGCACCAGCCGGATGCTCGCCGCCTGCGCCTTGGCGCCATCGCCGACGCTGACACTTTGCAGCGAGATCGCCGGGCGCGGCAGGAAACTGGCCTGGACCTCGCCGATGCGCACCGGCTGGCCGACGAGGCGGCCGAGCCCGGCTTCGAGTTCGGGGCGATGGCGGTCATAGGGATAGAGCGCGAAGAAGAGAAGCAGCAGCACGACGACGCCGGCGACGCCGAGCGCGATCGCGAGCGGCAGCGAAACATAGGTACGCGGGCCGCGGCGGATCGGCTTGATCACGTCGTCGTCGCCGGCGAGCATTCCCGACAGGCGGCCGGCGATCCTCGCCGCCGGCTCCTCGTGCGCCGGCGGCGGAGGCGACTCCGGCTCGCGGTCGAAGACCGACAGCGGCGCGACGCTCTGCGGCGGCGGATAGACCGACTGCGGCGAGATCGACAGTGGCGCCACCGAGAACGGTTCGACCGACGGCGGCGGTGCCGGCGGCAGTTCCACCGCCGGCAGCGGTGCCGGCGCTGCGGGGGGCGCCTCGTCCGCTACCGCCTCCTTGTCCTTGCTCAGGCGCTTCATCGCCGCGGCCTTGATGTCCTCGGCCACCTTGCGGCTTTGTTCCCACACCGAATCCGCTTCCAGTTGCGGCACGACGAGGCCATCGCGTTCGAGTTCCTGCAGCGCGTTCTCGACCAGTTGCTGATTGCCGGTTTTTTCGCACAGATCGGCGACGGTCGACTTGCCATCGACGAGAATCAGCACCATGCGCGTATTCCGCTGTACCACGCGGGTTCGCTGCCGTACCGCCTCCTCTCCCGCCGGCGTCTTCCTGTAGATCAGATTTGCGTCCATTTTTATCAAAAAAGTTGACGAACCATCTTCATGTGTCTATTATGCGCGCTTCCTGATCCCCGATAGCTCAGTCGGTAGAGCGCCGGACTGTTAATCCGTAGGTCCCTGGTTCGAGCCCAGGTCGGGGAGCCAGCAGAAACTTGATGAAAGGCCTTCGTTTGAAGGCCTTTTTTCATTTCTGCCCCGCTTCGATGCATTTTCTCTCCCGTCGCCGTCGATGGTAGCACAACGTCCTAGCGCGCAAGGCGCGGGATCGATCGACGACAGCCTCCCCCATCAGCAGCGCAGGTCGCGGCTCGCCTGCTCGCGCAGCAAGGCCCTGGCGAAGCGGTGGCGCGCGCGCAGGCGCGGGTCGGAGAGCACGGCGCCCAGCGTCTCGCCGACCGCCGCGACGATCCCGAGCAGCGGCAACACCAGCACCAGCCCCGGGACGCCGGCGATCGCGCCGCCGGCGAAGATCATCAGCACGGTCGGCAGCGGATGCATGTTCAGGCTCTTGCCGACGGTCGCCGGCATGAACACGAAGTCGTCGAGCAGGCGTACCGTCACGAACAGCGCGATCGCCGCATAGGCCACCGAAGGATTGCCCGGATGATCGGTGGCCGCGACGAGGACGACGAGCAGGCAGCCAGCGATCGAGCCGAGGTAGGGAATCCAGGCCATGACCGCGGTGACGACGCCGAGCAGCAGCGGCGAGGAGACGCCAATCAGCCACAGGCCGAGCGCCAGGCAGACGGCGTCGAGCACGGTCAGCTTGAGCAGCCCCTGGAAGTAACTGCGCGCGGTGCGGTCGACCTGGTCGAGCAGGTACAGCGTGCGTTCGAAGTAGGCGTTGGGCACGGCACGGGTGAGGAAGCGCTTGAAGCGCCAGCCGTCGCGCAGCATGAAGAAGGCGAGGAAGGGAATCAGCAGCAGCGACGGGAACCAGGCGGCGGCGGCCAGCGCCGCGCCGGCCAGGTGGCGGGCGGCGAAATTCTCGACGAAATCGCCGATGCCGCCGAGCACCGCCTGCCCGAGCTGCGCCCGCGCAGCGAAGGCGAAGCGCCCTTCGAGCCAGGCCAGCGTCTCGCCGAGGAAACGCATGCCGCCCTCCAGATAGCGCCCGCCGCCGGACTGCAGCGCCGGCAGTTGCGCCGACAGCCAGGGCGCGCTGAGCAGCATCGCCACGCCGAGCAGCGAAAAAATGCCGACGCTGACGGCCACCGCCGCGCTGTCGTGCGACAGCCCGCGCAGGACGAGCCGCTGCTTCAGCGGCAGCACGAGGTAGTAGGCGACCAGCGCGAAGAGGAAGGGCAGCACCAGCCACAGCACCTTCTGCAGCAGCGCCAGCAGCAGGCAGGTTGCCGCCAGCACGCCGGCCCAGACCAGCGGCCCGGCACGGTACGGCGGCCGGCTCACGGCTGCGCCCCGCCCGCCGCCGCCAGCTGGCGGACGATGCCGGCGTAGTGGCGCGCCAGCGCGAAGGAGATCCGGGTTGCGATCAGCGCGTGCGACTCCATCAGATTGAAGAAATCGCCGCGGAACATCACGCCCAGCTCGCAGTCGCTGGCCGCGCGCGCCTGCGCCGAGCGCGGCCCGCCGTCGATCAGCGCCAGCTCGCCGAAGACCTGGCCGGCGCCGAGCAGCGCGATCGGGCGCCCGCTGTCGCCCTGGCGGCAGATCGTCACCTGTCCGGCGAGGACGAAATAGATCGCCTGCCCCTCCTCGCCTTCGTCGAAGATCACTTCGCCGGCCAGCGCCTGGCGCTGATGGACGAGGCCGGCGACGATCTTCAGCTCGCGCGGCGTCAGTTCCGCCAGCAGCGCCAGCCCGGCCAGGCGTTGCGCCAGGCCGGTCGGCCGGGAGGGGGAGAACAATCGGAACACGGCGGATTCCCATGAAGGCGGCGAGCCGCCAATTCTATGGGAAACGCCATGACGGCACCATCGGGGACGGGCGGCGGCGCCCGCCGCCGCCCCGGATTGCGCCGTTTACTTGGCGGCGATGATGCCGCAGGCCACCCGCGCGCCGGAATTCCCCGCCGGCTGCGAGCTGAAGTCGTCCGGCCCGGCATGTACGATCACCGCCTTGCCGACGATGTCGTTGGCGCCGCCGCCGCCGACCGCCAGCCCGTCCACCGTCACTTCGACCCAGGCGTTCCCCTTTTCGTTGGCCGCCAGCTGCGGCAGGTCGCCGGCATGGTGGTTGGCGTGCATCGGGTAGCCGTGCGCCTTCGCCGTCGGGTTGAAATGGCCGCCGGCGCTGCTGCCGTCGGCAGCGCTGCAGTCGCCCTTCTCGTGGATGTGGAAACCGTGCGCGCCGGGGGGCAGGCCGGAAACGTCGGCGCGCACCATGAGCTTGGCGCCGTCCTGCCGGAAGCTGACGTAGCCGCTGGCGTTGTTGCCCTGCGTCGGATTGATCGTCGCCTCGGCGCGCGGACCGGGCGCCGGTCCGGTGGCGCACGCCGCCAGCGCGGCGGCCAGGGGCAGGAGCGCAATCTTCAGGAACTTTTCCATCTTTTGATCCTCCTCACAGGTTACGAACGGCGGTTGGCTATAATCGTCCGCAGCGCACTGCGACGACCCGTCCAACCGAGACACCCTGCCCGAAGATTGGTTCCATGCGAAACGAATCCCTGAACCCGGAAGCGCTGCCGCCCGCCCTTGCTGCGCAAGGGCCGACCACCACCCGGGAAAGCTCGCGCCATGCCGAGGGGACGCTGATCGACAAATACGGGCGGCATATCACCTATATCCGTCTGTCGATCACCGACCGCTGCGACTTCCGCTGCACCTACTGCATGGCCGAGGAGATGGAGTTCCTGCCGCGCGAACAGGTGCTGTCGCTCGAGGAATGCCTGCGCGTCGTGCGCACCTTCGTCGGCCTCGGCGTGACCAAGGTGCGCATCACCGGCGGCGAGCCGCTCGTCCGCCGCAACGTGCTCTGGCTGCTGGAGCAGATCGCCGCGCTCGACGGCCTGAAGGAACTGGTGCTGACCACCAACGGCTCGCAGCTAGAACGCTACGCCGCCGACCTGAAGCGGGCCGGCGTCAAGCGCCTCAACGTCAGCCTCGACACGCTGAAGCCGGAGCGCTTCAAGGCGATCACCCGCATCGGCGACCTCGACAAGGTGCTGCGCGGCATCGACGCCGCCGCGGCGGCCGGCTTCACCCGGACCAAGCTGAACACGGTGATGATGCGCGGCGTGAACGACGACGAGTTCGTCGACCTCGTGCGCTACGCGCTGGCGCGCGATCTGAACATCTCGTTCATCGAGGAGATGCCGCTCGGCGACATCGGCCACGGGCGCAGCAACACCTATTTCGGCAGCGACGAGGGTCTGGCGCTGCTGACCCCGCACTTCGGCTTGGTGCCCACCGTAGAAACCACCGGCGGCCCGGCGCGCTACTGGCGCATCCCCGGCAGCGAGACGCGCGTCGGCTTCATCTCGCCGCACAGCCACAACTTCTGCGACAGCTGCAACCGCGTGCGCATCACCGCGCAGGGCGACCTCTACCCCTGCCTCGGCCAGAACGACGCGATGGGCCTGCTGCCGCTGTTGCGCGCCGGCGACGACGATGCGCCGCTGCGCGAGGCGATCGTGCGCGCGATGGGCATCAAGCCGAAGGAACACAACTTCAGCGAACAGCTCGACGCGCCGAAGGTCGTCCGCTTCATGTCGATGACCGGCGGCTGAGCCCGCCCGCATCAGCCAAGCCGGATGCGTTCGCCGTAGCCGGTCATCTCCAGATAGCCGCGGCCGACCTCGCGGCCGTCTTCGATGGCGCGCACCGCGCCCTCCCAGTAGATCGCGCCGGTGCTGCGCCGGCTGTCCAGCTCCTGGTCGTCGAACAGCGGCAGCAGCCGCAGTTCCCGCGCGCCGGCGCGCAGCCGCCATTCGACCGGCCAGGCGATGCCGCTGCGCGGCGAGCGCCACTGGCGCAGGGGGGCGAAGGCGACCGCGTCCGCCGGCAGCGTCGTTGCGCCGCCGCCGGGCGAACGCAGGGTCGCCGCCGACCACAGCGGCGCGCCGTCGGCGCGGCGCAGGCGAAAGGCCATCAGCGCGCCGCCGTCGTCGAGGTTCAGCCCGACCCAGTCCCAGCCCTGCGCGCCGGCCGGCAGCAGCTCGCTCGACCATTCGTGGTCGAGCCAGGCGCGACCGCTCACCGGCTGTCGCCGGCCGTCCACCGTCACCGTGCCGCGCACTGCGAGCTGCGGCCGGCTGTAGTAGTAGCTGGCGTGGCGCGGGTCCGCGGCCTTGGCGCTGAAGCCGCCGGCGCCGTTCGGCAGCGGCGGGCCGTCCGCCGTGAGCGTCAGCGCGTAGGCGAAGTCGTCGGCGCGTACTGTCGCGCGATAGGCGTTGCCGTCCTGTTCGAGGCGCCAGTCGCCGATCCAGGCGCCCGTTTGCGCCTCGGCGAAGCCGGCGCGACCGAAGCCGACGCGGGCGCTGCGTTCGTCCTGGCGCAGCCGCCCGTGGCGCGGATCGGCGATCGCCGCATGCGCGATCAGCAGCTGGCGCGGCGCGAAGGCACTCGGGTTTTCCTCGCCGATGCCGGTGCGCACGCGGAAGAAGGTGCACTGGAAGCCGAGCGGGCTGCCGTCGGGCAGCGCCAGCCAGCCGGTGACGTACCACCACTCGTTGCGGAAGTCCGGATGCGCGCCGTGGTCGCGCGGAAAGGCGAGCGCCCTCCCCGGCCGCACCGCGGCGAAATCGACCGCTTCCGCGGCCACCGCCCAGGCCGGCAGGCCGGCGAGTGCGGCGAGGAAGGCGCGCCGTCGCATGCTCACCAGTCCTCGCGCACCGCCAGCACCGCTTCCTGGCGCATCGCCAGCCGGCCGGCGAGCACCGCCGCCAGTGCGGCCAATGCCACCAGCGCCAGCGCGAAGACCGCGAGCGAGCGCCACGGCACGTGCAGGTCCATGCTCCAGTGGAAGCTCTGCCGGTTGACCACCTCGATCAGCACCAGCCCGATCGCGCCGCCGGCGGCGAGCCCGCCGAGAACGCCAACGCCGGCCGCGAGCGCCCCCTCCTCCGCCAGCATCCAGCCGATCTGCCGGCGGCTGACGCCGAGGTGGCGCAGCATGCCGAACTCGCGCCGGCGCGCCGCCGCCAGCGCCGCGAAGCTGGCGGCGACGCCGGCCAGCCCGATCGCCACCGCCACCGCCTCGAGCAGGTAGGTGACGGCAAAGGTGCGGTCGAACAGGCGCAGGCTGAGCGCGCGGATCTCCGCCGACGACGACACGTCGAGCGCGCCCGCCGGCGCCAGCGCGCGCAGCGCACCGGCCACCGCCAGCGGCGCCGCGCCGGGCGCGAGGAAGATCGCGGCGTCGTTGGCAAGGCGGTCGCCGGCCAGGCGCCGGTAGTCGGCGAGGTCGATCATCAGCGCGCCGTCCTGCCGCGCGTAGTCGCGCCAGACGCCAGCGACGCGCAGGCGCACCGTCCGTCCGCCGAGCGGCAGCTCGACGCGCTCGCCCGGGCGCCAGCCGTAGAGGTCGCGCACCGCCTCCGAGATCCACAGCGCCGGCGCCTCCCCCGGCGCCGCCACGCCGCCGACCAGCGGCAGCTCGCGGCCGTCGGCCGAGACGGGACGTGCGATCAGCGGCAGCGGCGGCCGCCCGGGTGCCAGTCGTAGCGTCTCGTGGCGCGTGAAGCCGACGCGGGCGACGCCGGGCACCGCGGCGATGCGCGCCTGCAGCGCCTCGTCGAGGTGGCCGCTGCCGGCGGCGCGGCCGGCGCGCAGATAGAGGTCGGCGGGCAGCAGCTGGTGCAGCCAGGCATCGACCGAATCGCGGAAGGAGGCAACCATGATCGCCATCGCCGCCGCCAGCGCGACGCTCGCCAGCACCCCGGCCGCCGCCACCAGCGCATGCCCCGGCGCGGCGCGCAGGCGGGCCGCGGCCAGCCGCACCGGCGCCGGCCCGCGCGGCGGCAGCAGGCGGGCCACCCCGCCGGCGAGCGCCGGCAGCAGCAGCACGGCGCCGGCGAGCAGGCAGGCCACCGCCAGGTAGCCGCCGAGCGGCAGGTCCGCCGCCGGCGGCAAGGCCGCGGCAGCGAGGCTCGCCGCGAGCAGCGCGGCGCCCAGCCGGGGATGGCCGCCGCCGTCGGCCAGCGCCTCGTCGCCGGCCTTCAGCGCCTGCGCCGGGGCCACCGCCGCCGCCTCGCGCGCCGGCAGCCAGGCGCCGGCGACGCCGGCGGCGACGCCCAAGGCGACGAAGACGGCGGTGGCCAGCGGGTCGAACGCGAGCTGCGGGCGCAGCCCAGAGAAATAGCCGGCGCCGAGGTCGCCGCCGAGGACGACCAGAACCGCCCAGGCCAGCCCGTGGCCGAGCGCGGCGCCGACGAGGCCGCCGGCCAGCCCGACCGCCGCGCCCTCGCCGAGCAGCCAGGCGAACAGCGTGCGCCGGGAGAGGCCGATCGCGCGCAGGAAGGCGAACTCGCCGCGCCGCCGCACCACCGACAGCGCCTGCGCCGAGAAGACGAGGAAGCCGCCGGTCAAGAGCGCCATCGCCGCCAGCAGGTTCAGGTTCACGCGGTAGGCGCGCGACAGGTTCGCTGCCTGCTCGGCCGCCGCCTGCGGCATCTCGATCTGCACGCCGGGCGGCAGCAGCGGCTGCAGCGCGGCGCGCGCCGCCGCCGGCGACACGCCCTCGGCCAGCCGCAGGTCGATCCGCGTCAGCCGGCCGAGGCGGGCGAAGTGCGCCTGCACCGCGGCGATGTCCATCACCGCCAGCCGGCGCTCGTCGGCGGCACCGGGCAGGTCGCCGGCGACGCGGACACGCCGCGTCGCCGTTCCCGACAGCAGGTCGAGCGTGTCGCCGGCACGCAGGCCGAGCGCCTGCTGCGCGGCGGCGCTGACGAACAGCGCGTCGTCGGCGAGCGTCGCGAAGCGGTCGCCGGCGGCCGCCGGCCGCGGCAGCAGCGCCGGCGCCACGCGCGCCAGCGCAAAGACGTCGGCGCCGAGGAGCTGCAGCGTCTCCTCGCGTCCGGCCAGGCGCGCCTCGATGTCGAGCAGCGGGCTGGCGTCGGCCACCTCCGGCCGCGCCGCGACCTGCGCGTAGAGCGCTTCGTCGAAGCCACCGCGGGGGCCGAGCACCTGCAGGTCGGCGCTGCCGGAGAGGGTGCGCAGGCTGCGCCCGAACTCGGCCAGCGCCGCCTCGTGCACCGCCTGCACGGCCATGCCGAGCGCGACGCCGAGGATGATCGCGGCGAACGAGAACAGCGTCGCCAGCCGCCGCCGCGCCAGCGCGCCGAAGAAGACGCGCGCGAGCTGACGGACGCTGCCGCGCGCCCTCACGGCCGCAGCCCGTCCGGCGTCAGGCGCAGCACGCGGTCGGCGGTCGCCGCGGCGGCCGGCGAATGGGTGACCAGGATGCCGATCGCGCCGGCGGCGCGGACGCGCTCGCCGAGCAACGCCAAGACCTTCGCGGCGTTGCCGGGGTCGAGGTTGCCGGTCGGCTCGTCGGCAAGCACCAGGCGCGGGCCGTGCACCAGCGCGCGGGCGATCGCCACGCGCTGCAGCTCGCCGCCGGACAGCTCGCGCGGACGGCTCGCGGCGCGCCCGCCGAGGCCGACCGCGTCGAGCAGGCGTTGCGCGGCGGTCGCGGCCGCCACGTCGTCGACGCCCTGCAGCCACAGCGGCAGCGCGACGTTCTGCACCACCGAGAGATGCGGCAGCACGTGGAAAGCCTGGAAGACGAAGCCCAGCCGGTCGCGGCGCAGCCGCGTCAGCGCCTCCTCGTCGAGCGTCGCGTAGTCGACCCCGTCGAGCACCAGCCGTCCGCCGTCAGGCCGGTCGAGGCCGGCGACGAGGTTGAGCAGCGTCGACTTGCCGACCCCGGATTCGCCGACGATCGCCACGTACTCGCCGGGCTGCAGGCACAGCGAAACGTCGCGCAGCACCTGACGTCCATTGAAGCTGCGGCAGAGCCTGTTGATTTCGAGCATGGTTCTCGGGGGCGCCTCGGATTGCGGGCAACTGCCGCCGAGTATGCAGCAGAAAGGCGGCGACCGGAACGCCGCGAACAGCCGGTTGCCGGCGCCCCCGGCTAGAACAGCTCGGAATCGCCGTAGGCGATTTCCTTGAAGACGCCCGTGCGCACCAGTTCCTCGTACTCGCAGACGCGGTTGCGTCCCTGCCGCTTGGCCTCGTAGAGGCTGCGGTCGGCGCGGGCGAGCACCTCCTGCGGCAGGAAATCGGGGTTGGCGCGGCAGTAGCCGATGCTGATCGTCAGCCGCTCGACGCGCGGGAAGGCGTGCGCCTCGATGGTCTGCCGCACGCGCTCGAAGATGCTGCGGGCGACTTCGTCGCTGTCGGCGGAGACGATCGCGACGAACTCCTCGCCGCCGTAGCGGTAGAGCAGGTCCGAACTGCGGAAGGTGTGGCACATCAGGCGTGCGGCGAGGAGCAGGATCTCGTCGCCGACGATGTGGCCGTGCACGTCGTTGATCTGCTTGAAATGATCGATGTCGATCACCGCCAGCCAGTAGCGGTTGGTGGGCGCCGCGTGGCGGGCGCCGCCCGGCTCGCTGTAGCTGATCGGACGGCCGAGCGCGGTCCACAGGCGGTCGAAGCTGTTCTCCAGCGCCTGCCGGTTGAACAGCCCGGTCAGCCGGTCGCGCATGCTGACGTCGAGCAGCGCGTAGTAGTTGGAGAAGACCTCGAGCACGCCGCGGATGATCGTGTCCTCGGTCGGCGACACCTCGTGGTCGCGCTGGAAGACGAAATAGCCGCAGATCTCGCCGTCGCCGAACAGCGGATAGGCGATCGCCATCTCGCTGCCGAGGCGGCGCGTGCAGGGGCGCGAGAGCAGGCGGACGTTCTCGGTCAGCGCCCCGATCTCCGGCGGCAGGTCCTGCACGTTGAGGACTTCCTCGATGCGCTCGACGATGCGGGAAACGCCGGCGGCGTCGACTTCCTTCGAGCGGTGGTAGTGGATCACGCGGGCCAGCGCGAAGTCCTCGTCGGTACGGTAGAGCGAGGTGTTGAGGACGCCGAGCTGCGGACCGAGCGTCTTCAGCAGGCTCTGCTCGAGCAGTTCGGTGTCGCGGATCGCGGTCAGCTTGCCAAGCTTGCTGAGCAGGCTGGGCAGCCGCGTCTGGCCGGTGTCGTTGTCCATCATCGTCCCCCTGGAAGTCGTTTCGGCTGCCGACACCCCATGCTCTCAGGGACGGGGTGCGGGCAGCATGACCTGGATCAAAACCGCGCGCCACGAAAAAACGGGCATCCCGCGGATGCCCGTTGCCCGATGCCGGCGCCGCTTACGCGCCTTCGCGCGCCGCGCGCTTGCGCTCGTGCTCCTTCAGGAAGCGCTTGCGGATGCGGATGTTCTTCGGCGTGATCTCGACCAGCTCGTCGTCGGCGATGAACTCGATCGCCGACTCCAGCGTCAGCGCGATCGGCGGCGTCAGGCGCACCGCCTCGTCGGTGCCGGAGGCGCGCACGTTGGTCAGCTGCTTGCCCTTGATCGGGTTCACGACGAGGTCGTTCTCGCGGCTGTGGATGCCGATGATCATGCCCTCGTACAGCTTCTCGCCGGGGTTCACGAACATGCGGCCGCGGTCCTGCAGCTTCCACAGCGCGTAGGCCACCGCCTCGCCGTCGTCCTGCGAGATGAGCACGCCGTTGCGCCGCTCGGCGACGCCGCCTTCCTTGACCGGCGCGTACTCGTCGAAGACGTGGCTCATCAGGCCGGTGCCGCGCGTCAGGTTCATGAATTCGCCCTGGAAGCCGATCAGGCCGCGGGCCGGGATGCGGTACTCGATGCGCACGCGGCCGCGGCCGTCCGGCACCATGTCCAGCATCTCGCCCTTCCTCAGGCCGAGCGACTCCATGACGCCGCCCTGGTGGCCTTCCTCGATGTCGACGGTGAGCATCTCGTACGGCTCGCACTCGACGCCGTCGATCGTCTTGTTCACCACGCGCGGACGGCCGACCGCCAGCTCGTAGCCCTCGCGGCGCATGTTCTCGAGCAGGATCGACAGGTGCAGCTCGCCGCGGCCGGAAACGTCGAAGATGTCGCCGTTCGGCGTGTCGTGCACGCGCAGCGCCATGTTGGTCAGCAGCTCCTTGTGCAGGCGGTCGCGGATCTGGCGGCTGGTGACGAACTTGCCTTCGGTACCGGCCAGCGGGCTGCTGTTGACGATGAACTGCATCGACAGCGTCGGCTCGTCGATCTTCAGCAGCGGCAGCGTTTCCGGCTGCTCCGGGTCGGTCACCGTGCAGCCCAGCACGAGGTCTTCGATGCCGGTGATCTGGACGATGTCGCCGGCGTGGCCTTCGTCGAGCTCGACCTTGTTCAGGCCCTTGTAGCCGAACACCTGGCCGATCTTGGCCTTGAGCGGGGTGCGCTCGTGCTCGGCCATTTCCTCCTCGGTACCGAACATCACCAGCACCTGCTGGCCGGTCTTGACGCGGCCGCGCTTGATGCGGCCGACGCCGATGCGCCCGACGTAGGACGAGTAGTCGAGCGCGGAAATCTGCAGCTGCAGCGGCGCGTCGATGTCGGCATCCGGCGCCGGCACGTGCGACAGCACGGTCTCGAACAGCGGCTTCATGTCCTCGCGCGGGCCGTCGAGTTCGAGCGAGGCCCAGCCGTTGAGGCCGGAGGCGTAGACGATCGGGAAGTCGAGCTGCTCGTCGCTGGCGCCGAGCTTGTCGAACAGGTCGAAGGTCAGGTTCACCGCGTTGTCGGCGTCCGCCCCGTCGCGGTCGACCTTGTTCACCACGACGATCGGGCACAGGCCCAGCGCCAGCGCCTTCTTGGTGACGAAGCGGGTCTGCGGCATCGGGCCTTCGACCGCATCGACCAGCAGCAGCACGCCGTCGACCATGCCCAGCACGCGCTCGACCTCGCCGCCGAAGTCGGCGTGTCCCGGCGTGTCGACGATGTTGATGTGGATGCCGTTGTAATCGACCGAGGTGTTCTTGGCGAGGATGGTGATGCCCCGCTCCTTTTCCAGGTCGTTCGAGTCCATGACCCGCTCGTCCACCTGCTGGTGCGCGGCGAAGGTGCCGGACTGGCGCAGGAGCTGGTCAACCAGCGTGGTCTTGCCGTGGTCGACGTGGGCGATGATGGCGATGTTGCGGATCGGGCGGACGGACATGGAGGAATACCTAAGCCTTTGAAAAAGGCGGCAATTCTACCACATCAAGACGCCTCTGTTGCGGCGCAAAACCGCTTTTTTCAGCCTTCCCGGTTGCGCATGAAGTCGGCGGTGTTGAAGAAGGACTGCAGCAGCCGCTGGCGCAGGCCCGCCTCGATGCCGACGTCCTCCATCGCCAGCGTCATGCACGCCACCCACTGGTCGCGCTCGGCGCTGCCGATCGCGAACGGCAGATGCCGCGCGCGCAGGCGCGGGTGGCCGAAGCGCTCGACGAAGAGGTCCGGCCCGCCGAGCCAGCCGGACAGGAACATGAACAGCTTGTCGCGCGAGCCCTGCAGGTCCTCGGGGTGCATCGCGCGGATGCCGGCGAACTGCGGCGCTGCCGCCATCAGTTCGTAGAAACGGTCGGTCAGGCGGGCGACGACGGCTTCGCCGCCGATCGCCTCGTAGGGGGTCATTTCGTTCATCGGGTCTTGCGGGGTCAGGGGTTAACGGGATTTTGCCGATTCCTCGGGCGAATAGAAACAGTAGCGCGCCTTGCCGCCCTCCTTGGCGCGGTACATCGCCTCGTCGGCGGCCGCCAGCAGCAGATCGGTGCTCTGCTGGTCCTCGGGAAAGAGCGCGATGCCGATCGACGCGGTCAGCTCGGCGCGGATCTCGCCGATGCGGTACGGCGCGCCGACGGCGTCGAGGACCTTCTGCGCCAGACGCTCGACGTCCGCCCGGCTGGCGATGTCGGAGACGCCGAGCACGAATTCGTCGCCGCCGAAACGCGCGGCGACGTCGGTGCTGCGCACGGCGGCCGACAGCCGTCGCGCGACCTCGACCAGCACGGCGTCGCCGGTGGCGTGGCCGTAGCGGTCGTTGATCGGCTTGAAGCCGTCGAGGTCGATGAACAGCACCGCGGCCACCCGCGCGGCCCGCGCCTGCAGGGCCAGCATCCGCTCCAGCCGGTCGAGGAACAGGCTGCGGTTGGCGAGTCCGGTGAGATGGTCGAAGTTCGCCTGGTGCCAGATTTCGCGCTGGCGCGCCTGGCGTTCGGTGGCATCGACCAGCGAGATCACCGCCCCCATCACGTGCCCGGATTCGACGATCGGGTCGACGCGGATCTCGGCGGTAACGGCCGCCTCGGCGCCGACCGCCAGCGCCACCGCCTCCTCCGCCTGCGCCACGCCGTCGAGTGCGTTGAGCAGCATCGACGCCAGCTTCGGGCTGCGTCCGGCAAGGATCGGCGCCAGCTGCACGCCGTGCAGCATCTGCGTATCGGCGAGGCCGAGCAGGCGCGCCGCGGTCGGGTTGAACACCTGGCAGCAGCCTTCGGCATCGACGCCGATGATGCCGCCCGACGTCGCCTCGACGAGGTGGCGCAACTGGCTCTCGGCCAGCCGGCGCTCGCCCGCCTCGGCGCGCAATTCGGCGGTGCGCACCTCGACCAGGCGCTCCTGCTCGGCGCGCGCCCGCTCCAGCGCGCCGACGTGGGTGCGGATGCGGCGCATCGCGTAGATCGTCAACGCCACCAGCCCGGCCCACGACAGCAGGTGGCCGAAGAGCACGGTGTGGCGGTGCGGGACGACGGCCGCCGCGATCGGCGCCACCGGGAAACTGACGCTGATCCCGCCGCGCACGTCGCCGACGCGGTAGCCCTGGCTCTCGTGGCAGCCGAGGCAGGCCTGATGGGTGACCAGCGGCGCCATGTAGCGGATCTGGGCGTCGCTCCCGGGCAGGATTTCCGCGTACTCCTGCAGCCCCCGTTCGAAGCGCTGCAGCGCGGCGGTCTCCCAGGGATCGGCCCGGTTGTCCGGATTGACCGGCTTGAGGCTGGTCATCCGCACGCGAATGCCGGTCTGCTCGAGGATCGTCGTCGCCATCTGCCGCGTCATGTAGGCCGGATTGACCATCGTCAGCCGCAGGCCCGAGGTGGTCACCGGATCGCGGTCGGGAACGTTGAGATAGGGATTGGGCGGGGTCAGCTCCGACTGCACCACGTAGAGTCCGCCATGGCGTGAATTCCACAGGCGCATCGCCTCGATCATGCGAAAAATATCCCGCCCTTGGCTGGTTGCCGTATCGAACACTTGCTGGTCCAGTTGCTGCCAGTTCCAGCGAAACGACGCACCAACCACCAAGCCCCAGAAAACGAGCGGTATGAGCCAGAAGTATTTCAGCCTCATAAGCCCATTGTGGACCGCCCGACCGGCGGATGCCAGCCGGAAGCGTCCTTGCCGGCCGCTTCGGCCGGATGCTAGATTGCTCGTATCCGCCCCGCAGGAGAGAAGCATGCCCCCGATCCGCCTCACCGGTTTCGTCATCGTCCTGGTCGGCCTGCTTTCCGGGCTGGTGCTCGTCGCCCAGCCCTTCTTCGCGCTCGGCAACGTGGCGCCGCTGGTGCTGCTCCTGCTGTTCCTCGGCTGCCTGTCCTTCGGTCTGCCGCTCTACGCGGCCGGTGACCATCGCCAGCGGGCGCTGCGCCTGTCCGGCGGCGCGCTGCTGCTGCTCGGACTGGTGGCGCTGATCGGCGTCTTCGTCGACGCCGCCGGCGTGCGCGCGGCACAGCAGTCGACCGCGCTGCTCTGGCTGCTCGCCCCCACCGGGATCTTCGGCGGGCTGCTGCTCGCCTACTTCGCCGGCGCCCTCGACCGTCTCGACGGCAAGGCGCGCTGAGCGCCCTTCGTCGCGGTCTTCGCGCCACCCTTCGTCGCCGACGCATCCGACCGCGCGACGATCTTCGCCGGCTTCGGCACCGCCGGCCAGCCCTCGCCGCGCTGCTGCGCGGCCCGCTGCTGGGCGGTCCGTTTCTCGTTGGCGCGCCGCACCTGGCAGCTGCCGCCGGTGCCCGCCGGCTGCCAGGCCGGCACCAGCTGCTTCTTGCCGTTGCCGATCAGGTCGGCGCGGCCCATCGCACGCAGCGCGTCACGCAGCAGCGGCCAGTTCTCGGGGTCGTGGTAGCGCAGGAAGGCCTTGTGCAGCTTGCGCATGCGGCCGTTCCTGACCGTCTCGACGGTCTCGCCGTCGCGCTCGACGCGCTTCAGCGGATTCTTGTGCGAGTGGTACATCGCCGTGGCCAGCGCCATCGGCGTCGGCAGGAAGGTCTGCACCTGGTCGAGACGGAAGTTGTTCTTCTTCAGCCACAGCGCGAGGTTCAGCATGTCGAGGTCGGTCGTGCCCGGGTGCGCAGCGATGAAGTACGGGATCAGGTATTGCTCCTTGCCCGCTTCCTTCGAGATCTTCTCGAACATCGCCTTGAACTTGTCGTAGGTGCCGATGCCCGGCTTCATCATGTGCTTGAGGACGTTCTCCTCGGTGTGCTCGGGGGCGATCTTGAGGTAGCCGCCGACGTGGTGCGAGACCAGCTCCTTGATGTACTCGGGTGAGCGCACGGCGAGGTCGTAGCGCAGGCCGGAGCCGACCAGCACGCGCTTGACGCCGGGAATCGCCCGCGCCTTGCGGTAGAGCGAGATCAGCGGCGCGTGGTCGGTGTCCATCTGCGGGCAGATGTCGGGGAAGACGCACGACAGCCGCCGGCACGAAGCCTCGATCTTCGGGTCCTTGCAGGCCATCCGGTACATGTTCGCGGTCGGCCCGCCCAAGTCGGAGATGGTGCCGGTGAAGCCCGGCGTCTTGTCGCGGATCTCCTCGATCTCGTGCAGGATCGACTCCTCCGAGCGGCTCTGGATGATGCGGCCCTCGTGCTCGGTGATCGAGCAGAAGGTGCAGCCGCCGAAGCAGCCGCGCATGATGTTGATCGAGAAGCGGATCATCTCGTAAGCCGGGATCTTGGCGTCGCCGTAGCTCGGGTGCGGCTTGCGCTGGTACGGCGCGCCATACACGGCATCCATTTCCGGCGTCGTCAGCGGGATCGGCGGCGGGTTCAGCCAGACGTCGCGCTTGGACGCCCCCTCGCCGTGCGCCTGCACCATCGCCCGCGCGTTGCCCGGGTTCGATTCGAGGTGGAAGGTACGCGAGGCGTGCGCGTAGAGCACCGGGTCGTCCTTGACCTGCTCGTACGACGGAATCCGGATCACCGTCTTGGCACGGTCGGCGCGGCGCGCGGCCAGCCGCGACTGGGTCATTTCCTGGCGGCCGACGATGCGGATGCCCTTCACTTCCGGGCCGCCGTCCTTCGACGCGCAGGACGAGGCCGATTTCTCCTCCTCCATCGCGTAGGGGTCCGGGTGCTTCGCCAGCGGCCCCGGCGTGTCCAGCTCGGTCGAGTCGGTGACGTGCCAGTCCGCGTCCGGCAGCCAGCCCGGCGGCACCATGAAGGCGGTGCCGCGCAGGTCGCGGATGTCCTTGATCTTCTCGCCGGCCGCCAGCCGGTGCGTCAGCGCGACGATGGCGCGCTCGGCGTTGCCGAAGATCAGCAAGTCGGCCTTCGAATCGGGCAGCACCGAGCGGCGCACCTTGTCCGACCAGTAATCGTAGTGCGCGATGCGGCGCAGGCTGGCCTCGATCGAGCCGATCACGACGTTGGCGTCGGCGTAGGCCTCGCGGCAGCGCTGCGCATAGACGACGACCGAGCGGTCCGGCCGCTTGCCGGCCGCGGCGTTGGGCGTATAGGCGTCCTCGGAGCGGATCTTGCGGTCCGAGGTGTAGCGGTTGACCATCGAATCCATGTTGCCGGCGGTGACGCCGTAGAACAGGTTCGGCTTGCCCAGTTTCTTGAAGTCGGCGGCCGAATGCCAGTCCGGCTGGCTGATGATGCCGACGCGGAAGCCCTGCGCCTCCAGCAGCCGGCCGACCAGCGCCATGCCGAAGCTGGGATGGTCGATGTAGGCGTCGCCGGTGACCAGGATGACGTCGCACGAATCCCAGCCCAGCGCGTCCATTTCGGCGCGCGACATCGGCAGGAAGGGCGCCGTGCCGAAGCGCTTCGCCCAGTGCTTGCGGTAGGAAAAGAGGCCGGGAACGGCGGGCCGGGAAACGGAAAGAGCGGCGGCGGACATCGGTGGCGGATGGGGACGGGAACGAGGGCGAAGGGCGGGAACAGGCGACTTAGACCGGGAAATCGCCCAGAGATTCCCCGGTCCGCAAAGAAGACTGCCGACCGGCGTCAGCCGTGGGCGCGCTCCAGACGGTAGCCGTGGCCATAGACGGTGGTCAGCAGCCAGCCGTTGGCCGGCTCGAGGCCGAGCTTGCGGCGCAGGCGGCTGACATGCGTATCGACGGTGCGCGTATCGATCTCGGCATCGACCTCCCAGACCTTCTCGAGCAGCGTTTGGCGGTTGAACAGCGTGCCCAGGTTGGCGAGCAGCAGCAGTGCCAGATCGAATTCCTTGCCGGTCAATGCCACCGGCCGCCCGTCGACCTGCGCGCTGCGCGCCGCCGGGTCGAGCACGATGTTGCCCACCGTCAACGCCGCCGACTCGCGTACGCCGCCGGCCAGCGCCTGCCGGCGGATCAGCGCCTCGATCCGCGCCGACAGTTCGACGTAGCGGATCGGCTTGCAGACGTAGTCGTCGGCGCCGAGGCGCAGCATCGCGACGACGTCGCTCTCGGCGACGCGGGCGGTGACGAAGATCACCGGCAGCGACCAGCCGAAACGCTGGCGCACCCAGCGCAGCAGTTCGTCGCCGGAGCCGTCGGGCAGGATCCAGTCCATCAGCAGCAGGTCGAAGGGCTGCGCTTCCAGCCCGCGACGGAACTCCTGGGCGGAGGCGAATACTACCCCTTCGTGGCCGAGCTCCTCGACCATCGTCTTCAGCAGCAGGGCCTGGCTTCGGGAATCCTCGAGAATCGCTAGACGCATGGGTGGAATTATTTCACGGGCGGATCGCCAATAAGCTGATCTCTATCAAATCGATGGCAAGACCGTCGGCGCCGTCGCACTCCGTCATTGCATGCAGGCGGCGACGACCTGGTTGCGCCCCTGGCGCTTGGCCTCGAGCAGCGCATGGTCGGCGGCCTCGGTCAGTT
Organism: Azospira restricta; assembly: GCF_016858125.1. Lineage (NCBI taxonomy): Bacteria > Pseudomonadati > Pseudomonadota > Betaproteobacteria > Rhodocyclales > Rhodocyclaceae > Azospira > Azospira restricta. The sequence continues at coordinate 2,863,065 of NZ_CP064781.1, forward strand.
CGGCGGCGGTCGGGTAATGCAGGCTGCAGGCGAGGCCGGCGCTGAAGGTCGAGTACAGCGTACCCTCGTTGTGCGCGTGCGGCAGCACCGCGAAATCGCGGCGGATGCGCTCGATCACCGCGTGCGCGCGTTCCGGCGGCGCGTCCGGCAGCGCCAGGATGAACTCCTCGCCGCCGTAGCGGCCGATCAGGTCGGTCGCACGCAGCCGCCCCTTCAGCAGCCAGGCGAGGTTGCGGATCACCTGGTCGCCGACCGGATGGCCGTAGGTGTCGTTGATCGCCTTGAAGTGGTCGATGTCGAGCATCGCCACGCACAGGTTGCCGTGCGCCGGCAACGACTCGACCATCGCCTTCAGCCGCGCCTTCGACGCGGTATGGTTGAGCAGACCGGTGAGGCCGTCGGTGCGCGTCGAGCGCAGCGCGTCGCGGTAACGCTCGATCTTCGTGCGCACCACCGCCGCCAGCACCACCGGGTTGAACGGCTTGGTCAGGAACTGGTCGCCGCCGAGGCGCAGCGCCTCGACCTGCATGCCGATGTCCGATTCGCTCGACAGGTAGACGATCGGCAGCGCCTGGTAGCCGGACACCTGGCGCAGCACGCGGGTCGCCTCGACGCCGTTGAAGCGCGGCATGTACATGTCCATCAGGATCAGGTCCGGCCGGTAGCTGCCGACGGCGTCGAGCAGCGTGCCGGGGTCGGCGACGACCAGGCTGTCGATGCTGTGCTCGGCCAGCGTGCGCTGGATCACCACCGCCGCGACGCGCGAGTCCTCGACGATCAGCACGCGGTATTTCTCCTGCTCGCGCGTCTGCACCAGGTCGAGGATGCGGGTCAGCACCGAGGTCACGCCCTCCTCGCGCGGCACGGTGATGTCGATGCCGGCGCGCATCAGCAGCACCACCGACTCCATCGCCCGCTCGGCGCCAAGGTAGAACAGCTGGCTGGCCGGCACCGCCTGGCGCACCGCGGCGACGCGCTCGAGCTGGCGCTCCTGGTCCGGCGCCGCGTCGCCGATGAACAGCACCGCCAGCGGCTGCTCGCCTTCCGGCAGCGGGTCGTGCCAGTCGCAGCGCTGCGGGCGGAAACCGAAATGGTTGAGTTGCTCGGCCAGGCCGTTGGTCATTTCGCTGTCCGGCGTCGCCATCACCCACACCGCGCGCGGGCGCACCCATTCCGGGTCGGGTACCGACGACGGCACCTCCTCGACGCGGCGTTCGCCGACCGGGCGCCGGGACGAGGTGATCGCGCCGGTCAGCGCGTCGACCTGGCGCTGCAGCGCGCTGATCTCCTGCGCCGCCAGCGGATGGCTTTCGGGATCGCCGAAACGCGCCAGCGCGGCGTTCTCCAACCCTTCCGAGATGCGCAGCAGGCCCGGCAGGCGCAGGCGGCCGAGCTGCTCGGCGAGGCTGTTGAGCGCGACCGAGAACTCGACGAACTGCTCGAAGCCGCCGCGGGCGACGTAGTCCTGCCAGCGGGCGTTGAGCGCGCTCAATCGTTCATCGAGACGATGCGACGTGGTTTCGGACATTTTTATGGTTATCGGACAGGAATCGCAAACGTCGCATTATGCGACAAAGCGGCCGGCGAGCAATCCCCGGATGCACAAAACTGGGGCAAAACTCAGCCCCCCGCCCGCAGCACCTGCAGCGGCGACGTATTGAGCAGGCGGCGGGCGGCCAGCCAGCCGGCGACCGAGACCAGCACGGCGCCGCCGACGACGGCCGCCGGGAACGGCCACAGGCTGGTGTCCACCTCGAAATTGAAGGCCTTCGCCGCCAGCACCTGGCCGACCACCGCCGCCCCGAGGGCGGCGATCGCGCCGGCGAGCGCGCCAACCGCGGCGAACTCGGCGAGCAGCGCCCGCCGCAGCTGCTCGCGGCGGGCGCCGAGCGAGCGCATCACCGCCAGCTCGTAGCGCCGCTCCTCGAAGGCCGAGCCGAGCGCCGCGTAGAGCACGACGAGGCCGGCGGCGAGCGTGAACAGGAAGATGAACTGCACCGCCTGCGCGACCTGGTCGAGCACCGACTGCAGCTGGCGGACGATGGCGGCGACGTCGATCACGGTGACGTTGGGAAATTCGCGGATCAGGCCATTGACCAGGTCGGCGCGCTCCGGCGGCAGGTGGAAGCTGGTGATGAAGCTCGCCGGGTACGCTTCGAGCACGCCCGGCGGCGTCAGCACGAAGAAATTGACGCGCATCGAATCCCAGTCGAGCTTGCGCAGGCTGCTGACCTCGACCGCGACCGGCTCGCCGGCGATGGTGAACTGCAGGCGGTCGCCGACGGCGATGCCCAGCGTCTTCGCCAGCCCCTCCTCGACCGAGGCGGCACGCGCCTCGTCCGCGCCGAACCAGCGGCCGCGCGTGACCGTGTTGCCGGGCGGCAGCTCGGCGCGCCAGGACAGGTTGAACTCGCGCTCGACCAGCCGCTTGGCGCGATCCTCCTCGTAGTCGGCGGCGGACACCGGCCGCTCGTTCTGCATTGCCAGGCGGCCGCGCACCATCGGCGCCAGCTCGGCGTCGATGCCGGCGGCGCGCAGGTGGCGCTCGACCGCCGCCTTCTGCTCGGGCTGGATGTTGATCAGGAAGCGGTTCGGCGCGTCCGCCGGCATCGCGCGCCGCCAGGCCTCGAGCAGGTCGCCGCGGGTGGCCGTCAGCAGCAGCAGCGCCATCAGGCCGATGGCCAGCGCGACGATCTGCACGACGCTGCCGAGCGCGTGCCGCTCGAGGTTGGCCAGCCCGTAGCGCCAGCCGAAGCCGGCCGCCGCGTGCGCGCCGCCGCGCAGCCCGGCCGCCAGCCGGATCGCGCCGCGCGCGACCAGCGCGAAGACCAGCAGCGCGCCGAGGAAGCCACCGACGACCCAGGCGCCGAGCACCGCCTCGCCGGCAACCCAGAACATCGCGCCGGCGAGCGCGGCGAGCCCGAGCAGGTAGCCGCCGACCAGGGCGCCGGCCGGCGGCCCGAACTCGCGGCGCAGCACGCGCACCGTCGGCACCCGCCGCAGCTGCAACAGCGGCGGCACCGCGAAGCCGAACAGCAGCAAGAGGCCGACCGCCATCCCCTGCCCGGCCGGCAGCCAGGACGGCGGCGGCAGCGGCGTCGCCAGCAGTTCGGCGAGCCACGCGTGCAGCGCGAAATGGCCGACGAAGCCGAGCGCGCAGCCGGCCGCCGAGGCAACGATGCCGAGCAGCGCGAACTGCGCGAGGTAGGTGGCGAGCAGGAAGCCCTGCGTCGCACCGAGGCAGCGCATCACCGCGCAGGGGTCGAGGTGGCGCTGGCTGTAGCGGCGCGCGGCGAGCGCCACGGCAACCGCGGCGAGGACCACGGTGAGCAGCGCCGAGAGGCCGAGGAAGCGCTGCGCGCGCTCGAGCGCGGTGCGGATCTCCGGGCGGCCGGTGCGCGCATCCTCGATCTGCTGGCCGCGGCCGAGGCGGGATTCCGCCCAGCGCTGGAAGTCGCGCACCGCCTTCGCCTCGCCGGCGACGAGCAGGCGGTAGGCGACGCGGCTGCCGACCTGGACCAGCCCGGTCGCCTCGAGGTCGGCGAGGTTCATCATCAGCCGCGGCGCGACGCTGAAGAAATTGACGCCGCGGTCCGGCTCCAGCGTCAGCACGCCGCCGACCACGAGCTGCGTGCGACCGAGCGCCAGCGCGTCGCCGACCTTCAGCGCGAGCGCCGCCGCCAGCCGCTCGTCCACCCACACCGCGCCGGCCGGCGGCACGCCGGGCGCCGGCGCGTCCGGCGCATTCACCGCCGGCGCCAGCCGCAAGCCGCCGCGCAGCGGATAGCCGGGGCTGACCGCCTTCACCTCGGTCAGCTGCGCCGCCCCCTCGTGCAGCACCATGCTCGGGAAGGCCCGCGTCTCGGCCCGCGCCAGCCCGCGCCGCGCCGCTTCGGCGGCGAAGGCCGCCGGCCACGGCTGGTCGGCGGTGAGCAGCAGGTCGGCGCCGAGCAGCTGGTGCGCCTCGCGCTCCAGCGCCTGGCGCACGCGGTCGGCGAAGAAGCCGACCGCCGACAGCGCGGCGACGGCGATCAGCATCGCCGCGACCAGCAGGCGCAGCTCGCCGGCGCGCGAATCGCGGCGGAGCAGGCGGCAGGCGACGACGAGGGCGTTCATCGGGTCCGCATCCTCACTCCAGCGCGCGGATCTTCTCGACCGCCTCCTCGACGCGCGACACGGCGACCACCTCGAGCCCCGGGATCGCCTGCCGCGGCCGGTTGGCCTCGGGGATCAGCGCGCGCGTGAAGCCGAGCTTGGCGGCTTCCTTCAGCCGCTCCTGGCCGCGCGGCGCCGGCCGGATCTCGCCGGCCAGCCCGACCTCGCCGAAGACGATCAGCTTCTCCGGCAGCGGCCGGTTCTTCAAGGACGAGATGATCGCCATCAGCACCGCCAGGTCGGCCGCCGGCTCGCTGATGCGGACGCCGCCGACGGCGTTCACGAAGACGTCCTGGTCGAAGCAGACGACGCCGGCGTGGCGGTGCAGCACGGCGAGCAGCATCGCCAGCCGCTGCGCCTCCAGGCCGACGGTCAGCCGGCGCGGGTTGCCGTGCGCCTGGTCGACCAGCGCCTGCACCTCGACCAAGAGCGGCCGCGTCCCTTCCTGCGTGACCAGCACGCAGGACCCCGGCACCGCCTGCCCGTGCTGCGACAGGAACAGCGCCGACGGGTTGCTGACCCCCTTCAGCCCGCGGTCGGTCATGGCGAAGACGCCGAGTTCGTTCACCGCGCCGAAGCGGTTCTTGAAGGCGCGGATCAGGCGGAAGCTGGAATGCGTGTCGCCCTCGAAGTAGAGCACCGTGTCGACGATGTGCTCGAGCACGCGCGGGCCGGCCAGCGCGCCCTCCTTGGTGACGTGGCCGACCAGCACGATGGTGATGCCGGCGGTCTTCGCCAGCCGGGTCAGCTGCGCCGCGCATTCGCGCACCTGCGCCACCGAGCCCGGCGCAGAACTGAGCTGATCGGACCACAGCGTCTGGATCGAGTCGATCACCGCGACGCGCGGCTTCTCCGCCTGCAATGTGGCGAGGATCTTCTCCAGGTTGATCTCGGCGAGCAGCTGCAGGCGGCGCGCGTCGAGCGCGAGGCGCCGCGCGCGCAGGGCCACCTGCTCGCCCGACTCCTCGCCGCTGACGTAGAGCACCGGCTGCGCTTCCGACAGCGACGAGAGCGCCTGCAACAGCAGCGTGCTCTTGCCGATGCCGGGATCGCCGCCGATCAGCACGACGCCGCCGGCGACCAGCCCGCCGCCGAGTGCGCGGTCGAACTCGCCGATGCCGGTGGCGATGCGCTCGGCCTCGCGCGCCTCGATCTCGGCGAGGTTCTGCAGCTTCGCCGCCGGCGCCAGCGACTGGAAGCGCGCCGCCGGCGAGGCCTTCTCCTCGACGCTCTCGACCAGCGTGTTCCACGCGTTGCAGGCCGGGCACTGGCCCTGCCACTTGGGCAGCGAGGCACCGCACTCGCTGCAGGTATAGACGGTTTTTGACTTGCTCATGGTGTGCGGAGCATACAATAGACGGCGTCCCCTCACCTCGCGCCGGCACGATGGCCCACTGGATCAAGGAACAGTTTTCGTTTCAGGACCTGCAGCGGATCATGTTCCGCCTGATCGACCGCGTCCGGGTCTTCCACGGCATGAGCGGCGAGGAGCTGCTGCAGCTGCTGGAATCCGCCGAGAAATGCACCTTCGGCGGCGGCGAGACGATCGTCCGCGAAGGCAGCACCGGCGCCTGGCTGTACGTGATCATCGACGGCCGGGTATCGGTGCAGAAGTCAGCCGGCGGCCTGCCGACCGAACTCGCCGAGCTGCAGGCCGGCGACTCGTTCGGCGAGATGTCGCTGGTCGACCAGGAAGCGCGTTCCGCGACGGTGATCGCGGAAACGCCCTGCGTGCTGCTGCGCCTGTCGGAAAAGGCCTGCCAGAAGCACCCGGGCGGCAGCGCCAAGATCTACCGCAACATCGCCTGCGTGCTGTCGCGCCGGCTGCGCGACATGGACGACGCCTACGTGCTGTGCCAGCGGCGCGCCGACTAGAAACTAGACCACCGTCACCGGCACCCGCTTCGCCAGCGCGCAGAACAGCTCGTAGCTGATCGTGCCGGCCGCTGCCGCCACCTCGTCGGCGGCGAGCCCCTCGCCCCACAGCGTCACCGGCGTGCCGACGCCGGCCTCGCGCAGGTCGCTGAGGTCGACCATCAGCATGTCCATCGACACGCGGCCGAGGGTGCGCGTGCGCCGGCCGCCGACCAGCACCGGCGTTCCGGTCGGCGCGTGGCGCGGGTAGCCGTCGGCGTAGCCGCAGGCGACGACGCCGACGCGCGTCTCGCGTTCGGCGGCGAACAGCCCGCCGTAGCCGACGCGCTCGCCGGCGGCGACGGTCTGCACGGCGATGATCTCGCTGGTCAGCGTCATCGCCGGACGCAGCCCGAGCGATTCGGCGCTGGCGTCGGCGAACGGGCTGCCGCCGTAGAGCATGATCCCCGGTCGCACCCAGTCGCGGCCCGTTTGCGGGTAACGCAGGATCGCCGCCGAGTTGGCCAGCGACACCGGCCCGCGCCATTCGCCGGCCATCGCGCGGAAGCGCTGCAATTGCCAGTCGATGCCGCGCTCGCCGTCGGCCTCGGCGAAATGGCTCATCAGCGTCACCTCGCTGACCGCCTGGTTCTTCGCCAGCTCGTCGCGCAGCGCGGCGAGCTGCTCGGGGCGGAAGCCGAGGCGGTTCATGCCGGTATTGAATTTCACGTAGACCGGCACGCGCAGCGGCAGACCGACCTGGCGCAGCAGCTGCAGCTGGTCGAGGCGGTGCACGACCACCGACAGCCGGTGCTCGGCGACCAGCTCGAGGTCCTCGGCGGTGAAGAAGCCTTCGAGCAGCAGGATCGGCTGGCGGATGCCGGCCTCGCGCAGCGCCACCGCCTCGGCGAGGTCGAGCAGCGCGAAGCCGTCGGCGGCCTCGGCGAGCGCGTCGGCGGCGTTGAGCAGGCCGTGGCCGTAGGCGTTGGCCTTGACCACCGCCCAGGCGCGGGAGCCGGGGACGCGGGATTTGGCGAGCAGGTAATTGTGCAGCAGCGCGGACCGGTCGATCCGCGCGTTGATCGGGCGTGGCATCAGGCAGCGAGCTCCCGCAGACGGCGTTTGGCGAATTCCATGAAGGTGGCGACGACCCGCGAGCGGAAGCGCTCCTTCGGGCAGACGACCGACAGGCGGCGCGTCAGGCGCGGCGCCAGCGGGATGGCGACCAGGCTGCCGAGCTGCAACTCCTTGCCGACGCTGGCCCGCGAAACGATGGCGAAGCCGAGCCCGGTGCCGACGACGCCCTTCAGCGCCTCCAGGCTGCCCAGCTCCATCAGCGTCTTCAGCTTCTCCGGCGCGACGCCGGCCTCGCGGAAGTAGGCGTCGGTGACCTCGCGCGTGCCGGAGCCGGGTTCGCGCGAAATGAATTCGTAGTCGAGCAGCGTCTTCGGCGCCACCGAGCCCATGCCGTTCAACGGGTAGTCGGGGGCGCAGATGACCTGCAGCTCGTCGTCGCAGCAGGCCTCGCTGAGCAGGTTCGGCAGCTTGGTCTGTGACTCGATCAGGCCGACGTCGAGGGTGTGCTCGGCGATGCGGGTCTCGATGCTCTCCGAGTTGGCGACGGTCAGCCGCGCGCGCACCTGCGGGTAGAGCGAATTGAACTCGCCGAGGATGCGCGGCAGCATGAACTCGGCGATCGTCGTGCTGGCGCCGATCATCAAGAGGCCGCGCATCTGCCCGGTCATCTCGGCCAGCCGCGTCTCCATCTCGGACGACAGGTCGAGGATCTTCTCGGCGTAGCCGAGCACCAGCTCGCCGGCCGGCGTCAGCGAGATGCGGCCGTGCCCGCGCTCGAACAGCCGCGTGTTGAACTGCTCCTCCAGCTGCTTGATCTGGAAGGTCACCGCCGGCTGCGTCATGAACAAGGCTTCGGCGGCCTTGGTGAAGCTCAAGTGCCGGGCGACCGCGTGAAAAACCTGCAGGCGACGATCCGCCATAAAAATAAACGCCTCACGTATCGATCGACTCTATTCAAGCACAATCGCGGCCGCTTCGCATCACCCGGCCGCGCCCCGATTCGCTCAAAGCGGCGCCTACGACTTTCGTGGTATAAACCCGCCACTTACAAAAACGCACAGGCCACGACCGACGCGATGCCCTTCGGCTTCTACATCATCATGGCGGCGCAGTTCTTCTCCGCGCTCGCCGACAATGCCTTGCTGATTGCCGCCATCTACGCCCTGCGCGAACTGCAGGCGCCGGCGGAGTACGAGCCGTTGCTGAAGACCTTCTTCACTGTCTCCTACGTCATCCTCGCCGCCTTCGTCGGCGCCTTCGCCGACTCGATGCCGAAGTGGCGCGTGATGTTCATCAGCAATACGATCAAGATCGTCGGCTGCGCGATGATGTTCTTCGCGGTGCACCCGCTCGCCGCCTACGCCGTCGTCGGCCTCGGCGCCGCCGCCTACTCGCCGGCGAAGTACGGCATCCTCACCGAATACCTGCCGCACCGGCTGCTGGTCGTCGCCAACGGCTGGATCGAGGGCCTCACCGTCGGCGCCATCATCCTCGGCGTCGTCATCGGCGGCACGCTGATCAAGCCGGAGATCGCGCAGACGCTGCTCGCCTTCGACTTCCCGCTGCTCGACACCGGCATCGACAGCACCGGCGAGATGGTGATCGGCATCGTCGGCGTCCTCTACCTGCTCGCCGCGCTGTTCAACCTCTACGTTCCCGACACCGGCGTCGACCACAAGCCGCTGAAGAAGAACCCGGTGTATCTGGTGCACGAGTTCAACCATTGCCTGATGCTGCTCTGGCGCGACAAGCTCGGCCAGATCTCGCTCGCCGTGACCACGCTGTTCTGGGGCGCCGGCGCCACGCTGCAGTTCATCGTCATCAAGTGGGCCGAGGTCGCGCTCAGCCTCGACCTGTCGAAATCGTCGATGCTGCAGGGCGTCGTCGCCATCGGCGTCGCCGGCGGCGCGATCGTCGCCGCCAAGCTGGTGACGCTCCGGAAGTCGGTGCGCGTGATCCCGCTCGGCATCGCCATGGGCCTGATCGTGCTGGCGATGATCCTGGTCCGCGACATGTGGCTGGCAGTACCGCTGCTGATCCTGGTCGGCGGCCTGTCCGGTTTCTTCGTCGTGCCGATGAACGCGCTGCTGCAGCACCGCGGCCACATCCTGATGGGCGCCGGCCATTCGATCGCGGTGCAGAACTTCAACGAGAACCTGTCGATCCTGGTGATGACCGGCCTCTACTTCGTGATGATCCGCGCCGACCTGTCGATCTACTGGGTGATCACGCTGTTCGGCCTGTTCGTCGCCGGCACCATGTACCTGGTCAAGCGCCAGCACGAGCTCAACCAGCGCCTGCACGACGACGTGATCCACCTCGACGACAGCGCGCAGCACTGAACCTGCCGCTTGTCATTCCCGGGCGCTGCCGCGACAATCGCGGCAGCCCGGACGCCGCGCCGTGCTGCCCGCCCCCGACTTCGACGAGCCCGCGCATGGACCCGCAAGCCCCGCTGCCCGCCGCCCGCCCCTGCCCCGCCTGCCGGGCACCGATGCGCACGCATGCCTTCGCGCGCCAAGTGCACGGCGAGGTCGGCCTCGACCTCTGCTTCGCCTGCCAGGGCATCTGGTTCGACGGCTTCGAGAGCACGCAGCTGGCGCCCGCCGGCGTCCTCGACCTCTTCCGCCTGCTGCACGAACACCACAATGAGCCGCGCCTGTCCTGGCCGGCGGCGCTGCACTGCCCGGTCTGCCGGGAGCGGCTGATCCACGGCCTGGACCGCACCAGGAACGGCCACTTCTCCTACCACCGCTGCCCGCAGCAGCATGGCCGCTTCAATTCCTTCTCGGCGTTCATGATGGAGAAGGGCTTCGTCCGCCAGCTGAACGGCGCCGAGATCGCCGACCTCGCGCGCCGGGTGCAGACGATCCGCTGCTCGGGCTGCGGCGCACCGGTGGACATCCGCCGCGACAACGCCTGCGCGCATTGCCGAGCGCCGATCGTGATCCTCGACCCGGACGCCGTCGCCAAGGCACTCGACGATTTCGGGACACGCGCCAGAAAGCAGACGCAGGTCGACCCGCTCGCCTACGCCGACGCGCTGCTCGCCAACGAGCGCCTGAAAGCGCAGGCGGCACGCGAGCGGCAGCGCAGCCGCATCGATGCCGACCTCGGCGATCTGGTGATCGAGGGCGCCGAGGCGCTGTGGAACCTGCTCCGGCGCTGATCGCACCGTTGCCCGCGGACGGGGCGCACCGCCTTGCGGCGAATTTATGAACGTCGTATAGTTTTATACGTCGTTCAATTTCAGCCCGAAGGCCGCCATGTTCTTCCCCCCGCCCGCCGCCGATCCCTCACGCCGCGACCGCAAACGCCAGGAAACCAGCGCCCGCATCGTCGCCGCCGCCTTCGAACTGTTCGCGCGCAACGGCTACGAAACGGTGACGATGGAGCAGATCGCCGCCGCCGCCGATGTCGCCAAGGCCACGCTCTACGCCTATTTCCCGGTCAAGGAGGCGATCGTCCGCGAGCGTTTCCACGCCGACCTCGCCGCCGCGGCGCCGGCGGTGCAGGCCGAACTGGCGCAGCTGCCGACCGCCGTCGCCCGCCTGCGTCGCCTGCTCGAACTCGCCGCCGCCTACGACGAGCGCCAGCGCGGCTACCTGCGGCCCTACCTGCAATTCCGGCTGAGCCGCCCGCTCGTTCCCGAGCGCGAGCGCAGCGGCTTCGAGCGCGTGTTCGCGGCGCTCATCGCCGACGCGCAGGCGCGCGGAGAAATCGCCGCGACGCCGCCGGCCGCGCAGCTCGCCCACTACCTGCAGTTCCTGCATCTCGGCGCGCTGGTGCGCTGGCTGGACGAAGGCGGCGAGGCCGACGGCCGCCTCGTCGGCGAATTCGCCGCGATGCTCGACCTCTTCCTGCACGGCGTCACCGGAGCGCCACGATGAGCGCCGGCCGCCTGCTCGATTTCGACGCCGCCGCCGACGCCGGCGCCGGGCTGGCCGGCGGCAAGGGCACCACGCTCGGCCGCCTGCGCCGCTACGGCCTGCCGGTGCCGGCCGGCTTCGTCGTCGCCAGCACCGCCTACGCCGACTTCTTCGCCGCCGACCTGCACGCTGCGGCCAAGGCCGCCGGCCACGAGGCCGACGCCCTCGCCGCGCTGCGCCGGCGCATCGCCGCCAAGCCGCTGCCGGCAGCGCTGAGCGAGGCGCTCGCCGACGAACTCCGGCGCCGCGGCTGGGAAACGACGCCGCTCGCCGTGCGCTCGTCGGCGCCGATGGAGGATTCGCGCCGCGCCTCCTTCGCCGGCATCCACCACAGCGTGCTCAACGTCGCCGGCGCCGCCGCGCTGGCCGACGCCGTGCGCGCCGTCTGGGCCTCGCTGTGGACGCCGCAGGCGGTCGCCTACCGCACCCGCCTCGAGCTGCCGCCCGCAGCCGCGGCGATGGCCGTGGTGGTGATGCCGCTGCTCGCCGCGCGCAGCGCCGGCGTCGCCTTCAGCTGCGACCCGGCCAGCGGCCGCGACGACCGCCTCGTCGTCAGCGCCGTGCGCGGTCTCGGCGAAGCGCTGGTCGGCGGGCTGGAAGCCGGCGAGGAGATCGTCGTCGGCGAGGATTGCTTCGACGAGCGCATCGCCATCCTCTCCCGGCGCCCGGCACGGCAGCGCAGCGCGATCGTCGCCGACGCCGCCGGCGGCACGCGGCAGCAGGCCTGCGCCGACGGCGGCGAGATCCTCACCGACGCCGACGCGCTGGCGCTCGCCGCGCTGGTGCGCGACGCCGCCAACGCGCTCGACTTCGCCGAACCGTGGTTCGACCTCGAATGGGTGCAGGACGACACCGGTTTCCACCTCGTCCAGGCGCGGCCGGTCACCGCCCGGCCGTGGCACACCTACCCCGGCCTCGCCGGCCAGCACGCCATCTGGACCAACGGCAACACCCGCGACGTGGTACCGCAGCCGGTCAACGCCGCCGACTGGGCGAGCATGCGGCGGCTGATCAACCTCTACCTCGAGCAGGGCTACCGCCTCGCCGGCTACCCGCTGCTGCCCGGCGCACAGCGCGGCGCGCTGTTCTCCGGTCGGCTCTACCTCAACGTCTCCTTCATCCAGTGGGAAGGCTTCGACGCGCTCGGCGTCAGCCCGCAGGCGATGAACGCGCTGCTCGGCGGCCATCACGCCGAAATCGCCGTGCCGACCGTGCGCTGGCGCGACCGCCTGCGCCGGATCGGTCGCCTCGTGCGCTACCTCGCCGGCGTCGCCGGCCGCCGCCGGCACGGCCGCGCGCAGGCCGCCGCCGCCTTCGCCGATTGCCGGCGCTGGCGCAGCGAGGACCTTGCCGCCTTGCCCGACACCGCGCTCGGCGAGCGCCTGCGCTCCCTGTTCGCCCACGTACGCCGCCAGGATGGCCTGCAATTCCTGCAGGGGTCGAGCGGCGGCAATCTGCACACCCTGCTCGAAGCGGTCGACAAGGAATTCCCGGGCGAAGGCCAGGCGCTGGTCGCCGCGCTGATGGCCGGGCAGGAGGCGAGCGTCAGCGCGCAGCAGGGCTACGACCTGGTCGGCCTCGCCCGCATCGCCGACGCCGAGCCGGCGGTGCGCGACTGGCTGCGCGCCGGCGCGCCGCACGATCCCGGCCGGCTGCCGGCGGACTCTCCCTTCCGCGCCGCGCTCGCCGCTTTCCTCGACCGCCACGGCCACCGCGGCGTCTACGAGAGCTACCTGCGCTCGCCGCGCTGGCGCGAGAATCCGGCCTGGCTGCTCAGCACCCTCGCCGACCTCGCCGGCGTGGACACGGCCGCGCTGGCGGCACGCCAACAGGCCGCCGCCGATGCCGCCTGGCAGCGGCTGCGCGCGCGGCTGCCGCGCTGGCGACTGGCGCTGCTGCGCAAGCTGGTCGAGGGCGCGATCGCCGACGGCAACGACCGCGAACTGGCGCGCAGCGCCTTCACCGCCTACAGCGAGGTCGGCCGCCGCCTGCTGCTGGAGGCCGGCCGCCGCCTCCGCGAACGCGGGGCGCTGGATGCCGCCGACGGCGTTTTCCACCTGCTGCCCGGCGAGCTGTGCGCCGCGCTGGCCGGCACGCTGCCCGCCGCCGCGCTGCGCGCGCGCATCGCCGGCCGCGCCGTCCGCTTCGCCGAATGGACGGCGGCGCCGGCGCCCGACGTGGTCATCGACGGCGCCGCCGGCATCGCCGAGACCTTCGCCGACGACAGCGCCGCAACGATCGACGCCGACGGCCGCGTCTGGCGCGGCGTCGCCGTCGGCACCGGTTGCGGCGAAGGCGTCGCGCGCCTGATCGACCATCCCGAGGCCGGGCACCGTCTCGCCCCCGGCGAAATCCTCGTCGCCCCCTCGACCGATCCGGCGTGGACGCCGCTCTTCCTGAAGGCCGGCGGGCTGGTGATGGAGACCGGCGGCTACCTGTCGCACGGGGCAACGGTCGCGCGCGAGTTCGGCATCCCGGCGGTGGTGAACCTGCCCGGCATCCGCGGCGCGCTCGCCGACGGCCGGCGCGTGCGCGTCGACGGCCTCGCCGGCCGCGTCGAATTCCTCGACTGAAGCATGGCCGGCTTGTCTTCGCCCGGGCGGCGGGACGAAAATGACGGGATACTAATATTCCAGCGAACCCCGCCATGAGCGAAGAAAGCCAGTTTTTCCGTCCTGTCCGCGATTTCTGCCAGCGCGCGGTCGTCACCTGCGCGCCCGACGCGCCGCTGGTCGATGCCGTCGCCGTCATGCGCGAGCGCAACATCTCCAGCCTGGTCGTCGTCGAGGACGGCAAGCCGGTCGGCATCTTCACCGACCGCGACCTGCGCAACAAGGTGGTCGCTGCCGGCCTCGGCCCGGCGGCGCTGCGCGTGCGCCAGATCATGAGCGCGCCGCTCGCCGTCGTCGGCGAGGAGACGCTGCTCTACCAGGCGCTCTCCGAAATGTCGCAGCGACAGGTCCACCGCCTCGGCGTCGTCGACGCCGGCGGCCGCCTCGCCGGCATCGTCACCGACACCGACATCCTCCGCCTGCAGGCGCACTCGCCGCAGCAGCTGGTCCAGGACATCGAGAAGGCGCAGCACCTCGACGCGCTGCAGGCGGTGCACGGCCGCATCCAGGAACTGGTGCAGCACCTCGCCGGCACCGGCATGGGCATCCGCGACCTCGTCCGCCTGATCGCCCACCTCAACGACCGGATCGCGCTGCGCCTGATCGGCCTCCTGCACGCGCAGGGCTTCGCCGACCTCGACCCCGACAGCTTCGCCTTCCTCGCGCTCGGCAGCGAAGGGCGCGGCGAGCAGACGCTGGCCACCGACCAGGACAACGCGATCGTCTATGCCGACGACCTGCCGCCGGCGACGGTGACGCGCATCGCGGAATTCTCGCAGGCGCTGAGCGACGGCCTGATCACGATCGGCGTTCCCGCCTGCCCGGGCGGGATCATGGCCAAGAACGCCGCGTGGCGGAAAAGCCTCGGCGAATGGAAGAACAGGATCGCCGGCTGGATGGCGACGCCGGTACCGGAAAACATCCTCGCCTGCAGCACCTTCCTCGACCTGCGCACGGTCTACGGCAACCCCGCCTTCGAGCCGGCGCTGAAGGAGCAGATCTACGCCTCGTCGGCGGCGAACCGGCTGTTCCTGATGCGCATGGTCGAGAACGGCCTGCGCTTCACGCCGCCGCTCGGCTGGTTCGGCCGGATCAAGGGCGAGCGCGACGGCGAGCACTCGGGCCAGCTGGAGATCAAGAAGGCCGGCATCTTCGCCGTCACCGACGGCATCAAGGCGCTGGCGATCCAGCATCGGCTGCTCACCGGCAGCACCGCCCAGCGCCTCGACGCGCTCGCCGCCGCCGGCGTGCTGAAGGCGGCGGACGCCGAGGACCTCGCCGAGGCCTTCGCCTTCCTCGTCCAGCTGCGCCTGCGCAGCCAGGTCGAGGACATCCGCGAGGGCCGCGCGCCCGACAACTACATCCCGCTCGAGCGCCTCAACGCAATGCAGCAGGGGCGGCTGAAGATCGCGCTGGCCAGCGTCGACAACTTCCAGAGCTTCCTCCGCCACCATTTCGAGCTGCACCTGGTGCGCAGCTGAGCCGCCGCGGCGTCATGCCGCGTTCATGGCACGGTCACAAACGGCTGCCAGCATGCGGGTACCCCAGCCACGAAGGAGTGCCCGATGAACGACCGCAACGCCCCCTGCACCGCCTGCTTCGCCGACGGCAGCCGCCCGCAATGCCGGGTCTTCGACAGCAGCGGCGGCGCGCTGACGATCTACAGCGGGCTGCACGCCAGCGGCCGCTTCGCCGCGATGTGCCTGCAGGCCGACGGCCGCTACCGCGTCTGCCACGAAGCGGAACGCGCCGCAGTCGTCCTGCCGCCGCCCCAGGCCCGCGCCGCCTGATCGGCGTTAGCGGCGCCGCCTGCGCCGCCGCGGCAGCGGCGCCCGCACCAGGCCGGACAGCGCATCCGGCAGCCGCGCGTGCAGCAGTGCGGCGCGCCCGGCGAACCAGGCAGCGAGCTGCGCGTCGGCGGGCAGGCGACATTCGGCGAGCAGCGCCTCGGCGACGTGGAGATCGTTCAATTCGCCGAGCAGCGCCTGCACCTTCGCAGCGGCCGCGAGCAGCCGCCGTTGCCGCCGGCGGCGGAATAGCGGCGCAAAGAATTCGAGCGCGTAGCGCAGGTGCTTGGTCGCGATGCGCAGCCGGTGCAGCGCCGCCGGGTCCCGCCCCGCGGCCGCCGCCAGCCGCGCCACGCGACGGCTCAGCCGGCGCACCCGCGCCGCCGCGAACGCGGCCAGCGTCGGCGTCGCCGCCGGCTCGGCCAGGGCATGCAGCGCCGCCGAGAATTCGAGGACGAGACGGCCGGCGAGCGGTGCCGCGAGCGCCGTCCGCAACGCCCGCCGCGAACGCCGGCGCTGCCGCTCGGCACGTGCCGCCAGCGTCGCCAGCGACGGATGCCCGGGGCAGCCCGCGGACAGCGACGGCAGCGTCTGCGTAATGAAGACGTCGCGGTTGCGCGCCTCGCCCAGCGTCTGCCCGAACCACTGCCAGGCAGGCTCGAACAGCGCGCGGAAATCGGCGGGCAGGAACGGCCGCCACAGGCGCATCGCCGAGCGCAGCCGGCGCACCGCGACGCGCGCCTGGTGCAGGAATTCCGGATCGTCGCCGGCACCGGCGCCGTCCATGTTGCGCAGCAGCTGCTCGACGCAGTCGAAGGCCAGCGCGCGGAAGGCCGCGAGCGGCGTCATCCGCGCATCGAGCGGCGACAGGCCGGCATGCACCGGCTGCGCGACTTCGTTGCGGAACAGCCGGTAGCCGCGCTCGGCCTTGCTCGCCGCCGCCGGCGACAGCGGCAGCCCGGCCTGCAGCGCGCGCGCCAGGTCGAACAGCGCGGAAATCGGCCCGGCGAGCAGCTCCAGTTCGACCTCGCAGATCGCCTCGGCGCGCTCGCCGTGGCGGATGCTGCCGCGGTCGAGCGCGAGCTCGATCTCGACGCCCGGCGCCGGCGCCAGCAGCCAGGTGTCGCGCACGAAATCGGTGACGAAGGCCGGCTGCAGCGCCGGCGTCAGCGCTTCCAGCCGCCGGCGCAGGCGCTTGTCGTCGACGTGCGAGAAATCGAAGGCGTCCGGCTTGCTCGCCGCCTCCCACTCGCTGCGCCGCGCCAGCCCGCCGGCGGCCGGCTCGGCGCTCTTCACCGTCAGCAGCCAGCCGCGCGCGGTGCGCCGGTGGCGCAGCGCGATGCCGGCCCGCCACAGGTCGAGGTCGGCGGTGTCGTAGTAGCAGTTGTGCAGGCGCTGGCGCACCGGCGGCGTCGCGGCGAGCAGCGGATGGCGGCGCAGGCGGGCGGCGGCGGCGGCGGGCAGCGCCAGCTTCAGTTCGGTTTCGACGGCCATGGCGGGGCGTGCCGGGGACTCAGGCCCGCTCCCGCTTGCCGCCCAGGCGGGCGTCGAACTTCGCCTTGTCGATCACGAAGCGCTCGTGCCGGCCGCGCGAGATCAGGTCGACGCCGTCGTGCGCCTCGACCGCGAAAACGAGTTTCTTGCCCTCGACCGCGAGCAGCTCGACCGTCGCCGTCACCTCCATCCCCGGCGGTGTCGCCGCCTCGTGGCTGACGTCGATGTGGGTGCCGACGGTCTGCTCGCGCGGCCAGTCGAGGTGCGGGTTGATCGCGCGGATGCAGGCCCATTCGAGGAGGCCGACGAGGAAGCCGGTGGCGAACACCTCCGGCATCGCGACGAATTCCTCGGCCTCCGGATACAGCGCCGGCACGGTCTTCGAGGCGGGGACGCGGAAGCGGTGGGTGTAGACGATTCCGGGCTTGAGCGTTTCCTTCATGAACGGCATCTCCTGTGCGAGGGGCTCTCCTGCCGCGCGCGGAACGGCGCGGCCGAGGGAGCGATTGTCGCCCAGGAGCGGCGCGCGGGGAACCGGCAGCGGCCGCCGTTCAGCCCTTCATCACCTTCACCGTCTGCAGCGAGGTGTATTCGGCCAGCCCGTGGCGGCCGAACTCGACGCCGATGCCCGACTGCTTGACGCCGCCGAAGGGCGCGTCCGGCTGCACGGCGCCGTGCTCGTTCACCCACGCCGTGCCGCATTCGAGGCGCTGCGCGAGTTCCGCCGCGCGCGCCGGGTCGGCGCCCCAGACCGAGCCGCCGAGGCCGGCCTCGCTGGCGTTGGCGCGGGCGATCGCGTCGTCCACGTCGCGGTAGCGGAGCACCGGCACCAGCGGGCCGAACTGCTCCTTGGCGACGACGCGCATGCCGTCGTCGGCGTCGGCGATCACCGTCGGCGCGTAGAAGTAGCCAGGCCGCTCGAGCCGGTGGCCGCCGCAGAGGAAGCGTGCGCCGCGGCGGCGGGCGTCGTCGGCGAGTTCCTCGACGACCGCCAGCTGCTCGCGGTTCTGCAGCGGGCCGAGCTGCGTCTCCGGCGCCAGCCCGTCGCCGACGACGGTCGCCGCGGCGAGCCGCGCCAGCTCGGCGCAGAGTTCGTCGTAGAGGCTGTCATGCACGTAGAGGCGCTTCAGGCAGGCGCAGGTCTGGCCGTTGTTGTGCAGCGTCGCGGCGAGCAGCTTCGACGCGATCGCCTTGACGTCGACGTCGGGCAGCACGATGCCGGCGTCGTTGCCGCCGAGCTCCAGCGTCAGCCGCTTGAGGTTGCCGGCGGCGGCCTGCATGATCTTGCGCCCGGTCGCCGTCGAGCCGGTGAACACGATCTTGGCGACGCCCGGGTGCTGCGCCAGCGCGGCGCCGGCCTCGCCGTCGCCGGTGACGGCGTTCAGGACGCCCGGCGGCAGCAGTTCGTTGGCCAGCTCGACGAAGCGCAGCGTCGCCAGCGGCGTGTATTCGGAGGGCTTGATCACCACCGTGTTGCCGGCGCGCAGCGCCGGGATGACGTGCCAGATGGCGATCAACAGCGGCCAGTTCCACGGGGTGATCGAGGCGACGACACCGAGCGGCTTGCGGTGCACCTCGACGCGCGCCTCGGCGTTGTCCTGGATCACCTCGACCGGCAGGTCGAGGTCGGCGGTGACGTGCGTCCACGCGATGGCGCCGCCCACCTCCATGCCGGCGCCGATGCCGGCGAGGCCGTTGAGCGGCTTGCCACTCTCCTGCGTCACCAGTTGCATCAGCTCGGGCAGATGCGCTTGCAGCGCGTCGCCGAGCGCGTGCAGCAGGCGCTGGCGCTCGCCGTCCGGCGTCTTGCTCCAGGCCGGGAAGGCGGCCTGCGCCGCCGCCACCGCCAGGTCCACCTGCGCCGGCGTCGCCTGCGGCACCGCGGCGAAGACCTCGCCGTCGGCCGGATTGATGACGCCCAGCGTGCGTTCGCCGGCAACCGCCCGGCCGTCGATGATCATCGGTGTCGTTTGCATCGTCTTCCCTCCGTTCGTCCGCGTTGCCTTAGCCCTGCTTCGGCGCGTTCAGCCGCTTCACCCCGGCGACGAAGCGCTGCAGCGTCTGCGACAGCACGCCGCGCGGGATCATGATCTCGACCAGCTGGAAGCGGCCGCGCGTCGCCGCCGCCTGCGCCAGCGCCGCCTGCAGTTCGCGGCGCGTATGCACGCGCACCCCGTCGCCGCCGAGGCCGGCCGCCATCGACGCGAAACCCCAGTCGTCGAGGTTGTTGAACGCCGACTCCGGCTGGAAGGTGCGCAGCATCTCCCAGCTGGCGTTGTTGAACAGCAGCACGATCGGGTCCCAGCCGTAGCGGCGGCAGTTGCCGAGCTCCCAGCCGGTCATCTGGAAGGCGCCGTCGCCGACCAGAATCAGCGGCCGCTGCCCGGTCGCCGCCTGCAGGCCGAGGCCGGCGGGAACGCCGTAGCCCATCGTCGCGTAGTAGCCGGGCGCGACCAGCGCGGTGTGCTCGATGTCCATCGCGGTGAACAGGCAGTCGCCCATGTCGGACGCGATCGGCAGCTTGCCGTGTGCGGCCATCAGGTCGTTCACCGCGGTCGCGATGTCGTTCGGCGCGATCGGCGCGTCGTCGGCGACGAGCCCGCGCGGATAGTGCGGCGGCGCGAACGCCAGCCGCCGCGCCGGTTCGCCGGTGCGTTCGAGCAGCGCATCGACCAGCGCCGCCAGCGGAATCTCGGGATAGACGTGGTAGCCCAGGCGCACCGAGCCGTCGCAGGCGACGATGGTCTTGCGCAAGTCGATCTTCTTCGCGGAGACGGCGAAGTTGGTGTCGGAGAGGATCACGCCGAGCAGGAACAGGCCGTCCGAGTTCTCGACCAGCTGCGTCACCTCGGGCAGCCCGGCCATCCCCATGTAGGTACCGACCAGCGCCGCATCGGAATCGGCCAACAGGCCGCGGCCCATGAAGCAGGTGGCGACCGGCAGCGCGAGGCGGCGCGCGAGCTCGGCGACCTTCGCCTCCAGTCCGTAGCGGCGCACTTCCACATCGACCATCAGCACCGGCCGCTCGGCCGCGGCGAGGCGCTTCAGCACCTCGTCGGCGCAGGCGGCGAGCGCCTCGGCGTCGACCTCCGGCGCCGGCAGCGGCGGCACCTCGGCGCAGGGGACGGCGACCATGTCGCGCGGCAGCTCGATATACACCGGCCGCGAGTGCTTCAGGCAGTTGCCGAGCACGCGCGCGATGTCGGCCGGCGCGCGCGCCGCGTCGTCCAGCCGCACGCGGTCGCAGGTGATCTCCTCGAAGATGCGGAACTGCGAATCGAGCGTCTTCGCCTGGTGGTGCAGCAACAGGCCGGAACGCGACTCGCCCTTGCCCGGACCGCCGGAGAGCACCACCAGCGGCACCTTCTCGGCATAGGCAGCGGCGACCGAATTGATCATGTTCAGCGCGCCGGCGCCGTAGGTCACCGCGGCGACGGCGAGCGCACCCTCGATGCGCGCCGCGGCGTCGGCGGCGAAGCCGACGCCGGGCTCGTGCGACAGCGTAAACAGCGGCAGGATGCGCGACTCCTCGATGATGCGGAAGAAGGGCAGCGCGAAGTCGCCGGGGATGCCGAAAATCTGGCGGGCGCCGTTGGCCTTGAAGGCGTGCAGCAGGGATTCGGTGAGGTTCATCGGGTCGCTTTCGTGGCGAGGGGAACAGCCCACATTATTCCGACAAGCAGACGAACGATGTGTTCGAAATGGCGCAGCAATCGGCTACGATACGCACGTTTCGTGCATACATAGGAAAAACAATGAGCGAACTCAGCATAGACCGCTACGATCTGCAGCTGCTCGCCGCATTGCAGCGCAACGGCCACACCACCAACGCCGAACTCGGCGAGCAGGCCAGCCTGTCGGCCTCGCAGATCAGCCGGCGCATCCAGCGGCTGGAGGACGCCCAGGTGATCACCGGCTACGCCGCGCTGCTCGACCCGCACGCGCTCGGCCTCGGCGTCACCGCCTACGCGCAGATCGTCCTCGAGCGCCACGACAAGACCCGCCCGGCCGAGTTCGAACGCGCGGTGACGGCGATGCCGGA
The DNA here is from genome assembly GCF_016858125.1 of Azospira restricta. Taxonomy (NCBI): domain Bacteria; kingdom Pseudomonadati; phylum Pseudomonadota; class Betaproteobacteria; order Rhodocyclales; family Rhodocyclaceae; genus Azospira; species Azospira restricta. The sequence goes on from NZ_CP064781.1 coordinate 2,884,015, forward strand.
AGTGCTCGAATGCTTCGCCGTCACCGGCGAGGCCGATTACCTGCTGCGCATCGTCGCCCCCGACCTCGCCGCCTTCTCCGAGCTGATGATGAAGCGCCTGCTGAACCTGCCCGGCGTCGCGCAGGTGAAGACCAACATCGCGCTGTCGAAGGTCAAGGAGACGCACGTGCTGCCGCTCGACCACGTGGCGCAGCCGCGGCCGCAGAAACGGCGCGTCAAGTACGCCGGCTGAGCGTCTGCCGGCGCCGGCGCGCCCGGCCGCCCCACGGTTGCGTGCGGCGCCCGGCCGCAGATGAGACAATCCCGGCCGACATTGCAGATCTTGAATCGATGCGGGGAGGCTGGCTGTGGAAGCAGTGGCGGTAATCGACTTTGAAACGACCGGCTTGTCCCCGGCACAGGGCGACCGCGCGACGGAAATCGCCGCGCTGATCGTGCACGACGGCAAGGTGGTGGACCGCTATCAGAGCCTGATGAACGCAGGCGTGCGCATCCCCCCGTACATCCAGGCGCTGACCGGAATTTCCGATGCGATGGTCCGCGCGGCGCCGCCGGCGGCCGAGGTCATGCGCGAAGTCGCCGACTTCGTCGGCGACCGCCCGCTGGTCGCCCACAACGCGGCGTTCGACTGCAAATTCTGGGATGCCGAACTGGCCCGCATCGAGCGCCGCCGGCGCCAGGAGTTCGCCTGCTCGCTGCTGCTGTCGCGCCGGATCCTGCCGCAGGCGCCCAGCCACAAGCTCGGCGCCCTCGTCGAGTTCGCCGGGCTGCCGCTAGCGGGACGCTCTCACCGCGCGCTGGCCGACGCCGAAATGGCCGCCAGCCTGCTGCGTCATCTGGAAGACGAACTGCGCCGCCGCTACCAGGTGCGCGAGGTGTCGCACGAACTGCTGCGCAGGATTCAGGGCACCCCCAAGGCCAAGCTGGCGCAGTGCCTCGCAGGCCACCGGCAAGCGCGCTAGCCGCCCGCTTCCGGCCCTCTGGTTGCTCGATGGCTCGGAGAAACGCCGTTCGACAAGGATTTCGCCTGCGGAAGGAGGCAAGAAACCGGCACCGCGACCTGCGCAGCGATGCCGCCTCAGGACCTCATTCCGCAAGCTTGCGCATCTCGCTGATCAGATCCGACTTGCCCTCGAAGCCGATGCCAGGCAACTCCGGCAGGGTGACGTAGCCGTTATCGACCTTCACGCCGTCCGGGAATCCGCCGTAGGGCTGGAACAGATCCGGATACGACTCGTTGCCGCCGAGACCGAGGCCGGCGGCGATGTTGAGGGACATCTGGTGGCCGCCGTGGGGGATGCAGCGGCTGGCGGACCAGCCGTGCTGCTTGAGCATGTCGAGCGTGCGCAGATATTCCACCAGGCCGTAGCTCAGGGCGCAGTCGAATTGCAGCCAGTCGCGGTCCGGACGCATGCCGCTGTAGCGGATCAGGTTGCGGGCGTCCTGCATCGAGAACAGGTCTTCGCCGGTCGCCATCGGCTTGTCGTAGTAGTTGCGCAGCGTGGCCTGCAGCTCGAAATCCAGCGGGTCGCCCGGCTCCTCGTACCAGAACAGATCGTACCGGGAGAGCGCCTTGGCGTATTTGATCGCGGTGTCGAGATCGAAGCGCCCGTTGGCATCGACGGCAAGCTTCTGGCCGTCCTGCAGCACGCTCAGGATCGAGTCGATGCGACGCAGGTCCTCGTCCAGCGACGCGCCGCCGATCTTCTTCTTGACCACCGTGTAGCCGCGATCGAGGTAGCTGCGCATCTCGTCCTTGAGCTTTCCGTGATCCTGGCCGGGGTAGTAGTAGCCGCCGGCGGCATACACGAAGATCTTGCGATCGACCTGGCCGCTGCCGTAACGATCGGCCAGCAACTGGAAGAGCGGCTTGCCCTCGATCTTGGCCACCGCGTCCCAGACCGCCATGTCGATCGTACCGATGGCTACCGAACGCTCACCGTGGCCGCCCGGTTTTTCGTTGCTGAACATGCAGTTCCAGATCTTGTGCGGATCGAGGTTCTTTCCCGTCGAATCGACAAGGCTCTCGGGGTCCGCTTCCAGGATGCGAGGAATGAAGCGCTCGCGCATCAGGGTCCCCTGGCCGTAGCGGCCGTTGGAGTTGAAGCCGTAGCCGATGACCGGCTTGCCGTCCCGGATCACGTCGGTCACGACGGCGACGAGGCTCAGCGTCATCCTGCTGAAATCGATGTAGGCATTGCGGATGGGCGAGCTGATCGGAACGGTCTTCTCGCGGATTTCCACTATTCGCATTGGCGTCTCCTTCAAGGTTCGAAGCTGACACGTTCAGCTCCGGTGGCGCTAGAATAGTTTTAAGCACAATCCACGTGTTTCACCAAAAACTGATTTCATTATTAAACATTGATGAAGACTGCGAGCTTCTCGGAACTGGAGTTCTTCGTCCTCCTCAACAGGCTGGGCAGCCTGTCGGCGGCGGCACGTGCACTCGACATCACGCCGCCGGCGGCGACGATGCGCCTCGCGTCGATGGAAAAGCGCATCGGTGCGCGACTGTTGAACCGCAGTACCCGCAGGATCAGCCTGACGCCGGAGGGGGAAATCTATCTTCAGCATGCAGCCCGCCTGATCGACGAGTTGCGCGAGCTGGATGAGGTCGTCTCCGGAAACCGCCGCGCTCCCCGGGGCCGACTGCGCGTCAACGCGCCGCTCGGCTTCGGCCGCACCGTCATCGCGCCGCTGGTATCGACCTTTACTGCGCGGCATCCCGACGTCGAGGTTCAGCTGGAAGTCACCGACCGCCCGATCGACCTGATCGACAAAGGCTTCGATCTGTCGATCCGCTTTGGCGAACTGCCCGACAACCGCATCAATGCCCGGCGGATCATGTCCAATCGGCGCTTCCTCTGCGCTTCCCCCGCTTACCTGGCCAAGCACGGCACGCCCAAGTCCCTCGCCGATCTGGCGAAGCACCGATGCATCGTCCATCGGCAGAACGACGATGCGTACGGCGTCTGGAGATTCCTGATCGACGGACGAACCGAGATCGTCAAGGTCCACGGCGTACTGTCCAGCAACGACGGAGACATCGTTCAGGGGTGGGCGCTGGACGGTCAGGGCATCGTCATCCGCTCGGAATGGGATGTGACCAGGTACCTTGAAAGCGGTCGGCTACGGCGCATCCTGCCGGAGTTCACGCTCCCCAGTGCCGATCTGTACGCCTACTACCCGAGCAAGCAGAACCTGCCGGCCAGGCTAAGGGCCTTCATCGACTTTCTGGTCGACGAACTGGCCGACGAAGCGTCACAGACTGACCTGAGCACCTGATCTGCAGGCATTCTTCCCATCTCGCCGGCGAATGTCCCGTGCGCCTGCCGCCTGGCGGCGATGACGCGATCCCCGGAAGCGCAATCCCCTGCACGGCCTGACGCTGGCACGGCTGCTGAACGAGTTGGTCGCCTTCTACGGCGGGCAGATGCTGGCGAAGCAGAGCGACATCCGCGGCTTCACCCACGCCCCGAGCATCGCATCCAGCCTGAAGTTTCTCCGCCGCACGCCGTGGGTGCGCGAGCGCATCGGGTCGCTCGACCTCGACATGCCGCGCCGGGCAAGGGCGGCTGACGGCGGGCATACGGGATCTGGCCGGGCCGGCCGACGCCTGCGCGCCGGCTAGCCGCGCCGCAGCGCGCGCACCCGTTCCAGCGCCGCCGGGTAGTCGTAGCTCTCGATCGACTGCTCGAGCGGCGCGAAATCGATGCCCAGTGCCTGCCGCAGCTGCGGCGCGGCGGCGACGAAGACGCGGTTGATCGTCGCGTCGTCGCGCGCCAGCAGCGCCTCCAGTTCGGCGAGCAGCGCATCGAGCGCGGCCGATCCGCCGCCTGCCGGCGCCGCCGCCGGCAGGCCGGGCAAGGCCCTGCGCAGCCCCTCGACCAGCGCCGTCAGCGCCAGCTCGAGCGCCGCCGCCAGGCGGTCGATCTCCGCCGCCGGCTGCCGCTCGCGCGCGGCGGCCTCGAGCGCCGCCGCCGCGGCCTCGACGCCGCCGGCACCGAGCGTCGCGGCGACCCCCTTCAGCGTATGCGCGAACTGGCGGACCGCATCGGCGTCCTGCGCGTCGACCAGCGTTCGCAGCTGTCGCGCGTCGTCGCCGTGCAGTTGCTCGAAGCGGCGCAGCAGGTCGACATAGCGGCCGACACGGCCGAGCACGGTGCGCAGGCCGGCCTGCGTCTCCAGCCCGGGAATCGCCGCCAGCCGCTGCAGCAGCGCGTCGTCGTCGCCGGCAGCGGCGTCGGCGCCGCTCTCCGGCAGCCGCGCCGGGGCGCCGGGCAGCCAGCGCAGCACGATCGCGAACAGCGCCTCGGGGTCGACCGGCTTGGCGATGAAGTCGTCCATGCCGGCCTCCAGGCAGCGCTGGCGGTCCTCGCCGAAGGCGTTGGCGGTCATCGCCAGGATCGGCGTCCGCCGGCCGCCGGGCAGCGCGCGGATGCGCCGCGTCGCCTCGATGCCGTCCATCACCGGCATCTGCATGTCCATCAGGATCGCGTCGTAGGCGTGCGCAGCGGCCATCTCGAGCGCCTGCGCGCCGTTGTCGGCGAGGTCGACGGCGAGGCCGGCCTCGCGCAGCAGGTCGCGCGCGACCTCCTGGTTGATCGGGTTGTCCTCGGCAACCAGCACCCGCGCGCCGGCGCGCAGCCGTCCCTTCGGCGCCGGCACGGCGGCTTCCGGCGCCGGCGCGACCTCGTCGACGACGTCGTAGAGCAGGCGCGTCAGCAGGTCGTTGACCGACGACAGCGTCGCCGGCTTGCGCAGCAGGTGGGTGAAGCCGACGCCGGCCAGCGCCTCGCGCACGCCGGGCAGGTCGGGCACCACCGCCAGCAGTCGCGGCGCATGGCAGCGCAGCGGCAGCGACAGCAGCTCGCGCGTGACGTTGCGCTGCATCAGCTTGGCGGTCTGCCAGTCGAACAGCGCGACGTCGATCGGCTGCTGTTCGCCGTCGGCGGCGGCGATCGCCGTCAGCGCGGCGTCGATGCTGCCCGACTCGTCGACGCGCATGCCCAGCGTCTGCAGCATCTGGCGCATCACCGCGCGCGCCGCCGGGCTGCCGTCGACGAGCAGCGCACGGCGGCCCTGCAGCAGCGCGGTGACCCAGTGGTGCGCCGGCCGTTCGCTCTTGCCCAGGCGTGCGGTGAACCAGAACCGGCTGCCGACGCCCGGCTCGCTGTCGACGCCGACCTCGCCGCCCATCAGACCGGCGAGCAGGCGGTTGATCGACAGGCCGAGGCCGGTGCCGCCGTAGCGACGGGTGATCGAGGTGTCGACCTGCTCGAAGGAGCGGAACAGGCGCGCGCGGTCCTCAACGGCGATGCCGATGCCGGTGTCCTCGACCTCGAAGCGCAGCAGGACGTCGTCTGCGCCCTCCTCGACCAGCCGTGCGCGCAGCGTGATCGTGCCGCTTTCGGTGAACTTGACGGCGTTGCCGGCGTAGTTGAGCAGCGCCTGGCGCAGGCGGGTGGCGTCGCCGAGCAGGTGCGGCGAACCGGCCAGCGCCGGCTCGATGTCGATCACCAGTTCCAGCCCGCGTACCTGCGCGCGCTCGGCGATCAGCGCGGCGACGTTCTCGAGTACCTGCGTCAGGTCGAACTCGGCGACCTCCAGCGTCAGCTTGCCGGCCTCGATCTTCGACAGGTCGAGGATGTCGTTGATCAGCGCCAGCAGGTGGTGGGTGGCCTCGACGATCTTGTCCAGCCGGTCGCGCTGCTCGGGCTCGGTGATGTTGTGCTGCAGCAGGTGGGTGAGGCCGACGATGGCGTTCATCGGCGTGCGGATCTCGTGGCTCATGTTGGCGAGGAAGGCACTCTTCGCCTGGCTCGCCGCCTCCGCCAGCCGGCGCGCCTCCTCGAGCTCGACGGTGCGCTGCGCGACCAGTTCCTCGAGATGGTGGCGGTGCTGGTCGAGCTCGACGCCGATCCGCTTGCGTTCGGTGATGTCTTCCTTGACCGCGACGTAGTGCGTGATCGTGCCGTCCGGCTGGCGCAGCGGCGTGATCACCGCGAACTCGTAATATTCCTCGCCGCCCTTGCGCCGGTTGATCAGTTCGCCGCGCCAGGCGCGGCCGTGCGTCAGCGCGTCCCACAGCGCGACGAAGCTCTCCCGCGGCGTCTTTCCGGAATTCAGCAGCCGCGGGTTGCGCCCGAGCACCTCGTCGCGGCCGTAGCCGGTGACGTGGACGAAGGCGTCGTTCACGTATTCGATGCGAGCCTCGACGTCGGTGATGACGATGCTGTTCGGGCTCTGCTCGATCGCCAGCGACAGCTTGCGCAGCTCGCTTTCCGCCGCCTTGCGTTGCGAGATGTCGCGCACCATCGCCAGGATCCGCGGCTGACGGCCGATATGCGCGAAGCGCAGGCTGACCTCGGCCCAGAACAGCCGGCCGTCGCTGGCGCGCGCCAGCCATTCGAAGGTGTGCGCCCCGTCGCGGCGGGCGGCATCGACCATCGCCCCGATCCCGGCCGGCGTGAAGGGCGGCGCGCCGGCGCCGAGCGCCTCGATCGAGAGGTGCTGCGCCTGCTCGCGCGAATAACCGTAGATCTCGCACATGCGGCGGTTCACGTCGAGGATCTGCCCGCTGTCGGCATCGTGGATGATGATCGCGTCGCTGACGTTGTCGTAGATCTCGCGGAAGCGGGTCTCGCTTTCGCGCAGCGCGGCGAGCGAGCTTTCCGCCTGCCGTCGCGCGGCGAGCGCGTCCTCCATCAGGTTCAGCGCCGCCAACCGCGCCTGCTGTTGCCCGGCCAGCGCCGCCGCCTGCGCCGCAGTGCCGGCGGCGGCCTGCCGCGTCACTTCGTCGGCGGCAGCCTCCGCCGCCTGCCGGGCATTGCGCATTTCCGCGTAGAGCTTGAGGTTGTCGAGCCCGACCGCCATCGCCTTGGCCACCGCCTGCTGCAGCTCCAGCTCCTCGTCGCTCGCCCGGTGCCGCGTCGCCCAGTAGCAGCCGATCGCGCCGACCGGCTGCTCACGCCCGATCGGCACCATGCACAGGCTCTGCACGAAGGTCGGGCGGTAGGCCGCGTGCGGGATCCGCGGATCGGCGTAGATGTCCTCGATCACCACCGACTCGCCGTGCAGCATCGACCAGCCGGAGATGCAATCCTCCAGTGGGAAGCGCTGTCCCTTCCACAGCGGGCCGATGGCGTCCTCGTCGACGTAGTGGCACTGGTCGCCGTCGCGCATCACTAGCGTCGCGCCATCGGCGCCGGTCAGGTCGCGCAGCGCATGGCGGATGATCGCCATCAGGCCGCCGAGGTCGCGCACGCCGGCGACGTCCTCGACGATGCCGGCCAGTCGCCGCAGCCGCTCGGCGTTGCGTAGCACCTGCTCGCGGCTCCGGCGCAACTCGTCGAGTGCCGCCTCGACCTGCCGCCGGCGCTCCCGCTCCTGCCGGCGCGCACGGTGCAGCGCGCCGCTGAAGACGCTGACCAGGATGCCGTAGGCGATCAGGACCAACCACAGGAAAAGGTCGTGGCCGGCGGCAATGGCGAACTGGCCGACCGGCGGAATCAGGAAGAATACGGTCAGCAGCGCGCTCAGCGCGGTCGCCAGCAGTCCCGGGCCGAGGCCGCCGAGCAGCGCGGCGCCGATGATCGGCAGCGTGAACAGCAGCAGCAGCGGCCGGTCGCCGAAGGCTATCGGCAGTTGCTGGCGCAAGAGCAGCGTCAGCACCGGCAGCACCAGCGCCAGTACGTAGGCGCCGATCCGCCAGCGACGCTCGGCCGCGTTCATTCGCCGTCCCCGCCGGTGTCGGCGAAAGCCGCAAGGTCATACGGCGGCGCACGCCCGAGCTCGACCGAGAGGTCGTTGATCCGCCGCTTGAGCGCGATCATCTCCAGCTCGCGGCCGACCATCGCGCGGTTGAAGCGCTCCAGCTCGGCGTTGCGCGCCGTCAGTTCGTCGGCCTGGCGCTGCTGCGCCTCGGCCGCTGCCTTGCGGTCGGTGATGTCCTCGCCCGAGCTGAGGGTGCCGACGATGCGGCCGCGGTCGTCGGTGAGCAGCGCGTTGTGCCAGGCCAGCAGGCGCTCGCGGCCGTCGCGGCAGCGCACCGCGTTCTCGAAATACTCGTGCAGGTTCAGCTCGCCGGCCATGATCCGGCGAAACAGCGGAAACACCTGCTCCAGCCCCTGGGGCTGCACGAGGCACAGCTCGAACCAGTTGCGGCCGAGCAGCTCCGCCTCGGCGTAGCCGAGCAGATCGCAGCCGAAGCGGTTGATCATCGTCACCCGCCCGTCGGCGTCGAGCGCGACCATCAACACCTGCACGGTGTCGAGGTAGCGCTGGTGGAGGTCGCGCTCCTGGCGCAGCGCGCTCTCCGTCTCGGCCAGCCGCGTGATGTTGCGGGAGATGCCGAAGACGCCGACAACCTCGCCGTCGGCGTTGCGCAGCGGCCCCTTGGTGGCGAGGAAGACGGTCTTGCCGTCGACGGTATCGAGCGCTTCGTGGAAGGAACTCGCCGCAGCGCCGCCCATCGCCGTGCGGTCGTCGGCCATGATCTGCGCTGCCTGCGCCTCCGGAAAAAGCGCCGTATCGTCATGCCCGAGCACCTCGGCGGCGCGCTTCCCGGTCAGGCGTTCGGCCTCGCGGTTGAACAGCAGGTAGCGGCCGGCGGTGTCCTTGGCAAAGATCGCGTCGTTCGAGCCGTTGGCGATCGCTTCCAGCAGCTGCAGCGCCCGCAGTTTTTCCGCCTGTTCCTGGCGTTGCAACTGGGCATGCTGCAGCTCGCGCCGCTGGAAGAACAACAGGCCGAGGACCAGCGCGGCAAACCAGGTGAGCAGGCCGGAGAAGCCGATCCACAGGCTCTCCTTGCGCGCGGCGCCGAAGGCCTCGTCGCGGTCGACCTTGGCCACCAGCCACCAGGCGGTGCCGGCGACGCTGCGGGCGACGCCGATCACCGGCACGTCGCGGTAATCGTGCCCGTCGAGCAGCGTCCCCGGCCGGTAATCGGGCGCCAGCGCCTGCACGCCGAGCACGCGCCGGTCGGTCAGCGGCTTGCGCGCGGTCAGCGCCTTTTCCTTCGCATGCTGCAGCTCGTTGAGGAAGACGATGCCGTCGCCGTCGCGGCGGAAGAGGATGACCTCGGCGCTGGCGCTCGGCGTCGGCCACGCCTGCAGCAGGGGAAACAGCGAGTTCTCGACGTCGACGCGGAGGACGAGGACCAGCCCCGGCGCCGGCAGCAACGGCGCGACCAGATCGAAATGGACATGGGCATGCCCTTGCTGCTCGACGCGGAACAGGTCGGTCGAGCGCACCTGTCCCGCCGCCAGCGCCTCGCGGACGGTCGCCTGCAAGCGCTGCTCGGTCTCGTGCAGCGGCGCGCCGACGTTGGCCAGGATCTCGCCCTGCGCATCGGCGACGGCGACACCGGCGTAACCCATCGCCGCGCGGTAGGCCTCCAGCCGTGCCAGCAGCTGCCGGCGCCCGCCGCCGTCGCCCTGCCGGCGCAACGCCGCCGCGCCGGCGCCGTCGAGCAGGGTGCTGCGCGCCGCCTCGGCATCGCGGTGGCGCTCGGCCAGCCAGTCCTCGACCTGCGCCGCCTTCAGCTCGGCCACCGAGCGCAGGAACTCGCCCTGGTGACTCCGGTGCTGCTGCCAGCTCTGCGCGATGCCGCCGCCGGCAAGCGCCAGGAACACCGCCGAAAACAGCGCGACGCTGACGATCAGCCCGCGCCGCGGCAACGTGTCCGTCGCCGTTGCGGCGGCAGCGCCGTCGTAGCGCTGCGCCAGGCGCAGCACGAGGAAGAACAGCAGCACCGAGGTGACCGCGACGAAGAGCAGGCCCTTGATCGTTCCCGCCGCGCGCAGGCTGTCGACGTCGGCGAACAGCCAGCCCAGCGCGCGGTCGGAGAGCAGGATCCACAGCGCGGCGAAGAACGCGTAGAGCGCGACGATGCGCACGATCGCGCGCAGCACCTCCGGCGGCAGCGCGCGCGTGCGGGCGAGCGCCGGCGGCAGCTTCACGACGCCCTTCCCGAGCGGTGCGCGTGGCGGATCTCGTAGCGGCGGAAGGCGTCGCGCACGACCTCGACCAGTTCCATGTCGTCCCACGGCTTGGTCAGGAAGCGGAACAGCTCGCCGGAGTTCACCGCCTGCGTCACCGCCTGCAGGTCGGTGAAGCCGGAGAGCATGATGCGCACGGTGTCCGGGTGCATGTCGCGGACGCGGCGGAGGAACTCGGCGCCGGGCATCTCGGGCATGCGCGCGTCGGAGATGACGACGCCGACTTCGTGCGTGGCGAGCAGTTCCAGCCCTTCGGCGCCGCTGCCGGCGGTGAGGACGGTGTAGCCCTGGCGCCTGAGCACGCGCTTCAGTGCCGCGATGATCGACGGCTCGTCGTCGACGAGGAGGATGCTGCGCCCCGGCGATTCGGCCGCGGCCGGCAGCGCCAGCCGCCGCCCGGCGGTCAGCAGCGCCTCGAAATCGGCGGCCGGCAGCGGCCGGCTGAACAGGAAGCCCTGCATCTCGTCGCAGTTGCCGGAGCACAGGAAGCCGAGCTGCGCCTCGCTCTCGACGCCCTCGGCGATCACCGCCAGCCCCAGGCTGTGCGCCAGCGAGATGATGGCGCGCGCGATCGCCGCGCTGTTGGGGTCCTGGGTCAGGTCGCGAACGAAGGACTGGTCGATTTTCAGGCGGTCGATGGCGAAGCGCTTGAGGTAGCCGAGCGACGAGTAGCCGGTGCCGAAGTCGTCGATCGACAGCGTCACGCCGAGTTTCTTCAAGCCCTCGGTGACGCGGAAGAAGGCCTCGGCGTCGGCCATCAGCATGCTCTCGGTCAGCTCGAGCTCGAGCGAGCGGGCGTCGAGCCCGGTGTCGGCGAGGACGGCGCGCGTCAGCGCGACGATGTCCTGCGCGATCACCTGCCGCACCGACAGGTTCACGGCGACGGTGATGGCCGGCAGCCCGGCCGCCTGCCAGGCGCGGTTCTGCGCGCAGGCCTGGCGCAGCACCCATTCGCCGAGGCGGACGATGAGCCCGCTCTCTTCGGCCAGCGGGATGAATTTCGCCGGCGGGATCAGCCCGTGCCGCGGATGCTGCCAGCGCACCAGCGCCTCGGCGCCGACGATCGCGCCGCTGATCAGGCTCAGCTGCGGCTGGAAGTGCAGGACCAGTTCGCCGTTGTCGATCGCGCGCCGCAGGTCGTTCTCGAGGTCGAGCCGCTCCAGCGTGCGCGCGTTCATCTCGACCGCGTAGAAATGGTAGCCGTTGCCGCCGGCGGCCTTGGCCCGGGCGAGCGCAGCGCCGGCGTTCTTCAGCAGCGCCTCGGGGTTGCCGCCGTCGCGCGGATAAAGCGCGACGCCGATGCTGGCGGAAAGGAAGCAATCCCGTTCGCCGACGCGGTAGGGTTCGGCCAGCGCCTCGAGCAGCGGCTGCGCCAGCCGGCGGACCTCGTCGGCGCCGCCGCTTTCCATCGCCAGCACGAACTCGTCGCCCTCGACGCGCGCCAGCGTGACGCCGGCGGGAACGCCGGCGAGCAGCCGCTGCGCCGCCGCGCGCAGCAGCGCGTCGCCGGTGGCGTGGCCAAGCGCGTCGTTGGCGCTCTTGAAGCGGTCGAGATTGAGCGCCAGCACCGCCAGCATGTTGCCCGATTCGCGGCAGCGCTCGACCCCCTGCGCCAGACGGTCGCCGAGCAGGTTGCGGTTGGGCAGGCCGGTCAGCGCGTCGAAGTTCGACTTGCGCTCGATCTCGGCGATGTAGCGCTTGCGCTCGCCGATGTCGCGGAACGAGACCACCGCGCCGAGGATGGCGTCGGCCTCCAGCATCGGCTGGCAACTGAGTTCCACCGCCAACGTCTCGCCGTCGCGGCGCACGAAGCGCTCCTCGATGTCGCGCGCGGCGAGGCGGCCGGCGAGATAGTCGGGCAGCGCGCAGGCATCGCCGGCCGCGTGGCGGTGCACGAGGGCGTGCGCGTTGCGGCCGAGCAGTTCCTCCCGCGCATGGCCGAGCATCGCCGCGGCGGCCGGGTTGATGAAGACGATGTCGCCGGCGGTGTCGGTGCCGAAGATGCCCTCGCCCGCCGACATCAGGATCAGCTCGCGTTGCCGGTTGCGCTGCGCGACCTCGGCCTCGAGCCAGGCGTTCTCGTCGCGCAGCCGGTCGCGCGCGCGCTTCAGCTCGAGGTGCGTATGCACCCGCGCGAGCACGATCGCCGGGCGGATCGGCTTGGTGATGTAGTCCACGGCGCCGAGCTCGAGGCCGTGCCGCTCGTCCTCGCTGGCGCTGAGCGCGGTGATGAAGATCACCGGGATGTCGCGCGTCGCCGGGTCGGCCTTGAGGCGTTCGACCACCGCGTAGCCGTCCATCTCCGGCATCATCACGTCGAGCAGGATCAGGTCCGGCCGCGGTTCGCTGGCGGCGACCGCCAGCGCCCGCGCACCGCTGTTGGCGGCACGGACGGTGTAGTGCGGCTGCAGCAGTTCGCTCAGGACGCCGAGGTTTTCCGGCGTGTCATCGACGACGAGCAGGGTGGCCCGGTCCGACGGTGGCGCTTTGTTCTTCACGGCTGGGTAGGCGTCCGCTATGGGTGATCCGACCCGGCCATCTTACACCGCTCCAACCCATGCGGATAATCCGCGGACTACAGCAGCAGCGGCCGGTCCGGCAGTTCGTTCGGGTTGGCCGCCGCCGGCGGGAAGTGCGCCGCCAGCGCCGCGGTGATCTCGCCGATCGCGGCGAGCGCGCCGGCTTCGAAGCGCCCCGCGTGGAAGGCCGCCTGCACGCGGCCGCAGACCGCCTCCCAGAAGGCCTGGCCGACGCGCGCATCGATGCCGCGGTCGGCGACGATCTCGACCTTGCGGTCGAGCAGCTGGACGTAGATCAGCACGCCGCTGTTGGCCTCGGTGTCCCACACCCGCAGCTGCGCGAAGAGTTCGATCGCACGTTCGCGCGCACTGCGCCCGGCGAGCAGGTGCTGCGGCGGCAGCGCCGCCTCGACGACGAAGCGCAGCTCGCCGGTGTGCTGCCGCTCGGAGGCGGCGATCGCCGCCTCGAGCGCCGCCAGCGTCGCCGGCGGGAAGGCGCGCATCGCCCACCACTGGGGCACCAGCGCATGTCTGAGAAAACGTACGACGTCCATCACCAGTCCCCCGAGGCACCGCCGCCGCCGAAACCGCCTCCGCCGCCGGAAAAGCCGCCGAATCCGCCACCGCCGGAGCCGCCCCACGAACCGCCGGAAAAGCCGCCGAAGCCGCGCCCGCCCGAGAGCAGCGCCAGCACGAAGACGACGACGCCGGCGATGACCGCGATCAGCAGCGACGAGGCGATCGCCATCACGATGAAGCCGGCGAGGCCGCCGACAGCCGCGGCGCCGAGGAAGCGGCCGAAGATCGCGCGCAGGATGCCGGCGACGACGGTGACCAGCACCAGGCCGACGACCAGGATGTCCTGGATATCGAAGCCGTCGCCGCCCTGCCCCGTCGTGCCGCCGGCAGCGCCCTTCGCCGGCGGCAGCGGCTCGCCGCCGACGACCGCGAAGATGCGCTCGACGCCGGCGTCGATGCCCTCATAAAAGCGGCGCTCGCGGAACTGCGGGGTGATCGTCTCGGCGACGATGCGCTTGGCGGTGGCGTCGTTGAGCGCGCCTTCGAGCCCGTAGCCGACCTCGATGCGCAGCTTGCGGTCCTGCTTGGCAATGAGCAGCAGGGCGCCGTCGTCGACGCCCTGGCGGCCGAGCTTCCATTGTTCGGCGACGCGGATCGCGTACTGCTCGATGGCTTCCGGCTGCGTCGTCGGCACCAGCAGCACGGCGATCTGCACGCCCTTCTCGCGCTCGAAGGCGGCGAGCTTGGTTTCCAGCTGGCTGCGCTGCTCGCTGCTGAGGGTCGCGGTGAGGTCGGTGACGCGCGCCGTCAGCGCCGGCACCGGCTGCAGGTCCTGCGCGCCGGCGAGCGCCGCCCAGCCGGCGAGCCACAGCGCAGCGAGGACGCGGCGCATCGGAACGGCTTACTTGCCGAAGTCGACCTTCGGCGCCGCCGAGATCGCCTTCTCGTTGTCGACGGTGAAGTTCGGCTTCACTTCGTAGCCGAAGACCATCGCCGTCAGGTTGTTGGGGAAGGTGCGCACGGCGACGTTGTAGGTCTCGACCGCCTTGATGTAGCGGTTGCGGGCGACGGTGATGCGGTTCTCGGTGCCTTCGAGCTGCGCCTGCAGGTCGCGGAAGGCGGCGTCGGCCTTCAGGTTCGGGTAGTTCTCGGCGACCACCAGCAGGCGCGACAGCGCGCTGGAGAGGCCGGCCTGCGCCTGCTGGAACTGGGCGAAGGCCTGCGGGTTGTTGATCAGCTCGGGCGTCGCCTGGATGCCGCCGACGCGGGCACGTGCCTCGGTGACCTGCGTCAGCACCTCTTTTTCGTGGCTGGCGTAGCCCTTCACGGTGTTCACGAGGTTGGGCACCAGGTCGGCGCGGCGCTGGTACTGGTTGAGCACTTCCGACCAGGCGGCCTTCACCTGTTCGTCGGTGGTCTGGAAGGTGTTGTAGCCGCAGCCGGACAGCAGCGCGGCGGCGAAGGCGAGGACGGCGAGCAGGCGGAAGCGCATGGTCTGACTCCAGGAGAAAATGCCGGACGGATACGGTACCGCAAATGGTGCCGCCCGGGCGGAATTTCAAGGCGGCGCGATCGCCGCGGCGGCCGCTCAGCGGGGTGCTGGCAGCGGCTGCCGCCGCGGCAGCCCTTCGTCGTCGAGCCAGGCAGGGATCGTCTGCCAGTCGCTGACGCCGTCGGCGCCGACGGTCAGTCGCAGCAGCCAACCCTCGCGCTCGGCCGGCGAGTCGAAGCTGTCGAAGACGAAATTGCCGAGGCTGTAAACAATCGGCCGCCCCCGGTAGGTCTCGCTGCCCTGGGTGACGTGCGGATGCGCGCCGACCACCGCCGCGGCGCCGGCGTCGATCATCCGCCGCGCCAGTTCGCGCTGGCGCGGCGACGGCTCGCGCTCGCCCTCCCAGCCCCAGTGCATGAACGGGATGACGATGTCGGCACCGGCCGCGCGCGCGGCGGCGATGCCGCGCAGCACGTGGCCGTCCTCGCTCCAGGCGACGCCCGGCCAGTCCGGGCCGGCCTCGAAGGCGCGCGGCTTGTATTCGTTGTAGCCGAGGATCGCGATGCGCAGGCCGCTGTGCTCGATCCACGCCGGCTGGTGCGCCTCGGCCAGGTTGCGGCCGCCGCCGAAGGCCTGGATGCCGGCGATGTCGAGCAACGACAGCGTTTCCACGAAGGCCTCCGGCCCGTAGTCGCCGGAATGGTTGTTGGCCACCGACAGCGCGTCGAAGCGGCCGGCGAGGCGGTCGATGACGCGCGGGCTGGCGCGGAAGGCGTAGAACTTGCCGGGAATCGGCTCGCCGCCGGAGGCGATCGCCGTCTCCAGGTTGCCGATACGCACGTCGGCGCGGTCGAACTCGTCGGCGAAGTCGGCGAACGGGTCGCGGCCGGCGGCGATCGCGCGTCCCGGGCCATCGTCGAGCATCACGTCGCCGACGAAGAGCAGACGCACCACCGGCGCTGCGCGCTCGGCGATGCCGACGGCGATCGGCGCCGCGACCAGCTCGCCGGCCGCGGCAGCCGGCAGCGGTGCCAGCGCGCAGGCGGCGGCAAGGATCGCGCACAGTTGCGAGCGCAGCCCCCCGCTCATTGCGCCTCCGCCGCAGTGGCCAGCGCGCACCAGTATTCGAGCTCGCTGCCGTAGGCCGATTCGTAGACGCGCTGCAGGCCGGTGAAGCCGTGGCGCCGCCCGGGCGCCTCGCTCGCCGGCCACGGGTAGACGCCCTGATGGACCAGCGCCGGCCCGCCGTCGCGCTCCTCGTAGACGTAGGTCTTCAGCGCCGCCAGCGCGGCCGGCTCGGCCTCGACGACGACGCGGAAGCGCAGGTAGCTGCCGACGCGGACGGCCGGCACCGCGAACGGGGACGCCGTCGGTAGCGCGCGCAGGGTCTGCGTCTCGCCGCCGTAGGCATAGTGGCACACGGCGTCGCCGGCCTGCGCCGGCGACGTCAGCGCGGCCAGCAACAGCGCCGGCAGCATGCAGCGCGGCCGGCGCATCAGCCTTCCGCCAGCTGTCGGCGCATCGTGCGCCGGGCGAAGAGCAGATCCTCCCAGGCCTTGGCCTTGTCGGGCAGGTTCCTGAGCAGGTAGGCCGGGTGGTAGGTGACCAGCACCGGCACCACCAGCTCACCGTCGCGGTATTCGAACAGCCGGCCGCGGCTGGCGCCGAGCGGACGTTCCTCGCCGAGCACGGCGTGCATCGCGGCGCGGCCGAGGAGGACGATCAGCTTCGGCCGCAGCAGCGCGATCTGGCGCTGCAGGTACGGCCGGCAGGCGGCCATTTCCGCCGGCTCCGGCGTGCGGTTGCCGGGCGGACGGCACTTCACCGCGTTGGCGATGTAGACGTTGTCGCCGCGCGCGAGGTCGATCGCCGCCAGCATCGCGTCGAGCAGCTTGCCGGCCTGGCCGACGAAGGGCTCGCCGCGCGCATCCTCCTCGGCGCCCGGGCCTTCGCCGATGAACAGCCAGTCGGCACGCTCGTCGCCGACGCCGAGCACGGCCTGCTTGCGCTCGCGGCAAAGGCCACAGGCGGTGCAGCCGGCGACCGCGGCACGCAACGCCGGCCAGTCCATGCCGGCGACGCTGCCGGCGTCAATGGCGACGGCCGCCGGCGACGCCGGCGCATTCCCGGCCGCGGCGGCGGGAACGGCGTCGTCAGCCGCCGCCGCAACGGCCGCATCGTCATCAGGGCGGCCGCGCAGTCGCCAGACCGGGGAAATGCCCATCTCCCGCAGCAGGCGGGTACGCGACAGGCTCATGCCTTGACCTCGGCCAGCGAATGCACCAGCACCAGCGCGTCCTCGCGTCCGTCGTGCGCCGGGTAGTAGGCCTTGCGCCGGCCGACGCGGACGAAGCCGAAGTGCTGGTAGAGCTCGAGCGCGGCGGCGTTCGACGGTCGCACCTCGAGCAGCAGGCTGGCGGCACCGAGGCGCCGCGAGACCTGCATCGCGTGGCGCAGCAGGCGGGCGCCGAAGCCCATGCGCTGGCGCCTGGCGGCGACGCTGATGTTGAGCAGGTGCGCCTCGTCCACCGCCTGCATGACGACGACGTAGCCGACGAGCTCGCCGCCGACGCGGCAGACCCAGGCGCTGTAGCCGGCGGCGAGCGAATCGGCGAAGTTGCCGCGGGTCCACGGAAACGGGTAGACGGCGGACTCGATCGTCATGATCTCGTCGAGATCGCCGGCGTTCATCGGCAGCATCTCGACCTGCGGCGCGAGCACGGCGCTCATGCCTTGCCCCCGATCGCCAGGCGCTCGACGATGGTCAGCGCCACCTTGTCGCGGACATAGACCGGCGCCGCATCGGCGGCGTCGATGCCCTCGCCGCGCGCCAGCCGCGGCGCGGCAAGCGCGGCGACCGCGGCGGCGGTCGGCAGGATTTCCGGCAGCAGCGCATGCACGCAGGGCGCGAGGCGCTCGTGCAGCACCGGGTAGGCGGTCAGCGCGTTGCCGGCGGCGACCCAGCCACCGCCTTCCGGCAGCGGCACCTCGGCCGGCGGATGGACGCCGGCCGGAGAGACGGCGACGCCGTCGGCGAACAGCCCGCAATAGACCTCGTTCATGCGCGCGTCGAGGCAGACGACGACGCGCGGCGCGGCAACGGCACGCGCCATCGCCTCGAGCGTACCGACCGGCAGCACCGGCAGCCCATGCGCGAAGGCCAGCCCCTGCGCGGCGCCGCAGGCGACGCGCAGGCCGGTGAAGGAGCCGGGGCCGGCGCCGAAGGCGATCGCGTCGAGGTCGGCGAAGCGCACGCCGGCATCGGCCAGGAGCGCCGACACCAACGGCAGCAGCGTCGCCGACGAGGGCTGCCCCGGCGGGCAGTGGCGCTCGTCGATGGCGCCGTCGCGCCACAGCGCGACGGACCCGGCGTCGGTCGAGGATTCGAGGGAGAGGAACAGCATGGCCGGCATTTTAACCGGGACTCGGCGCGACTCGTCGATCCATTGCGATCCGCCCCGTCCGCCGGGGCAGTCGCCGGCTGCGCGAAACCGACACGAGATTGGCACATTCCGTCCACAAAGCGCCGGCGGCCCGCGGGTAGAATCGGTCATCCCCAGAACCGACTCCCCGCACGCCGCCATGCCCCTCGGCAGACTGATGAAGCGACTGATCGGCGGCGCCGAGACAACCGCCGACTTCAACGACGACCCCTTCGGCTCGCGGCCGCCGCCTCCGGCCGCCCGGCTGCCGGCCGACGCCCCGGCCGTGCGCAGCACGATCGTTCACCGCGAGGAACTGATCGACGCGCGCTCGCGCATCGCCGGCTACCGCTTTCGGGTCCGCCGCCTCGGCAGCGAACTGGCGCCGGATCTCGGCGAAACGCTGGCGGCGCTCGCCGCCGAGAACCTCGCCCAGTTCGCCAATCGACGGCTGGCGCTCGTGCCGCTCGCGGCCGGCGACTGGCGGCGCGCCGATTTCCGCCCCTTCGTCGCCGCCGGCACGCACTTCCTCGTCGCGCCGCCGGCCGCCGGCGAGCCGCCCGCCGACTGGCTGGCGGAGCTGCGCGAAATCCGCGATGCCGGCGGCCGCGTCGCGCTCGGCGATGCCGGCGCCGCCGTCGCCGACGCGCTCACCCTGGCCGACCTGCTCATCCTCGACTTCCGCACGCATGCGCTCGACGCCTTCGAGCGCCGCGTACGCGAGCTGCGCCGGCAGCCGCAGCTGGCCCTCGCCGCCGACGGCATCGCCAGCTGGGCCGAGCACCGCCTCTGCCAGTCGCTCGGCCTGACCTACTCGCTCGGCGACTTTGCCGCCGGCGCCGACGACCAGGAGCCGCGCGACAGGCTCGACCAGAGCCGGCTGATTCTGATCGAGATGCTCAACCTGCTGCGCAGCGACGCCGAGCTCGACGAAATCGCCGCGGTCGCCAAGCGCGACCCCGGCATCGCCGTAAAGATCGTCGGCATGGCCAACTCGCCGGCAGCCGGTCTCGCCTCGCCGGTGGCCAGCCTCGAACAGGCGCTGCTGGTGCTCGGGCGGGCGACGGTCTACCGCTGGCTGTCGATTGCGATGTTCCGTACCGGCGGCAGCGGCCGCGACGAAGCACTGCTGGAGATGGCGCTGTGGCGGGCGCGCTTCCTCGAGCTGGCGGCGGCCGGCCGGCTCGGCAAGCCGGCCGGCGACGAGCTGTTCCTGGTCGGCCTGCTGTCGCTGATGGACAGTCTGCTCGGACTGCCGATGGATCAGGTGGTGCGGCGGATGAAGCTGCCGGCGCAGGTGGCCGAGGTGCTGCTGGACAGCGCCGGACCCTACGGCCGCTTCCTGCTGCTGGCGCTGGCGGTGGAGAAGGGGCGCGGCGAACAGGCGGCGAAGTTCGCCGATGCGCTGGACATCGCGCAAGCGCAGGTCGAGGCGGCCGCGCGCGAGGCGCGCAGCTGGGCCGAGGCGGCGCTCGCGGGTAGCTAGGGCGTGTTCACGGTAGATTCATGGGCGCGACGCTACCTGCGCGGGGTGCAGCGCAAGGCGCGGCGGCGCAGCCTGGCTGGTGCCAGGCAAGCCGCCGCAACGCCGCGATGCGCCCGCGCAGGCAGCGTCCCGAAGGGTTGCCCCGTCAAGGTGGCGCCTGCGTCGTTGCACGGCTTGCCCGCACTTCAGCGCGGGCAGCGCCGCGCGCCTAGCATCCGCCACCTTGACGGGGCAACGCGCTCCACGAATCTACTGTGAACACGCCCTAAGCACCGCGCATCAGCGCGTCACGAGGAGGTCGCCGCGCGGACGCCCGAGTCGTGCACCGACTCGTTGCGAAGAAATACCCTGGCGGGGGTGACCGGCGTTCAGCGCCGGTAGTCGCGGCGCCCGGGCCGCATGTCGCGGTTGGCGTCGTGCAGGTCGCGGCGCAGCTGGCGGCGCTCGTCGGGCGACAGGCGCTGCGGATACTGCGGCGGCTGGAAGCCGTCGCCGCGCCGGAAATCGCGCTGCGCGTCCCGCCAGTCGTCGCGCCGCTGCGGTGGATACTGACGGTCGCGCTGCGGCCGTTCCTGCGCCCACGGCCCGCCGCGCCCGCCGTCGAAGGCCGGCGCGGGCAACGCCGCGGCCAGCAGCAGCACGCTCAGCGCCGCAACGAGGGCACGCCGCGGAATCATTGCCGCACGGCCTCCGCCAGCGCCAGCGCGGCCGTACGCAGCGAGTCGCGCAGGCCGCCCCGCGCGTCGTCGTTTACGACCAGCATCACGATTGCACCGATCAACATGCTGAGAAAGAGTTTGCCCATGAGGTCACCCCGCGCCTGCCGTGGCCGACTGCCACGCTTCGCATGTTGCGGGGGACTTGTAAGCGAAGTTTGTTGACGCCGGCGCGAATTGTAAAGCTTTGTAATCGGCGCGGCGCAGCCGTTTCGCCCGCCGCCCCGGCCGCCGGCACGACGCCGGCGACCGTCACGCTGCGGAAATTTCCCGCCGCGACAATGGTCTACACTGTGTGTGCGGTTGCGCCACCGGACGCCCGTCCGGCGCGGCGGCCGCAGCCGCGGAAATGCGGTTGTCGTTGGCGGGAGGGAACGTCGGCATGGATAGGGAATGCTTCCTGACAAGTCCCCGGCAAGCCCGGCGCCGGCGGCGCTTTCGCTGGCTGCATGCGGCGCTGACCGTCACGCTGCCGGCGCTGGCCGTCGCCGGCATCATCTGGGAGATGCACGACTCGGCGATGCAGGCGCGGGTGTTTTCGGCAATGGCCGGCCGCGCCGCATGGACGCTGGCCGACGGCGCCGACGCCGGCATCTGGCTGCCCCGCTCCGGCCCCTACGACATCCGCCTCGGCTACAGCCGGATGAAGGACATGCTGCCGCAGCTGGTCGCCGACGGCTACACGATCACCGAGCAGGCGCGGCAGTCGGACGGTTTCCGCGAACTGACCGCGCACGGCTTCTATCCGATCTACCGCGAGAAGTCGCAGGCCGGCCTGGCGCTGTTCGACCAGCGTGACGAGACGCTGCACCTGCGCCGCTATCCCGAACGCCAGTACGCCGACTTCGACGACATCCCGCCGCTGCTGGTCGATGCCCTGCTCTACGTCGAGAACCGCGGCCTGCTCGATGACGACGCGCCGACGCGCAACCCGGCGATCGACTGGGGGCGACTCGGCCAGGCCGCCGCCGGCCAGGCGCTGCGCGCGCTCAGTGCCGACGCCGCACGCGCCGGCGGCAGCACGCTGGCGACGCAGATCGAGAAGTTCCGCCACTCGCCGGGCGGGCGCACCCGCGACGCCGACGACAAGTGGCGGCAGATGGTGTCGGCCTCGCTGCGCGCCTACCAGGACGGCGAGGACACGCTGGCGGCGCGCCGCCGCATCGTGCTCGACTTCCTGAACTCGGTGCCGCTCGGCGGCATGCCCGCCTACGGCGAGGTCAACGGCCTCGGCGACGGGCTGTGGGCCTGGTACGGCCGCGACTTCGCCGACGCCAACCGGCTGCTGAAGGACGCCGCCGCCGACCCCGAACGACGTGCCCGCGCCTTCAAGGAAGCGCTGTCGCTGATCATCGCCCAGCGCCGTCCGAGCGACCTGCTCGGCGCCAACCCGGCGCGGCTCGCGGCACTCGCCGACAGCCACATCCGGCTGCTCGCGCGCGACGGCGTGATCGACGAGAACCTGCGCGAATGGGCGCTGGCGGTGCAGGTGGCGCCGCAGCGGCGCGGCGGCGACGGCGAGCGGATCGCTTTCGCGCAGCGGAAGGCGGTGAACGACGCCCGCGTGCACCTCGGCGAACTGCTCGGCGAGAGCGACCTGCACACCCTCGACCGCCTCGATCTCGACGCCCGGAGCACGCTCGACGGCGCCGCGCAGGCCGCCGTCACCGGCTACCTGGCGCAGCTCGCCGACCCCGACTACCTGCGTTGCGCCGGCTTCCTCGCGCCGCGCCTGCTGGCCCGCGGCGAGCCGGCGGCGGTGCATTACAGCTTCTCCCTCTACGAACGCGCCGGGCTCGGCAACCTGCTGCGCGTGCAGGCCGACAACCTCGACCAGCCGCTCGACATCAACGCCGGCACCCGTCTCGACCTCGGCTCGAGCGCCAAGCTGCGGACGCTGGTGTCCTATCTCGCGGTGATCGCCGACCTGCACCGGCGCTACGCCGGGCTCGGGCCGGCGGCGCTCGCCAGGGTGCGGGCGGCGCCGGGCGACCGCCTGAGCCGCTGGGCGCTCGACTACCTGGCGAACGCGAAGGAGCGCGGACTGACGCCGATGCTCGAAGCCGCGCTCGCCCGGCGCTATTCGGCGAACCCGCACGAGACCTTCTTCACCGGCGGCGGCGCGCACCGCTTCGAGAATTTCAAGCGCGAGGACGACGCGAAGAATCCGAGCGTCGCCGAGGCGCTCGAGCAGTCGATCAACCTTTCCTTCGTGCGGGTGATGCGCGACGTCGTCCATTACCACGCCTACGAGGCCGTGGACGCGCCGGCGCGCGGGCTGCGCGACGGCGACGAGGCGGCGCGGCACGCCTTCCTCGAGCGTTTCGCCGACCGCGAGGGGCAGGCCTACCTGCTGCGCTTCTGGCACAAGTACCGCGACCAGGCGCCCGACGAGCGGCGCCGGCTGCTCGCCGAAAGCGCCGGCGACAAGCCGTCGCGGCTGGCCGCCGCCTACTTCGGCAGCGGCGGCGCGCCGGCCGACTTCGGCGACTTCGCCGACTTCGTGCGCGGCCGCCTCGGCCCGCGCGCCGGCGACGACGCGGCGCTGCGCCGCCTGCATGGCACCTACGCCGGCAAGTCGTTCGCGCTCGCCGACTGGGGCTACCTCGCCCGCCTGCACCCGCTCGAACTGTGGCTCGCCGGCCACCTGCAGCGGCACCCCGAGGCGAGCTGGGACGAGCTGCTCGCGGCCAGCACCGGCGAGCGCAGCGCCGCCGCCAGCTGGCTGTTCAAGAGCCGCTACCGGCATGCGCAGGACCTGCGCCTGGCGATCATCGTCGAGGTCGCCGCCTTCGAGCGGCTGGCCGCCGAATGGCGCCGCCTCGGCTACCCCTTCGAGCAGCTGGCGCCATCGCTGGCCACCGCCATCGGCAGCTCGGCCGACCGCCCGGCGGCGCTCGCCGAGCTTGCCGGCATCCTGCTCAACGACGGCGTCCGCCGGCCGGTCGTGCGCATCAGCGAACTGCGCTTCGCCGCCGCGACGCCGTTCGAGACCCGGCTGCTGCTCGCCCCGGCCGACGGCGAACGCGTGCTGCCGGCCGAAGTCGCCGCGGCGGCGCGGCAGGCGATGCTGCGCGTCGTCGACAACGGCACCGCGCGCCGGCTGCGCGGCGCCTACCGCGACGTCGAGGGTACGCCGCTCGCGGTCGGCGGCAAGACCGGCACCGGCGACCACCGCTACCACATCGTCGACAGCAGCGGGCAGTCGGTCAGCTCGCGGGTGATGAACCGCGCGGCGACCTTCGCCTTCTTCCTCGGCGAGCGCTTCTACGGCGTCGCCACCGCCTACGTGCCGGGCGCGGCGGCCGCCGACTACGAGTTCACGTCGGCGTTGCCGGTGCAGATCGTCAGGGAAGTCGAGCCGCTGCTGCGGCCGCTGCTGACCGGCGCCCCGGCCGCCGCACCGGCCTGCCTGCAGGCGACGGCACGGGCACGCTGAGCGTCGGCGGCCGACGCCGTCGCCCCCGGCGGCGGGCGCTCACCCGACCCAAACCAGCTCGGGCACCCCGGCCGCATCGCCGGCGACGATCGCGTTCTGCCCGAAGCGCGCCGCCAGCCGCAAGGCCTCGTCGCGCGCCAGCCCGGGCACGAAGACGCTGGCCTCCGGCGGCCAGTCGCCGGCGTCGGCGAGATTGACGCCGAGCCAGCCCTCGTAGCCGGCCGCCGCCAGGCAATCGTACAACTCGGAGAAGCGCCGGGCGTTGTCGGCATCCGAGAGCCGCTGCGTATCGGGGTTGGCGGCGCAGAGGATCGCCCATCGCCCGATGCCGCGTGTGGCCAAGGTAGCGACGAGCGCCGGCGAGGCCTCGCCGAGGCGCAGACTGACGCCGCCCCCCGGCAGGTCGACGCAGTAGGCGGTGGCGCGGTAGGCGGCCTCCAGTTCCGGCGTTCTCACGCGTCCTCGTCGTTCGCCGCGAAGAGGTCGTCCTCGGCGCCGAGCAGCGCGCTCGCGTCGGCCGCCGGCAACGCTTCGACCGCCTTCAGTTTCTTCGTCACCGCGCGCGTGCGCACCTCCGCCTTGTCGATCGAGTTGCTCGCCTCCTGCAATTTCTTCTTCGTGTGCGCAAGCGCCTCGCCGAACTTGCCGAACTCGCTCTTCACCGCGCCGAGCACGGCCCACACCTCGGACGAGCGCTGCTCGATGGCGAGCGTGCGGAAGCCCATCTGCAGGCTGTTCAACATCGCCGCCAGCGTCGTCGGGCCGGCGATCGAAACGCGCCAGTCGCGCTGCAGCGCCTCGGCCAGCCCTGGGCGGCGCAGCACCTCGGCGTAGAGCCCTTCGATCGGCAGGTAGAGGATGGCGAAGTCGGTGGTGTGCGGCGGCTCGACGTACTTCTCGCGGATCGTCTTCGCCTCGTTCTTCAGCCGCGTCTCCAGCGCGCGCGCGGCCGCCTCGACCGCCGCCGGATCGGCGCGCTCCTGCGCCTCCAGCAGCTTCTGGTAGTCCTCGATCGGGAACTTGGCATCGATCGGCAGCCACACCGGTTCGCCGTCGTCCTTGCCCGGCAGGCGGATCGCGAACTCGACGCGGTCGTTGCTCCGCGGCCGCGTCGCCACGTTCTCGGCGTACTGCTCGGCGGTCAGCACCTGCTCGAGCAGCGCGGCGAGCTGCACCTCGCCCCAGGTGCCGCGCGTCTTGACGTTGGACAGCACCTTCTTCAGGTCACCGACGCCGGCGGCCAGCGTCTGCATCTCGCCGAGCCCGCGATGCACCAGCTCCAGGCGGTCGGAGACGAGCTTGAACGATTCGCCGAGGCGCTGCTCCAGCGTCGCATGCAGCTTCTCGTCGACGGTCTTGCGCATTTCCTCGAGCTTCGCCGCATTGTCGCCCTGGATCGCGGCGAGCCGCGTCTCGACGGTCTGCCGCAACTGCTCGACGCGGGCGTCGAAACTCTGCGTCAGCCGCGCGAGGTGCTGGCCGAAGGCTTCGAACTGCTGCGCCTGCAGCGTGCCGAGCTGGCCGACCTGGCCGGCCAGCGACTGGCCGAGGCGGTCGA
This sequence comes from Azospira restricta, assembly GCF_016858125.1. Classification (NCBI taxonomy): domain Bacteria; kingdom Pseudomonadati; phylum Pseudomonadota; class Betaproteobacteria; order Rhodocyclales; family Rhodocyclaceae; genus Azospira; species Azospira restricta. Next base: position 2,909,167 of record NZ_CP064781.1, read on the forward strand.
GCGCCGCCGCCTGCTCGGCGCGGTCGCCGCGCGCCGTCTCGGCGGCCTCGGCGCGCACGCGCGACAACTCCTCGCGCAACTCGCGCGTCTGCCGCTCGAGGACGACCTCGACGGCGCGGAAGCGCTCCTCGACCAGCGCGTCGAGCGCAGCGCCGTCGGCGGCACCACGGCTGCGTGCGAGCAGGATCAGTTGCAACACGGCGACGGCGGCGATGCCGCCCGCCAGCAGATAGGTGATCGTTTCGTTCATCGTCCTACTTCAGTGAAAAATCGACGCGGCTGCCCTTGGCCTTTTCCTGCTGCGGGCCCTCGCCCGGGGTCAGGTGCGGCTGCAGGATGAACACCCGCTCGCTCGCCACCTTGCCCTCCTCGGTCAGCCACTGCGCGACGTTGCGCGCGCGGCGGTCGGCCAGCCGGCGCAGCGCTTCGTCGTCGGCCTTCATGTTGGCCAGCATCAGCTTCTCCATCTCCTCGACCGGCAGGTCCTTGACCAGGCCGATGATGTTGCGCGGCTTCGGGAATTTCTCGGCCTTGTAGGCCTTCTCGAGGTAGCGCGGGTAATCCTTGTCGGGGATCACGACGTCCTCGAGCGAGCCGCTCTCCACCCCCTGCTTGACCAGCTCCTCGAGCCGCTGCGCCTTCACGCGGCGCATCATCAGCGCGTGCTTCAGACCCTCGCGGTCATTGTCCGGATCGATCCGGCCGGCCAGCTCGACCTTCAGCCCCGGACGGTCCTCGAGCGCCTTCGCCAGCGACTTCATCCGCTCCAGCATCGGCCCGGAGATGCTCGCGTAGCCGTAGTCGAACTCGACGTAGGCCATCTCCTCGCCGCCGCCGAACAGCGAGCCGAGCAGCGCGAACGGCGAGGTCACCGCCTTGACGAAGAGGTTGACGATGACCTTGACGATGACGCCGCCGACGCTGAACTCGGGATCGTCGAGCGAACCGGCGATCGGCAGGTTGATGTCGATCTCGCCGGCGCGGTTCTTCAGCAGCGCGACCGCCAGCGTCACCGGCAGCTTGGTCGCCGTCGGGCTCTCCACCGGCTCGCCGAAGGTCAGCTGGTCGAGGAAGACGCGGTTCTCGGCGACCAGCTGATTGTCGTCGATCTTGTACTTGAGGAACAGCGACAGCTTGCCCTTCTCGATCGCGTAGCCGGCGTACTTGCCCGAATACGGCGAGAAGCCGGTCAGCTCGACGCCCTTCACTTCGGCGTCGAGGTCGAGGTAGCGCTTGGCGGCGAAGGGGTTGAGCTTGGCGGTGACGGTCAGCGGCGCCAGGTCGTTGTAGGTGCCGCGCAGCTCGAGGTCGGCCAGCGTGCCGGCGGTGGACGACAGCCCGGTGACGCGACCGCCGACCTTGGTCAGGTTGGCCGAGTAGTTGGGCTTGACGAAGTTGTCGGTGAAGGCGACGCGCCCGCCCTGCAGCGTGACCTTGCCGATCCTGACCGGCACCACCGCCTTCTCGGGCTTCGGCGGCAGCGTCGCCACCGCCTTGCCCTCGCCGCTGACGACGGCCGGCACGGGTGCCGCGGCCGGCGGCTCGCCGGCAGCCTTGCCGTCCGCTGGCGCCGCCTCGCCGTCCTTGCCCTTCACCATCTGCAGCAGGTTGAGCTTGCCCTCCGGACTGACGATGACGCGGGCGAAGAAGTCGGTCAGCGCGATCTCGCCGACGTTGACCGCGAGCGGGTTGCTGGCGACATCGACCTGGCCGAAGTGGAACGATTTCCAGCGCAGGAAGTTGGCCGAATTGACCTTGTCCACCGAGTGGAAGTCGCCGAGCGTGAGGTCCCCCTTGTAGCCTGCCGCGAGTCCCTCCTTGGCCGGCGCGAAGGCGACCTCGCCCTTGGCGGTGACGACGCCGCGGGTCACGGTCAGGTTCAGCAGCTCGCCGAAATACGGCTGCAGCGGCAGCAGCTCGATCTCGCGCAGTGCCAGCTGCAGCGTGCCCTGCGACTGCAGCGGGCGCAGCTTGCCGGCGATCTCCGCCTCGCCCTTCTTGTTCACGCGCAGCTTCGCCGTGAGCTGTGCCTCGGCGTCCGGCGCCGTCGATACGTTCGCCGCCTCGAGCGAGCTCAGTTCGACCGTCTGCACCGCCGCCGGCGAGAAGGTGTTGTCCTCGAAACGGAGCAGATGGTCGGCGAGCGTCACCTTGTCGACGACGACGCGCCAGGGCGCCTCGCCGCCGCCGGCGTCGTCGGCCGGCTTGCCGGAGGCCCCTGCGGCAGCCCCGTCGGGCTTCGCGGCCGTCTTCAGCGCCGGTGCGCGCAGGAAGGCCAGGCTGCCGTCCTTGGCGCGGGCAACGTTCAGGCGTACGCCGCGCATCGCATATTCGCCGATGCGCAGTTCGCACTTGTGCAGGTCAAGGCTGCCCTGGCGCACCGCAATTTCGTCGATCTGCGCCTGCGTGCCGCCGTCCACCTTCCAGGCCAGCGCCAGGGACATCGGCTTGCCGCCGCTGCTGTCGAAGCCCGCGGCATCGACCTGCAGGTCGCGCAGCGCGAGCCGCTGCTCGCTGCCGGTCGAGCGGTCGTGCAGGCGGACCGCGCCGCCCTTCAGCTCGACCCGGTCGATCGCCAGCCGCAGCGGCGCCGCGGCCTCCTTGCCGGCCTTCGCCGCCGGCTTGGCGTTCGCCGCCGGCACCGCGGGCAGCAGCGCCAGCCAGTTGAGGCGGCCGTCGCGGTCGATGCGCGCGTCGACTTCCGGCGCCTCGATGCTGATCCGTTCGATGCCGACGGCGAGCTTGACCAGGTCGACCTCGCGCAGCGCGACCTCCAGCCGCTGCAGCGCGAACAGCGGCGTTCCGTCCGTTTCGGCGAGCTTGAGCGCCTTCAGCGCGACCTTGCCGGCCAAGGTCAGCGCCGGTGGCTGGTCCTTCGCCTGCACGAAGCGCAGGCGCAACTCGCTGTCGAGCGCGCCGGAATCGATGCGGATCGGCACCTCGACCGGCGAATAGGCGAAATAGCGCGCCAGCTGCAGATTGTCGAGGTCGAGCGCCAGCTCGCTCTCGTGCGATTCGGCGAACGGGCGGCTCTTGCCGGTGAGCACCAGCGGCGCGCCGTTGATCGTCGCCGAGAAATGCGGCTCGACGTAGGTATCGGCGAAGAACGACAGGCTGGAGACGAAGGGCAGGCGCAGCGTCAGGTCGGTCACCGCATGGCTGACCCCTTCCAGGCGGTCGTCGAACTCGAGCTTGCCGCCGCTGATCTGGATGTTGCTCACCGAGAAGCGCGGCGGCGGCCCGCCCTCTTCCTTCGGCTTCGCCATCCACTCGTCGAGCAGATCGGAAAAGTTGTAGCGCTTGTCGGGATGGCGCGTCACGCGCAGGCGCGGGCCGAGCAGCTCGACTTCCTTGATGACGATGCCGGCCACGGCCGCCGAGCCGAGTTCGGCGTTCACCCGCAGCGAATCGAAGCCGAGCACCTCGGCGCCGGCCTGGCCGGCAGCGCCGTCCGCCGCCTTCTCGCGTACCGACAGGCCGCGGATCGTCGCCGTCAGCGTATAGGGGTTGAGGCTCACCGACTCGACCGCGACCTCGCGGTGCAGGGCCTCGCCCAGCTGGCTGACGAGAAGGTGCTTGATCAGCGGCGGCGCCGCGAGGAAGCCGAGGACGCCGACGACGGCGAAGGCGATGGCGGCGCGGAGTCCCCATTTTCGGGTGCGGGGATGGCGGACAAGGGCGGCGGGGTCGATTTTCTTGAACATTTTTCTCACCTCTTCGTTTCCTGGCGGGTGGAACCAGACGGAATGCCGCCGGCACCGCGCGCGGCAGCGGATTGCCTGACAGCTGCATTCGAATCTGCTGATTTATCAATTTACCATGCCGCCCACTGCTTTGCCGGGAACACGGCGCGGCGCCGATTCAGGCTAAAATGAGCCGCTTGCAAACTCGTCGGCCGGCCAACAACCTGGGCACCGCATGAAGACCCTCGTCGTCGAAGATACGCGCATCAGCCTGAAGCTCGTCTGCCACCACCTCGAACGCATGGGGATCACCCCCATTCCCGCCGAGAACGGCACGCGTGCGGTCGAACTGTTCATCGACGAGCAGCCGGACATGGTGCTGCTCGACATCGTCCTGCCCGACATCGACGGCTTCGAGGTGGCGCGCCGCATCCGCGCGGCGGAGAAGCCCGGCGACTGGACGCCGATCCTGTTCCTGACCTCGATGACCGACGACGAGGCGCTCGAGCAAGGCATCGCCGCCGGCGGCGACGACTACCTCTACAAGCCGATCAGCGAGATCGTGCTCGGCGCCAAGATTCGCGCGATGCAGCGCATCATCCAGATGCGCAACTCGCTGCTGGTGATGACCCGGAAGCTCGACATCGCCAATCGCGAGCTGCGCCGGCTGACCTCGCTCGACGGGCTGACCGGTATCGCCAACCGCCGCCATTTCCAGGAAACGCTGGAGCGCGAATGGCGGCGTTCGATGCGCCATGGCACCGAATTCTCGCTGCTGATGTGCGACGTCGACCGCTTCAAGGCCTTCAACGACAACCTCGGCCACCAGGCCGGCGACGACTGCCTGCGCCGCGTCGCCGGCACGCTCGCCGCGACCGTGGTGCGCGGCGGCGACTTCGTCGCCCGCTACGGCGGAGAGGAATTTGCCGTGATCCTGCCGGAAACGCCGCTGGCCGGCGCGCTGGTCGTCGCCGAGCGCATGCGCAGCGCCATCCACGCGCTCGACATCGCCCATCCGCAGGGCGAAGGCGGCCGCCTGACGATGAGCTTCGGCGCCACCTCCGGCGTCGCCATGCCCGAAGCCGCCGCCACCGACCTGGTCAAGCTCGCCGACAAGGCCCTCTACCAGGCGAAGAACGAGGGGCGCGACCGAGTCTGCGCCCTCTCCTCGATGGACCTCACCGAAACCGAGCTACCGCAATGAGCCGCACCGCCCCGAAAATCCTGATCGTCGACGACAACGACCTGATGCGCACGCTGCTGCGCGGCATCCTGCGCGGCGAGGACTACGAGATCGTCGGCGAGGCGAAGAACGGCCTGCTCGCCGTCGACGCAGTGCAGCGCTACCTGCCGGACATCGTCTGTCTCGACGTGATGATGCCGGAGATGGACGGCCTCGAGGCGCTGCAGGCGATCAAGGAATTCCGCCCGGAGACGATGGTGGTGATGATCACCGGCAGCCCGAGCAAGGAAAACGTCGAGGAATCGATCCAGGGCGGCGCCGCCGGCTTCATCATCAAGCCGTTCAACGCGGCGAAGGTGCTCGACACCCTCGGCCGGCTGTGGCAATCGCGCCCCGGCGCGGCCGCCGTGCAGTAACTCAGAACTCGTTGCGCCAGCCGCGGATCGCGGCGAACACCGCCACCTCCCCCGTCGCCGCCGGATCGCGGCGCCGCGCCGCGGCGACCACCGCCGGCTCGGTGCAACGCAGGAAGGGGTTGGTCGCCTTTTCCAGCGCGATCGTCGACGGCAGCGTCGGCGCGCCGCGCGCGCGCGTCGCCGCGGCGTCGGCGATGCGCCGGCGGAGCGCCGGATTGTCCGGCTCGACCGCCGCCGCGAAGCGCAGGTTCATCTCGGTGTATTCGTGCGCGCAATAGACTTCGGTGTCGTCCGGCAGCGCCGCGAGCCGCGCCAGCGACGCCGCCATCTGCGCCGGCGTGCCCTCGAACAGCCGCCCGCAACCGGCGCCGAACAGCGTGTCGCCGCAGAACAGCCGCTTGCCGGAACGGTAGGCGAGATGGCCGCGCGTGTGGCCGGGCACGGCGAGGACGTCGAAGGCGGCGCCGAGGCCGTCGATCGCGATCCGCTCGCCGCCTCGAAGTGGGTGGGTGAGGCCTGTGATAGACTCGGCAGCCGGTCCGTAGACCGCCGCCCCGTAACGGGAAACGAGGCGTTCGACGCCGCCCTGGTGGTCGGCGTGGTGGTGCGTGACGAGGATCGCGCCAAGGCGCAGCCCGGCTTCGGCAAGCGCGGCCTCGACCGGCGCCGCGTCGCCGGGGTCGACCACCGCCGCGCAACCGTCGCCGGCGAGCAGCCAGATGTAGTTGTCGCGGAAAGCCGGCAACGGCCGGATGTCAAACGAAGCGGAATCGGATCGGGCGCTCATCGCCTTATTGTCGGAGAAGCACGCCTAATGTCAAACGCTGCGCTCGAACGCTGGCTGCTGTCGCCGCCGGGCCGCTACGTGCTCGACTGGGAGTGCGCGCGCATCGACGCGACGGTCGCCGACGTCTTCGGCTACAACGCGCTGCAGCTGGGGATGCCGCAGATCGACCTGCTCGCGCAGAACCGCATCCCGTTCCGCCAGCGTGCCGGCCTGCCGACCTCGGACGGCCGCATCGACGTCAACTGCGATCTGCGCCAGCTGCCGATCGCCGCGAACAGCATCGACCTCGTCGTGCTGCCGCACGTGCTGGAGTTCTACGAGGAGCCGCACCAGATCCTGCGCGAGGTCGAGCGCGTGCTGATCCCGGAAGGGCAGGTCGTGATCACCGGCTTCAACCCGTTGTCGCTATGGGGCGCGCGCCGCTATCTGCCGCCGCGCTCGGCGGAGTTTCCGTGGCAGGGGCAGTACCTGACGCTGCGGCGGGTCAAGGACTGGCTGCAGCTGCTCGGCTTCGAGGTCGACAAGGGCAGCTTCGGCTGCTACGCGCCGCCCTGCAAGACTGCCCCCTGGCTGCAGCGCTGGCAATTCATCGAGCACGCCGGCCGCCACGGCTGGCCGTTCGCCGGCGGCGTCTATCTGGTGCGCGCGATCAAGCGCGTGCACAGCATGCGCCTGGTGCTGCCGGCCTGGCGCAACGGCAAGGCGCGCGCCAAGGCGCTGTCGCCGCTCGCACAGAAGGAGAGCCCGCATGGGCAATGAGGACAAGAACGACATCATCGACATCTGGGCCGACGGCGGCTGCCGCGGCAACCCCGGCCCCGGCGGCTGGGGCGTGCTGCTGCGCGCCGGCGCGCACGAGAAGGAACTGTGGGGCGGCGAGCCGGCGACGACCAACAACCGCATGGAGCTGACCGCCGTCATCCGCGCGCTGGAGGCGCTGAAGCGGCCGGTGCGCGCGCGCGTCCACACCGACTCGCAGTACGTGCAGAAGGGCATCAGCGAGTGGATTCACGGCTGGAAGAAGAACGGCTGGAAGACCTCGGACAAGAAGCCGGTGAAGAACGCCGACCTGTGGCAGGAACTCGACCAGCTGGCCGCCAGGCACCGGCTGGAATGGCTGTGGGTCCGGGGCCACGCCGGCGACCCGGGCAACGAGCGCGCCGACGCGCTGGCCAACCGCGGCATCGACGAACTGGGCGGCGCACCGCGCGGCTGAGCCCGAACCCGACCCCGATCAAGCCGCCGGCGGCAACGCTGCGGCAGAATGCGAAACCATGCGACAGATCTTCCTCGACACCGAAACCACCGGCCTCGAAACCCGCCTCGGCCACCGCATCATCGAACTGGCCTGCGTCGAGATGGTGAACCGCCGGCTGACACGGCGCCACCTGCACTACTACGTCAATCCGGACCGCGACATCGACGAGGGCGCGCTCGCCGTGCACGGCATCAGCCGCGAGTTCCTCGCCGACAAGCCGCGCTTCGGCGAGGTCGCCAACGAATTCCTCGACTTCATCCGCGGCGCCGAGCTGGTCATCCACAACGCCGCGTTCGACGTCGGCTTCCTCGACTACGAGCTGAACATGCTCGGCCTGGCGCCGATCTCGACGGTCTGCGCCAACGTCCGCGACACGCTGAAGATGGCGCGCGAGCTGCACCCGGGCAAGAAGAACAACCTCGACGCGCTGTGCGACCGCTACGGCGTCGACAACTCGAAGCGTTCGCTGCACGGCGCGCTGCTCGACGCCGAGATCCTTGCCGACGTCTACGTCGCGATGACGCGCGGCCAGGAAAGCCTGATCATCGACCTCGCGCCGCAGCCCGGCGCGCAGCTCGAGGTCGCCGCCAACCGCGAACGGCGGCCGGCGCCGGTGCTGCGTGCGAGCGACGACGAGCTGGCCGAACACGCGCGCGTGCTCGCCGCGATCCAGAAGGAAAGCAAGGGGAAATGTCTCTGGCTGCCCGCCGAGCCGCCGGCGCAATCCTGATCCTGCTCGTTCCGCTGCTCGCCGGCGCGGCCGATGCCGCGCCGCAGCCGCTGCAGCCCTGGCTCGACGCCGCCCCCGCCGGCGCCGTGCTGCGCCTGCCGCCCGGCACCTATGCCGGGCCGGCCGTCCTCGCCAAGCCGCTGACCCTCGACGGCGCCGGTGCCGTCACCCTCGACGGCGGCGGCCGCGGCAGCGTGCTCACCGTCCGCACCGGCGGCGCCGTCGTGCGCGGCCTGCGCATCGTCCGCTCCGGCGAATCGCACGACGCGGTCGACAGCGGCATCGTCGTCGCGGGCGACGGCAACCGCATCGAGGACAACGTGGTCGAGGACGTGCTCTTCGGCATCACGCTGCACGGTGCCAACGACAACCTCGTCGCCGGCAACCGCATCCGCTCCAAGCCCTGGGACATCGCCGACCGCGGCGACGGCCTGCGCCTGTGGTACAGCATGGGCAACCGCATCGAGAAGAACGACATCGCGCAGATCCGCGACGTGACGATCAGCAACTCGCCGCGCAACCGCTACGTCGGCAACACCATCCGCGACAGCCGGCGGGCGATGAACTTCCTCTTCTCGCACCGCAGCCTGGTCGAGGGCAACCGTCTGTCGCACAACGCCACCGGGCTGACCATCCTCAACTCCGACGGCATCGTCATCCGCGGCAACCATATCGCACATGCGATCGACGCCTCCGGCGCCGGCATCGCGCTGAAGGAGTCGAGCGCGGCGCTGGTGCACGACAACGACATCCTGCACTGCGCGGTCGGCGTCCTTGCCGACTCGCCGCTGCACTCGTTGAACCGCATCAGCATCGTCGGCAACCGGCTGTCGCACAACGTCACCGGCATCAGCTTCTACGGCGAGCGCGGCGGCCACCTGGTGCTCGCCAACCGCTTCGAGCACAACCTGTGGCAGGCAACCGTCGGCGGCGACGAGCGTGACGACCGCAACGTCTGGCAGGGCAACTACTGGGACGACTACGAGGGCTTCGACCGCGACGCCGACGGCGTCGGCGACACCCCCTACGAGATCCGCGCCTACGCCGACCGCATCTGGATGGACACCCCGATGGCGCGCTTCTTCCGCAACTCGCCGGTGCTCGAGCTGCTCGACTTCCTCGAACGGCTGGCGCCGTTCTCCAGCCCGGTCCTGATCCTGCGCGACCCGCAACCGGTCGCGCACAAGCGTTAACCGAGCAGCGCGTCGATCGCCGCCAGCGCCGCCGAGGCACCGAGCGGCAGGCCGAGCGCGCGCGCCAGGCCGCATTCCGGCGCGTCGGGGTTGATCCGCAGCAGCGGCACGCCGAGCGATTCGCCGAACCAGCGCACGGTCGGCACCGCCAGCCCGGCGCCCAGCTCGACCACCAGCAGCCGACCGACCCGCCGCCGCCAGGCGTCGAGCCGCACCTGCTGGCCCTCGCTGCGCGCCCCGACCCACCCCGTGTCGCCGAACATCAGGATGTTCGGTCGCGCCAGCCCGCCGCAGTGCGGGCAGCGCGGCGGCGCACCGCGCAGCCGGCACGCCGCCGCGTCCACCTCGGGCAGGAAGCCGTCCGCCGACCAGATCGCGTCGCTGCAAGGCACGGCGCACTGCAGGTGATGGATCGAGCCATGCACTTCGCAGATCCGCGCCGGATCGAAACCCGCCTTCTGGAACTGGCCATCGACGTTGCTGGTAAACACGAAGCCGCCGTCCGCCATCCGCGCCGCCCACTTCTTCAGGATCGCAAAGCCCGCATGCGGCTGCGTGCGGCGGTAGAGATCGAGGCGATGACCGTAGAAGCCCCAGGCCAGCGCCGGATCGGCGCGGAACGCGGCCGGGTTGGCGATTTCCTCGAAGGCGATGCGGGCGCGGCCGAGAGCCGGGTAGGCCCGCCAGAAGCCCTGCGTGCCGCGGAAGTCGGGCAGCCCGGAATCGACGCCCATGCCGGCACCGGCGGCAACGAGCAGGCCGTCGGCCTGTGCCACCCATTCCGCCGCACGAGCGAGCGCAGCGGAGAACGCGGAATCGTCAGTCAACCTTTCGCCTTTCGCTGCCGTTAAAATTGCCACAGGAGAACCACATGAACACCGAACGACCCACCGATTATCCGCTGCCCACCCTGTTCTTCACCCCGCTCGCCCACTGGTACGCCGGCTTCGACTACGCCTTCGGCTACCAGATCAAGCTGGTTTGGGACTTCTGGGGTATCAGCGACGACCTGCACTGAACGCCGCGCGCCATCCGGCCGGCAGCCAGCGCCGGCGGCTTTCGACGTGGCGGAAGAAGAACGCCCCCGCCGCCGTCGCGCTGGCCCAGGCGAACAGCAGCGCGAGCACGTCCGCCGCGTCGCCCGCCGCCCCCAGCCGCACGTAACCGGCGCTGACCAGCATGAAGACCGGGAAGTGCACGAGGAATACCGAGAACGAGATCCGGCCGAGATAGCCGGGCAGCGCCGAATCCGGCCAGCGCTGCAGCCAGCCGCGGCGGCGCGCGAGCGCGAGCAGTAGCGCGACGGCCAGCGCCAGCGCGACGCGCAGGCGGAAGTCGAGCAGCAGCGCAACGGCGACAACGGCCGCCACCGCCAGCAGCCACCCCGGTGAACGGGCGCGGTCCGACAGCCACCAGGCGAACACCCCCAGCGCGTAGGCGTAGAAGAAGTACAGCCCCCAGTTGTCGAGTCCGGCATCGCGGTTGAACGAGAACAGCGAGGCCAGCGCGAGCAGCGCCACGCCCGCCAGCGCCAGCGCCGCCCGCCGCCCCTCGCCGGCCCGGCCGCACAGCCAGAACAGCGCGACCAGCAACGCATAGAGCTGCAGGTCGACCGGCACGTACCAGACCCCGGTCGACAGCGACGGCACGCCGAGCAGGCTGTGCAGGAAGACGACGTAGGCGAGCAACTCGGCCGCCGTCGGCGCCGCCGGCACCATGTCGCCGGCGACGCTGCCACGCGCGACGGCCGCGGCGGCGACAGCGAGCAGGATCGAGACGAGGAACGGCGGCGCCAGCCGCGCGTAGCGGCGCCAGATCAGCGGCAGCGGTTTGAGCGCCGCCGGCGCCCCGTCCGGCGCCAGTGCCCGTGCCGCGAGGAAGCCGGCGACGACGAGGAAGACTTGCACCGCCATCCGCCCGTAGTCGTACAGCCAGCCGCTCAACGCCGGCAGCAGCCGGTTGGCGGCCTCGGCGAGCGGCCCGTAGCTGACCAGATGGTGGAGGAGGATCAATTGCGCGGCGACGCCCTTCAACGCGTCGATCAGCGGCATGCGCTCGGCGGCCGCGACTGCCTGCTCGTGGCTCGGTTCCGGGAAGGCCGGAGTCATCTTCGTTCCTGCAATAAACGCAAAAGGGCCGACCTGCGGTCGGCCCCGTTCCTGCGCGCCGGTCGCGCGCGCCATCTTCAGGCGGTGACGTTGATCAGCGTCCCCGTCGTCTGCCCGTCGGCATTGACCACCGGCGCCGGCGCCGCGTCGAGCGCGGCCAGTCCCTCGGCGATACCCTCGCGGATCGACTGCAGGCCGCTGTCGACGCGGCCCAGCGATTCCAGCGACACCACCGCCTGCCGCGCCGCGCCGGCCTCGCCTTGCGCCTGATCGGAGCGCACCTTCAGGTTGCGTGCATTCTCCTGCGCCTGATCGGCAGCCTGCTGTGCGCCGCGCGCCTGCGCGCGCAACGCACGTGCCGCCGTCTCGGCTTGCTCCGCGCGCTGCTGCGCCTGCTGCGTACGCAACTGCTGCGAGAACAGGCTGACGGCAGACTGGGTACCGGCAACCGACAGCGTGGCCATCCGGCGCCTCCCTTTTCCAGCCCCGCCCGTCAGGCGGTGACGTTGATCCGCGTACCGGTGGTCTGCCCTTCGGCGTTCTTCACCGGCCGCGGCGCTTCCTCGTTCTGCTCGGCACGCTGCTCGGGCGGCGGCGCGGGCTGCTGCTCGGCCGGGCGGGGTTCCGTCGTTTGCCGGGCGGCGGCAGTGACAGTGGCCGACGAGGAAGCTACGGATTCGACTGCCATGATCATTCCCCTTTTTCAGGTTCGCCTATATGCACTTTACACCATGCATCGCGAATTTCCACGCACAAGGCGATACAAAACCGGGACTTAGGAGAGGCCGGGAGGACGCAGCACGGGGCCGCGAAAACAAAAAAGCCGGCAAAAGCCGGCTTTTTCGCGGGTTTGGTGGGCGGTACTGGGATCGAACCAGTGACCCCTGCCGTGTGAAGGCAGTGCTCTACCCCTGAGCTAACCGCCCGATAGAGGCGCGCATTAAACCACAATCGCCGGCGGCGGGTCAATTTTTCGCCATTGCGGGTAAAATGCGCGGCTTTTCCCCCTTCGGCTACGACCATGGTCCGCACCCGCTTCGCCCCTTCCCCGACCGGCTTCCTGCACATCGGCGGCGCCCGTACCGCGCTCTTCTCGTGGGCCTACGCCCGCCGCCACGGCGGCCAGTTCATTCTGCGCATCGAGGACACCGACGTCGCCCGCTCGACGCAGGAGGCGGTCGACGGCATCCTGCAGGCGATGGACTGGCTCGAGCTCGGCTACGACGAAGGCCCGTTCTACCAGATGCAGCGCATGGACCGCTACAAGGCAGTCGTCGCGCAGATGCTGGAAGCCGGCACCGCCTACCGCTGCTACGCCTCGCCCGAGGAGCTCGACGCCATGCGCGAGGCGCAGCGCGAACGCGGCGAGAAGCCGAAGTACGACGGGCGCTGGCGCCCCGAGCCGGGCAAGACGCTGCCCGAGCCGCCGGCCGGCGTGGCGCCGGTGATCCGCTTCCGCGGCCCGACCGACGGCATCGTCGGCTGGGACGACAAGGTCAAGGGCCGCATCGAGTTCGCCAACGCCGAGCTCGACGACCTGATCATCGCCCGCCCGGACGGCACGCCGACCTACAACTTCTGCGTCGTCGTCGACGACTGGGACATGGGCATCACCCATGTCATCCGCGGCGACGACCACGTGAACAACACGCCGCGCCAGATCAACATCCTCAAGGCGCTCGGCGCGCCGGTGCCGACCTACGCGCACGTCTCGATGATCCTCGGCGACGACGGCCAGAAGCTCTCCAAGCGCCACGGCGCGGTCAACGTCATGGAGTACGAGCAGAACGGCTACCTGCCGGAAGCGATCGTCAATTACTTGGCGCGGCTGGGCTGGTCCCATGGCGACGACGAGATCTTCTCGCGCGCGCAGCTGGTCGAGTGGTTCGACCTCGACCACATCACGCCGTCGGCGGCACAGTTCAACACCGAGAAGCTGAACTGGCTGAACGCGCACTACCTCAAGCAGGCCGATAACGCGCGCCTCGCTGCGCTGGTGCAGAAGCGCTTCGACGAGCGCGGCGTGACCGTCACCGGATCGCCGTCGCTGGCAGCGATCGTCGACCTGTACAAGGAGCGCGTCGGCAACGTGAACGAACTCGCCGACGCCGCCGAGGTGTTCTACATCGACCTGCATCCGCGGGCCGAGATCCTCGCGCAGCACCTGACAGAAGAAGCGAAGCCGGCGCTCGCCGATTTCACCGAAGGCGTGAAGAGCGTCGCCTGGGAAGCGCCGGCGATCGGCGCCTTGATCAAGGAAACGGTCGGCAAGCACGGCCTGAAGATACCGAAGCTGGCGATGCCGCTGCGCGTGCTGCTCACCGGCCAGGCGCAGACGCCGTCGGTCGACGCGGTGGTCGCGCTGTTCCCGCGCGAGACGGTGCTCGCCCGCCTGCAGCGCGGTCTCGGCTGAGCGCGCAGAAAATTTCCGTGCTCGCGCAAACTTCGCTTTACAGGGGGCACCTCGCTCCCTATAATGCGCGCTTCTTTCGAGCGGGGGTATAGCTCAGCTGGGAGAGCGCTTGCATGGCATGCAAGAGGTCAGCGGTTCGATCCCGCTTACCTCCACCAGCAAATCGAAAGAAAAAAGGCCGGCAACATCGACCTGAAGCAGCACCGGGTCCCCATCGTCTAGAGGCCTAGGACACCGCCCTTTCACGGCGATAACCGGGGTTCGAATCCCCGTGGGGACGCCAGCCATACCGGCGGTTGCACACGCAGCCGCCCAGCAGCGCACCGACGCGGAGTGGTAGTTCAGTCGGTTAGAATACCGGCCTGTCACGCCGGGGGTCGCGGGTTCGAGTCCCGTCCACTCCGCCACACGACAAAACGCCCAGCAGCCGCTGGGCGTTTTTCTTTTGCGCCGACGCTCAGCCGCGGCCCGGTCGCCCTTCGCCGCCGCGCGGCGCGCCGCGATGGGGACCGCCGAAGGGCTGGAAGCGGTCGAAGACCTTCTGCTGCTCCGGCGTCAGCGTGCCGTAGAAGCTGCGCAGCGAAGCCAGCGCGTCCTCCATCTCCTTCTGCCGTTCCTTGTGCCGCTCGAGCATCTGCGCCATGCGCTCCGGCGCCGGCAGCTTGGCCAGCGCTTCGAAGTCGGGACGCCGTTCCTTCATCTTCGCCGCCTTTTCCTGCATCGCGCCGGACCAGGTCTTCCAGGCGCCTTCCTGCTCGGGGCTCAGCTTCAGTTCGCCGTGCAGCCGTTCGAGGCGGTTGCCGACGAACTTCTCGGCAGCGGCGCCTCCCCTCATGCCCGGGCCGCAGTAGCCGTCGCCGCGCGCCGCGTAGGCGGCGCCGCCGGCGAGCGCACCGGCAACGGCGAGCGTGGCGATGATCATGCGCGTGCTGTGTTTCATGGTGATCTCCTTTTCGGTTGGCCGTGGTCTGTCCACGGCCCCCATTGGACGCCGGCGATGTATCGGGCGTGTGTCGCCCACGGCCGCCAGTCGTAACAACTCGTATCGGCGGCCGCCGCCGATACAGAGCGATACATATGCACCCGCCGGGCGCCGTGACAGGGGCCGGCGCAGGGCCGACAATGGCGGCCATGGACAACAGCGAGCACATTCTCGTCGTCGACGACGACCGCGAAATCCGCCAGCTGGTCGGCGACTACCTGCGCGGCAACGGCTTCCGCATCAGCCTCGCCGCCGACGGCCGGCAGATGCGCGAGGCGCTGGACGGCGCCCGCATCGACCTGATCGTTCTCGACCTGATGCTGCCCGGCGAGGACGGCCTGTCGTTATGCCGCACGCTGCGTGCGACGCCGGCGTTCGCACGCCTGCCGATCCTGATGCTGACCGCGCGCGGCGAAGCGATCGACCGCGTCGTCGGCCTCGAGATGGGTGCCGACGACTACCTGCCCAAGCCCTTCGAGCCACGCGAGCTGCTCGCCCGCATCCGCAACATCCTGCGCCGCGTGCGTGCGCTCCCCGAGCGTCCGGCCGGGCCGGCGCCCCGCTACCGCTTCGCCGGCTGGACGCTCGACACCGGCCTGCGCCAGCTCGCCTCGCCGCAGGCAGTGGTCGTCCCGCTCTCCGGCGCCGAGTACCGGCTGCTGCAGATCTTCCTCGCGCACCCGCAGCGCGTGCTCAGCCGCGACCAGCTGATGGACCTGACCAAGGGCCGCGACGCCGATCCCTTCGACCGCTCGATCGACCTGCAGATCAGCCGCCTGCGGCAGAAGCTCGGCGACGACGCGCGCGCGCCGACGCTGATCAAGACCGTGCGCAACGAAGGCTACGTGCTGGCGACGCCGGTCGAGGAGAGCCGCTGATGCCGGCGCTGCCCGCCCGCCTGCTGCCCGATTCGCTGGCGATGCGCATCTTCCTGGTGCTGCTGCTCGGCATCCTGGTCGCCGCGGCGCTGACCTTCGGCCTCGCCCAGCAGGACCGGCGCGAGGTGATCGCCCATTTCCACGCGCGCGAAAACGCGCAGCGCATCGCCGACCTGCTGCGCATGCTGGCGACCCTCCCCCCGGCGCAGCGCCGGAAGGCGCTCGACGAGCTCAACCCGGCCGAGTGGCGCGCGCTGCCGCTCGCGGACTGCGCCGGCCGGCCGGCGCCGGTGCTCGCGCAGGGACTCGAGGAGCGGCTGGCCGGACGCGTCGGCATCGACGCCGCGGTGCGCCTGCCGCCGCCGGCCGACGCCTCTCCGCAGCACCCGCCGCCGCGGCCGCCGGCGGTCGCCGTGCGCGGCCGCTTCGCCGACGGCGAGACCTTCTGCATCGTGCACCAGGGACAGCGGCGGCCGCCGCCGCAGATCGAGCAGTGGCGCTTCCCGCTCAACCTGGCGCTGTTCGTCGCGCTGATCGCGCTCGTCTGCTGGCTTGCGGTGCGCCTCGCGCTGCGCCCGCTGCAGCGGATGGCCGCCGCCGCCGAGGCCTTCGGGCGCGACCTGCGCCACCCGCCGCTGGCGACCGCCGGTCCGGCCGAGGTGCGGCAGGCGGCGCAGGCTTTCAACGTGATGCAGGAACAGGTACGCGAGGTGATGGCCGAGCGCACGCAGATCCTCGCCGCGGTGACGCACGACCTGAAGACGCCGCTGACGCGCCTGCGCCTGCGCCTCGAATCCTGCACCGACCCGGTGCTGCGCGAGAAGCTCGGCAGCGACCTCGATGCGATGCAGCGCCTCGTCGACGAAGGGCTGGAGCTGGCACGCAGCATGGAAGCGAACGAGGCCGCCGCCCGCGTCGACCTCGGCGCACTGCTCGCCTCGATCGCCGACGACGCCGCCGACGCCGGCCAGCCGGTGCGCTACGAGGGAGCGACCGGGGTGCTCGCCGACTGCCGTCCGAACGGCCTGCGCCGCGCCATCGAGAACCTCGTCGGCAACGCGCTGAAGTACGGCGGGGAAGCCGAGATCCGGCTGGAAGCGACGCCCGCGGCGCTCGCCGTGCGCGTGCTCGACCGTGGCCCGGGGATTCCCGAGGACAATCTCGGCGAGGTGCTGCGCCCCTTCGTCCGGCTGGAAGCCTCGCGCTCGCGCGAAAGCGGCGGCACCGGGCTGGGGCTGGCGATCGCCAGCAACCTGATCGCCGCCCAGGGCGGCACGCTGACGCTGGCCAACCGGCCGCAGGGCGGCCTCGAGGCGCGCATCACGCTGCCGCGCCCGGCGCCCTGAGTAATGCGCTCTGCGCATTACGAAGAAGTACCCTTGGGGTGCGCCCTGAGTAATGCGCTCTGCGCATTACGAAGAAGTACCCTTGGGGTGCGCCCTGACTAATGAGCTCTGCGAATACGAGGAAACGCCCTTGGGGTGCGCCCCGCGGCGCCGCCGCGCGCTATCATGCGGCAATGAATCCCTACCCGGCCATTGCCCGCCAGCTGCGCCAGTCGCAGCGCGTGCTGTTCATCACCGGCGCCGGCATTTCGGCCGACTCCGGCCTGCCCACCTACCGCGGCCTCGGCGGCCTCTACGAGGACACCGCCACCGACGAGGGCTACGCGATCGAGGAAGCGCTGTCCGGCGGCATGATGGCGGCACACCCGGAAATCACCTGGAAATACCTGCTGCAGATCGAGCGCAACTGCCGCGGCGCCCGGCCGAACCTGGCGCACGAGGTGATCGCCTCGCTCGAACGGATCGTCCCGGAGGTGATCGTCTATACGCAGAACGTCGACGGCCTGCACCTCGCCGCCGGCAGCCGCCACGTGATCGAGATCCACGGCAACCTTCACCGCCTGTCCTGCACCCGCTGCGCCTACCGCACTGAGGTCGACACTTACGAGGGTCTCGCCGACCCGCCGCTGTGCCCCCGCTGCGGCGCGCCGATCCGCCCCGCCGTGGTGCTCTTCGGCGAGGCGCTGCCGACCGCGGCGCTGCTGGCGATCGAGGATGCGCTGGCACAGGGCGTCGACATGGTCTTCTCGGTCGGCACCTCGAGCCTCTTCCCGTACATCGTCGAGCCGGTGGTCTGGGCCAGCGCCGAGGGCATCCCGACGGTCGAGATCAACCCTGCCGAAACCGGCGTCAGCGGTATTGTCGACCACGCCATCCGCGCCGGTGCGGCGGAGGCGATGGGGCGCATCTGGCACACGCTCCTCGCCGACGGCGAATGAATCTTCCGCTGCGCCGCAGCATCACCCTCCTCTGACCTAAGTTATAATCGCTAGGTTTTGCAGAACCGCTGAACCGCCAGCCGTTCGCCACCGCGCCGCCGCCTGTCGTTCCGGGCGGAGGACGGCAAGAGGAGACCGCATGACGTTCAGAATCACCCGCGCCCTGCCGCTCGCGCTGCTTGTCCTGGCCCCGGCAGCTCATGCCTCGGACGCCCCGCTCAGCCTGTCGGCGGCCTCCTCGCTCGGCAGCTATGCCGCCCCGGAAGCGAGCGAGGCGCTTGCGCCGGCCGCCGGCGAAACCGGCACGCCGGCCGCCACGCTGCCGACCACCGAACTCAGCGCGCCGCCCACGCTGCCCGACACGATCGATCTGACGGCAACGCCGGACGACCTCTTCGTGCGCATCCGCAACGGCTTCGGCATGCCGAACCTGAACGGTGACCTGGTCCTTTCGCAGCAGCAGTGGTACCTCAACCGCCCGGACTACCTGCGGCGGATGGTCGACCGCAGCGCCCGCTACCTGCACTTCATCGTCGAGGAGCTCGAGCGCCGCGGCATGCCGACCGAGCTCGCCTTCCTGCCGATGGTCGAGAGCGCCTACAACCCGATGGCCTACTCGCGCGCGCACGCCTCCGGCCTGTGGCAGTTCATCCCGAGCACCGGCAAGAACTACAACCTGAAGCAGGACTGGTGGATGGACCAGCGCCGCGACATCGTCGCCGCCACCGGCGCCGCGCTCGACTACCTGCAGACCATCTACGACATGCACGGCGACTGGTTCCTGGCGCTGGCCTCGTACAACTGGGGCGAGGGCGCGGTCGCCCGGGCGATCAAGAAGAACGAGGCGAAGGGCCTGCCCACCGACTACCAGAGCCTGACCATGCCGGCCGAGACGCGCAACTACGTGCCCAAGCTGCAGGCGCTGAAGAACATCTTCTCCAACCCGCAGCTGCTCGCCAGCCTCGACCTGCCGCCGGTACCGAACCGCGCCTATTTCGCCACGGTGACGCCGGGCACCAACATCGACGTCAAGGTCGCGGCAAAGCTCGCCGAGATGCCGGTGCAGGAGTTCGTCGCGCTCAACCCGGCGCACAACCGGCCGGTGATCAAGTCGGAAACGCCGCTGGTGATCCCGGCCGAGAAACTGGAGACCTTCCAGGCCAACCTGGAAAGCCACCAGGAAGACGACAAGCCGCTCTCCAAGTGGCAGACCTACACGCTGAAAAGCGGCGAGAAGCTGGAAAAGGTCGCGCCGCGCTTCGGCATCACGCTGGCCGACCTGAAGCGGGTCAACGGCCTCAACGGCAGGCTGAAGACGACCGCCGGGCTGACGCTGCTGGTTCCCGCCGGCGACGGCGTCGGCAGCGCCGACATGGCCGCGCTGCCGGAGCAGCCGCGCCTGCCGTCGGCCGACCCGGCGCCGGCCAAGGCCGCCGCGGTGGTCGTGCGCAAGGGCGAAACGCTGGCGGCGGTCGCCCGCCGCACCGGCGTCGGCGCCGCCGAGCTGCGCCGCATCAACCGCCTCGCCGGCGACCGCATCGCCCCCGGCACGAAGCTGCTGCTGGCCGCCGCGCCCGCGCCGGCCACCACGGCGCCGGCGACGAAGCCCGCCGTCCGTGCGGGCAAGGCGGCCGTCGCCGCCAGGAAGCCGCGCGTCACCCGCTACACCGTCAAGCGCGGCGACACCCTCTATTCGATCGCCCGCCAGTTCAAGGTCGAGCAGCAGGACCTGCTGCGCTGGAACGGGCCGGCGACGAAAGCCCTGCAGCCCGGCCAGCAGCTGACCATCCAGCTCGCCCAGAACGACGACTGAACGCCCCGCGCCGGCGCGGTCTATAGTGAATGTAGCCCGTTGGAGCCGCAACCGGCCCGGCGACGGCTTTCCTTGCGGGCGGAAGGAGTTTGATCATGCTGATGAACGATATTCCCCGGATGCTCGTTTCCGAAAAGCGTGGCTGGGAGGACATTGACCGCTCGCATTTCTCGCACCGCTGGTTCTTCCGCAGCGTCGTCATGCCGATGTCGCTGCTGCCGCCGGCGCTCTACGCCTACGCCGAACTGGTGCATCCCGGCGCCATCTTCCCGCTGTCGGTACCGGCGGTGACGCCGCTGCAGCTGGCGGTCATGGGCGTCGTCTTCTACGGCCTGCAGCTGGCGATGGTCGCCTACATGGCGATGTTCATCCAGAACATGTCGCTGGCGCACGACCACGACCCCGGCTACGACGGTGCTTACGCGCTGGCGGCGATCGCGCCGGTGCCGCTGTGGCTGTCGTCGCTGTCGATGCTGGTGCCGAGCACCGGCTTCGTGCTGGCCGTCGGCGCGCTGGCGTGGGTGGCATCGATCGCGCTGCTGCGCCACGGCGTGCGGCCGTTGCTGCACGTCCATGACGAGAAGATCGCCCACTACATCGCCAACGTCGTCACGCTCGGCGGCCTGGCGGCGTGGGTCGCGCTGCTCGTCGTCGCCGGCCTGATCTTCAGCGTGCTGATGATCTGGTGGAACATCTGAGCGCCGCCGAAAAACGGCCGCGCCCGGCCCTCGCCCGCCGGCAGGCGGCGGCGGCCGGCCGTTAGCGCGGGACAACCGCCGTTCAGCGGTAGAGGTGGCAACGGACGACGCGCGTCGCCGACAGCGCGCGCTCGTCCGGATAGCGTTCGCGGCATTCCGCCGTGGCGAAGGCGCAGCGCGGGTGGAAGTGGCAGCCCGCCGGCGGCTTCGCCGGCGACGGCGTTTCCCCCGGCAGGCGGATGATGCTGCCGCCCGCCGTTCCGCTCGCCGCCGGCCGCGGCGCCGGCACCGCCGAAAGCAGCGCCTTCGTGTAGGGATGCTGCGGCAGGCGCAGCACTTCCTCGACCGTGCCGCGCTCGACGATGCGGCCGAGATACATCACCGCCACCTCGTGCGCGAGGTGCTCGACGACGCCGAAGTTGTGCGTGATGAACAGGTAGGCCAGCCCGAGCGACGCCTGCAGCTCGCCGAGCAGGTTGAGAATCTGCGCCTGCACCGAGACGTCGAGCGCCGAGGTCGGTTCGTCGCAGACCAGCAGTTCCGGCTGCACCGCCAGCGCGCGGGCGATCGCGATGCGCTGGCGCTGGCCGCCGGAGAACTCGTGCGGGTAGCGGTCGATGGCGCCGGCGTCGAGGCCGACCTGCGCGAGCAACGCCGCCACCGCCGCCCGCGTGTCGCGGCGTGCCGTCGCCAGCAGTGTCTGCATGCCCTCGGCAATGATCTCGCCGACGGTGAGGCGGGGGTTGAGCGACGCGAACGGATCCTGGAAGACCATCTGCATGCGCCGGCGCAGCGGTCGCAGCGCCGACCGCGACAGGCCGGCGATCTCGCGTCCGTCCAGGCGCACGCTGCCGGCGGTCGGCGCCAGCAGCTGCAGCACCGCCTTCCCGACCGTCGTCTTGCCGCAGCCGGATTCGCCGACCAGCGCCAGCGTGCGGCCGGCGGTCAGCGTCAGCGAGACGCCGTCGACCGCGCGCACGTGGCCGACGGTGCGCTGCAGGATGCCGCGGCGGATCGGGAAATGCACCTTGAGGTCGGCGACCTGCAACACCGGTTCGGCACCCGCCGGCAGCACGCTGGCAGCGGCCTCGCCTGGGGCGGCGGCAGCCGGCGGCGACGTCCGTCGGTCCGCCTCCGCCAGCAGATGACAGCGCACGCGTTGCCCGTCGCCGGCATCGGACCAGCCCGGCGATTCGACACGGCAGCGCTCCCAGGCATGCGGGCAGCGCGCAGCGAAGCGGCAGCCGGCCGGCATCGCCGACAGCGCCGGCACCTGGCCGGGAATCGTCGCCAGCCGCGCGCCGCGCCGCGAGAGGTCGGGCAAGGCGGCGAACAGCGCCTCGGTATAGGGATGGCGCGGCGATGCGAAGAACGCCGCCGCCTGCGCCTCCTCGACCAGCTCGCCGGCGTACATGACGCCGACGCGGTGCGCCATGCGCGCGACCACGCCGAGGTCGTGCGTGATCAGCAGCATGCCCATCTCGCGCTCGGCCTGCAGGTCCTGCAACAGGTCGAGGATCTGCGCCTGGATGGTGACGTCGAGCGCCGTCGTCGGTTCGTCGGCGACCAGGAGGCGCGGGTTGCCGGCGAGCGCGATGGCGATCATCACCCGCTGCTTCATGCCGCCGGAGAGCTGGAACGGATATTCGTCGAGCCGCCGCGCCGGATCGGCGATGCCGACCGCGGCGAGCAGCTTCTCGGCCTTGGCGCGCGCCGCGTCGCCGGCGAGATTGCCGTGCCGCGCCAGCACTTCGCCGATCTGGCGGCCGACGGTGAGCACCGGATTGAGGCTGGTCGCCGGCTCCTGGAAGATCATCGCCATGCCGCCGCCGCGCACGCCGCGCATCTCGGCCTCGGGCAGCGCCAGCAGATCGCGCCCTTCCAGCCGGACCGCACCGCCGAGCAGGCGGCCGGCCGCCGGCAGCAGGCGCATCAGCGCCAGCGCCGTCGCCGACTTGCCGCAGCCGGATTCGCCGAGCAACGCATAGGTCTCGCCGGCGGCGACGGTCAAGGAAAGGCCGGACACCGCGGTCAGCGTGCGGCCGCCGGCGGCGAAGCCGAGCGACAGGTCGCTGACTTCAAGCAGCGGGGACGAGTCCAGGTCACGCGCGTCGTTCATCACGCCAACCTCGGGTCGAAGGCGTCGCGCACCGCATCGGCGAGCAGATTGGCGGCGAGCACGAGCACGAACATGAAGGTGAAGGCCGCGGTCAGCGACCACCAGACGACCGGCTCGCGGCCGAGCTCCATGCGGGCGTTGTTGATCATCGTGCCGAAGCTGATCATCGTCGGGTCGACGCCGATGCCGACGTAGGAGAGCACCGCCTCGGCCAGCACCAGCCCGGAGAAGTCCATCACCAGCGCGATGATGACGATGTGCATCAGGTTCGGCAGCAGGTGGCGGCCGAGGATGCGCAGGTCGGAGACGCCGAAGGCCTGCGCCGCCTGCACGTATTCCAGCTCGCGCAGCTTCAGCGCCTCGCCGCGCAGCAGGCGCGCCAGCCCGGTCCAGCTGGTCAGGCCGAGGATGAAGCACAGCGCCAGCAGGCGCAGGTCGGCACGCTCGGCGGCAGTGGCGAACCATTGCGGATGGGTGTCGATCAGCACCTGCATCATCAGCACCGCGGCGGCGATCAGCAGTACGCCGGGAATCGAGTTGAGCGTGGTGTACAGGTACTGGATCAGGTCGTCGAGCCAGCCGCGGAAGTAGCCGGCGACGATGCCGAGGAAGACCGCCAGCGGCAGCGTCACCAGCGTCGTCACCAGGCCGATGACGAGCGCCGTGCGCACGCTCTTCAGCACCTGGTAGAGCACGTCCTGGCCGACCTTGTCGGTGCCGAAGACGTGGTACTCGGCAGCCAGCCCGGCAAGCATGGCGGCAACGGCGAGGACGACGCCGAGCGTCGCCAGCACCGCATTCCAGGCGAAGGCGGTGTCGCCGCGCCACAGCCGGCGCCAGGCTGTGTCGAAGGCGACGCCGTCGCCGGCGGCGACGCGCCGCGCCGCCCCTGCACACAACGCCAGCCAGGCCAGCGCGGCGACCGCCAGCGCGGAAAGCGCACGGCCGGCGATGTCGGCACCGGCACGGCCCTCGTCGTCGCCGAGCGAAGCGCCGCCGTGACGCAGCCGCGGGTAGTCGCGCTGCTTGACGACGCTGCCGTCGGGCTGCCGGATATCCAGCATTTCCTTGGCGTAGGCGCGCGTCGCCAGCGGCGCCGAATAGGTCTTCTCGACGCGCGTGCGCAAGGGCGCCAGCAGCGCGTCGAGCGCCGACAGCACCTCGATCGCGTAGGCCGGCTTTTCACCCTCCTTCGCCGGCAGCTGCGGACGGTAGTGCAGCGAGTCGAGCAGGCCGACCAGCGCGAACACTGCCAGCAGCGTCGCCGCCGCCATCCCCGGCCGGCTGCGGCCGACGCGCGCCCAGGCCGCTGCCAGCAGCGGCTGCCGCGCCGACCACCAGGCGCCGGCGACACCGGCGGCGACGAGCAGCCAGATGAAGAGGTCGGACCAGAGGAGGACGGGCTGGATGCTCATGCCGCTTCCGCCGGGCCGCGCCCCGCAGGAAGCCCCTTCGGGGGGCCCCAAGGAGGCGGCGAGACAAGGCCCGGAAGCCGCATCGGCGGCTGAACCGTGGTTATCCCCTTCCTCGGGAAGGGGGGCGGGGGGAAGGTCGTCATTCGAAGCGGATCCGCGGATCGACCAGCGTGTACGAGATGTCGGTCAGGATCAGGCCGACGATGTAGAGCAGCGAGCCGATGAAGACCATCGCCCGCACCACGGCGAAGTCCTGCGCGTTGATCGCGTCGATCGTGTAGCTGCCGAGCCCGGGGATGCCGAAGAAGGATTCGGTCAGCAGCGAGCCCATGAACAGCAGCGGGATGACGACGACGACGCCGGTCAGGATCGGGATCAGCGCGTTCCTGAGCACGTGCCCGAACATCACCGCGGTCTCGCTGAGGCCCTTGGCGCGGGCGGTGCGCACGTAGTCCTTGTTGATCTCCTCGAGGAAGATCGTGCGGTACCAGCGCGTCGACGAGCCGATGCCGGAAACGATGCCGATCAGCACCGGCAGCACCAGGAAGCGCAGCGCATCGGCCCCGTCGCCGAAGCCGGAGATCGGCACCAGCCGGAAGACCTTGGCGAACAGGTACTGGCCGCCGATGATGTAAAAGAGGCCGGAGATCGACATCATCGCCACGCACAGCACGACGCCCCAGAAGTCGAGCGGCGTCGCGCGGAAGAAGGCGAGCAGCAGCGCGAAGCTGACGGTGACGAAGAGGCCGAGGACGAAGGTGGGCAGCGCGATCGCCAGCGACGGCACCATGCGCGTGCGGATCTCGCGGGCGATGTCGCGGCCGTCCTCGGCGCGGCCGAAGTCGCCGGCGAACATGCGCGCCGACTTCTCGAAGAAGATCGTCTCGGTGACGACGCCGCCGGCGGCGGCCCCGGTGTTCACGAACAGCGGCTTGTCGTAGCCGCGCTCGGCCTTCCACTTCGCGATCGCCTCCGGCGTCACCCGTTTGACGCCGAGCTGCATGCGCGCCATGTCGTCCGGCGTGTTCACGACGAAGAAGAGCGCGAAGGTGAGCAGGTTCACCCCGATCAGGATCGGGATCGCGTAGAGCAGGCGGCGGACGATGTAGGCAAGCATCGGAACGGATTATGCCATTCCGCCGACGGAGCGGCTCAGCGTCCGCCGCCGCGGTCCGGCATACGGCTTTCCGTATACGCGATTCCTTGCGGGCCGAGGGCGCCGGTGTCACAATGCAATCGTCGTATTAACCCTACAAGAGGTATGGTTATGAAAAAGCAAACGATCCTGCTGGCCGCGTCTGCGCTCGCCGCCAGCGCCGCGATGGCCGCCGACCCCGCCAGCATCGACTGGGACAAGATTCCGACGAGCAAGCTGTTCCTCTACTACCCTGGCCAGTCATCTTACGAATGGCTGCGCAGCGACCTGCACAAGGGCGCCGCGCGCGAAGTCAGGCGCGGCGACTCCTGCGTGTCCTGCCACGACATGGAGGACGAGGAGGAAACCCAGGGCGGCAAGATTCTCGGCGACGGCCACCCGCTCGAACCGGTGGCGCTGAAAGGCAAGAACGGCCATCTCGAACTCAGGGTGCAGGCCGCCTACGACGACAGGAACGCCTACCTGCGCTTCCAGTGGCAGACCAACAGCAAGAGCCGCCCAGGCATCGACTACCCCGCCTACCGCTTCGACGGCAAGGAGTGGAAATCCTACGGCGCGCAGCGCCTGCTGCCGCAGGTGGTCAGCGGCAAGACGCCGGCGGTCTACGAAGACCGCCTGTCATTCATGGTCGACGATGGCAAGGTGCCGGGCTTCGCCCAGCAGGGTTGCTGGCTGACCTGCCACGATGGCGAGCGGACCATGCCGAAGGAGGCGAGCAAGGAAGAAGTCGCCGCCAATCCGCTGCTGAGCGCGATCAAGAAGGTCGACGTGCGCAAATACCTGCCGGTGAGCCGGACCGATCCGTCCGACTGGAAGACCGGCAAGCCGGTCGAGGAAATCGAAAAGGCCAAGGCCGCCGGCGAATTCCTCGACCTGATCCAGTGGCGCGCCCACCGTACCAACCCGGTCGGCGGCGTCGACGACGGCTACGTGCTCGACTGGCGCCACTTCGACCAGGGCAAGAACCACTTCGCGTCGAACATGGACGGCCAGACCAAGCAGCCGAAGTTCATGTACGACGCGGCGAAGTTCGGCGCCAGGGCACTGGTCGCCGACGACTTCGGCAAGAAGGAGCAGTTCCTGATCAAGGGCGTCAATGCCGTTCCCTTCGACCCCAACGCCGGCTGGAAGGAAGGCGACATCCTGCCGCAGTACGTCCTGAGCGCCGCCGACGCCGCCGGCTCCGCGGCCGACAACAAGGGCTCGGGCACCTGGAAGGACGGGACGTGGAGCGTCGTCATCGTTCGCCCGCTCGGGCTCGCCAACAGCGACGACAAGTCGCTCAAGGCCGGCGGCGTCTATAACGTCGGCTTCGCGGTTCACGACGACAACATGACCGCGCGCGGCCATCACGTTTCCTACGTGAAGACGCTGGGCCTCGGCGCCAAGGCCGATATCACGGCGGTCAAGCTGCCCTGAGCGCCGCGGCGAGAAATGGCGCGGACGATTCCGCGCCATTTTTCCACCGGCGCCGCATCCGTACTACCATCGGCAGACAAGCCCCTGGGTATCCGGGATGGTCCGCGCCCGCGGATTTTGCGCGGCCCCGCCCGGGCGCCCGCACATCAAGCTGCGAAGGAGCAAGCGATGGTCGTTCGTGTGGTCAGGCTCGGCAGCCCGAGAATCGCCGGCGAAGGCATGCGCATCGGCACGGTACGCCGGCCGCCGCGCGGCGTGCCCAAGTCCGAGTTCGCAACAAAGGACGCGCAGTTCGGCTGACGGATCAGGGCGTGTCGATCCCGTACAGCCGGCGCAGCCGCAGGCACTCCGGGTTCAGCGAGCCATCCTCCATGAAGGCCGGGAACTCGCGGCAGACCGACGGCCGCTTGTCGTAGATGCCGCAGCGGCCATCGTCCTGCTGCGCGACGCAGCGACCCTCGCCCTGTTCGGTCCCCTTCATGCAGGCGCGGAACGGCGTCACCGGCAACGTCAGCGCGGCAGGAACGTAGCCGCCGGGCTGCGTGTCGAGTTCGCCGTGGTAGAACGAGACGCGGAAATGGCGGCAGCAACCGCCGCAACCGAAGCAGGGATTGCCGTCCTCGGCCATGTCGTAATGGACGCGGCCGTCGTCGGTGTGGATGACGGTCTGCGCGTTCTTCGTTGCGCTGCCGCTCATCGCGCCGCCGCCCTTTCCCGCCGACGGTAGCCGGCCACCGCCGGCACCAGCGCGACGACCAGGAAGACCATCACGGCGGCGAGCGGCCACAGCACCGGCCGGTTCCACTCCGCGCGCTTCGCCTCGCGCAGCGCGACGTCGAGGCGCTGGTACTTGAGCCCGTTATGGCCGACGTCGCTCGGCTTGCGGTTCTTCAGCCAGGCATGGCCGAGCGCATAGCTCTTCGGGTGGAAGCCCCACACCCACGGCGCGTCCTCGTGCAGGATGCGGTTCATGCGCCCGATGATCTCCAGCCGGCGCGGGCCGTTGTCCATGTTCTTCATCGCCGCGAAGAGGCGGTCGAACTCCGGGTTCTTGTAGTTCGAGGTGTTCTCGCCGCCCTTCTCCACCCGGCTTTCGGCGCCGTTGAGCAGGAAGAAGAAATTCTCCGGATCCGGGTAGTCGGCGTTCCAGCCGAGGTAGTAGAGCTGCACCGCCCCCCGGCGGATCTTGTCCTGGAAGCGGTTGAAGTCGGTCGAGCGCACCACCAGCTGCACGTCGATCTTGGCGAATTGGCGGGTCAGCCAGTCGAGCCGCGACTTGTCGCCCATGCCGCCGCCGGTGGTGTCGAGGTTGAGCACCAGCGGCTCGCCGGTCTTGGCGTCGCGCCCGTTCGGCCAGCCGGCTTCCGCCAGCAGCCGCTTCGCCTCGTCGACGCTGCGCCGGCGCGGCGCGCCGTCGCGCCAGTCGTAGACGACGCGGTTGATCCCGGCCTCGCCCTCGGTGTAGCCGAAGATGCCCGGCGGCAGCGCCCCCTGCGCCGGGATGCCGCGGCCGTTCATGAAGATCGAGATGAACTCCTCCTGGTCGACGGCGATCGACACCGCCTGGCGCAGCTTGCGGCCGCGCGCGTCGAGCCCGCCGACGACCGGGTCGAGCATGTTGAAGCCCATGTAGAAGGTCGAGGCGCGCACGCTGGTCAGGAGGCGGATGCCCTTCTGCTGCATCTCGTCGGTCAGCGCGACGTCGCCGCCGACGTTGATGCGCACCGCCTGGTCGAAGCTGTCGGAGGAAATGCCGGAGGCGTCGTACCAGCCCTGCAGGAACTTGTTCCAGTACGGGATCGCCTCCTTCTCGCGCGAGAACACGGCGCGGTCGATGAAGGGAACCGCCTTGCCGCAGTCGTCGAGCAGTCCGGCGTCGCGGTCGCCGGCCTCGCCCTCGCACGGGTAGGTCTCGCCGCGGAAGTTCGGGTTGCGGGCGAGCACCATGCGGCTGTTCGGGTTGTTCTCGACCAGCATGTAGGGGCCGGTGCCGACCGGGTACCAGTCCAGCGTCAGGTTCTTCTCGGCCATGCCCGGCTGGCTGTAGAAGCGGTCGACCTCGCGCGGCACCGGCGCGAAGAAGGGCATCGCCAGCCAGTAGAGGAACTGCGGGTACTTGCCCTTCAGCCGCACGCGCCAGGTGTAGTCGTCGACCTTCTCGACGCCGGACAGCGGATAGGCGTCGAGGTCCAGCCAGCCGTCCGTCGGCAGCTCCTTCGCCGCCGCCTGCAGCGTCTTGCCGAGCTCCTTCAGGCCGACGATGTGCTCGGCCATCATGCCGAAGATCGGCGAATGCAGGCGCGGATGGGCGAGGCGCTTGATCTCGTAGATGTAGTCGTCGGCGACAAGCTCGCGCGTGCCGGTCTCGGCGAAGTCGGCGATGCGCTCGATGCCCTTCAGCTTGTCGCGATCGAGGTCGGCGTAGCGCGGTCGGCCGGCGGCGTCGACGGCGAAGGCCGGGTGCGGCTGGTAGCGGATGCCCGGCTTGAGGCGGATCTCGTAGATGCTCTCGGCGATCTGCTCCGCCGGCGCGTCGGCCGGCAGCGTGCGCCCGGCCGCATCGACGTAGCGCGGCACCGGCACCGCCTCGGTGGTCAGCGGCACCAGCTCGTACGGGCGCTTGAGGTAGTGGTACTGCAGCGGCGGCTCGTAGACCTGCGCGGTGAAGGTGATCTCGTCCTCGGTATAGGACTGCACCGGGTCGAGGTGCTTAGGCCGCTCGGTGAAGGCCGAGTAGAGGATGCTCTGGCCGCGCTCGGCCGACGGGTACGGATCGTTCCACGCGTCGCCGCAGGCGGCCACGAGGCAGACGGCGGAAAGGCAGGCGAGGCGGGAAAGGGGAAGCAACGGCATGGCGGCGAGTTTAGCCGATGGACCGGCGTGCGTCACCCGCCCGGCGGCCTCCCCTGCAGCGGCCGCCGGCAGCCGAGCCGGCTGTCATTTCCGCTATAATGCGCGCAAACCAACAGGGAGCACCCATGGGATTCCTCGCAGAGAAACGCATCCTCATCACCGGACTGCTGTCCAAGCATTCGATCGCCTACGGCATCGCCAAGGCCTGCCACCGCGAAGGCGCGACGCTCGCCTTCACCTACCAGAACGAGCGCTTCCAGGAGCGCGTCGCCAAGTTCGCCGCCGAATTCGGCAGCGAGCTGGTCTTCCCCTGCGACGTCGCCGACGACGCCCAGATCGACCAACTCTTCGCCGAGCTCGGCAAGCACTGGGACGGCCTCGACGGCCTCGTGCACTCGATCGCCTACGCCCCGAGCGAAGCGATCGAGGGCGACTTCCTCGACGGCATCAACCGCGAAGCCTTCCGCATCGCGCACGACATCTCGTCCTACAGCTACCCGGCGCTGGCCAAGGCCGCCCGCCCGCTGCTGCTGAAGGGCAACAAGCCGGCGCTGCTCGCCCTCTCCTACCTCGGCGCCGAACGCACGATGCCGAACTACAACACGATGGGCCTGGCCAAGGCCAGCCTCGAGGCGGCTACCCGCTACCTGGCCTTCTGCCTCGGGCCGCAGGGCATCCGCGCCAACGCCATCTCGGCCGGCCCGATCAAGACGCTGGCTGCCTCCGGCATCGGCAACTTCGGCAAGCTGCTGGCGTACAACGCGCACCACGCGCCGCTGCGCCGCAACGTGACCATCGAGGAAGTCGGCAACGCCGCCGCCTTCATGCTCTCCGACCTGGCGAGCGGCATCACCGGCGAGATCACCTACGTCGACGGCGGCCTGAACACCACCGCGCTCGGCAACGCCGACCCGCTGCCGGCCTGACCCCACCGCGCGGCAGCCGGCCGTTGGCCGGCTGCCCAAAAAGAAAACGCCGACCGGTTTCCCCGGTCGGCGTTTTGCTTCAGGCAGGCGGTGCGGAACGCGGATCAGCGTTCCTTGCTTTCCAGCGCCGCCTGGTTGATCTCGATCTTGGCGCGCTGGCGCAGCCCGGACAGGTAGGCGGCGAAGTCCTCCTGCGCGACCAGCGCAGTGTATTCGCTCTGCAGCACGCGCCGCCGGTCGGCATCGACCTTCTCCAGCGGCTTGACGGCGACGATCTTGTACAGCGCGTAGCCGCCGTTGTTCGGCAGCTCGACGCCGGCGTAGGCCGGCAAGGTCGCCACGTCGGCGCGGAAGATCGCCTGCAGCGCGGCCGGCGGCACCTGTTTGCCCTGCAGGCGCGACACCGACTTCACCAGCGCCCACTTGGTCTTGTCGTCGCCGCCCTTCATCGCCGCCAGCATCGCCTCGCCGCGGCTGCGCGCCAGCGCCGCCGCCTCCTTCGCCTTCAGCATCGCCTCGATATCGGCGCGCACGCTGTCGAACGGGCGCACCGCCGCCGGCTTGTGCTCGACGACGCGGGCGGCGGCGAGGGTGTTCTGCGCGACCTCGACGGCGTCGGTATTGCGCTGGTTCTTGACCGCATCCTCAGCGAACAGCGACGCGAGCAGGCGCTCGTTGCCGAGCGGACCGAGCGCGGCCAGCGCCTGCGCCGGCGGGTTCCGCGGCAGCATCGGTCCCTGCTGGATCTTGAGCCCGAACTTCTCGGCAACCGGTTTCAGGCTGTCCGACTGCTCGTAGACCATGTTCGTGAACGCCTCGGCGGCCTCGACGTAGCGCCTTTGCGCCGCCTGCCGCTTGAGCTCGCCCTCGATCTCGGCGCGCACTTCGTCGAGCGCCTTCTGCTTGGCCGGCTTGATGCCGGTCAGCTTGATGATGTGGTAACCGAAGTCGGACTGGACGACGTCCGAAACCTCGCCGTCCTTGAGCGCGAAGGTCGCCTCCTCGAAAGGCTTGACCATCATGCCGCGGCCGAAGAAACCGAGGTCGCCGCCGTTCGCCGCCGAGCCCGGGTCCTGCGAGTGCTGCCTGGCGAGTTCGGCGAACTTCGCCGGCGCCTTCCGCACTTCCGCCAGCACCTCGTCGGCCTTGGCTTTCGCCTTGGCCTTGTCGGCGTCGCCGCCGGTGCCGATCAGGATGTGGCTGGCGCGGCGCTCCTCGTTCTGCTGGTAGCGGTCCTTGTGCCCGTCGTACCACTGCTTGACCTCGGCCTCGCTGACCGTGGCCTGTGCCAGCAGCGCGTCGAGCGACAGCACGACGTACTCGGGACGGACCATCTCCGGCGTCTGGAACAGTTTCTGGTTCTCTTCGTAATACTTCTTCGCGGCATCGGCGTCGAGCTTGACCTCGCCGGCGAACTGCTCGGGCAACAGGCGCAGTTCGGCGACCTGGCGCTCTTCCGACTGGATGCGCAGCATCATCTCCGCCGACGACGCCGAGACGATGCCGGTGTCGCCGACGGCACCGACCAGCTGCTGCAGGATCATGTCCTGGCGCAGCTGCGCCTCGAACATCTCCTTCGACATCCCCTGCGAGGCGACCAGCGCGTCGTAGCGGGCCTTGGAGAACTTGCCGTTCTCCTTCAGCGACGGGAAACTGGTGATGAATTCGACGAGCAGCGCGTCGCTGACGTTGAGGCGGGCCTTCCTCGCCTCCAGCGCCAGCAGGCGCCGGTCGATCAGCGTGTTCACCAGCTCCATGCGCGCCTGCGGCGTATCGAACAGCTCGGCCTTGTAGTTCGGCCCCAGTTGCTGCCGGGCGCGGTCGAGATGGTCGCGCCAGGCCTGGTTGAATTCCTGGATCGTGATCTTCGAATCGCCGACGACGGCGACGTCACTGCCGGCGCCGACGTTGCGCACGTAGGAATCGACGCCCCAGAAGGCGAACGGCAGGGTGATCAGCGCCAGGAAAACCTGGACGATCCTCTTGTTGTTGCGTACGGCGTCGAACATGGCGTGCTCTGCCCTCGGCTCTCGTGAAATGCCCAAAAAGATGCAAAAAAGGCGAACTTGCGTTCGCCTTCAGGTATTGGTGGCGGAGTGGACGGGACTCGAACCCGCGACCCCCGGCGTGACAGGCCGGTATTCTAACCGACTGAACTACCACTCCGCGTCGGTGCTGCTTTTCATGCTTGTGGTGGGTGCTGACGGGATCGAACCGCCGACATCCAGCTTGTAAGGCTAGCGCTCTACCAACTGAGCTAAGCACCCGTGCCTGATGGCGATAAGCGCGAAAGCCGGAAGTTTACAGCATCCGCCACGGCTTTGCCAGCGCGCGGCCGGCCCGGCCAAAGGAAACGGCCGCCGCGGCGGCCGTTTGCGGACGACGCAAGAAACGCCCGTCAGTGCGTGACGACGGTCGACGTCGCCGCCGCATCGCCGGCCGCCGGTGCCGCCGCCGGCGGCTCGTCCGGCAGCGGCTGCGGCTGGCTTTCCAGCGCGTGCTCGAGCACCTGGTCGATCCAGCGCACCGGGATGATCTCGAGCTTGTTCTTGATGTTGTCCGGGATCTCGGCGAGATCCTTGACGTTCTCTTCCGGGATCAGCGCCCGCGCCAGGCCGCCGCGCACGGCCGCCAGCAGCTTCTCCTTGAGGCCGCCGATCGCAAGCACCTCGCCGCGCAGCGTGATCTCGCCGGTCATCGCGATGTCGCAGCAGACCGGGATGCCGGTCAGCACCGAGACCAGCGCGGTGCAGATGCCGATGCCGGCGGACGGACCGTCTTTCGGGATGGCGCCTTCCGGCAGGTGGATGTGGATGTCGTTCTTCTGGTAGAAGTCGTCGACGATGCCGAGCGACTTCGAGCGCTTCCTCACGACCGACAGTGCCGCCTGGATCGACTCCTGCATCACCTCGCCGAGCTTGCCGGTGGTGATCGTCTTGCCCTTGCCCGGCAGCGCCACCGCCTCGATCGTCAGCAGCTCGCCGCCGACCTCGGTCCAGGCCAGACCGGTGACCTGGCCGACCTGGTTTTCCTTCTCGGCCATGCCGAAGGTGTAACGGCGGACGCCGAGGTACTTGTCGAGGTTCTTCGCGTTGACCACGATCTTGCCGGCACGCTTCCGGAGCAGCAGCGTCTTCACCACCTTGCGGCAGATCTTCGACACCTCGCGCTCGAGCGCGCGCACGCCGGCTTCCCGCGTGTAGTAGCGGACGATGTCGCGCAGCGCCGACTCGGTGACGGTCAGCTCGGTCTTCTTGACGCCGTTCGCCTTCATCTGCTTCGGCAGCAGGTAGCGCTCGGCGATGTTGACCTTCTCGTCCTCGGTATAGCCGGAGAGGCGGATCACCTCCATGCGGTCGAGCAACGGCGCCGGGATGTTCATCGTGTTGGCGGTGGCCACGAACATCACGTCGGAGAGGTCGAAGTCGACCTCGACGTAGTGGTCCTGGAAGGTGTGGTTCTGCTCCGGGTCGAGCACTTCCAGCAGCGCCGACGACGGGTCGCCGCGGAAGTCCTGGCCGAGCTTGTCCACCTCGTCGAGCAGGAACAGCGGGTTGCGCACGCCGACCTTCGACAGGCTCTGCAGGATCTTGCCCGGCATCGAACCGATGTAGGTGCGGCGGTGGCCGCGGATCTCGGCCTCGTCGCGCACGCCGCCGAGCGCCATGCGCACGAACTTGCGGTTGGTCGCCTTGGCGATCGACTGGCCGAGCGAGGTCTTGCCGACCCCCGGAGGGCCGACCAGGCACAGGATCGGCGCCTTCAGCTTGTCCACGCGCTGCTGCACCGCGAGGTATTCGAGGATGCGTTCCTTGACCTTCTCCAGGCCGTAATGGTCCTTGTCGAGCACCGTCTCGGCTTCCGACAGGTCCTTGCTGATGCGCGTCTTCTTGCGCCACGGCAGGCCGATCAGCGTCTCGATGTAGTTGCGGACGACG
The DNA here is from genome assembly GCF_016858125.1 of Azospira restricta. NCBI lineage: Bacteria > Pseudomonadati > Pseudomonadota > Betaproteobacteria > Rhodocyclales > Rhodocyclaceae > Azospira > Azospira restricta. The sequence continues at coordinate 2,943,419 of NZ_CP064781.1, forward strand.
GTCGCCTCGGCCGACATCGGCGACATCAGCTTCAGCTTCTTCAGCTCGCCGTTGGCCTTGGCCAGGCCTTCCTTGGTCATGCCGGCGGCCTTGACCTTCTTGTCCAGATCCTCGAGGTCGGCGCCTTCCTCGCCTTCGCCGAGCTCCTTCTGGATCGCCTTGACCTGCTCGTTCAGGTAGTACTCGCGCTGGCTCTTCTCCATCTGGCGCTTGACGCGGCCGCGGATGCGCTTCTCGACCTGGAGGATGTCGATCTCGGTCTCGAGTTGCGAGAGCAGGCGCTCGATGCGCGACTTGATGTCGAACAGCTCGAGAATCTCCTGCTTCTGCTCGAGCTTCAGCGGCAGGTGCGCGGCGATCGTGTCGGACAGGCGGCCGGCCTCCTCGATGCCGGCGATCGAGGTCAGGATCTCCGGCGGAATCTTCTTGTTCAGCTTCACGTACTGGTCGAACTGCGCGATCACCGCGCGGCGCATCGCCTCGACCTCGTGGTTGACGCCGTCCTCGGCCGGCATCGGCGTCGCCCGGGCGGTGAACATCGTCTCGCCGGCATCGACCGAGTCCACGCGGGCGCGCTGCGTGCCCTCGACCAGCACCTTCACCGTGCCGTCGGGCAGCTTCAGCATCTGCAGGATGTTGGCGACGCAGCCGATCTCGTACATGTCCTCTTCGGACGGCTCGTCCTTGGCCGCGGATTTCTGGGCGACGAGCAGGATGCTCTTGCCCGACTCCATCGCCGCTTCCAGCGCCTTGATCGACTTCGGCCGCCCGACGAACAGCGGAATCACCATGTGCGGGAACACGACCACGTCGCGCAGCGGCAGCAGCGGCAGTTCCAGGGTTTCGGCGGGCAGATTGGGGGTATTCGACATCTCGTGTGCCTATTGAGGTGAGGTTCGCTCCCTACATGAGGGCGCGAAGCAGGAAATCAAGCCGCCCCGAGCAGGCTGTCGGACTTAAAGAACCGGACAGGCTGCCAGATGGGGCGGCATCTCAGTTGGAACCGGAGACTTTGGGTTGATCAGCATAGATCAGCAGCGGCTTGTTGTCGCCGCTGATCATGTTCTCGTCGACAACGACCTTTGAGACATTGTCCATGCCGGGAAGTTCGTACATGGTGTCGAGGAGGACCGACTCGAGGATCGAGCGCAGGCCGCGGGCCCCGGTCTTGCGCTCGAGCGCCTTCTTGGCGACCGCCTGCAGTGCACCGGGGCGGATTTCGAGCTCGACGCCCTCCATCGAGAACAGCTTCTGGTACTGCTTGACGAGCGCGTTCTTCGGCTCGATCAGGATCTCGACGAGCGCGTCGATCGACAGCTCCTCGAGCGTGGCGACGACCGGCAGGCGGCCGATCAGCTCGGGGATCAGGCCGAACTTGATCAGGTCTTCCGGCTCGACCATGCGGAACACTTCGCCGACGGCCTTCTTGTCGTCCTTGCTCTTCACCTCGGCGCCGAAGCCGATGCCGCCCTTCTCCGAGCGGTTGCGGATGACCTTCTCCAGGCCGTCGAAGGCGCCGCCGCAGATGAACAGGATGTTGGTGGTATCGACCTGGACGAAGTCCTGGTTCGGATGCTTGCGCCCGCCCTGCGGCGGCACGCTGGCGACCGTACCCTCGATCAGCTTCAGCAGCGCCTGCTGCACGCCTTCGCCGGAGACGTCGCGGGTGATCGACGGGTTGTCGCTCTTGCGCGAAATCTTGTCGATCTCGTCGATGTAGACGATGCCCTGCTGCGCCTTCTCGACCTCGTAGTCGCACTTCTGCAGCAGCTTCTGGATGATGTTCTCGACGTCCTCGCCGACGTAGCCGGCTTCGGTCAGCGTCGTCGCATCGGCCATCACGAACGGCACGTTCAAGAGGCGCGCCAGCGTCTGCGCGAGCAGCGTCTTGCCCGAACCGGTCGGGCCGATGAGCAGGATGTTGCTCTTCGCCAACTCGACGTCGTCGGTGCTCTTGGCGTGGTGGCGCAGCCGCTTGTAGTGGTTGTACACCGCCACCGACAGGATGCGCTTGGCCGTCTCCTGGCCGATCACGTACTGATCGAGGATCGAGCAAATCTCGCGCGGTGTCGGCAGGTCGGAGCGGACGGCCTTGCCGTCGTCGCCACCGGCGATCTCGTCGCGGATGATGTCGTTGCACAGCTCGATGCACTCGTCGCAGATGAACACCGACGGTCCGGCGATGAGTTTCTTCACTTCATGCTGGCTCTTGCCGCAGAAGGAACAGTAGAGCAGCTTGTCGCTGCCGCTTTTCTTTTCGGACATATTCCGTCTTCCTGTGTCTGGCCGGGACGCCCGAAGCTTCGATCAAACGCCTTCGCGCGAGACCAGCACCTTGTCGATCAAGCCGTATTCTGCCGCTTCCGCTGCCGAAAGGAAATTGTCGCGATCGGTGTCGCGCTCGATCCGATCGACCGGCTGCCCGGTATGCAAAGCCATGATTTCGTTGAGTTTCGCACGCAAGGACAAGATCTCCTTGGCGTGAATCGCGATATCCGACGCCTGCCCCTGGAACCCGCCCATCGGCTGGTGGATCATCACGCGCGAATTCGGCAACGCGAAACGCTTGCCCTTCGCACCGGCCGCCAGCAGGAAGGCGCCCATCGAGGCGGCCTGGCCCATGCACAGCGTGGACACGTCCGGCTTGATGAACTGCATCGTGTCGTAGATCGACAGACCGGCCGTCACCGAGCCACCGGGCGAGTTGATGTAGAAGTAGATGTCCTTGTCCGGATTCTCGGCCTCCAGGAACAGGAGCTGCGCCACCACCAGGTTGGCCGTCGCGTCATTGACCGGGCCGACGAGGAAGATGACGCGCTCCTTGAGCAGGCGCGAGTAGATGTCGTAGGCGCGCTCGCCGCGACCGCTCTGCTCGATCACCATCGGCACCAGGCCGAGGGCCTGCGGGTCCCAGTCGTTGCGCATTTCCGATCCTTGAATCATGCCTGCTTCTCTCCTGTAAGCGTCATCAGGCCTGCTGCTGGCCCATCAGTTCGTCGAAGGCGACGGCCTTGTCGCTGACCTTGGCGTTGTCCAGCACCCAGGCGACGACATTGTCCTCGATCGCGACGCCCTCGATTTCCTGCAGGCGCTGCGGCTGGGCGTAGTACCAGCGTACCACTTCTTCCGGATGCTCGTAGCTCTGCGCGGCTTCCTCGACGATGGCCTTGACCTGCTCCGGCTTGGCGTGCAGCTCCTTGACCTTGACCAGTTCGGCCAGCACCAGGCCCAGCGTCACGCGGCGCTTCGCCTGCTCGGCGAACCATTCCGGCTGGATCGGGAAATCCTTGACCTTCATGCCGCGCTGTTCCATGTCGTGGCGGGCGTTTTCCATCAGGCGATGGATTTCCATCTCGACCAGCGCGTTCGGGATGTCGATCGGGTTGGCCTTGATGATGGCGTCCATCACCTGGTCCTTGATCTTGCCCTGGATGCGCTTCTTCACCTCGCGCTGCAGGTTGCCGGTAATTTCCTCGCGCATCTTGGCGACGTCGCCGTCGGCGATGCCGAGCATCTTCGCGAACTCGGCGTCGACTTCCGGCAGCACCGGACCGCTGACCTTCTTCACGGTGATCTCGAACTGCACCTTCTGGCCGGCGAGGTCCTTGGAGAAGTAGTCTTCCGGGAAGGTCATGTCGAAGGTCTTGCCTTCGCCGGCCTTGAGGCCTTCGACGGCAGTCTCGAAATCGGCCAGCATCATGCCCTGGCCGAGCACGAACGGGTAGTCGGCGGCCTGGCCGCCCTGGAACGGCTCGCCGTCCTTCTTGCCGAGGAAGTCGATGACGACGCGGTCTTCCTTGGCCGCGGCGCGGTCGACGGCCTCATAGCGGATACGCTGCTTGCGCAGGATCTCGATGGTCTTGTCGACCTCGGCCTCGCCGACTTCCAGCGCCGGACGCTCGATCTCGGCGGCCGACATGTCGCCCAGCGCGATCTCCGGATAGACCTCGAAGACCGCCGAGAACTCGATGTGCGTGGCGTTTTCGGTGTTCTTCGGCTCGATGCGCGGATAGCCGGCAACGCGCAGCTTCTGGGCGACGACGGCCTCGCCGAAGGCGCGGTCGAGCGCCTCGTTCAGCGCCTCGTGCCGCGCCTGGTCGCCGTACTGCTGACGGACGATGTTCGCCGGCACCTTGCCCGGGCGGAAGCCCGGCATCTTCACGTTCTTGCCCATGCGCTTCAGGCGCGCATCGACGTCCTTGTCAAGGTCGGCGATGGCCACGGACAGGTCGATGCGGCGTTCCAGGGCGCTCGGGGCCGGTTGCTGGACGTTGGTGTTTTCGGCGTTCGTTTGCATAGAAAATCCTAATTGGAGCAGGTGTGGAGATGCCGGACCTGGCCCGGCCGATGACTAAACGGCGCATTTTATCACGCCGGGCCACGCCCAAGGAGGGCCGCCGGCGGGCGCGGCGGACGGAGGGGTCAGAACAGGCCCTTGTCCTCGTCGTCGAGAACGGTCATGCCGCCGAACAGCTCGGCGCGGCGGTTGCGCCGGCGCAGCAGCTTCTCCTGCACGATCGGCGGCAGGTCGGTGAGGACGATCAGATTCTTGGCGATCAGCAGGTCGATCACGTCCTCGATCACGCGGATCATCGCCACGTCGGCCTGCAGCGGGAAGGATCCGGCATCGGGCGCGGCCTCCTCGGCGACGAAGGCCGCCACCTCGGGATCGTCCGGCGGCAGGAATTCCGCCGACGGATCGTCGGCCGTCTTCAGCAAACCGATCACCACACCGTGCGCATCGCGAAGAACAAAGGGCATGCTCGAACCTCCAAACCTCTTGACATATGCGCTACATAAGCGAAAGCTAAAGCATCTTCCGGACGATCGCGGAAGGCGCGTGCAGCAACAGCAGCGGGAACGGTCGATGGCGGGCCGGTTCCCTCCCGAAACCTGCCGCCTAGCATATACAAGAAACGATTCACCGCCATAGCCATTTAGGCAAGGGGGAAAACGATGTTTCTCGTAAACAGCGACCAGGGCATTTTCGTCGCCACTTGGAAAACGCTCCTGCAGCCGGCGCCGGTCCAGGTCAAGGGAAGCCTCGCCGAGGTGCTGGCGGCCTGCGAGACCCAACGGCTGACGCTGGTCGTCATCGACGGCTCCAGGCTTCAGAAGCGCGCGCTGCGCCACGACGGCGAGCTCGCCCGCCTTGCCAAACGCACCCGCCTCCTGCTCGCCGACACCGACCTCGATACCGAGGCCGAGCTCACCGCCCTCGCCCTCGGCATCGTCGGCTGCTGCGGCAAGCAACTCTCGGCCGACGAGCTCAGGAAAATCGTGGACGTCGTCCTCAAGGGCGGCATCTGGGTCTCGCGCGCGGCGCTGCCGGCCATGCTGAACCACCTGCGGCACGCCACCGCGCCGGCCACGGCGCAGCAGCCGACGCCGCCGAAGCTCGACAGCCTGACCCCGCGCGAGCGCGAAATCGCCGCCTGCGTCGCCGAAGGCGCCAGCAACAAGGCGATTGCCAAGCGTCTCAACGTTTCCGACGTCACCGTCAAGGCCCACCTGACGACCATCTTCCACAAGCTGGGCGTTTCCGGCCGCGTCCAGCTGGCGCTGATGCTCTCCGACCTGAAGCGGCCGCTGCCCGAAACCCCGCACCGGATGGCCTGACCCCAGACTTTGGTCGAATACCCCTACTCCCCTCGGGGGCCTAAGCTGGAGGCGTACCGATTCATTTCCGGGAGACCATCATGGCAACCACCAGCTCCTCCACCGTCAAGTCCGTCGCCGCCGGCACGAAGATTTCTTCGATCGGCACCGTCAAGTCGATCGTCGGCACGGTGACGGCCACCGACGCCAACGGCGTCACCCGCACCCTGCAGGTGGGCGACAAGGTCTTCGCCAACGACGTCATCCAGACCTCCGCCGCCGGCGCGATCCTGATCGAGTTCCTCAACGGCAAGTTCATGGACCTCGGCCGCGACTCCAAGATCGCCCTCGACAGCGACGTCTTCAACCCGGCCGAAGCCGGCGCAGCGCAGTCCGACATCGCCGCCATCCAGGCGCAGATCGCCGCCGGCGCCGACCCGACCCAGATCACCGAAGCCACCGCAGCCGGCGCCGGCGGCGGTGAAGAGGGCGGCGCGAGCTTCGTCGTGGTCGACCAGGCGGCACCGCAAGGCCTGGTGACCAGCGGCTTCCCGACCGGGCCGATCTCGACCAGCTTCGAGCAGCCGACGGGTGAGCTGCCGTTTGTCGAACCGGAACCCGTCATCCCGACGAATACGCCCCCGACCGTGGGCAGCGGCAGCGCAACGGTATCCGAAGAAGGATTGCCGGAGCGCGGAATTCCGGACGACGTCGGTGTCAATGACACCACCGACGAAATCGTTGCAACCGGGCAGATTCCGATCAGCGATGCCAATGGCGATCCGCTGACCGTCACCCTGAGCGCCCCCACCGATCCGCTGGCTTCCGGCGGGCAACCGATCACGTGGTCCGGCGACGGAACCCCTGGCAACCCGCTGGTCGGCTCGATCGCCGTCGGCGAAGGCGAGACGATCCCGATCATCGAAATCGAAATCGATGGCAGTGGCAACTACACCGTCACCCTGCTCGGCTCGATCGACCATCTCGATGATTCGGTCGAAGATCAGACTTCGTTCACCGTCGGCGTGAACGTCTCCGACGGCAGCGAAACCGTTACCGGTTCCCTGCTGGTGACGATTGAAGACGACGGCCCGACACTCATGGTTCGTACCGACGTATCCGAGTCCGACCAGGAAGCTCTGATGGTCAATGTCGATGAAACCGTCGGCGACGAACGCCTGGCGGACGGCGAGATCGATACCGACGGCAATACCGACGACGCCCCCGATGTGCTGGGTCAGGTCACCACCGAACTCGAAGGCGGCCTGCTCAGCCTGTTCGCGGCGCTCGGCGGGGACTACGGAGCCGATGGTCCTGGCAGCACGAGTGATGGCTCGTTCAGCTTCGTCGGCTTCCCGGACAGTGGCGAACTGGCAACCACGCTGGAAGCGATCGAGGGTGGCGCAATCACCCTGGTACGCACCAGCGACACGCTGCTGACCGGCGAGGATGAAGACGGCGACGCCGTGTTCACGATCGAGATCGTGAACGTCGGCACCGACGACGCTCCGGTCTATCAGCTGCAGACCACCCTCAACGAGGCGCTGGTGCACACCGATGATCCGGATCTCTTCGACGAGGCGGTGCAACTGCTGCTGGCCGAAGACGGCGCCGTGCAACTGCAATACGAGGTCACCCGCGAGGACGCGGACGGCGACACCGTCACCGACTCGGCCACGGTCGATCTGATCAGCCGCAGCACCGACGGCGAGGAAGTCAGCAACACCAGCTACTTCAGCTTCGACGACGATGGCCCGACGCTGACGGTCGAAGCCAATCCTGAAGCCGATCTCGATGCGCTGATGGTCAATGTCGATGAAACCGTCGGCGACGAACGCCTGGCCGAGGGCGAGATCGATACCGACGGCAATACCGATGACGCCCCCGATGTGCTGGGCCAGGTCACCACCGAACTGGAAGGCGGCCTGCTCAGCCTGTTCGCGGCGCTGGGCGGGGACTTCGGTTCCGACGGCCCGGGCAGCGACAGCGGTTCGTTCAGCTTCGCTGGCTTCCCGGACAGTGGCGAACTGGCAACCACGCTGGAAGCGATCGAGGGTGGCGCAATCACCCTGGTACGCACCAGCGACACGCTGCTGACCGGCGAGGATGAAGACGGCGACGCCGTGTTCACGATCGAGATCGTGAACGTCGGCACCGACGACGCTCCGGTCTATCAGCTGCAGACCACCCTCAACGAGGCGCTGGTGCACACCGATGATCCGGATCTCTTCGACGAGGCGGTGCAACTGCTGCTGGCCGAAGACGGCGCCGTGCAACTGCAATACGAGGTCACCCGCGAGGACGCGGACGGCGACACCGTCACCGACTCGGCCACGGTCGATCTGATCAGCCGCAGCACCGACGGCGAGGAAGTCAGCAACACCAGCTACTTCAGCTTCGACGACGATGGCCCGACGCTGACGGTCGAAGCCAATCCTGAAGCCGATCTCGATGCGCTGATGGTCAATGTCGATGAAACCGTCGGCGACGAACGCCTGGCCGAGGGCGAGATCGATACCGACGGCAATACCGATGACGCCCCCGATGTGCTGGGCCAGGTCACCACCGAACTGGAAGGCGGCCTGCTCAGCCTGTTCGCGGCGCTGGGCGGGGACTTCGGTTCCGACGGCCCGGGCAGCGACAGCGGTTCGTTCAGCTTCGTCGGCTTCCCGGACAGTGGCGAACTGGCAACCACGCTGGAAGCGATCGAGGGTGGCGCAATCACCCTGGTACGCACCAGCGACACGCTGCTGACCGGCGAGGATGAAGACGGCGACGCCGTGTTCACGATCGAGATCGTGAACGTCGGCACCGACGACGCTCCGGTCTATCAGCTGCAGACCACCCTCAACGAGGCGCTGGTGCACACCGATGATCCGGATCTCTTCGACGAGGCGGTGCAACTGCTGCTGGCCGAAGACGGCGCCGTGCAACTGCAATACGAGGTCACCCGCGAGGACGCGGACGGCGACACCGTCACCGACTCGGCCACGGTCGATCTGATCAGCCGCAGCACCGACGGCGAGGAAGTCAGCAACACCAGCTACTTCAGCTTCGACGACGATGGCCCGACGCTGACGGTCGAAGCCAATCCTGAAGCCGATCTCGATGCGCTGATGGTCAATGTCGATGAAACCGTCGGCGACGAACGCCTGGCCGAGGGCGAGATCGATACCGACGGCAATACCGATGACGCCCCCGATGTGCTGGGCCAGGTCACCACCGAACTGGAAGGCGGCCTGCTCAGCCTGTTCGCGGCGCTGGGCGGGGACTTCGGTTCCGACGGCCCGGGCAGCGACAGCGGTTCGTTCAGCTTCGCTGGCTTCCCGGACAGTGGCGAACTGGCAACCACGCTGGAAGCGATCGAGGGTGGCGCAATCACCCTGGTACGCACCAGCGACACGCTGCTGACCGGCGAGGATGAAGACGGCGACGCCGTGTTCACGATCGAGATCGTGAACGTCGGCACCGACGACGCTCCGGTCTATCAGCTGCAGACCACCCTCAACGAGGCGCTGGTGCACACCGATGATCCGGATCTCTTCGACGAGGCGGTGCAACTGCTGCTGGCCGAAGACGGCGCCGTGCAACTGCAATACGAGGTCACCCGCGAGGACGCGGACGGCGACACCGTCACCGACTCGGCCACGGTCGATCTGATCAGCCGCAGCACCGACGGCGAGGAAGTCAGCAACACCAGCTACTTCAGCTTCGACGACGATGGCCCGACGCTGACGGTCGAAGCCAATCCTGAAGCCGATCTCGATGCGCTGATGGTCAATGTCGATGAAACCGTCGGCGACGAACGCCTGGCCGAGGGCGAGATCGATACCGACGGCAATACCGATGACGCCCCCGATGTGCTGGGCCAGGTCACCACCGAACTGGAAGGCGGCCTGCTCAGCCTGTTCGCGGCGCTGGGCGGGGACTTCGGTTCCGACGGCCCGGGCAGCGACAGCGGTTCGTTCAGCTTCGCTGGCTTCCCGGACAGTGGCGAACTGGCAACCACGCTGGAAGCGATCGAGGGTGGCGCAATCACCCTGGTACGCACCAGCGACACGCTGCTGACCGGCGAGGATGAAGACGGCGACGCCGTGTTCACGATCGAGATCGTGAATGTCGGCACCGACGACGCTCCGGTATATCAGCTGCAGACCACCCTCAACGAAGCCCTGGTGCATCCCGACAACGCGACCTTCGACGAAGCCGTGTCGCTCTGGCTGGCCGAAGACGGCGCCGTCCAGCTGCAGTACGAGGTCACCCGCGAGGATGCGGACGGCGACACCGTCACCGACTCGGCCACGGTCGACCTGATCAGCCGCAGCACCGATGGCGAGGAAGTCAGCAACACCAGCTACTTCAGCTTCGACGACGACGGCCCGACCGACTTCTACCCTGACACCATCTACACCGTCCTCGGTGTCGAAAGCCCACTGCCGGAACCGGTCACCATCCAATCCGGGCTCAACTTTGCGATGGCGGCGGGAAGCGATGGCGTCGGTACCGCAAACTTCAACTTCAACCTGGAGACTGAGGAGAGCCAGCCGTTCCTGGATGCTGATGGCAAGCAGCTTTACATGAATAACGAGGAGTTGTTCATCTCCTACGACCCCGATTTCGATGACCACCAGCACATCATCGTCAAGACCGAAGACGGTAACGTGGCAATGACCGGTGAAATCAACGCCGACGGTGACGTCGTCATCACGATGTTCTCGGGCACGTTCATCAGCAATACGAAGATCACGACGGTCACCGATCTTGCCGGTATCGGCGGTGGCGACGTGCCGTTCAAGGGTTTGAATATCGGGACCAAACAGGATCCCGATCCAGACGGTACCAACGACGTTCTGGTGTCGTCCGCAATCAGGCCACTGGGCGACGGCGACGAAGGAAGCGTTAACAGCAACGCCAATGAACTGGGGGTTGGCGAGGGCAACGAGCTGTCGAACGGCGAAATCATCCGCTACGACCTGGTCACCGGCCTTTCAGTGAATAACCAGCAGAACAACGAAAGCTACAGTTTCACCGGCTACCAGCAAACCTTTGCGTTCAAGCAAACGATCGTAGTTGCGGGCGAAAGCAAGGATGCCGACTTCAAACTGCGCATCTATAACGAAAGCGGTAGCGCCACCAACCAGGACGTGACGCTGGTCGGCACCTCTCTGTCGACCGAGCAGCGGATGCTGACGCCAGAAGAGATCATCATCCGTGATGGCGATGGTGTCATACAGGACAACGACCTCCATGTCGCACAGGATGGAAGTGGGCTGATTCTGTACGACATCGGCAATGACTGGACCTTCGAGATCAAGAGCGTCGACGCAACGGATACCCCGGAAGCGTTCAATGTGGTTGAAATCGAAGCCATCGAAGCTGAGATGGTCGACGGAACCCTTGTCCTTAGCGACGAAACGACGACCAGCTTCAAATTGGGTGAGTTCTCCTACGGCGAGGACACCGAACTTTCGCCGGTGACGATCGAGCTTCCCGTCATCGCTACCGACGGCGATGGCGACGCGGTTACCAGCGATGTGCAACTAGTGGTTTATCCCGACACCATCAGCATGGTCGGCACCGATTCCGGCGAAACCATGACCGGCGACGCCAACGCCAACTACATGTTCGGCGAAGGCGGCGACGATATCCTGGTCGGCAACGGCGGTGACGACATTCTGTCGGGCGATGGCGGCAACGACACCTTCGTGTTCAACGGGAGCAGCCTCACAGAGGCGGGCAGTGCCACGATCACCGACTTCACACTCGGCGATCCGGCCACCAATCCGGAAGCTGATATCCTCGACATCAGCGATGTCCTGCTTGCTGCGCACGCCTCGGATAGCGACATCCCGACCGATCTGGCGGCGGCGATCAGCGGCGGCTTCCTCAAGGTGGAAGTAGTCGATGGCAACACCGCCCAGATCGTCCTCGATTTCGACGGAAGCAGCGGCGGCACCGGCAGCGTCATCCCGATCGTCACCCTCGACAACCTGAGCGCTGGCTACGATGCGAACACGCTGTTGAGCACCCTGCTCGGCGACGGCGACCACCAGCTGAAGTAATACGCCAACAATTGAGCTTAACCTACTGAACGGAGGGAATTTCCCTCCGTTCCTTTTTTCCAACAAAGCATTCCGTAGGGATAGAAAAAACGACACAAAAATATGGACAGGAAAATCCAAAAGTTGTACAAGAAAGCCTGAAGCATGGCGCCTGCCGGCCCAGACAGGCGAGATCAACAACCGAGGAAGAAGATACCTGCCATGAAAAGTTGGAGCCCCCTGAAGAAGACCGTCATCGCCGCTGCTGTCGCCGCGGCTGTTCATTTCCCCGCGCACGCCCAGTCGCTCAAGGATGCCGTGGAGATGACCATCAAGACCAACCCGGACATCCTCATCGAGAGCAACCAGCGCCTTGCCAACGACGAAGCGGTCAAGGTCGCCCGCGGCGGATTTTTCCCGAAGGTCGACCTGCTCGGCGGCGTCGGCCGCGAGCATAGCGACAACTCGGTCACCAAGGCCGCCGGCTACAACGACGGCCGCACGCTGACCCGCAAGGAAGCCCAGGTCACCCTGACCCAGATGCTGTTCGACGGCTTCGGCGTCAGCAGCGAGGTTGACCGCAACAAGGCGCGCGTCGAATCGGCCGCCTACAAGACCCTCGGCACCGCCGAAGACATCGCGCTGCGCGCCGTCGAGGCCTACCTGAACACGCTGCGCAACCGCGAGCTGGTGGCGATCACCAAGACCAACCTCGACGCGCACCTGAAGGTGCAGGACCAGATCCGCATCCGCTCCGGCGGCGGCGTCGGCCGCAAGTCGGATCAGGAGCAGATCGATGCCCGCGTCGGCCTCGCCAAGGCCAACCTGGTCTCCACCGAGGCCGCGCTGCGCGACGCCGAAACCACCTTCCTGCGCATCGTCGGCGCCAAGCCGGCGTCGCTGGCCCGCCCGTCCGCCCCCGACTCGAAGCTGGTGCCGCGCACCGCCGACGAGACGGTCAATGCCGCGATCGACAACCACCCGATCCTCAAGTCGGCCGGCGCCGACGTGAAGGCGACCGAAGCCCAGCGCGAAGCCGCCAAGTCGTTCATGTGGCCGCGCCTCGACCTCGAGATGGGTGCCGGCAACAACCGCAACCTGGATGGCGTCAAGGGCGAGAACGACGAGCGCTACGCGATGCTGCGCGCGCGCTGGAACGTCTTCAAGGGCGGCTCGGACGTCGCCCGCATCGAGGAAACCACGCACCTGATGCGCGAAGCGACCGAAGTGCAGAACCGCACCCGCCGCCAGGTCGAGGAAAGCACCCGCCTGTCCTACAACGCCCTGATGTCGGCTACGGAACGCCTGCCGGCGCTGAAGGAGCACGCCGACATGAGCGCGGCGACGCGCGACAGCTACGCCCGCCAGTTCAACCTCGGCCAGCGTACCCTGCTCGACCTGCTCGACTCGGAGAACGAGACCTTCACCGCCAACACCAACTACATCAACGGCTCCTATCTCGAACTGTTCGCCCGCTTCCGCCTGCTGAAGGACATGGGGCAACTGCTGAGCTTCCTCGGCGTCGCTGCTCCGGAGGAAGCCAAGCTCGGGAACTGACCTGCCGCAACGGGGCTTGGCATGAGAAATCTGCGACAAGCCTCGACAGGCGGATACCCTTCCCCGTATCCGCCTGAAGCGCAGCAACAGAATCGCGGGGGCTCGCCATGAGCTGCCCGCGATTTTTTTTGCCCCCCATGCCCCTGCACCGTTTGTTCTGCCTCGTCCTTGGCGCCTGGCTGGCGCTGGTCACGACGGCGGCGGTCTATCCCGATTCGACGGCGATCGCGCTCAACGCGCGCCGCCTCGAGGCGGCCGAGAAGAAATTCGGCGTCAAGGCGCGCGAGCGGCTGGAGGCCTGGCAGGCGCTGCTCAACACCGCACGCAACCTGTCCGAGGCCGAGAAGCTGGAGGCCGCCAACGATTTCTTCAACCAGGTTCCCTTCATCTCCGACGCCGAGCACTGGAACGTCAAGGACTACTGGGCGACGCCGAGCGAGATGCTGGCGACCAACGGCGGCGACTGCGAGGACTTCTCGATCGCCAAATACTTCACGCTGGTCGCGCTCGGCGTTCCGGTCGGCAAGCTGCGCATCACCTACGTCAAGGCGGCCAATGTCCGCCCCAGCGACCAGGCGCACATGGTGCTGACCTACTACGCGACCCCCGGCGCCATCCCGCTCGTGCTCGACAACCTGATCCCGGAGATCCGCCCCGCCAGTCGCCGCCCCGACCTGACGCCGGTCTATGCCTTCAACGGCGCCGGCCTGTGGCTGGCCAAGGAGCGCGGCGAAGGCAAGAGCGTCGCCGGCGGCTCGAACAACATCGGCTTCTGGCGCGAACTGAACGCCCGCATGGGCCGGGAGTTCGACTGATGCAAACACTACGTATCGCGCGCGGTGCCCGCCGCATCATGAGGAGAAAAAAATGACACTGCTACGCCAGCTCATCCTCGTCATCGTCATCCTGTTCGTCCTGCTCTTTGCCGGCACCTTCGCGATCAGCGTGCACAACACGCAGACCTATCTCTCCGAGCAGCTGAAAACGATCTCGCAGGATACTGCCACCTCGCTCGGCCTGACGCTGTCGCCGCATTTTGCGGAGAATGAGCTGGTCATCGTCGAGCGCATGGTCGATGCGGTCTTCGACAGCGGCTACTACCGCGAGGTGAAGATCTACGACATCGAAAACCGGCCGCTCGTCGAGCGGGTCGCGCCGACGCGCATCGACGCCGTTCCGGACTGGTTCATCCGCTGGTTCCCGTTGGAAACGCCGCGCGGCGAGGCGCTGATCATGGCCGGCTGGCAGCAGGCGGGCACCATCCAGGTCTCGGCCAGCCCGGGACACGCCTACGTCACGCTGTGGTCGAACAGCATCGAATCGTTCTGGTGGTTCCTCGGCTCGTCGATCGTCACCTTCCTGCTCGGCGTGATCTCGCTGCATTTCGTGCTGCGTCCGCTGCGCGCCGTCGAGGCCCAGGCCAAGGCGATCTGCGATCGCGAGTTCCCGGTACAGACGCGCCGTCCGTGGACGCTGGAACTGCGCAGCGTGGTCGATGCGATGAACCGGATGACGACCAAGGTCCGGGAAATGTTCGAGGAGCAGGCCACGGCGATGGAGCGGATGCGCGCCGAGAATTACCGCGACCACGTCACCGGGCTCGCCAACCGCCGCTATTTCGACATGCAGCTGCGCCACCTGATCGGCCAGGAGGACCGCTTCCTGACCGGCGCGCTGGTCCTGCTCGAGGTCAAGGATCTCAAGCAGCTCAACGAGCAGGAAGGCTTCGCGCGCGTCGACGCCCTGCTCGAAGGCGTCGGCAAGCTGATCCAGGAGCACGGCGACCGCCTGACCGGCATCGACCATTTCGCTGCCCACATCGCCGGCGCCGACTTCGCGATCGTGCTCGCGGACGTCAGTGAGCAGGACGCCGAGGACTTCGTCGAGCAGCTGATGCAGGCCCTGCCGCGCCTGCACGATAACGGCCTGATCAAGACGCTGGACATCGCGCATGCCGGCGTCGCGCTCTATCATGGCCAGAGCGTCGCCGACTTCCTCGCCGAGGCCGATACCGCGCTGCGCGCCGCGCAGACCAAGGGGGCCAACGCGTGGCAGATGCCCAACGGCATCCGCGCGGCGGCGAAAGAGACCCACTCTGCCAGCGAATGGTCGGCAATCCTGCGCCGCATCCTCGACGACCGGCGGGTCGTGCTGTTCACGCAGGCGATCCGCCAGGCCGACAGCGTCGACGCCAACAACCATCACGAGGTGCTGCTGCGGGTGGTCGACGACACGGGTGCGGTCGTCCCGGCCGGCGTCTTCCTGCCGATGGCGAAGCGTCTCGGGCTGGTGCAGGACTTCGACCGCCTGGTCATCCGCGAGGTGATGGAACGGCTGCGCGGCGGCAACCAGCTGGGCGGCCCGATCGCGATCAACCTGTTCCCGAGCTCGATCGGCGACGAAGGATTCGTCGCCTGGCTGGTCGAGGAGCTCCGCCAGCAGCCGGACATCGCACCGCAGCTGATCTTCGAGATCGCCGAGTACGGCGCCGTGGAGAACCTGCCGGCGCTGCGCGACTGGGTCAATCGCATCCGCACCACCGGCGCGCGCACCAGCATCGACCACTTCGGCAAGGGCTTCACCTCGTTCGGCTACCTGTGCGAAACGCGCATCGACTGCCTCAAGATCGACGGCAGCTTCATCGCCGACATCGTGGACAGCAAGGACCATCGCTTCTTCGTCGAGTCGGTGGTCAAGATCGCACACGGCCTCGACATCATCGTCGTCGCCGAAGCGGTGGAGACTGCCGAGATCGCCACGCTGCTCGCCACGCTGGGCATCGATGCGCTGCAGGGCTACGGCATCAGCAAACCGAGCGAGTGGGTGAAGGCGTAGGCGGACAGTAGTTTAGCCAACCCGCCCCCGGCTGATGCAAACCGTCGTCATTCCGGGCGCGCCCCGGAATCCCGACGGGTACTTCTAGCTCAGCGTTCGCGCAGCGCTTCGCTGCGGGCCTTGATGATCGGCTTCAGCAGATAGGACAGCACCGATTTCTCGCCGGTGCGGATATGCACGGTGGTCAGCATGCCGGGGATGATCGGCAGGCGCTCCTTCGAGGCGCCGAAATGGTTGGCCTTGGTACGCACGCGGACGAGGTAGAAGCTCTCGCCCTTGTCGTTGGTGATCGAGTCCGCGGTGATCGTTTCCAGCGTCGCGTCGAGCCCGCCGTAGACCGAGAAATCGTAGGCGGTCACCTTGACCATCGCGCTCTGCCCCGGGCGCAGGAAGCCGACGTCGGAGGGCCGGATCTTCGCCTCGATCAGCAAATTGTCCTCGATCGGGACGATCTCCATCACCTCCATCCCCGGCTGGATGACGCCGCCGACGGTGGTCACCTTGATCGACTTGACGACGCCGGCGACCGGCGAGCGCACCGTGGTCCGCGCCAGACGGTCCTCGGCGGCGACGCTGGAGGCGCTCAGGCTCTCGAACTCGGCACGCGCCTGCGACAGCTCGACGCCGGCGTCCGAGCGGAACTTCGCCTGCGCGCCCTCGAGCTTGCTGTTGGCCTCGTGCAGGCTCGCCTCCATGCGCGGAATCGCCAGCCGCGTCGCGTCCAGCTCGCCGCGGATGTCGTTCGCTTGGCGCTCGAGGCGCAGCAGTTCGACGTCGGAAATCACCTGCTGCTTGGCCATCGGCCGCGTCAATTCGAGTTCGGCGGTGACCAGCCGGAAGCTCTCGGCGAGCTGCTGCGCCCTCGCCCGCTTCTCGACCAGTTCCTGATGCCGCTGCTGCACCTGCTGGCGGAGCACCGACAGCGTCGCTTCGATCTCGGCCTGGCGCGCGTTGTAGAGGGCGAATTCCTCGCGCAGGATCTGCGGGTTCTCCTTCATCACCTCGTTCGGCGCCGAGAAGGGGGCGCCGTTCGCCTCCGCCGTCAGCCGCGCCATCCGCGCCAGCAGCGCGTGGTACTTGGCCTTGGTTTCGCCGAGCGATGAGGAGAAGCGCGTCGGATCGATGTTCAGCACCACCTGGTCGCGCTGGACGACGTCGCCGACCCGCACCGGAATCTTGCTGACGATGCCGCCCTCGAGGTTCTGGATGACCTGCACGTGGCTCGACGGAATGACCTTGCCGTCGCCGACGGTGATTTCCTCGAGGTTGGCCAGCGCCGCCCAGATCAGGAAAGCCAGCAGCAGCGCCAGCGAGCCGCGGACGATCAGGAACGAGGCGCGCGGCGGCCGCATGAAGAACGCCGCCAGGCGGTCGGGCATGAAGCGCGCCTCGGCCCGCTCCTCCGGGGTCGCCGCCGCGCTCGGGAACAGCACGGCATCGAGCCATGCCCTGAATTTTTCGAGCAGTGCCTGCCTAGACACGGATCTTGCCTCCCGACAGCGCTTCCAGCACGTGCTTCTTCTCTCCGTCGGCGACGATGCGTCCGCTGTCGAGGACGATCAGCCGGTCCACCAGGCTCAGCATCGACGCCCGGTGCGTCACCAGGATCATCGTGTGGCGGGCGCTCAGATGCTTCTCCAGCCGGGCCTTGAACAGTTCCTCGCTGCGGTTGTCGAGCGAGTTGGTCGGTTCGTCGAGCAGCAGCAGCGGCGGGTCGCGCATCAGCGCGCGGGCGATCGCGATGGCCTGGCGCTGGCCGCCGGAGAGGCTCTCGCCGCGCTCGCCGATCTGCATGTCGAGTCCCTTCGGATGGCGCCGGACGATGTCCATGACGCCGCCGATCTCGGCCGCGCGCAGCATCGCCTCGTCGTCGACGAAGAGGCCGCCGAGCATCAGGTTCTCGCGCACCGAGCCGGAGAAGAGGAAGACGTCCTGCGGCACGTAGCCGATGTTGTAGCGGATGTCGACCGGGTCCATCTGCTGCAGGTCGATGCCGTCGATCCAGACCGAGCCGGAACCCGGCTGGTAGAGGCCGAGGATCAGCTTCTCGATCGTCGTCTTGCCCGATCCGACGCGGCCGATGATGCCGACCCGCTCGCCGGCCTTGACGCGGAACGAGACGTTGTCGAGCGCGCCGATCTCCTGGCCGGGATAGGAGAACGAGACGCCGCGGAACTCGATGTTGCCCTCGAAGCCGGCGCGGCGGACGAAGCTCTTGCCGGCGGGCCGCTCGACCGGCATCTTCATCATCGCATCGATGCCCTGCAGCGCCACCTTCACCTGGTACATCCGCGTCATCAGCGCCGCGATCTGCGAGAAGGGCATCATCGCCCGCGTTACCAGCAGCGTGCAGGCAATCAGGCCGCCGACCGAGACGTTGCGCTCGCCGATCTGGTAGACGCCGACGATGACGACCAGCACGACCGCCAGGTTCTGCAGGAAGGCGGCCTGGTTGGTGATGACCGCCGACAGCAGCTTGGACGATAGCCCGCGCTCGCCGATCTCGCCGACCGCCTGCTCCCATTTGCGCTGGAAGTAGCCTTCGGCGCCGAGCGACTTCAGCGTATCGACGCCGCCCAGCGTCTCGATCAGCATCGCCTGCTTCTGCGTGGTCGCCTGCATCACCTTGCGCACCAGGTCGGAGAGCGTCGGCTGCAGCAGGACGCCGATGGCGATGGCGACCGGGATCAACACCAGCGGAACGACCACCACCCAGCCGCCGACCCACCAGATGATCAGCAGGAAGAGCACGGCGAATGGCACGTCGATCAAGGTCGAGATCGACGCCGCGGTCATCAGGTCGCGGAAACCTTCGAACTCGTGCAGATGGTTGGCGAGGCTGCCGATCGAGCGTGGGCGGACCGCCGAACGCAGTGCCAGGATGCGCTCGAAGATCGACGACAGCAGGATGACGTCGATCTGCTTGCCGGCGAGATCGAGAAAGTAGCCGCGCAGCCCGCGCATCACGAAGTCGAAGCAGTAGGCGATGAACAGGCCGATCGCCAGCGTCCACAGGGTCTCGTACGCCTCGTTCGGGACCACCCGGTCGTAGACGTTCATGATGAACAGCGGCGTCAGCAGCGCGAAGACGTTGATCAGGAACGAGGCGACCAGCACCTCGCCGTAGATCGGGTAGGCATACCTGAGGACGCCCCAGAACCAGTGCTGCGGCTTGGGCACCGCGGCGTGCGCGGCCTCCTCGGCGTACTTGAAGCCGGGCTTCACGTAGATCACGCTGCCGTCGTAGAGCGCGGCGAGCTTGTCGGCGGACATCACCACTTCGCCACCGGATTCGGGCTGCAGCAGCGTCCAGCTGCTGCGATCCTCGCTGCAGCGGAGCGCGACGCAGGCGCCGCGCGACTTGAGCAGCAGCAACGCCGGCAGCGTGCTCGGCGAGATGTCGTCCAGCCCGCGCAGCATGACCCGCGCCGACATCCCGGCGCGCGCGGCGGCACGGACGAAGAGCTCGGGCGTCAGGCGGCCGTCGACCAGCGGCAGGCCGGATACCAGGGTTTCGGTCGAGAACGGCTGCTGGTAGTAGCGGGTCAGGATCGCCAGGCAGTCAGCCAGCGGATCGTGGGGAAAGATCGCCGAGCGCGGGACTTCCCATTTCTCAGCCGTGCCACTTACCGTGTCCATTCAAGCCCCAGTCAGGATGCCGCGCCAGCTGCCGCCGGCGCCGCTGCGAGAGGTTTCTAGCGGGATACAGATCGCTGTGGATCAGACGCGGACAGGTTATTCCATTCCATTAGGGAAACGCAAACGCTTTTCCATATTTCACTTTGCCGACACAATGGCCGAAGCACCGGCCGCTGCGGCCGGCAGCGCAGCAAGGCTGCGGCCGGAAAAGCCGAGCACGCGGGACACGTAGAGCACCGTCTCCATGTACGGCGGAATGCCGCGATAGCGGTCCACCGCCCCCTCACCGGCGTTGTAGGCGGCGACCATGCGTACCGTGTCGCCCTGGTAGTACTGCTGCAGCCAGCGCAGGTAGGCGAGGCCGCCGCGGATGTTCTGCTCGGCGTCGAACGGCCGCTTCACGTTGAAGCGCTCCGCCGTTTCCGGGATCAGCTGCATCACCCCCATCGCCCGCTTCGGCGAGACTGCCCATGGGTCGAGGTTGGATTCGACCGTGGCGACGGCCAGCGCCAGCCGCGGATCGATGCCGAAACGCGGTGCCAGCTGGCGGATCAGCGCGACGATTTTCCGGCGCGGCGGCGGCAGCCCGGAGACGTAGCGGTCGAGGTCGAAATTCGCCATCTGCAGGATCGCGCCGGTGTCCTCGGCGCAGGCCAGCGACGCCATCGGCAGCTCGTCGTTGAGGCGCTCCAGCGCTTCCCTCGCCTCGTGGTGGCCGAGCTGGCTCGCCGCCGCGAAGAGGCAGGCGGCATAGTTCAGCTGCGCCGGGCCGAAACCCAGCGACAACTGGATGCGGCCGGCGCGATAGAAGCCTTCGGCGCTGCCCAATTTTCCCGCCTGACCGTAGAGCGCGGAAGCGACCAGCGGATTGCGATGCACGCCCAGGCCGGCCTCGCTGGCCCACGCTTGCGCGAGCAGCGCACGCACCTGCGGCGCCTCGCCGTCGTCGGCGACCGGCGCCTGCGTTGCCAGGCAGGAAAGCGCGAGGAAGACGGCAGCAAGAATGCCGCCGGCCGCAAGGATGCCGCGCCACATTCCCCGGGCCGGACGACCGCGAGGAACGGAGAAAGCGAACGGCACCAGGATCATGACGATCCTCCTGCATTCCGCAGCGGGCAATGCCTCCGGCCGGGGGCGGCCGCCCGAAACGGACACGACAAGCTGGTTTCCCGGCAGTCGATCCTCTACAATTCCGGCCGTGCGGACGTGGCGGAATTGGTAGACGCACCAGATTTAGGTTCTGGCGCCCTCGGCGTGAGAGTTCGAGTCTCTCCGTCCGCACCACCCCACTACTGCGCGCCGGCCGCGGCCAGCATCGCCGGCGTCTCGAGATCGCTTCCGTTGAGCGCAAAACTGCGCGGCAGATCGCGACCGAGCACCACGCGCACATCGGCGCGCGGATCTAGCCTCGCCTGATAGATCACCTTCGCCGACTGCGGGAAGCGGCGAGCCAGCGAATTCGCCTGCGGCTCGAAGCCCTCGCGGTACTGCACCACGGTCACCCGCGTGCGGTACGGCTTCTCGTTGGTGACCCGGATCCGGCCGAAGCCCTTGTCGGCCAGCGTGCCGCGCACCCGGCGGGCCATTCCCTCGACACCATTGCCGTTCGACACTTCCAGGCGGAAACGTTCCGTCGGCGTCGCAAGCAGCGGCTGCCCCGGGACCAGCCGCGGGCTGGCCGCTGGCACCGTGGTCGGAATCGTTGCCGGAGCCTCGGCCGGGGTCGGGGTCGCAACCGGGGCCGCAACCGGGGTCGCAACCGGGGTCGCAACCGGGGCCGCAACCGGGGCCGCAACCGGGGCCGCAACCGGGGCCGCAACCGGGGCCGCAACCGGAGCCGCAACCGGAGCCGCAACCGGAGCCGCAATCGGAGCCGCAATCGGAGCCGCAATCGGAGCTGTCACAGGGGCCGTCACAGGGGCTGCAATCGGGGCCGCGACCGGTGTGGCGACCGGCGACGCCATGGGAGTCGCAGCGGCAACCACAGCCGCCGGCCGGATGGTGTCGGCGGCTGTGGCCTTCAGTTCGGCCACCGCGCCCTCCCTGGGCGGCGATGTGCTTACCGTCGATACCGCCGCCTCTGCTGGCACCGGCTGCGATGCCGCAGACGTCTCGCGCACCGCTACCTGCGTAATCTCCGCCTCCCGCGTCGGCACCACGACCTGGACCTCGCTTTCCGAAGCACGCGCCACCACGACGACAACCGCGCCCGGTGCCCCGACATCCTGATAGCTCAAGCGGCTGGCCGAAACCGCAGCGGGGCGCACCGTCGGCTCGACCACCTTCACCGCCGAGCGGGCATCGGCAACCGGCACCGCCGGCAACACGACGACGCCCGTTGTCGCCGAGGGAGCGGCAGCGGGCGGTGTCGCCGCATCGACAGCCGCCATCGCACGCCGCGGCGCAGCGACGATGCCGGCCGCCTCCAGCGCGCTCGCGAGATTGGTGCGCACGCTGCGATTGTTCGGATCGAGGCGCAGCCCTTCTTCGAGGACGAGGATCGCCTCGTCGGTCTTCCCCTGCAACAGCAGGATGCGGCCGAGGTTACCCTGGATATGGGCAGCCTTCGGCGCCGCCTGCGCCGCCGCCCGGAACTCGCTCTCTGCCGCAGCCAGCTGGCCGCGCCCGGCGAGAACGGCACCGAGCGCGTTGTGCGCTTCGGCATGGCCGGCGTCGATCTGCAGCACGCGGCGGAAGGACTGCTCGGCCTGCGCCAGACGCTCCTGTCCCTGATGGTAGCGGCCGAGCTGGTACCAGGCGTCGGCACTGCCCTCACTGCTGACGCGCTGCAGCGGTTTGATGCTGCTGTACCCGCCATAGCCTCCCGAACCGGAACCCGATGCGCAACCGACGACCACGAGCGCGGCCAGGGCCGCCTGCACCGCAACTGACAGTTTGTCCATGATGACCTCCTAGCCCGGAAGTTTCTTCAACGCGCCCCGGCCAAGGTCGGCAGCAGGATGCGGTAGATCTGGATGAAGCCGGGACCGAGCAGCACCAGCAGCATCGTCGGAAAAATGCAGAAGATCAGCGGGAAGAGCAGCTTCAGCGCAATCTTGGCAGCCGCCTCCTCCGCGCGCAGGCGACGCTTCGTGCGCAACGTGTCGGCATGCACGCGTAGCGAATCGGCGATGCTGGTGCCGAAGCGCTCGGCCTGGATCAGCATCGCCACCAGCGTGTCGACATCCTCGACGCCGGTGCGCAGCGCCAGGTTGCGCAAGGCGTTTTCCTTGCTGCTGCCGGCGCGAAGCTCCAGGGTGACCAGGGTCAGTTCTTCGGCGAGCGGCGCACTCTTCAGCCGCATTTCATCCGCCACGCGCTGCAGCGCGGCATCCAGGCCCAGCCCCGCCTCGACGCAGACGGTCAGCAGGTCGAGGGCATCGGGAAACGACTCGAATATCTCCCGCTTCCGCGTTTCGACGAGGTGTGAAAGGACGCCGTTGGGAAGGTAATAGCCGAAGCCGCCGAGCAGCATCAGCAGCAGAAAAACCATCTGCGGCTTGACCGAAGCACCGGAGAGCGTGACGTAGAAGAAGAAAAGCAGCGGCAGGCCGACCGAGAAGATGATCTTTGCGGCGAAGAACAGCGTCGGCGCCGTCTTGCTGCGGAAACCCGCGTTCATGAAGCGGATGCGCAACGCCGACCCTTCCCAGCCGGTTTCCGGCAGCTGCAGCCGAGCGATCGGGCTCGCCGCCTTGACGATACGCTCGATCCACTGGCCCTGCGGCGGTACCTTGGGCACCTCCAGTTCGTTGCCGAGCATCTCGCGCAGCCGCTGACGGACGGGGTTCGGCGTCATCAGCAGCATGACCCCCATCACGACACCGAACACGAAGAGGAAGATCAGGATGAGGAAGATGATCTGCAGGGTGTTCGCGGTATCCATGGTTTGGCCTTTTTCTTCTCTGGCGATCCCGAATCAGACGTGGATGCGGATGATCTTGCGCATCCAGACGAAGCCAACCAGCATCATCATCGCCGCACCGGCGATGAATCTCTGGCCGATCGCATCGGTCCACAACACGCCGATGAAGGCGGGATTGATCAGATAGATGATGAAACCCGTGGCGAATGGCAGCAGGCCGAGAATCCACGCCGAAAGTCGTCCCTCGGCCGAGAGCACGCGAATCTTGCCGAGCAGTTTCAGGCGGTCGCGGATGATGGTGCTGATGTTGTTCAGGATTTCCGACAGGTTGCCGCCGGTTTCGCGCTGGATCAGCACGGCGATGACGAAGTAGCGCAGGTCCATGCTGGGCACCCGCACCGCCAGGTTGGTCAGCGCCGCCTGCATCGAAATGCCATAGTTGACCTCGTCGAAGGCGATGCGGAACTCGTTGGCGATCGGATCGGACATCTCGTCGCCGACCATTTTCAGCGCACTCGGGAAGGCATGCCCCGCACGCAGCGCCCGGCCGATCAGGTCGAGGGCCTCCGGCAGCTGCTCCTCGAACTTTTCGAGCCGCTGCTGGCGCTTGCGCAGCACGTAGAAGAACGGCAGCGACGCCACTGCGGCCCCGACGACAAGCTGGAACAAGAGCGCCGGCGACAGGATGCGGCCGACGACGACGCCGACGACAAAGGCGAGCGCCGACAGCGCGAAGAAGCGGCCGACCGTCCACGGCAATCCCGACTGCTCCAGCAGACGGTCGAGCTGATGCACGCGCGGCACCTGCAGCAGCGCCTTGGCCAGCGCAGGCGCTTCGGCGAGCAAGCGCTGCTTGAGCAGCAGCGGCTGGTCGTCGCCCTTGTGGGCACCGGCCGACATCAGTCGGATGCGCCGGGCGATGCGCTGCGCTTCCGGACCGCGGGTGGTGTTCCACCAGATCAGCACCGCTTCCGCCAGCAGCGTGACGGCGATGAAGATCAGCACGATGAAGAGGTAGAAGAGATAGTCCATGAGCCGGCTCCCGGGTTGTCGCCTCGCCTATTCGAAATGCCGCGACGGATCGAAGAGGTTGTCGGAAACCTGCACGCCGAAGGTGCGCAGGCGCTCGACGAAGCGCGGGCGCACTCCGCTGGCGGCGAAATAGCCTGCCACCCGGCCGGCGCCATCGATGCCGGTCTGGTGGAAGGCGAACACTTCCTGCATCGTGATGACCTCGCCCTCCATGCCGGTGATTTCGTGGATGCTGGTCACCTTGCGCTTGCCGTCAGTCAGCCGCGAGGTCTGCACTACGACCGAGATCGCCGAACTGATCTGCTGCCGCACCACGCGCGACGGCAGGTTCAGCCCGGCCATGCCGACCATGTTCTCGAGGCGGGTCAACGCATCGCGCGCGGTGTTCGCGTGGATCGTCGCCATCGACCCCTCGTGGCCGGTGTTCATCGCCTGCAGCATGTCCATCGCCTCCGGGCCGCGCACCTCGCCGAGGATGATGCGGTCGGGGCGCATGCGCAGCGCGTTGCGTACCAGCGCCCGCTGCGCCACTTCGCCCTTGCCCTCGATGTTCGCCGGCCGCGTTTCGAGACGGACGACGTGCGGCTGCTGCAGCTGAAGCTCAGCGGCATCCTCGATGGTGATGATCCGCTCGTCTTCAGGAATGAAGCCCGACAGGATGTTGAGCAGCGTCGTCTTGCCGCTACCGGTACCGCCCGAGACGAGGATATTCACTTTCGCCTTCGCCAGCCCTTCCAGGATCTCCGCCATCGGCCCCGTCAAGGTCTTGAACTCGATGATGTCGGCCATCGTCAGCGGCGTCACCGAAAAACGCCGGATGGAGAGGATCGGCCCGTCGATCGCCAGCGGCGGGATGATCGCGTTCACCCGCGACCCATCGACGAGGCGGGCGTCGACCATCGGGCTCGATTCGTCGATGCGGCGACCGACGCGGGAGACGATCTTGTCGATGATCTTCATCAGGTGCGCATCGTCGTAGAAGCTGACGTTGGTCTGCTCCAGCTTGCCGCGGCGCTCGACGAAGACCTGGTTGTGCGTGTTCACCAGGATGTCGGAAATGGTCGGGTCGGCGAGCAGCGGCTCCAGCGGTCCCAGGCCGAGCATCTCGTACTGGATGTCGCGGACCAGGTTTTGCCGCTCCGTGGTGTTGAGGACAACGTCACTTTCCTCAAGGAGACGCTCGACCAGATCCTTCAGCTCGTCGCGCAACTGGTCGCTGCCGATCCGCTGCATCCGCTCCAGGTCGACCCGCTCCAGCAGGCTCTGATGCAGGCGCACCTTCAGATCCTGATACGACTTGCTGCCCATGCCGGCACGGTTTTCGCCGGCGCGGCTGCTGCCGCTTTCGAATTCGCTCAGGCGTTCTCTCAGGGACATGACTCGCTCCTAAAGCTCGTTCTAACTGCGGCCCAGGAAGCGGCCCAGCCAGCCTCCCCGCACCACGTTGTTGCTCTCGATATCGGTCAAGGTCGCCGCGATATCGAGCAGCGCCTTTGACACCGTGCTCGCCGGCGCCAGTTTGAGCACCGGCACCCCCTGGTTCACCGACGAAGCCACCGCATCGAACTGGTTCGGTATCACGTGCGCCGCCGCGTAGCCGAGCGACTTCTGCACGTCGGCCAGGCCAATGTCGCCGCCCTTCTGATAGCGGTTGACGATCATGCGCACCTTGTCACGGCTGTAATCCAGCGAACGGAAGGCATCAACCAGACGCTTCGCGTCGCGGATGAACGGCAGGGTCAGCTGCAGCACCGGATAGATCACGTCGGCATGGTCCAGCGCACGCAGGCTGACGGCGTCGAGGCCGCGCCCGGCATCGATGACGACGAAGTCGTACTGGTGGCGCGCCAGACGGAGCAAGGTGTCGACGTGCTCCGCCTTGACCGCCAGCGCTCGCGCCGGATCCTCCGGCGCCGCCAGAACGTCGAAGGTTCCGGTGACATGGACGACACTGGAGGCGAGGAAGGCCGCATCGACCCGATGGATCTCCTCGGCGAGATCCGCAATGGTCTTGGTCGATTTCTGGTCGGAGACGAACAGCGCAGCGTCGCCAAACTGGAGATTGAGGTCGAGCAGCAGCACTTTCTGGGCGCGCTCGGAGAGTACGAAGGCAAGATTGGCGGCGAGGAAGCTGGTGCCGGCACCGCCCTTGCAGCCGACGAAGGTCAGTATCCGTCCACGTCGCCGCTCGGCGCCATTCGCCTTCCTGACCAGCCGGCCGAGTGCGGCGGCGAGCGACGGCGTTGTCGCCGGCAGCGGCAGTACTTCGCGCACGCCGGCGCGCATCGCTCCGAGCAGGAAATCGGGAGCAGGATTTTCCGAGACGAGAATCAAGGCCATGTCCGGATAGAGCTGGCGTAGCTGTTCGACGCGTTCGAGTTGCCCGCATCCGCCGCCGCTGCAGTCCAGGATCATCACTTCCGGATCCTGGTGGGCGGGGATGTTCGCCAGATCGTCCAGCCCGCCCTCGATCGGCGTCACCTCGATCGACTCCTCCATCGCATCGAGGTTGGCGCAAATTTCGCGCAGCGTCTGACGGGTATTCGAGACAACAACCAGATTCACCACACTCTCCCGGATCGTTCGTTGATATTCAATCTGAAACCCATTTTCCGCCCCTGCTAGCTCGGTGCAAAGCCCATGCTTTCAGCCGGCATGACGACCGGTGAAATCGGAATCCGAATACGGAAATCGGCGCCGGCAACCGCCAGCAGGAAGCCGATGACGGGCCGGTAGAACACCCCCTGGCAATTGTCAGCGTCGCACACCTCGGCTCGGACGTAACGGATGCAGCTGCTGACACGGCTGGCATCGGCGCACGCCGACAGGTTGTCCGCGGGATCGGTCGGTGCCGGACTGACCACGGCCTGGTTAACATCCAGATAGGTGATACGCACCTCGGCGTTGCTGATTTCGCCGGCAGCCGGCAGAACCACGGTGCCGCTGGCGCCTACCCTGAAAAGGGCTTCGCGCCGCAAATCAGCCACATCGGTGCTGAAATTGCGCACGACGGCCTCGCGTGCCGCCCGCCGTGTCACTTCCTGTACCGTGTTCCACACGTACATCAGGCGCCCGAGCTCGACGATCCCGAGCAGCAGCGTGAAGAAGAACAGGCTGACCAGCGCGAACTCGACCGCGGTCGCCCCGCGCTGGCGGGATTCGGCATGGGCTGGCAGGCGATTCGGTTTCATGGTCGGACGCTCAATTCATGTAGCGCATCGTCGTATGCGGCGCCAGATTGACGCCGGCGATCGAACTGACGCCATAGGTCGCCGGATCGAAGAACGGGAAGATGCCGCCGATATCGATGCTGTAGCCGGTAATCGCGACGCGCACGTTGGTCGGCGCCGTTCCGTCCACGCACGCACTGCCGTCGCAGGTGACATCAACGTTGCCGGCTACCAGCACCGGATCGACGTTGGCGCCGTTGGCCGCATTGACCACCAGGGGCTGGGCAGCGCCGACCGCCACCGACGAAATCGTCGCCTTCGGCGCCATCGACATCGCGCGCGCGCCGTCACGAGTCGCCTTCGCCAGTGCGTTGTAGTACCAGAAGCCCCGCCCGAACTCGAAGGTGCCGGCGGCCATCAGCAGCAGCAGGACAAGGAGGAAGGCGAGCTCGACGGCGGCGACGCCCGATTCGCGGCGACATCCGGAGCGCTTGCGGATCGAGATCGGGAGGGTGGTGTTACGCAATTCGCTCATGATCTCACCGATACAGCTTGATCTCGGCCAGCGGTACCGGGTTCGCCAAGCCGGCAAACTCGGCCGGAATCCGCTTCGGGGAGCCCGTCGGATCCGACATCACGGTCATGAAGAAGCGGCCGATGCCCAATACCGGCAACTGCATGCCGCAGGCGCCGCCGCCGGTGACGTTGTCGCAGTCGATGATCAGGATGTTGATGATCCGCCGGTTGGCCACGCCAGAGACGCCGAGGGCGGACGGCGGTGCCTGGAAGAAGGGGCCGCTGGTCTGCGAATACGGCGACGTCGCGGGATAGACGGCAGTATCGAAGTAGCGCATCGCCGTCGCACTGTTGTTGTACATCTGCCCGATCGCATTCGCCTCGGCGGCGGTGTACGCCGCCCCGGTACCGTCAGGCGCACTCAGGTTGGCGCGGTAGGCCGGGCCGTAGGCCCACAACGTGCCGTAGTTCGGTCCGCTGCTGAGGCTACCGCAGCCGCTGGCGGCTACAAAGGCGTTTCCCGGCGACCCCGTCCCGCCCGGAGAAGCGTTGTAGCAAGGCTTCTTGGTCGTCGAGTTCAGCTGCACCGGCTGGTAGGCCTGCTCGTTGGCCACATTCCACGCCGCCGCATTGTCCGGATCCTCACCGTAATCGGAATGCACGGAGACGCCCGAAGGAACCCATGAGGCATTGGGCTGCCAATCGCATTTGTTGCCTTGCGTCCGGTAGCAAAACTGCTTGACATTGCGGTCCGGCGGCGCGCTCTGCGGGTCGCACTGGTTGGTTCCCCAGCCGGCACCTCCGTACAGGCCGAAGCGCGAGTTGAGCGCGCTGACGATCACGTTGGAGAGGCCGGTGTTGCCGATGGCGAACACCGTTCCGGCCCCCTGGCCGACCGCGCTGGATCCCATGCAGACGAACGGCGCGGTGAAATTGGCGCTGGAGTGGTAGGGGTCGCAGGTCGCCGGATCGGTGTCCACCGGGTTGACCAGGTAGGGAATGCTGTTGGCGCCGAGCGGCCCCATCGACATAAGGTCGTACGATATGCCACGGCGAAAACCATACTCCAGCAGTTCGCCATGCGCGTAGCTGTCAAACCGCGTCGTCGTCACCGCGCAAATGCCGATCGGCGTGACCTGGGCCAGATAGCGCCCGGCCACCGCGTAACCGGAGGCGCTGGCGTTGTCCTGGCCACCGATCACAGGCATGAAGAAAACCGGCTTGTTGCTCGCTGCGCCGGTATCGACCTCGATGAAGGTCAGGCTGGCAGCTGCCGAATCGGACGCCGACGCGGTAGTCGCATCGACGAAGGTACAGCTCGGTGCGCGCACGGGAAGGTGGTCGTCGGCGTTGGCGCAACTGCCGAAGCGGAGGTTGTCGGCAGTGATCGCCTCGCCGTGGATCAGGTTGTTCGCCGCGTTCTGGCCGAAGGTCGCGATCGCGCTGGCGACGGCGTTGTTCACACCGGCCGCGGTCTGGTTGAGATCCTTTGCCCCGCTCAGCGCGGCAGCGTCGGCGGCATTCTGCAGTTCGGTCTTGCGCGCATACAGATACGACAGGTCGATGGCGATCCCCATCATGCCGAAGAGGAACAATACGGAGAGCAGCCCGACGATCAGCGCTACCGCACCGCGTTGCCGCTCCCGCAAGGAATGATGCCTGGCCATGATGTGCTCCTGTACTGCATTGCCGCCGCGCAACCGAACCGCCTGCCGCCGCGCCGACCTACTGCCCGCCGCCGGAGGTACCGGAAACGCCGATGCTGAAGATATTCTGCTGCGGCGGTGGACGCTGGAAGCTCGCTTCGTAACGCTCGATCGCTTCGCGCGCGGCACGCCCGTCGACGCCCTTCACCGGATCCGGGTTCTTGCTTGCGTCCGGATTGAGCGTCTGCTGCGCCTTGGCCATCTCGACCGCCTGGCCGAACTGGGCATCGAGATTCGGCGTGCGGCTTTGCATGCCGCTCGACGCGGTGCTGCCACAACCCGCAAGTGCAAACACGACTGCCAGAATGCCGACGGAGGATGCTGTCTGAAATGCTTTCATGATGTTCTCCTCACTTCACCTCGAAACCACCAGCGGGCTTGCCCTGCCCGGCAGTCGACGCCTCAGGTGCCGGCATCGCGTCTTCGCTGCGCTCCGGCGCCCCTTCCATACGACCGTTCGCCAACCGGCCGGCACGGCCCGGCGGAACGTAGGCATCCGTCGGCAAGGCGTATCCCGGAGGCAAGGGCTTGACCAGACGCGGCGTCACGACGAACAGAAGTTCGGTACGGTTGTTCTGGAAATTGTTGCTTCGGAACAAGGCGCCGAGCACGGGAATTTCCCCAAGGAACGGGTACGCCTTGATGGAGTGTCGGACGTTGTTGCTGACCAACCCACCGATGGCGAACGTCTGTCCGTCCTTCAGCTGGATCGTCGTTGCCGCCCGACGCGTGGTGATCGACGGCAGCAGCGTCTGGCTGCCATTGACGGTAACGCCGATCCCCTCCGGATTGACTTCAGAAACTTCAGGAGCCACCCGCAGGTTGATCCGGTCGCCGCTCAGGACCGTCGGCGTAAACCGGAGCCCCACGCCGAATTCCTTTTCCTCCAGGGTGATCGTCGTTCCCGTTCCAGTTGCGGCGTTCTGCGCGACGGGGATGAAGATTCGGCCGCCGGCAAGGAAGCTGCCTTCCTGCCCGCTGATGGCCATCACCGTCGGCTCGGCCAGAATCTTGACCAGCTCCTCGGAGTCCTCGGCTTCGATGTTCAGGTTGCTGAGCTTGTGCGCCACGCCGATCCCGCCGCCGGCAGCCGGGCTGAACAGGAAGCTGGAGAGCAGGCTGTAGGTCCAGCTGCCGTTGTCCTTGACGATGTTCAGTTCGGCCCCCAGCTTCTCGATCAGCGCCTTCGACACCTCGGCGATCTTCACCTCCAGCATCACCTGCTGCGGCGCCGCCACCGACATCATGTTCACGATGCGAGGCGAAACGGCGGTGCTACCCGCAGCGCCGCCGCCGGAAGCGCCCTGCCCGGTTCGCACGTAGGCGCCGGCTACCTGAACGATCTGGTTGACCACCATCGCGTCCGACGCCGTACCGGTCAGGACCAGGCTGTTTGCGGCAACCCTGACCTTGACTTCCTTCTCATCGGGGAAGAGTTCCCGAACCTTGGCTTCCACCCCTTGCGCATCGAGCCCGACCTGGACGTCGACGACTTCGCAGCGTCCGCTCTTTCCTTGCAGGATCATGTTGGTCGAACCGGTCTCGATTCCCAGCACGTAGAGCATCTGCGGCGAGACGAGACGCGTTTCGACGACCCCCGGATCGCCGACGGTGCGCTTGACGACGGGCTCAGGCATTTTCAGCAGCGTCGACTTGCCGACGGCGAGACCGACCATCGTCGGCGCTGCCATTTCTCCGACGCAGTTCGGCCCATCCGCACGCGAAGTCGCTCCTTCTCCGCCGGCAGCACGCCGCCTTGCGGTACCAGGATCGACCGCGGCGACAGATCCGGTCGCCGGCGCCACCGCAGTTCCTGCTCCCGCCGCCACCGCCCCCTGGCGAGCCCCGACTGCCCCATATTCCACGGCCGGCTGCGCTACCGCCAGCGACGCCAGGGCCATGCCGCAGATCATCGAATGTATCCGGTAGTCCATCATTGTTCTCCTTCGCATCCGGATTGAAATTCAGAAGCACTCGAGGGAAGACTGCGCCCCTCTCAGCACCTGTACACAGTTCCTCGCCTGCTGCGCCGGCTTGCCAGCGCTGCGCCGCGGCTCCGCCTTGGGCGCCTCCTTGACCTCAGCCGGCGACGGCTTGACCTTGTCCGACAACAAGGATCCCTTGGTTGCTCCTTCCGTCTTCACCGGCTGCGCTTCCACCTGGTTGCGCAACACCAGCGAGAGCGTCCCGACGCTGCGTGCCAGATCGAGTTTCTCGGCCTCCTCGGGCGTCACTTCCAGCGTCACGGCATTGACCACCTTCGGTTTCGACTCGTCGCGGCTGGCCTCCTGCGCCACGGCCAGCACGAGGATGTGCTCGAGCACGATCTTCGAAATCTGCTTCTCCTTGTCGCCGGGCTTGCCCCCCTCTTCCTGCGTGTTGACCATGATGTCGACGTAGTTCCCCGGCAGCGCGAAGCCGGCGACGCCGACCACCTCGTTCACCCGCACCGTCATCGCCCGCTTGCCGCTGGCGATCAGTGCCGACAGGCCGGCACGGCTACCGACCGGAGCCAGCTTCGACTCCAGGATCGGCTCGCCGCGCCCGATCCCGATCTTCGTTACCCGGCCAGCGAGCGTCGTCAGGTCGGAGAAGCCGCCGGCGGGTATGCTCTCCGCCGGCCAATCCACCAGCTTGACCATCTCCGGATTGATCTGCTGACCTACCTGAAGATCAACCACCGAAACGACGAGGCGATTGGTATTCACGGCTGTCTGCTGGCTGACCCATCGGGCGGCGGCGAGCACGGCGACCAGCCCGGCCACCACCGAGATGCCTATCATCACGATTGCCTTCATGTTCTTCATGTTGTCCCCCAATCGCGACCGCGAAGGCCGCCGCTAGCACATCACCGAAAGACGCGTTCGGCCGTCCTCACTGGTCCGACACGAAATAACTCGCCCACGCCCGCTTCAGCGTGCTCTCGCTCATCGCCCGTTCGCTGCCCTCGTAGATCGCGAAATCCCTGATCTGGCCGACCAGGTCGCGCGGATAACATGCCAGCAGCGGGCGATTGGCGCGGACATGCATTTCCTTGACGAGAAAGTCGAAGGCTGCAGCATCGAAGCGGACGCCGTACTCCGTGCAGCAGCGTTCGAAGATCTCGCGGTAATCGTGCTCGGGCACCGGCCCGATGAAAATCTTGTAGCCGAGCCGGCGCAGGAAGGCCTCGTCGGCGAGATCGGTCGGCTTGACGTTGGTCGAGAAGACGACGACGACGTCGAAAGGCACGCGAAACTTGTAGCCGGTGTGCAGCGCCAGGTAGTCGCAGCGACGGTCGAGCGGAACGATCCAGCGGTTCATCAGGTCGCGCGGAGACACCAGTTGGCGGCCAAGGTCGTCGATGATGAAGATGCCGTTGTTCGCCTTGAAATGGGGCGGAGCCTGATAGAAGCGGGTGCTCTGGTCGAAATGCAGGTCGAGCATCGACAGCGTCAGTTCGCCGCCGGTCATGACCACCGGCCGGTGGCATATCACCCAGCGGGCGTCCGGCTGGCGCCGGCGATCGATCAGGCGCTCGGTGCGCTCCACCGGCGGTATCGGCTTGTGCACCAGCGGATCGAATACCTGGATGACCTCGCCATCGACCACTACCGCATGCGGCACCGCAATCGTTCCGCCGAGCAGGCGACACAGGCGCTCCGCCATGTAGGTCTTGCCGCTGCCGGCCGGGCCGTAGACGAAGATGGCGCGGCCCGAATTCATCGCCGCGCCGAAGGAGTCGAGAATCCGCTGCGAGATCACGAGGTCGGAATACTCGCGGTGCACATCGTCGGCGTGGATTTCGAGCGCGCCGACGGAATGTACTTCGACCGTCTCGGTATAGGCCTGCAGCGTCACCGGCGCAGGTCCCGCGTACTGGCATCGGCGCAAGCTCTCTATCGCGCGCCGCTTGCCTTCCTCTGTGAGCTGGT
This sequence comes from Azospira restricta, assembly GCF_016858125.1. NCBI lineage: Bacteria > Pseudomonadati > Pseudomonadota > Betaproteobacteria > Rhodocyclales > Rhodocyclaceae > Azospira > Azospira restricta. The sequence goes on from NZ_CP064781.1 coordinate 2,977,292, forward strand.
ATTCGACGTCGCCTTCGCTGGCACCGCGCCGCGCTATCTCGGCCAGATGCTCGCCGCGCATGAAATCGATCACCGGGGTAACGACCACGGCCGGCAGGCAGATGTGCGCCGTCAGGCTGGTCAGTGAAATCTTGCCGCGCTGGAAGATGATCTTGCCTGCAAGGTCGGCAAGGAAGAGCAGGTCGAGGCCGCACTCATCGAGACTGCGCGGCGACATGGGGGCCGCCGGCAGCGGATCGCCTGCGCCGCCGCGTCGCCGTTCACCGGAAGCCGGTGCGTCGACTGCATCGCCGGATTGTCGGGACTCCGGCGGGCTTTCCATTCGTGCCACGTTCATGTCAGACATGGGCACCTCGCTAATGGCTGGCCAATCGGCCTGGAGCGGCAGGCGGAAAGAAACGATCCCTTGACCGCGCCCTCTCTCTCGATTTCAGACTACTCCATTCGCAGCAGCCCGACAACGAATGACAAAAAAATTTCTCATTCGCTGCAAAAATGATTCCGGCATCCACGGTCGTCATCTCGACACCAGTTCGACCGCCAGCACCGCGATGGTTCCGCAGGCGATCGCCACGGCATAAGGAATCCTGCCCAGCGACGCGGTACCTCCGACCGGCATCCGCATATCGCCCGCATGCGACGGCAGATGGCGAAGGTTGGCGGCCAGACGCGCCCAGGCGTTCCGGCGTGCAACGACGACGATTGCCCAAACACCGCCGATGAGGAAAGTCGCTACCACCGCCCAGAACGTCAGAGCAGGGCCGACGAAGGCGCCGACCATCGCCATCAGCTTGACGTCCCCGGCCGCCATGCCGCGCAGCAGATAAAACGGCAGCAGCAGCGCGAAACCGAGCAGCATGCCCAGCACGCCGCTCCAGACCCCAACGGTCGTCGGGACAACCAGATGGAAAGCAAAGGCCGCCAGCAAACCGCCGAGAACAAGACGATTGCTGACGCGATGGTGTCGAAAATCGGTAAGTGCCGCCGCCAGCAGCAATGCGACAAGCACCAAATGGAAGAAGACCGTCGCCATCAGCCCGGCTCCGCCCCCTCCTGCGTCGCCCACGAGCATCATTTTCCCCTCCGGCAGGACGGCTGCTCAGGTCACCCCAGAGTGCAGCTCCCGCCCAGCGAAACCACGCACTCACCCAGCGCACGCCAGAGGTTTCCCAACGCCCCACCGGCAAAGACAAAGCCAGCAATCAGCACGACCGCGATCAGCGTCGCGATGAACGCGTACTCGATCGCAGTGACAGCTTCCTCGTCGTGCTGAAAATCCGGGATACGCATTGCGCTCTCTGCTTGCGCCGGTGTTGTGATAGGTCAAAAACGCCGCTTCGAGCCTGCCGATGTAAATTCAGTCGGCAAAGCCAGAAGCGGCTATCTTCTTTGTTAACCACCAGCAGAATACGGGCAAGACGCCGGCGTGCTGATGCAGGTGCCAAGGTTGGTGAACAGTGTATTCAAGGCCGTCCCGGCCGCTGTTGCACCAATAATCAGGACAACCGCGATCAGCGCCGCAATCAGGCCGTATTCAATCGCCGTCACGCCTTCTTCGTCGCGCAGGAAGCGCATTACGCCTTGAAGTAGTGATTTCATGACAATCTCCAATATCGAGGTTCAACACTTGGGGAATAACTGCACAGCACTGGTGCGCCGCCCCTCATCCGGCTCGCCTGACGCCGGCACCTATTCGACATAGCCTGCATCAGTCGATTCCTTTATAGGCGCGATGCCCGGCACAAACAAGGAAACGGCCCGCGTCTACGCCAAAGGTAGTAGACGCCGCGCGAGCCCTGTACAATCGGCGCCCCAAGCCAATTTCCATGAAAACAAGGCACTGGCCGCGAGCCACCATGCCCGTCGATCACTACGAAAATTTTCCGGTCGCTTCGCTGTTGCTGCCAGCTCGTCTGCGCCAGCCGATCGAAGCCATCTATCGCTTCGCGCGCAGCGCCGACGACATCGCCGACGAAGGGTACGCTGCGCCCGACGAACGGCTGGCCACACTCGCCGCCTACGATGCGCAGCTCGATCGCATCGAACGCGGCGAACGGCCGGGCGATCCGCTGTTCGGGCCGCTGCATGACGCCATCGCCGAGTGGCGTCTGCCGCTCGCGCCGTTCCGCGACCTGCTCGATGCCTTCGCGCAGGACGTGACGAAGACCCGCTACGCCGACTACGCCGAGCTGCTCGACTACTGCCGTCGTTCCGCCAATCCGGTCGGCCGCCTGCTGCTGCACCTGGTCGACTGCGCGACACCGGAGAATCTCGCACGCTCGGACGCGATCTGCAGCGCGCTGCAGCTGGCCAACTTCTGGCAGGACATCGCCGTCGACTGGCGGAAGGATCGCGTCTATCTGCCGCAGGACGACCTCGCCCGCTTCGCCGTCGACGAAGCGCAGATCGCCGACGGGCGCTGCAACGAGAACTGGCAGGCGCTCATCGATTTCCAGATCGAACGCACACGGGCGCTGATGCTCTCCGGCGCGCCGCTGGTGCATGCACTCCCCGGCCGCATGGGCTGGGAAATCCGCGTCACCGTGCAGGGCGGCCTGCGCATTCTCGAAAAGACCCGCAGGGCGCGCGGCGACGTCTTCCGCCGCCGCCCCGTGCTCACTCCCCCGGACTGGCTGCTGCTGTTCGCCCGCAGCCTCAGGATGTAGGACATGACCCCCGACGAATACTGCCAACAGAAGGCCGCGGGCAGCGGCTCCAGCTTCTACTACAGCTTCCTCTTCCTGCCGCCCGAGCGGCGGCGCGCGATCACCGCGCTCTACGCCTTCTGCCGCGAGGTCGACGACGTCGTCGACGAATGCCACGACCCGCAGATCGCCGCCACCAAGCTGGCCTGGTGGCGGCAGGAAGTCGCCCGGCTCTATGACGGCAAGGCCGGCCATCCGGTGACGCAGGCGCTGCAGGGCGTGCTGCCGCAGTTCGACCTGCCGCAGGAGCAGCTGCTGGAGATCATCGACGGCATGGAGATGGACCTCACGCAGTCGCGCTACCTCGACTTCAAGGCGCTCTCGCTCTACTGCTACCGCGTCGCCAGCGTCGTCGGCCTGCTTGCCGCCGAGATCTTCGGCTACCAGGACCGCCGCACGCAGAAATATGCGCACGACCTGGGCATGGCCTTCCAGCTCACCAACATCATCCGCGACGTCGGCGAGGACGCGCGGCGCGGCCGCATCTACCTGCCGATCGACGAGCTGCAGCAGTTCGGCGTGAAGGCCGCCGACATCCTCAACGCGCGCTATTCCGACGAGTTCCGCCGACTGATGGAATTCCAGATCGAGCGCGCCGAGCGTTACTACGAACAGGCGCTCGCGCAACTGCCCGAAGGCGACCGCCGCGCGCAGCGTCCCGGCCTGGTGATGGCGGCGATCTACCGCACGCTGCTCGACGAAATCCGCCGCGACGGCTGCCAGGTACTGACGCAGCGGACCTCGCTGACGCCGCTCAGGAAGCTGTGGCTGGCGGTGAAGACCTGGGTCAAGGCGGGATGAAATCCCGCCCCGTGCTCACTGCGTTCGCGCCCCCCGCCGAGACGCTGGCCGTTCCTGGGGCGCCCCAAGGGGGCTTCCTTCGGGGCGCGGCCCGGCGAAAGGCCTGAGGTGAGCGGCTTCGGACAGGTCGCTGTCATCGGCGCCGGCTGGGCCGGCCTCGCCTGCGCCGTCGAGCTCGCCGCCGCCGGCCGCCCGGTGGTCGTGTTCGAGGCCTCGCGGCGGCTCGGCGGGCGCGCGCGCAGCGTGGAACTCGACGGCCGCCTGGTCGACAATGGCCAGCACCTGCTCGTCGGCGCCTACGCCGAGACACTGCGCCTGATCGGGCGGACCGGCGCCGACCCGGCGCAATTGTTCTGGCGCCTGCCGCTGCGCCTCGATTATCCCGGCGCCTTCCGCCTGCGCCTGCCCGAGTTGCCGCCGCCCTGGCACCTCGCCGCCGGCCTGCTCGCTGCGGAAAGCGCAAGCCTGCGCGACAAGCTGTCGGCGGCGCTGTTCATGCAGCGACTGAAGCTCGACGGCTTCCGCCTGCGCCGCGACACCACCGTCGCCGCCTGGCTGGACGCCCACCGTCAGCACGGCGCGATCCGCCGCTTCCTGTGGGAACCGCTCTGCCTCGCCGCGCTCAACACCGCCCCGCAGCGCGCCTCGGCGCAGATCTTCGCCAACGTGCTGCGCGACAGCCTGGGCGGCCCGCGCGGCGCCACCGACCTGCTGCTGCAGCGCAGCGACCTCGGCCGGATCTTTCCCGAACACGCGGCGCACTACCTCACCGAGAAGGGCAGCGAAATCCGCTGCGCGCACCGCGTCCGCGACCTGCAGCGCCAGGGCAACGGCTGGCAGGTCGACGGCCGGCAGGTCGATCAGGTGGTTCTCGCCGTCGCGCCGCAGCACGTGCCGGCGCTGCTCGTCTCGCGCCCCGCGCACGAGCCGCTGCTGCGCCAGATCGCCGACTACGACTACGAGCCGATCGCCACCGTCTACCTCGCCTACCCGGAAGCGGTGCGTCTGCCCTTCCCCATGCTCGGGCTGACCGGCCCGCTCGGACAGTGGGTCTTCGACCGCAGCAGCCAGGGCGGTCCCGCCGGCCTGCTCGCCTTCGTCCTCTCCGCCGAAGGCGGCTGGGAGACGCTGACCGACGACGAACTGGCGGCGACGCTGCACGCCGAACTGTGCGCGGCGCTCGGCCCGCTGCCGCCGCCGCGCTGGCAGCGCAGCATCCGCGAACGCCGCGCCACCTTCCGCTGCCGCCCGGACCTGCCCCGCCCGGGCTGCGAGACCGCCGAGCGCGGCCTGTGGCTGGCCGGCGACTATACTTGCAGCGAATATCCGGCGACCATCGAAGGCGCGGTCAGGAGCGGCGTCGCCGCCGCCCGCGCGGTGCTCGCCGGGAAATGATCAACCCTGGTTCTGCTTGACCAGCGCCGCCTTGATCGTCGGCATGTACTCGTGCCAGAGATACCAGGCGCCGCCGCCGAACAGCAGCAGCGCGACCGTCAGCTGAACCAGCAAGGACCGCAGTTCGCGCTGCTGCCGGCTGATCTTCCGGCCCGGATCGGTGGCGCCGCAGCCCGGACAGGCCTGCGCCGAGGTGTCGACGGTGTGGCCGCAGGCGCGGCAGGGAACTAGGGGCATGGACGATTTTCCGTTTCGCAGCTTCGTTTAGACGACGCCAGTTCGCGGCATGTGGACGTTGCCGGCACAAATACCAAGGGGCCGACACGATCATCGTCGCCGCTGCTCGAACCAACATTACTATGCGCCAGCATCATCGCCGCTTCCCGAGCGCGGCGCCAGACCATCCAGAGCATGGCAGCGGTGACGAACGGCGCAAGCTGCAGATAGATGCCGCCGGTCAGCGGCGCCACCATCGCCGGCCACGCCCAGCACAACACCAGAATCTCGCGCTCCCGCGGAAGCCAGCCGTGGCGCAGGCCATGCATGCCGCACCAGGCGATCGGCAGTGCCATCAGCGCGAGGTCATAGTCGAACAGATAGGGACTGACCAGCAGCGTGCCGCTGACCAACGCTGCCGCCTTCAGTCCGTAATCGATCCTCTGCCACCAGATCCAGGTCACGCAGGCGATCGCGGCCAGCGCGCCGATCGCCTGCAGCGCATAAGCGAACAGCGTCGGCGCGCCGAGCAGCTTGGCGAGCGCGAACAGCGTCGGCATCTTCGGCCACGGCAGCCAGCCGGCCTCCATGATCAGACGTACCAGCTTGAGATTGCCGACGAAGGCCGTCAGCGTGGCGTCGCCGAGCACGACGACACTGACGCCGAGGAACGCCAGCGCGGTCAGCACCGCAGCGAACAGCGCCCGCCAGGCACCCATGCAGATGAAGGCGATCGGCAGCAACACCGCCAAATGTGGCTTGATCGCGAGCAGGCCGGCGCAAATACCGGCGAGCACCGGCCGTCGCTCGAGCAACAGCAGCGTGGCGCCGAGCAGCGCGCCGGTGAGGAAGGCGTTCTGCCCGTGGAAGGCATTGACGAACACTCCCGGAAAGGCGAGGAACAGCATACCGGCGCCGGCCGGCGCGGCGATCCGGCGGACGACGCCCCAATAGACGCCCAGCGTGGCCGCGACGAAGACGACGTAAGACCAGAAGTACGGCAGCAGCGACAGCGGCAGCACGACCAGGTAGAAGGTCGGCGGGTAATGCCACAGGAAGACCATGCCCAGCGTCGGCACCGCGCCCTGCTGTACAGCAAAGATCTTGGTCGGGTCGTAAGCGGCGACCGGCGCACCGTCGAGCGCGATGCGCGAAGCCGACCAGAAGGTCATGAAGTCGTAGCCGATCGGCTTGCCGAACGGGTCCATCATCCCCGTCGCAGCGAGCCCCCAGCCGATGCAAAACAACACGTAGAGCACGATGAACAGGCGCGGATAACCGCGCAGTCGGTCGGCATTGAGCCAGTGTCCGTCATCGTGCATGGCCGAGCCCCTCTTCGGTTGGCTAGTCGAGATTCTCCATCCGTCCCGCATGCATGCGCAAGCGGCGCCCGCAGCGGGCGGCGATCTCCTCGTCGTGGGTGACGAGGATCAGCGTCGTGCCGCGCTCGGCGTTGATCGCGAACATCAGGTCGATGATCTGGTGGCCGGTGGCGGCGTCGAGGTTGCCGGTCGGCTCGTCGGCGAGGATCAGCTTCGGGCCGGGGGCGAAGGCGCGGGCGAGCGCGACGCGCTGCTGTTCGCCGCCGGAGAGGTGCTTCGGATAGTGGCCGAGGCGGTGCGCGAGACCGACCCGTTCCAGCCAGCCGCGCGCCTCGCCGCCGGCGGAGCGCTGGCCGGCCAGCTCGAGCGGCAGCATCACGTTCTCGAGCGCGGTGAGCGAGGGCAAAAGCTGGAAGGACTGGAAGACGAAGCCGAGCATCTGCCCGCGCAGCACGGCGCGCGCGTCCTCGTCGAGCGTCGTGATGTCGCGGCCGTCGAGGCGGACGCTGCCGGCGGTCGGCAGATCGAGGCCGGCGAGCAGGCCGAGCAGCGTCGATTTGCCGGAGCCGGAGGCGCCGACAATGGCGACCGTCTCGCCGGGCGCCACGGCGAACGAAATCTCGTGCAGAATGACCAGCGGCTCGCCGCCGCTGTCGACCTGCTTGCCCAATCCTTCGACCCTGACCACTTCCGTTTCCGCCGCCGTATCGTCCATGCGCTCCACGCTTCGTCTGCTGGTTCTCTTCGCCTTCGTTCTGCTCGCTCCGGCCGCACACGCAGCGCGGACCATCCTGGTCTACGGCGACTCGCTGTCGGCCGGCTTCGGCATCCGCCAGGACGCCGCCTGGCCGGCGCTGTTGCAGAAACGCCTTGCCGAGCGGCGTCTCGATTATAGCGTCGTCAATGCCAGCATCTCCGGCGAGACCACCAGCGGCGGCCGCAGCCGTATCGCCGAGGCGCTCGCCCGCCACAAGCCGGCGGTGGTGGTCGTCGCGCTCGGCGCCAACGACGGCCTGCGCGGCCTGCCGCTCGCCGGCATGCGCGACAACCTCGCCGGCATCGTCGCCGCGGCGAAACGGGCGAAGGCGCAGGTGCTGCTGGTCGGCATGCGCCTGCCGCCGAACTACGGCGCCTACGCCGACGAGTTCGCGCAGAGCTTCCGCACGCTGGCGCAGCGGGAGAAGACGCCGCTGGTGCCCTTCCTGCTCGACGGCATCGCCGACCAGCCCGCACTCTTCCAGCCCGACGCGCTGCACCCGACCGCGGCGGCGCAGCCGCGCCTGCTCGACAACGTCTGGGAAGGGCTGGCGCCACTGCTAAAATAGCGGCCATGAAATCCGGCCCCTCGTACCTGCTGTCCATCGACAAGCTCACCAGTACCCCGTTCAGCGACATCATCGACGTCCGCTCGCCGGCGGAATTCGCCGACGACCACATTCCCGGCGCGATCAGCTGCCCGGTGCTGTCCAACGACGAGCGCGCCGAGATCGGCACGATCTACAAGCAGGTGTCGCCATTCGAGGCGAAGAAGCGCGGCGCGGCGCTGGTCGCGCGCAACATCGCCCGCCACCTCGAAGAACGCTTCCTCGACCGGCCGCGGGATTGGCGGCCGCTGGTCTATTGCTGGCGCGGCGGCCAGCGCAGCGGCGCGATGGTCACCATCTTCCGCCAGATCGGCTGGCACGCCTGCCAGCTCGAAGGCGGCTACAAGGCCTACCGGCAGCAGGTCGTCGCCGAACTCGGCGAACTGCCGCGGCGCTTCGATTTCCGCGTCGTCTGCGGCGCCACCGGCAGCGGCAAGAGCCGCATCCTGCAGGAGATCGGCCGCCTCGGTGGGCAGATCGTCGACCTCGAGGCGCTCGCCTGCCACAAGGGCTCGGTGCTCGGCGTGCTGCCCGGCCAGCCGCAGCCCTCGCAGAAGATGTTCGAGTCGCAGCTGTTGCAGGCGCTGCGCGGGCTGGATGCGGCCCGCCCGGTCTACGTCGAGGCGGAGAGCCGCAAGATCGGCCGCCTGCAGGTCCCGGAGGCGATGATCGAGACGATGCGCGCCGGCCAGTGCGTCGGCATCGAGGCGCCGCGCGCCGCACGCGTCGCCTTCCTGCTGCGCGACTACGACTATTTCCTGAACGACCCGGCCTGGCTGAACAGCCGGCTCGCCGCGCTGAAGGACTTGCGCGGCGGCGAGACGGTCGCCCGCTGGCAGGACTACGCCAACGCCGGCCGCTGGCCGGAGCTGGTCGAGGAGCTGCTCGCCGATCACTACGACCCGCTCTACGAGCGCTCGCAGAACCGCAACTACAGCGGCTACGGCGAACCGCGGACGGTCGCCGCGCCGGATCTGTCGCCGGCCGGCATCGCCGCCGTCGCGCGGCAGATCCTCGCGGCCTGAGCGCTGCTCGGGTGCCGCTCCCGGCCACCCGGCCGGGGCCGCGCACGATACATTGCGGTACACGGCCGCCGGCCCGGCCAAGCTATACTCCGCCGTACTTTCGCGCCAGCCGCCACGCATGTTCCGCCCCGCCCTGATCACCGCCGCCGTCCTCGCCGCCGCGCTCACCGGCACCGGCCACGCCGCCGACCCGTTCGCCACCGCAGCCGGCATCGCGCCGCTACCCTGCGCGCGCGCGCCGGCGGCCGGTGCGCTCGGCCTCGCCGAGGTGGTCGACCTGGCGCTGTGCAACAACCCGCAGACGCGCGAGGCCTGGGCCGCCGCGCGCGCGCAGGCCGGCGCCGTCGGCGTCGCCCGCGCCGCGTATCTGCCGACGCTGAACGCGACGCTCGGCAGCAGCCGCGTGCGCACCGACGTCGAGGACAAGGTCGCGACCCGCGCCACGGTGAATAGCGGCAGCCTCGCCTTCTCCTGGCTGCTCTACGACTTCGGCGCGCGCGACGCGACGCTGGAGAGCGCCCGCCAGCTGCTCGCCGCCGCCGTCGCGACGCAGGACGTCGCGACGCAGGCGGTCTTCCTCGCCGCGCTGCAGGCCTTCTACCAGGTGCATGCGCAGCAGGCGGCGGTGGATGCCGCCGAGCAGTCGGAAACATCGGCGCGCGAGAGCCTGGCCGCCGCCGAGGCCCGCTACCGCGCCGGCAGCGCGACGCCGGCCGACCGCCTGCAGGCGCAGACGGCGCTGTCGCAGGCGACGCTGGTGCGCATCCGCGCCGACGGCGAGCTGAAGAACGCGCGCGGCACGCTGGCCAACGCCGTCGGCCTCGACGCGCACCGGCCGCCGGCGCTGGCGCCGCTCGCCGCGAGCGAGCCGCCGGCCGGCTTCGAACGCGACGTCGATGCGCTGATCGCCGAAGCGCGCAGCCGCCGCCCCGACCTCGCCGCCGCCGAGGCGCAGGCGCAGGCGGCGCGCGCCACCGTGGACGCGACGCGCGCCGCCCACCTGCCGACGATCTCGCTGAGCGCGGCGCCGACCTGGCAGGACAACGGCGGCCTCGCCACGCAGTCGTCGAGCATCGGCGTCAGCGTGAACATCCCGCTCTTCTCCGGCTTCGGCCAGACCTACAAGGTGCGCACCGCCGAAGCGCAGGCCGAGCAGAAGGACGCGCAGCGCGACCGCCTGCGCCTGCAGGTCGCGCTCGACGTGTGGAAGGCCTATCAGAACGTGCTCACCGCCACGCAGGCGCTGAAGAGCACCGCCGACCTGCTCGCCGCCGCCGAGCAGTCGGAGCGCGTCGCGCTCGGCCGCTACCGCGCCGGCGTCGGCAGCATCCTCGACCTGCTCGCGGCGCAGAGCGCGCTCGCTGCGGCTCGCCAGCAGCGCGTGCAGTCGGCCTACGACTGGAACGTCTCGCGCGCGACGCTGGCGCAAGCGGTCGGCGCCCTCGACACCGGCATCCTGCCCGTTCTCACCGGAAAGCCATGAAACTCTTCTCGCTGCGCACCCTGCTGATCGTCTCCCTCGTCCTCGCCGCCGGCGCCGGCTGGTTCGCCTGGCGGCAGAACGCCGCGCAGTCGCCGGAACAGCGCTACAAGTTCCAGGAGGCCGGCGTCGCCGACGTCGTCCAGAACGTCTCGGCGAACGGCACGCTGAGCCCGGTGACGCTGGTCAACGTCGGCACCCAGGTGTCCGGCACGGTGAAGAAGCTGCACGTCGACTTCAACGACGTGGTCAAGGCCGGCCAGGTGCTCGCCGAACTCGACGACGCGCTGTACACCGCGGCGGCCAAGCAGAGCGAGGCGAACATCGCCAGCGCCAGCGCCTCGCTCGACCTCGCCCGCGCCAACGAGGCGCGCATCCGCACGCTGTTCGCCGACGAGTACGTGTCGCGCCAGGAACTCGACCAGGCGGTGCAGGCGAAGAAGGCGGCCGAGGCCGCGCTGCGTCTCGCCCGCGCGCAGAACGACCGCGACCGCGCCAACCTCGGCTACGCGGTGATCCGCTCGCCGGTCTCCGGCGTCGTCGTCGACCGCCAGATCGACGTCGGCCAGACCGTCGCCGCCAGCTTCCAGACGCCGGTCCTGTTCAAGATCGCGCAGGACCTGACGCGGATGCAGATCTACACCAGCTTCGCCGAGGCCGACATCGGCAACATCCGCGTCGGCCAGGCGGTGCGCTTCAACGTCGACGCCTTCCCCAACCGCAGCTTCAACGGCACGGTCAAGCAGATCCGGCTGAACCCGACGACGACGCAGAACGTCGTCACCTACAACGTCGTGGTCGAGGTCGAGAACCCCGACCAGCAGCTGCTGCCGGGGATGACCGCCTACGTCAGCATCGCCGTCGCCGAGAAGAAGGAGGTGCTGACCGTGCCCAACGCGGCGCTGCGCTTTCGCCCGAGCACGCCGGCGGCGAAGCCGGAGGGCGGCCGCGAGGCGAACGGCAACGGCGCGCCGCGCGGCGACGGCGAGAAGCGCGGCAAGCGCCGCGACGCCGGCAGCGGCACCGTCTACGTGCTCGCCGACGGCCGGCTGAAGGCGGTCAGCGTCGCAACCGGCATCACCGACAGCCGCGCCACCGAAGTCACCGGCGGCGAGCTGAAGGCCGGCGACCGCGTCGTCGTCGGCGAGAACATGCCGGCGCCCGAAACCGGCAGCGCCAGCGGCGTCCGCATGAGGATGTTCTGATGGCGGAGGCGGTGATCCGCGTCGCCGGCCTGTGCAAGTCCTACCTGACCGCCGCCGGCCCCTTCCCCGCGCTGAACGGCGTCGACCTGGTCATCGCGCGCGGCGAGTTCGTCGCGGTGATGGGGCCTTCCGGCTCGGGCAAGTCGACCTTCATGAACATCCTCGGCTGCCTCGACCGCGCCAGCAGCGGCGACTACATCCTCGACGGCCGCCACGTCGAGCACCTGTCGCCGGACGAGCTGGCGGCGCTGCGCGGACGGACGATCGGCTTCGTCTTCCAGGGCTTCAACCTGCTGCCGCGGATGAGCCTGGAGGACAACGTCGCGCTGCCGCTGGTCTATGCCGGCATCGACGTGCATACGCGCCGCGAGCGGGCGCGGCGCATGCTCTCCCGGGTCGGCCTCGAACAGTACGCGACCTCGCTGCCCAACCGCATCTCCGGCGGCCAGCAGCAGCGCGTCGCGATCGCCCGCGCGCTGATCAACGAGCCGCGCCTGATCCTCGCCGACGAGCCGACCGGCAACCTCGACAGCCACACCAGCGAGGAGATCATGGCGCTGTTCGAGTCGCTGCACCGCGAGGGCATCACCATCGTGCTGGTCACGCACGAGCACGACGTCGCAGACCACGCCGAGCGCCAGGTGCGCTTCCGCGACGGACAGATCGTCGCCGATGAACCGACGCCACGGCGCACGGAGGCCCGGCCATGCTGAAGGCGATGCTGCATGAAGCGTGGATGGCGATGGGCGCCAACCGCCTGCGTACCGCGCTGACGATGCTCGGCATGGTGATCGGCGTCGGCGCCGTGGTGCTGATGATGGCGATCGGCCAGGGCGCGCAGATGGCGGTGCAGCAGACGATCAACTCGATGGGCAGCAACCTGTTCGTCGTCCTCGCCGGCTTCACCTCGACCGGCGGCGCGCGCACCGGCAGCGGCGGCGCACCGACGCTGACCGTCGCCGACGCCGAGGCGATCGCCGAGCTCGACGGCGTCGCCGCGGTGGCGCCGGTGCATTCCGGCTCGGCGCAGCTGGTGCATGGCGCCGCCAACTGGAACGCCTTCGTGCACGGGACGACGTCGAGCTACTTCGAGGTGCGCTCGTGGAACGTCGTCGAGGGCGCACCGTTCTCGGACTCGGACGTGCGCTCGGCGACCCGCGTCGCGCTGATCGGGCGCACCGCGGCGACCAGCCTGTTCGGCGAGGAGAACCCGGTCGGCAAGACGATCCGCATCGGGCAGACGCCCTTCGTCATCGTCGGCCTGCTCGCGCCGAAGGGGCAGAACCTCGACGGCCGCGACCAGGACGACATGCTGATCATCCCGCTCAGCACCGCGCAGCGCAAAGTCTTCGGCACGCCGTTCCAGGGCGCGGTGCGCATGATCATGGTCAAGGCCGCGTCGGCCGAGGCGATGCCGGCGGTCGAGAAGGCGATGGTCGCCCTGCTCCGCCAGCGTCACCGCCTCCGCGAGGGGCAGGACAACGACTTCTTCCTCAGGAACCTGACCGCGGTCGCCGACTCGGCGGCGGAGACGACGCGCGTGATGTCGCTGCTGCTCGGCGCCATCGCCTCGGTCTCGCTACTCGTCGGCGGCATCGGCATCATGAACATCATGCTCGTCTCGGTCACCGAGCGGACGCGCGAGATCGGCATCCGCATGGCGATCGGCGCGCGGCAGAAGGACATCCTGACGCAGTTCCTGCTCGAGGCGATCATCATCTCCGTCGCCGGCTGCCTGATCGGCCTCGCCGTCGGCATCGGCGGCGCGGTGCTGGTGAACCTGGTGACCAAGTCGGCGGTGGTGATTTCGGGCAGCGCAGTGCTGGTCGCCTTCGCCGTCGCCGCCGGCATCGGCATCTTCTTCGGCTTCTACCCCGCCCGGAAGGCCTCGCGCCTCGACCCGATCGAGGCGCTGCGCTACCAGTGATCCGTTAAACGCGGATCTCCTCGGCCGGCGCCGGCCGCCCGAAGTGGTAGCCCTGCAGCAGGTCGGCGCCGAGCTGGCGCATCGCCGCCGCGGTCGCCTCGTCCTCGATGCCTTCGGCGACGGTGCGCAGGCGCAGCGACTGCGCCAGGCTGACGATCGCCTGCACGACGCGGGCGCCCTCGGCGGTATGCACGCGGCGGACGAAGGAGATGTCGATCTTCAGCTCGCTCACCGGCAGCTCGTGCAGCTGCGACAGCGACGCGTAGCCGGTGCCGAAGTCGTCGATCGACAGGCGGAAGCCGGCGGCGACGATCTGCTGCAGCCGCTCCTCGGCGAACTCGACGTCGAGCAGCGCCACCGATTCGGTCACCTCCAGCGTCAGCGCCGACGGCGGCACCGCGTGCTGCTCGACGTCGGCGAGCAGCGCGTCGACGAAATCCGGCGCGAACAGCTGGCGCTTCGAGACGTTCATCGCCAGGTGCAGGTCCGGGCGCAGCGCGAGCCAGCGGCGGAACTGCGCGAGCGCCTGGCGGCGCACGAGATGGCCGAGCTCGCCGATCAGGCCGAGGTTCTCCGCCATCGGGATGAAGCTCGCCGGCGACACCCAGCCGTAATCCGGGTCGTGCCAGCGCGCCAGCGCCTCGAAGCCGGCGATCGCGACGCTGCCGTCGGCGGCCGGACGGGCGGCGACCAGCGGCTGGAACCAAACGCCGATGCGCTCGTCGCGGATCGCCTGCGCCAGCCGCGACTGGATGTAGAGCTCCTTCTTGCCGAGCCCCTTGTTGCTCATGTCCGAGTAGAGCTGGAAGGTGTTGCGGCCCAGCGACTTGGCGTGGAACATCGCGCGGTCGGCCTGCGCCAGCAGGTCGTCGACGCCTTCCGCATCGTCCGGGTAGAGCGAGATGCCGACGCTGAAGGTGGCGTTGAGCGCGACGCCCTCGATCTCGAAGGTCTGGCGCATCGTCTCGATCAGCGCCTGCGCGATCGGGCGCACGCCGTCGGCGCCCTCCAGTTCGGGCAACAGCACGACGAACTCGTCGCCGCCCCAGCGCGCCAGCGTGTCCCCCTCGCGCAGCACCTTCTTGATCACGCCGGCCAGCGTCTGTAGCAGCAGGTCGCCGGCCTTGTGCCCGTAGGCGTCGTTGATGTTCTTGAAGTGATCGATGTCGATGAAGCAGACGGCGACGCGGTGGCCGCTGCGCTGCGCGAGCTCGGTCGCCTTGCGGATGCGGTCCTCGAGCAGCGCCCGGTTGGGCAGGTTGGTCAGCGCGTCGTGCATCGCCATGTGTGCGATATGGCGCTCCTGCAGGTAGCCCTTGGTCACGTCGCGCAGCACGCCGCGCGCGTTGAGCAGGCGGCCGCCGGCGTCGCGCTCGGCGACCAGCCGGCATTCGACCCAGGCCTCCGGCCGGCCGGCGGTGCGGAAGCGCAGGCGGCCGCGGAACTCGTCCTTGTCGCCGGAGGCGAGCCCCTGCAGGTTCATCTCGAAGGCGCGGCGGTCCTGGTCGTGGATGCTCTCCGGCAGGTAGTAGCCGGCCTTCGGCTCAACGCCGGCCAGCCGCCACCAGCCGCGGTTGGCGCTCAGGATGCGGCCGTCGGGGGCGATCTCGAGCACCGCCTCGTCGAGCAGGTCGAGGGTACGGACGAAGGCATTGAGCTCCTGCGCCAGCGTCCTCTCCTTGGCCAGCGCCGCCTGCAGCTCGACGAAGGGCTGCCGCACGCTGTCGACGAAGACGGCGCGGTAGATGAAGGCGTAGCAGACGATCTTGTAGACGTGCCCGGCCATGTTGAACAGGTCGCTCACCGACGCATAGAGCGTGAAACACAGTTCCGACAACGCGGCGATCGCCGCCGCCGCGAACAGGTCGGCGGCGTTGAACCCGGCGCCGGCGCGCGCCTGCCGGTGGAAGCGCCAGGCGGCAACGCCGTAGATGCCGACCAGCCCGTATTCGAGGGCGACCTTCAGCGGCGTCAGCCCCTGCCCGGCGACGAAGAAGGCCGGCAGCGATTCGGGATGGCCCAGCGCCAGCTGGTAGACGACAGCGACGTAGCCGATCACGCCGGCCAGCAGCCAGTAGCGCGCATAGGCGCCGATCATCGGCTTCCATGCGCGCAGGGCGACGACGAGCAGGCCGATCGCCGCCAGGTAGCGCGCCGCCAGCCAGAAGACGATCGCCTTCTGCGGGCTGGCCGGGGTCACCATCTCGGGCATGCCCTGGTAGCTGAGGGTGTGGCCGAAATCGAGCAGCGCGGTGCCGAACAGCGCGGCACCGATGATCAGCACGTTGCCCGGCCGCGACTCGGCATGGGCGTTCCAGGCGATGCCGAAGGCAAGCATGGCGACGATGATCGCCACGGTTTCGACGGTCGTGTGCAGCGGCAGGTAGCGCGACAGGCCGAATTCGGTGTTGCTGCCGAGCAGCCAGAGGAAGGCGTAGGCGAGCGTCAGCGTGCCGACCCAGCGCCAGGCGCGGGCGAGACTGTCGCTGTCGGCCAAGGAGTTCGCATCGCTCATCGGGCCCCCCGTTCGTCGGCCGGCGTTTCGCGTCGCCGGACCTTGTCGTTATCTGTTCGGGATTATGCCATCGGAAGCGACGGCGGGCCGACTACGGCGTGCGGGCCGCCTTCTCCGGCGGTTTCGCCGCGCCGGGGGCGGGGGCGGGGGCGGCCGCCGGCCGGCTGCCGGCCGGACGTTCGGGGATCTGCACGAAGACCTCGTCCTGCTTGATCATGCCGAGCTCGAAGCGGGCGCGCTCCTCGATCGCCTCGTAGCCCTGCTTCAAGTCGCGCACTTCGGCGTCGAGACCGCCGTTGCGCGTCTCCAGCTTGCGGTTGGCTTCCCGCTGCTGCGCCAGCTGGCGGTCGTAGTCCCACACCTTCAGCCAGCCGCCCTTGCCCAGCCACAGCGGGTACTGCAGCAGCACGAGCAGCGCGACGAGGGCGAGGGTGAGCCAGCGCATGGTTGAAAGGGGCTAGGGACCAGGGACTAGGGGCTAGCGAAAAGCTCGCGCACCCCTCCAGCCCCTAGCCCCTAGCTCCCAGCCGCTCACTTGAGGTTGTAGAACGCTTCGCGGCCCGGATAGCCGGCGGTGTCGCCGAGATCTTCCTCGATGCGCAGCAGCTGGTTGTACTTGGCGATGCGGTCCGAGCGGCTGAGCGAGCCGGTCTTGATCTGCAGCGCGTTCATGCCGACGGCGATGTCGGCGATGGTGCTGTCCTCGGTCTCGCCCGAGCGGTGCGAGATGACCGCGGTGTAGCCGGCGCGCTTGGCCATCTCGATCGCGGCGAAGGTTTCGGAGAGGGTGCCGATCTGGTTGATCTTGATCAGGATCGAGTTGGCGACGCCCTTCTTGATGCCTTCCTTGAGGATCTTGGTGTTGGTCACGAAAAGGTCGTCACCGACGATCTGGACCTTGTCGCCGAGGCGGTCGGTCAGCAGCTTCCAGCCTTCCCAGTCGCCTTCGGCCATGCCGTCCTCGATCGAGACGATCGGGAACTGGTCGGCGAGGTTGGCGAGGTAGTCGACGAACTGCGCCGACGAGAGCTGCAGGCCTTCGCCGGACAGGTGGTACTTGCCGTCCTTGAAGAACTCGGAGGCGGCGCAGTCGAGCGCGATCAGCACGTCCTGGCCGGGGGTGTAGCCGGCGTTCTCGATCGCCTGCATGCACAGCTGGATCGCTTCGGCGTGGCTGCCGAGGTTCGGCGCGAAGCCGCCCTCGTCGCCGACGGCGGTCGAGAAGCCCTTCTTGTCGAGCAGCTTTTTCAGCGCATGGAAGACTTCGGCGCCGCAGCGCAGCGCCTCGCGGAACGAGCCCATGCCGACCGGCATGATCATGAATTCCTGGATGTCGAGGCTGTTGTTGGCGTGCGCGCCGCCGTTGATGATGTTCATCATCGGCACCGGCATCTGCATCGGGCCCGAGCCGCCGAAGTAGCGGTACAGCGGCAGGCCGGATTCTTCGGCGGCGGCCTTGGCCACGGCCATCGACACGGCGAGCATGGCGTTGGCGCCGAGGCGCGACTTGTTGTCGGTGCCGTCGAGGTCGATCAGGGTCTTGTCGATGAAGGCCTGCTCCTGCGCATCCAGCCCGATGATCGCTTCCGAGATCTCGGTGTTCACGTTTTCGACGGCCTGCAGCACGCCCTTGCCGAGGTAGCGGCCGGCGTCGCCGTCGCGCAGCTCGATCGCCTCGCGCGAGCCGGTCGAGGCGCCCGACGGCACCGCGGCGCGGCCCATCACGCCGCTCTCCAGCAGCACGTCGCACTCGACGGTGGGGTTGCCGCGCGAATCGAGAATCTCGCGGGCGACGACATCGACAACAGAACTCATCTTGGTTTCCTTCCTGCTAGCTAGATTGAAGATCGTCGAGAGTCGGGAGTCGAGAGTCGAGCGCGAACCGCCCCCACTCTCGACTTTCGACTCTCCACTCGCCACTCACAAACTCATTTCCTCGAAACCGGCCGCCTTGACCGCGCGGTCGAGCGCGACCAGCGTCGTCAGCAGGCTTTCCATGCGCGCCAGCGGCCAGCTGTTGGGGCCGTCGGAGAAGGCCTTCTCCGGGCACGGGTGGGTTTCCATGAACAGGCCGGAGATGCCGACCGCCACCGCTGCCCGCGCCAGCACCGGCACGAACTCGCGCTGCCCGCCCGACACCGTGCCCTGCCCGCCCGGCAGCTGCACCGAATGCGTCGCATCGAACACGACCGGGCAGTTCGTCTCGCGCATGATCGCCAGCGAGCGCATGTCCGAGACCAGATTGTTGTAGCCGAAGGAGGCGCCGCGCTCGCAGACCATCAGGTTGTCGGCACCGCCGTTCACCTCGCGCGCCTTGTCGACAACGTTCTTCATGTCGCCCGGCGCCAGGAACTGACCCTTCTTGATGTTTACCGGCTTGCCGCAAGCGGCCACCGCATGGATGAAGTCGGTCTGCCGGCAGAGGAAGGCCGGCGTCTGCAGCACGTCGACGACGGCGGCGACGGCCGGGATGTCCTCCTCGGTATGCACGTCGGTGAGGATCGGCACGCCGACCTGGCGGCGGACCTCGTCGAGCAGCTTAAGGCCGGCCTCCAGCCCGGGGCCGCGCACCGACTTGCCGGAGCTGCGGTTGGCCTTGTCGTAGGAAGCCTTGAAGATGTACGGCACGCCGAGGCGGCCGCAGACCTCCTTCAGGTGGCCGGCGACCTCGACGCACAGTTCCAGCGACTCGGCCGTGCACGGGCCGGCGATCAGGAACAGCGGCCGCTCGAGGCCGATCTCGAAACCGCACAGTTTCATTCGGAATCTCCTTTGCCGGCCTCGACCTGCAAACGCGCCCAGGCCATCAGCGCATCGACCGCAGCATCGGCTTCTTCGAGCGACACCTTCGGTGCCGCAGTGCCGAGATAACGGAACTCCACGGCGTACGGCGCCAACCTTGCCAACAAGGTCCGCTCCAGCGGAACTGCAATCTTCTGCGCTCCGGCCAGGTCCAGCAACTCGAGCAAATCGTGCGTCCGGCGGAAGACGACGCCCGCACTGACCAGAACGGCCTTCAACCCTTTTTCGACGGCCTGTTGCGCATGGAACAGCGTCGTTTCCAGCGGCGCCTCGCTGGCCTTGCGCAGGATGTGAAACGTCACTTCGTCGCGGGCAGCGGCGGCGAGCAGCTCCTGTGCCTGCTCCGCGGCGATCTCACGCGGGTTCATGCAACACCTTGCCTTCGCGTGCCGCCCAATAGACGGGGGTGGCCCACCATTCCCGGCGTTTCTGGTATTCCTGCTCCGACAGCAGCAGCAGATCGACGCCGACGCCGATGCTGCCGACCGCCTCGCGCAGGCGCAGGTACTCGTCGGTGAAATCGACGACCTGCGGCTCGACGACCATCAGATCGAGATCCGAATCGTCGTCCGCATCGCCGCGCGCGTACGAGCCGAAAACGATCACCCGCGCCGGCTGGCTGGCGGCGGCGGCGATGCGCTCGGCGGTAGCGGCGATGGCCTGCGGCGACAGCATGTCAGCTCTTCTTCTTCGTCGCCTGGTAGGCCAGCGCCGCCTGCACGTAGGCGCTGAACAGCGGATGGCCGGAACGCGGGTTCGACGTGAACTCCGGGTGGAACTGGCAGCCGACGAACCACGGATGTACGTCGGCGGGGAGCTCGACCATCTCGCAGAGATTTTCCGACGGCGTCCGCGCCGAGACGACCAGGCCGGCCGCTTCCAGGCGCTCGACGTAGTTGTTGTTGACCTCGTAGCGGTGACGATGGCGCTCGTTCACCTCGTCGCCGTAGATCCTGTGCGCCAGCGTGCCGGGCTTCACCGGGCAGCGCTGCGAGCCGAGGCGCATGGTGCCGCCGAGGTCGGAATTCTCGCTGCGCTTCTCGGTCTTGCCCGAGGCGTCCTGCCATTCGGTGATCAGGCCGACCAGCGGGTGCGGGCCGTTCGGCTCGAACTCGGTGCTGTTGGCGCCGTCGAGCTTGGCGACGTCGCGCGCGAACTCGATCACGGCGAGCTGCATGCCGAGGCAGATGCCCAGATACGGCACCTTGTTCTCGCGGGCGTAGCGGATCGCCGCGATCTTGCCCTCGGTGCCGCGCTTGCCGAAGCCGCCGGGCACCAGCACCGCGTCCATGCCCTTCAGCGCGGCGCAGCCCTTCTGCTCGATCTCTTCCGAGTCGAGGTAATGGATCTTGACCTTGGCCCGGCTGTGCATGCCGGCATGCACCAGCGCCTCGGTCAGCGACTTGTACGATTCGGTCAGGTCGACGTACTTGCCGACGAAGGCGATGTCGATCTTGTGCTCGGGATGCGCCAGCGCATGCACCAGCTTGTTCCACACCGACAGGTCGGCCGCCTTGGCCAGGATGCCGAGCTTGTGGCAGACGATCTCGTCGAGCATCTGGTCGTGCAGCATCGCCGGAATCTTGTAGATCGAATCGGCGTCGAGGGCCTCGATCACCGCCTGCTTCTGCACGTTGCAGAAGAGCGCGATCTTCGCCTTCTCGTCGGCCGGAATCGGCCGGTCGGCGCGGCACAGCAGGATGTCGGGCTGGATGCCGATCTCGCGCAGTTCCTTGACCGAATGCTGCGTCGGCTTGGTCTTCAGCTCGCCGGCGGTGGGGATGTACGGCAGCAGCGTCAGGTGGATGTAGCAGGCGTTGCCCGGCCCCTCGTCGAGGCCCATCTGGCGGATCGCCTCGAGGAAGGGCAGCGACTCGATGTCGCCGACCGTGCCGCCGACCTCGACGATCGCCACCTCGGCCCCTTCGGCGCCGCGGTGGATGTGCTGCTTGATCTCGTCGGTGATGTGCGGGATCACCTGCACCGTCTTGCCGAGGTATTCGCCGCGCCGTTCCTTCTTGATCACCGACTCGTAGATCTGGCCGGTGGTGAAGTTGTTCGACTTCCTCATCTTGGCGCTGGTGAAGCGCTCGTAATGGCCGAGGTCGAGGTCGGTCTCGGCGCCGTCTTCGGTGACGAAGACCTCGCCGTGCTGGAACGGGCTCATCGTTCCCGGGTCGACGTTGATGTAGGGGTCGAGCTTGAGGTGGGTGACTTTCAGGCCGCGGGATTCGAGGATGGCCCCGAGCGAGGCGGCGGCGATGCCCTTACCAAGGGAGGACACCACGCCGCCGGTGACGAATACATATTTGGTCATGGATTTTTCTGCAGCGGGAAAGGGCAATTGTATCCGATCCGCCCCGTTCTCTCAAAACCTCCGCCGCGGCCGCGCAGCACCGCGTTGCTCAAGCATTCGGCATAAATTACAATGACGCCCGGCTAATCGGGAGAGACCGACAAGCGGATGGCCCCCTCCCCGGCCCGGCGTGCGTGCGACGCGCTCCGGCACAGCCCCCGCACGCCGGGGACCGGGCGATACGAAGACACGGACAACGAGGGAGATCCATGTCGAAGAAGCGGCTGGCCTATGGCCTGGCGCTGCTGTGCGCAGCGCTCGGCAATCTCGGGCCCGGCGAGCGCCGGGCCGTCGCCGGGGAGGCGCCGGCCGACGCCGGCGAGCGCAAGGCCCTGCACTGGCGCTGCTGGTACAACCAGCAGGCGCACATCCACTGCCTGCTCGACGCCAGCGCCGCCGAACAGTCTGCCGGCGGACCGCCGGCCGCCGGCCACCTGCCGCGCATCGTCGGCGAGCTGCGCAGCCGGCCGTCCGCGTTCAAGTCGGTGCTGGTACGCATCCCGACCTACAGCGAGCCGCTCGACGCCGGCTTCGCCGGCACGCTGGCGCAGGCGATCATGTGCGGCAGCCGCAGCGACTGCTCGGTGCGCTATACGGCGCAGGCCCCGCAGCATCAGGAGATCGCCGCCATCCTGCACCGTCATCTCGGCTGGCCGGCCGAGAGCGCTACCGCGCCGCTCGCCGCCGTCGCCGGCGACCACTGATCAGAGCCGCGGCGGCAGCTCGCCGCGCACCGCGCACAGCCGCTGCACGACCGCCGCCTTCGGCGCCGCCACCTCGCCCTCCTCGTAGGCGACGACGCGCAGCCCGGCGGCCTGCGCCAGCTGCAGCAGCTCCTGCGACCGCAGCAGGAAGTCCGGATTCGACGGCCGGCCGAAGCGCTCGTTGCCCTGCATGAAGGTCTCATAGATCAGCACCGCCGGCTCGGCGAGCGCGCCCTCGATCAGCGGCAGCAGCGGCCGGTGCAGGTAGTTGGTGACGACGATGCCGGCGAAACGGCAGCCGGCATAGGGCCAGGCGCCATGCTCGAGGTCGGCGACGCGGACGCAGACGCCGGCGACGCCGGCCAGCGCGGCCAGCGCCGCGGAGTCGCGGTCGACCGCCTCGACGCGATGGCCGAGGGCGGCCAGCAGCCGCGCGTGGCGGCCGCCGCCGCAGGCGAGGTCGAGCACTTCGCCGCCGGCCGGCAACAGCGGCGCGAAGCGGCGGACCCACGGCGACGGGGGGAGCTGATCATGCAGCATGGCGCGAAACTCCGAGACGGTCCGAGGGCGCCATGATCCGCCGCCGACCATCGTCCGCGCAAGCCACCCCCGTCCCGGAAAATGGACGGCGGCGGCAGTTCCGTCCAGGCCTCCGGACGCCCCGTTACTCCTGATACGCCCGGCGCTTGCGGCGAAAATTTTTTTGTATCAGATGCGGAAAATACGCAGAGATTTTGTACGGGCATTGTGCTAGATTGCTGCGACGCACAACCGAACAACAATACTTCGCCCGCAAGGTGTCCCGTGATGCTAGAACAGCACTACCTCACAAGCCTGTTCGAACCCAAGTCCGTCGCCGTCATCGGCGCCTCCGACCGCGAGAACTCGGTCGGCAACATCATCTTCAAGAACATCCTCGATTCCGGCTACCAGGGCCGGCTCTACCCGATCAATCCGAAGCACTCGACGATCCAGGGCGTGCAGGCCTACGCGTCGATCGAGGAAATCGGCGCCCGCGTCGAGCTGGCGGTGATCGCGACGCGCCCGCAGACGGTGCCGACGATCGTCGAGCAGTGCGGCCGGAGCGGCATCAAGAACGTGATCGTCATCACCGCCGGCTTCGCCGAGGCCGGCCACGCCGGCGCCGCGCTCGAGCGCAAGATGCTGGAGATCGCGCGCAGCTACAGCGTGCGCGTGCTCGGCCCGAACTGCCTCGGCATCCTGCGCCCGCCGCTGGGCTTGAACGCCACCTTCGCCAAGGTCTCGGCGAATGCGGGCAACCTGGCGCTGATCTCGCAGTCCGGCGCGATGTGCGCGGCGGTGCTCGATTGGGCCAAGGCCAACGGCGTCGGCTTCTCCAGCGTCGTCTCGCTGGGCAGCACCGCCGACGTCGACTTCGGCGAGATCCTCGACTACCTGATCTACGACAACCGCACGCACTACATCCTGCTCTACATCGAGGGCATCCGGAATTCGCGGCGCTTCATGAGCTCGCTGCGCTCCGCCGCGCGCATCAAGCCGATCATCCTGCTGAAGGCCGGCCGGCACGCCGCCGGCTCGGCGGCGGTGCAGACGCACTCGGGCATGATCGCCGGCTCGGACGCGGTGTTCGATGCCGCGGTGCGCCGCGCCGGCGTCGTCCGCGTCAAGAACGTCGGCCAGCTGTTCTACGCGTCGAAGGCGCTGGCGTCGAAGTTCCGGCCGCTCGGCAAGCGGCTGGCGATCATCACCAACGGCGGCGGGCCGGGCGCGATGGCCGCCGACCGCGCCGGCGACCTCGACATTCCGCTGGCGCAGCTGAACATGGAGACGGTGCAGAAGCTCAACGCCTGCCTGCCCTCGACCTGGTCGCGCGCCAATCCGATCGACATCGTCGGCGACGCGACGCCGGAACGCTACCGCGACGCGATCCTGGCGGTGGCCGCCGACGCCGACGTCGACGGCATCCTGGTCATGCTGACGCCGCAGGCGATGACGCAGCCGGCGGAAGTCGCCAGGGCGGTGATCGACGCGCACGAGCAGACCGGCAAGGCGCTGCTCACCTGCTGGATGGGCGAGGAGCAGGTCGCCGCCGCGCGCAAGATGCTGGAAGATGCCGGCATCCCCGCCTTCCGTATGCCGGAGACGGCGGTCGAACTCTATTTCCACATCTCGACCTACTACCGCAACCAGAAGCTGCTGCTGCAGACGCCGATGCCGACCAGCCGCCAGGAGCGCCCGGAAACCGAAGGCGCCAAGATGCTGATCGAGGCGGTCCTCTCAGAGCGGCGCAAGGTGCTCTCCGAGATGGAGTCGAAGGCGATCCTGCGCGCCTTCCGCATCCCGGTGGCGCAGACGATGGTCGCGCGCACGCCGACCGAGGCGCTGCTGCTCGCCGAGCAGATCGGCTTCCCGATCGCGATGAAGGTCGACTCGCCGGACCTGGTGCACAAGACCGACGCCGGCGGCGTGCGGCTCAACATCACCAACGCGCCGGCGGTGCGCAACGCCTACCACGACATCATCGAGACGGTGCAGAAGAAGCACCCGAGCGCGCGCATCAACGGTGTCTCGATCGAGCCCTACCTGGCCCGCCCGCATGGCCGCGAGCTGATGCTGGGCGTCGTCCGCGACCCGATCTTCGGGCCGATCATCACCTTCGGCGCCGGCGGCACCGAGGTCGAGATCTTCAGCGACCGCGCCGTCGCGCTGCCGCCGTTGAACGGCTTCCTCGCCCAGGGCCTGATCCGCTCGACGCGCGCCTCGAAGCTGCTCGGCGAGTTCCGCAACATGCCGCCGGCCGACCTCGACGCGCTCGAAGACGTCCTGCTCAACATCTCGGAAATGGTCTGCGAGCTGCCCTGGCTGCAGGAACTCGACTTGAACCCGCTGATCGTCGACGAGAACGGCGCGATCGCCGCCGACGCGCGCATCGTCATCGACTACGCGCCGGTGACCGGCGACCGCTACTCGCACATGGCGATCCATCCCTACCCGGTGCACCTGATGCAGGAATGGCAGCTGCCGGACGGCCGGATCGTCACCATCCGCCCGATCCGCCCGGAAGACGCGGAGATGGAGAAGGATTTCGTCTCGCGCATGTCCGACGAGAGCAAGTATTACCGCTTCATGGACACCATCCGCGAGCTGACGCAGCCGATGCTGGTGCGCTTCACGCAGATCGACTACGACCGCGAGATGGCGCTGGTGGCGACGATCGAGGGCGAGGACGGCATGGATCACCAGATCGGCGTC
Source organism: Azospira restricta (assembly GCF_016858125.1). Lineage (NCBI taxonomy): Bacteria > Pseudomonadati > Pseudomonadota > Betaproteobacteria > Rhodocyclales > Rhodocyclaceae > Azospira > Azospira restricta. The sequence continues at coordinate 3,002,343 of NZ_CP064781.1, forward strand.
TCGCGCTACGTGACCAACCCCGACGGCGAGTCGGTCGAGTTCGCGCTGGCGGTCGCCGACGACTGGCAGAAGCACGGCATCGGTCGCAAGCTGATGACGGCGCTGATCGACTGCGCCCGCACCAAGGGCTACCGCGCCGTCGTCGGCGACGTGCTGGCGCTCAACACCAAGATGTTCCGGCTGATGACCAGCCTCGGCTTCACCATCCACCCGCACCCCGAGGATGCGGCGGTGAAGCGCGTGGTCAAACCGCTGCAAGGTTAAGGGGCGGGGAAAACCGCGCGGCGGGCGACGTCTTCGCCGCGCGGTCGCCTTCCCCGGCTCCGACCCAAACGAAAACGGCAAGGCGCAAGGCCTTGCCGTTTTTCTTTCCGTCGTCGCCGCGACCGCGGCCGGCGCTCAGAAGTCGAAATTGACGTCGTAGGGATACGACTTGTTCGCTTCCTTCGCCTGCTGGTAACGCGCCTGCTGGTCGAGGTCGATCTGCTTGTCCCACCAGATCGCGCGGCCCGTCTTCTGGTCTTCCGCCCACTCCGGGTTCTTCGCCATCATCTCGCGCATCCACTTGGTGTGATCGGATTCGTACAGCGTGCCAAACATTCCAAACTCCCGTCCACAGATACCGAAAGCGGGAATTATACCCGATCCGCGGACGACACCCAGCCTGCTCAGTGGAACCGGATCGGCCGCGAGACCCCCTCGCAGTAATGCTCGATGAAGCCGTCGATGGTTTCCTCGTCGCGCTCCTCTTCGGGGATCGCGTCGATCGCCTGGCGGAAGCGGAAGGCCACCTCGCCCTGGATGAACAGGGTGCGGCTGCACTCCTTGTCGACCAGCTCGAAACCTTCCTGTGCGGGGTAGGCGAGTATCGAAAAGTGCTCGCTGTTATAGACGACGTTCATGGCTCACTCCTTTCACCTTGCAGTGCTGCACTGCGAACATGGAGACGAACTCGAACCTTTCAACCCATCTGACCACATCCGGCGGCGGAGGTGCAAGAAAAATCGCCGGCCTCCGCCAAAGGTCGGAGGCGGCACCGATCAATGCCCGTCGGCGTAGCGCAGTTCGCCCGCCGCGACCGCGAACGGCAGCCAGTTCTCCGGCGGCGGCAGCGGGCAGGTGGCGAACGGGGTGAAGGCGCAGGGCGGGTTGTAGGCGAAATTGAAGTCGAGGACGAGGCGCCCGTCGGCGGGCACCGCCGCGTCGAGGAAGCGGCCGGCGCCGTAGGTCGCACGGCCGCTCGTCGCGTCGCGGAAGACGAAAAAGACGCCCTCTGCCGAGACGCGCATCGGCAGCAGCGCGACCTCGGCGTCGCCGACGCGGAAGACCGCCTGCCATTCGACACGCACCGGGCTCAGGTCGCCGCTGACGTTGGGCACCTCGATCGTCTGCGGCGGCACGAGCGGCCGCCAGTCGGCCGCGATCCGCCAGGCCGGGTCGTAGTCGTAGGCGTCGATGCCGGCGAACGGCCGCGTCGCCGCCCAGCCGCGGTCGCGCAGGCGCACCGCCAGCCGGCCGTCGCGCTCGATCACGAAGAAGGCGAAGGCGCCGTGCTCGACGACGGTCGGCGCGCCGCCGACGTCGGTCCGCAGCGGCACGGCGTCGCCCGCCGCCGGGTGCCAGACGACCGCGCTTCCGGCGCAGTCGAGCCGACCGAGGTGCGCCGCTCCGGCGGGCAGGCGCACCGCCGCCGCCGGATCGGCGCCGACGGCGTTCGCCCCCTCGTCCAGCCAGAACAGGCCGACCAGGCCGAGCCAGCTGTCGGGCGCGGCGAGGGCCTGCGCCCGCGCCGCGCGCCAGGACTGCCAGCGCGTACGCTTATCAGCCACGGGCGAAACGGATCGTGCCGTCGATGACGCCGACGCGCACGGTGTCCTTCGGCCCGAACTTGCCTTCGAGGATCGCCTTCGCCAGCGGATTCTCGATCTGTTGCTGGATCGCCCGCTTCAGCGGCCGCGCGCCGAACACCGGGTCGAAGCCGGCCTTGGCCAGTTCGAGCAACGCCGGCTCGTCGACCGACAGCGCCATCTCCATCTGCGCCAGCCGCTTCTCGAGGTAGCCGAGCTGGATCCTGGCGATGGCGGCGATGTTCTTTTCGTCGAGCGCGTGGAAAACGACGACCTCGTCGATGCGGTTGATGAACTCGGGCCGGAAATAGGTCTTCACCTCGGCCATCACCGCCACCTTGATCACCCCGTAGTCGTCGCCGGCCATCGCCTGGATCATCTGGCTGCCGAGGTTCGAGGTCATCACGATGACCGTGTTCTTGAAGTCCACGGTGCGCCCCTGGCCGTCGGTCATGCGGCCGTCGTCCAAGACCTGCAGCAGCACGTTGAAGACGTCCGGGTGCGCCTTCTCGACCTCATCGAGCAGGATCACGCTGTACGGCTTCCGACGCACCGCCTCGGTCAGGTAGCCGCCCTCCTCGTAGCCGACGTAGCCCGGGGGCGCGCCGATCAGGCGGGCGACCGAGTGCTTCTCCATGAACTCGCTCATATCGATGCGGATCAGGTGCTCCTCCGAGTCGAACATGAACTCGGCCAGCGCCTTGCACAGCTCGGTCTTGCCGACGCCCGTGGGCCCCAGGAAGAGGAACGAGCCGTAAGGCCGGTTCGGGTCGGAAAGGCCGGCGCGCGAGCGACGGATGGCGTCGGCCACCAGGCGCACCGATTCATCCTGGCCGACCACGCGCCGGTGCAGCCGGTCTTCCATCTGCAAGAGCTTGTCGCGCTCGCCCTGCATCATCTTGGCGACCGGGATGCCGGTCGCGCGGCTGACCACCTCGGCGATCTCCTCGGCGCCGACCTGCGTGCGCAGCAACTTGTTCTTCACCTCGCCGTCGCCCGCTTTTTCCGCGGCCTTCAGCTGCGCTTCGAGCTGCGGCAGCTTGCCGTACTGCAGTTCGGCGAGCTTGTCGAAGGCGCCCTGGCGCTGCAGCTCGGCCATCTGCACGCGCAGGCGCTCGATCTCTTCCTTGATGTGCGCCGAGCCCTGCACCGCGGCCTTCTCGGCCTTCCAGATCTCCTCGAGATCGGAGTAGTCCTTCTGCAGCTTGGCGATCTCGTCCTCGATCAGATGGAGGCGCTTGATCGAGGCTTCGTCCTTCTCCTTCTTCACCGCCTCGCGCTCGATCTTCAGCTGGATGATGCGGCGGTCGAGCTTGTCCATCGCCTCCGGCTTCGAGTCGATTTCCATCTTGATGCGGGCGGCAGCCTCGTCGATCAGGTCGATCGCCTTGTCCGGCAGGAAGCGGTCGGTGATGTAGCGGTGGCTCAACTCGGCGGCGGCGACGATGGCCGGGTCGGTGATGTCGACGCCGTGGTGCAGCTCGTACTTTTCCTGCAGGCCGCGCAGGATGGCGATGGTCGCTTCCACCGACGGCTCGTCGACCAGCACCTTCTGGAAGCGGCGTTCGAGCGCGGCGTCCTTCTCGATGTACTTGCGGTATTCGTCGAGCGTGGTGGCGCCGATGCAGTGCAGCTCGCCGCGTGCCAGCGCCGGCTTCAGCATGTTGCCGGCGTCGATCGCGCCCTCGGCCTTGCCGGCGCCGACCATGGTGTGGATCTCGTCGATGAACAGGATGATGCGGCCCTCGTCCCTGGCGATGTCCTTCAGCACCGCCTTCAGCCGCTCCTCGAACTCGCCGCGGTACTTGGCGCCGGCCAGCAGCCCGGCCATGTCCAGCACCAGCACCTTCTTGCCCTTCAGCGTCTCCGGCACTTCGTCGTTCACGATGCGCTGCGCCAGGCCTTCGACGATCGCCGTCTTGCCGACGCCCGGCTCGCCGATCAGCACCGGGTTGTTCTTGGTACGCCGCTGCAGGATCTGGATCGCGCGGCGGATCTCGTCGTCGCGGCCGATCACCGGGTCGAGCTTGCCCAGGCGGGCGCGCTCGGTGAGGTCGATGCAGTACTTGGCGAGCGCCTCGCGCTGGCCTTCGGCCTCCTGCGAATCGACACCCTGGCCGCCGCGCACCGCGTCGATCGCGGCTTCCAGCGACTTGCGGGCAAGGCCGTGCTGCTTGGCGATGCGCCCGGTCTCGCCCTTGTCCTCGCATACCGCGAGCAGGAACATTTCCGAGGCGATGAACTGGTCGCCGCGCTTCTGCGCTTCCTTGTCGGTCAGGTTCAAGAGGTTCGACAGGTCGCGGCCGATGCTCACCTCGCCGCCATGGCCGGAGACCTGCGGCAGACGGTCGATCGCCTTGTCCAGATCGCCGCGCAGCGCCGGCACGTTGACGCCGGCACGGGCGAGCAGGGAACCGGTGCCGCCCTCCTGCTGCTCGATCAGCGCCAGCAGCAGGTGCTGCGGCTCGATCATCTGGTTGTCGTGGCCGATCGCCAGGCTCTGGGCCTCGCCGATCGCCTGCTGGAACTTGGTGGTGAACTTGTCGAAGCGCATGTCTTTTCCTCTCGGCAGCGGGTTGCTTCGCAAATGGGGGAGATGCGGCGGATTTCAACTGCGCGATCGCGGCACGCGGACGCGCCGTCTCCGAAAGGAGACGACCGATTGTCTCCCGCGCTGGAAAACATGGTCTACGGAAATCGCTTTTCCCTTTTTAATCAATGTGTTTTCTGACTGGCACAGCGGTTGCTGAAAGGAGCGGACAACAACGCAACCCGACGCCCCACCCCAGGAGAAAACACATGTCCGCACAAAAAGTCGCTTTCGTCGCCGGTGCCATGGGTGGCATGGGCGCCGCCATCTGCCAGTCGCTCGCCCGCGACGGCCTGCGCGTGATCGCCGGCTGCCCGTCGCATTACCGCTTCAAGGACGAATGGCTGGCGATGCAGCGCGCGCTCGGCTTCGAGTTCCTCTCCGAGGAATACGAGAACGCCGACGGCAGCCGGCTCGACGCGCTGCTCGACCGCATCGAGCGCGAGGTCGGCCCGCTCGAGGTGCTGGTCAACAACGCCGAGATGACCCATTTCCGCAACCCCGCGACGCTCGCCCGGCGCGCGCGCGTGGTCAGCATCGAGCCGGTCGAGGGCGCCTACCGCACGCGCGTGTGGCTGCCCGGCGAAGACCGCCGCCACTGATTTTCAACCACAGCAACAAAGGGAGCAGCAGCAATGACGCAAAGAATCGCACTCGTCACCGGCGCCATGGGCGGCATTGGGACCGCCGTCTGTCAGGAGCTGGCGAAGGCCGGGCACAAGGTGGTCGCGGCCTACCACCCGCAGTTCGACAACAAGGACGAATGGCTGAAGGAACAGGAAGCCGCGGGCTTCAAGGACTTCGTCTGCGTCGCCGGCGACGTGTCGTCGCTGGAGGACTGCCAGAAGCTGGTCGCCGAGGCCGAGGCCAAGGTTGGCCAGATCGACATTCTGGTGAACAACGCCGGCATCACGCGCGACAAGTTCTTCGCCAAGATGGAGAAGGAGCAGTGGGACGCGGTGATATCGACCAACCTGACGAGCCTGTTCAACATGACCAAGCAGGTGTCGGCGAAGATGGCCGAGCGCGGCTGGGGCCGGATCATCAACATCTCGTCGGTGAACGGCGTCAAGGGCCAGGCCGGGCAGTCGAACTACTCGGCGGCGAAGGCCGGCGTGATCGGCTTCACCAAGGCGCTGGCGGCGGAACTCGCGGCCAAGAACGTCACCGTGAACGCGATCGCCCCGGGCTACATCGCGACCAAGATGGTGATGGCGATCCGCGAGGACATCCTCAAGGGCATCGTCGACTCGGTGCCGATGAAGCGCCTGGGCAAGCCGGAGGAGATGGGCGCAGCCGTCGTCTACCTCGCCTCCGAGAACGCCGGCTTCATGACCGGCGCCACGCTCAACATCAACGGCGGACTCTACTACCAGTAAGCCGCGCCGTCCCGTCCCGCATCCCGCGATGCGGGACGTCTCAATTTATAGACGCCGGGCGTAAGATAGGAGGCATCCGTGTCCGCCGACGCCGCCGCCATTCTCCAGATGCCTGAAATCACGCAACAACTCGACTACGCACAGCTGCGCGCCCGGGCGATGGAATCGCTGTTCGAGGCTTTCGACAGCCTGTGCGAAGGCACCGTCGTCGTCGACCGCAACGCGCGCATCGTCTGGATCAACGAGCGCTACGCCGCCCGCTTCGGCGTCGCCGACGCCAAGGCGGCGATCGGCAAGGAGATCGAGGAGATCATCCCGACCTCGCTGATGCGCGAGGTGGTGCGTACCGGCCGGCCGCTGCTGCTCGACATCCTCGACGTGAACGGCGAGTCCTTCGTCGTCACCCGCATCCCGATCAAGGACGGCAACGGCGACACCATCGGCGCTATCGGCTTCGCGCTGTACGACAAGCTGCAGCCGCTGCAGCCCTTCTACGCCCGCCTGCACCGCCTCCAGCACCAGCTGGCGCAGACCCAGCAGCACCTCGCCGCCGAGCGCCGCGCCAAGTACACCTTCACCAACTACATCGGCAACAGCCCGGCGGCGACGCAGGTCAAGCAGCAGGCGCGGCGCGCCGCGCGGCTGGACACGACGGTGCTGCTGCTCGGCGAGACCGGCACCGGCAAGGAGCTGCTGGCGCATGCGATCCACGCCGCATCGACGCGCGCCGACCGCCCCTTCGTCGGCTTCAACGTCGCCGCGATCCCCGAAAACCTGCTCGAGGCCGAATGCTTCGGCGCCGCCCCCGGCGCCTACACCGGCGCCGAGAAGAAGGCGCGCATCGGCAAGTTCGAGTTGGCCAACGGCGGCACGCTATTCCTCGACGAGATCGGCGACATGCCGCTGGCGCTGCAGGCCAAGCTGCTGCGCGTGCTGCAGGAGCACGAAGTGGAGCCGCTCGGCAGCAACAAGGTGGTGAAGATCGACGTGCGCGTGATCGCCGCCACCTCGCGCGACTTGAAGGCCGACGTCGCCGCCGGCCGCTTCCGTGCCGACCTCTACTACCGGCTGAACGTGCTCACCATCCACCTGCCGGCGCTGCGCGAGCGCACCGAGGACTTCGGCCCGCTGTGCGACCACATCCTCGAACAGATCGCCGCGCGCACGCGGCTGACGCTGCGCGAGCTCGACCCGGCGGCGCTGGCGCTGCTCAAGCGCTGCCGCTGGGAAGGCAACATCCGCGAACTGCGCAACGTGCTCGAACAGGCGTGCATGCTCGCCGACGGCCCGCGCCTGACCGAGGCCGACATCCGCGGCATCGTCATCCCGTCGGAGGCGGCGCCGCCCGCCGAAACCGTCGATGCGGCGGCGATCACTTCCTACGACGAGGCGCTGGCGGCCTTCGAGCGCAACCTGATCACGCAGACGCTGCGCCTGACCGACGGCAAGGTTACCGAAGCCGCGCGCCGCCTCGGCCTCGGCCGGGCGACGCTGTACAAGAAGATCGCCGCGCTCGGCATCGCGTCCCGCGACTGAGCGATGTGCCCTGCACATTGCGAAGAAGTGCCCTCGGGTACGACTGAGACCTGTCTCGTGACGGCGACGGGCCGCCGGCGGATTCCGCGCTGACCGTCTCCGGCGCGGGACGCGGGCGCCGCCCCCGCCGCCATTTCCATTGCCGTTCAACGACTTGCACGTCTGGCACCGATCCTGCTGAAGGCGATGCGAAAGCGGAGACACGCTTCGTCCATCGACCATGCCAAAGGAGCCCGAAATGAATCCCTCCCGTCTTGCCGGCCGCGCGCGCGGCCTCCGCCGCCTCGCCGCGGTCGCCCTGCTCGCCGGCCACGCGCTCGCCGCCTCGGCCGCCGACATCGTCGTCGGCCAGGTCGCGCCGCTGACCGGCGTGCTCGCCAGCACCGGCCGCGATATGGTGCTCGGCGCGAAGATCTGGTTCGACCATGTGAACGCCGGCGGCGGCGTGAACGGCAGCAAGATCCGCCACATCGTCGCCGACGACGGCTACCAGGTCGCCGAGACGGTGCGCCTGACCAAGGAACTGATCGACAAGGAGAACGCCGTCGCGCTGATCGGCTTCGCCGGCACCGCCAACGTCGGCGAGCTGCAGAAGCGCGGCGTGCTGGAAGCCGGCAGGATCGCGCTGGTCGCGCCCTACACCGGCGGCGAGGTGCTGCGCGCGGCGAGCAACCGCCACATCTTCCACATCCGCGCCGGCTACGCCGACGAGGCCGAGCACATGGTCGACCACCTGGTCACGCTGGGGGTGAAGAAGATCGCGGTCTTCTACCAGAACGACGGCTTCGGCGAGGCCGGCAAGAAGGGCGTCGAGGCGGCGCTCGCCAAGCGCGAGCTGAAGCTCGCCGCCGCCGCCGGCTACGAGCGCAACACCGACGACGTCGCGGCCGCGGTCGCCACGCTGCGCCAAGCCGACGTCGGCGCCATCATCATGATCTCGGTGAACCGCCCGACCGCCGCCTTCGCCAGGAGCTACCGCGCAGCCGGCGGCAGCGCGCAGCTGTTCAACATCTCGGTGGTCGACGCCGGCCAGCTGGTCAAGCTGGCGCCGCTGCAGGCGACGCACGGGCTGGGCATCAGCCAGGTGATGCCCTTCCCCTATTCCGACTCGCTGCCGGTGACGCGCGAGTTCAAGAAGCTCTTCGCCCGCTACGCGCCGGCCGACGCCGCGATCTCCTACACCAACTTCGAGGAGTTCATCGGCGCCAAGGTGCTGGTCGAGGCGATCCGCCGCGCCGGCGCCAACCCGACGCCGGAGAAGGTCGTGCGTGCGCTGGAGACGCTCGGCAGCCACGACGTCGGCGGCTTCAGCGTCAGCTTCTCGCCGGACAACCGGATCGGCTCGCGCTTCGTCGAAGTGACGGTGATCGGCCGCAACGGCAACCTGCTCCGTTGACTTTTCACAGTACGGAAAGCAGGCAAAATCGCCGCGGCGCGCTAAGCTGGCGGAATAAGGCGCGGCATCGCCCGCCGCGCGCCGCCGCGACGGCGCCACGACAGACAAGACCGAGAGGAGACCACAGATGCCCGAGGCAACCCACCCGCTGCTCGTCAACCCGCAGCAGGCGCTGGAGAAGCGCAGCAAGGTCGTCAGCGCCGCCGAGGCGGTGCGCCTGATCCGCGACGGCGACACGGTGGCCACCGGCGGCTTCGTCGGCATCGGCTTCGCCGAGAACATCGCGGTCGCGCTGGAGAAGCGCTTCCTCGGCGAGGACCCGCAGGCCGAGGCAGGCACGCCGCGCGACCTGACGCTGTTCTACGCCGCCGGCCAGGGCGACGGCAAGGAGCGCGGGCTCAACCACTTCGGCCACGCGGGGCTGGTCCGGCGCGTCGTCGGCGGCCACTGGGGGCTGGTGCCGAAGCTGCAGAAGCTCGCCGTCGACAACAAGATTGAGGGCTACAACCTGCCGCAGGGGGTCATTACCCACCTCTTCCGCGACATCGCCGGCGGCAAACCGGCGCAGATCTCGCGCGTCGGGCTCGGCACCTTCGTCGACCCGCGCCACGGCGGCGGCAAGATCAACGAGTGCACGACGGAGGACCTCGTCTCGCTGATCCAGGTCGGCGGCGAGGACTACCTGATGTACAAGACCTTCCCGGTCCACGTCGGCATCATCCGCGGCACCACCGCCGACCCCGACGGCAACGTGACCATGGAGAAGGAGGCGCTGACGCTGGAGGCACTGGCAATCGCGATGGCCGCGCACAACTCGGGCGGCATCGTCATCGTGCAAGTGGAGCGCGTCGCCGAGCGCGGCTCGCTCAATCCGCGCCAGGTGAAGATCCCCGGCATCCTGGTCGACTGCGTGGTGGTCGCCGAGAAGCCCGAGTACCACATGCAGACATTCGCCGAAGCCTACAGCCCGGCCTTCTCCGGCGAGATCCGCATCCCCATGTCGTCGATCCCGCCGATGGCGATGGACGAGCGCAAGATCATCGCCCGCCGCGCCGCCTTCGAGCTGGCGCCGAACAGCATCGTCAACCTCGGCATCGGCATGCCCGAGGGCGTCGCCAGCGTCGCCGCCGAGGAGAAGGTGATCGACCTGCTGACGCTCACCGCCGAGCCCGGCGTCGTCGGCGGCGTGCCCGCCTCCGGCCTCAACTTCGGCGCCGCGGTAAACACCGACGCGATCATCGACCAGCCCTACCAGTTCGACTTCTACGACGGCGGCGGGCTGGACGCCACCTTCCTCGGGCTGGCCCAGGCCGACGCCGAGGGCAACCTCAACGTCTCCAAGTTCGGGCCGCGGCTGGCCGGCGCCGGCGGCTTCATCAACATCAGCCAGAACGCGAAGAAGGTCGTCTTCGTCGGCACCTTCACCGCCGGCGACCTCGAAGTGGCGATCGCCGACGGCCAGCTGCGGATCGTCCGCGAGGGCAAGGCGAAGAAGTTCGTCAGCGAAGTCGAGCACCGTACCTTCAGCGGCGCCTACGCGACGAAGCGCGGGCAAACCGTGCTCTACGTCACCGAGCGCTGCGTCTTCCGGCTGGCGGCCGACGGCATGGAGCTGATCGAGATCGCGCCGGGAATCGACCTCGAGCGCGACGTGCTGGCGCAGATGGAATTCCGCCCGCAGATCAGCCCGCACCTGCGCCTGATGGACGCGCGCATCTTCGCCGACGGCGCGATGGGCCTGCGTGCCGAGATGCAGACGCTGCCGATCGAGAAGCGGCTGACCTACGACGCCGAGCACAACCTGTTCTTTGCGAACTTCGAGAGCCACAGCATCCGCAGCCGCGACGACATCGAGGCCATCCGCCGGCAGATCGAGCAGAAGCTCGGTCCGCTCGGGCACAAGGTCGACGCGATCATCAACTACGACAACTTCAGCATCGCCCCCGAGCTGCTCGATCCCTACATCGAGATGGTGCGCGACGTCGTCACCCGCTTCTACACGCGCGTCACCCGCTACACCACCAGCGCCTTCACCCGCGCGCAGATCGGCGACGCGCTGCAGAAGCGCGAGCTGGCGCCGCACATCTTCGACAACCAGCGCGACGCGCTGGCCAAGCTGAAGGACTGAAACGCCGAATCGCGGACAGGCGCCCATCAGGGCGCCGTTTCGTTCCTGTGCCTCGGAACGCGATCTCTGCTGTTCCCATCGCTGATCAGCGGCCCGGCGATCGTCTATCATCAGGCGAGGCCCCGATCGGCCTGAAGAGGATGGCGGCGATGTCGGGAACGCGTTGCCGGCGCCGGTTAACCGAGGAGAGGGCAATGCAGCAGCAGGAATTCCTCGATCGCCTGCGGGCGGACGGCTTCGCCGAAGTCACGACCGTCGAGCGCGGGCCCGGCGGCCTCGACCTGCATACGCACCCGTTCGAGGCCCGGGCGCTGATCCTCGACGGCGAAATCGCGCTGACCGTCGACGGGCACACGACCGCGTACCGCGCCGGCGACATCTTCCACCTCGCCGCCGGCGTCGCGCACAGCGAGCGCTACGGGCCGCAAGGGGTCCGCTACCTGGTCGGCCGCCGCTAGGCGCACCGGGCCGCCGCGAGCACACGTCATGGAACCCCGCCTCAGCCTGATCACCCTCGGCGTCGCCGACCTCGCGCGGGCAACCCGCTTCTACGAGGAATGCCTCGGCCTGCCGCGGCTCGCGACGCCGCCGTCGGTCACCTTCTTCGAACTGGGCAAGACCTGGCTCGCGTTGTGGCCGCGCGAATGCCTGGCGGCAGATGCCGGACTGCCGGCCGAGGGGTCCGGCTTTCGCGGCTTTTCGCTGGCGCACAACGTGCGCTCGCCGGCCGAGGTGGATGCCCTGCTCGCGCGCGTCGCCGCCTATGGCGCGCAGGTGGTGAAGCCGGGCCAGCCCACCGACTGGGGCGGCTACGCCGGCTACTTCACCGACCCCGACGGCTTCCTGTGGGAAGTCGCTCACAACCCGGATTTTCCGCACGTCTGACGCTGTCCGCACAGGCCGCGAGTAGCTGCGCTCCTGGCGGCCTACCGCCGGCGAACTCGCGGGCCGGCGGCAGTTTCGGCGAAGCGCGCCGCGGCCGGCAACGGCGGCGAAACCCGCTCAGAAGCTGATACTATGACTAAACAATAATTTGCTAATTATTACTTTAGGCATAGAATGAAAGCCTGTAACAATATTCGAACGTCCTAAAAAAGGAAGCCCCCCATGAACACGTCAGGACGCATGACGCTGCGCACCAAGCTGATGGCGCTGGCAGCGGCGACGGTGGCCGCGCTGGCCCTGCTCTTCGCCGTCTCCCTCAACAACGACAAGGAGCAGCTGCTGCGCGACCGCAAGGAAAAGCTGCGCAACCTGGTCGAGGTGGCGCACGCGACGGCTGCGCTCTACGAGAAGCAGGCGAAGGACGGCAAGCTCTCCGCCGACGACGCACGGACCGCGGCACTCGCTGCGCTGCGCGCGATGCGCTACGACCAGGTCGAGTACTTCTGGGTGAACGACCTCGGCAAGCCGGCGCCGAAGATGATCATGCACCCGACGGTGCCGGCGCTCGAGGGCAAGGTGCTCGACGCCGAGCGCTTCAACAAGGCGACCTCGATGCAGCTCGGTGTCGACGGCAAGACCACGACGCTCTCCGGCAGGAACCTGTTCATGGCCTTCATCGACGTCGTCGACGGCGCCGGCCACGGCTACGTCGGCTACCTGTGGCCGAAGCCCAAGGCCGGCGGCGGCACCACCGAGGAGCTCTACCCGAAGCTGTCCTACGTGAAGAAGTTCGAGCCCTGGGGCTGGGTGATCGGCAGCGGCATCTACATCGACGACGTCGACGCGCTGTTCCGCAAGCAGGCGATCGAGTTCCTCGCCTGGGGCGTCGGCATCGGCGGCTTCATCGCGCTGGCGCTGTTCCTCGTCGGCCGCAACCTCGTGCACATGCTCGGCGGCGAGCCCGCCTACGCGGCCGAGATCACCCGCCGCATCGCCGCCGGCGACCTGACCACCGACGTGCACTGCGCGGCCGGCGACGAGGACAGCCTGCTCGCCGGCATGAAGGAGATGCAGGAGACGCTGCGCAAGATGATCCGCGAGATCGTCGGCGGCGCCGAGAAGCTCGCCTCGGCCTCGGAGCAGCTGCTGCATGCCTCCGAGGAGGTGGCGCTGCGCTCACGCCAGCAGAGCGAGTCGGCGTCGGCGATGGCGGCTGCGGTCGAGGAGATGACGGTGAGCATCGACCAGGTCTCGCACAACGCCGGCGAGGCGCATGGCATCTCGCAGGAAGCAGGCAAGAGCTCCGAGCAGGGGACGACGATCATCCAGAACGCCGCGCTCGAGATGCGCAAGATCGCCGATGCGGTGCAGTCCTCGTCGAAGACGATCGAGGAGCTCGGCCAGCAGACCGAGCAGATCACCTCGATCGTGAATACGATCCGCGAGATCGCCGACCAGACCAACCTGCTGGCGCTGAACGCGGCGATCGAGGCGGCTCGCGCCGGCGAGCAGGGCCGCGGCTTCGCGGTCGTCGCCGACGAGGTGAGGAAGCTCGCCGAGCGCACCGCGCTGTCCACCGCCGAGATCGGCGGCATGGTCGACAAGATCCAGAACGGCACGCGCAACGCGGTAGCCAGCATGCAGTCCGGTGTCGCCCAGGCGGACAAGGGCGTCGCGCTGGCGAACACCGCCGGCGAGTCGATCGTCAGCATCCGCGACGGCGCGCTGCGCGTGGTCGAGGTGGTGAACGACATCTCCTCGTCGATCCGCGAGCAGAGCGCGGCATCGAGCGACATCGCCAAGAACATCGAGCAGATCGCGCAGATGTCGGAGGAAAGCGTGCAGGCGGTGCAGAACACCACCGCCGCGGCGCGTCACCTGCAGGAGCTGTCGATCGCGCTGCACGCCGCGGTCAGCCGCTTCAAGGCCGGCTGAGCGACGGCGGCCCCGGCAGGAACGGTGCGGCGAACCCGCACCGTTTTTTTTCGCCGGCTCAGCCGGCGAGCTCGTGGTAGAAGCGGAAGAAGCCGCGCCCGCCCTGCTTGACCTGGTACATCGCGGCGTCGGCGTGCTTCATCAGCTCGTGGATGTCGACGCCGTCGTCGGGGAAGATGGCGACGCCGACGCTGGCCTCGGCCGACACCGTCGTCCCCTCGATCTCGTAGGGCGGCGCCAGCGCCTCGACGATCTTTTCGGCGACGCGCGCGAGATCGGCGTCGCTGCCGGCATCGGGAATCAGCACGACGAACTCGTCGCCGCCCAGCCGCGCCACCGTATCGGCGGCGCGCACCGCCGAGCGCATGCGCACCGCGGCGGCCTTCAGCAGTTCGTCGCCGGCGCCGTGGCCGAGCGTGTCGTTGACCTGCTTGAAGTGGTCGAGGTCGAGGTAGAGCAGCCCGACCTTGCCGCCCTGGCGCAGCGCGCGGCCGGTGGCCTGCTCGAGCCGGTCGAGCAGCAGGCAGCGGTTGGGCAGGCCGGTCAGCGTGTCGTAGTGCGCCAGGCGGTCGAGGCGCTCCTCGATCGTCTTGCGCTCGGAGATGTCGTAGAAGATGCCGGAGTAGCTGGTCGGCTCGCCGGCGGCGTTGCGGATGACGCTGATCGACAGGTACTTCGGATAGAAGCTGCCGTCCTTGCGCCGGTCCCAGATGTCGCCGTACCAGTGGCCGCTCTCCAGCAACGTCGTCCACATCTGCCGGTAGAAATCGGCATCGTGCCGCCCGGACTGCAGGATGCGCGGATTCCGGCCGACCGCCTCCTCCCGCGTGTAGCCGGTAAGCGACGTAAAGGCGTCGTTGACGGCGAGGATGCTGCCGTCGAGGCCGGTGACGACGATCGCGTGGTTGCTGGCGTCGAAGATGCGCGCGGAGAGCGAGAGTTTTTCCTCGGCCCGGTGCAGCTCGGTGACGTCATCGCCGATCAGCACCGTGTTGCGGGTGCGGCCGGAGAAGTCGCGCAGCGTCATCGCGTGCCAGGAAATCCGGCGCGCCTCGCCGTCGCGGGCGAGCAGCTCGCTCTCGAACTCGGCCGGAAACTGCGCGCTCTGCACGCCGCCCGGGTAAAGCTCGGCGAGCAGCCGGCGGTCGCCCGCTGACAGGTGGCGCTCGAACAGGTGGCAATCCATCAGTTCGGCACCGGGGCATTGCAGCAGCCGGCACAGGCCGCCGTTGGAAAACTGCACGCGGCCGCGCAGGTCGAGCACGACGCCGATCAGCCGCGTCTGCCGCAACAGCGAGATCATGTGCTGGGCGGCGCGCTCGGCCTCGGCCTCGCCCTCCTGGTAGGCGGTGACGTCGAAGCAGAGGCCGGCGTAGCCGCCGTCCGGACGCGGCATTCCCTGGCTGACGAACCAGCGGTAGATGCCGTCCTCGCGCCGGGAGCGGAACAGCAGGCGGACCTCGCGCCGCGCGCGCCGCGCCTCGTCGAGGCCGCGGGCGAGGCGCTCACGGTCGTCGGCATGGACGTGCTCGAGCCAGCCGTCGCCCAGTTCGCGTACCGCCTCGCGGCCGGTAAACAGGCTCCACGACGGACTGACGAATTCGCAGCGCCCGTCACCGTCGAGCATGAAGAGGAGTACGTGGTCCGGATAGGCGAGAAAGTGGAATTCCTGGTCGAGCGCTGTCATATCCGGCTGACAGGGCGACGCGCCGATGTTTTTCATGTCCCTTCCTCCCGCCGCGCCGAGCGCGGCCGAAAAGCCCCCTGGCCATGCCGTGCGCCGGTTCCGCGGAGGAACAAGGATCTCGGTCCGAGCCCGCCGTGGGCGGGCCGCGCCGGCCGTTGCGCCCATCGTGCGCCGAGGCCGGGCCGGAGTCAAACGGAGGCATGCGGGAGAAGGCCGGCGGCAGCCGGCGAAGGCGACGCGGGCGCCGGGAGGGGCGCTACTTTTCCCAGCGCGCCGCGGCGTCGTCGTCGGTCTCGCGCGCGTCGACCCAGCGCGCGCCGGCGGGAGTGACCTCGCGCTTCCAGAACGGCGCGCGGGTCTTCAGGTAGTCCATGATGAATTCGCAGGCGGCGAAGGCCTCGCCGCGATGCGCGCTGCTGACCGCGACGAAGACGATGCGGTCGCAGGGCAGCAGGCGGCCGACGCGGTGGATCACGCGCACCGCGTAGATGTCCCAGCGCGCCTTCGCCTCGGCGACGATCGCCTCAAGCGCCTTCTCGGTCATGCCGGGATAATGCTCGAGCGCCATCTCGGAGACACCGGCGCCGTCGTTCACGTCGCGCACCAGCCCGACGAAGCTCGCCACCGCACCGGCACGCGGATCGCCCGCGGTCAGCGCGGCAATCTCGGCGCCGACGTCGAAATCGGCTTCCTGGACGCTGACGCTCATCGTCAGCCCCCGGTCACCGGCGGGAAGAAGGCGACCTCGTCGCCATCCTTCACCGGCGTATGACTGCGCGCCATTTCCTGGTTCACCGCGCTCTTCAGGTTCCTCACTGCGGCGAGGCTCTCCCATTCGCCGCCGCGCGCGGCGAGCGCGGCGAGCAGGCCGCCGACGTCGGCGACGCCTGCCGGCAGTTCGAGCGATTCGCCGGAGGTGCCCAGCTTCTCGCGCAGGCTGGCGAAGTAGAGGATCTTGACCATCTCAGTTCAGTCTCAGTTGAGCAGTTCCGAAAACGGGATGAAGCGCACCAGGTCGCCGCGCGCCACCGCCTGACCCGGCGGGTTGTCGACCAGGCCGTCGGCCTGCACGCAGGACGACAGCACGCCCGAGCCCTGGCTGGCGAACAGCTCGACGCCGCCCTGCTCGTTGGTCAGCGCGCGCAGGAACTCGCGGCGCGCATCCGGCCGTTGCCAGTCGTAGTCGGCGCGCAGCAGGTAGGACTTCGGCCGCACCCGGTCGACGCCGGAGAGGCGCAGCACGAAGGGGCGCACCAGCGTGACGAAGGTGACGAAGGCGGAGACCGGGTTGCCCGGCAGGCCGATGAACGCGCACTCCTTGCCGCCGGCATTGACGGCGCCGAAGGCCAGCGGCTTGCCCGGCTTGATGCCGATCTTCCACATGTCGAGGCGCCCCTCGGCTTCCACCGCCGGCTTGATGTGGTCCTCCTCGCCGACCGAGACGCCGCCCGAGGTGATGATCAGGTCGTTGTCGGCCGCCGCCGCGCGCAGCGCCGCACGCGTCGCATCGAGCCGGTCCGGCACCAGGCCGAGGTCGCGCACCTCGCAGCCGAGGCGTTCGAGCAGCGCCACCAGCGCGAAGCGGTTGGAGTTGTAGATCGCCCCCGGCGGCAGCGGCTCGCCGGGCATGCGCAGCTCGTCGCCGGTGAAGAAGACGGCGACGCGCACGCGGCGCAGCACCGGCAGCGTGGCGAGGCCGACCGACGCGGCGAAGGCCGTGTCCTGCGGCCGCAGCCGTGCGCCGGCGGCGAGAATCTGCGCGCCGGGGGCGACGTCCTCGCCGGCGCGGCGGATGTGCTCGCCGAGCTTCGGCAGGTGGTTGATGACGACGCTTTCGCCGGCATGTTCGCAGCGCTCCTGCATCACCACCGCATCGGCGCCGGCGGGGATCGGCGCGCCGGTGAAGATGCGCGCGGCGGTGCCCGGCTGCAACGTCGTGCCGACGGTGCCGGCCGGGATGCGCTGCGACACCGGCAGCGTCGTGCCGGGCGCCGTCACGTCGGCGGCGCGCACGGCGTAGCCGTCCATCGCCGAGTTGTCGAGCGGCGGCACCGACAGCGTCGAATACTGCGCTTCCGCGAGCACGCGGCCGGCGGCGGCGAGCGTCGGCATGGCCTTGGTTTCGGTGACCGGCCGGCAGCCGGCAAGCAGTTTTTCCAGCGCTTCGTCAAACGAGAGCATCGGTCTGTCCTGTCAGTTCAAGCGTGTTGATCACGAAATCGGCGATGGCGTCGATGTCGTTCAGGTCGAGCACGGGCAGATGCGCCGGCAGATGCGCCTTGTCCCGCGCATCGGTCGCCACCGCGACGACGTTCGGGTTCTCCGGCCACAGCGGCGGCTTGCCGTTGGCCGGGCGGTGCACCTCCAGCTTCGGCACCGGCTCGTTCTTGAAGCCCTCGACCAGCACCAGGTCGCAGGGCGAGAAATGCGCAAGGTAATCGGCCAGCGTCGGCTCGGTTTCGTCGCGCAGTTCGTGCAGCAGCGCCCAGCGCTGCGCGCCGGTGAGCATCACCTCGCTCGCCCCGGCCTCGCGGTGGCGCCAGGAATCCTTGCCCGGCCGGTCGATGTCGAAGCCGTGGTGCGCGTGCTTGATCACGGAAACCCTGAGGCCGCGCGCGGTCAGCCGCGGGATCAGCCGTTCGAGGAGGGTCGTCTTGCCCGAGCCGGAATAGCCGGCCACCCCAAATACCTTCATCGCGAAAACTTTCATGACGCCATTTTACCCGCTGCCGCTTCCGGCACCTCGAACACCGGCGCGAAGCCGCCGCCGGGAGTGCGGAAGTTGGTGGTCTGCCCCTGGTAGAGGCGGGCGACGACGAGCTGCACCTGGCCGGCGTAGGCGTAGTTGCGCAGGTCGAGCTTGAACTGCTGCGGTTCGCCGGCGACGTTCAGGCGCCGCTCGGAGGGCGGCACCAGCGCCTGCGCGATGTAGTCGCCCTGCAGGATCTCCTCGAACACGCGCTTGGTCAGCTTGTCGCCGCGGTACGCGGCCTTGCTGCCGTAGCCGGCGGCCGGCTTGAAGAACCAGCGCTTGCGCCCGGCCCATAATTCCTCGGCGTCTTCCGCGCGCACCGTGCGCGTCATCGGCACCATGTCGGCGATCAGCCGCCGCGCCTCCGCCGGCACGCCGAGGTCGGCGAGCCAGCCGGAATCGCACAGCGCGACGAGGTTGCGCTTGTCGGCGTAGAGCGCATGCGCGCGCGGGTGCGGCGTGATCACCGCGCCGTCATGGTCCCAGGCGGCGCGCAGCGCGGCGTTCGCCGGATCGTCGAGCGCGAAGTCGGTGAGACGGTTGTAGACGAGATCGACCGGCTGTCCGGCGTGCAGCAGCCGTGCGCCGTCCCACGTGAATTCGGACGGGTCGGCGACCACCGCGGCGATGCCGGCGCGCTCGAACAGCCGGCGGAACAGCTCGAATTCCGGCGCCAGGTACTGCTCGCCCGGTGTTTCGTCGACGATCGCGATGCGCGCGAGCGGAAGGTCGCCGCGCACGCGCCGCCATTCGTCGCGGAACATCGCGACGAACAGTCCCTCGACATCGACCGGGGACGGCGGCATCAGCGC
The DNA here is from genome assembly GCF_016858125.1 of Azospira restricta. NCBI lineage: Bacteria > Pseudomonadati > Pseudomonadota > Betaproteobacteria > Rhodocyclales > Rhodocyclaceae > Azospira > Azospira restricta. The sequence goes on from NZ_CP064781.1 coordinate 3,021,290, forward strand.
CGCGACGGCGTCGCAGCAGGCGCGCTGCGCCGCCGCCAGCCGCGCGTTCAGGAGGCCGCCGCCGGCGTTGGTGTTGATCTCGATCAGCTTCGGTCCTTCGTCGCCGACGTGGAAATCGTAGCCGAGGAAGGCGCCGGCCGCTGCCGTGGCATGCCGGGCCGAGGCCGGCGCCCAGCCGAGCACGCGTTCCTGCCAGCCGGGCAGCGCGACGATCGCATCGAACGCGGCGACCAGCTCGGCCATGTGCGCGAGATGCCGGCGGCCGACGAAGACGATCGAGTCGGAGAAGAGGTGCGGCCGCGTCGCGAAGATCTCGCGGTAGAGGCCGTCGGCGCCGAGCGCCGCCTCCAGCGCGGCATGGTCGAGCGTGACGCAGGTGCAGTCGCGGTTGAGCACTTCGGCGGCGGACTGACAGTCGTCGGGCAGCGGCGTCATCAGTTCGTTCATATCCGTTCGTTCATGCCAGGGCTCCGGCCGCGAAGAAGTCGACCACCTCGGCCAGCTCGCGCGTCCGCTTCATCGGCGGCAGGCTGCGCCAGACGCGCTTGCCGTAGGGCTTGGTGATCAGGCGCGGGTCGCAGATCATCAGCACGCCGCGGTCGCTCTCGTCGCGGATCAGCCGGCCGGCGCCCTGCTTGACGTTGATCACGGCGCGCGGCAACTGGTATTCCATGAAGGCGTTGCGGCCCTCGCGGTTCATCCTTTCGATGCGCGCCGACAGCACCGGGTCGTCGGGCGGCGCGAACGGCAGCTTGTCGATGACCACCAGCGACAGCGCCTCGCCGCGCACGTCGACGCCCTCCCAGAAGCTCTGGCTGCCGACCAGGATGGCGTTGCCGAGCCGCCGGAAGCGCTCCAGCAGCTCGTTCTTGCTGCCCTCGCCCTGCAAGAGCAGCGGGTAGTCCAGCCCCTCGCGCTCGAGGAAATCCTGCAGCAGTTCGTGCATGCGGCGCATCGCCCTGAGCGAAGTGCACAGGAAGAAGGCGCGGCCGCCGCTCGCCTGCACCACCGGGAACGCGGCCTTCGCCACGGCCTCGATGAAGCCCGGGCTGTTCGGCTCGGGCAGGCCCTGCGGCGCGTAGAGCACGGCCTGGCTGCCGTAGTCGAAGGGGCTCTCCCAGCACGCCGACTCGGCGTCGACCAGCCCCATCTCGGCGCAGTAGTGGCCGAAGTCCTTCTGCACCGCGAGCGTCGCCGAGGTGAAGATCCAGGCGCGCGGGTGGCCGCTCATCTGCTTGCGGAAAATCTCGCCGATCGCGAGCGGCGTCGCGTTCAACTGCAGCGAGTAGGTCGTCGCCTCGCCCCAGCGCACGCTGCCGGGGCCATCGTTTTCCAGTTCGGCCGCGCCGTCGTTCGCCCCGCCCGCCTTCTTCGCGTCGTCGCCGGCGCGCCAGCGGCGGAAGCCGGCGAGCAGTTCGAGGCTGCGCTGCCAGCAGCTCTCCAGCCCTTCCGAACGCTCCGCCTGCGTTTCCAGGATCGCCGCGAAATGCTCCAGCGTGTTGACCAGGCCGACGAGGTAGTTGTCGAAGCCGGCGCGCGCCTCGAGCTGCGCCAGCGTATAGCGCGCCGGCTCGACGCCGAGCGTCAGGCGCAGGTCCTTGGCCGCCTTCTCCAGCGTCGCGCAGGCCGGCGGCAGGTCGAGGCAGTCGCGGGCCGAGGCCAGCGCCTCGATCTTGGTGTCGCGCGCGAGGTCGGTGACCTGCGCCGTCGACACGCTGTCGCCGAAGAACAGGCTGGCGGTTTCCGGCAGCTGGTGCGCCTCGTCGAAGATCACCGCGTTGCACGCCGGCAGCAGTTCGGCCATGCCCTCGTCCTTCAATATCACGTCGGCGAAGAACAGGTGGTGGTTGACGACGACGACGTCGGCCTCCAGCGCCTGCCGGCGCGCGGCGAGCACGAAGCAGTCCTTGTGGCTCGGGCAGTCCTGGCCGAGGCAGTTCTCGCGCGTCGAGGTGACCATGGACCACACCGGCGAGCTCTCCGGCACGTCGTTGCATTCACCCTTGTCGCCGCTCTGCGTGGTCTTCGCGAAGCGGGCGATGGCGCGCGCGTGGCCGGCGTCCTCCTTCGCCAGGAAGCGGCCGTCGGACAGCGCGCGGTCGAGGTGGTAATGGCAGACGTAGTTGGCGCGCCCCTTCAGCAGCGCGATCTTCACCGGCGCCTTCAGCGCATCGCGCACGGTCGGCAGGTCGCGGTTGAAGAGCTGGTCCTGCAGCGTCTTGGTGCCGGTGGAGACGATCACCTTGCCGCCGGAGAGCAGCGCCGGCACGAGGTAGGCGTAGGTCTTGCCGGTGCCGGTGCCGGCCTCGGCGACCAGCACGCGGTTGTCGGCGAGCGCCGCGGCGACGCGCTCGGCCATCTCCAGCTGCTGCGTGCGCGTGCGGTAGCCGGGAATGCTCTGCGCCAGCGGACCGGCGAGCGAAAAGACTTCGGAGAGCGACGGGGACATGCGGGGTTTCGGGATGGGGAGCTCGGTGCGCGAAGGCGAATGCTACCAGAAGCCCGACGGCGATCGCCCGCCGGGCCGTTCACTTGGCCACCACGGTTCCTTTCTGCGGCACCGCTTCGTCATCCGGTTCGTCCGTTGTTCCGGGAACATCGGCCACCGGAGCGTAGCTCGCCCGCTGCCGGACCCATTGCTCGAAGGGAATTTCGGCGACCTCGGGCGTGCGCCGCTCGGGCGTACGCCGGCGGTCCTTCCAGCCCGGCGGCGGCCCCTGCTCGGCGTCGCGGCGATCCTTGTGCAGCCGCCGTTCCGGCGGCCCCTTGTCGACATGCCGGCGGTCCGTCTCGCCGGCGCGCCGTTCGGGTGAGCCGACGTCGATCAGCCGCCGGTCACCGTCGGTCCGGCGGTCATCGTGGCTGCGCCGTTCGCCCTTGCCGCGCTGCTTGTTTCCGCCCTGATCCATCACCCCTCCGTCGCCAGTTCAACTCCGCCGCCACGCCGATACGCGAATACTACCGTCCTCTGAACCGGGGCGAACGGCTGTGTTGCACCCGGACGGAATGGAGACACGGCGGTCATGACAACCCGCTAAGCGTACCCGCCAGTATAGGGCCGGGCAGGTCGAACGCAAGCGCTTGACCGGCCTGCGGGTTTGTCACGACAATCCTCGCAACAGCACCACGGAGACCTTGATGATCGACCAGCCAGTCGCCGACTTCACGCTACCCGCCACCGGCGAAAAGAGCTTCACCCTCTCCGCGCAACGCGGCAAGACCGTCATCCTCTACTTCTACCCCAAGGACAGCACCCCCGGCTGCACGACCGAAGCGCAGCAGTTCCGCGACCTCTTCGCGGACTTCGCCGCGGCCGGCTGCGTGATCGCCGGCGTCTCGCGCGACTCGCTGCGCTCGCACGAGAACTTCCGCGCCAAGCAGGGCCTGCCCTTCGACCTGCTCGCCGACACGGACGAGCGGCTGTGCAGCCAGTTTTCGGTCATCAAGCAGAAGAAGCTCTACGGAAAGGAGGTTCGCGGTATCGAGCGCAGCACCTTCGTCATCGACGGCCAGGGCATGCTGCGCAGGGAATGGCGCGGGGTCAAGGTACCCGGCCACGCCCAGGAAGTGCTGGACTACGTGAAAACCCTCAGCGAGAGATAACGGAGACCCATCATGGCCCGCAAGCCCGCAGCCAAGCCGAAGTCCGAGCCCGCTCACTGCAAGATCTTCGTCCTCGACACCAACGTGCTGATGCACGACCCGACCAGCCTCTACCGCTTCGAGGAGCATGACGTCTACCTGCCGATCATGACCCTCGAGGAACTCGACAACAACAAGAAGGGCATGTCGGAAATCGCGCGCAACGCGCGCCAGGCAACGCGCACCCTCGACGAGATCGTCAGCAGCTTCGAGAACGGCATCGAGAGCGGCATCCCGCTCGATGGCCCGTCGAAGAAGCTGGCCAGCGGCCGCCTCTTCCTGCAGACCGAGGCGATCGCCGCCGACCTGCCGGCGGCGCTGCCGACCGCGAAGTACGACAACCAGATCCTCGCCGTCGTCATCCACCTGCAGCGCAAGCATCCGCGGCGACCGGTGATCCTCGTCTCGAAGGACATCAACATGCGCATCAAGGCCCGCGCGCTCGGGCTGGAGGCGCAGGACTACTTCAACGACAAGGTGCTCGAGGACACCGACCTCCTCTACACCGGCATGCGCCAGCTGCCCGCGGACTTCTGGGACAAGCACGGACAGGGCATGGAGTCGTGGAAGCAGGACGGGCACACGATGTACCGCGTCAAGGGCCCGCTGTCGTCGCAGATGCTGGTCAACGAATTCCTGTTCATCGACGGCGATCCGAACTTCGCGGCGATCGTCAGGAACGTCGCCGGCAAGACCGCCGAGTTCGCCACGCTGACCGACTATTCGCATCCGAAGAACGCGGTGTGGGGCATCACGGCGCGCAACCGCGAGCAGAACTTCGCGCTCAACCTGTTGATGAACCCGGCGGTCGACTTCATCACGCTGCTCGGCCAGGCCGGCACCGGCAAGACGCTGCTGACGCTCGCCGCCGGCCTCACCCAGGTGCTGGAGACGAAGCTCTACGCCGAGATCATCATGACCCGCGTCACCGTTCCGGTCGGCGAGGACATCGGCTTCCTGCCCGGCACCGAGGAGGAGAAGATGACGCCGTGGATGGGCGCGCTCGAGGACAACCTCGACGTGTTGAACAAGACCGACGAGGGCGCCGGCGACTGGGGGCGGGCGGCGACGATGGACCTGATCCGCAGCCGGATCAAGGTCAAGTCGCTGAACTTCATGCGCGGCCGCACCTTCCTCAACAAGTACCTGATCATCGACGAGGCGCAGAACCTGACGCCGAAGCAGATGAAAACGCTGATCACGCGCGCCGGCCCCGGCACCAAGGTGGTCTGCCTCGGCAACATCGCGCAGATCGACACCCCCTACCTGACCGAGGGCAGTTCGGGGCTGACCTACGTCGTCGACCGCTTCAAGGGCTGGGACCATTCCGGCCACATCACGCTGCAGCGCGGCGAGCGTTCGCGGCTGGCGGACCACGCTGCGGAAGTGCTGTAGGCGCGGCGGGCGCCGGCGGCCGGGAACGGGCGCCGGCCGCATGCCAGCCGGCGGCCGCATCCCCGACCCGGCCGCGCCGCCGGCATCGGCGCGCAGCCGCCGATCCTCCGCTGGCACTCGCCGACCGGCGGACTACGATGGGTAGATGCCCACCCCGCTGCCCGTTCCATCGACGAATGACGACGCGACACGCCTGCTCGGCGTCGTCCGCGCGCTGGCGCGCGAGCTGCGCCCCGAGCTCGACGCCGGGCGCTACGGCCTAGACCATTCGCTCGAACGCGATTTCGGCCTCGACAGCCTCGCCCGCGTCGAACTGCAGACGCGGCTGCAGCGCGAATTCGCGCCGGTGCCGGCAGCCGCCCTCGACGCCGAGGCGCTGGCGGCGGCGGACACCCCGCGCCAGCTGCTCGACCTGATCGCCGCGCCGGCAGCGCCGGTGCCGGCGGCGGCTGTAGTGCTGCCGCCCGCGGCACCGCCGCAGACGCGGGAGCGGCCAGACGCCGCGACGCTGACCGGCCTGCTCGACTGGCACGCCGACCGGCATCCGGAGGCGACCTATATCCGCCTCTTCGCCGAGACGGCCTCGCCGCCGCAGGACATCGCCTACGGCCGCCTGCGCGACGAGGCCCGCGCGCTCGCCGGCGGCCTGCTCGCGCACGGACTCGCCGCCGGCGACCGCGTCGCGATCATGCTGCCGACCTGCCGCGGCTTCTTCGCCGCCTTCTTCGGCATCCTCTACGCCGGCGGCGTGCCGGTGCCGCTCTACCCGCCGGCACGGCCGTCGCAGCTCGAGGAGCACATGCGCCGCATCGCCGGCATCGTCGCCGACGCCGGCGCGACGGCGCTGATCGCCGATCCGCGCGCGCGGCTGCTCGGCCGCCTGCTGCGCACCGAATGCGCCGCGCTGCGCGTCGTCGCCACCGTCGACGAGCTGCTGCCGGCGTCGCCGCCGCCGGCGCTGCCGGGCGCGGCGTCCGGCGACATCGCCTTCCTGCAATACACCTCGGGCAGCACCGGCCAGCCGAAGGGCGTCGTGCTGACCCACGCCAACCTGCTCGCCAACCTGCGTGCGATGGAGGCGGCGAGCGGCGTCACCGCCGACGACGTGTTCGTCTCCTGGCTGCCGCTGTACCACGACATGGGACTGATCGGCGCCTGCCTCGGCGCCCTCGCCGTCGGCTTCCGCCTCGTGCTGCTGTCGCCGCTGACCTTCCTCGCCGACCCCGAGCGCTGGCTGCGGACGATCGCCGCCGAAGGCGGCACGGTGTCGGCGGCGCCCAACTTCGCCTATGAGATCTGCGCGACGAAGCTCGACGCGGCGGCGCTCGCCGGCCTCGACCTCAGCCACTGGCGGCTCGCCTTCAACGGCGCCGAACCGGTCGCCGCCGGCACGCTGGAACGCTTCTGCGAACGCTTCGCCGGCTGCGGCTTTGCCCGCACGGCGATGACCCCGGTCTATGGGCTGGCGGAAAACTCGGTCGGCCTCTGCTTCCCGCCGCCCGGCCGCGGGCCGCGGATCGACACCGTCGCCCGCGCGCCGCTCGCCGCCGGCGAGGCGCGCCCGGCCGCCGCCGGCGATCCCCATCCGCAGCGCATCGTCGGCTGCGGCCGCGTGCTGCCGGGGCACGAGCTGCGCATCGCCGACGCGCGCGGGCGCCCGCTGCCCGAGCGCCGCGTCGGCCGCGTGCAGTTCCGCGGCCCGTCGGCGACCCGCGGCTATTTCGGCCACGCCGACCCGGGGCTGTTCGACGGCGACTGGCTGAACACCGGCGACCTCGGCTACCTCGCCGACGGCGAGCTCTACCTGACCGGCCGCAGCAAGGACATCATCATCCGCGGCGGCCGCAACCTCTACCCGCAGGAGCTGGAAGAGGCGATCGGCACGCTGCCGGGCGTGCGCCGCGGCGGCGTCGCCGTGTTCGCCGCCGACGATCCGCGCAGCGGCAGCGAACGCCTGGTGGTGGTGGTCGAGACGGCGCTCGCCGACGCCGGCGCGCGCGAGCGGCTGGCCCGCGCGGTCGCCGACCTCGCCATCGACGTGCTCGGCCAGCCGGCCGACGACGTCGTGCTGGCGCCGCCGCGCACGGTGCTGAAGACCTCGAGCGGCAAGATCCGGCGCAGCGCCTGCCGCGAACGCTACGAGCGCGGCGAGCTGGTGCGCGGTGCGCCGGCGCCGTGGCTGCAGCTCGTCCACCTCGGGCTGGGCGGCGCGCTGCGCGCCGCCGCCGCCGGCGCCTGGGCGGCCTGGGCGTGGACGGTGTTCGTCGCCGTCGTGCCGCCCGCCTGGCTGCTGGTGACGCTGGCGCCGACGCTGGCGCTGCGCCGCCGCTGCGCCCGCCGCTGCGCGCGGCTGGCGCTCGCCGCCTGCGGCCTGCGCCTGCGGGTCGAGGGGCTGCCGGAACTGACGCGGGCGCCGCGCTGCGTCATCGTCGCCAACCACGCCAGCTACCTCGACGGGCTGGTTCTCACCGCCGCGCTGCCGCCGCGCTTCGCCTACATCGCCAAGCGCGAACTGGCGGCGCAGCCGCTGGCGGCGATCCCGCTCCGCCGGCTGGGCTGCGCCTTCGTCGAACGCTTCGACAACGTGCGCGGCATCGAGGACACGCGCGAACTCGCCGCCCGCGCCGCCGCCGGCGATTCGCTGCTGTTCTTCCCGGAGGGCACCTTCCGCGCCGCGCCCGGCCTGCTCCCGTTCCGCCTCGGCGCCTTCGCCGTCGCCGCCGGCAGCGGCCTGCCGGTGGTGCCGCTGTGCCTGCGCGGCACGCGCCGACTGCTGCCCGAGGGGCGCTGGCGGCCGCGCCGCAGCCGCCTCGAGGTGCTGATCGGGCCGCCGCTAGGCGCCGACAGCGCGGCCTGGAGCGACGCGCTGCGCCTGCGCGACGCAACGCGCGACTGGATCGGCCGCCGTGTCGAGGATGGCGACGGCGCTACAGAAACCCCTGCCCGCGCAGCGCCTGGATGACCACCCGCGCCAGCTCGACGGCCCCCCTGGCCGCGTCCTCGGGCGCGAACGACTCGGTCGTCGCCGACCACAGCAGGCTCTCGCCGGGCACCTGCCAGAGGTTGCTCTCCAGCGTCACCACCTCGTAGTTGTAGGTGCTCGGCGGCATCACCATCACCGACGAGTAGTAGCCGTAGAAACCACGGCGGAAGCCGACCGCCGGCATCAGCATCGGCTGCGCCGGATAAACGCCGACACGCCGCTCGACGCCGACCAGGCGCGTCGTCAGCACGCAGTCGGCGCCGGACCTGGCGACCGCGTCGCGCACGCGCGGCAGGTCGGCCTCGGTCAGCCCGGGCACCAGCGTGTAGCTGGCGACGGCGGCGACGCCGGCGGCCTGCAGCTGCTGCACGAAGCGGTCCTCGAACACGCGCCGGCCGGCGCCGTCGTCGCCGAAGCCCATCACCAGCACGCGCTGGAAACGCGGCCCGTGCCACGCGGCATCGCGCCACGAATTGGTGATCCGCGTCGGCGACGCGCAGCCGGCGAGCAGCACCGCCGCCAGCGCGACCAGAAACAGGCGCAGCTTCATCGATCCGACCTCCTTCTCGTCTGAGTTTAGGGGCTCGGCCGCTCTGTTACAATTTGCCCATCCTGAGGCCGTGTCGGACGACGCGGCCTCGTCGCTTTTGCCGTGGAGGTTCCGTGAAACGACGCGACTTCATCGCCGCCGCCGCGGCGCTGCCGCTGCTCGCCGGCGGCGAGGCGCTGGCGGCGCCGGCCGGCCGCCGGAAGGCGGCCGCCAAACCAGCCGCCGCGAAGAAAAAGCCGTCCGCGGCGAAGCCGGCGGTCGCCCCGGCCGCCGCCAACGAGAACCGCGTCGCCGCCGCGGCGCTGCCGGACGAGCCGGCGCCGCGCTGGCGCAGCTACGAGCTGACGACCCGCATCGAGGTCCGCCGCGGCAGCGGCCCGACCCGCCTCTGGCTGCCGCTGGCGCTGTTCAAGGACACCCCGTGGCAGCGCGCCCTCGGCCACGGCTGGCAGGGCAACTTCGCGCGCGCCGGCATCTACCGCGACCCGGCCGCCGAGATGGAGGTGTTCACCGCCGAGTGGGCGGACGGCGTGCCGCCGCAGCTCGAGCTGGTCAGCCGCGTCGAGACGCAGGACCGTCACTTCGACGTGACGAAGAAGCACTGCGCGCCCGAGCGCGGCGAGATCCTCCGGCGCAACCTGCAGAGCACCGAGCTGATGCCGATCAACGACAAGACGCGCGAGATCGCCGAGCGCATCGTCGGCCGGGTCAGGGACCCGCTGGCGCAGGGCAAGGTACTCTACGACTGGGTCGCCGAGCGCGCGCTGCGCGACCCGGAAACGCCGGCGCTCGCCGCCGGCGGCATCGACACGCCGCCGCAACTCGCCGACGCGCTCGGCCGCAACGCCGGCCATGCGCTGCTCTTCGTCGCGCTGGCGCGCGCCGTCGGCCTGCCGGCACGGCCGGTGTTCGGGCTGCGCTGCGACTACTCGAAGCTGCTGCCCAGCCTCGGCGCGCTCGGCGAACTGAACCGCGCCTTCCACTGCCGCGCCGAGTTCTACGCGCCGGGCTACGACTGGATTCCGGTGAACCCGGCCGACCTGCGCCAGGCGGTGATCGCCGAGAAGCTCGCCGCCGACGACGGCAAGCTGGCGGTGCTGAAGAAGCTCGGCTTCGGCTTCTGGGAAATGAACTGGATCGGGCTGAACACCGCGCTCGAGGTGACGCCGCGCGACAGCCGCGCGCGCCCGCTGCCCTTCCTGGCGACGCCCTACGTCGAGACCGCCGACGGCGTGCTCGACACTGCCGACGGCGAGCGCTTCCTGGTCAGCATCAAGGCCAGCCGCAGCGAAGCCTGAGCCAATAGCCAAACGCTATAGGGAAGATTCCAACAATCAACTGGAACGATGCCTGCGCGGCAGGCACACTGCAGCCATGAAACTCTTCACCGGAGAACGATCATGGCCAAGACCGCCACCTTCGCCGCCACGCACTTCACCGTCGCCTTCGCGGTCGGCTACACGCTGACCGGCGACGTCGCCGTCAGCAGCGCGCTCGCGCTGGTCGAGCCGGCCTGCAACACCGTCGCCTACTACTTCCACGAGAAGGCCTGGCTGCGCTTCGGCCACCGCCCGGACGCGGCCGGCACCGCCAGCGCCAGCCACCACGGCTGGCATCACGTCTGAGCGAAGAAGCCCCTTCGGGGAACGCCTGAGCGCAGCTCAGCGGCCGCGGCCGCCACCGGGGCCGCCACCGCCCCCACCTCCGCCGCCCCCACCTGCCCCGCCACCGCCCGGGGCGGCCGCGCCGGGCCGGTGCTCGCCGCCGCGGCCGCCGCCGTCCCGAAGAACGCCGCGCTCGTCCGCGCCGCCGCGCTTGCCCGGCTCGAAGCGCCGGCCGTCGCCGGGCGAACGCTCGTCGAACCGGCGGCCGCCGCTTTCGCCGCGCAGGTTGTCCAGGCGCCCCGCTTCCCGCTTCTCACGGCGCTCGCGCTGGCGCTCCTGCCACTGCTCGCGCGGCCCGGCCCGGTTCGCCTCCTGCGCCCGCAGCCGTTCGCCGTGCTGCTGCGCAGCGCGCTCGCCGAGCTGACGGCGGCGTTCCTTGAACGATTCGATGCGCTCGTTGCGGCGGACGTCGAGGCGTTCGCGCACCCGTTCGTGCAGGTTCTCGAAGCGGCGGTCGAAGCGGGCCGGCGCGAAGAAGGTCGGCACCGCGGCCAGCACGCGCGGCCGCGCCTTGCCCGAGAGGGCGACGAAACCGGCCTGGTTCGGGCGGATCTCGGTCCGTCCCTGCGCCGTCGACAGCACGGTCGCGCCCTGATTGACCTTGTCGTAGGTGCCGGCCTCGCCCTCGCTGCTGCCCTCGGGGATGACCCGCGTCTCGTGGTCGGTGCCGCGCACGCCGATGGTCGCCGTCGGCGTGCGCACGGTGTAGCCCTTGGGGTTGTACTTGCCGATCCAGCCGGTCACCGAGCGCAGCGCGCCCTGCACCAGCGCGATCACGCTGCTGTCGCCGCTGCCGCCTTCCGCCCTGTATTTGGCGATGCGCATGCGGGTGTTCGGGCGGATCGCGATCTGCCCTTCGTCCTCCATCGCCAGATGCACTTCGCCGTCGGCACCGGTGACGACGCTGTCGCCCTCGCGCACGAGCTCGCCGACCGCCGCCGGCCGCATCGCCTTCGCCGCGTCGTAGATGCGCGCGTCGCCGTCGCTCGCCTCGATGCGGCCGGCGACGTTGGGCTCCGCCCAGGCGGCGAACGACGCCGCGAGCAGCCACAGGAAAACGGGAATCTTCATGCCGCGCGCTCCGGACGGGGAATTGCCCGGAGTCTAGCGCAGCGGCGGGCAGCGGTCAGTAGCTGCCGGGGGCGGCGAAGTTCTCGAAGCGGGTGTATTCGCCGAGGAAGGCGAGGCGGCAGGTGCCGAGCGGGCCGTTACGCTGCTTGCCGATGATGATCTCGGCGGTGCCCTTGTCTTCCGAGTCCGGGTTGTAGACCTGGTCGCGGTAGATGAACAGGATCACGTCCGCGTCCTGCTCGATGGCGCCCGATTCGCGCAGGTCGGACATCACCGGCCGCTTGTTCGGCCGCTGCTCGAGCGAGCGGTTCAGCTGCGACAGCGCGATCACCGGGCATTCCAGTTCCTTGGCGATGCCCTTCAGCGAACGCGAGATTTCCGAGATCTCGGTCGCCCGGTTCTCGCCCTGGCTGCTGCCGGACATCAGCTGCAGGTAGTCGATGACGATCAGCCCGAGCTTGCCGCACTGGCGGTGCAGGCGACGGGCACGGGCGCGCAGGTCGATCGGGTTCAAGGCCGGCGTCTCGTCGATGTAGATCGCCTTCTCGTGGATCTTGCCGAGCGCGTAGGAGAGGCGCGACCACTCGTCGTCGTTGAGCTTGCCGGTACGCACGCGCTGCTGGTCGAGCCGGCCGACCGAGGCCAGCATGCGCATCGCCAGCTGGGCGCCGCCCATTTCCATCGAGAACACCGCGACCGGCGCGCCGTACTCGATCGCCACGTGCTCGGCGATGTTCAGCGAGAACGAGGTCTTGCCCATCGACGGGCGGCCGGCGACGATGACCAGGTCGCCCGGCTGCAGGCCCGAGGTCATCTTGTCGAGGTCGTGGTAGCCGGTCGGGATGCCGGTGATGTCGGAGGCGTTGTCGCGGTCGTGCAGTTCCTGGATGCGCTCGACGACCTGCGTCAGCAGCGGGTTGATGTGCTGGAAGCCGGTCTGGTGGCGCATCCCCGACTCGGCGATGGCGAAGACCTTGGCCTCGGCCTCGTCGAGCAGCGTCTTCGGCTCGCGGCCGAGCGGGTTCAGCGCGGACGATGCGATCTCGTCGCCGGCGGTGACCAGTTGCCTGAGGATCGCGCGCTCGCGGACGATCTCGCCGTAGCGGCGGATGTTCGCCGCCGAGGGGGTGTTTTGTGCCAGTTCGCCGAGGTAGGCCAGCCCGCCGGTGTGCTCGGTCTCGCCGGCGGCATCGAGCGCCTCGGCCACGGTCACCACGTCGGCCGGCTTGCCGCGCTCGAGCATGCGCTGCACGGCGCGGAAGATCCGGCGGTGCTCGTCGCGGTAGAAGTCGGTCTCGGAAACGAGGTCGCTGATCTTGTCGTAGGCCTGGTTGTCGAGCAGCAGGCCGCCCAACACCGACTGCTCGGCCTCGATCGAGTGCGGCGGAATGCGCAGCGCGGCGATGGCGGGGTCGATCTGGGGCTGTTGCTGCTTTTTCTGGAACTGGGCCATGGCGGGGGTCGCTTCGAAGGAGGAGCGAGTTTACCCGAAAGCGACTCCGGCGAGCGGGACGCCCGATCCATGCGGCCCACCGCCTGGCGATCGCGTAGAATGCGCAGCTTTTCCGCGTCTTCCGCTGCCATGAGCCACGCCCGCGCCGTCTCGCTGATGATCCTGGTCACGCTGCTGTGGAGCATCGCCGGCGTCGTCACCCGCCACCTCGATGCCGCGCGCAGCTTCGAGGTGACCTTCTGGCGCAGCCTGTTCAACGCGCTGACGCTCGCCGTCGCACTCACGGCGCTGCGCGGCCCGGCGCTGTGGCGCGGGCTGTTGCAGTGGCCGCGCGCGCTGTGGCTGTCCGGCGCCTGCTGGGCGGTGATGTTCACCGCCTTCATGGTCGCGCTGACGCTGACCACGGTCGCCAACGTGCTGGTGACGATGGCCGTCGGGCCGCTGGTCACCGCCCTCTTCTTCCGCCTGTTCCTGCGCCGCCGGCTGCCGGCGCGGACGTGGACGGCGATCGCCCTGGCCGGGCTCGGCATCGCCTGGATGTTCGGCCGCGAGGCGCAGGCCGGCGTCTCGCTCGCCGGTTCGCTGGTGGCGCTGGCGGTACCGCTCGCCGCCGCGGTGAACTGGACGATCCTGCAGCGCAACGGCGAGCGTGCCGCCGGCGCCGACATGCTGCCGGCGGTGTGGATCGGCGCCATGCTGTCGGCGCTCGCCGCACTGCCGCTGGCCTGGCCGCTGCAGGCCTCGGCGCACGACCTCGGCCTCTTGGCGCTGCTCGGCAGCGTGCAGCTGGCGATCCCCTGCCTGCTCGTCGTGCGCCTCGCGCGCGAGCTGCCGGCGCCGGAGATCGCGCTGCTGGCCCTGCTCGAAGTCGTCTTCGGCGTCGCCTGGGCCTGGCTCGGCGCCGGCGAGCAACCGTCGACGAGCACGCTGGCCGGCGGCGCGCTGGTGCTGGCGGCGCTGGTCGGCAACGAGGCGCTGGCGCTGCATCGCGGCCGCTTGCGGCAACCGGCCGGCGAGCGCGAGGACCGGACCCCAGCCACCCGACGGTGACGCCAGGGGCCTGCGGCGCCCCCACGGGGACTTCCGCCGGCGCGCGGCGCGGGAGTGCCGGTCGCCGGGGCCGCCGGGCGCACGGCGGGCGCCCCCGCCCGTAGCGCCCGACCGGCATTGACATCGCAGGCACCGCCGTCATACTGAATAAGTAATGCCTTATAAACAATCATGCCCAGTCGTTCGGCCCTGACCGGGGAGCATGACGGATGCACATACTGCTGCTGGAAAACGACCCCCTGGACGCGACGCTGACCTCGGTCGTCCTGGAAAAGGCATACAACCGCGCCGTGCGCATCGCCCGCGTTTCCTCGCTCGAACAGGCGCTCACGGCGTTGCGCCGGGAAGAGGCCGACGTGCTGTTCGTCGCGCTGCAGCCGGCGGCGCTTCGACTGCAGGCGATCCGGCGCATCAGCCACGAGCGGCCGGCGACGCCGATCATCGTCCTCGTCGGTGAAGGCGAGGACGAAAGCGCACCGGAGGCGTTCGCCGCCGGCGCCGTCGAGTTCCTGGTCAAGAGCCAGATCACGATCAACTGGATCCGCCGCGCGATCAATTTCGCGATCCACCGCAAGCGCATGCTCGAAGACCTGCGCGCCACCAGCAACCACATCCACAACATCATCAACCTGAGCCCGGATGCGATCGTCTCGGCCGACGCGCGGCAGAACATCGCGCTGTTCAACGTCGCCGCCGAGGAAATGTTCGGCTACGCGGCAAAGGACGTCCTCGGCAAGCCGCTGACGCTGCTGATTCCCGAAGCCTTGCGCGCGGCGCACGTCGGACACGTGCAGCGCTTCGCCGAGGGGCCGGCAATTTCCCGTCGCATGAACGAGCGCGGCGAACTGCAATGCCTGCGCAGCAACGGCGAGGTCTTTCCGGCGGAGATCGCCATTTCCAGGCTGCAGACGCCCGACGGGCCGATATTCACGGCGATCATCCGCGATGTCACCGAGCGCAAGCGCGTCGAGGCGCAACTGCTCGACCTGGCGATGACCGACCCGCTGACCGGCGCGGCCAACCGCCGCCACCTGTTCGAGGTCGCCGAACTCGAGATCAAGCGCGCCCGGCGCTACGGCCGTCCGCTGTCGGTACTCGCCCTCGACATCGACAACTTCAAGCCGATCAACGACGCGTGCGGGCACGCCGCCGGCGACCAGGTGCTGCTGCGCCTGACGGTTGCCTGCCACGAGGTGCTGCGTGAATACGACATGATCGCGCGCATCGGCGGCGACGAGTTCGTCGCCCTGCTGCCGGAGACCGACGAGCGGCGCGCGCAGGCGCTGGCGCAGCGGCTGGTCGACCACATCGCGAAGATCCGCGTCCGCTTCCAGGGCAAGGAACTGCAGACCACGATCAGCATCGGCTGCAGCGTGGTCGCCGACGACGACACGTCGATCGCCGAAGCCATCGAGCGCGCCGACCAGGCGCTGCTGCAGGCGAAGCGGGACGGGCGCAACCGCGTCGTCACGTATGCGCAGAGGGGGCAAACGCGCGCGGGTACACCGCCGGCCGCCGCCGGCACGGGCGCGGACAAGGGCTAGCGCGAGCCGCCGCCCCAAAGCAAAAGGCCCCGGGATTCCTCCCGGGGCCTTGGCGAACCGTGGCCGCCTGCGCGGCCGGCGGCCGGATTACTGCTCGCCGACGACCTTGACGGTGATCTGGGCGACGACGTCGGTGTGCAGCGCGACGTCGATGGTGCTCTCGCTGACGGTCTTCAGCGGACCGTTCGGCATGCGCACGGACGACTTCTCGACCTCGAAGCCCTGGGCCTTCAGGCCTTCGGCGATGTCGGCGTTGGTCACCGAGCCGAACAGGCGGCCGTCGACGCCAGCCTTGCGGGCGAGTTCGACGACGATGCCGTTCATCTTCTCGGCGACGCCCTGGGCGGCGGCGAGCTTTTCGGCGGCCAGCTTCTCGAGCTCGGCGCGGCGGGCTTCGAACTCGGCCTTGGCGGCCGGCGTGGCACGCTTGGCCATGCCGCGCGGGATCAGGAAGTTACGGGCATAGCCATCCTTCACCTTGACGAGGTCGCCGAGGTTGCCGAGGTTGATGACCTTTTCCATCAGAATGATTTGCATGTCCGGGCTCCTCGATTACTGGTGGTTGTCGGTGTAGGGCAGCAGGGCCAGGAAGCGGGCGCGCTTGATCGCGACCGACAGCTGGCGCTGGTAGTGGGCCTTGGTGCCGGTCAGGCGGGCCGGCATGATCTTGCCGTTCTCGACGATGAATTCCTTCAGGACTTCGACGTCCTTGTAGTCGACCATGTCGACCTTCTCGGCGGTGAAGCGGCAGAACTTGCGGCGCTTGAACAGACCGCCACCGCGCTTCGGCTTTTTGTCGTCCTTCTTCTTGAAGAATCGGGCCATTTCAGTTTCCTTCCAAAAATTCCAATTGTTCGATGTGCAGTACCAGTTGCTTGCTGTTGCGGCTCTTCGCGGCGAGGAATCCGGTCACGCGGACTGCGGATCCCGTCGTCGCCGCCTGCAGCCACTTCGCCGCGTCGCCCAGGCCGATGGCCGGGATTTCACACTCGACCCGGCGGGGCATGCCCGCCTCAACCTGCTCCGATTCGTGCCGGATCCGGCACTCGGTGACCGGGACCCCCGCCGGCGTATAGCGCAGCGCGAGGCGTTCGGTCAGGTCGCCGGTGAGTTCGACGCGGTTCAGCAAGCCTCCGATGAATCCTTAGGCGGCGGCCGGCGCTTCGGCGGCGGCAGCTTCGCCCTTGCCTTCCATCAGCGACTTCGACTTCTCTTCCTTCATCATCGGCGACGGGGAAGTGACGGCAGCCTTCATCTTGACGGTCAGGTGGCGCAGCACGGCGTCGTTGAACTTGAACGCGTGCTCGAGCTCGGCGAGGGTCTCGCCATCGCACTCGATGTTCATCAGAACGTAGTGCGCCTTGTGGATCTTCTGCAGCGGGTAGGCCAGCTGGCGGCGGCCCCAGTCCTCGAGGCGGTGGATGACGCCGTTGCGGGCGGTGACGAGCGACTTGTAGCGCTCGACCATCGCCGGGACCTGCTCGGACTGGTCCGGGTGGACGATGAAACAGACTTCGTAATGACGCATGAACGCTCCTTTTGGCAAAAGCCCCCCGCCATGCGGTAACGGTGGGGCAAGGTGGAAAAGCCCGCGATTATAGCGCCGTCGGGCAGCGGAAGGCAACCGCCCCGAGGCTTTCCGCGGCGCCTGGCCGGCGGCGCCCCGGCCAGGCGTGCGCACCGCGCGCAGGAAGGTCGCCGCGCCGGCGATTCCGGATGATTTGCATTATGACGTTATGCGCTATCCTTGGCCGATACGGTTCGATACAGGATGCCCGGTATGCCCCCCCACCCGGCGCCACGGCGAATGAGCTTCCACGACGACAGCGCTCCCCGCGGCGCACGGCACGGCCGCTGGCGGCTCGTCGCCGCGCTCTGCCTGCTGCTCGGCGCCGGCGGTGCCGCGGCCGAGGCGCGCGAGGTACGGGTCGGCGTCTATGGCAACGCCCCGAAGCTCCAGCTCGGCAGCGACCAGCGGCCGAGCGGCATCCTCGGCGACCTGCTGCAGGAGATCGCCGCGCGCGAAGGGTGGACGCTGCGTACCGTGCCCTGCGACTGGAAGGAGTGCCTGGAAGCGACCCGGGCCGGCCGCATCGACCTGATGCCGGACGTCGCCTACAGCAACGAGCGCGCCGAGATCTTCGACTTCCACCGCACGCCGGCGCTGCACAGCTGGTCGCAGCTCTATCCGCGGCCGGGGCTGCAGATCGCCTCGATGCTCGACCTGCGCGAGCGTCGCGTCGCGGTGCTCGCCGGCTCGGTGCAGGCCGACTACCTGCACCGCCTGTTCGCCGACTTCGGCCTGCACGTCGAACTGGTGCCGGTGCGCAGCATGGAGGAAGGTTTCGCGCAGGCCGCCGCCGGCCAGGTCGACGCGGCGGTGGCCAACCGCTTCTTCGGCGACCAGCATGCCGCCCGCTACAAGCTGGCCGAATCGTCGATCATGTTCCAGCCGGCGCCGCTCTTCTACGCCACCGGCAAGGGTCGCAACGGCGAGCTGCTGGCAGCGATCGACCGCCATCTGGACGACTGGCAGGGCCGCCAGGACTCGCCCTACTTCGCGCTGCTCGAACACTGGCTCGGCGGCGCGCCGAAGACGGTCGTGCCGACCGCCTTCTGGTGGGGGCTGGCGGCACTCGCCACGCTGCTCGCCGCCGCCCTCGCCGGTGCCGCGCTGCTGCGCCGCCAGGTCGCGATCAAGACGCGCCACCTGCGCGACAGCGAGAACCGGCTGGCGACCATCCTCAACGGCGTCGACGCCCACATCTACATCAAGGGCCGCGACTTGCGCTACCAGTACGCCAACCGCAAGGTCGGCGAGCTCTTCGGCAGGCCGCCGGAGCAGATCGTCGGCTGCGACGACAGCGACTTCTTCGACGCCGAGACCGTCGCCGCGCTGCAGCGTAACGACCGGCGCGTGCTCGAGCACGGCGAGCGCGTCGAAGCCGAGGAATCGAGCCGCGTCGCCGGCAGCGACGCCAGGCACACCTACCTGTCGGTGAAGCTGCCGCTGCGCCATCCGGACGGGACGATCTACGCGCTGTGCGGCATCTCGACCGACATCACCCGCCGCAAGGAGGACGAGGAGTCGCTGCGCAAGCTGTCGCAGGCGGTCGAGCAAAGTCCCAACTCGATCGTCATCACGCGCGTCGACAAGGTGATCGAGTACGTCAACGACGCCTTCACGCAGACCAGCGGCTACAGCCGCCGGGAAGCGATCGGGCAGACCCCGGCGCTGCTGCGTTCCGGCCGGACGCCGCCGCAGACCTACGTCGAGCTGTGGGCGGCGCTGACCGCCGGCAGGCCGTGGAAGGGCGAATTCATCAACCGGCGCAAGGACGGCAGCGAGTTCATCGAGTCCGCGATCATCACTCCGCTGCGCCAGCCGGATGGCCGCATCAGCCACTACGTCGCGGTCAAGGAGGACATCACCGAGCGCCGGCGGCTTGCCGACGAGCTCGCCGACTACCGCCTCCACCTCGAGGACCTGGTCGCGCGGCGTACCGATGAGCTGCACCAGGCGAAGGCCGCCGCCGAGGAGGCGAACCGCGCCAAGAGCACCTTCCTCGCCAGCATGAGCCACGAGATCCGGACGCCGATGAACGCGATCATCGGGCTCACCCACCTGATGCGCAATGAGGCAGCGACGCCGCGCCACATCGAGCGCCTCGCCCGGATCGACGACGCCGCGCATCACCTGCTGTCGATCATCAACAACATCCTCGACCTGTCGAAGATCGAGTCCGGCAAGCTGCACCTCGAAAGCGCCGACTTCGCGCTGGCCGAGCTGCTCGACCACGTCTCGTCGATCATGACCGCCTCGGCGCGCGCCAAGGACCTCGACCTGCGCATCGAAAGCGACGGCGTTCCGGAATGGCTGAACGGCGACCTGACGCGGCTGCGCCAGGCGCTGCTCAACTACGTCGGCAACGCCATCAAGTTCACCGAGCACGGCGGCGTGACGCTGCGCGCCCGGCTGATCGACGACCGCGACGGCGTCGCCACCGTCCGCTTCGAGGTCGAGGACACCGGCATCGGCATCGCGGCGGCGGATCTCGCCCGCCTGTTCGAGCCCTTCGAGCAGGCCGAAACCTCGACCACCCGACGCTTCGGCGGCACCGGCCTCGGCCTCAGCATCACCCGCCGCCTGGCCCGGCTGATGGGCGGCGAAGCCGGCGCCGAGAGCATTCCCGGCCGCGGCAGCGTGTTCTGGCTGACCGCCCGCCTCGGTCACGGCAGCAAGCGCCAGGCGCCGGCGAGCGAGCGACCGGCGCCTGCTGCCGAGCGCGAGCTGCGCCGCGAGCATGCCGGCGCGCGCCTGCTGCTCGCCGAGGACAACCCGATCAACCGCGAGGTGGCGCTCGACATCCTGCGCACCGTCGGCCTCGCCGCCGACGTCGCCGAGAACGGCCGGCAGGCGCTGCAGATGGCCGCCGAGCAGGCCTACGACCTGATCCTGATGGACGTGCAGATGCCGGAGATGGACGGGCTGGCAGCGACCCGGGCGCTGCGCGCGCTGCCCGGCTACCGGCGCACGCCGATCCTGGCGATGACCGCCAACGCCTTCGAGGAGGACCGCCGGCAGTGCCTGCAGGCGGGCATGGACGACTTCATCGCCAAGCCGGTCAACCCGAAGCTGCTCTACGCCAAGCTGTGCGACTGGCTGCCGGCGAACGCCGCAGCGGCAGCGGACGCCGGCAGCGCGGCGGACGCGGCCGGCGACGACGCGACGGCGGCAGCGCTGGCCCGCCTCGCCGGCATTCCCGGCCTCGACGTCGCCGCCGGCCTCGCCGTTTTCGGCCAGCGCGGCGCCAGCTACCTGCGCATGCTGCAAAAATTCGCCGCCAGCCACGCCGACGCCGTTCCCCGGCTGCGCGCCTTCCTCGCCGCCGGCGACTTCGCCGCGGCCCGCCTTGCCGCGCACTCGCTGAAAGGCGTCGCCGCCAATCTCGGCGCCGGCGGCGTCAGCGACGCCGCGACGGCGCTCGAAGGCGCGCTGCAGGCACCGCCCGCGGAAGCTGCGGCGGCGGCCGTAGACCGCCTGGACGGCGAGCTCGAACGCTTGCTCGCCGCGCTCGACCACGCCCTGCCGGCCGCCGTCGATGCCGTGCCGGCGGCGGTCGACTGGTCGGCGCTGCGGGCGACGCTGGCCGAGCTGGAAACCCTGGTGGCGATGGCCGACTACCGCGCCAACCAGCTGCATGCCGCACACGCCGCCGAGATTCGCGCGGTGCTCGGCGAGCGTGCAGAGCAGCTGGCGCAGCACATCGACAGCTTCGCCTACGTCGAGGCGCAGGCCTGCATCGAACAGGCGCGCCGCGAACATCCGGAACTCGGCAGCCGATGAACGGACGGATACCGCATACGCCCTCGCCCGCCCGGCGGCCCGGGGCCGGGAGTGACAACGGGGAAAGTGCGTAGAATGAAACCATAAGCCGACGCCGCCCGACCGCCCTGCCAGCGGGACAGGCGAGCCGAAGCGGAAAAGAAGACACAGGAGGCGAATCGATGCAGACAGCGGTCGGAAACCTCGGGCTGGAATGCCTGATGGACAGGGCGAACATCTTCTTCACCAGCGGCTACCGCTTTGCCGGGCCGCTCGACCTGGCCGCGCTGGAGGCGAGCTTCCACGCGATCGCCGGCGCCTTGCGCAAGTTCGAGTACCGCCTCCACTTCGAGGCGCAGGACCGCTTCAGCTGGCGGCACGCCGGCGGCCACCGCAGGCACTTCCGGGCGCTCGACTGCGACGACATCGACCAGGCCTTCGCCGAGCTGTGCCGCGACAGCCTGACGCTGGCCGAAGGCGAGCTGCACTGTCCGATGGCGGTGACGGTGCTGCGCCAGCGCCAGGGGCCGGAATTCATCATCGCCCAGACCTGCGAGCACACCTATCTCGACGCGCGCAGCGCCGAGTTTCTGTTCAACCGCATGGTCGACTACTACAACGCGCAGCGGCATGGCGACGCGGCCGGGCAGCAAGCGGCCCTCGACGCGGTGCGCCAGGTGCGCACCATCGGCAGCGACGAGATGCTGCACCTGCTCGGCCTCGACGAAGCCGCGCACGCGACGAACCTCGCCGGACTCGGCGGCTACCCGGTAGCCGACGACGGCCGCCACGCGATCCCGCTGCGCGACGTGCCCGACTGCCTCGCCGCCTACCGCCGGCAGCGCTTCGCGCCGGTGGTCCGCTTCCACCCGCTCGCCCCGCTGCTCGAACGCTGCCGCCGCCGCCACCCGGAAGTGACGCGCAACAGCGTCATCTGCGCGGCGCTGGCGAAGGCGTTCTACAACCTCAACCGGCGCACGAAAGACCTGCCCGAGCGGCAGACGATCAGCTTCAAGATGCTCTCCGACCTGCTCGCCCCGGAGCTGCGGGCGCACTACGGCGGCAACTACATCGCCTTCGTCCCGGTCAGCGTCGACGGCGAGCGCCCGGTCGAGGAGATCGCCGCGCAGATCCATGCGCGCATCCGCGAATTCAAGACGCAGAAGATCGACGTCAGCCTGTTCCGCGCGGTCGAGGACGCGGTCCGCGCCGGCGTCGTCGGCACCGTCGACGACCCGCTCTCCTTCGTCGTCACCAACTGGAACAACTACGCCTTCCTCGAGCGCGCCGATTTCCTCGACGGCTGCACCTCGCTGCGCCACCAGAGCGGCGTCAACATCGATCCGCGCGACGTGCTCGGCGCGGTGCTGGTGAACCGGCCGATCCTGGTGGTCAACCAGTCGGCGGCGGACGAGGTCTGCGTCTCGCTCTTCCCCTCGCTGCGCGCGCAGGCGGAGAACGAGGCGGTGGCGGCCGCGATCGGCGAAGTGTTCGGACAATGACGCCGCCGCGCGGCGCCGGAAGGGAGGGAGCGGGCATGGCGGCGCTAGACGATTCCGGCTTCCGGCTCGACGAGAAGCTGCACGACGACCGGCAGACGCGCGTCTACCGGGCGCGCCGCAGCGTCGACGACTGCCCGGTCGTGCTCAAGATCCTCAGCGACGAACAGCCGCTCTCCGAGGCGATCCCGCGCTACCGCCGCGAGTACGAGATCACCCGCTCGCTGGGCGGCATCGACGGCGTGATCAAGGTCTACGACCTGGTCGAGGTGCATGGTTCGCTGATGATCGTCGAGGAGGACATCGGCGCCGAGTCGCTCGACCGCGTGCTGGCGCGCGCGCGCCCCGACCTCGCGCAGGCGCTGGCGCTCGCCGTGCGCATCGCGCACATCCTCGGCGAGGTGCACCAGCACAGCGTCATCCACAAGGACCTCAATCCGGCCAACATCGTCTGGAACCCGGTGAGCGGCGAACTGCGCCTGATCGACTTCGGCATCGCTTCGCAGCTCTCGCAGGAGCAGCAGGAGTTCCAGAGCCCGACGCAGCTCGAGGGCACCCTCGCCTACACCTCGCCGGAGCAGACCGGGCGGGTGAACCGCAAGCTGGACTACCGCTCCGACCTCTACTCCCTCGGCGTCACGCTCTACGAGTTGTTCTGCGGCACGCTGCCGTTTCCGGCGCGGGAGGGGATCGAGCTGGTGCATGCGCACATCGCGCTGACGCCGCCGGCGCCGCACGAGGTCGATCCGCGCGTGCCGCCGGTCGTCTCCCGGATCGTCATGCGCCTGCTCGAGAAGATGGCCGACGACCGCTACCAGAGCGCCTGGGGGGTGAAGCACGACCTCGAGCGCTGCCTCGCCGAGCTGCGCGAGAAGGGTGGCATCGCCAGCTTCCCGCTCGGCGAGGGCGACATCCCGGTGCGCTTCCACATCCCGCAGAAGCTCTACGGGCGCGACCGCGAGGTGGCGGCGATCCTCGCCGCCTTCGACCGCGCCGCGGCCGGCGCCGCCGGCCTGCTGCTGGTCGAGGGCGCGCCCGGCGTCGGCAAGAGCGCGCTGGTGCACGAGGTGCACCAGCCGCTGACCGAGCGCCGCGGCAACTTCGTCGCCGGCAAGTTCGACCAGTACCAGCGCGACGTCCCGTTCTACGCCTGGACGCTGGCCTTCCAGGATTTCTGCCACCTGCTGCTGCAGGAGGACGAGGCGGCGCTGGCGCGCTGGCGGCAGCGCATCCTCACCGGCGTCGGCAGCCTCGGCCGCGTGCTCACCGACGTCGTGCCGTCGATCGAGCTGATCATCGGCAGGCAGCCGGAGGTGCCGCCGCTCGCCGGCGAGCAGGCGCTGAACCGGCTCAACTACGTCTTCGGCAACTTCATCAAGGCGATCAGCGTCGCCGAACATCCGCTGGTCGTCTTCGTCGACGACTGGCAGTGGGCCGACTCCGGCTCGCTGTCGCTGCTCCGCTTCATCCTCGGCAGCGGCCGCGGCGACCACCTGCTGGTGATCTGCGCCTACCGCGACAACGAGGTCGACGCGACCCACCCGCTCTCCACCGCGCTGGCCGAGATCGGCCGCAGCGACACGGCGGTCGAGACCATTCGCCTGCAGAACCTCGGCGCCGACGACGTCCGCCGACTGGTCGGCGACGCGCTCGGCGACGCGCCGGGGCTGCAGGACCTGGCCCGCCTCGCCTACGAGAAGACGCAGGGCAACGCCTTCTTCCTGGTGCAGCTGCTCAACGACCTGCACGAGCGCGCGGCGATCAGCTTCGACCGCAACCGCCGCTGCTGGTCGTGGAACCGGGCACAGATCGAGGCAGCCGGCATCGCCGACAACGTCGTCGGCCTGATGGCCGAACGCATCCGCAACCTGCCCGAGGCCACCCGGCGCGCGCTGATCTACGCCGCCTGCATCGGCGACCGCTTCCGCCTGACGACGCTGGCACGCATCCTCGACTGCCCGCCGCACTTCGTCGCCGACGACCTCGAACCGGCGCTGCAGGAAGGCATCCTCGACCCGCTCGGCTCGGGCTACCGCTTCGCGCGGCAGAAGGGCAACAGCGGGCTGGCGCACTACAAGTTCGTGCACGACCGCGTGCGCCAGGCCGCCTACGGGCTGGCCGGCGCCGACGCGAACGAGCGCGCGCACTACGAGATCGCCCGCCTCTGGCTCGACGAGTCGAGCATCGACGAGCAGGAACGCAACATCTTCGACATCGCCAACCAGTACAACGCCGGCCGGCGGCTGATCGACAGCCCGGCGCAGCGCGCCGAGCTGCTGGCGATCAACCTGCGCGCCGGCAAGCGGGCGAAGCAGGCCGCCGACCACGCGAGCGCGCTCAACTACTTGCGCAGCGCGCTCGAGCTGCGCGGCGACGACTGCTGGCGGGCGCGCCGCGAGCAGACCGCCGAGCTGCACCTGCTGGCCGCCGAAATGGCGCTGCTGTGCAAGGACTACGCGGCGATGGAGAGTTGGCTCGACGACTACCTCGCCCACGTCGGCGAGCCGCTGGCACAGGTCGGCGCACTGAAGATCCGGCTGCAGGCCTACGTCGCGCAGAACCGGCTGGCGGAGGCGGTCGACGTCGGCCTGCACGCGCTCGGCCTGCTCGGCACCGCGCTGCCGCGCCGGCCGGGCAAGCTGCGCGTCGCGGCGCGCCTGGTCGAGACGCGGCTGGCGATCAAGCGCCGCTCCTTCACCGACCTCTATGTGCTGCCGGCGATGACCGACCCGCAGCGGCTGGCGACGATGGAGCTGCTCGGCCTGCTGCTGCCGCCGGCCTACTGGACCTCGCAGGGACTGCTGGCGCTGGTGGTGTTCCAGATGGTGCGCGAGACGCTCGCCCACGGCTACTCGCCGAACGCCGGCTATGGCCTCTCCTGGTGGGGGATCACCGAAAGCGCGCTGCTCGGCAACATCGACGCCGGCGCCGTCTTCGGCGAGTTCGCCATCGAGCTCGCGCGCAAGCACCAGCTGAAGCTGCAGCAGCCGCTGTTCTTCGCCGGCTGGATCGTCCACAAGTACAAGCACCCGCTGCGTGAGTCGCTGCCGCTGCTCGAGCAGGCCTATGCCGTCTCGCTCGAGAAGGGCGACTTCGAGTACGCCTCCTACGCCCGCAACAACCAGATGCAGATGCTGTTCCACTGCGGCAACAAGCTCGACGAGCTGCTGCCGGAGATGGCCCAGGCGCACCGCGACCTGCTCCGCTTCCAGGTCGGCTCCTCGCTCTACTGGCACGACATCTGGTGGCAGACGGCGCAGAACTTCGTCGCCGCCCCCGACCCGGTCGACGTGCTCGCCGGCCCGGCCTACGACGAGGCAGTGTCGCTGCCGCAGCACCTCAAGGTCGATGACCACAGCACGCTGTTCCTGCTCTACTGCGCGAAGACGATGCTCGCCGTCTTCTTCAACGAACCCCGGCGCGCGCTCGCCCACGTCAGCGAGGCGCGGCGGCGCCTGGGCGGCGGCGCCGGCATGCACGCCGAGACGCTGTTCCATTTCTACGAGTCGCTGGCCCTGCTCGCCGACGCCGACGGCCGCAGCTACCAGCACCAGCTGCGCGTCCTGCAGCAGGTCGAGCGCAACCAGAAGAAGCTCGCGCGCTGGGCCGACCACGCGCCTTCGAACCACCGCCAGCACTGGTGCCTGGTCGAGGCCGAGCGTCTGCGCGTGGTCGGCAATCCGGAGGGCGCCACCGGCCACTACGAGCAGGCGATCGATGCCGCGCGCGACGGCGGCTTCGTCCACGAGGAGGCACTCGCCTGCGAGCTGGCCGCCCGCTTCCAGCGCCGGCAGCGGCGCGAGCGGCTGGCCAGCTACTACCTGCGCCAGGCGCTGCAGCTCTACGAGCGCTGGGGATGTGCCGGCAAGGTCGCGCAGCTGCGTGCCCAGCACCCGATGGCGCTGCTGAACGTGGCGCAGGCAGGCAGCCAGCGGCGGGCGACGCAGACGCGGCTGCGCCGCTCGAGCTCGGCGCACGGCGGCGAGACCTTCGACCTGGAGGCGGTGACGCAGGCCTCGCAGGCGATCTCCAGCGAGATCGTCATCGACAACCTGGTGAAGACGCTGCTCAAGATCGTCATCGAGCACTCCGGCGCGCAGAAGGCGGTGCTCGTCCTCCGCCACGACGCCGAGCTGCGCATCGAGGCCACCGGCATCGCCGGCGCGACGATCGAGGTCCGCGTCGAAGCGCAGGCGCTCGACGCGCCCGACCACCCGCCGCTGCCGAGGACGCTGGTGCAGTATGTCGGGCGGGCGCTGAAGTCGGTGGTCATCGACGACGCGCGGGGGCAGACGCCGTTCTCGCGCGACCCCTACTTCCTGCGCGAGCACCCGGTATCGGTGCTGTGCGAACCGATCCTGCAGCAGGGCAAGCTGGTCGGCATGCTCTACCTGGAGAACAACCTGACCGCCGGCACCTTCACCGAGGCACGCCTGGAGCTGCTGCGCCTGCTTTCTGCGCAGGCGGCGATCTCGATCGAGAACGCCCGCCTCTACGGCGGCCTCGAGCGCAAGGTCGAAGAGCGCACGCAGAAGCTGCAGGATTCGCTGGCGACGCAGGAGCAGCTCAACGCCGAACTGCACGCGTCGAGCGTCAAGCTGGAAGCGGCCTACGCGCAACTGCACGAGGCCAACCGCCTGCTCGAGGAGCGCGCCAACACCGACGGCCTGACCGGGCTCGCCAACCGCCGCTACTTCGGCGAGCGGCTCGAGTACGAGGTCGGCCGCTGTGCGCGCGAGCAGCAGCCGCTGTCGCTGATCATCTGCGACCTGGACAACTTCAAGCGCTACAACGACCTCTACGGCCATGTCAGCGGCGACGAATGCCTGCGCCGGGCGGCGGCGATCAAGTCGGTGTTCGGCCGCAACACCGACCTCGTCGCCCGCTACGGCGGCGAGGAGTTCGTCATCCTGCTGCCGGCGACCGACTCGGTCGAGGCGGTGCGCATGGGCGAACGCATGCGCACCACGGTCGCCGACCTCGGTATCGAGCACGGCGGCAACGCCGGCTTCGGCGTCGCCACCGTCAGCGTCGGCTGCTACACGCTGGTGCCGGCGCTCGGCACCGCGCACCAGGCGGTGATCGAGAGCGCCGATCGCGCGCTCTACGTCGCCAAGGGGCGCGGCCGCAACTGCCTGGTCAGCCTCGAGTAGCCGCCGCGCTCAGCCGCCGGAACGCGCCGCAGCCAGCTTCGACAGTGCCTCCATCAGGTCCACCGGCATCGGGAAGACGATCGTCGACGACTTGTCGCCGGCGATGTTGGTCAGCGTCTGCAGGTAGCGCAACTGCATCGCCTGCGGCGACTGCGCCAGCACGCGCGCCGCCTCGAGCAGCTTTTCCGAGGCCTGCAGCTCGCCCTCGGCGTGGATCACCTTCGCCCGCCGCTCGCGCTCGGCCTCGGCCTGGCGGGCGATCGCGCGCACCATCGACTCGTTGATGTCGACGTGCTTGATCTCGACGTTGGCCACCTTGATCCCCCACGAGTCGGTCTGCGTGTCGAGGATCTGCTGGATGTCGGCATTCAGCCGCTCGCGCTCGGCGAGCATGTCGTCGAGCTCGTGCTTGCCGAGCACCGAGCGCAGCGTCGTCTGCGCCAGCTGCGAGGTCGCCTCGAAGAAGTTGGCGACGTGGATGATCGCCTTCTGCGGATCGACGACGCGGAAATAGACCACCGCGTTCACCTGCACCGAAACGTTGTCGCGCGAGATCACGTCCTGGCTCGGCACGTCCATCACCACCAGGCGCAGGTCGACGCGCACCATCTGCTGGATGCCCGGGACGACGAGGATGATCCCCGGTCCCTTGACCTTCCAGAAGCGCCCGAGCAGGAAGACGACGCCGCGCTCGTATTCGCGCAGGATGCGCACGCTCGCCGCCGCCAGCGCGATCAGCAGCACGACGGCACCGGCCCAGCCGAAATCCCAGATGATCATGACTGTTCTCCTTTGTCTCCCGGTTCGACGATCAGGGTCAGCCCGTCGACGGCGACGATCCTGGCCCGCTCCCCGCGCGCCAACGGCCTGCTGCTGCGCGCCTGCCAACGCTCGCCGGCGGCGAGCACCCAGCCTTCCCGCGTGAAGTCCTGCAAGGCCTCGACGCTCATCCCGGCCATCGCTTCGACCCCGCTCACCGTCGGCCGCCGCCGCGCGCGCAGCGCGAAGGCGCCGATGCCGGCGAGCACCAGCGCGCTCGCCGCGGCGAGCGGCACGACCAGCGCCAGCGACACTTCCAGCCCCGGCACCTCGCCGTCGATCAGCATCACCGCGCCGGCGACGAAGGCGACGATGCCGCCGACGCCGAAGGCGCCGAAGCTGGGCATGAAGGCCTCCGCCGCCATCAGCGCGATGCCGAGCAAGAGCAGCAGTGCGCCGGCGGCGTTGATCGGCAGCATCGCCAGCGCGTAGAGCGCGAGCAGGAGGCAGATCGCGCCGACGATGCCGGAGACGCCGAAGCCCGGCGTATACAGTTCGAAGAGCAGACCATAGACGCCGAGCATGAGCAGGATCAGCGCGATGTTCGGGTCGGCGACCGCGGCCAGCAGCCGCTCCTGCCAGTTGCGTTCGACCGTGACGACGGCGGCGCCGGTCAGCGCCAGCGTCTTCTCGCCGGCGGCGAGCGCGATCCGGCGGCCATGCGCCTGGCGCAGCAGCTCGGGCAGGTCGGCGGCGACCAGGTCGATCACCTTGTCGCGCAGCGCCTCGTCGGCGGACAGGCTTTCCGCCTCGCGCACCGCCCGCTCGGCCCAGGCGACGTTGCGCCCGCGCAATTGCGCCAGGCTGCGCAGGTAGGCTGCGGCATCGTGCGTCGCCTTCTTCTCCATCGCGCTGCCGGCGGCGCCCTTCTCCGTCTTCTCGCCCTTCCCGTCGTCCGGCTTGGCGCCGGGCCGCGCCGCCTCGCCGCCGATGCCGATCGCCACCGGCGTCGCCGCGCCGAGGTTGGTCCCCGGCGCCATCGCCGCGAGATGGCTGGCATAGAGCAGGTAGGTGCCGGCGCTCGCCGCGCGCGCGCCGGCGGGCGCCACCCAGACGGCGACCGGCACCGGCGACGCGAGGATGCCCTGGATCATCTCGCGCATTGCCGTATCGAGCCCGCCGGGAGTGTCGAGCTTGAGCACCAGCAACTCGGCGCCGCTCTTCTGCGCGTCGCCGAGCGCGCGCAGGAAGTAGCCGGCGCTGGCCGGACTGATCGCCCCATGGATTTCGGCGAGCTTCACCGTCGCCGCGGCAGCCGCGACGGGCAACAGCAACAGCATGACGGCGAGGGCAAGCAGGCGTTTCATCGTTCCTCCCGCGGCGGCAGCGAGGCGTACCGGTCAATGGTTTGGACACGGCGCCGGCGATATCGATCGCGCGGCAGCGCCAAGTCTCGCCCAATAATGACACCAGCCTAGGATTTCGGCAAAATCCGGGCACCCGCCGCGGCGGGAACGACGGTGGCCGCAACGACCGGCCGCCGCGCCGACAACCGCGATCCGGACAATCGCGAAGCCAGGGAAGGAGATCCTCGTGCGCCACTTTGCCGCCGCGCTCGCCGCGCTGCTCGTCGCCACCCCCGCCGTCGCCGACCCCGCCCAGGCGACGCCGAAACCGCTGGTGTCCTACGACCCCGCCCGCTGCGAGGCGCACGCCCGCGAGCACCACGCCGGCGCATCGTTCGCCGAGCGGCAGCGGGCGCTGGAAGGCGAGCTGCAGGACTACCTGCGCCTCGCCGAACAGGCGCTCGCCTTCCGCGCCGAAGGCATCCGCCTCTACCGCGAACTGAAGGCCAGGTCCGACGCCGGCGAACCGCTCTCCGGCGCCGACCTGAAGCGCCTCAACGAGGGCGCGGCGGCGCTGCTCGCGCAGCGCGAGGCGCTGCTGGCCGTAGCCGAGGCGCACGAATGCTGGATTTACCTGCCGCCGGCGAGCGACGGGCGGGAAGCCGGCCTGCGCGCGGCCGGCGTCGCGATGTCGCTGTCGGCGGCGCTGATCCTCTACGACAACTACCTGACGGCGATCGCCCCGTTCCGCGAGGACCACGAGTTCCGGCGCCACCTCAACCGCGCCGACAAGGGCTTCGACCTGCACGCCGGCACGCTCAACCGGATCACGATGAACTTCGCCTCGCCGGAAAACCGCGAGCGCACGCGGCTCGCCCTCGAATGGTTCGAGCGCCACGGGCGCGCGCTCGACCCGGCGCCGTCCGAGCACTACCGCTACCTGGTGCGCTCGATCGAGCAGAGCCCGTCGCTGCAGCTGGTGCGCCGCAGCAGCCTGCTCGGCCAGCTCGGCAAACCGCTCGAACTGCTCGGCACGCTGACCGTCGACAGCCTGTTTGCGCTGAAGAACGAGGGCACCAACCTGACCAGCCTGCTCTTCGGCAACACCATCGGCCTGGTCGAGACCCGCCGCGGCAAGCTCCACGGCCGGGCGGAGGTCGCCCGCAGCGTCGGCGACCGGCTGCGCGCCGGCGACATCCTGCTCGAGAAGACGCCGTTCCGCCTCACCGACGTGTTCATTCCCGGCCACTGGGGACACGCCGCTATCTGGGTCGGCGGCGAGGCCGAACTGCGCGCGCTGGGCATCTGGGAGCACCCGGTGGTGCGCCCGCACCAGGCGGCGATCCGCGACGGGCGGGGCGTCGTCGAGGCGCTGCGCTCGGGGGTCGAGATGAACACGCTGGCGCACTTCCTGAACGTCGACGACCTCGCCGTGCTGCGCGAGGAGGCGGACGACGCGACGCGGCGGGCGGAGATCGTGCTGCACACGCTGCGTCAGGTGGGCAAGGCCTACGACTTCAACTTCGACGCCGAGACGACGCACCGCGTGTTCTGTTCGAAGCTGGTCTATCTCGCCTACGGCGACCTGCAGTGGCCGACCTCGCGCATGCTCGGCCGGGTCACCGTCAGCCCCGACAACATCGCTGCACGGGCGACCGGCGACGGGCCGCTCGCGGTCGTGGTGCTCTATCGCGAAGGCGAGGAGGTCGGCGACGCGCCGCGGCAGGCGATGGAACAGCTGATCGTCGCCGAGCGCCTGGCGCTGGCGCGGCGCGAGCAGGCGCGCGGCGGCGCCGACCGCGACCTATAGCTGGTACTCGTCGCCGCCGCCGGCGAGCGCCATGTCGACTGCCTTCTTCGTCAGGTGCGGCGCGAAGTGGGCGATGAAGTCGTATTCGTAGCGGCGCAGGTAGCTGCCGCGGCGCAGGCCGAGGCGGGTGGTGTTGGAACCGAACAGGTGCTCGGCGTCGAGCGCGACCAGCCCGGCGTCGCGCACCGGGTCGAAGGCCATGCGGGCGATGATGCCGAGCCCGAGGCCGAGGCTCACGTAGGTCTTGATCACGTCGGCGTCGATCGCGGCGAGCACGACGTTGGGCGAAAGGCCGGCACGCTCGAAGGCGCGGTTGATGCGCGAGCGGCCGGAGAAGGCCGGGTCGTAGGTGACCAGCGGCCACTTCGCCAGCGACGACAGCGACAGCCCCTTCTCCTTCAGGATCGGGTGCCCCTCCGGCGCAATCACCGCGTGCGCCCACTGGTGGCAGGGCAGCGTGATCAGCGCCGGGTACTGGTCGAGCGATTCGGTGGCGATCGCCAGGTCGGCCTCGCCGGACAGGGTCCATTCGGCGATCTGCGTCGGGCTGCCCTGATGCAGCGTCAGCCGCACCTTCGGCCAGCGCTCGAGGAAGCGGCTGACCACCGCCGGCAGCGCGTAGCGCGCCTGCGTGTGCGTGGTGGCGATGTTCAGGCTGCCGGCGTCCTCGCCGGCGTATTCCTCGCCGACACGACGGAGGTTCTCGGCCTCGCGCAGGATGCGCTGCGAGATCTCGAGCACCGCCTTGCCCGGCTCGGTGACGCCGGTCAGCCGCTTGCCGCTGCGCTCGAAGACGGTGATGCCGAGTTCCTCCTCGAGCAGCCGGACCTGCTTGGAGACGCCGGGTTGCGAGGTGTGCAGCGCCTCGGCGGCTTCCGAGACGTTGAGCCCGCGGCGGGAGACCTCGACCAGATAGCGCAGTTGCTGAAGCTTCATGGCGGCACAAAAGAACGTTAGGTTATAACAATCTAACCCAATATTCTTTTTCATTCAATTTGCCGGTTGCTACCATGCCCCAACTCTTATTGCGGCGCGTCATGGACTGGCTCTATACCCTCTCAGGCTTCGCGGTCGGCGCCATCGTCGGCCTCACCGGCGTCGGCGGCGGCTCGCTGATGACGCCGCTGCTGGTGCTGCTGTTCGGCATCCACCCGGCAACCGCGGTCGGCACCGACCTGCTCTATGCGGCGATCACCAAGTCCGGCGGCACCGTCGTGCATGGCCGCAAGGGCCACATCGACTGGCAGATCGTCGGCCGGCTGGCCGCCGGCAGCATCCCGGCGGCGGCGATCACCATCCTCGTCCTCGCGCAGCTGCCCAAGCGCAGCGCCGAGATGACCCATCTGATCTCGGTCTCGCTCGGCGTCGCGCTGCTGCTGACCGCCTGCGCCATCATCTTCCGCAAGCGCATCCTCGACTATGCGCTGCGCCACGAGAACTCCTTCGTGCAGCGCCACCTCGGCCCGGTCACCGTCGCCGTCGGCGCGCTGCTCGGCGTGCTCGTCTCGATCTCCTCGGTCGGCGCCGGCGCGCTCGGCGTCGCCGCCCTCTTCTTCCTCTACCCGCACCTGCCGGCGGTGCGCATCGTCGGCAGCGACGTCGTGCACGCGGTGCCGCTGACGCTGGTCGCCGGCGTCGGCCACTGGTGGCTGGGCAGCGTCGACTGGGCGCTGCTCGGCGCGCTGCTGCTCGGCTCGCTGCCGGGAATCTGGGTCGGCAGCCACATTTCGGCCAAGGTTCCGGATAGAATCCTGCGCCCGATCCTCGCCAGCATGTTGGTGCTGATCGGTGCGAAACTGATCGGCAGTTAAGAGTGCCTAACGAAATGAAATCGCGTCCTGCGCCGGGTATTTTTCGGGATGCAGTGCAAGGCGCGGTGGCGAAGCTTGAGTCATTCTCAAGCGAGCCGCCGGAACGCCGCAATGCGCCCGAAAAATGCCCGGCCCTTCGGGTTGATGCGCATGGCGGCGCCCGCTTCGTTGCACGGCTAGCCGATGGAATAACCATCGGCTACGCCGCGCGCCTCGCGTTCGTCCGCCCTGCGCAACAACGCAGGCCGGTTTCATTTTGTTAGGCACTCTCAGCCGTCTGATACACCTATAAAGCTTCAACGAGCGAGGTTCCCCCGACCATGTACCGCTACGACCACTACGACCAGGCCCTCGTCGACGAGCGCGTCGCCCAGTTCCGCGACCAGGTTGCGCGCTGGAAAGCCGGCGAGCTCTCCGACGACGAGTTCCGCCCGCTGCGCCTGCAGAACGGCCTCTACGTGCAGCGCCACGCACCGATGTTCCGCATCGCCGTCCCCTACGGCATGTTGGCGTCGCGCCAGCTGCGCTGCCTCGCCCAGCTCGGCCGCCAGTACGACCGCGGCTACGGCCACTTCACGACGCGCCACAACCTGCAGTTCAACTGGCCGAAGATCGAGGATGTGCCGGAGATGCTCGCCGAGCTGGCCAAGGTGCAGATGCACGCGATCCAGACCTCGGGCAACTGCATCCGCAACATCACCACCGACCAGTTCGCCGGCGTCGCTGCCGACGAGATCCTCGATCCGCGCCCGCTGTGCGAGATCATGCGCCAGTGGAGCACCTTCCACCCCGAGTTCGCCTTCCTGCCGCGCAAGTTCAAGATCGCGGTAAACGGCGCCAGGGAAGACCGCGCGCTGACCTGGTTCCACGACATCGGCTTGCACATCGTGAAGACCGACGACGGCCTCGTCGGCTTCCGCGTCATCGTCGGCGGCGGCCTCGGCCGCACGCCGATCCGCGGCGAGGTGGTGCGCGAGTTCCTGCCCTGGCAGGACATCCTCAGCTACTGCGAGGCGATCATCCGCGTCTACAACCGCTACGGCCGCCGCGACAACGCCTACAAGGCACGCATCAAGATCCTCGTGCAAGCCCTCGGCGTCGAGGAGTTCGGCCGCCAGGTCGAGGCCGAATGGACGCACCTGAAGGGCGGCCCGGCGACCATCACCCAGGCCGAATACGACCGCGTCGCCGCCTGCTTCGCGCCGCCGGCGTACGCCACGCTGCCGGCGATCGACGAGGCCTTCGTGCAGCAGCAGGCCGAGTCGCTGCCCTTCGCCCGCTGGGTCGAGCGCAACGTGCGCCCGCACCGCGTGCCGGGCTACGCCGCGGTGACGTTGTCGCTCAAAAAACCGGGCACGGCACCGGGCGACGTCACTTCCGAGCAGATGGAAGCCGCCGCCGACCTCGCCGACAAGTACAGCTTCGGCGAACTGCGCGTCACCCACGAGCAGAACCTGGTGCTCGCCGACGTCGAGCAGCGCCGCCTGGTCGACTTCTGGCAGGAAGCCAAGGCTGCCGGTTTCGCCACCCCGAACATCGGGCTGCTCACCGACATGATCGTCTGCCCCGGCGGCGACTTCTGCGACCTCGCCAACGCCCGTTCGATCCCGGTCGCCAATGCCGTGCAGGCGCGCTTCGACGACCTCGACTACCTGTGGGACATCGGCGACATCGAACTCAACTTCTCCGGCTGCATGAACTCCTGCGGCCACCACCACGTCGGCAACATCGGCATCCTCGGCGTCGACAAGGGCAACGAGGAGTGGTACCAGATCACGCTCGGCGGCGAGCAGGGCAACGACGCGCAGCTGGGCAAGGTGATCGGCCCGTCGTTCGCGGCCGCCGACGTGCCCGACGTGATCGAGAAGATCATCCGTTTCTACATCGCCCAGCGGCAGGAAGACGAACGTTTCATCGACACCTTCCGCCGCCTCGGCGCCGATCCGTTCAAGATCGCCGTCTATGGCGACAAGGCGCGCCTGAAAGCCGCCTGAGGAGCACGACCATGACCACCATCATCAAGAACCGCCAGGCCGTCGCCGACGACTACACGCTGCTGACGCTGGCCGAAGGCGACGCCGCCGACACCGTCGCGCTGCCCGCCGGCCCGCTGCTGGTGCCGCTCGCCGTGTGGCAGGCGCGCCAGGCCGAACTGCAATCCCGCGGCACCCTGGTCGGCGTCTGGCTGGCCGCCGGCGAAGGCCCGGAGGCGATCGCCGGCGATCTCGCCGCGCTGCCGGTCGTCGGCGTGCATTTCCCGAAATTCGTCGACGGCCGCGGCTACTCGACCGCCCGCCTGCTGCGCGAACGCTACGCCTACCAGGGCGAAATCCGCGCCCTCGGCGACGTGCTGCACGACCAGCTGTTCCTGATGGCGCGCTGCGGCTTCGACGCCTTCGCGCTGAAGGAAGGCAAGGACGTCGCCAAGGCCGTCGCCGCCTTCGAGACCTTCAAGAACCCCTACCAGGCCGCGGTCGACCAGCCGCAGCCGCTGTTCCGCCGCCGCGCGGCCTGAGAAACCATGGCCATCAACCTCAACCTGACCGACGCGCTGATCGCCTCGACCGCCGACAAGGCGGAGAAGGCGAAAGCCCTGCTCGCCGAGATCGCCCGCGACTTCAGCCCGGCGACGTTTGCCAACAGCCTCGGCGCCGAGGACATGGTGCTGACCGACCTGATCGTCAAGGAGAAGCTCGCCATCGAGATCTTCTCGCTCGACACCGGCCGCCTGCCGCTGGAAACCTACGACCTGATGGCCAAGGTGCAGGAACACTACGGGCTGAAGCTGAAGATCTTCACGCCGCGCGCCGAGCTGCTCGAACCCTTCGTCCGCGAGAAGGGCATCAACGCCTTCTACGAGTCGGTCGACAACCGCAAGGGCTGCTGCCACATCCGCAAGGTCGAGCCGCTCTCGCGCGCGCTCGCTGGCAAAAAGGCGTGGATCACCGGCATGCGCGCGCAGCAGTCGGCGACGCGCGACGGCCTGCCCGTGCGCGCCTTCGACGCAGGCAACGGGCTGGAGAAGTTCAACCCGCTCGCCGACTGGAGCGAGAAGGAGGTCTGGGCCTACATCAAGCAGCACGGCGTCCCCTACAACGCGCTGCACGACCAGTTCTACCCGTCGATCGGCTGCGCCCCGTGCACGCGCGCGGTGACCCCCGGCGAGGACATCCGCTCCGGCCGCTGGTGGTGGGAGAACCCGGAGACCAAGGAGTGCGGGCTGCACCTGAAGAAGGCCTGAGCCTCTCCGCAGGCGCGCACGAAAACGCAACGGCGGCGATGCGCCCCGTTGCGTTTTTTCTTGCCGCGTCCGCCGCGCCGTGGACTGCCGCCGTCGAACTTCCGCCGCGATGCCGCCTCCAACCTCTGGCCGGCGGCTGCCGCAGGGACTATCCTGAGCCAAGGAGGTATCGACCATGGAACGACCCGTGCATGACCTGAGCCACCTCTTCGCCCAGCTCGGCGAAGCCAGCGACGAGGCGGCGATCGCCCGCTTCATCGAATCCCATCCGCTGCCCGGCGACATGCATCTGCACGAAGCCCCGTTCTGGAAGCCGGCGCAGTCGCGCTTCCTGCGCGAGGCGATCCTCGACGACGCCGACTGGGCCGAGGTCGCCGACGAGTTGAACCGCGAGCTGCACCTGCGCCACTAGCGGAGACGGCGATGGCCCGGCTGGAACACGACTCCTTCGGCGACATCGAGGTCGCCGACGAGCGGCTGTGGGGTGCGCAGACGCAGCGCTCGCTGCACCATTTCGCGATCTCCGACGAGCGCATGCCGGCCGAGCTGATCCATGCGCTGGCACTGGTGAAGGCCGCCGCCGCCGCGGTCAACCGCGACCTCGGCCTGCTGCCGGCGGCGAAGGCGGCGGCCATTGTTGCCGCCGCCAACGAGGTCGCCGACGGCCGCCATGCCGACGAGTTCCCGCTGTCGGTGTGGCAGACCGGCTCCGGCACGCAGACCAACATGAACATCAACGAGGTGCTCGCCAACCGCGCCTCGGAACTGCTCGGCGGGCCGCGCGGCAAGGGCCGCCTGGTGCACCCGAACGACGAGGTGAACCGCGGCCAGTCGTCGAACGACATCTTCCCGACCGCGATGCACGTCGCCGCCGCGAGCGCCGTCACCGAGCGCCTGATGCCGGCGCTGGCACGGCTGACCGCGGCGCTCGACGACAAGGCCAACGCCTTCGCCGGCATCGTCAAGATCGGCCGCACGCACCTGCAGGACGCGACGCCGCTGACGCTGGGCCAGGAGTTCTCCGGCTACGTCGCGCAGCTGCGGCACGCGGCGGCGGCGATCGCCGCCGCGCTGCCGGCGCTGTACCAGCTGGCGGTCGGCGGCACCGCGGTCGGCACCGGTCTCAACGCGCATCCGGAGTTCGGCGCCCGTGTCGCCGCCGCGCTCGCGGCGCGCACCGGCCTGCCCTTCGCCGCCGCCGGCAACCGCTTCGCCGCGCTCGCCGGGCACGACGCGCTGGTCGCCGCGCACGGCGCACTGAAGACGCTGGCGACGGCGCTGTTCAAGATCGCCAACGACGTGCGCTGGCTGGCCTCCGGCCCGCGCTCCGGGCTCGGCGAGCTGAGGCTGCCGGAGAACGAGCCGGGCAGCTCGATCATGCCGGGCAAGGTCAACCCGACGCAGTGCGAAGCGCTGACCATGCTCTGCTGCCAGGTGCTCGGCAACGACGTCGCGATCGGCGTCGCCGGCGCTTCCGGCAACTTCGAGTTGAACGTCTTCAAGCCGGTGATCGCGCACAACTTCCTGCAGAGCGTCCGCCTGCTCGCCGACGGCATGGCCAGCTTCGAGCGGCACTGCGTGCGCGGCATCGAGGCGCAGCGCGAACGCATCGCCGAGCTGGTCGAACGTTCGCTGATGCTGGTCACCGCGCTGACGCCGCACATCGGCTACGACAAGGCCGCCGAGATCGCCCACCGGGCGGACCGGGAGGGGACCACGCTGAAGGAGGCGGCGCTGGCGCTGGGCTACGTGAGCGCCGCGCAGTACGACGAATGGGTGGTGCCGGCGGCGATGACCGGGCCGCACTGAGCGGCGGCATTATTCCGGTCGGACATAACGGGATTCGCAATTGTTCTAAAAAGGGCATTTAGCCCTTGCTACAATGCCGCCATTCGCATTTCGTCTCCGGATTCCCGCGCAATGACCCAAACCCGCACCCTGTCGAAAACAACGCTCAGCCACCTCGACTGGCTGGAAGCCGAAGCCATCCACATCATGCGCGAGGTCGCCGGCCAGTGCGCGAACCCGGTGCTGCTGTTCTCCGGCGGCAAGGATTCGATCTGCATGCTGCGCATCGCCGAGAAGGCCTTCCGCCCCGGCAAGTTCCCGTTCCCGCTGATGCACATCGACACCGGCCACAATTACCAGGAAGTCGTGCAGTTCCGCGACAAGCGCGCCGCCGAGCTGGGCGAGCGGCTGATCGTGCGCTCGGTCGAGGATTCGATGAAGCGCGGCACCGTCGTGCTGAAGCATCCGGGCGAATCGCGCAACAAGCACCAGTCGG
Organism: Azospira restricta; assembly: GCF_016858125.1. Classification (NCBI taxonomy): domain Bacteria; kingdom Pseudomonadati; phylum Pseudomonadota; class Betaproteobacteria; order Rhodocyclales; family Rhodocyclaceae; genus Azospira; species Azospira restricta. Next base: position 3,059,871 of record NZ_CP064781.1, read on the forward strand.
TGACGCTGCTCGAAGCGATCGAGGAATTCGGCTTCGACGCCTGCATCGGCGGCGCCCGCCGCGACGAGGAGAAGGCGCGCGCCAAGGAGCGGATCATGAGCTTCCGCGACGAGTTCGGCCAATGGGACCCGAAGAACCAGCGCCCGGAACTGTGGAACCTGTACAACGCCCGCTCGCACAAGGGCGAGAACATCCGCGCCTTCCCCATCTCGAACTGGACCGAGATGGACGTCTGGCAGTACATCGAGCGCGAGCAGCTGGAGCTGCCGTCGATCTACTTCGCGCACAAGCGCCCGGTCGTGCTGCGCCAGGGCGCGATCGTCCCGGTCAACGTGCCGCTGATGAGCGGCGAGCTGACCAACCTGCCGAAGGCCGGCGAGGAGATCGTCGAGCTGCAAGTGCGCTTCCGCACCGTCGGCGACATCTCGTGCACGGCGCCGGTCGAGTCGGACGCCGACACCGTCGCCAAGATCGTGCTCGAAACCGCCACCACCACCATCACCGAACGCGGCGCCACGCGGCTGGACGACCAGACCTCCGAGGCCTCGATGGAACAACGCAAGAAAGAGGGTTACTTCTGATGTCCGCCATGGAAAATCTGCCCGTCGACAACGGCCTGCTCCGTTTCCTCACCTGCGGCAGCGTCGATGACGGCAAGAGCACGCTGATCGGGCGGCTCCTGTTCGACACCAAGACCATCCTTGCCGACACGCTGTCGGCGATCGAGCGCACTTCGCAGAAGCGCGGCATGGAAGCCGTCGACCTGTCGCTCTTGACCGACGGCCTGCAGGCCGAGCGCGAACAGGGCATCACCATCGACGTCGCCTACCGCTACTTCTCGACCGGCACGCGCAAGTACATCATCGCCGACGCACCGGGCCACGAGCAGTACACGCGCAACATGGTCACCGCCGCGTCGACCGCCAACCTGGCGATCATCCTGATCGACGCCAGGAAGGGCGTGCTGACGCAGACCCGCCGCCATTCCTACCTGGCGCACCTGGTCAACATCCCGCACCTGATCGTCGCCGTGAACAAGATGGACCTGGTCGATTACGACCAGACCACCTTCGAGAAGATTCGTGCCGACTACCTGGCCTTCGCCGAGAAGCTCGGCATCGAAGACATCCGCTTCATCCCGATGTCGGCGCTGAACGGCGACATGGTCGTCGACCGCGGCGACCGCCTCGGCTGGTACCAGGGCCCGACGCTCTTGGACGTGCTCGAGACCGCGCCGGCCGCGCACAGCGAGAAGGCCGAGAAATTCCGCTTCCCGGTGCAGTACGTCTGCCGCCCGCAGGACTCGGCCAACCCCGAGCTGCACGACTACCGCGGCTTCATGGGCCGCGTCGAGTCGGGCGAGATCGCCGCCGGCGACGAGGTCACCGTGCTGCCGTCGGGCCTCGCCACCCGCGTCAAGGCCATCGAGCTCTACGGCCAGCCGCTGACGCACGCGGTCTCCGAGCAGTCGGTGACGATCCTGCTGGCCGACGAGATCGACATCTCGCGCGGCGACATGATCGTCAAGACCAGCGAAGCGCCGGAACCGAAGAAGCAGATCGAGGCGATGGTCTGCTGGCTTTCGGAGACACCGATGGACCGTGCGCGGAAGTACCTGATCCGCCACACCACGCGCGACTCGAAGGCGATGGTCGCCGGCATCGAGTACCGCGTCGACATCAACACGATGGAATGGGTGCCGGCCGACAAGCTGGCGATGAACGACATCGCCAAGGTCGCCTTCAAGCTGGCGCAGCCGATCTTCTGCGACCCCTACGCTGAGAACCGTGCCAGCGGCGCCTTCATCGTCATCGACGAATCGACCAACAACACCGTCGGCGCCGGCATGATCGTCTGAGCGGCCGCGCCCCGCCCTTGCCTGCGGCATGCGCCGTCGTCCCCGCGGACGGCAGCGCATGCTGCGGTGCTTTCGGCGCCGCGATTTCCGGCTAGAATCGGATCATGATCCGCGCCACCTTCCAGCTCCTCCGCGACGTCGGCCACGACCTGGTCGAGACCGTGCGCTGGTTTTTTTCGCCGGATGCCTGGCGCATCCTGATCATCGTGCTCGCCAGCATCGGCATGCTGGTCGCCCTCGGCTACGTCGCGATCCACAACTACGACTACTCGCGCGAGGTGTTCGCGCGCTGCCCGACGAACAAGAACCTCATCTTCATCGCCGAGTTCTTCTCCTTCGCCTTCTTCGCGCTGTTCTCGTTGACCGCGGTCGGCGAGATGGTGAACTGGGTCGACGCCAAGCGCCGCGGCGAGGCACCGGGCCGGCTCACCGTCTTCTTCACCTACAGCGCGCTGGCGATCGCCTGCGGCACGACGGCGCTGGCGCTGATCGTCCGCTGCGCCTGAATCCTCTGCGCCCGCCAGCTCCCCGGCGGGGAACTTTGCGCGGCGATTCCCGACTATTTTGCTAAGGTACGAAACGCTTGCGGAGGTCGCGATGACGGCGGAATCAGACCGGTACACGCGGGAAACGATCACCGCGATCCACCGCTGGGCGCCCGACCTGTTCACGTTCCGCATCAGCCGGCCGGCAGGCTACGCCTTCGTCGCCGGGCAGTACGGGCGGCTCGGTTTCGCCGCCGGCGACGACATCGTCTGGCGCCCGTATTCGATGGTCTGCGCCCGCGCCGCGGCCGAGCTCGAGTTCTACTCGATCATCGTTCCCGGCGGCGCCTTCAGCACGCGGCTCGCCGCCGCACGCGTCGGCAACGAGATTCTCGTCGACCGCCGCAGCTTCGGCTTTTTGACGCTGGACGCCTTCGCCGACGGCCGCGACCTGTGGCTGCTGGCGAGCGGCACCGGGCTCGGCCCCTTCGTCGCCATCCTGCGCGAGCCGGAATGCTGGCGACGCTTCGCGCGGCTGATCGTCGTGCACAGCGTGCGTACCGGCCGCGAGCTGGCCTACCGCGAGACGATCGCCGAACTGGCGGCGTCGCCGCCCGCAAACGGCGCGCCGGCGGCGACGCTGCGCTACCTGCCGGTGGTGACGCGGGAAACGGTAGACGGCGCGCTCGGCGAACGGGTCACGACGCTGCTCGCCGACGGCCGGCTGGAGCAACACGCCGGCGCGACGATCGACGCCGCGAATTCGCGCATCATGGTCTGCGGCAACCCGGACCTGGCCAAGGCCCTGCGTGCGCAGCTGACCGCGCGCGGACTCGCGGTCGGCCACCGCGGCGTGCCGGGGCAGCTCGCCTTCGAGAACTACTGGTAGGCCGACGGCGACACGCCCCGATGCATGCCAATTGCCGCTTGCATCGGCGGGAGGGAGCCCCTAAGCTGCGCGCCTCGATCAATTCTCCACGCCCCGGATCGCCCCATGTGGTTCAAGAACCTTCATCTCTACCGTCTGCCCAAACCCTGGAACATCACCGCCGCCGAGCTCGAAGCGCAGCTCGACCGCCATGCGCTGCAAGCCTGCGGCGCCAGCGACGCGCAAAGCACCGGCTGGGTGCCGCCGCGCACCGGCGCACCGCTGCTGCACAGCGTTAACCGCCAGCACCTGCTGGCGCTCGGCATCGAGCAGAAGCTGCTGCCGACCTCGGTGGTCAAGCAGTTCGCCGACGACCGCGCGCGCGAGATCGCCGACGCCGAGGGGCGCAAGGTCGGGCGCAAGGAGATGCGCGAGATCCGCGAGGAAATGCGGCTGCAGCTGCTGCCGCGCGCCTTCGTCCGCCGCCGCACGACCTGGGGCTGGATCGATCCGGTCAACGGCTGGCTGGCGGTCGATGCCGGCGCCGCCGGCAAGGCCGAGGAGTTCGTCGAGCAGCTGCGCAAGTCGCTCGACAAGCTGCCGGCGAAGCCGCTCCGCGTCGTCCGCTCGCCGTCGGCGGCGATGACCGGCTGGCTGGCCGACGGCGACGCGCCGGCGGGCTTCACGCTCGACCAGGACCTCGAGCTGCGCTCGCCGGAGCAGGCCCGCGTGCGCTACGTGAAGCACGCGCTCGAAGGCGCGGAGATCCGCCAGCACATCGCCGGCGGCAAGACCGCGACCAAGCTGGCGATGACCTGGAACGACCGCATCTCCTTCGTGCTGACCGAGGACCTGCAGCTCAAGCGGCTGGCGTTCCTCGACCTGCTCAAGGAAGAAAGCGAGCAGCAGTCGGACGATGCGGACGAGCGCTTCGACCTCGACTTCGCGCTGATGAGCGGCGAGGTCGCGCGCCTGCTCGACGACCTGGTCGAGGCGCTCGGCGGCGAGGTCGCCGCCGACTGAAGACCCGCGCCGGCGCGCTCAGCCGCGCCGGCGGCGCGCCTCGTACAGGCAGACGCCGGAGGCGACCGAGACGTTGAGGCTGGAGGCGCTGCCCAGCATCGGGATGCGTACCAGGAGGTCGCAGGTCTCGCGCGTCAGCCGGCGCATGCCCTCGCCTTCCGCGCCCATCACCCAGGCCGTGGCCTGCGGCCAGTCGGCCGCATAGAGCTCGGTCGCCCCTTCGTCGTCGGTGCCGACGACGAAAATGTCGCGTTCCTTCAGCTCGCGCAGCGTGCGCGCAAGGTTGGTGACGGTGATGTAAGGCACCGTCTCGGCGGCGCCGCTGGCGACCTTGATCGCCGTCTGCGTCAGGCCGCAGGCGCGGTCCTTCGGCGCGATCACCGCGTGCGCACCGACCGCGTCGGCGACGCGCAGGCAGGCACCGAGGTTGTGCGGGTCCTGCACGCCGTCGAGCACCAGCAGGAAGGCCGGCTCCTCCAGCGTGTCGAGCACGTCGTCGAGCGTCACGTGGCGCTGCTGCGCCGAGACATGCGCCACCACGCCCTGATGCCGCGCGCCCGGCGCCATCGACTCCAGCCGCTTGCCGTCGACCGGCAGCAGCTTGATGCCGGCATGCTCGGCATGGCGGATCAGGTCGCGCGCGCGCGCATCCTTGCGCTCGGCGTCGAGGTAGATCTCGTGGATCGCCTCGGGGTCGTGGCGCAGCTTGGCGAGGATGGCGTGGAAGCCGAAGAGGGTGCGGCGGGACATGGCGGTTCCTTGCTGAAAACGAGGCGCGAGTGTATCAGGTCCGCCGCGCCGGCTGCCGGGTGCGGCCGAACGGCGCATCGGCGAGCACGAAGTCGATGCGGCCGCTCTCCAGGTCGGCCTTGACCAGCTTCACGCGCAGCCGGTCACCGAGCCGGTAGCGCTGGCCGCTCCTTTCGCCGAGCATCTGGTGCTTGACGTTGTCGTACTGGAAGTAGTCCTCGCCGAGCTCGGAGACGTGCACCAGGCCCTCGACATAGACCGAGTCGAGCGCGACGAAGACGCCGAACGGCACCACCGCGGCGATCGTGCCGTCGAACTCCTCGCCGATGCGCTCCTTCATGTAGTAGCACTTCAGCCAGTTGTCGACGTCGCGCGTCGCCTCGTCGGCGCGGCGCTCGGTCATCGAGCAGTGCAGGCCGACGTCGTCCCAGTGGCCGGGGCTGTAGCGCTCGCCGGCGAGCACCGCCTTGATCGCGCGGTGCACCAGGAGGTCCGGGTAGCGGCGGATCGGCGACGTGAAGTGCGTGTAGTGCTCGTAGGCGAGGCCGAAGTGGCCAACGTTGTCCGGGCTGTACATCGCCTGCCGCAGCGAGCGCAGCATCACCGTCTGCAGCAGCTGCATGTCCGGGCGGGGCTTGATCTTCTCCAGCAGCGCGGCGTAATCCTTGGCATGCGGCTCGTCGCCGCCGCCGAGGCCGAGCCCGAATTCCTTGAGGAAGCTGCGCAGCGACTCCAGCTTCTCCGGCGTCGGCCCTTCGTGGATGCGATAGAGGCAGGGCTGCTCGTGCTCCTGCAGGAAGGCCGAGGCGCAGACGTTGGCGGCGAGCATGCATTCCTCGATCAGGCGGTGCGCGTCGTTGCGGATCACCGGCACGATGTTGTCGATCTTGCCCTGGTCGTTGAACAGCATCATCGTCTCGACCGTCTCGAAGTCGATCGCGCCGCGCTTCGTGCGCGCCTTGGCGAGCGTCTGGTAGAGGCTGTACAGCGCCTGCAGGTGCGGCTGCAGCGCCTTGTGCACGTCGCTCTCGGGTTCGGCGGCGCCGGACAGCCAGTTCCACACCTGCGTGTAGGTCAGCCGCGCCTTCGAATGGAACACCGCCGGGTAGAAGCGGTACTGCTTGATCGCGCCGGTCGGGCCGACGATCATGTCGCAGACCATCGCCAGGCGGTCGACCTCGGGGTTCAACGAACACAGGCCGTTCGACAGCTTCTCCGGCAGCATCGGGATCACCCGGCGCGGGAAATAGACCGAGTTGCCGCGCGCCATAGCCTCCTTGTCGAGCGCCATGCCCGGCCGCACGTAGTGGCTGACGTCGGCGATGGCAACCACCAGCCGCCAGCCCTTGCCCTGCTTCTCGGCCCACACCGCGTCGTCGAAGTCCTTCGCCGTTTCGCCGTCGATGGTCACCAGCGGCAGGTCACGCAGGTCCTCGCGTCCCGCCCACTCCGACTTCTTCACCTTGTCCGGCAGGTCCTTGGTCTCGTCGAGCGCCTTCTTCGGGAACTCGAACGGCAGGTCGTGCTTCCTGAGCGCGATCTCGATCTCCATGCCCGGGTCGGCGTAGTTGCCGAGCACCTCGACGATGCGGCCGATCGGCTGCGTGTACTTGGTCGGCTGCTCGATGATCTCGACGACGACGACCTGCCCGGCCTTCGGCTTCAGCTTCGACTTCTTGTCTTCCGGCGGCACCAGGATGTCCTGGTTCAGCTTGCGGTTTTCGGGCACGACGAAGGCGACGCCGTGCTCGACGAAGACGCGGCCGACGACGCGCGTGTTGGCGCGCTCGAGCACCTCGACCACGGCGCCCTCGCGGCGCCCCTTGCGGTCGACGCCGGTGACGCGCACCAGCACACGGTCACCATGCAGCACGCGGCTCATCTGCTTCGGCTCGAGGTAGATGTCCTCGCCCTCCTCGTCCGGCACCAGGAAGCCGTAGCCATCCTTGTGCCCCTCGACGCGGCCGGCGATCAGGCTGGCGCGCTCGGGAACGATGTACGAGCCCTTGCGGTTCTGCATCAGCTCGCCTTCGCGCTCCATCGCCGCGAGACGGCGGCGGAACATGTCGGCCTCGTCCTTCCGGATGTCGAGCAGGTTGCATAGCTGCTCGAAGCTGACCGGCTTGCCCTCGCCTTCGAGCGTCATCAGGATGTATTCGCGCGACGGCAACGGGAATTCGTACTTCTGGACCTCGCGCTCGAAGTGGGGATCGGCGCGGCGAATTTTTGACAGTTTCTTTATTGACATTTTATTTTGTTCCTTTAAAATCTCGGCTTCTTCGGATGCCTGCCCAGATGGCGGAATTGGTAGACGCACTAGTTTCAGGTACTAGCGCTGCAAGGCGTGGAGGTTCGAGTCCTCTTCTGGGCACCAAGATCCAAGGGAAAGCCGGCGCAAGCCGGCTTTTTCTTTTGCTGCATTCCCTGGCGTGGCGGCATCGGCAAAATCGAAGTCGAATGGGTGAATGAGAAAGGCCGGCGTGTTGCCGGCCTTTTTGCTTTCTTACGCGAACGGATGACGCTTGAGGATCGTCTCGTCCCGCTCGGGGCCGGTCGACACGATGTCGATCGGGATGCCGACCAGCGCCTGCATGCGCTCGAGATAGGCGCGCGCGTTCGCCGGCAGGTCCTCCCAGCGCTTGATGCCGAAGGTGCTCTCCTTCCAGCCGGGCAGCGTCTCGTAGATCGGCTCGCAGCGTGCGACCTCGTCGGCGCCGATCGGCAGCAGGTCGACCACCCTGTCGTCGAGCTGGTAGCCGGTGCAGATGTTCAGCTCTTCCAGCCCGTCGAGCACGTCGAGCTTGGTGATGCACAGGCCGGTGACGCCGTTGATGCGGGCCGAGCGGCGCAGCGCGGCGGCGTCGAACCAGCCGCAGCGGCGCTTGCGGCCGGTGACCGTGCCGAATTCCTTGCCGACGGTGAACATCTGGTGGCCAGGCGTGTTCTCGGTATCGATGCACAGTTCGGACGGGAACGGGCCGCTGCCGACGCGCGTGCAGTAGGCCTTGGTGATGCCGAGCACGTAGTGCAGCTTGTCCGGGCCGATGCCGGTGCCGGCCGAGGCCTGGCCGGCGACGCAGTTCGACGAGGTGACGAACGGGTAGGTACCGTGGTCGATGTCGAGCAGCGTGCCTTGCGCACCCTCGAACAGCATGTTCTGGCCGGCCTCGTTGGCCGCGTAAATGGCGGCCGAGACGTCGGCGACCAGCGGCTTGATCGTTTCCGCGTCTTCCATCGCCTGCTTCAGCACGGCCTCGTAGCTGACCGCCTCGGCCTTCAGGAAGTTGACCAGAACGAAGTTGTGGTACTCCATCACCTCCTTCAGCTTCTGCGCGAAGCGCTCCGGATGGAACAGGTCGTAGACGCGCAGGCCGCGGCGGGCGACCTTGTCCTCGTAGGCCGGGCCGATGCCCTTGCCGGTGGTGCCGATCTTCTGGTCGCCGGCCTTGGCCGCCTCGCGCGCGCGGTCGAGCGCCGAGTGGTAGGGCAGGATCAGCGGGCAGCCCGGGCTGACCTTGAGGCGCGAGCGAACGTCGAGGCCGCCGGCCTCGAGCTCCCTGATCTCGGCGATCAGATGGTGGATGTCGAGCACGACGCCGTTACCGATGAAGCACTGCACGCCCTTGCGGACGATGCCCGAGGGCACCAGGTTGAGCTTGTAGACGCGCTCGTCGGCGCCCTGGCCGACGACCAGCGTGTGGCCGGCGTTGTGGCCGCCCTGGAAGCGGACGACGCCCTGCGCGTTGTCGGTCAGCCAATCGACGATCTTGCCCTTGCCTTCGTCGCCCCACTGCGTGCCGACGACCACGACGTTCTTTGCCATATCCGTGTCTTCCCTGATCAAACCGTGATTGCTTCGATGAGCCACTGCCCGTTCCGCGCCACCAGACGCCGGTCGCAGACCGGCCCTTCCGGAAGCGGCTGGCCCGGCAGCAGTTCGACGACGACCTCGCCGGCGCCGCGCAAGGCCGCGATTTCCCGCTGCAGCGCCGCGTCGCCGTCGGCGTACGGCGCCAGAATTCCGCCGGCCGCCGCCGACGCCGGCGCCAGCTGGACGGCGACGCGCAGGTCGAGCGAGAAGCCGGTGGCCGGCCGCGCGCGCCCGAAGGCCTGGCCGGCGCCGTCGTAGCGCCCGCCGAGCGCGACCGCGCCGGCGCAACCCGGATGGTAGGCGGCGAAGACGACGCCGTTGTGGTAATGATAGCCGCGCAGATCGGCGAGATCGAACGACAGCGGCAGGTCGGGCATCGCCGCGGCCAGCGCGCGCAGCGTCGCCAGCGCCGCGTCAATCGCCGGCAGCCGCGGCAGCTCGCGCGCGGCGCGGTCGAGCACTTCGGCGCCGCCGTAGAACTCCGGCAGGCGCAGGAAGGCCGCGCGGTAAGGTTCGGCAAGCCCGGCGCAGAAGCCTTCCAGCCCCGGCACATCCTTGCCCTGCAGCAGCGACAGCGCCGCGTCGATCGCCTCGGCATCGAGGCCGGCGGCTTCGGCCAGCGCGCGGAAGATGCCGACGTGGCCGAGGTCGATGCGCGACGCCGGCGCGCCGGCGGCGGCGAGCGCCGCGGCCATCAGCCGGATCACTTCGCGGTCGGCCTCGTCGCCGGCGTGGCCGTAGAGTTCGGCGCCGATCTGGATCGGCTCGCGCGAGGCGCTGATCGACGCCGGCAGCGTATGCAGCACGCTGTCGCAGTAGCACAGCCGAGTGACGCCTTCGCGGTTGAGCAGGTGCGCGTCGATGCGCGCGACCTGCGGCGTGATGTCGGCGCGCACGCCGAGCGTGCGCCCGGACACCTGGTCGACCAGCTTGAAGGTGCGCAGCTTGAGGTCCTGGCCCGAGCCGGTCAGCAGCGAATCGAGGTACTCGATCAGCGGCGGCATCACCAGCTCGTAGCCATGCACGCGGAAGAGGTCGAGGACGGCGCGGCGGCGGCGCTCGATCGCGGCCGCCTCAAGCGGCAGCGCGTCGGCGAGGTATTCGGGAAGCAGCCAGTTCATTTGAAGATCATGATCAGGATCAGGCCGACCAGCATCGAGGTCAGGCCGACGAAGCGGATCTGGCCATCGGAAAACTGGATCAGCCGGCGGAACGTTTCCCGCCACGCATTCGGCGCGAGGAAGGGCAGCAGCCCCTCCAGCACCAGCATCAGCGCGAAGGCGAGCAGGATCGTCTCGGTCATTTGCCGGGTTTCTCGCCGCCGCGGCCCTGGCTCTTCAGGTACTTGAAGAAGTCGGAATTCGGCTCGACGACGATCACGTCGCCCTTGTTGCGGAAGCTCGAACGGTAGGCTTCGAGGCTGCGATAGAAGGCGTAGAACTCCGGGTTCTGGTTGAAGGCCGCGGCGTAGATCGACGCCGCCTTGGCATCGCCCTCGCCCTTGACCTTCTGCGCCTCGCGGTAGGCCTCAGCGACGATCACCTCGCGCTGCTTGTCGGCGTCGGCACGGATCTTCTCGGCCTCGGCGGAACCCTGCGAACGCAGCTCGTTGGCGACGCGCTTGCGCTCGGCCTCCATGCGGCGATAGACCGACTCGCTGACCTCGGACGGCAGGTCGACGCGCTTGATGCGCACGTCGACGATCTGCACGCCGATCTTGCGCGCGTCCTGGTCGGCCTTGGCGCGCATGTCTTCCATGATCTTGTCGCGTTCGCCGGAGACGACGTCATGCACGGTGCGCTTGCCGAACTCCTCGCGCAGGCCGGCGTTCACGGTCTGCGACAAACGGGTACGCGCGCGCACCTCGTCGCCCTGCACCGAGATGTAGTAGAGCTTGGGATCGACGATCCGCCACTTGACGAAGGAATCGACGAGCACGTTCTTCTTCTCCGAGGTGATGAAGCGCTCGGGCTCGTTGTTGTCCATCGTCAGGATGCGCCGGTCGAAGTAGCGCACGTTCTGGATCATCGGCCACTTGAAGTTGAGGCCGGGCTCGGAGATCACTTCCTTGACCTCGCCGAGTTGGAAGACGATCGCGAACTGGCGCTGGTCGACGGTGAAGATCGACAGGCCGAGGACGACCAGCAGCGCGCCGAGGGACGCGGCGACGAAGGAGAGGTTGTTTTTCATCAGCGGGACTCCCGGTCGCGGCGCAGGCCGATTTCACGGTCGCGCGACGAGTAGCCGCCGCCGACGCCCGGCGCCTTCTCCACCTGCGGCGGCGCCTCGTTGGAAACCACCGGCCCGGCGGCGCGGGGAACGACCGCCGAGTCCGTGTTGGTGGCGACTGCCGGCGTCGCAGCGGCAGCCGCGTTCATCAGCTTGTCGAGCGGCAGGTAGAGCAGGTTGCCCTGCCCCTTGGCATCGACCATCACCTTGCTGGTGTTGGCATAGACGGTCTGCATCGTTTCCAGGTACATGCGCTGGCGCGTCACCTCCGGCGCCTTCGCGTATTCCGTGTGGATCTGGCGGAAGCGCGAGGCATCACCCTCGGCGGTAGCGATGATGCGCTGCTTGTAGCCGTCGGCCTCCTGCATCAGGCGGGCGGCGGTACCCTGCGCCTTCGGGATGACGTCGTTGGCGTAGGCCTGGCCCTCGTTCTTCTGCCGTTCGCGGTCCTGGCCGGCCTTCACTGCGTCGTCGAACGCGGCCTGCACCTGCTCGGGCGGCTGCGCGTTCTGCATCGTCACCTTGGAGATCATGATGCCGGTCTTGTAGCGGTCGAGGATGTCCTGCATCAGCTTCGAGGCGTTCGCCGCCACCTGCTCGCGGCCCTCGTAGAGGACGAAGTCCATCCTGCTCTTGCCGACGATCTCGCGGATCGCCGTCTCCGCCGCCTGCATCACCGAATCGTCCGGATGGCGGTTCTGGAAGATGTACTCGACCGGGTCCTTGAGCACGTACTGCACCGCGAACTGGATGTTGATGATGTTCTCGTCGTCGGTCAGCATCAGGGCTTCCTTGAGCACCTTGTTCTTCTCGCTGCCACGGTAGCCGACCTCGATCGTGCGCACGCCGGTCAGGTTCACCAGTTCGTGCGACTGGATCGGATACGGCAGGCGCCAGCGCAGGCCGGGCTCGGTGGTTTCCTTGAACTTGCCGAACTGCAGCACGAGGCCGCGGTAGGCCGCATCGACGATGTAGAAGCCGCTCGCCAGCCAGACGACGACGAGCAGCGCGACCAGGATGCCGATGCCGCCGCCGAGGAACTTCGGGTCGAATTCGACCGGCGGGCGGTTGCCGCCGTCGTTGCCGCTGCCACCGCCCTTCCTGCCGAACAAGCCCGACAGCTTGCGGTTGAAGTCGCGCCACAGTTCCTCGAGGTCGGGCGGGCCCTGGTTGGGGCGCCGGCCGCCGCCGTTGTCGTTGCCGCGGTTGCCCCATTGCGGGTCGTTCAGCGACATGAGTAGTCCGAAGGTCGAAATCATTGGGGGGTGCCTGTGTCGATCACGGATTCCAGAAGCGTCGAAGCGCCTTCGACGGAAGGGTCGGCAGCGTGCGCTGCCTGCGCGCGCTGCAGTTTAATTCGTTGCGCCTTCTCCACGGCCTGCTCGGCGAGCGCCTGGCGCAGCAGCGGCAGGCCTTCGCCGGTGACCGCGCTGACGCGAACGCGGCGGATTCTACCATATTCGTCCCGCTCGGCCGCCGCCGGCAGCGCCGTCAGGTCCTGCTTGTTGAGCACGACGATCTGCGGCACGTCGGCGGCACCGATCTCGGCGAGCACCTTGTCGACCTCCTGCATCTGCTCCTCGCGCGCCGGGTTCGCCGTATCGACGACGTGCAGCAGCAGGTCGGCCTCGGCAGTCGCTTCCAGCGTCGCGTGGAAAGCGGCGACCAGCGAGTGCGGCAGGTCGCGGATGAAGCCGACGGTGTCGGAGACGACGATGTTGCCCGCCCCCTCCAGCCACAGCTTGCGCGAGGTGGTGTCGAGCGTCGCGAACAGCTGGTCGGCAGCATAGACGCCGGCGTGCGTCAGCGCGTTGAACAGCGTCGACTTGCCGGCGTTGGTGTAGCCGACCAGCGAGACGTTGAGCACGTCGCCGCGCGCGCGCGCCTTGCGCTGCACGCCGCGCTGCCGCTCGAGCTTGACGAGGCGCTCCTTGAGCAGCCTGACGCGGTTGCCGAGCAGCCGGCGGTCGGTCTCGAGCTGGGTCTCGCCCGGGCCGCGCAGGCCGATGCCGCCCTTCTGCCGTTCGAGGTGGGTCCAGCCGCGCACCAGCCGGGTCGCCAGGTGTTCCAGCTGCGCCAGCTCGACCTGCAGCTTGCCCTCGGCGCTCTGCGCGCGCAGCGCAAAGATGTCGAGGATCAGCGCGGTGCGGTCGACCACCCGGACCTTCAGCTCGCGCTCGAGGTTGCGCTGCTGCGCCGGCGACAGCTCGTGGTTGAAGATCACCAGCCCGGCGTCGGCGGCGGCGACGGTCGCCGCGATCTCGTGCACCTTGCCCTTGCCGGCGAAGGTCGCCGGATCGGGGCTGGCGCGCCGGCCGAAGACGATCTCGGCGACCTCGGCGCCGGCCGACTCGGCGAGCAGGCGAACCTCTTCGACGTCTTCGTGCAGGTCGGCGCGACCGAAGTCGAGCTGGACGATCACCGCACGCTCACCGCCGGCCGGACGTTCGAACATGGGAGGCGTTTTCGGAATTCAGAATGCAAGCGGCCCGCCGCGCTGGCGGCAGGCCGGGGAAAAAGACTGCATCAGCGGCTCGCGCGCCGGGGGCGCGCCAGCGGGACGGCAGGAGTTCACTCGCCGCCGTTGCCGCCGTCCTGCTGGATGCTGACCGGACGGGCCGGCACGACGGTCGAGATCGCGTGCTTGTAGACCATCTGGGTCACCGTGTTCTTGAGCAGCACGACGTACTGGTCGAAGGATTCGATCTGACCCTGCAGCTTGATGCCGTTGACCAGATAGATCGAAACCGGCACGTGCTCGCGGCGCAGGGTGTTGAGGAACGGGTCTTGTAGAAGTTGCCCTTTGTTGCTCATGGTTGAAACTCCATGCTTATGTGGTTATGAAAGCTGCGGTACCGGGAGAGTATCGGAAAACCCGACGAAAAGCCAACAATCCCGGCAAATCAGGTCGGCCGGGAACTGCGCGGCCCCCGTTTCGAACCCGGCTTGTCGATGTGCCGTTCGGCCTTCGCGGCGTACGGGTTCTCGGAGGTGTTGAACTGGATCTTCAACGGCGTTCCCTGCAATTTGAACGCTTCGCGGAAGTAATGTTCCAGATAGCGGCGATAGCTGTCGGAAACGTGGTCGAGGGCGTTGCCATGCACCACGATCAGCGGCGGGTTCATGCCGCCCTGGTGCGCATAGCGCATCTTCGGCCGGAACGCGCCGTGGCGCGGCGGCGCCTGCCGGGTCACGGCGTCGAGCAGCGCCCGCGTCAGCTTCGGCGTCGGCAGCTTGGCCATCGCCGCCGCGTAGGCGCCGTCGACCGAGCGGAACAGGCTGTCCAGCCCCTGCCCGCGCAGCGCCGAGATGTAGTGGAAGCGGGCGAAGTCGAGGAATTTCAGCTTGCGCTCGAGCAGCTGCTTGACCTGCTCGCGGGTGTAGCCTTCGAGGCCGTCCCACTTGTTCACCGCGACCACCAGCGCCCGCCCCGACTCCAGCGCGAAGCCGGCGATGTGCGCGTCCTGGTCGGAGATGTCCTGCTGCGCGTCGAGGACGAGGATGACCACGTTGGCGTCCTCGATCGACTGCAGCGTCTTGATCACCGAGAACTTCTCGATCGTCTCGAAGACCTTGCCCCGCCGGCGCAGGCCGGCGGTATCGATCAGCGTGTATTTCCGGCCGGCGCGCTCGAAATCGACGTGGATCGCGTCGCGCGTGGTGCCCGGCATGTCGAAGGCGATGACCCGCTCCTCGCCGAGCAGCGCGTTGATCAGCGTGCTCTTGCCGACGTTCGGGCGGCCGGCGATGGCGACCCTGACCACGCCGTCGTCGGCGACGTCCTCTTCCGGCTCCGGATAGGGGTCGAGGACCAGGTCGAGCAGGTTGCGCACGCCCTCGCCGTGCGTCGCCGAAATGCTGTACGGCTGGCCCAGGCCGAGCTCGTGGAAATCGGCGACGGCGATGCCCCGGTCCAGGCCTTCGGACTTGTTCACGGCAACGAAGACCGGACGGTCGATCTTGCGCAGCTTGTTGGCGATCTCCTTGTCCTGCGCGGTGATGCCGACGCGGCCATCGACGACGAAGACGATGATGTCCGACTCGGCGATCGCCTGCTCGGTCTGGCGCGCCATCTCGTGCATGATGCCGTCCTTGGCGAGCGGTTCGAAGCCGCCGGTGTCGACGACCAGGAAGGGTTTCCTGCCGAGCTTGCCGTGGCCGTAGTGGCGGTCGCGGGTGAGGCCGGGGATGTCGGCGACGATCGCATCGCGCGACTTGGTCAGGCGGTTGAACAGCGTCGACTTGCCGACGTTCGGTCGGCCAACGAGAGCGATGGTCGGCTTCACTGGACTTCCAGCGCCATCACGGTGCCGCCCCAGGTCTGCAGCACGAAGCGGTTGTCGACCACGCGCAGCGGCGCCGTCACCGGCGTGCCGTCGGTATTCACGCGGGCGACGAAGGCGCCGTCCTCGCGGCTGAGAAAATGGACGACGCCCTTGACGTCGGCGACCGCGACCAGGCGGCCGCGCGCGGCCGGCGCGGTGAGCTGGCGATGCGCGAGCTTGTCCTGCTTCCAGATGCTGGCGCCGCTGGCGAGGTCGAGCGCATGCACCGCCCCCTTGTCGTCGGCGACGTAGACATAGCGGCTGTCGGCGGCCAGGCCGGCAGCGCTCGACATGTCGCGCGCCCAGGCCAGATTGCCGGTATTCAGGTCGAAACAGGCGACCCGTCCCTGGTAGGCAACGGCGCAGATCATGCGGCCGGCAAGGATCGGCGCGCTGGTGATGTCGGCGACGCGGTCGAGTTCGGTGGTGCCCTTCGGCAGCGCCACCGTGCCTTCCCAGGCCGAGGCGCCGTTGTTGGTCGTGACTGCCAGCAGCTTGCCGCCGGGGAAGCCGGCGAAGACGTAGCTGCCGTCGACCAGCGGCGCGGCGAAGGTGCGCAACGACAGCGGCGGCGTCTGCCGCTGGTACACCCACTTGCGCTTGCCGTCGGCGACGTCGAAGGCGTAGAGGCGGTTGTCGCCGCTGCGCACGACGACCAGCGCGGCGTCGACCGCCGGCGCCGCCAGCACCTCGCTGGACACCTTGGCCCGCCAAATTTCCTTGCCGTCGGCAGCGTCGAGAAGCAGCACGTCGCCCTTCGCCGAGCCGACGACGACGCGCCGGCCGTCGCTGCCGACGCCGCCGGACAACGGCACGCCGACGTTGACCTTCCAGCGGACGACGCCGTCCTCGATGCGCAGCACGTCGCCCTTGGCGCCGGCGACGAAGATCGCGTTGCCCGATACCGCCGGCGTGAACACGTAGTTCTCGCCCTTGCCGGCATTCTCCTTCCAGACGACGCGCACCTCGGCCGCGGACGGAATCGGCGGCAGCTCGGCCATCTTCGGCGCCGACGAGGCGAACGGGTTGAGGCTGTCGAGACTCGAGCAGCCGGCCGCCAGCACCGCGGCGGCGAGGATCAGTAGCGGGCGCAGGCTCACTTCGTCTCCCCGAGCGAATCGAGCTTCTGCTGCAGCATCTCGCGGTACGGCGCATTCGCCTCCTTCGCCTGCAGCGTGCTGCGCGCCTTGCCGTCCTTGGCGGCGTTCTCCAGCGCCGCGAGCGCACCGCGGTAGGCGGCGGCGGCCTCGGCCTTCTTGCCCTGGGCGGCGAGGACGTCGCCGCGCAGCTCGCCAAAGCGCGTCTCGAAGCTCGCGCCGTGGCCGGCGGCGAGCACCTTCAGCGCCTCGTCGTAGGCCTGCTCGTCGAGCAGCAGCGCGGCCAGCCGCAGGCGGCCGATATCCTTCAGCTCGTCCTTGCCGTTCTCGGCGACCCAGGCCAGCTGCGCCTTCGCGCTCTTCGCGTCGCCCGCCTCGAACAGTGTCTTCGCCGCGGTCAGCGCGCCGAGCGGCGCGTAGGTGGTGCCGCCGAACTTCTCGACCAGCTCGCCGGCGGCGGTCTTGGTCTTCTGCGTATCCCTTTCCAGCGCCGCGCGCTGCAGCACGCCATAGACCGCCGACGCCTGCGTCGCCTGGTTGCGTTGATACCAGTTCCAGCCCTGCCAGGCGAGGACGCCGAGCGCCGCCGCGGCGACGATGCCGGTCACCAGATTGCCGTACTGCTTCCACCAGGCCTTGAGTTCGGCCAGCTGTTCCTGTTCTTCCAGATCGTAGGCAGCCATTTACGCTTCTTCCTTTTCGTTCTCGTCTTGCCAGTCCAGCATCGCATCCATGATCGCCGCCGCCAGCTGGTCGGCCGGCACGCGCTTCTGCCCGTCGCCCGCCTCGCGCAGCGGCTTCAGGCTGACCTCGTTGGCCGCCGCCTCGTCGTCGCCGATGATAACGGCAAAGGCGGCGCCGGAGCCGTCGGCCTTCTTCATCTGCGACTTGAACGAGCCGCCGCCGCAATGCAGCACGACGTCGATGCCGTTGTCGCGCAGCCCTTCGGCGACGCGGAAGGCCATCCGCGACGCGGCCTCGCCGGCATGCACGACATAGACGTCGGTGCCGCGCTTCGCCGGCTCGCCGCCGCTGTCCTTGATCAGCGCGATCAGGCGCTCGACGCCCATGGCGAAGCCGCAGGCCGGCGCCGCCTTGCCGCCGAGCTGGCCGACCAGGCCGTCGTAGCGGCCGCCGGCGCAGACGGTGCCCTGCGCGCCGAGGCGGTCGGTGACCCACTCGAAGACGGTCAGGTTGTAGTAGTCGAGACCGCGCACCAGGCGCGGGTTGATTTCGTACGGCAGGCCGGCGTCCTTGAGGATGCGCTGCACGGCGTTGAAGTGTTCGAGCGAGGCCTCGCCGAGGTAGTCGATCAGCTTCGGCGCGCCGCCGATCATCTCCTGCATCGCCGGGTTCTTCGAGTCGAGGATGCGCAGCGGGTTGCTGTACAGGCGGCGCTTGGCGTCCTCGTCGAGCAGGTCCTTGCGTTCCTCGAAGTAGGCGATCAGGTCGGCGCGGTGCCGCGCGCGCTCGTCCGGCTGGCCGAGGGTGTTCAGCTGCAGCGTGATGCCTTCCAGCCCGAGGTCGTCCCACAGGCGGGCGCCCATCAGGATCATCTCGGCGTCGATGTCCGGGCCGGCGAAGCCGAGCGCCTCGACGCCGACCTGGTGGAACTGGCGATAGCGCCCCTTCTGCGGCCGCTCGTGGCGGAACATCTGGCCCAGGTAGTAGAGACGCTGCGGCTGCTGCGCGATCAGGTTGTGCTGGATCACCGCGCGCACGCAGCCGGCGGTGCCTTCCGGACGCAGCGTCAGCGGCTCGCCGTTGAGGCTGTCGACGAAGGAGTACATCTCCTTCTCGACGATGTCGGTCACTTCGCCGATGGCGCGCTTGAACAACGGCGTCGGCTCGACGATCGGCATGCGGATCGGCCGGTAGCCGTAGCTCTGCAGCCACGCGCGGACGGTGTCCTCGAACAGTTCCCAGAATTCGGCCTCGTCGGGGAGGATGTCGGGCATCCCCCGTACGGCCTGGATGTTGTTGCTCATGCGTGCGGATTCTTTCTCTGGTAGGTGCGGGCCACGTAGGCGTCGACGATGGCGGTGAACTCCTCGGCGATGTTGTCGCCCCTGAGCGTGACGGTCTTGACGCCATCCTCGAACACCGGCGCCGCCGGCGCTTCGCCGGTGCCGGGCAGCGAGATGCCGATGTTGGCGTGCTTCGACTCGCCGGGGCCGTTCACGATGCAGCCCATCACCGCCAGCGTCATGTTCTCGGCGCCGTCGTACTGCTCGCGCCATTGCGGCATCCTGGCGCGGACGTGTTCCTGGATGGTCTGCGCCAGTTCCTGGAAGAAGGTGCTGGTCGTGCGGCCGCAGCCGGGGCAGGCGGTGACCATCGGCGTGAACGCGCGCAGGCCCATGGTCTGCAGCATTTCCTGCGCGACGATCACTTCCTGCGTGCGCGAGCCGCCGGGCTCCGGCGT
Source organism: Azospira restricta (assembly GCF_016858125.1). Classification (NCBI taxonomy): domain Bacteria; kingdom Pseudomonadati; phylum Pseudomonadota; class Betaproteobacteria; order Rhodocyclales; family Rhodocyclaceae; genus Azospira; species Azospira restricta. Next base: position 3,078,802 of record NZ_CP064781.1, read on the forward strand.
CAGCGAGACGCGGATCGTGTCGCCGATGCCGTCCTGCAGCAGCACGCCCATCGCCGCGGTCGAGGCGACGATGCCCTTCGAGCCCATGCCGGCCTCGGTCAGGCCGAGGTGCAGCGCGTAATCCGATTTCGCGGACAGCGCGCGGTAGATGGCGATCAGGTCCTGCACGCCGGACACCTTGCAGGAAAGGATGATGCGCTCGGCCGGCAGGCCCAGCTCTTCCGCCTTCGCCGCCGATTCGAGCGCCGAGGCGACCATCGCCGCGTGCATCATCTCGACCGAATCGAGCGGTTCCGGGCGTTTCGCGTTCTCGTCCATCATCCGCGCCAGCAGGTCCTGGTCGAGGCTGCCCCAGTTCACGCCGATGCGCACCGGCTTGTCGTAGCGGCAGGCGAGCTCGATCATCTGCGCGAACTGCTCGTCCTTCTTCCTGCCGAAGCCGACGTTGCCGGGATTGATGCGGTACTTGGCCAGCGCCTCGGCGCAGGCCGGGTGGTCCAGCAGCAGGCGGTGGCCGTTGTAGTGGAAGTCGCCGATCAGCGGCACGTCGACGCCCATGCGGTCGAGCTGCTCGCGGATCTTCGGCACCGCGGCCGCCGCCTCGGGCGTGTTCACGGTGATGCGCACCAGCTCGGAACCGGCGCGCGCGAGTTCGGCGCACTGCACCGCGGTGGCGACGTGGTCGGCGGTGTCGGTGTTGGTCATCGACTGGACGACGACCGGGGCATCGCCGCCGACCGTCACCTTGCCGATCCTCACCGCCCGCGTCGGGCGGCGCTTGATGCTCTGCGTCATGCTTGCTTGCTTCTCTACTGGAACGTCATTCGACGGTGATGCGCGCCACGTCGTCCTTGCTGCGCGGCTGCAGCTCGACGTTGCGCCCCTGATAGGAGACCGTCACGTGGGCGGCGTTGCCGACCACCAGCGAATACGGCGGCTGGCCGTCGACCTCGCGTTCGCTGCCCGCCGGGTTGAGCTGCGAGAAGATGATCTGTCCGCTGCGGTCGCGCACTTCGACCCACGACGGCTGCGCGAAGCGGAGCTTGAGCGCATTCGCGGAGACGGCCGCGGCGGCCGGCACTTCCTTCGCTGCGCTCTCGGCGGCGGCGGTCGCCAGCGCCGGCGGCGCCGCGACGGCTTCCTGCGCGGCGGCCGCGCCCGTCGGCGCAGCTGCAGCCACCGGCGCACTGCCGGCGTCGCCGGCGGGACCGCCGGGCGGGAACAGCGGCGCCGGTCCGGTCGCCGCCGGCGCTTCCTCCTTCGGCGCCGACTGCCACAGGTCGGGCGGCACGACGAAATAGGCGACGACGGCGACCGCGACCAGCACGAAGCCGGCCAGCACCGCCGCGTAGTCGCGTTTCTGCGCCTGCCCGACCGGCGGCATCACCGCCGTGGCGTTCTGCGGCAGGTCGAGCCGCGGCGGCGTCGGCGCCGGCGCGTCGAGATCGGCCAGCAGCTCGTCGATGGGCAGCTGCGCGAAGCGCGCGTAATTGCGGACGAAGCCGCGGATGAAGGCGTGCCCCGGCAGGCCGGACCAGTTGCCCGTTTCCAGCGCCTCGATCTGCCGCGGCGACAGCTTCAGCGCCGCGGCGACGTCCGCCGCGCTCAGTCCCTTCGCCTCGCGTGCCGCGCGCAGGCGTTCGCCGACGCTGGGCTTCGCCGCGACGGCGACCTCCTCCACTTGCCCTTCCAGGCTGATTTCGCTCATTCGTAGTTTCCCTTGAGCAGTTCTTGATATTCCTTCGAGGTCGGGAACTTGCGCCGCAGCTGCGTGACGTAGCCGACTTCGGCATCGCGGTCGCCGACCTTGCGCTCGATGCGCGCACCGAGCCACAGCGCCTCGGCGTTCGGCTCGACCTTGCGCACCAGCTCGCCGATCTGCTTGCGCGCCTCGTCGAGGCGGCCGGTGCGGTAGTTCAGTTCGGCCAGGCGCAGCGTCGCCACCGGGCTGCCGCCGGAGAAGCGATAGGCCTTCTCCAGGTAGTCGGCGGCGAGCGGCAGGTCGCCCATGTTCATCGCGCACTGGCCGGCGTTCAGGTAGGCACGGTCCGGCGTCTGGTACAGCCGGTTGCGCAGCGCGCGCTCGAAATGCGGCATCGCTTCCTTGCCGCGGTTGTTCTGGCACAGGAACCAGCCGTAGTTGTTGGCGATCTCCGGGTCATCCGGCGCGTAGCGCAGCGCATCGCGGAAATTGTCGTCGGCGTGGTTGGGTTCCTTCAGGAAGTGGTGCACCAGTGCCCGCATGCTGTAGGCCGGGGCGTAGGTCGGATCGATGTAGATGGCGACGGTCAGCTCCTCCATCGCCACCGGGATGTTGCCGTCCTGGAAGTAGAGCGCGCCCAGTTCGGTATGCACCTTCGCCCGGCTGCGCGGGTCCTTCGCCGTCGCCTCCGGGTTGCCGCCGCCCTGCTGTGCCAGCGCGGCGGGCGGCAGCAGGAAGGAGATGGCGGCGGCCAGCGCGAGCGAGAAACGGACAACGGAAGCAATCATGATCGGGCCTCATGCACTTCGATGATGCGGCGGGAGGTGCGCCGGGTCTTGTCCTGCACCTGACCGGCGAGCTGGCCGCAGGCGGCGTCGATGTCGTCGCCGCGCGTCTTGCGCGTCGTCGTGACGATGCCGGCGTCGATCAGGATGCCGGCGAAACGGCGGATCCGCTCCGGCTTCGAGCGCAGGTACGGCGAGCCGGGGAACGGATTGAAGGGGATCAGGTTGAACTTGCACGGCACGTCGCGCGTCAGCGCGAGCAGCTGCCGGGCATGCGCGTCGGAGTCGTTCACCCCGTCGAGCATCACGTATTCGAAGGTGACGAAGTCGCGCGGCGCCTTCTCCAGATAGCGCCGGCAGGCGGCCATCAGCTCCGAGAGCGGGTACTTCTGGTTGATCGGCACCAGCTCGTCGCGCAGCGTATCGTTCGGCGCGTGCAGCGAAACGGCGAGCGCCACCGGGCATTCGTCGCGCAGGCGGTCCATCGTCGGCACCAGGCCCGAGGTGGACACGGTGACGCGGCGCCGCGACAGGCCGTAGGCGTTGTCGTCGAGCATCAGGCGCAGCGCCTTGACGGTGTTGTCGAAATTGGCGAGCGGCTCGCCCATGCCCATCAGCACGACGTTGCTGATGATGCGGTCGCCCTTCGGATCGAAGCCGAGGGCGCGGTTGGCCTGCCACAGCTGGCCGATGATCTCGGCCACGGTCAGGTTGCGGTTGAAGCCCTGCTTGCCGGTCGAGCAGAAGCTGCAGTCGAGCGCGCAGCCGGCCTGCGTCGACACGCACAGCGTGCCGCGGTCGTCCTCGGGAATGAACACGGTCTCGACGGCATTGCCGCCGCCGACGTCGATCAGGAACTTGCGCGTGCCATCGTCGGACAGCTTATCCGAGACGACCGCCGGCGGCGCCACGACCGCCATCGCCTTGAGCTTTTCGCGCAGGCTCTTGGCGATGTCGGTCATCGCGTCGAAGTCGCTCTGCCCGAAACGATGCATCCAGCGCAACACCTGGCGCGCCCGGAACGGCTTTTCGCCGATGCTGGCGAACCAGGCGGTCAGGCCTTCGGCATCGAAATCGAGCAGGTTGACGGTCATGCTGAGTTGCTGTGCTTCGTCTTTCGACTCAGCGACCCGAATAGACGTTCATTTCCGGGAAGAAGAAGGCCACTTCCACCTTGGCGGTGTCCGGGCCGTCCGAACCGTGCACGGCGTTGGCGTCGATCGACTCGGCGAAGTCGGCGCGGATCGTGCCCGGCTCGGCCTTCTTCGGATCGGTGGCGCCCATCAGCTCGCGGTTCTTGGCGATCGCGTTGTCGCCTTCCAGCACCTGGATCATCACCGGGCCGGAGATCATGAAGGCCACCAGATCCTTGAAGAACGGGCGCTCCTTGTGCACGGCGTAGAACTGACCGGCTTCCTGCGGCGACAGCCAAGCCATCTTGGAAGCGACGATCTTCAGGCCGTTCGACTCGAAACGGGAGTAGATCTTGCCGATCACGTTCTTGGCGACAGCGTCCGGCTTGATGATCGAAAGGGTGCGTTCAATGGCCATTCTAAAGCTCCAAAATACAATGGTTTAGTGAGATGAAACGGGCGATTTTAGCAGTTTTCAAGGCTTTCTTTTGCTCCGCCAAGAAAAAAGCGCGCCGGGGTTGCCCTCCGGCGCGCTCAGGAACGCAAGCTAGTACCCGGTCGTCACATCATGCCGAGCGCGCGCGGCAGCCACAACGACATCGTCGGCCAGTAGGTGACGAGCACGAGGAAGCCGAGCATCGACAGCAGCCACGGCCAGACGGCGACGGTCAGCTCGGTGATGCCCATCTTGGTGATGCCGGAGGCGACGTAGAGGTTGAGGCCGACCGGCGGGTGGCACATGCCGACTTCCATGTTCACCACCATGATGATGCCGAAATGCACCGGATCGATGCCCAGCTTCATCGCCACCGGGAACAGGATCGGCGCGAAGATCAGCACGATCGACGACGGCTCCATGAAGTTGCCGGCGAGCAGCAGGATGATGTTCACCGCCAGCAGGAAGGTGATCACCCCCAGGCCGTGGCCCAGCATCCAGTCGGCCAGCGCCTGCGGGATGTTCTCGTTGGTCATGATGAACGAGAAGAGCACGGCGTTGGTGATGATGTAGAGCAGCATCGCCGACATGTTGGCCGAGTTCAGCAGCACCTTCGGTACGTCCTTCAGGCCCATGTCCTTGTAGATGAACACGGCGACGACGAAGGCATAGACGGCGCTCATCGCGGCGGCCTCGGTCGGCGTGAACATGCCGGAGTAGATGCCGCCCATCACCACGACGATCAGGAATAGGCCCCAGGCCGACTTGCGGAAGGCGTCCAGACGCTCCTTCCACGACGCCTTCGGCTGGCGCGGGTAGTTGAACTTCTTGGCGCGATACCAGGTGACGCCGCCCAGCGTCGCCGCCAGCAGCAGGCCGGGGATGACGCCGGCCATGAACAGCGCGCCGACCGAGGTGTTGGTCGCCACCGAGTACATGACCATCACGATCGACGGCGGGATCAGGATGCCGAGCGCGCCCGAGGTCGAGATGACGCCGGCGCCGAACTTGTTCGGGAAGCCCGCCTTGACCATCGCCGGCAGCAGGATCGAACCGATCGCGACGACGGTCGCCGGCGACGAGCCGGAGACCGCGGCGAACAGCGCGCAGGCCAGCACGCCGGCGAGGCCGAGGCCGCCGTACCAGTGGCCGACCATCGAGGTGGCGAAGTTGATCATCCGCTTCGCCACGCCGCCGTGCGTCAGGAAGTTGCCGGCGAGGATGAAGAACGGGATGGCCATGATCTCGAACTTCTCGATGCCGGTGAACAGCTTCAGCGCGACCGATTCGAGCGGCACCTGCGTCATCGTGAACAGGAAGGTGAGCACGGTCAGGCCGAGCGAAATCGAGATCGGCATGCCGGTCAGCATCAGCACCGCCAGCAGGGAGAAAATCACGAGGGCGTTCATTGCTGATCTCCTTCCTTGCCGGGGGTACGGCGGTCGTCGCCGGCGCGGCGGTCGTCGCCGGCGCGGCGCTCGTCGCCGACGCGGCGCTCGCCGACCATGGTGTGCTTCAGGTCGTGCATGTGCAGGTTGTCGTCCATCGAATACGGGTTCAGGTTGACATCGGGCAGCGGCTTTTCCTCATCCAGCCCTTCGACATGGCCGTGATCGTGGTGCGGCAGTTCGCCGGTACGGATGAAGGCGACGCAGACCTGCAGGAAGCGGAAGCACATCAGCGACGAGCCGAGCGGGATCGCGCTATAGACGATCCAGGTCGGCCATTCGAGGTCGGGCGTGATCGGCCCTTCGAAGAGGTCGCCCATCTCGAGGCCGAGGAATTTGAAGATCGCGTAGTGGGCACCGTTCTCCCAGACGAAGGTCGCGCCGAGCGCGGCGATGACGCCGGTGAACAGCGCGCCGGCGAGCAGGCCGAAGACGATGAACTTGCCGCGCATCGCGTCGTCGAGGCGGTTGATCAGCACGTCGACGCCGACGTGGATGCCGGTGCGCACGCCGTAGGCGGCGCCGAACTTGGCCATCCAGACGAACATGATGATGCACAGCTCCTGCGCCCAGCCGACGTTGAGGGTCAGCAGCCAGTCCTGCAGGCCGGGAATGTCCACGCCCGCGAGATAGCGGTGCATGACCGAGATGAAGATGATGATCGTCGCCGCTCCCATCAGGAAGGTGACGAGCAGCTCCTCGAGGTGATTGAGTGCCCTGTTAAGCATTGGTGTTCCCCCGAATGCCCGGGCGCCACGGCGCCCGGGATTCTTCTTGTTGGATCAGGCGATCAGAGCTTGGCCGGGTTGAAGCCGGTGGCCTTGTAGACGCTCTCGATCACTTCCTTGCCGATGCGGCCTTCCATCTTCTGGTGCACCGGCACCAGCGCCTTCTTGAAGGCGGCGCGCTCGTCCTTGGTCGGCACGTAGACGGCGGTCTTGCCCGACTTCTTCACCGCTTCCAGCGAGTTGTCGTTCTCGATCTTGGCGATCTGGTTGGCGTAGCGGGTCGCCTGCTCCATCGCGTCGTCGAGCTGCTTGCGCACGTCGGCCGGCAGGCCGTCCCAGAACTTCTTGTTCACGATCACCGCGTAGCCGAGGTAGCCGTGGTCGGTGATCGTCAGGTGCTTCTGCACCTCGTGCATCTTCTGCGTGTACAGGTTCGAGATCGGGTTCTCGGTGCCGTCCACGACGCCGGTCTGCAGCGCCTGGTACACCTCGGAGAAGGCCATCACCTGCGGCAGCGCGCCGAGCGCACGGACCTGCTCCTCGAGCACCTTCGACGACTGGATGCGCAGCTTCTTGCCCTTCAGGTCGGCCGGGGCCTTGATCGGGGTGTTCGCCGAGAACGACTTGAAGCCGTTGTCCCAGTAGGCGAGGCCGCGGATGCCCTTCGGCTCCAGCTTCGCCAGCAGCTGCTTGCCGACGTCGCCCGTGGTGACCTTGTGCAGGTCGTCGTAGTTGTCGAAGATGTACGGCAGGTCGAAGACCTCGAATTCCTTGACGCCGAGCGGGCCGAACTTGGCCAGCGACGGGGCCAGCATCTGCACGGCGCCGAGCTGCAGCGCCTCCATCTCTTCCTTGTCCTTGTACAGCGTCGAGTTGGCGTAGACCTCGACCTTGACCTTGCCCTTGGTCAGCTCGTCGGCCTTCTTCGCGAAGTATTCGGCGGCCTTGCCCTTCGGCGTGTCGGCGGCGACGACGTGGCTGAACTTGATCACGATCGGCTGCTGCGCGAAGGCAGCGACCGAGAAGGCGCAAGCGGCCAGGCCGACCATCAGTTTCTTGGAAAATTTCATCGTTATCTCCTCCAGAAGGTGTTCAGGATCAGGCGGGACGGTTTCCCGACTGGGCGCAGTATCACAAATGGCCGGCAAGCGATTAATTGTGGATATCCACAATCCGCCGGCGCGCGAACGCGAGGAGTAAGATGCCCACCATGAATTCCGCCGGATCGAACACCCGCGCGCCCGGTACGGCCCCCGCCTGGTCGAGCTGGTACCTGACGATGCCCAAGCTGGCGGTCGGGCTGCTGGTCATCCTGCTCGTCGCGCTGCTCTGGCTGCTGCAGGACAACGAGAAGGAAGAGCAGCGGGCGACGCTGATCGCCGACGTGCTCTGGCTGGAACAGAGCTTCCGCTTCCACCTCGAGAACAACACGGTGCAGCTGCAGCAGCTGGCGCTCGACCTGGGCCACGCCGACGCCTCGGACAAGCTCTTCGACACCCGCGTCCGCCACCTGATCCGGACCAACCCGGAACTGGTCCAGGTCGCCTGGCTGGACAACGACGGCGTCACCCGCGAGGCGCTGCCCAGCCACATCTCGCCGCGCCGGGGCGCGGGCAGCGAGCGCGGCCGCGGCGAGGACAGCTTCGAGCTGGCGCGCAAGCTCGGCAAGCCGATCTTCTCGCGCACCTACCTCAGCCAGGACGAGGCCTTCTTCGAGCTCTACGTGCCGCTCTACCGCGGCGACCAGCTGGCCGGCATGTTCGTCGCGACCCATTCGCTGCACAGCCTGGTCGGCCAGATGGTGCCGTGGTGGTTCGTCGAGAAGTACCGGCTGCAGGTGCTCGACGACGACGGCAAGGTGCTCACCGCGAAATCCAAGCTCGACCCCGGGCCGGCGGCGCTCACGCACCAGGTCGCGCTCGACCCGCCCGGCTACGGGCTGACGCTGCAGGCGACGGCCAACCGGGTGGTGACCAGCACCGCGCAGAACCTGATCATGACGCTGATCATCTTCCTCGCCGGCGCCGTGTTCTGGAGCCTGTGGGCGATCCGCGGGCTGATGCGGCACCGTCTCGCGGCGGAGCAGGCGCTGCGCTCGGAGCACGCCTTCCGCAAGGCGATGGAGGATTCGCTGACGGTCGGCATGCGCGCCCGCGACCGCGAGGGGCGCATCACCTACGTGAACCCGGCCTTCTGCGAGCTGACCGGATTTGCCGCCGACGAGCTGATCGGCGCGCTCCCCCCCTACCCCTACTGGGATCCGGAACAGCTCGAGCGCACGCGCGAGATGCACGAGAAGGTGCTCGACGGCCTCGCCCCTTCCGAGGGCTTCGAGATCCACGGCCGGCGCAAGGACGGCCGCTACTTCGACGCCCTCGTCTACGAGGCGCCGCTGATCGATGCCGACGGCCGCCACACCGGCTGGATGGGCTCGGTGCTCGACATCACCGAGAAGAAGCGCGCCGAGGAACTGGCCCGGCAGCAGGAGGAGAAGCTGCAGGCCACCTCGCGCCTGGTGACGATGGGCGAAATGGCGTCCACGCTGGCGCACGAGCTGAACCAGCCGCTGGGGGCGATCTCCAGCTACAACGCCGGCTGCCTGAACCGGCTCGAATCCGGCAACTACACTCCCGAGGAGCTGCGCGCCGTGCTCGAGAAGCTGGGCGTGCAGGCGCAGCGTGCCGGCCGCATCATCCGCCGCGTGCACGACTTCGTCCGGAAGCGCGAGCCGGTGCTCGCCGAATGCGACCTCGCCGAGCTCGTCGACGACGCGATCGGCTTCATCGAGCACCTGGCGCAGAAGCGGCACGTCCGCATCGCGCGCGAGCTGCCCGGCTGGCGGCCGCCGCTCCTGGCCGACCAGGTGATGGTCGAGCAGGTGCTGCTGAACCTGATGCGCAACGCGATCGAGGCGATGGGCGACACGCCGCCGGAGCTGCGCCGGCTGGTCGTGCGCGTGACGCAGAACGAGCGCGAGGTCGAGGTGCGCGTCATCGACAACGGCAGCGGCATCGCCGACGCGGTTCGCGAGCGGCTGTTCACGCCGTTCTTCTCGACCAAGCCGGACGGGATGGGAATGGGCCTCAACATCTGCCGTTCCATCATAGAATTCCACAAGGGCCGCCTGTGGGTCGAAGCCAACCCGGCCGGCGGCAGCATCTTCGCCTTCACCCTGCCCTTTGCCCCCTGAGGCCGCGATGAGCAACCAGGTCTATCTTGTCGACGACGACGACGCGATCCGCGATGCGCTGGGCTGGCTGCTGCAATCGCGCGGCCTCGCCTGCCGCGGCTTCGCCTCGGCCGAGGACTTCCTCGCCGCATGGACGCCGCAGCTCGCCGGCTGCCTGCTGCTCGACATCCGCATGCGCGGCATGAGCGGGCTGCAGCTGTTCGACCGGCTGCTCGAGCTCGACAGCCGCCTGCCGGTGATCTTCATGACCGGCCACGGCGACGTGCCGATGGCCGTCTCGGCGCTGAAGAAGGGCGCCTTCGATTTCGTCGAGAAACCCTGCAACGACAACGAACTGGCCAACCGCGTGCTGGAGGCCCTGCAGCAGGACGCCAGCAACCGCGCCTCGGCGGCGAGCAGCGAGTCGATCAACAGCCGGCTCGAGAAGCTGACCGCGCGCGAGCGCCAGATCATGGAACTGATCCTCGCCGGCAAGTTCAACAAGGTCATCGCCGACGAGCTGCAGATCAGCATGCGCACGGTCGAGGTGCATCGCGCCAACCTGTTCGAAAAGATGGGGGTGCGCACCGCCGTCGAACTGTCGCAGCTGATGACCGGCCGACGCTGAGGCAGGACGATGACGCAGGCCCCCGCCCAGCCCGCCGCGCTCGCCACCGAGGACGGCGCGCTGCTGCAGGCCCTGCTCACCGCCGAACTGGGCCAGGCGATCATCGCCGTCGACCGCGACGGCCGCATCCGCCACTGCAACCCCCTCGCCCGCCGCCTGCTCGAACCCCTCGCCGGCCCGCTCGCCGGCCGGCTGCTGGCGGAGATCCACGCCGAACTGGGCGTCGACCCGCGGCGCTACCTGGCCGCCGCGGAGAAAGCGATCGCCGACGGCAGCTACCGCTTCCGGCAGAAGATCGAAACCGCGGCCGGCACCGTCCACCTCGACTCCTGCATGCTGCCGCTGTACGCCGCGCCGCTGCAGCTCGCCGGCTTCGCGCTGGTCTCCCGCGACTGCACCGAGCTCGTGCAGGCCGACGACATCCGCCGCAAGCTGAGCCGTGCCGTGGAGCAGAGCCCGGTGGCGATCATCATCACCGACACCGAGGGCCGCGTCGAATACGTCAATGCGCGCTACAGCGAGGTCACCGGCTACCGTCCCGAGGAAGTGATCGGCAGCAAGGTCGGCCTGCAGAAATCCGGGCTGACGCCGCCGGAAACCTACGTCGACCTGTGGCAGACGATCCGCCGCGGCGAGGACTGGCGCGGCGAACTGTGCAACCGGCGCAAGGACGGCCGGCTCTACTGGGACAGCGTGCACATCGTGCCGATCGTCGACGAGCGCGGCGCCGTCAGCCACTACCTGAGCATCCAGGAGGACATCAGCGCGCGCAAGCAGAGCGAGGAGACCATCCGCCTGTGGGCGACGGTGTTCGAGAACAGCGGCGAGGCGGTGATGATCACCGACACCGACAACCGCATCATCTCGGTCAACCAGGCGTTCACGCACATCACCGGCTACGCGCCGGGCGAGGTGATCGGACAGAACCCGTCGATGCTCGGCTCCGGCCGCCACGACGCCGCCTTCTTCGCCGACATGTGGCACCGCCTCAACGCCGGCGGCCACTGGCAGGGCGAGATCTGGGACCGCAGGAAGAGCGGCGAGGTGTACCCGAAATGGCTGGGCATCTCGGCAGTGCGCGACGACCACGACCGGCTGACGCACTACGTCGCGGTCTTTTCCGACATCAGCGAGCGCAAGGCGGCCCAGGAGCGGATCGAGTACCTCGCCCGCCACGACCCGCTGACCGGCCTGCCCAACCGGACCACGCTCGCCGACCGGATGGAGCAGGCGCTGGCGTACGCCGAACGCGCCGGTAGCCAGGTCGCCCTGCTCTTCCTCGACCTCGACCGCTTCAAGACGATCAACGACTCGCTCGGCCACCCGGTCGGCGACGCGCTGCTGCAGGAGCTGACCCGCCGCCTGAAGGCCGCGGTGCGCGAGACCGACACCATCAGCCGCCTCGGCGGCGACGAATTCGTCGTCCTCGTCGGCGACCTCGCCGACGCCAACACCGCCGCCGAGATCGCCGGCAAGATCCTTGATCTCGCGCAGCGCCCGTTCGTCCTCGACGGCCGCACGCTGTCGACCTCGATCTCGGTCGGCATCACGCTGTTCCCGGACGACGGCCGCGACTTCGAGACGCTCCTGAAGAAGGCCGACATCGCGATGTACCACGCCAAGGACGCCGGGCGGAACACCTACCGTTTCTTCACCGAGCAGATGAACGCGCACGCGCTCGAGCGCCTGCTGATCCAGAACCACCTGCAGCAGGCGATCGCCAGGAACGAGTTCGTGCTGCACTACCAGCCGCAGGTGGCGCTCGACACCGGCCGCATCATCGGCGCCGAGGCGCTGGTGCGCTGGCGCAACCCGGACCTCGGCATGGTTCCGCCCGACCGCTTCATCCCGATGGCCGAGGAGAACGGCGCGATCGTCGCCATCGGCGACTGGGTGCTGCGCGAAGCCTGCCGCCAGGCGAAGGCGTGGCGCGACGAAGGACTGGACGCGATTCCGGTGGCGGTGAACATCTCGGCGCTGCAGCTGAAGCACGGCGACTTCGTCGAGCGCGTGCTGCGCATCCTCGCCGACACCGGCCACGACCCGGCGATGCTCGAACTCGAATTCACCGAGTCGATCCTGATCCAGGACATCGAGCGCGTGCTCGGCCAGGTGCGCCGGCTGAAGGCGCACGGCATCACCGTCGCCATCGACGACTTCGGCACCGGCTACTCGAGCCTCTCCTACCTGAAGCGGCTCGACGTCGACCGGCTGAAGATCGACCGTTCGTTCATCCGCGACATCGGCAGCGACCCCGACGACGCGGCGATCGTGCGCGCGGTGACGCAGATGGCGCGCAGCCTGCGCCTGAAGATCCTCGCCGAGGGCGCCGAAACCGCCGAGCAGACGCGCTTCCTGCTCGCCGAGGGCTGCCGCGAGGTGCAGGGCTTCCTCTACTCGCGGCCGCTCGCCGCGGAGGCCTTCGCCAAGCTCTACCGCGAATCCGGCGGCCTGCTCAGCCGCCCGCCGCAGTTTCCCAGATAGGCAGCACGCCGGCTTCGCCCGCCGCCGCCGCGTAGCGCGCGTCGACGCCGAGGCCGGCGACCCACACCAGCGCGTCGCCGCACCACAGCAGCGGCAGCCGCCCGCGCTGCCACGGCGGCAGCGCCGACTCCTGCAGCAGTTTCTTCAGCGGCCGCCGCGGCCGCCGCGGGTCGGGCTGCAGGTGCTCGCCGCCCCGCCGCACGCGGATCGCGCACGCCGTGCCGGCCAGCGCCGTAAGGCGTACGCCGATGCCGTCGCCGGCACGAAAGCGCAGCACGCCGCCGGCCCACGGCAACTCCGCCTCGCCGTGCCAGGGCAGCGCCGCCGCCGGCGTTTCCGGCGGACAGAGGAACAGCTGCCCGCGGAAGACGCGCAGCGCACCGTCGTCGAGCGGAAAGGCGGGCGCCGCGCCGGCCTCCGCCGCCGCCAGCTGGCGCAGGATCTCGCCGAGGTAGCGGGCGTCCGGCATGCGCCAGCCGTGGTGGCGCAGGTGGTGCCGCAGCAGGTTGCCGCGCCGCGCCGCCGGCAGTGCATTGAACGCCGCCAGCCGCAGCCGTTCGCCGTCGACGACGGCCGCCGCGTCGATTGCCGCCAGCGCGTCCGCCAGCGCGACGTTCTCGGCAAGGTGCGCGGCGCTGCGCGCGAGCGCCGCCGCCGGGTCGGGGAAGATGCCGGCCAGCCGCGGCAGGATGTCGTTTCTCAGGAAATTGCGGCGCAGCCGGCTGTCGGCGTTGCTTTCGTCGTCGATCCAGGTAAGCCCGCGCGCCTGCAGCCAGGCCTCGATCTCGCCGCGCGCCGTCGCCAGCAGCGGCCGCACCAGACGCAGCGAAGCGCCGGCAGCGAGCAGGCGCTCTTCCGGCATCGCCGCCAGGCCGTGCGCACCGGCACCGCGCAGCAGGTTGAGCAGCAGCGTCTCCGCCTGGTCGTCGCGGTGGTGCGCGAGCGCCAGCCAGTCGGCGTCGCAGCCGGCGAAGGCGGCGTAGCGCGCGCGCCGGGCGGCGGCTTCCAGGCCCTCGCCGCGTTCGTCATCGACGCGGACGCGGACGACCTGCAAGGGAAGGTCGAGGGAACGGCAGCGCTCGGCGCAGCCGTCGGCCCAGGCGTCGGCATTGGCCGACAGGCCGTGGTGGACGTGCAGAGCGGACAGCTGCAGCGGCAGCGCGGCGCGGACCTCGGCCAGCGCCTGCAGCAGCGCGACCGAGTCGCGCCCGCCGGAGAGGGCGACGCAGACGCGCCGGCCCTGCGGGAGCCGCGGCGCGAAGAAAGCCGCGACCCGTTCCGGCAAGTCAGTGGGCGGGCTGTTCCTTGAAGCGGCCATAGGCCATCAGCCGCTCGAAGCGGGCGGCCAGCAGCTCGTCGGCGGAGAGGCCGGCGGTCTGCTTCAGCGCGTCCTGCAGCGCCTTCTTCAGGTTCTGCGCCATCGCCGCGTGGTCGCGGTGGGCGCCGCCGCAGGGCTCGTTCACGATCTTGTCGATCAGCCCCAGCGTCTTCAGCCGCGGCGCGGTGATGCCCATCGTCTCGGCGGCGTCGGCGGCGCGCTCGGCGCTCTTCCACAGGATCGACGCGCAGCCTTCCGGCGAGATCACCGAGTAGGTCGAGTACTGAAGCATCTGCACGACGTCGCCGACGGCGATCGCCAGCGCGCCGCCGGAGCCGCCTTCGCCGATGATGGTGACGATCACCGGCACCTTCAGCTCGGCCATCACGTACAGGTTGCGGCCGATCGCCTCGGACTGGCCGCGCTCCTCGGCGTCGATGCCGGGATAGGCGCCCGGCGTGTCGACGAAGGTCATCACCGGCAGGCCGAACTTCTCGGCCAGCTTCATCAGCCGCAGCGCCTTGCGGTAGCCCTCGGGGCGCGGCATGCCGAAGTTGCGGAAGATCTTTTCCTTGGTGTCGCGGCCCTTCTGGTGGCCGATGACGATCACCGGCTGGCCGTTGAAGCGGGCGATGCCGCCGACGATCGCATGGTCGTCGGCGAAGGCGCGGTCGCCGTGCAGCTCGCGGAAATCGGTGAAGATGCGCTCGATGTAGTCGAGGGTATAGGGTCGCTGCGCGTGGCGCGCCACCTGCGCGACCTGCCACGGCGTCAGCTTGGCGTAGATGTCCCGGGTCAGCTGCTCGCTCTTCTTGGCGAGGCGGGCGATCTCTTCCGAGATGTCGACCGCCGAGTCGTCCTGGACGAAGCGCAGCTCTTCGATCTTGGTTTCGAGTTCGGCGATCGGCTGCTCGAAATCGAGGAAACTGATTTTCATGGAGGGCCTGCTTGTTTGGGTCGGCGCGTATTCTACCGCAAAGGCAAAATGCCGCCGGTCGGCGAAAGCTCATTCCGCATCGCGGAAAAGGCAGGGCGGCGCCGCCCGGCTGCGGCGCCGCGGTTCCCCGCTCCGGCGAGAACCATTACACTGGCGTAAAGCGTGTAAACAAGGGGAAGACGGGGATGATCGACGGTGACGGGCGGGCTCCGCCGCGGATCCTGGTCGTCGACGATACGGCGGCCGACCTGGTGCTGATCGCCGGCATGCTGCGCCCGCTCGGCGGCGAGACGAGCACCGCTGCCACCGGCGCCGAAGCGCTCGCGGCGGCGCGCGGCGCCCCCCGTCCCGACCTGATCCTGCTCGACATCATGATGCCGGAGCTGGACGGCTACGCGGTCCTCGCCGAGCTGCGCCAGGACCCGGCGACGCGCGACATCCCGGTGATCTTCGTCACCGCCCGCCACGACGTCGACGAGGAGGCCCGCGGGCTGCGTGCCGGCGCCGCCGACTTCATCGCCAAGCCGATCCACGCCGCCACGCTGCTCGCCCGCGTCCGCGGCCAGCTCGACCTGGCGCGCGCCCGCCGGCTGCTGACCGGCCAGCGCGAATGGCTGGAACAGGAGGTCGCCCGCCGCCTGGCCGAGAACATGAAGCTGGAAGCCCGCCTGCAGCTGGCGCTCGACGCGTCCGGCCTCGGCGTCTGGGAGTACGCCCACGACAGCGGCCGCAGCCAGTGGTCGCCGGCGCTGTGCGCGATGCTCGGCTACCGGGCCGGGCCGGCCAGCCTCGACGACTATCTCGACCTGATCCACCCGGAGGACCGGCCGCAGGTCGAGGCCGTCCTCGCGCCGGCGCTGCGCGCGGGGCAGCCGATCCACGTGCCGGAGTACCGCATGCGCCGCGGCGACGGCAGCTGGCTGTGGACCGAGACGCGCGGCCACGTCGTCGCCCGCGACGACGACGGACGGCCGCGGCTGACCATGGGCACGATCGCCGACATCAGCGTGCACAAGGCGGCGGAGACCGAGCGCATGCTCTCGGCGGCGGTCCTTGCCGGCATCGACAACGGGATCAGCATCACCGACGCCGGCGGCACCATCCTGCTCGTCAACCAGGCGTTCTGCCGCGCCACCGGCTACGACGTCGGCGAGCTCGTCGGGCAACGCATGCAGCTGCTGCATTCCGGCCGGCACGACGCCGGCTTCTACCGCACGATGTGGCAGCAGATCGCCGACACCGGCAACTGGCAAGGGGAAATCACCAACCGCCGCAAGGACGGCGAGCTGGTCACCGAATGGCTGAGCGTGTCCACCGTCCGCGACGCCAGCGGCCGCACCACCAACTACATCGGCATCTACAGCGACCTCGCCGGCCGCCGCGCCGCCGACCTGCGCATCCAGTACCTGTCGAGCCACGACCCGCTGACCGAACTGCCCAACCGCAACCTGCTGATCGACCGGCTGGCGCAGGCGGTGCTGACCGCGCAGCGCTTCCGGCGCACGGTGGCCTTCATCGCCCTCGACATCGACCACTTCCACGCGGTCAACGAAACGCTGGGCGCGCACGCCGGCGACCGCATCCTGGTCGAGCTGGCGCGCCGGCTGACGCTGCAGATGCGCGACGGCGACACGCTCGGCCGCAAGTCGGGCGACGAGTTCGCCTTCGTCATGGCCCACATCGCCCACGAACGCGACCTGCTGCCGCTGGTCGCCCGCATCCAGGAGGCGATCGCCGCGCCGTTCGAGCTTGCCGGGCAGCGCGTCACGCTCAGCGCGGCGATCGGCTGCAGCCTCTACCCGCGCGACGGCAGCAACGCCGAGGCGCTGGCGCGTGGCGCCGACATCGCGCTCGCCCGCGCGCGCCAGGCCGGCCGCGGCACCGCCCGCTTCTTCTCGCCGCAGATGGAGGCCGAGGCGAAGCGGCAGGCGGCGCTGGAAAGCGGGCTGCGCACGGCGATCGCGCGCAACGAACTGAGCGTCGCCTACCAGCCGCAGGTCAGCCTCGACAGCGGCAACCTGCTCGGCATGGAGGCGCTGCTGCGCTGGCACAGCCCGGAGTTCGGCGAGGTCGCGCCGGCCGAGTTCATCCCGGTCGCCGAGGAAGCCGGGCTGATCGCCGCGATCGGCGAATGGGTGCTGCGCACCGCCTGCAGCCAGACCCGCCGCTGGCTCGACCTCGGCCAGACGGCACTGCGCGTCAGCGTCAACCTGTCGCCGCGCCAGTTCCACCACGCCGATCTGGTCGCGCTGGTGCGCCAGGCGCTCGCCGACAGCGGCCTGCCGCCGGCGGCGCTCGAGCTGGAAATCACCGAGGGCGCGGTGATCGACGACATCGACAACGCGGTCGCCGTCTGCCGCGCGCTGAAGGAGCTCGGGATCAAGCTGTCGCTCGACGACTTCGGCACCGGCTACTCGTCGCTGTCGTACATTTCCCGCTTCCCGTTCGACAAGCTGAAGATCGACCAGAGCTTCATCCGCGACATCGTCGAGAACCCGGTCAACGCGGCGATCGCGACGGCGGCGATCGTCATGGCGCGCAGCCTCAATCTGACGGTGATCGCCGAAGGGGTCGAGACCGAGGCGCAGGCGCGCTTCCTGCGCGCACGCCACTGCGACGCGATGCAGGGCTACCTGTACAGCCGGCCGCTCGACGCCGACCGTTTCGGGCGGCTGCTCGCCGGCGACCGGCGCCTCGCGCTGGCCGCCGACGAGGAGGCGATGCCGACGCTGCTGCTGGTCGACGACGAGCCGCAGGTGCTGATCTCGCTGTCGCGGCTGCTGCGCCGCGAGGGCTACCAGATCCTCACCGCCGGCAACCCGCAGCAGGCCTTCGACCTGCTCGCCCGCCACCGCGTCGACGTCGTCGTCTCCGACCAGCGCATGCCGGAGATGTCGGGCACCGAATTCTTCGCCCGCGTCCGCCAGCTCTACCCGCAGACGGTCCGCCTCATCCTCACCGGTTACAGCGACCTCGACACGGTGACCGACGCCGTCAACCGCGGCGCGATCTACAAATTCCTCGGCAAGCCCTGGGACGACGACCAGGTCCGCGAGCAGATCCGTGCGGCCTTCCGCCTGGTCCGCGAGCGGGCGCAGGCGGAGGCTCCGCATGCACCCTAGGGCATCCACCCTGCTCCGGCGCCTGCTGCCCGCCTGCGCGCTGCTCGCGATCGCCGTCGCCTGGCTCGCCGTGCGGCACGCCGACGCACTCCCGCTCGGCCTCGCCTGGGCGGCGGCGCTGCTCGTGCTGCTCGTCGTCGAGACCCGGCGCGGGCTGGCGCGCACCGCGCACGAACGCGCCCTCGCCGAGAACCTGGAGGCGCAGCGCGCGCTGAACAGGAAGCTGGAGGAAGCGCACAACCTGCTGCTGCAGTCGGAGAAGATGGCCTCGATCGGCCAGCTGGCGGCCGGCGTCGCGCACGAACTGAACAACCCGATCGGCTTCGTCCATTCCAACCTGGGCACGCTCGACGGCTACCTGCACGACCTGATGGCGATCATCGATGCCGCCGAGCGCATCGGCGAGCCGCCGTCGGAGATCGCGGCGCAGCGCGCGGCACTGGCCAAGCTGAAGGCCGACCTCGACTTCGCCTACCTGCGCGAGGACATCTTCAACCTGGTCGGCGAGTCGCGCGAGGGCCTCGCCCGCGTCAAGCGCATCGTGCAGGACCTGAAGAACTTCTCGCGCGTCGGCGAGAACGAATGGCAGTGGGCCGACCTGCACCAGGGCATCGATTCGACGCTGAACATCGTCTGGAACGAGCTGAAGTACAAGTGCACGGTGATCAAGGACTACGGCGAGCTGCCGCCGGTCTATTGCCTGATCTCGCAGCTCAACCAGGTGTTCATGAACCTGCTGGTCAACGCCAGCCAGGCGATCGAGACGCGCGGCGAGGTGGTGATCCGCACCCGCCGCGTCGGCGACGACATGGTCAGCGTCGAGGTCGCCGACACCGGCACCGGCATCAGCGAGGACAACCTGAAGCGCATCTTCGACCCGTTCTTCACCACCAAGCCGGTCGGCACCGGCACCGGCCTCGGCCTGTCGCTGGCGTACAGCATCGTCGAGCGCCACCACGGCCGGATCGAGGTCGACAGCAAGCCCGGCGAAGGCACCACCTTCCGCGTGCTGCTGCCGGTGGCCCCGGCCGCGGCGACACCCCCGCCAGCGGAAGCCGTATCATGAGCGACGACGAAGGCGTGGAAAAAGGGCAGCGCATGGATTCATTCGTACTCGACGAACGCTTCCTCACCGGCGAACTGCAGGTCGACGGCGAGCACCGGACGCTGGCCGGGTACATCAACGACGTACTCGGCGACCTCAGCACGACGACGACGCGCGCGCAGGTCGAGGAAACGCTCGACCGGCTGCTGGCATACGCCCTCGCCCACTTCCGGCACGAGGAGGCGCTGATGCGGCAGTGCGGCTGCGACGAGCGCTTCGTCGCCGGCCACACCCGCGTGCACGAGGACTTCGCCGAGCAGGTGACGAAGATGCGCAAGACCCTGGTCGGCGCCGACGACGCCGAGCAGCTGCTGCGCTTCCTGACCGCCTGGCTGGCGCACCACATCCTCGATCTCGACCAGTCGATGGCGCGCCAGATCCGCGCCATCCGCGGCGGCACGCCGGCGGCGCAGGCCTTCCGCGACGAACAGGCGCGCGGCGGCGACCCGACCTCGCTGCGCCTGCTCGACGCGATGAACTCGCTGTACCGGCTGGTCGCCGCGCGCAACGACGCGCTGCTCGGGATGAACCGCAAGCTGGAGCAGGAGAACGCCGCGCGCACCGAGGCGCTGTCGGCGCTGCACGACATGGAGCGCTACCTGTCGCAGATCATCGAAGGCGACCCGGTACCGACCTTCGTGATCGACGCCCACCACTGCATCACGCACTGGAACCGCGCCTGCGCGCAGTTCACCGGCCGCCCGGCGGCGGAGATGATCGGCACCGACCACCAGTGGTCGCCGTTCTACCCGGCGGCGCGGCCGACGATGGCCGACCTGATCGTAAACGGCGGCATCGAGAGCCAGGTCGCCGAGTACTACCGCGGCACCTTCCGCCGCTCGCCGATCATCGACGGCGCCTACGAATCCGAGAACTTCTTCCCGACCATCGGCGGCGGCGGCCGCTGGCTGTACTTCACCGCGGCGCCGCTGCGCGACGTGAACGGCACGCTGATCGGTGCCATCGAAACGCTGCAGGACGTCACCGAGCGGCGCGACGCCGAGGCGGCGCTGCGCCAGCATCAGGAGCAGCTCGAGCAGGCGATCGCCGAGCGCACCGCCGAACTGGCCGACGCCAACGCCCGGCTCGCGCGCGAGCACCACGAACTGCAGCAGCTGCTGCACAAGGTCGAGCAGACGCAGCAGCAGCTGCTGCAGTCGGAGAAGCTGGCGGCGATCGGCCAGCTCGCTGCCGGCGTCGCGCACGAGATCAACAACCCGGTCGGCTTCGTCAGCTCCAACCTGGGCACGCTGAAGGACTACGTCGGCCGGCTGCTCGACGTGATCGGCGCCTACGAGCGGGCCGTGCCGGAGATGCCCGACGCGGTGCGCGCGGCGCGCGCCGACGCCGACCTCGATTTCCTGCGCGACGACATCCCGGCGCTGCTCGCCGAATCCGCCGACGGCCTGCAGCGCGTTTCGCGCATCGTCCGCGACCTGAAGAACTTCTCGCGTGTCGACGAGGCCGAATGGCAGTCCGCCGACCTCAACGCCGCGCTCGAGAGCACGCTCAACGTGGTCTGGAACGAGCTCAAGTACAAGGCCGAGGTGGTCCGCGAGCTGGACGGGATTCCGGCGGTCGAATGCGTGCCGGCGCAGATCAACCAGGTGTTCATGAACCTCCTGATCAACGCCGTGCAGGCGATCCCGGAACGGGGCCGCATCACGCTGCGCTCGGGCAGCGGCGACGGCTGCGTCTGGTTCGAGGTCGCCGACACCGGCTGCGGCATGCCGGAAGCGGTGCAGAAGCGCATCTTCGAGCCCTTCTTCACGACCAAGCCGGTCGGCAAGGGCACCGGCCTCGGGCTGTCGATTTCCTACGACATCGTCGTCAAGAAGCACGGCGGCCGCTTCGACGTGAGCAGCGCGCCGGGCGCCGGCACCACCTTCCGCATCACGCTGCCGGTGGCGCAGGCGGTCGAGGGCTGACGCGGCGGCTCGGTGTTTCAGTACTCGACCGGCAGTGGGTCGAGGCTGCGCCACAGGTACCAGGTCGCCACCGAGCGCCACGGCCGCCAGCGCTGGCCGAGCTCGGCCAGCGCCTGCTTCGGCGGCCGCTCGCCGCCGCAGTAGTGCAGCGACACCGCCTTCTGCAGGCCGAGGTCGTCGAGCGGAAAAACGTCCGGGCGCAGCAGGTTGAAGATCAGGAACATCTCCGCCGTCCACCGGCCGATGCCGCGCACGTCGCACAGCTCGACGATCACCGCCTCGTCGTCCATCGCCGCCCAGCGCGCCGGATCGACGCGGCCCTCGACGAAGTGCGCGGCGAGGTCGACCAGGTACTCGGTCTTGCGCGCCGACAGGCCGCAGCCGGCCAGGCCGCCGGCGCCGGCGGCGAGCACCGCGGCCGGCGAGACGGTGCCGACGGCGGCGGCGAAGCGCGCCCACACCGCATCCGCCGCCTTGACCGAGATCTGCTGGCCGACGATCGAGCGCGCCAGCGTGCCGAAGGCGTCGCCGCGCGAAACCAGCGACATGCCGCGATAGCGCCGCACCAGCGCCGCCATCGTGCCGTCCTCGCGCGCCAGCGCGCGCGATGCCTTCTGCCAGTAGTCGGGAACCATGGCCGCATTGTAGCCCGCGCCGGCGCGTACAATCCGCACCATCGAAACCGCCGGAGCGCAGGAAGGCACAGCATGCAAGCACCGCACACGGGCATCACCGGCGTCGTCCTCGCCGGCGGCCAGGGCCGCCGCATGGGCAGCGTCGACAAGGGGCTGCGCGAATTCCGCGGGCGCCCGCTGGCGGCCTGGGCGATCGAGCGGCTGGCGCCGCAGGTCGACGAGCTGTTCGTCAGCGCCAACCGCAACGCCGACATCTACGCCGGCTTCGGCTACCCGGTGCTCGGCGACCTCGTCGCCGGCTACGCCGGGCCGCTCGCCGGCCTGCACGCGGCGCTGACGCACGCGACGCGGCCGCTGGTGGCGACGGTACCCTGCGACTCGCCCTTCCTCCCCGCCGACCTCGTCGCCCGGCTGGCCGCAGGGCTGGCCGAGAGCGGCGCGGCGATCGCCATCGCCCGCACCGGCAGCCAGCCGCACCCGGTGTTCTGCCTGTGCCGGCGCGAGCTGCTGCCCGGTCTCGCCGCCTACCTCGAACGCGGCGAGCGCCGCTTCGAGACCTGGTTCCGCGCGCAGGCCGCGGTCGAGGTCGCCTTCGACGACGAGGCGGACGCATTCGTCAACATCAACACCAGCGACGAGCTGTCGGCGCTGGAATAGCTCAGATCTCGCCGGAATAGACCGGCTCGGCGAGCAGCCAGACGCTGAACTCGGCGCCCTGCCCGGGGGCGCTGTCGACGGCGATGCGGCCGCCGTAGCGCTTGACCAGCGAATGGCTGATCGACAGCCCGAGACCGGTGCCCTGGTTCTTCTTGGTCGTGAAGAAGGGATCGAAGACGCGCGGCAGGTCTTCCGCCGGAATGCCGCGGCCGCTGTCGCGCACGGCAAGGCGCACGCCGCGGACGGCGCCGTCCTCGCGCCAGTCCTCGCTGGTGAGCGTCAGCGTGCCGCCGTCGGGCATCGCCTGCACCGCGTTCACGATCAGGTTGATCAGCACCTGCTGCAGTTCCTGGCGGTTGACCTGCACCCATTCCGTCGCCGCCAGCGCGCGCACCACCTCGATGTTGCGCTTGCCGAGGTGGTGCTGCGCCAGCACCAGGCAGTCGGCGAACACCGCGTTCACGTCGACCGCCTCGACGTAGCCGGCGAACTCGCCGGGACGCGCGAACTGCAGCAGCTTGGTGACGATCACGCGGATGCGGTGCACCTGCTCGTCGATCAGGCGGATCTCCTGGCGCACCGGCGCGGCCGCATCGCCGAGCACCTCGCGCAGCACGTCGAGGTTGCCCTGGATCACCGCCACCGGGTTGTTGATCTCGTGCGCGACGCCGGCGGTCAGCTCGCCGATCGCGGCCAGCTTCTCGCTGGTCACCAGCTGCCGCTGCGTCTGGCGCAGCTCCTCGTTCGCCGCCTTCAGTTCCTGCGTGCGCTCGACGACCTTGCAGTCGAGCTCGTTCGCCCAGCGCTGCAGTTCGTTGCGCTTGTCGTCGAGCACGTCGAGCAGGCGGTCGAATTCGGCGGCGAGCCGCCCCAGCTCGTCGCGGCTGCCGGTACCGCCGACGCGGGCGGCGACATCGCCGCGCTCGATGCGGGCGATGGTCCGGTTCATCGAGGCGATCGGCGTCATGATGTCGCGCGCCCACTTCAGCGACCAGGCGCAGCCGATCAGGCTGATCACGGCGAACACCGCGAAGATCAGCGCCAGCGCGTTCTCCTTGGCGTTGCGGAACGGCGCCTCGAGGAAGCCGACGTAGAGCATGCCGACGCGCTTGCCGAAGCTGTCCGTCACCGGCTCGTAGCCGGAGACGTAGAAGTCGTTCACGACGAAGGCGGTATCGAGCCAGGTGTTGCCGTTCTCCAGCACGTGCTCGCGCACCTGCTGCGAGACGCGCGTGCCGAGCGCGCGCTCGTCGCCGAACAGGCGGACGTTGGTGGCGATGCGCGTGTCGCCGAGGAACAGCGTCGCCGTGCCCTTGCTGCCGAGCGGCAGCGAGCCGTCGCGATAGACGATGGCGTTGATCGTGTCGACGAAGCCGAGGTTGCCGTTCAACAGCATGCCGCCCTCGAGCACACCGACCACCTTGCCGGCGGCATCGGCGATCGGCGCCGCGGCATGGATCATCATGCCGCGGCCTTCGCTGGTCCGCGCGTCCGGTGCCGCCAGCGGCGTCGGCACGATATTGATCGCCGCGCGGTCGGCGAGCGAGGGGTCGATCGCCGCCAGCGCCGCCTCGTCGTAGACGTCGATGACGCTGCCGGCGCGGCCGGCGAGCGCGCCGGCGACCACCGGCCAGTCCGCATGCCGCGCCTCGCGCACCTGCGCGGCGCTGGCGTGGCGGACACGCCCGTCGGCGTCGAGCACGTACATGAAGTCGAGGCCGTGCCGGCGGCGTGCGCGGCCGATCTCCTCGGCGATGCGCACGCGGTCGCCGCCGGCCAGCGCCGCGTGCAGGCGGTGCTCGTCGGCGAGCGCCTCGACGCTGCCGCCGACGCCGCGGATGACGCGGTCGAGGTATTCGTGCGCGGTGACCAGGTCGCTGCCGACCTTGTAGGTGAGCAGCTGGTGGTAGCTGGTATTGCTCCAGTACCAGACGAGCGCCATGATCAGCGGGAAGCCGAGCAGCAGCGGCGCCAGCGCGAGGAACAGCAGCTTGGCGCGGACCGAGGCGGCGAATACCGCGGCGACCCGGGCGAGCGGGTTCATGAAGGCTCGTAGACCTCGTCGGGCGCAGCGGCCGTCTCGTCGCGCGACGCCGAACGCCCCCATTCGGCGCACTTGCGCTCCAGCGTCTTGCGCGAAACGCCGAGGCGCCGCGCCGCCTCCGACTTGTTGCCGCCGACCGCGGCGAGCACGCGCTGGATGTGCTGGCGCTCGACCTCCTCCAGCGTCAGCTCCTCGCCGGCGATGGCCGGTGCGCCGTGCGCGGCGGCGATGCTGAGCGCCGGGAAGGCGCCGAGAATCAGCGAGCGCTCGACGAAGTTGCGCAGTTCGCGGACGTTGCCCGGCCACGGGTAGGCCGCCAGCCGGGCGACGATGTCGGCGCCGAGCGGCAGCGGCTCGACGCCGAGCTGCGCCGAAAAGAGCGCCATGAAGTGCCGCGCCAGGTCGGGAATGTCCTCGGTGCGTTCGCGCAGCGGCGGGATCGTGATGTCGACCACCGCCAGCCGGAAGAACAGGTCCTGGCGGAAGCGGCCGGCGGCGACCTCTTCCTGCAGATCGCGGTTGGTGGCGGCGATGATGCGCACGTCGACCGGCACCTCGCGCGCCGAGCCGACCGGCCGGATGCGCCGCTCCTCGAGCGCGCGCAGGAGCTTGGTCTGCATCGCCAGCGGCAGCTCGCCGATCTCGTCGAGGAACAGCGTGCCGCCGTGCGCGTAGTAGAAGAGCCCGTTGCGCGCCTCGCTGGCGCCGGTGAAGGCGCCCTTGACGTGGCCGAACAGCTCGCTCTCGATCAGCTCGGGCGAGATCGCCGCGCAGTTGACCGGCACGAACGGCCGCTGCGCGCGCTTGCTCATCTGGTGCAGCGCGCGCGCCGTGACCTCCTTGCCGGTGCCGGACTCGCCCTGCAGCAGCACGGTGGTCGGCATCGGCGCGATGCGGCGGACGAGACTGCGCAGCGTCTGGATCTGCGGCGAACGGCCGACGAAGCCTTCGACCTCGGCGCACAGCTCGGCCAGTTCGCGGCGCAGCACGAAGTTCTCGCGGGCGAGGCGGGCGCGCTCGAAGCAGCGCTTGATCGAGTTGAGGATCTGGTCGACGCGGAAGGGCTTCAGGATGAAGTCGGAGGCGCCGCCGCGCAGCGCGCTGATCGCCGTCTCCATGTCGGCGAAGGCGGTGATCAGCACGACGTCGCCGGCGTAGCCGCCGCGGCGCAGCTCGAGCAGCCAGTCGATGCCGCTTTTTCCCGGCAGCGAGATGTCGAGGACGATCAGGTCGAAGTGCAGGCGGGCCATCAGCTCGGCGGCGTCCTCGACGTTGCCGGCCGATTCGACCTGGCCGCAGCGCGCCTTCAGCGCGCGCTCGAGAAAGCTGCGCATGCCCGCCTCGTCGTCGACGATCAGGATGGAGAAGGCCTGCCAGCCACCGAAATCGGATGCGGCCTCGTTGTCGTATTGCATCACTTCCCAGCCCCTTCTGGCGGCGCACCCGCGCCCGGTCCGGCGCGACACTGCGAAGACGTTATTCGATCATGCGCCGGCAGGCCACCGCAAGCCGCCGCGCCGGGAAATACAAATCACGATAGAAATCTGGCGCAACCTACTGAACATCCTGCATAATCCCGGCGAACAGTCCTTCAGGGCACCACGCACCCGGAAGCACAGACGAATGGTCGGCGCCGGCCCGCGAGGGACGCGGTCGGCGCCGCATACCGGACACAAGGACACCGCGATGCAGGCGTACCACTATTTCAGACCGCTGCTCTCTCCGGCCAAGGCCTGGACGGCCTTCCGCTGGCAGCCCGTCCCGGTCGCCGACGACCTGGCGGCGCTGACGGCGATGGCATCGGCATGCGAGCCGCTGGCGCGGACCTTCCCCATCCTCTTTCCCTGCGCCCCCGGCTGGCTGGCCGACGGCGCCTTCCACCGCCTGCTCGGCGTCCTCGGCGACGGCCGGGCGATTCCGTGCCTGCCGGCCGCCGCGGCGGCCGACCCGGCGGCGGAAACCGCCTGCCGGCAGCTGCGCGGCAAGGGGCAGCCGGTGGCGATCGAGGTCGCCGACGGCGATGCGCTGCGCAAGCTGCAGCCGGCGAGCTACGACCACCTGCTGCTGGACGCCCGCAGCGCCCGCAACGGACTGCCGCTGATCGACCTGATCAACGCCCACCAGGCCGGCTTCACGCTGGTCGCCGCCGGCACCGTCACCCACGAACTGTTCGACTGGGCCTGCGCCAAGCGCTTCGCGCTGACCTCCGGCGAATTCATCGCGCTGACCGATCCGCGCCATCCGGTCGACGCCGACACGACGCGGCTGAAGCTGCTGAAGCTGCTCAGCCTGGTCGTGCAGGACGCCGACACGCGCGAGATCGAGGAGATCTTCCGCCAGGAGCCGAAGCTCTCGTACAACCTGCTGCGTCTGGTGAACTCGGTCGCGGTCGGACCGCGCACGCCGATCACCGGTTTCAACCAGGCGATCACCGTGCTCGGCCGGCGCCAGCTGCAGCGCTGGCTGCAGCTCTTGATCTACGCCAACCAGTTCACCCAGGGCAACCTGCCGAACCCGCTGCTGCAGCTCGCCGCCGCGCGCGGCCGGCAGATGGAACTGCTGGTCGCGACGCAGCCGGCCGACCCGGCGCTCGACGACGCCGGCGAGGCCGCGTTCATGGTCGGCATCTTCTCGCTGCTCGACACGCTGCTGCACATGCCGATGCGCGAGGTGCTCGCCTCGCTGCCGGTGGCACCGCCGATCGCCGACGCGCTCGGCGAACGCGGCGGCCTGCTCGGCAGGCTGCTCACCGCGGTGACCGCCGCCGACGCCGGCGACTTCGAGGTCGCCGGCGCGATCCTCGACGGCCTCGGCGTGCCGGCGCGAACGCACGTCGACGCGCAGATCGCCGCCTACTTCTGGGCCAGCCGCATCAACCTCGAATGAACGGAATGGCACCGGCACAAGGCCAGTCGCTTTCTCCGGGTTTCGATGCCGGGGCCACCGAGTTCGAGCTGGCGGCCCAACTCTACCAGGCGATCTTCTTCCACGACGGGCCGATCGCCCGCGACACGGTGCGCGCGCTCTGCTGCAGCGCGCTGGCGAGCCCCGACGGCTGCTTCGTGCTCGGCGACGGGCTCGCCGGCGACGCGCCGTGGGCCGCCCTGCAGATTCAGTCGCGCGCCTCCGGGACGCTGGCGGCGGGGCAGCCGCCGCTCGGCGCCAGCCAGCCGAACCGCCTCGGCCTCGACCTGGTCTTCGCCGGCCGCCACCTCGGCTTCCTCGGCGTCGCCGCCCGCGCCGGCGGCTACGACGGCGAGGCGCTGCGCCGCTTCGCCGACCTCGGCGCGCTGCTCGCGTCGATGCTGCATGCGCGCACCAGCCACGACCAGCGTGTCGAGGCGCTCGCCAGCAGCGAGCGCGAGATCCGCCGCCAGTCGCAGATGCTCGACCAGATCCACGACTCGGTGATCACGATGGACCCGCAGGGCTACATCACCGGCTGGAACGCCGGCGCCGAGCGCCTGTTCGGCTACGCGGCGAGCGAGGTGATCGGCCGCAACATCCTGCTGCTCTACGCCGACGAGGACGAGAGCATGGAAGG
The DNA here is from genome assembly GCF_016858125.1 of Azospira restricta. Taxonomy (NCBI): domain Bacteria; kingdom Pseudomonadati; phylum Pseudomonadota; class Betaproteobacteria; order Rhodocyclales; family Rhodocyclaceae; genus Azospira; species Azospira restricta. The sequence goes on from NZ_CP064781.1 coordinate 3,106,605, forward strand.
CTTCTTCAACGCCTTCCTCGCCGACGGCAGCCGCGAGATGAAGGTGCGCCGGCGCAAGAAGTCGGGCGAGGTGTTCTGGGCCAGCGTTTCGCTGTCGGTCTCGCACGACGAGGACGGCACGCCGAGCGGCCTGATCGGCTACGTGGTGGACATCAGCGACCAGCAGTGCGCCGAGGAAAAACTGCGGCTGCACGCGCGCATCTTCGAATGCGCCGGCGAGGCGATCATGGTCGCCGACGCCGGCGAGCGCATCGTCTCGGTCAACCAGGCGCTGTGCGACATCACCGGCTTCGCCGAGCGCGAGCTGCTCGGCTGCACGCCGGCGCTGATGAACCTCGGCAGCGGCGGTGCCCGCTGGGACGAGATCCGCCGCGCGCTCGATGCGCAGGGATACTGGTCGGGCGAGCTGCAGCCGCTGCGCAAGGACGGCGCCGCCTACCCGGCCTGGGTATCGGTCAGCCTGGTGCGCAACACCGCGGACGCGCCATCCCACTACTGCTTCGTGTTCGCCGACATCAGCGCACGCAAGGAGGCCGAGGAGCAGATCTACCGGCTCGCCTACTTCGACCCGCTGACCGGCCTGCCCAACCGCTCGCTACTCTTCTCGCTGCTCGCGCAGGCGATCACCGAGGCGCACCGCAAGCACGAACACGGCGCGCTGCTGTTCGTCGATCTCAACCGCTTCAAGCACATCAACGACTCCTTCGGCCACACGCCGGCGGATGCGCTGCTCGCCGAGGTCGCCCGCCGGCTGACGCGCAGCCTGCGCAAGGAGGACGTCGTCTCGCGGCTGGGCGGCGACGAATTCGTGATCGCGCTGTTCGACATCAACCGCCGCGAGGACGCGGCGATCGTCGCGCGCAAGCTGCTGGCGGTGCTCGCCGAGCCCTTCTTCGTCGAGCAGCACGAGGTATTGCTGTCGGCCTCGATCGGCATCAGCATCTTCCCGGAGGACGGCCGCGACGCGGAAACGCTGATCCGCAACGCCGACGTCGCCATGTACCGCGCCAAGCAGACCGGCAGCAGCAGCTACCTCTACTACTCGCGCGAGATGAACCTGCGCTCGCTGGAACGGCTGAAGCTCGAGGGCAGCCTGCGCCACGCGCTCGACCGCGGCGAGTTCCGGCTGCACTACCAGCCGCAGGTCGATCTCGCCAGCGGCCGCATCACCGGCGCCGAGGCGCTGCTGCGCTGGGAGATGCCGGGGCACGGCATGGTCCCGCCGGCGCAGTTCATCCCGGTCGCCGAGGAAACCGGGCTGATCGTGCCGATCGGCGAATGGGTGGTCGACGCCGCCTGCCGGCAGCTGCGCGCCTGGCTGGATGCCGGGCAGGCGCCGGTGAAGATCGCCGTCAACCTGTCGCCGCGGCAGTTCAGCCAGAACCTGCCGCGCACGGTACTGGGCATCCTGCGCGCGCACGACATCCCGGCCGAGCTGCTCGAAGTCGAGATCACCGAGAGCATGCTGATGCACAACGCCGACTCGGTCGTCGCGATGATGCAGGAGTTCGCCGCCGCCGGCGTCTCCATGTCGCTCGACGATTTCGGCACCGGCTACTCCAGCCTGTCCTACCTGAAGCGCTTCCCGATCAACACGCTGAAGATCGACCAGTCCTTCGTCCGCGGCATTCCGCGCGACGCCAACGACAGCGCAATCGCGACGGCGATCATCGGCATGGCCAAGGCGCTCAACCTGAAGGTGATCGCCGAAGGCGTCGAGACCGCCGAGCAGCAGGACTTCCTGAAGAGCGCCGGCTGCGACGAGATGCAGGGCTACCGGTTCAGCAAGCCGCTGCCGGCGGACCCGTTCGCGGCGCTGCTCTGCGCCAGCAACGGCTGATCCGGCCGGATCAGCCGTTCACGAAGGGATTGAAGCGCCGCTCCTCGCCGAAGGTCGACATCGGGCCGTGCCCGGGGATGAAGTCGACGTCGTCGCCGAGCGGCAGCAGGCGCTCACGGATCGACGCGATCAGCGTGTCGTAGTCGCCCTTGGGGAAATCGGTGCGGCCGATCGAGCCCTGGAACAGCACGTCGCCGACGATCGCCAGCCGGCTCGGCGCGTGATAGAAGCAGACGTGGCCCGGCGTGTGCCCGGGGCAGTGGATGACCTCAAGCACCTGGTTGCCGACGCTGACCCGGTCGCCGTGCGCCAGCCAGCGGTCCGGGGTGAAGCTCTTCACCGCCGGGAAGCCGAACATCCTGCTCTGCTGCGGCATGCCGTCGATCCAGAACTGGTCCTCGCGCTGCGGCCCCTCGATCGGGACGCCGAAGCGCTCGGCGAGCTCGGCGACGCCGCCGGCATGGTCGATGTGGCCGTGCGTGACGAGGATCTTCTCCAGCGTCAGCCCCTCGCGCTCGAGCACGCGCAGGATCAGCGGCAGGTCGCCGCCGGGGTCGCTGACCGCAGCGCGGCGCGTCTCCTCGCACCACAGCACGGTGGCGTTCTGCTGGAAGGGGGTGACCGGGACGATGACGTATTTCATGCCTTGGCGCTCTGCAGGAAAGGGCGGAAAGGCCGGCGGCAGCCGGCGGCGAGGCGCGATGATAGCACTGCCGGCGCGCGCGCCGCGCTCAGGGCCGGACGTCGATGCGGACAGCCTCGACCAGCGCGTGGAACTCGGCGCGCAGCTGCGCCTCGCTGCAGCCCATCAGCACGCCGTCCTCGATCGCGTCGCGCAGCATCTGCTCGAGCTCGCGGAAATTCTCGTTGAGCACCTTGACCTTCTCGGTGCACGACACCGCCGCACCGGCGTCGGAACGCCAGACCGGCAGCGCGGGATCTTCGGGGTTGGACAGCTTGCGTGTGGAACTCATGGCAGTACGGATCGGAAGCGACGGGGAAACGCCGGCGGCGGGCGATGCCTGCATGGTGCGGCCCCGCGCATGACGCGTCAAGCGGCGCCGGCGCAAAAGAAAACGGGACGCCGCAGCGTCCCGTCTTGCCGACGACAGCGATGCGCTCAGAAATGCAGCGGCCGCTTGTCGCAGGCCAGCGCCGCCTCGTGCACCACCTCCGACAGCGTCGGGTGCGCATGACAGATGCGGGCGAGGTCTTCGGAAGCGGCGCCGAACTCCATCGCGACGACGCCTTCCGAGATCAGCTCGGAGGCGTTGGCGCCGATGATGTGCACGCCGAGGATGCGATCGGTCTCGGCGTCGGCCAGCATCTTGACGAAGCCGGTCGGGGCGCCCATGCCGAGCGCGCGGCCGTTGGCCAGGAACGGGATCTTGCCGGCCTTGTAGGCGATGCCGTCGGCCTTCAGCTGCTGCTCGGTCTTGCCGACCCAGGCGATCTCCGGGCTGGTGTAGATCACGTACGGGATGGTGTCGAAGTTGCAGTGACCGGACTGGCCGGCCATCAGCTCGGCGACCATCACCGCCTCTTCCATCGCCTTGTGCGCGAGCATCGGACCGGAGACGACGTCGCCGATCGCCCACACGCCCGGCAGGTTGGTGCGGCAGTGGCCGTCGACGTTGATCTGGCCGCGCTCGGTGAGCTGCAGGCCGACCGCCTCGGCGTTCAGGCCGTCGGTGTTCGGCACGCGGCCGACGGAGACGATCAGTCGGTCGGCGTCGAGCTTCTGCGCCTTGCCGTCCTTGTCGGTGTAGTCGATGGCGACGCCCTTCTTCGACACCTTCACCTCGCCGATCTTGACGCCGGCGTGGATGCCGAGGCCCTGCTTGGTGAACACCTTGAGCGCTTCCTTGGCGACATCGACGTCGGCGACCGACAGGAAGTCGGGCATCGCTTCGAGAATGGTCACTTCGGAGCCGAGGCGGCGCCAGACCGAGCCCATTTCCAGGCCGATCACGCCGGCACCGATGATCGCCAGCTTCTTCGGCACGGCGTCGATGTCGAGCGCGCCGACGTTGTCGCAGACGATCTTGTTGTCGACCGGGATGCCCGGCAGGTGGCGCGGCTTCGAGCCGGTGGCGACGATCACCTGCTTGGCCTCGACCACCTCGTCGCCGACCTTGACCTGCCAGCCGCCGTCCTTGCCGGCGCCGATGAAGGAGCCGTGGCCGTTCAGCAGCGTCACCTTGTTCTTCTTGAACAGGCCCTTGATGCCGCCGGTCAGCTGGCCGACGATGGTGTTCTTGCGGCCGAGCATCTTGGCCACGTCGATCTTCGGCGTGCCGACCTGGATGCCCTGGTCGGCGAAGTCGTGCGCCGCTTCCTCGAACATGTGCGAGGTGTGCAGCAGCGCCTTCGACGGGATGCAGCCGACGTTCAGGCAGGTGCCGCCGAGGCGCGGCTCGCCCTTCGGATCGGCGTAGGGGTTCGATTCGCAGCAGGCGGCCGAGAAGCCGAGTTGCGCGGCGCGGATCGCGGCCACGTAGCCGCCGGGGCCGCCGCCGATGACGAGGACGTCGAATTGCTTGGACATTGTTCTTTCTCCTGTAGGGAACGGAAAAACGGGGCGCCGGCAAGGGGCTTCTGGCCCCCTGCGTGACACCCCGCTATTCCTGATGCATTAGACGCCGAGCAGCAGGCGGGCCGGATCTTCCAGCGCTTCCTTCATCGTCACCAGACCGAGGACGGCTTCGCGGCCGTCGATGATGCGGTGGTCGTAGGACATCGCCAGGTAGTTGATCGGGCGCACGACGACCTGGCCGTTCTCGACGACGGCACGGTCCTTGGTCGCGTGGATGCCGAGGATCGCCGACTGCGGCGGGTTGATGATCGGCGTCGACAGCATCGAGCCGAACACGCCGCCGTTGGAGATCGAGAAGGTGCCGCCGGTCAGTTCCTCGATCGACAGCTTGCCGTCCTTGGCCTTCTGGCCGAACTCGCCGATCTTCTTCTCGATGTCGGCGATGCTCATCTGGTCGACGTCGCGCAGGATCGGCACGACCAGGCCGCGCGGCGAGCCGACGGCGATGCCGATGTCGATGTAGCCGTGGTAGACGATGTCGTTGCCGTCAACGGACGCGTTGAGGATCGGGAACTTCTGCAGCGCGGCGACCGCGGCCTTGACGAAGAAGCCCATGAAGCCGAGGCGGACGCCGTGCGCCTTCTCGAACTTCTCGCCGTACTGCTTCCTGAGCGCCATGATCGGGGCCATGTTCACTTCGTTGAACGTGGTCAGGATCGCGTTCTCGTTCTTCGACTGGATCAGGCGCTCGGCGATGCGCGCGCGCAGGCGCGACATCGGCACGCGCTGCTCCGGACGGTCGCCCAGCGGCACCGCGACCGGCGGCGTCGGCAGCGCGGCCTTGGCGGCGGCCGGCGCGGCGACCGGGCCGGCCTTCGGCGCGGCGGCGAGCGCATCGGCCTTGGTCACGCGACCGCCGCGGCCGGAGCCGGCGACGTCGGCGGCAGCGATGCCCTTCTCGTCGAGGATCTTGCGCGCGGCGGGCATGGCGACGCCGGCGGCGGCCGGCGCGGCAGCGGCCGGCGCAGCCGCCGGTGCCGGCGCGGCGGCCTTCGGCGCCTCGGCCTTCGGCGCGGCGGCGCCGGCCTTGGCGGCGGTGTCGATCTTGGCGATCACTTCACCCGAGACGACGGTCTCGCCGTCGCCCTTGATGATTTCGACCAGCACGCCGCCATCCGGCGCCGGCAGCTCGAGGACGACCTTGTCGGTCTCGATGTCGATCAGGTTTTCGTCGCGCGAGACGGCCTCGCCGGCCTTCTTGTGCCAGGAAACGAGGGTGGCCTCGGCCACGGACTCGGACAGTTGCGGAACTTTGACGTCGATGATCATTGTTATCTCCGTACTTCGTGCTGGGTTAGTACTCGATCTTGCCCAGGGCGGACTCGATGAGCGTCTTCTGTTGGAGGGCGTGCTTCGCGGCGTAGCCGACCGCCGGCGAGGCCGAGGCCGGACGCGAGACGAGCAGCAGGTGGCGCTTCTCGCCGACCGAGCGCACCAGGTGCTGGCGCGACGCGAGCCAATACCACGCGCCCTGGTTGCGCGGCTCGTCCTGCACCCAGACCACCTCGGTGGCCTTCGGATACTTGGCGAGCTCGGCCTTCAGCGCCTCGTCCGGGAACGGGTAGAGCTGTTCGACGCGGGCAATGGCGATGTGGTTGGCCTTCTTCTCGCGGCGGGCGGCGACCAGGTCGTAGTAGACCTTGCCCGAGCAGAGGATCAGGCGCGTCACCTTCTTCGCGTCGAGCTTGTCGGTCTCGCCGATCACTTCCTGGAAGCGACCGCCGGCCAGGTCGTCGAGCGAGGCGATGGCGTCCTTGTGGCGCAGCAGCGACTTCGGCGAGAAGACGATCAGCGGCTTGCGCTGGTTGCGCACGGCCTGGCGGCGCAGCAGGTGGAAGATCTGCGCCGGCGTCGTCGGCTGGCACACTTCCATGTTCATCTCGGCGCAGAGCTGCATGTAGCGCTCGATGCGCGCCGACGAGTGCTCCGGTCCCTGGCCTTCGTAGCCGTGGGGGAGCAGCATGGTCAGGCCGCAGGCGCGACCCCACTTGGCTTCGCCCGAGGCGATGAACTGGTCGATGACGACCTGGGCGCCGTTGGCGAAGTCGCCGAACTGGCCTTCCCAGACCACCAACTCGTACGGGTTGGCCGAGGCGTAGCCGTAGTCGAAGGCGAGCACGGCTTCTTCCGACAGCACCGAATCCCAGCACTGGAAGCCGGCCTGCTTTTCCTGCAGGTTGGCCAGCGGGTGGTAGGTACCGGCGGCCCAGTTCTCGCGGTTCTGGTCGTGCAGCGCGGCGTGACGGTGGAAGAAGGTGCCGCGGCCGACGTCCTCGCCGGAGATGCGGACGCCGTAGCCGGAGACCAGCAGCGAGGCGTAGGCCAGGTTCTCGGCCATGCCCCAGTCGATCGGCAGCGTGCCCTCGCCCATCGCGCGACGGTCGTCGATGATTTTCTTGACGCGGCTGTGCAGCGTGAAGCCTTCCGGGGTCGTCGTCAGGCGCTCGGCCAGGCGCTTCAGCTCCTTGAGCGGCACCGTCGTGTCGCAGTTCGGGATGTACTTCTTGGTCAGGAACGGCGACCAGTCGATGGTCATCGGGTGCTTGTAGCCGGCGAGCACCGGGTTGTACAGCAGCTCGCCCTTGTCGAGGTGGGCGCGGTACTCCTTGATCATCTCGTCCGGGCCGTCGGCCGCCAGCACGCCTTCGGCGACCAGCCGGTCGGCGTACAGCTTGCGCGTGCCCGGGTGCTGGCTGATCTTCTTGTACATCAGCGGCTGCGTCACCATCGGCTCGTCCTGCTCGTTGTGGCCGAGCTTGCGGAAGCAGATGATGTCGATGACGACGTCCTTCTTGAACTTCTGGCGGAACTCCATCGCCACCTGGGTGACCAGCGCCACCGCTTCCGGATCGTCGCCGTTGACGTGGAAGATCGGCGCGTCGGCCATCTTGAAGATGTCGGTGCAGTACAGCGACGAGCGGTAGTCGCGCGGGTCCGAGGTGGTGAAGCCGATCTGGTTGTTCACCACGATGTGCACCGTGCCACCCGTGCCGTAGCCGCGGGTCTGCGCGAAGTTGATCATTTCCTGGTTGACGCCCTGGCCGGCGACGGCGGCGTCGCCGTGGATCAGCACCGGCAGCACCTTGTCCTTGCCGTTCTCGCCGCGGCGGGTCTGGCGCGAGTAGACCGAGCCGACCACCACCGGGTTGACGATCTCGAGGTGCGACGGGTTGAAGGCCAGCGTCAGGTGGCACGGGCCGCCCGGGGTCGCGACGTCGGACGAGTAGCCCATGTGGTACTTGACGTCACCGGCCGAGAGGTCGGAGGCCTTCTTGCCTTCGAACTCGTCGAAGAGCATCGACGGCGCCTTGCCCAGCGTGTTCACGAGGACGTTCAGGCGGCCGCGGTGGGCCATGCCGATGACGATCTCGTCGACGCCGAGGCCGCCGGCGACGCGCACCAGCTCATCCATCGACACGATCAGCGACTCGCCGCCCTCGAGCGAGAAGCGCTTCTGGCCGACGTAGCGGGTATGCAGGTAGCGCTCCAGCGTCTCGGCCGCGGTCAGGCGCTCGAGCAGGCGCTTCTTCTGCTCGGCGGTATAGGCGGCCTTGCTGCGGATCGGCTCGAGGCGCTCCTGGATCCAGCGCTTCTCGGCGATCTCGCTCATGTACATGTATTCGACGCCGACCGAGCCGCAGTAGGTCTCCTTCAGCGCCTCGAACAGCTGGCCGAACGGCGCGTGCTCGGGGCAGCCCTTGAACGAGCCGACGTTGAAGGTGGCGTTCTTGTCGGCGTCGGAGAAGCCGTAGAACGACGGATCCAGCTCGTGCAGCTCCGGACGCGGCATGCGCTTCAGCGGATCGAGGTTGGCCCAGCGCGTACCCATGAAGCGGTAGGCGTTGATCAGTTGCAGGACGCCGACCTGCTTCTTGTCGTCGACCTGGACGCCGGCGGCGGCGGGACGGAAGCCGCCGTTCTTCGCCTGCTCGGCGAAGGCGGCGATCACCGGCGCGTGCGGAATGTCGCGGGCGACGAAGCCCGGCATCTGCGCCAGCTTGTCGAAATAGTCGCGCCACTCGTCGGGCACGGAGGTCGGATTGTCGAGATAGTTTTCGTACAGCTCCTCGACGAACGGCGCATTGCCGCCGAAGAGATAGGAGTTGCCGAACAGCTGCGTCATCATGGCTTCACCTGTGGTAGCGGGTGTTGTTTCAGTCGGAGAAGCCGGCGGCGCTTCGGTAAGCACCCGCCGGCCCATGCAGAAAGGGGCGGTCCATCGCCGCCCCTGTTTTTCTTACGCGCGCTTGGCGAGCGGTACGACGTCGCGCTTGGCGGCGCCGATGTACAGCTGGCGCGGACGGCCGATCTTGTACTCCGGATCGGTGATCATCTCTTCCCACTGCGTCATCCAGCCGACCGTGCGGGCCAGCGCGAAGATGCAGGTGAACATCTCGGTCGGGATGCCGATCGCCTTCTGCACGATGCCCGAGTAGAAGTCGACGTTCGGGTAGAGCTTCTTCTCGACGAAGTACTGGTCTTCCAGCGCGATCTTCTCGAGTTCCTTGGCCAGCTTGAACAGGCGGTCGTTCTCGAGGCCCAGCTCCTGCAGCACGTCGTCGCAGACCTTGCGCATCAGCTTGGCGCGCGGGTCGAAGTTCTTGTAGACGCGGTGGCCGAAGCCCATCAGCTTGAACGTGTCGTTCTTGTCCTTGGCGCGCTTGATGTACTCGCCGACGCGCGAGACGTCGCCGATCTCTTCCAGCATCTGCAGGCAGGCCTCGTTGGCGCCGCCGTGCGCCGGGCCCCACAGGCAGGCGATACCGGCAGCGATACAGGCGAACGGGTTGGCGCCCGACGAACCGGCCAGGCGGACGGTCGAGGTCGAGGCGTTCTGCTCGTGGTCGGCGTGCAGCGTGAAGATGATGTCGAGCGCGCGCGCCAGCACCGGGTTGGCGACGTACTTCTCGCACGGGTTGCCGAACATCATGCGCATGAAGTTCGAGGCGTAGTCGAGCTCGTTGTCCGGGTACATGAACGGGGCGCCGGTCGAGTACTTGTAGGCCATGGCGACGATCGTCGGCATCTTGGCGACCAGGCGGTTGAAGCTGACGCTGCGATGCTCGGCGTCCGAGAAGTCCATCGCGTCGTGGTAGAACGCCGACAGGGCGCCGACGACACCGGTCATCACGGCCATCGGGTGCGCGTCGCGGCGGAAGCCCGAGTAGAACTTGGTCAGCTGCTCATGCACCATCGTGTGCTTCTTGATGGTGTTTTCGAAGCTGGTCTTCTGCGTGGCGTTCGGCAGCTCGCCGTTCTTCAGCAGGTAGGCGACTTCGAGGAAGTTGCAGTTCTCGGCGAGTTGCTCGATCGGGTAGCCGCGGTACAGCAGCTCGCCCTTGTCACCGTCGATGAAGGTAACTTTCGATTTGCAGCTGGCGGTCGAGAGGAAGCCGGAATCGTACGTGAACAGACCGGTTTTTCCGCCCAGGGTACGAATGTCGACACAGTCGTTGCCATGGGTCGGCGACATGATCGGGAATTCGACGGGAGCCTGTCCGTCGATGCTCAGAGTTGCCTTGCGTTCGGTCGTCATGGTGTTAATCCCTTGTACAGGTTATGTTTTCCAGCTTCCACGGTGGCCGCCAACCTACAGCGGCTGCCTTACTTCACTCTTACGCAGCAGCGCCACGATTCCGGCCTGCCGCGCGTCCTCGCACTCCTCGGTCCCGTTAACCAGCGGCCAGAGGTCGTGATCTTCCATGTCCGCCAGCTCCGCGAACACATGCTGGTCCGCGTCGCTGAGCTTGGGAAACTCCTCGACGAGGAACTTCCCGAGGATCAGGTCCAGCTCCAGCAGGGCGCGGCGGGTGCAGCGCCACTGCAGGCGGTTCAGCGCATCGTGATCCACGTCAGACCGCGCGCCGGACCATCATTTCCTTGATCTTGCCGATCGCCTTGGTCGGGTTGAGACCCTTCGGACAGACGTCGACGCAGTTCATGATGGTGTGGCAACGGAACAGGCGATACGGATCCTCGAGGTTGTCGAGGCGCTCGTTGGTCGCCTGGTCGCGGGTGTCGGCGATGAAACGGTAGGCGTTGAGCAGGCCGGCCGGGCCGACGAACTTGTCCGGGTTCCACCAGAACGACGGGCACGAGGTCGAGCAGCAGGCGCACAGGATGCACTCGTAGAGGCCGTTCAGCTCCTCGCGGTCCTCCGGCGACTGCAGGCGCTCGCGCTCCGGCGGCGGATCGTTGTTCACCAGGTAGGGCTTGATCGAGTGGTACTGCTTGAAGAACTGGGTCATGTCCACGATCAGGTCGCGGATGACCGGCAGGCCGGGCAGCGGACGCAGGACGACCGGCTGCTTGAGGTCCTTGATCTCGGTCAGGCAGGCGAGGCCGTTCTTGCCGTTGATGTTCATCGCGTCGGAGCCGCAGATGCCCTCGCGGCACGAGCGGCGGTACGACAGCGTGTCGTCCTGGGCCTTCAGCTTGGTCAGGACGTCGAGCAGCTTGCGATCGGTCTCGTCCACCTCGATCGAGAAGTCCTGCATGTACGGCGCGTTGTCCTTGTCCGGATCGTAGCGGTAGATCTTGAACTGCATGGTACGGGTAGCCATTTACATTGACTCCTAACGCGATCAGTACGAGCGCGTCTTCAGCGCGATGGTTTCGACGGACAGCGGGGTCATGTTGACCGGCTTGTACGACAGCTTGTTACCGTCGCGCTGCCACAGCGTGTGCTTGTGCCATTCCTTGTCGTTGCGGCCGTTCGGGAATTCCGCCGTATCCGGCGCGTCGTCGCGGACATGGGCGCCGCGCGATTCCTTGCGGGCATTGGCACAGATCATCGTCGACTTGGCCACTTCGATCAGGTTGTCGAGTTCGAGCGCTTCGACGCGGGCGGTGTTCCAGACCTTGGACTTGTCCTTGATCTCGGTGATCGCCACCTGCTTCTCGATTTCCAGGATCTTCTGCACGCCCTCTTCCAGCTTGTCCTTGAAGCGGAAGACGCCGCAGTGGTTCTGCATCGTACGCTGCATCGCGAGGCGGGTTTCATGCACATTGCTGCCGTTCTTCTGGTTTTCCAGACGGGCGAGGCGGGCCAGGGTCTTGTCGGCGAAGTTGGCCGGCAGTTCCTTGTGCGTCTTCGGCATCTTCGCCATGTCCTCGATGACGGTATCGCCCGAGGACTTGCCGAAGACCAGCAGGTCGAGCAGCGAGTTCGTACCGAGGCGGTTGGCGCCGTGCACCGAGGCGCAGGCGCACTCGCCGGCAGCGTAGAAGCCGGTGACGGTCGAGCCGTTCTCGTTGATCACCTGGCCCTTGTAGTTGGTCGGGATGCCGCCCATCTGGTAGTGGCAGGTCGGCACGACCGGGATCGGCGCCTTGATCGGGTCGATGCCGGCGAACTGGATCGAGATCTCGCGGATGCCCGGGAGGCGCTTCATGATCGTCGCCGGGTCGAGGTGGGTGATGTCGAGCGTGACGAAGTCCTTGTTCGGACCGCAGCCGCGGCCTTCGTTGATCTCGGTGACCATCGCGCGCGAGACGACGTCGCGCGAGGCGAGGTCCTTGGCGTTCGGCGCGTAGCGCTCCATGAAGCGCTCGCCGGCAGCGTTCCTGAGGATGCCGCCTTCGCCGCGGACGCCCTCGGTGATCAGCACGCCAGCGCCGGCGACGCCGGTCGGGTGGAACTGCCAGAACTCCATATCCTCGAGCGGGATGCCGGCGCGCGCCGCCATGCCGAGGCCGTCGCCGGTGTTGATGAAGGCGTTGGTCGAGGAGTAGAAGATGCGGCCGGCACCGCCGGTCGCGAAGACGGTGGCCTTGGCGTGGAAGGCGACGACCTCGCCGGTTTCCATTTCCAGCGCGATGACGCCGAGCACCTGGCCGTCTTCGTCGCGGATCAGGTCGAGCGCCATCCACTCGACGAAGAACTGGGTGTTGGCCTTGACGTTGCGCTGGTAGAGCGCGTGCAGCATGGCGTGGCCGGTACGGTCGGCGGCGGCGCAGGCGCGGCGCACCGGCTTCTCGCCGAAGTTCGACATGTGGCCGCCGAACGGGCGCTGGTAGATCTTGCCTTCGTCGGTACGGTCGAACGGCATGCCGAAGTGCTCGAGCTCGACGACCACCTCCGGCGCCTTGCGGCACATGAACTCGATCGCGTCCTGGTCGCCGAGCCAGTCGGAACCCTTGACGGTGTCGTACATGTGCCAGTGCCAGTGATCCTCCTCGGAGTTGCCGAGCGAGGCCGAGACGCCGCCCTGGGCAGCGACGGTGTGCGAACGGGTCGGGAAGACCTTGGACAGGACGGCCGTCTTCAGGCCGGCTTCGGACAACTGGATCGCGGCACGCAGGCCGGCGCCGCCGGCGCCGACGATCACCGCATCGAACTTACGGACAGGAATACTCACTTACAGCCTCCACAGAATCTTGGCAGCCCAGCCGGCGTAGCCGACCAGCGCAGCGATCGTTGCAATCATCAGAACCAGGCGCAGACCATCGGGCTTGACGTAGTCCATCCAGATGTCGCGGACGCCGATCCAGACGTGCCAGAAGAGGCTGATGAAGAAGAGGAAGGTCATGAACTGCATGAAACCGTTGGCGAAGATCGAACGCCAGGCTTCGTAGCTGCTCGGACCCAGTGCGCCGAGGGTGGCGAGGAGGATCAGGGTGTAGATCGCCATCACCAGCGCGGTGGCGCGCTGGGCGATCCAGTCCTTGAGGCCGTAGCCGGCCCCGACAACGATGCGGTTGATCATAGCAGTACCTTCGCTCCGACGATGAGGGTGAGCGCGATGCTCACGGCGAACACGACCTTGCTCGAGAAGCGGGCCGACTGCAGGTCGATGCCCTTGTGCAGGTCAAGCAGCAGGTAGCGGATGCCGGCGCAGAAGTGGTGCATGTACAGCCAGAGCAGGCCGAGCAGGATGATCTTGACGAGGAAGTTGCTCGTCACCGCCTTGGCGGCGGCATAGGTCTCGGGGGAGGCGAGGCTCTGCTGGAAAAGCCACAGCAGGACCGGCAGGAGGAGGAAAAGCACGGCACCGCTGATTCGGTGCAGGATCGACAGAACGCCCGGTAGGGGCAATCTGATCGTTGCTAGGTCCAAGTTCTTTGGACGCTTCTTCTTGATAGCAATTTCTGCCATGAACGTCATCCCTCGTGTTACGCGGCTGATGCCGCCTTTTTTGTGAGCTGATCAGAATTTTGAATTATAACTTAACGCCCCACCCTGTTGCATCACTCCCCCTACGCCAATTCATTGAAATAGTGGAAATTGCGGGTGTCATAGAAACCGCGCCGCCACTCCACCGGCTTGTTGCCGTAGGTGAAGGCGACGCGCTCGACGAGGAGCAGCGGCTTGCCCTCCTCGACATGCAGCAGCTCGGCGGCGACCCCCTCGGCGGCGACCGCGCGCAGACGCTCCTCGGCGCGGATCATGCGCACGCCGTAGCGGCTCTCGAACAGGTCGTAGAGCGACTTGTCGCTCTGCTTCAGGATGTCGAGCGAGAGGTCCTGGAACAGCTCGCCGGGCAGGTAGATTTCGTCGAAGACCACCGCCTCCTCACCGAACTTGAGCAGGCGGCGCATGATGATGATCGGCGCCCCCGGCTCGAGGCCGAGCATGCGCGCGACATCGGCGCCGGCCTTGGCGCGGCCGCACTCGAGCGGCACGCTCTTCGACGGCTGCAGCTCGCCCTCGTTGGGAATCAGACGGAGGAAACGGAAGAAGGAACGCGGGTCGCTGTGCGTGGCGACGAAGGTGCCCTTGCCCTGGCGGCGCACCAGCAGGTTCTCGGCGGCCATCTCGTCGATCGCCTTGCGCACGGTGCCCTGCGAGACGTTGAAGCGGACGGCGAGTTCCGACTCGCTGGGGATGGCGTCGCCGGGTTGCCATTCCCCCGCCTCCAGGCTCTTCAGGATCAATTCCTTGATCTGCCTGTACAGCGGGCTGAAAGTGGGCGAAGGCGCGGTTGCGCGAGAGAGCGGAGACCGGTTCATGAGGACTTATTGGACCATAATTTGTAGAATTCGTCTATTCTACTTCTTATATCTTTTATAAGACAAAAGACGGAACATTGACACCCACCCCGACCGGGAATATGATCCCCCGGCTTCAGCTGCGCACTGGCATTTCAAAGAAGGCAGAGGGCGCGAAGCCAAAGGTTTTCCGTTTTTTCTTGTTCATCGTTTTCAACAGGAGCGCAACATGTCCAAAGCCCCCATGCGTGTCGCCGTCACCGGCGCCGCCGGCCAAATCGGCTACAGCCTGCTTTTCCGCATCGCCTCGGGTGAAATGCTCGGCAAGGATCAGCCGGTCATCCTCCAGCTGCTCGACCTGCCGCAGGCCCAGCAGGCCGTCAAGGGCGTGATGATGGAACTGGACGACTGCGCCTTCCCGCTGCTCGCCGGCATGGTCGCCACCGACGATCCGAACGTCGCCTTCAAGGACGCCGACGTCTGCCTGCTGGTCGGCGCCCGTCCGCGCACCAAGGGCATGGAGCGTGCCGACCTCTTGACCGCCAACGGCGCCATCTTCACCGTCCAGGGCAAGGCCATCGCCGAGAACGCCAAGGAAGACGTCAAGGTGCTGGTCGTCGGCAACCCGTGCAACACCAACGCCTACATCGCCGCCGCCGCCGCCAAGAAGGTCGGCCGCACCAACCCGAACAACTACCACGGCATGCTCCGCCTCGACCACAACCGCGCCCTGTCGCAGTTGGCCGAGAAGACCGGCCGCCCGGTCTCGTCGCTGTCGAAGCTGGTCGTCTGGGGCAACCACTCGCCGACGATGTACGCCGACTACCGCAACTGCGTGTCGAACGGCGACAACGTCAAGGCGCTGATCAACGACCACGCCTGGAACAACGACGTCTTCCTGCCGACCGTCGGCAAGCGCGGCGCCGCGATCATCGAAGCGCGCGGCCTGTCGTCGGCCGCCTCGGCCGCCAACGCCGCGATCGACCACATCCGTGACTGGGTGCTCGGTTCCGACGACTGGGTCACGATGGGCGTCCCGTCGGACGGCTCCTACGGCATCCCGAAGGGCATCGTGTTCGGCTTCCCCTGCGAGTGCAAGGGCGGTTCGTTCAAGATCATCCAGGGTCTCGAGATCGACGCCTACAGCCAGGAGAAGATCGCCATCACCCTGAAGGAACTGACCGACGAAGCCGAAGCGGTCAAGGACATGCTGTAATCCGGCGCATTCCCGCCTGAAAGGCCGCGGCATGCCGCGGCCTTTTTCTTTGCCCCCGCCCACCACGATCGGGCCGGCAACCGCAGGCTTCCTTGCCAAGCCCGGCAGCGCATGCCAGAGTAATACCATGCGTGACCGGAACGAAAAGATCGTGGACAACGGATTCACCATGCGGCGGCGTGTGCTCGCCGCGCTCGCCGCGACGGCGCTGGCGATGGCCCGTGCGCACGCGGCGCCCCCCGACCGCCCACCGCTGCGCATCGGCCTGTCGCTCGGCCTGACCGGCGTCTATGCCGCCGACAGCGAGATGATGGGCAAGGCCTATCGCCTCTGGGAGCAGGAGGTCAACACGCGCGGCGGCATCCTCGGCCGCCGCGTCGAGGTGCTGATCCGCGACGACCGCAGCGACATCGACACCGCGCGCGCCATCTACGAGGACTACACGCAGCGCGGGCAGAGCGACCTGGTGATGGGCCCCTTCTCCAGCGCCATCACCGCCGCCGTCGCGCCGATCATCGACCGCCATGGCTACCCGATGCTGGCGCCCGGCGGCGCCGCCGAAACGATGTGGCAGAAGGGCTACCGCAACCTGTTCGGCGTCATCCCGCCGGCCGGGCGCCACGCCATCGGCTTCCTCGCGCTGATCGCCGACGCCGGCATCGATGCGCTGGCGATCGTCCATGCCGACGATCCGTTCTCGACCGTGCTCGCCGAAGAGACACGCAAGTGGCTGCCGGAATACGGCATCCGGCTGACCTCGTTCGAGAAGGTCGCCAAGGGCCATCCCGACCTCGACGCCGCGGCGCAGGCGGCACGCCGTTCGGGGGCGCGGGCGCTGCTGATGGCCGGCCACTTCGACGAGTCGGTCAACATGCGCCGCGCCTTGCGCCGCATCGGATGGACGCCGGCCGCCTACTACGCCTCGGTCGGACCGGGGCTCGACAAGTACGGCAGCGTCCTCGGCGCCGCCGCCGAAGGCAGCTTCGCGACGACCACCTGGGAGCCGCACGAGAAGCTGCAACTGCCGGACGCCGACGACTTCCGCCGCGCCTTCCTGCGCCGCTGGGGCGAGTTGCCGAACTTCCTCGCCGCCCACGCCTACTCCGCCTGCCAGGTCCTGGAACGGGCGCTCATCCTCGCCGGCGGCTTCGACCGCGACAAGCTGCGCGACACCCTCTACCGCCTCGACATGAACGTGCTGATCGGGCGCTACGCGGTGGACCGGACCGGCCTGCAGACCAAGCGCTTCCCGCTCGTCGTGCAATGGCAGCGCGGCCGCCGCGAGATCGTGTGGCCGCCCGAGCTCGCCACCGCGCCGGCGCGGCTGGGACGCTAGGACGGCCGCCGTGAGCTGGCACCGCCGCCTCGCCATCCGCCTGCTGCTGCCGATCATCGGCTTCACGCTGCTGTTCGGCGCCGCCGTCTTCGCCTTCGTCGCCTACGCCACCTACCGCTTCGTCGACGAACAGGCGGAAAGCAGCCTGCGCTGGCGCGCCTACGCGCTGCGCCAGATCATCGACGACCAGGAGGACGAGCTGCAACGCACCGGCCAGGCCGGCAACCCGAGCGCCCGCCGCGACCGCAAAGTGAATGCGATGGTCGCGCTCGAGGACTTCGCCCGCGCCAACGGCCTGCGCGTCGCCGTCCGCGACGAAGCGGCGCAGCGCCTCTCCGCCTTCGGCGAGCTGCCGGTCGACATTCCGCCGGACGACGGCGGCAACCTCGACCGCATCGCCCGCTTCGACGCCGACGGGCACCGTTATCACGCGCTCAGCTTCACCTTCGAGCCGTGGCAGTGGCGGATCACCGTGATCGAGGACAACGCCCGCTACGCCGAGCTGCGCGCCGAGCTGACGCGCGCCGCGTGGGTTGCCGGCGGCGCGCTGACCGGCGCCACCTTCCTCTTCATGCTGTTCCTCGGCGCGATCACCAGAAAGCCGATCGATGCCATCGTCGGCGACCTCAAGGCCGGACAGGCGCCGCGCTACCGCGGCATCGCCGAATTCGAGTTCATGAGCGACTCGATCGGCGACATGATGCGCGCGCTGCAGGAGAAGAACGCCGCCATCGCGCGCTACCGCGACCACCTGGAAGCGCTGGTGGCCGAGCGCACGGCCGAGCTGTCGCGCGCCAACGAGGCGCTGCGCGAGACCAACCGCGAGCTCGAGACCACCCACGAGCAGCTGCTGCATTCGGAGAAGATGGCCTCGGTCGGCCAGCTCGCCGCCGGCGTCGCGCACGAGATCAACAACCCGGTCGGCTTCGTCAACTCCAACATGGCCGTGCTCGCCGAGTACCTGCAGAGCCTGCTGCAGCTGATCGAAACCTACGAGCGCCATGCGGTGCCGCGCCCGGACGACGCGGCGGCCGCCGGCGTGATCGAGGCGACGCGGCACAGGATCGACATCGACTACCTGAAGAGCGACGCCGCGGCGCTGCTCGCCGAGTCGCGCGACGGGCTCGACCGGGTCAAGCGCATCGTGCAGGACCTCAAGGAGTTCTCCCACGTCGGCGGCAAGGACTGGCAGCGCGCCGACGTCCACCGCACCCTCGACAGCACGCTCAACGTGGTGTGGAACGAACTGAAGTACAAGGCGCAGGTGGTCAAGGACTACGGCGAGCTGCCGGAGATCGAATGCCTGCCGTCGGAACTCAGCCAGGTGTTCATGAACATGCTGGTCAATGCCGGGCACGCCATCGCCGGCAACGGCGTCATCACCATCCGCACCGGCCGCGAGGGCGAGCAGGTCTGGGTCGAGTTCGCCGACACCGGCGGCGGCATCGCCCCCGAGCACCTGCCGAAGATCTTCGACCCCTTCTTCACCACCAAGCCGGTCGGCCAGGGCACCGGCCTCGGCCTCTCCCTCTCCTACGGCATCGTCCGCAAGCACAACGGCCGCATCGAGGTCGACAGCGAAGTCGGGCGCGGCACCTGTTTCCGCATCTGGCTGCCGATCGACCAGCCGCAGGCCGGCGCCGTCGCTCAGTGAGCGCCGCGCGCCGGCAGCATCCGCGCCAGCACGCCATCGCGACGCACGAACCGGTGCCACAGCGCCGCCCCGACGTGCGCGGCGACGAGCGCGATCATCAGGTTGCCGGCGGTCTCGTGCAACCGCTTCGCGGTCTTCGCCGCCGCCTTGCTGCCCTCGGCCCACAGCGGCAGCTCCCAGCCGAACAGGCTGACCGGCTTGCCGGCGGCGACCAGCACCGCCAGCCCGCTCAGCGGCAGCGCCAGCAGCAGCAGGTAGAGCACGCCGTGCGCGGCGGCGGCCAGCCGCGCCTGCCGGCTGCCGCGCGGCGCCGCGGGTTCCGGGCGCCGGCCGGCAGCGCGCCAGGCGATCCGGCAACAGGTCGCCAGCAGCACCAGCACGCCGAGCTGGAAGTGCCACAGCTTGACGCCGTCGCGCAGCGCATCGCCGCGCGGGAACCAGCCCTTGACCTCGATCAGTGCGATCGCCGCCAGCACCAGCAGCGCGGACAGCCAGTGCAGGCCGATCGCGACCCGATCGTAGCGCGCGGCATCGGCGCGTATCGTGCTCATCGCATGCTCCCGAAATATGAACCGGTGCGCATTCTCATGCCGCCCGCTTAACACGGCCTTAAGCGCCGGCGCGCGCTAAAATGGCCGCCTTCCCATCATCGCGCCCACGCCATGCCCGCACGCCCCCCCAGCGCCGTCCTCTTCGCCGGCGAGAAGCCCTTCCCGATCCTGCCCGCCGTCGACCACTACGCCGGCGCCGAGAAGCTGATGAAGAAGGCGATGCAGCTGCAGCGCGAACTGGGGCCGATCTTCGACATCACCTGCGACTGCGAGGACGGCGCCCGCGCCGGCGCCGAGCGCGAGCACGCCGAGATGTGCGCCGAGCTGATCATGGGCGCCGACAACGCCTTCGGCCGCGTCGCCGCGCGCATCCACGACGTCACGCACGCGCACTGGCGCGCAGACCTGGAGATCCTCGTCGGCCGCGCCGGCAGCCGCCTGCCCTTCGTCACGCTGCCGAAGCCGCAAAGCGCCGCCGACGTGGCGACGCAGATCGCCGCGTTGCGCGAAGTCGAGCGTGCCGCCGGCATCGCGCGCGAGATCCCGGTGCACGTGCTGATCGAGACGCACGGCGCGCTGCGCGAGGTGTGGCAGATCGCCGCGCTGCCCGGCGTCGAGTCGCTCGACTTCGGGCTGATGGACTTCGTCTCCGGCCACCACGGCGCGATCCCCGGCAGCGCGATGAAGAGCCCCGGCCAGTTCGACCACCCGCTCGTCGCCCGCGCCAAGTGCGAGATCGCCGCCGCGGCGCTGGCCAACGGCGTCGTGCCGTCGCACAACGTCACCACCGAACTCGCCGACCTCGACCTGATCCGCGCCGACGCGCGCCGCGCGCGGCAGGAGTTCGGCTACCTGCGCATGTGGAGCATCCACCCCAACCAGATCGTGCCGATCGTCGAGGCGATGCGCCCCGACTTCTCCGAAGTGCAGGCCGCCGCCGAAATCCTCACCGCCGCGCAGGACGCCGACTGGGGGCCGATCCGCCACGACGGCAAGCTGCACGACCGCGCCTCCTACCGCTACTACTGGGAGCTGCTGCAGCGGGCGCGCGCCACCGGCGCCGCGCTGCCCGACGACGCGCTTCGCCGCTTCTTCTGAGCCCGCCACGATAAAAAAGGGCGCCGCGAACGGCGCCCCAAGGCAGCACGAGGGAAGCCGCCCTCGCGGGCGGCGGGAACGCGCTTAGAAGAAGATGATGCCGCCCAGCGAGATGGTGCGGTTCTTCGCGTCGAAGTTGCTGTCGCCGACGTTGCTGACCTTCTCCTGGTTGAACTCGCCGACCAGCGTGATGAACTTGTTCAGCGAGTGATAGACGCCGATCGTGTAGGCGCGGTTCTTGATCTCGTTCAGCGAGCTCTGCGCGCCGGCGCCGCCGGTGATGCCGACGAAGCCGTTCTTGTCCTTGTTCTGGCCGTAGTTCAGGCCGACCTTGGTGTCGCCGAACTTGTACGTGCCCTGCAGGAAGTAGCCGCGCGAGTCGGTCTTGTCGCCGGCGCCGTCGCTGCCGCCGAGGAACTGCGCGCCGACCGTCGACAGGCCGAGACCGCGGCCGGTGAAGGCGTAGGCCAGCGCCTCGAAGTTGCCGATGCCGATCTTGCCGCCGAGCTCGTAGCCGGTGGCCGAGTGATCCTCGTTGCCGACGCAGGCGCCGCTGGTCGAGCAGCTGGTGCTCTGCGTCACCAGGCCGGTCCACACCTTGCCGGGGGTCGAGCCCTTCCAGTCGTACGAAGCCATCGCCTGGAAGCCGGGCGACTTGGTCTCGTCGCCGGCGAACTTGGCCGGCTGGAAGATGCCGGCGGCGGCCTGGAAGCCGCCCATCATCGGCGTCGTGTAGGTGATCTGCGGCTGGAAGCCGGTGTACATGTAGCCGTGGCCGATCATGCCGAAGGTGGTGTTGTACGGGATGCCGGCGTTGCTGGTGCCGCCGACGCCGAGCAGCGTCATGTCGTTGAGGATCACGTTCTGCCCGAAGAGGCCGATGTCGCGGCCGAACTTCAGCGAGCCCCAGTCCTTGTTGCCGAACTGGAAGTACACGTTACGCGTGTCGATCTGGCTGAAGGCGTCGCTGTCGCCGGTGCCGCCGGGGTCGCCGATCGGCAGGCCGACCACGTTCGAGTTGTTGTTGATGCCCGGCGCGAAGCTGAAGTGCGCCTTGATGTCCTGGCCCTTGGCCTGCGTCGTCATCACGAAGTTGATCCAGCCCGGCAGCAGGCCGTTGGTCAGCGCGCTGTTGTTGGTCGTCGTCGAGGCGCCGGTGCTGATGTTGGTCAGCTTCGCCTGGCGATTGACGTAGTAGCCGTTGATCGTGCCGTTGATATCCATCGTGATGTCGTTGTGGGTGAAGCTCACGGCATGGCTGCTGGCGCTGCCGCAGGCAGCGATGGCGAGCAGCAGCGGACGGACGGACATTTGTTTCTTCATGAATTGTCTCCAGATGTCGATAAGGCGATTCCCGCCGGCGCATCTCGAAATCGGCGCCGGACCTCCCCCGCAGTCGCCGGCGGATTGCCGACGCTGAGGCGTGCCAGATCGATTGCGAGGCATGTGCCAGCCGCTGCGAGGCGCCGCCTGGAAGCCCGGAAAGCCGCACGGCACAAGGGTTTCAGGACAACATCCGGGACACGCCGACGACCGGCGGCGCGCCGCGCAGCGTCCAGAAACTGGACAGTCGGCTGCGCCGCTGAGCCAGAACGCAACAGGCGCGACGGGAGGCCCGCAGCAAATGAAAAAGCCCCGCGACGGCGGGGCTCCGGGGAGGGGACGCCGGCGGCCGCCGGCGGCGTTCAGAAGGTATAGCGGGCGCCGGCGCCGACCAGCCAGCCGCGTCCCGGCGCCGACTCGTAATAGCGGCCGTTGCCGTCGCCGACGATCACCGAGCCGACGTACTGGCGGTCGAACAGGTTGTCGACACGCGCGAAGGCCTTCAGCTGCCACGCGCCGTAGCGGCGGTCGACGCCGAAGCGCAGGTTGGCGACGGCGAAGCCGGGCGCCGCCGGCCGCGTATTGCTGTCCTCGACGTAGATCTGGTCGCGGGCGACGGCTTCGAGCGCAGTGTGGAAGCCGCTCGCCACGTGCCGCCAGGCGAGCTCGCCGAACAGCGTATGCGCGGCGATGCCGGGCAGCCGGCGGCCGGCGGCGACGGTGCCGCCGCTGCCGGTGAAGCTCTCGTCGTACACCGCGCGCAGCCAGGTGTAGGCGACGCGGCTGGAGAAGCCGTGCGCCCACAGGCTGTCGACCGCCAGCTCGGCACCGTGGCGCAGCGTCTTGCCGGCGTTGCGGTAGCTGGTGCGGCCGCCGGACGACGCGGCGACGACCAGCTCGTCCTCGGTGCGCACCTCGAACAGCGCCAGGTCGGCGCGCGTGCCGTCGCCGACGAAGGCCTTGACGCCCGCCTCCAGGTGCCGGCTGGTCGCCGGCTTCAGGTCGAAGCTGAAGCTGCCGTTGGCGCCGGAATAGAACAGCTCGTTCATCGTCGGCGCCTCGAAGCCGCGCGCCGCGCTGGCGTAGAGGTTGAGCGCCGGCGTCAGCTTGTAGGTGGCGGCGAGCACCGGCGTCGCGCGGCGGTAGGTCACCGAGCCGCTGTCGTCGCCGTTGCCGGTGGTGATGTAGCGGTCGTCCACCTCGAAGCGCACCGTGCTGTGGCGCAGCCCGGCGAGGAAGCCCCAGCGCTCGCCCTGCCACTCGGCCTGCACGTAGGGATCGGTGCTGGTCACCTCGTCGGTCTCGTTGCGGCGCAGCTTGCCCTTGACGCCGCAGACGGTGCCGCCGCTGCCGCAGGTCAAGGAGAACGCGGCGCTGGTGGTGACGAAGTTCTCGTAGCCGCGGCGCTCGTCGGTCGAGGTCTCGCGGTCGATGCCGAAGGTCGTCGTCAGCTTGCCGCCGGCCAGCTCGCGCCGCATGATCCAGCGCAGCGAGACGCCGGAGAAGTCGCGGTCGAAGTCGATGACGCCGCCCGAGTGCTTGCGCAGGGTGGAGGTCGCCGAGGTCGCCGCGGTGAAGCGCTGCGCCGAGGTCGGGATCGACTGGTACTGGATCACCGAGCGCCGCCCGAGGTAGGCCGAGACCTGCAGCGCGTCGTCGCCGAAGCGGCGCTCGTAGTTCAGGCCGCCCTGCGTGTGCTCGATGCTCTTGCGGGTATTGAAGGTCAGCGCCACCGCATCGACCGAGCGCGGCGCCGCGCGGTACTGGTCCCACTTCAGGCCGAGCGGGTCCTCGGCGTCGATCTGGCGGAAGCCGTTGGCGATGAGCGTCAGCCGGCTGTCGGCGTCGGGCCGGAGGCTCAGCTTGGCCAGCTGCTGGTCGCGCGTCGCCGAGCTGTGGTCGCGGTAGCCGTCGGTGGCGAAGCGCGAGGCGTCGAGCACGTAGCCGACGCCGCCGGCCTCGCCCTGCGCGGCGACGTCGGCCTTCCAGCTGCCCCAGGCGCCGGCGGAGAAGTTCGTCTCGACGCTCGGCGCGCCCTTGCCGTCCGGCGTGAACAGCTGGATCACGCCGCCGGCGTGGTTGCCGTAGACCGCCGACAGCGGCCCGCGCATGACCTCGATGCGCTCGGCGCGGTCGAGGTTGAAGGTCGCCGCCTGCCCCTGCCCGTCCGGCATCGACGCCGGGATGCCGTCGGCGACGAGGCGGATGCCGCGCACGCCGAAGGCCGAGCGCGCGCCGAAGCCGCGCGACGAGATCTGCAGGTCCTGCGCGTAGTTCTGGCGGTTGAGCACGGTGATGCCGGGCACCGCGGCGAGCGCCTCGGAGGCGTTCACCCTGGCGTTGTCGGCACCGATGCGCTCGCTGCCGACGACGTCGATCGCCGCCGGCAGGTCGAAGCTGCTGTGCTCGATGCGGCTGCCGGTGACGACCACCGAGTCGAGGGTCAGCGCGTCGGCAAGGGCGACCGCCGGCAGCGCGGCGACGAGCAGCGCCAGCGGGCGGCGGGGAAAGCGGGGCGGAAAATTCATCGGTCTTGTTCTTCTGGACTTTGCGAATCAGGCGGCCGGCCGCAGCCAGCCCTTCTCGTGCGCCAGCGCGACGAAGCTGTGCGTGCCGGCAGCGACGTCGGCGGGGTCGGCGGCGAAGGTCGCGGCGAGGTCGGCGGCGATCTCGTCGACGCTGCGCACGCCGTCGCAGCGCTTGAGGATCTCGCCGGCGGACGGGTTCAGTTTGATCAGGCCTTCCGGATACAGAATGATGAAGGCCTCCTGGCTCGGCTCCCAGCGGAACATGAAGCGCGGGTCGAGCTGCGGGCGGAAGTTGGCGGTATCCATGATGTCGTCAGGCTGGCGGAGGTGGCGGCGCGGCATGTGCCTTCCCGCGCCGCCGGACCGCGTCAGCGCACGTAGACGTAGGCGGTAACTTCGAAACCGAGGCGGATTTCGCAGTAGGCGGGGGTTTCCCAGGTCATGGCTTGTCTCCTAAGTTGGCGGAACGGCACCCTGCCGCTCCTGAACCGATTATTCGGCGCCCCGGCCGGCGCCGCGAGCGCCGTTCGTCCAGATGCGCCTACAGAAAATCATGAACCGGCCGCAGCCACGGCATTCATCGGCGTGTACGCCCCCCAGCCCTCGACCTGCACCGGGCAGTAGGCGAGCATCATCGCATCGACCATCGTCCACAGCACGTCGAGCTTGAACTGCAGGATGGCGATCGCGCGCTCCTGCAGCTCGCGGGTGTTGAAGTGCGCCATCGTGATCGCCAGGCCGTTGACCACGTCGCGCGGTGCCTCGTTCAGGCGGCGCTTGAAGTAGGCGTAGCCCTCGGGCTCGATCCACGGGTAGTGGTCGGGCCAGTGCGAGAGGCGCGACTGGTGGATGGTCGGCGCGAACAGCTCGGTCAGCGAGGCCGCCGCCGCTTCCTGCCACGGCCGCTGGCGGGCGAAGTTCACGTAGGCGTCGACGGCGAAGCGGACGCCGGGCAGCACCAGCTGCTGCGAGATGATCGTCTCGCGGTCGAGGCCGACCGCCTCGCCCAGCCGCAGCCAGGCCTCGATGCCGCCCTCCTCGCCGGCGTAGCCGTCGTGGTCGAGGATGCGCTGCACCCAGTGGCGGCGCACCTCGCGCTCGGGGCAGTTGGCGAGGATCGCCGCGTCCTTGATCGGGATGTTGATCTGGTAGTAATAGCGGTTCGCCACCCAGGCCTGCAGCTGCGCCTGCGTGCACTGGCCGCGGTGCATCATCACCTGGAACGGGTGGTGGATATGGTAGCGGTCGCCCATCGCCCGCAGCCGGGCCTCGAACTCCGCGTGGCTCCAGGGTTTCAGTTCGTCCATCTTCATCGTTGGTCTCCGGTGGGGGCTATCAGCATGCCGTCGTAGGCGACCTCGATCCCGGCGCGCGCCAGTTCGGCGCGCTCGGGCGAGTCCGCGTCGAGGATCGGGTTGGTGTTGTTGATGTGGATCAGAATCTTGCGCGGCTTCGCGTAGCGGCCGAGCAGCTCGATCATGCCGCCGGCGCCGGACTGCGGCAGGTGGCCGATCTCGCGCGCCGTCTTGGTCGACAGGCCGAGGCGGATCATCTCGTCGTCGGTCCAGAAGGTGCCGTCGACCAGCACCGCGTCGGACTCGGCGAGGAAGGGTTCGAGGTGCGCCTCCATCGCGCCGAAACCCGGCGCGTAGAAGACCTTGCGGCCGCTCGCCGCGTCCTCGATCAAGAGGCCCAGGTTGTCGCCGGGATGCGGGTCGTGGCGGTGCGGCGAATACGGCGGCGCCTTGCTCGAGAGCGGCACCGGGGTGAAGGTGAGACCGGCGGCGCCGGGAACCGTGAACGGCGCGGCGCAGGGAATGGACGGTCTCACCTCCACCGGCTGCCAGCGCACCGTGCAGAAATGGGAAAGAACGTTGAAGACGGGGTTGCCGGTGCTCAGGTCCTCGCGCACCTGCGGCGTGCACCACACCGGCAGCGGCTTGCCTTCGCGCAGCATGAACAGGCCGGTGACGTGGTCGATCTGCGCGTCCATCAGCACGACGCCGGCGATGCCGGTGTCGCGCAGGCCGCGCTTCGGCTGCAGGCACGGGTTGGCCTTGAGCTGCGTCAGGATGTCGGGCGAGGCATTGCACAGCACCCAGTCGACGCCGTTGGCGCTGACCGCGATCGACGACTGCGTGCGCGGCGTCGCGCGCACGCTGCCGTCGCGCACGCCGGCGCAGTTGCGGCAGTTGCAGTTCCACTGCGGGAAGCCGCCGCCGGCGGCGGAACCAAGGACAAGGAGTTTCATGCGGGCCAGTATCCGCCGCCGCGGCGCCACCGGAATGCGCGGAATCGCCAAGCGGAGCTCATGGTTTTCTGGAGCCGGGGGTCGTCGTCGGCTGCTGCACCGTTGCACGCCGCTGTCCACTTTTTCGACAGTCGCCCCGCCTGCCGCGCCGCCACGGCGGCACATATCACGATGGAATGTTTCTTGCCCGATCGCCCGATCCGACCAACAACAACGACAGGAAGGAGAACGGAGACATGGCATTGAAGGAACTGTTGCAGCGGCTGCTCGCGGTCGAGGCGCCGTGGCAGGTGGTGAAGGTGCGCGACGACCTCGGGCGCGGGCAGATCGACGTCTGGGTCGGGCGCGGCGGCGGCCGCGGCGGCTGGCTGTTCGGCAACCGGCAGGCGGCGCCGGAGCAGGAGACGGCCTGGCGGCACATCAACCTCGGCCACGCGCGCTGCGTGGTGCACGCACCGGCGGCGGCCGCCGGCGACGACCGCCTGCCGTGGTCGGGCGACGGCGGGCAGCCCTTCACCCGCGCGCTGGCGCGGCAGATCGCCGGCCTCTTCCGCGAGGGCATCAAGTTCCAGTCGGTGTGCACGATGCTCGACATCGCCGTCGCCGACCTGTGGAAGTTCAAGCACAGCCTCGACCACGGCCGCGCCGGACTCTCCGGCGCGCCGGCGCTGCCGGCGGAAGGCGACGCGTCGAGCGTGCCGGCGGCCGAGCACCCGGTGTGGGCGATGCTGCTCGACGGCTCGCTCGACATCGACATCCGCGTGCTCGGCCTCAAGCTGTTCCTCAGCAAGCTGCGCGAGCAGATGCGGCTGATCACCGACGACGAGGTGCGCCTGTTGAAGGCGCACGAGATGCAGCGCTACTTCGTGCGCTACGAGCGCCAGCTCGGCCACGAACTGGCCCAGCTGCGGCGCTTCTGAGCGCGGGGCGAACGATGACGACAAAGCAAGGAATGATGTCGGTCGCCGACGCCGCGGAGCTGATCGGCAGCGGCCGCCCCCTGTGCATCGCCGGCGACGAGGCGGCGCTGCGCCGGCTGCCCGCCGGCAACTGGATCGGCGGCACGATCCCCTACTTCATGGGCAAAGGCGGCGGCCTCGTCAGCCGCGAGCAGGTGCACGTGACCGTCGTCGGCGACCACGCCGACGCCCCCCGGCTGCGCCTGTGCGACGCCGACGCCTTGCCGCAGCTGTGCCGCGCCGCGCCTGAGCACGGCTACAGCATCCTGATCCTGCCGGCCTTCAGCGACTGCCACCTGGCCTTCGCGCGCAACGCGCCGAACTACGAGGAGATGTACCTGAAGCCGCTGGTCGGCTGGGTCGCCGGCGTGCACCTCGACGACCTTGGCCGCGCGCAGCCGCAGGTGGTGCTCGGCAGCAGCGGCGAGTTCTCGGCGACGCAGGCGGTGGTGATGGACGTGCCGCTGCCGCCGGAGAAGTTCGCCCGCGTCGACATCGTCAATCCGTTCCGCCCCGGCGACGGCGCGCGCATCGTCTTCGCCGAAACCGGGCTGGCCGCCGGCGACTGCCGCATCGACGGCCGCCCCGGCAACCTCGCCGAGCACCTTGCGGCCAGCGGCGCCGACGGCCGGCTGCCGCTGGTCGCCGACTACTGCGGCGCGCCGGTGAACGTCAGCATCAAGGGCATCGACCGCGCCGCCGGCCGCGTCGACTTCTACGCGCCGGTCTTCCCCGAGCTCGAATACCGGCTCGCGGCGCCGCTGGCCGACCCGCTCGCCGCCTTCCGCGCCGCGCTGCCGCCGCCCGGCACGGCGATCTCGTTCGCCTGCAACTGCATCCTCAACTTCCTCTACCTCGAACTGGAAGGCCAGCGCACCGGCGAAGTCGGCGGCCCGATGAGCTTCGGCGAGATCGGCTACCAGCTGCTCAACCAGACGCTGGTGTATCTGACGGTGGAGGGGTGAGCGCCGGCGCGCGGCGGTTGCGGCTAAACTTCGTTTTCGGGTGACGGCCTTGCCGGCACCGTCAACGCTTCAGCCAGGACGACCGCGTGCGCTTCTTCTCCACCGCCATAAACTTTCTCGCCCTCCCCTTCGCCAGCGCCAATTACCGCAATTCGCCGCGGCGCACCCTGCTGGCGCTCGCCGCCAATGGCGTGCTGGCGCTGCTGGTGCTGGTCGGCGCCACGCTCGCGACCGTGCTGCCGAGCCTGCCGTCCTTCGACGTGGTGACCGACTACCGCCCGAAGATTCCGCTGCGCATCTATACGGCCGATGGCGCGCTGCTCGGCGAGTTCGGCGAGGAACGCCGGGACTTCACGCCGATCGACGCGGTGCCGCCGGTGCTCAAGGAGGCGCTGCTGGCGATCGAGGATGCGCGCTTCTACGAGCACAGCGGCGTCGACTACCGCGGCGTGCTGCGCGCGGTGGCAGCCGGCCTGACCGGCGGCATGCGCCAGGGCGCGTCGACGATCACGATGCAGGTCGCGCGCAACTTCTTCCTGTCGCAGGAAAAGACCCTGAAGCGCAAGCTGACCGAGGTGGTGCTGGCCTACCGCATCGAATCGGCGCTGAGCAAGGACAGGATCCTCGAGCTGTACATGAACCAGATCTACCTCGGCCAGCGCAGCTATGGCTTCGCCGCCGCGGCCCGCACCTATTTCAACAAGCGCCTGCCGGAGCTGACGCTGGCGGAAGCGGCGATGCTCGCCGGCATCCCGCAGAACCCGGCCAAGCACAACCCAGCGGTCAATCCGGTCCGCGCCAAGGCCCGCCAGGAGCTCGTCCTGAAGCGCATGCTGCAGCTCGGCAGGATCACCCAGGCGCAGTACGCCGAGGCCGTCGCCGAGCCGCTCAGGATCGGCCGCAGCCTGCAGTTCGAGGCCCATGCCGACCATGCCGCCGAACTGGTGCGCCAGGAGCTCCACGCGCGCTACAAGGGCGAGGCCTATACCCAGGGCTTCAACGTCTACACCACGCTCGACAAGGCCGAGCAGAACGCCGCCTACGACGCGGTCCGGCGCAACGTGCTGGCCTACGACCAGCGCCACGGCTACCGCGGGCCGGAAGGCTTCGTCGCGCTGCCGGACAACGCCGACGAGTGGGACGAGGCCATAGAGCGGGCGCTGGCCCGGCATCCCGGCAGCGACAACCTGATCCCGGCCGTCGTCACCGAAGTCTCGGCCAGGCTGGTCCGCGCCGAACCCGCCGCCGGCGACACGCTGGAAATCAAGGGCGACGGGCTGCGTTTCGCCGCCCGCGCGCTGCAGCCGAACGCCAAAATGGATCTCAAGATCCGCGTCGGCTCGGTGATCCGCGTCAGCCAGGACGGCAAGGGCCGCTGGGCGATCAGCCAGATGCCGGAAGTCGACGTCGCCTTCGTCGCGCTGAATGCCGACGACGGTTCCTACCGGGCGATGGTCGGCGGCTTCGACTTCGCCCGCAATCAGTTCAACCACGTCACCAGCGCCTGGCGCCAGCCGGGATCGAGCATCAAGCCCTTCGTCTATTCGGCCGCGCTGGAAAAGGGCTTCTCGCCGGCGACGCTGATGAACGACGCGCCGCTCTCCTTGCCCGGCGGCGAAGACGGCCAGCCGTGGGAGCCGCGCAACGACGACGGCTACGACGGCCCGATCAGCCTGCGCCAGGCGCTGGCCCGCTCGAAGAACGTCGTCGCCGTCCGCCTGCTGCAGGCCATCTCGCCGCAGTATGCGCGCGACTACCTGCAACGCTTCGGCTTCGATGCCGCCAAGCACCCGGCAAACCTGACCATGACCCTCGGCAGCGGCTCGGTCACCCCACTGCAGATGGCCAGCGCCTACGCGGTCTTCGCCAACGGCGGCTACCGCGTCACCCCGCGGCTGATCGAGAAGATCACCGACGCCCGCGGCAAGGTGCTGTGGCAGGCGCCCCCGCCGCCGGCCAGAGATGACGGGCAACGGGCGATCGACCCGCGCAACGCCTTCATCATCGACAGCATGCTGCGCGAGGTGGTGCGCAGCGGCACCGCTGCCGTGGCCAGCCACCGCCTCGGACGCAACGACCTGGCCGGCAAGACCGGCACCACCAGCAACGCGGTCGACGGCTGGTTCGCCGGCTACGCCGGCAACGTCGTCGCCGTCTCGTGGATGGGCTACGGCCAGCCCAGATCGCTCGGCGGCCGCGAATTCGGCGCGACGCTGGCCTTGCCGATCTGGATCGACTACATGCGCCAGGCCCTGTCCGGCAAGCCGCCCAGCGAAAGAACGCCGCCCCCGGGCGTCTCGCTCATCGACGGCGACTGGGTCTACGACGAATTCAGGGGCGAGGACGGGGTCAAGGCGCTGGATGTGGAGGTGTCGCCGTTCCGGTCGATCTTCGATGCGATACGGAGGGCGTTTGGGGGGTGAGGCGGAAGCGGGTTCGGTTGCTTGGCGGGAGGGCTCCGGCGGCGTCCGCGATGGCGCCGGCTAGCGGATTGGCTGTCGCCGTCAAGACTCGGGGATTTGCCGGTTGGCGGATGGGCGCCAATCAGCCGGAGCGGTATTCCAGCCGTTTTGTGCCGAGCAGCGGAATTACGCCGTAGAACAGGCGCTCGGAGTCGACTCCGAGCGCCGGGGCGACTCAACCATTAGCAGGGGCTCGGCCCTCTCCTCGCCCCTTCAGCGCCTCATACAGCTGCGCCGGACCGAGCAGAATATCCTTCAGCCCGTTCCGCACCTTCTCCGAGTCGATTGCCTGCTTGCTCATCGTGGTGTGCGCAGCAAACGCATCGAGGATGGCATTCATCAGTTCGTTGGAGAGATCGGGCGAGTTCGCGAACTGCTCCTTGGTGTTGTTCGCCGCCTGCTGAACGAGAATCTCCGATTCGAGCAGCTTGCCCTTCAGCACGTGATTCACGTAGACGAGCTTGTCGTCGTCGGAGAGTTCGCCGTCGAACAGCGTATTCACCTTCGAGATGATCTCGCCGAGCATCGCCCTTTCTCTCTGCTGCACCTCGCCGCTGCCGGGCTCGGTCAGCGGCTGCAACTTGTCCGGCTCGCCCACGCCGAGCGGCAGATTGCGCTTGCCGAGATCCTTCAGCTTGTGGTGGGTCAGCTGCACGCCGGAAAGATCGACCCCCTCCCGCTCGCGGCCGAATTCCAGCAGCGGCAGCAGACGCTTGTAGAAGATCGCCCGCTTCTCGATGTCGGCGTTGCCGTAGTCGAAGATTTGCGAGAGGAAGGAATACACGCGCAGGAAGG
Organism: Azospira restricta; assembly: GCF_016858125.1. Taxonomy (NCBI): domain Bacteria; kingdom Pseudomonadati; phylum Pseudomonadota; class Betaproteobacteria; order Rhodocyclales; family Rhodocyclaceae; genus Azospira; species Azospira restricta. The sequence continues at coordinate 3,138,109 of NZ_CP064781.1, forward strand.
CGCCAAGGTTGCGCTTGAACAGAACCAGTTCGTTCAGCGCATCCTGCGCCTGCTGTTCCGCAGCCCCATCCTTTTTATCCCGGGCCGCGCGCAACGCGTCCTGCCCGGCCTTGTAACGCTTCAACAGGCGGTCGGCCACCGGCTCGATGGCCGCCGCCAGCTCGTACTGGTGCGCCTTCGGGTCCAGCTCGACCCTGACCACGCGCTCGACCTCGTTGTCGTCGTAGTAGCCGGTCGCGTCCAATTTGGCGCGCAGGTCGTACACGAGGTGCGGATCGGTGACGCCGGCGAGCTCGGCCGTTTCGTAATAGGTCTTGAACGCCGCCAGCACGTCCTCGGGTTCATTGACGAAATCGAGGATGTAGGTCGTGTCCTTCCTGCCGTACGGCCCGTGGTAGGCACGGTTGAGGCGCGACAGCGTCTGCACGGCCTGGATGCCGGCAAGACGCTTGTCGACGTACATCCCGCACAGCAGCGGCTGGTCGAAGCCGGTCTGAAACTTGTTGGCGACGAGCAGGATCCGGTAGTCATCGGTGGCGAACGCCTCGCGGATGTCGCGCCCGTTCAGCGCCGGATTCAGCAGCCTGCTGTTTTCGGTGAGCGGCTCGGCCCCGCTTTCCGTGTCGGCCACCTCCCCGGAGAAGGCCGCCAGCGTGCCGAGCCTGTAACCCGACGCCTTGATGTACTTGTCGATCGCCAGTTGCCAGCGCACGGCTTCCAGCCGGCTGCCGACGACGACCATCGCCTTGGCGTGCCCGGCCAGCAGCGGCGCGACGTTCTCGCGAAAATGCTCGACGACGACCTGCACCTTCTGCGCGATGTTGTAAGGGTGCAGCCGGACCCAGCGCATGATGCCCTTCATCGCCTCGCTGCGCTCGACCTCCTTCTCGTCCCATTCCTCCTTGCCGCTGGCCAGCCTGAAGGCCAGCTTGTACGGGGTGTAGTTCCTGAGCACGTCGAGGATGAAGCCCTCCTCGATCGCCTGCCGCATCGAATAGACGTGGAACGCCTGCGGCAGGTTGTCCGGCCCGGCGGGAAGTTCGGGGTTCGGCCGCCGCCCGAAGAGTTCCAGCGTCTTCGATTTCGGCGTCGCCGTGAAGGCGACATAGGTGATGCCGCTGTCGCCGGCCTTGGCCGCCATCTGCGCGGCGAGCAGGTCTTCCGTGCTCACCTCGCCGCCGTCGTTCAGTTCCTGCAGCTCTTCCGCGCTCAGCACCTGTTTCAGCCGGGCCGCCGCCGAACCGGTCTGCGACGAATGCGCCTCGTCGGCGATCACCGCGAAGCGCTTGCCCTCGGTGGCGGCCAGTTCCTGCACCGCCTTCATCGCGAAGGGGAAAGTCTGGATCGTGCAGACGACGATTTTCTTGCCGCCGGAAAGCGCCTCGGCCAGCTCGCCGCTCTTGCTCTGCGCCTCGCCGGTGATCGTGGCGACGACGCCGGTGGTGCGCTGGAAATCGAAGATCGCCTCCTGCAACTGCGCGTCGAGCACGTTGCGGTCGGAGATCACCAGCACCGAGTCGAACAGCTTGCGTTTCCCGGCGTCGTGCAGGTCGGCGAGGAAATGCGCGGTCCAGGCGATGGAATTCGTCTTGCCGGAGCCGGCGGAATGCTGGATCAGGTATTTCCGCCCGACGCCTTCCGCGAGGATCGCCTGCTGCAGCTGGCGCGTCGCCGCCAGCTGGTGGTAGCGCGGGAAGATCATGCCGACGATCTGCTTCCTGCTGTCGCGCTTCGTGACCAGATAGCGGCCGATGATCTCCAGCCAGCTCTCGCGCGCCCAGACCTCTTCCCACAGGTAGGCGGTACGGTAGCCGCCGTCATTGACCGGGTTGCCGGCGCCGCCGTGGTCGCCCCGGTTGAAGGGCAGAAAGCCGGTTGCCGCACCTTGCAGCTTCGTGGTCATGCGCACTTCGCGCGTGCTCGCGGCGAAATGCACCAGCGCACCGCGCGGAAAATCGAGCAGCGGCTCGGCCACGGCCTGCCCCTTCGGCCTCGGGTCGCGGTCGAAGCGGTACTGGTCGACGGCATCCTCCACGCTCTGCGTGAAGTCCGTCTTCAGCTCCACCGTCGCCACCGGGATGCCGTTCACGAACAGCACGAGGTCGATGGCGTTCTCGTTGAACAGCGAATAGCGCAGCTGGCGGACGACGCGCAGGCGGTTCGCCGCGTACCTCGCCTGCAGCTCGGGGTTCATCGCCAGCGCCGGCCTGAACTGCGCCATCGCCAGCGGCTGGCGCAGGCCAAGCAGCTCGATGCCGTGGCGCAGCACGTCGAGCGTGCCGCGGTCGTCGAGCTGCTTGCGCAGGCGGTCGAGCAGCACCGCCTCGGCCGCCGCGCCGTGGTTCTTGTGCAGGCTTTCCCAGGCTGTCGGCTGCGTCGCCTGCACCCAGGCCAGGACATCGGCGGGGAACAGCGCGCGGGCGCGGTCGTAGGCGGCGGCATCGCCTTCGGCATACAGCCAGCCCGCACCGGCCAGATGGGCGCAGATGTCGTTCTCGAACTCGATTTCCTTGTGCAGGCTCATGGTTGTGTGTTGTGGGTACTGGGCCAGAGTTGGCTAAAAGTTAGCTAAAAATTGGCTAAAGTCGGCTAAATTTTTCCGGGTTTAGCCGACTCGGGAACGGAGACGCCACACAGCCGTAGGCCCCTTGCCTTCGCTGCAAACCGTGCCATCTCTAGCCCGCATCTCAGCAAGCAGATTTCTTACCCTGTCTATTTTCTGTTGGTCTGTCAGGCCATCGGGCAGCATTGGTATCAGCAAATCGGCTAATTTTTTCCGGCTGATCGGCTGGAACTGGCGCAGATGGCTCAGGACAAACTGCTTCAACTGTTCCTTTTCCAGCCCCTTGTTCCGGGTATAGGTCGCCTGCTCGTTGGTTGATTCGGCAACCGATGCCGACAGGTAGAAATTCGGCTTCCTGCCTTCGATCAGCCCTTGCCGTCTCAGGTACGCTGCTACGCTGTCCGGGATCGGAAGCCGCTTCTGAACCCGATCCAGAAGAATGACCGTCGCAATGTCCAGATCCTGCTTTTCCAGCAAAAGCAGCGAATAGTTCTCGTCGAGCGTGTGGCCGAAAATCTCCAGAACCACGCTGTTGGCCGAGGACCGTCCGTAGTCCGGCAAGGGGAAGTAGCGTTGCCGCTGCGCCAGCGTCATCGCATGAATGCCGTATCCCATCGTGTCGATCATGCCCAACTGGACCATTGCCTGCGCCAGCCACGGATTGCGGTAACGGCTCGGCGTGCGCTCGCCGGTGAAGTAGTCCTCGGCATGCCCCTCGAAGAATCCGCCGGCGTTTTCGAAGATCAGCCGGTCCACCTTCTCGGTCACCAGGACGCGCGACTGCCGCGTGTAGTCCTGATGCGCCAGGCAGTTGTGCAGCGCTTCGAGAATCACGCGCGTGTCGTACTTGAGCACCTCGGTCGCCAGCAGTTGATTCGCCGGAAACAGCCGCTGCTTGATGTTCCGGATGCGCTGCAGAACCTGAGTCGTCGTCAGCAGGAACGGCGGGCCGAAATGCTCGTAGGACCGTTCTTCCGTCTCCAGCTTCCACGTGATCTGCGCCGGATGCGGCGACAGCAGATGAACGGCCGACGGCCCGCCGAGCAGCAGCAAGGCGGCACGTGTCAGCTGCCCGTTCGCGGTCAGCTTGGCGCGATCGAGAAACACCTCGGTCGACCAGCTGTCGATCTGGTCGAAAAACGCAGCGGTCGGATGCCGCTCCTTGAACTTCTGCCGCGCCAGCACCAGCGCGCCGAGGTCGAGATCGGCCGGCATCGCCGCTGGCACCACCTGAGCCGACCAATCCACCACATCGACCGACTCGCCGAGAATCGCGTCCAGCCGCTCGGATCGCATTTCGACCAGACTGTCGTCGAGCCGCTGCCATGCCTTGTCGTGCGCGTACACCGGAAGTCGCGGCTTGTGCTTCGGGATGTGCAGGACCCAGACCGTCTTCCGTGTGTCGTCGGTCAGGAATGGCTCGACGCGAAAGCCCTCGGAATCCAGATTCGTGCAACGCCCGAGAAGGCGCTGGCGCAGGTTCTCCGGCGTATAGTCGGCGAGGTTCTGGATGCCGACGATCTTGAGCGTGCCGTCCTCGACGCCGACCACCAGATGCCCGCCTTCCATGTTGGCGATGGCCGAAACGTAGCTGGCGATGTCGTCGCCCTTGCGCCCGCTCACCGCATGCGTCAGGTTCTTGAACTCCTTCCACTCGCAGGCGTCACCCTCCTTCGGGAAGTGCGTCAGCAAGTAGTCCTGAAGCGCTTGTTCGTTCATGCGGCCTCCCGGGCGGCGGCAAAACCGCGCACATCGATTTTGCCGGTGACGGCGGCGGAGATCAGGGCGGTGCGGCGTTCTTTAAGCAGGGCAATGGCCTTTTCTGCGTCTGCCGACAAAGCATCGAACTTCGTGATTGCCCCCATTAGGAATTCCGCGATTACCTCCTGTTCACCAACAGGAGGCGACGTCACCAGTAACCCCCGAATTTCTTCGACGTTTGCGCGGCGAATCGTTGCTCCAACCAAGAACGCCTCGATCTGATTCCGGACAAAATTGGAAGTCAATTGGAAATGCATGAAGCGGCTTTTCGAATTGGAGCGAATCAAACACACGTCCTGCCCCATGCAGAAAGGAGCATCGAAGTCGACATAGCCAACTGCACCTACACTCGCATTACGGCAGAAAATCATGTCACCGCGTTGCGGAACACGACCATCGCGCAAGAAATCCCACTCGTCCTGTGAGGTCAGCTTTGCATCGTTCAATGCAATCCGATCGTCGCGCAATTCCCGGATGCTGACGATCGGCAAGCCTTCATCGAGGAACTGGACAGTGTGGTGTTTGCAATCGAGCACATCGGAAAAGCGTTTCAGCAGGCCCACCTCCCAATGCGCCGGCACCTCCCCCAGCCACTCGATCCCCGAATCCTTCATCGGCGCATCGGGGTTGAGGCCCTTGGTGACGGCATGCGAAATGACGGCCTGGCGCTTTTCCTTGAGCAGGGCGATCAGTTTTTCCTGCTCGGCCACCAGCGCGTCGATCTTGGCGGTTTCGTGGTCGAGGAAAGCTGCGATGGCACCTTGCTCAGCCACATCGGGAAAAGCAACCGCGAAATTGCGCACGAATTCATCGGGCACCCGTTTCTGACCGCCCGCACCATACATCGCGGCTTCACCAAGTTGTCGAAACGGGCGCGAGATAAAAAGCCAATGTAGGTATTCGCTCGTCGCTTCGGTGGCCTTGGGTCGCGCAACGACCAGTTCCGTCGTGCCAAACCCAACCCCTGAGATCAGCCCGCGCATCACAGCGCCCTTGCCATTCTCGAAACACGGCGTGATCTTTGCGACGGTTACGTCGCCTTCGCGAAAATATGTGTAGCCCGTTTCAACTTCGCCAATCGGTCGCGTCCGTTCCAGATTCAACGAGCCGTCATCGCCGATCGCTTCCATCGGCAAGAAAGAGACCTCGAAGGATCGGTCAAACGACGCAAGCTCTGATTTGGAGGGATTCAGGTCGGCAACGAATCGCAAGCGTTTCACGCCCCAATGCGCTGGCACCTCCCTCAGCCATTCGACCCCGCTGTCTTTGTACTCGGGATAACGCGGGAAGCTCATGCCACCTCTCTCCAAAGATCGCGATCCAGCCAGTCGGCAGGGAAATCCATCGCCGAACAATCGATGCCGTGCCTGACGACAAGCGCTTTCAGGCGCTCCCGCCAATGGTGGCTGGGCGCGATCACGTTCATGAAATGCAAAAGGATCAGGACGGTGTTGTAGAGTTTTCGCGAGCCGTTGACGAATTGGCCATGCAAGGCACGGGGCTTGCTCCTTGGCAATTGCGGGGTAATCGTGAACTCGCGGTTCCACAAGCGGTTGTGGTGCGCGCAGACGTTACGAATGAACGTCAGGTGGTGCAGCCATGATTCGAAGACCTGCTGGTCGATGCCATACGTACCCGAAATTGCGCTGCGCGTCGCCATGGGTTTGAGATTCTTGTACTGTCGCGACAGCAGGCCGAGCGACATGATTTCGCAGATTGCCCAGACAGGAGGGAGTGGTTCCTCGTAGGTGCTGGTCAGATGTTCGATGAAGCTTTCCTTCGACCGCCCAACTTCTGCAATGAGCTGATTGCTGGTGGTTACCCAGGCCGTCCAGTCCTTGGCAAGGCTCGGATCGAGATGCGCATGGGCTCCGTGGCGGTGAGCCAGTTGATGGGCCCATTGCGTGCGCACAGACACTTCGATGCGTTCGATCGCATCCAGCAGCAAGAGCCGGAGTTCACGATCGAAGATGTAGAGATTCAGTACCGCATCGAACCGGGTACCCGGCTTGAAGGTGTGTGTCGCATGATCTGCCTCGAAAGGCAGGCAGTAAGCCGCCAAGCGGTAATAATTGAGATGTTCGAGATAGAACGCCGCTTGATGCACATCGTCGATGATCATCCCCCGCCGTTGCAGCAGGGCAACCTGTTGCGCACAGGTGGTTGGCGGTTTCGTGAAGGCGCGCTTCATGATTCGCGCCCCACAAAAAAGGAACCCGCCGGTTTGAGGATACGCTCTCGCGCATAGCCTTGGCGGGTGTTGTTGCCAAATACTATAGCACTATGCAGCACTTTTTCCCACTTTATCCCTCTTCTTCCAACTTTAACCCTCATGCCGACAGCCCCCCGATCATCTGCTTGATCCGGTCGGTCACCGCCTTGAGGTCGGCGTCGATCTCGGCGAGCGGGCGCGGCGGCGTGAACACGTAGAAGTGCCGGTTGAACGGAATCTCGTAGCCGACCTTGGTCTTGTCGTGGTCGATCCAGGCATCCGGCGCATGCGGCAGCACTTCGCGCTTGAAGTAGGCTTCCACGTCCTCGGCGAGCGGCACGTTCTCGGTGTCCCTCAGGGAAGAATCCGCCTGCGGCTTGCCCTTCTGCTTGCCCTTTTCGCCGAGCACGATCTTTCCCGCCGCATCGCGCAGCGGCCGTTCGACGGTGATCGTGCGGTAGCCGAAGTCCTCGTTCCTGAAGATGCGGCTGATCGGCTTGCCGTCCTGCTTCGCCTCGACGAACTGGCCGAACAGGCGCGTGATCTCGGCGATGTGTTCGTCGGAAAGCTCCTTGCGCTTGGAGCCGAGGCTCTTGCGCATCTTCTGCCAGAAGCCGCTGGCGTCGATCAGCTGCACCTTGCCCTTGCGCGCAGCCGGCTTGCGGTTGCTGATGATCCAGACGTAGGTGGCGATCCCGGTGTTGTAGAACATGTCGGTCGGCAGGCCGACGATGGCCTCCAGCAGGTCGTTCTCCAGCACGTAGCGGCGGATCTCGCTTTCGCCGCTGCCGGCGCCGCCGGTGAACAGCGGCGAACCGTTGAGGACGATGCCGAAGCGGCTGCCACCCTCGGCCGCCGGGCGCATCTTGCTGATGAGGTGCAGCAGGAAGAGCAGCGAGCCGTCCGAGACGCGCGGCAGGCCGGGGCCGAAGCGGCCGTTGAAGCCTTGGCTTTCGTGCTCCTTGCGGATTTCCTTCTCGACCTTCTTCCACTCCACGCCGAAGGGCGGGTTGGAGAGCATGTAGTCGAATTTCTTGTGCGGGTGGCCGTCGTCCGAGAGGGTGTTGCCGAAGCTGATGTTGGCGACATCCTGCCCCTTGATCAGCATGTCGGCCTTGCAGATGGCGTAGGACTCGGGGTTCAGCTCCTGGCCGAAGACGGTGAGCCGCGCCTGCGGGTTGTGCTCTTCCAGATACTCGCCGGCCACCGACAGCATGCCGCCGGTGCCTGCCGTCGGGTCGTAGATGGTGCGGACGACGCCGGGCTTCGAGAGCACGTCGTCGTCCTCGATGAAGATCAGATTGACCATCAGGCGGATGACTTCGCGCGGCGTGAAGTGCTCCCCCGCCGTCTCGTTCGAGATTTCGGCGAACTTGCGGATCAGTTCCTCGAAGACGAGGCCCATCTGGTGGTTATCGACCGCCTCCGGGTGCAGGTCGACCTGCGCAAAGCGCTCGGTGACCTGGTAGAGCAGCCCGGCCTTGTGCAGCCGATCGACCTGGGTATGGAACTCGAAGCGCTCGAAGACATCGCGCACGGCCGGCGAGAATGCCTGGATGTAGCTGAACAGGTTCTCGCGGATGTGATCCTGGTCGCCCATGAGCTTTCTCATGTCGAGCGGCGAGGTGTTGTAGAAGCTCTGGCCGGCCTTGCGCAGCAGGAAGGGCTCCGGGTTCAGCCCGGCCTTCTGCCTGTCGGCGAACTCCTTGAGGACGGCCTGCTTCGTGGATTCGAGCACGCAGTCGAGGCGGCGCAGCACGGTGAAGGGCAGGATCACCTTGCCGTAGTCGGATTGCTTGTAGTCGCCACGCAGGAGGTCGGCGACGGACCAGAGGAAGGCGGAGAGTGCGGGTTGGTTCATTGTTGCTTTGCTTTCAAGGGTGCCGGCGGTGATTTCCGAGCCGGCACACCGGAATTTTCTTCGAAGCCTGAAACTTTACTGAGCCGCGGCGTTCCAGACAATGACATATTGCTGAAGTCGTCGCTATCGATGCAGCCGGCCAGAATTTTCTTTGTGCTAAAGGGGTCAGCTTCAATTGACCTTCCAGAAGTTCAAACGAAGCCGCCCCCTTTATCTCCGACAACTCACGCTTCGCATATTCACGACGCACCGCTCAGAACGGCGGCGGGCAATCGATGCGCAGCGGCGCCCCCGTTTCGGGATCGGCGAGCTCGATCCGGCAGGCATGCAGCGTCAGGCGCCCGGCCTTGGCGAAGGAGGCCGGTGTGCCGTAGAAGTCGTCGCCGAGGATGGGGTGGCCCATCGCTTCCAGGTGCACCCGCAGCTGGTGCGAGCGCCCGGTAACGGGTTCGAGCTCGATGCGCGACACGGCGCGCGCGGCGTCGATGTCGAGAACGCGATAGCGGGTCAGGCACGGCCGGCCCGTGGCGTGATCGACTTTCTGCTTCGGGTGCCGGGGCCCATCGACGCCGATGGGCAGGTCGATCTCGCCCGCGGAGGCAGCCGTCCAGTGCCCGTCGACCAGGGCCTGGTAGCGTTTCTTCACCCGGCGCTCCTGGAACGCAATGCTGAGCTCGCGCTGCGCCTGCGCGCCGCGCCCCATGACGACGATGCCCGAGGTGCCCAGGTCCAGGCGATGGACGATCAGGGCGTCGGGAAACTCGGCCTGCACGCGGCGCGACAGGCAGTCCTCCTTGCCGGCGTCGCGCCCCGGCACGCTCAGCAGACCGCTGGGCTTGTCGACGACGATCAGCTGCGCCGACAGATAGAGGATGGAAAGCCCCCGGTGCGGCGGCGGACGATAGGGAGTGGATGCCATGCCGCGGATTGTCTCATCGCGGAGGCGAAGCGCAGAACTGCCCGCGCAATCGGTTTCCGGCACTCGGCCACGCCCCGTCCCCCATCGGAGCAACCGGCTGCTCCAAAATGGCGCAGCCCTGCGCCAGCGGCATCCGTCGTGCGCCGCCCTCACCCCGCCGCACGCCGCGTCGCCACGGCCTCCGGGCGAACCGTTGCCGCCCGGCCGTCGCCACCAAAGACGATGGCATGCCTCTTGCGCAACTCCCCGATCACGGCTGCCGGGGAGACAGGCGACGATGCGGAAAAACTCGATGGCGCGGACCAGCGTCCGCCGCTGCGCAACGCAGCTGCTGCCGCGGCTGGCGGCGCTCGCCGCGCTGCTGCTGGCGCTGCCGGCCGCCGCCGGCGTGCTGACGCAGGCCGATCTGCGCGCCTTCTTCCCCGACGCGATCCGCATCGAGGCGAAGGAGGAGGCGCTGCCGGTGTGGCCGATCGTCAAGCTCGACGGGCCGACCGAGAAGGTGATGGCTTACGCCTTCGAGTCGATCGACCTGGCGCCGATCCCCGGTTTCGCCGGCAGCCCGTTCAACCTGCTGATCGCGATCGACCGCGACGGCCACTTCATCGATCTGCGCGTGCTGTCGCAGCACGAGCCGGTGTTCGTCGACGGGCTCGGCGTCGAGCCGCTGCTGCGCTTCGTCGAGCAGTACAAGGGGCGCCGCCTGCAGCAGCCGATCCGCATCGCGCACGGCGCGCGGCGCGCCGGCAGCGACGAGCTCGACGGCATCACCAAGGCCACCGCGTCGGTGCGCATCCTGAACGAATCGGTGCTCGCCGCGGCGCTGCAGGTGGCGCGCGCCAGGCTCGGCTTCGCGCCGGCGGGCGCTGCGCGCGAGGCGGCGCGGGTGCGCGACGGCGTGTTCGAGCCGCTCGATTGGCCGGTGCTGGTCGCGCGCGGCGACGTCGCGCATCTCGCGGCGAGCAACGCCGAGGTCGAGCGGCTGTTCGCCGGCAGCGCGGTCGAGGGCGCCGACGCGGCGGCGCTGGCGCGGCCGGACGACGCCGCCAGCGAGCTGTGGCTGGCCTACCTGAACGTGCCGACGGTCGGCCGCAACCTGCTCGGCGAGGCGCGCTGGCGGCAGCTGATGGCGCGCCTCGAACCGGGGCAGCACGCGCTGCTGGTCGCCTCGGCAGGCCGCCTCGGCTTCATCGGCGACGATTTCGTCCGCGGCGGCGTGCCGGAGCGGCTGGCGCTGCGCCAGAACGGGCTGCCGATCGAGCTGCGCGACCTGGACGTCGATCTGGCCGTCGCCGGCGCGCCGGCCTTCGCCGAACTCGCCGCCTTCCGCGTCGCCGCGCAGGCCGGCTTCGACCCGGCGCGGCCGTGGCAGCTGGCGCTGCGCGTCGAGCGGCAGAAGGGCATCGTCTGGCCGGAGCGCGTCGCGCGCGAGCTGGTCGTCGAGCAGCGCCTGCCCGAGCGCTTCTTCGACATCCCCGAGAGCGCCGAGACGCGCGCCTGGAAGGCGGTGTGGCAGAACCGCGCGGCCGACCTCGCCGCGCTCGGCGCACTGTTCGCGCTGCTCGCCGCGGCGCTCTTCGCGCAGCGCCGGCTGGTGGCGCGGCCGCAGCGGCTCGCCGCGTTCCGCTGGGCGGTGCTGGCGGCGACGCTCGGCTTCGTCGGCTGGCACGCGCAGGGGCAGCTCTCGATCGTCAACCTCTCCGGCCCGCTGACCGCGCTGGTGCAGGGGCGCGACCTCGGCTTCGTGCTCTACGACCCGGTGACGCTGGCGGTCGCCGGTTTCACCGTGCTGACGCTGCTGGTCTGGGGGCGCGGCACCTTCTGCGGCTGGCTGTGCCCGTTCGGCGCGCTGCAGGAGTTCGTCGGCAAGGCGGCGCAGGCCTTGCGCGTGCCGCAGTGGAAGGTGCCGGCGCGGCTCGACCGCGCGCTCGGCCGCATCAAGTACGCGCTGCTCGTGGCGATCCTCGCCGCCGCGGCGTTCGCGCCGGCGCTCGCCGACCGCCTGGTCGAGGCCGAGCCGTTCAAGACGGCGATCACGCTCGGCTTCGACCGCGCCGGCCCGGCGCTGTGGTACGCGCTGGCGACGCTGGCGCTCGGCGCCTTCGCCTACAAGGGCTATTGCCGGTGGATCTGCCCGCTCGGCGCGGCGCTCGCCGTGCTCGCCCGCACGCGGCGCTGGCAATGGCTGCCGCGTCGCGCCGAATGCGGCCAGCCCTGCCAGCGCTGCCGGCACGCCTGCGCCTACAACGCGATCGAGGAGAGCGGCGCGATCCGCTACGCCGACTGCTTCCAGTGCCTCGACTGCGTCGCCATCCACGACGACCGCCAGCGCTGCGTGCCGCTGATCCTGATGGACCGGCACGGACATCCGGTGCCGCTGCACGGGCGGCGCGTGCGCAGGGAGGCTTGAGCGATCGGCGGCGCAGCCTTTATTGGCGTCGCGGCCGCCCACGTCGGACCGCGCCGGACTCCGGAGCGGTCCCGCCTCCACGCAAGCCTTTCGCCGCGACGACGAATTTCCGCGGGAATTGAATGGCCGCCGCCGCTATAGTGTCGAAAGCAAGCGCCGCCCCCGGGCCACCTGCCAATCGGAGGAAAACGCCATGAAGCCAGGCAAGCCGCAACGCCCCCCGCCACCGCCCATCGAACGCATCGCCGCGCGCAGCGCCGAGATCGGTGGCAGCATTCCCGTCCGGCGCGTGCTGCCGGTGCGCGGCCGGCGCACCATCGGCGCCTGGTGCTTCCTCGACCACGCCGGCCCGGCGAGCTTCGCGCCGGGCGCCGGCATGCGCGTCGGCGCGCATCCGCACACCGGGCTGCAGACCTTCACCTGGCTGATCGAGGGCGAGGTGCTGCACCGCGACAGCCTGGGCAACGAGCAGCTGATCCGCCCCGGCCAGGTGAACCTGATGACCGCCGGCCGCGGCGTCGTCCATACCGAGGAGTCGCTGCCCGGCGAGCGCCGCCTGCACGCGGCGCAGCTGTGGATCGCGCTGCCGCCCGAGGTCGCCGGCTGCGCGCCGGCCTTCGAGCACCATCCGGCGCTGCCGCAGTGGCGAATCGGCGGCTGCCGGGCGACGCTGCTCGCCGGCAGCTTCGGCGGCCAGGTGGCGCCGACGCGGCTGCACTCGCCGCTGGTCGGCCTCGACCTGATGAGTCCGGAAAACGCGGCGATCGGGCTGCCGCTCGACCCCAGCTTCGAGTACGGCATCCTGCCGCTCACCGGCGAGGTGCACCTCGGCGGCGAACGCATCGCTGCCGACGAGCTGGCCTACCTCGGCAGCGGCCGCAACGCGCTGGCGCTCGACCTCGCCCCCGGCACCCGCCTGCTGCTGATCGGCGGCGAGCCGCGGCGCGAGGAGATCGTGATCTGGTGGAACTTCGTCGGCGGCAGCAAGGAGGATGTCGCACAGGCGCAGCGCGACTGGGAAAGCGGCTACGGCGAACGCTTCGGCCGCGTCGCCGGCTACGACGGCGAGCCGCTGAAGGCGCCGCCGCTGCCGTGGGTCGGCCGCTGACCGGCATGCCGCGGACGATCCCGATCGTGCCGCGCGCCGGCGGTCCGGCGGCCGCCGACGACGCGCAGGAAGCGGCGCTGCTCGAACTGGCGATCGCCGCCTTCGGCAACCGCGAGCGCGCGCTGCGCTGGCTGCGCCGACCGCGGCGCGACTTCGGCGGACTGGCGCCGCTGGAGATGCTCGATACGCCGGCCGGCGCGCGCCAGGTCGCGGCGCTGCTGCGCGGGCTGGCCGCGGCGCGCGGCGAAGACGAGGCCTGAGGATGGCGGCCGGCCGGGCGAGTCGCCCTGCCCGACGCTGGCTGCTGGCGCTCGCCGTCGCCGTGCTCGCCGCGTGCGCGCCGGGCGTACCGCCGGAGGAGGCCGCGCTCGCGCCGCCCGCCGAACCGCCGGCCGGCTTTCCGGCAGCCGACTACCGCCGCGCGGCGGCAGCCGGGCACCGGGTGCTGCAGGTCGATCCGGCGCAGTCGCGGATCGTCGTCGAGGTGCGCCGCGACGGCCCGCTGGCCCGCCTCGGCCACGACCACGTCGTCGCCAGCCACGACCTGCGCGGCCAGGTCGACCTCGACGCCGGCCGCGCCGACCTCTACCTGGCGCTGGCGCGGCTGGTCGTCGACGACCCGGCGCAGCGCGCCGCCGCCGGTTTCGCCGAGCCGCCCGACGAGCGGGCGATCGCCGGCACCCGGCGCAACATGCTGACGCGCGTGCTCGACGCCGGCCGCTTCCCCTTCGCCACCATCGCCGTCCGCCGCGACGCGCCGGACGCGCCGACCGTGCGCGCGGCGATCACGGTGCACGGCGCAACGCGCGAATTCGACGTGCCGGTGAGCAGCGAAACGCTGGCCGACGGCATCGCCGTCGCCGGCCGGATCGACTTCCGCCAGAGCGACTTCGGCATCGTTCCGCTGACCGCGCTGAACGGCGCGCTGCGCGTCGCCGACCGCCTCGACCTGCACTTCCGCATCGTCGCCCGCCGGCGCGATGCCTAGCCGGCGGCGGGCGGCATGCACTGCATCTAGTGCTTTTCCACCGCCAACCTACTACCGCTAGTGTTCCGGTATTGACCCCGCCCGCGCCGCTGGCTTACACTCGGCGGCGTTGATGGTTCCCCGCCCGGGGATTAAAAGGGAATCCGGTGCCGGCTCCGCGTTCGCGCGGAACCGAATTCCGGGGCTGCCCCCGCAACTGTCATCGGCGAGTGCCTCGCCACGTAGTTTTCACCCATGGCCACTGGATGCGTTCCGGGAAGGCGGGCGAGGCGCGTTGAACCGAGAGCCAGGAGACCTGCCGCGACCAACCTTCTTTCATTCACGGGGCGGGGTGCCCCTGACGAGAGGTGTGTGCGTGCCGATCCTGCCCTTGCCGCGTTGTGCCGATCCGCTCCCGGGCTTGCGCCCATCGGGCCGGCGCCGCGTCGCCTGCGGCCCGGACCGCCCATTTCCGGCATTCCCCGCGTGCTTCGCCCCCACCACGGAGAGCCGCCTTGCCTTCCCCTGCCTTCGCCCATGTTCTGCCCCTGCCCGCCGGCCACGACAGCGCGCTCGCCGCGCTGCAGGTGATCCGCCGCAACGGCGCCGTCGTTCCCTTTGACGCCGACAAGATCGCCGTCGCGCTGGCCAAGGCCTTCCTCGCCGTCGAGGGCAGCCAGAGCGCCGCGTCGTCGCGCGTCCGCGAGATCGTCGCGCGGCTGACGCAGACCGTCGCCCGCTCGCTGAGGCGGCGCCTGCCCGACGGCGGCACGGTGCATATCGAGGACATCCAGGACCAGGCCGAGCTGGCGCTGATGCGCGCCGGCGAGCACGACGTGGCGCGCGCCTACGTGCTCTACCGCGAACGCCGCGCCGCCGAGCGCGCCGCGGCGGTGACCGCCGCCGACGAACTGGCGCCGCCGCTGCACGTGACCGACGGCGGCGAGCGCCGCCCGCTCGACCGCGCGGCGCTGCTCGCCGTCTGCGACGACGCCTGCGCCGGGCTGGGCGGGGCGGTGGCGGCGACGGCGGTGCTCGACCTGGCGCTGAAGAACCTCTACGACGGCGTGCCGCGCGCCGACGTCGACCAGGCGCTGATCCTCGCCGCGCGCACGCTGATCGAGCGCGAGCCGGCCTACAACCAGGTCGCCGCCCGCCTGCTGCTGACCGCGCTGGCGCGCGAAACGCTCGGCCGCGCCGTGCGGAGCGACGAACTGGCGGCGGCGAACGCCGCATATTTCCCCGACTTCGTCGCCGCGGGCGTCGCCGCCGGCCTGCTCGACCCGCGCCTGGCCGGCTTCGACCTGGCGCGCCTGGCCGCCGCGCTGCAGCCGGAGCGCGACCTGCAGTTCGGCTACCTCGGCCTGCAGACGCTGTACGACCGCTACTTCCTGCACGTCGACGGGCGCCGCATCGAACTGCCGCAGCTCTTCTTCATGCGCGTGGCGATGGGGCTGGCCTTGAACGAGATCGACCGCGAGGCGCGCGCGATCGAGTTCTACGACCTGATCTCCCGCTTCGACTTCATGTGCTCGACGCCGACGCTGTTCAACAGCGGCACGCTGCACCCGCAGCTCTCGTCGTGCTACCTGACGACGGTCGCCGACGACCTCGACGGCATCTACCAGGCGGTCAAGGAGAACGCGCTGCTGCAGAAGTACGCCGGCGGCCTCGGCAACGACTGGACACCGGTGCGCGCGCTGGGCAGCCGCATCCGCGGCACCAACGGCCAGAGCCAGGGCGTGATCCCCTTCCTCAAGGTGGTGAACGACACGGCGCTGGCGGTGAACCAGGGCGGCAAGCGCAAGGGCGCGGTGTGCGCCTACCTGGAGACCTGGCACCTCGACATCGAGGAGTTCCTCGACCTCAGGAAGAACACCGGCGACGAGCGCCGGCGCACGCACGACATGAACACCGCGCACTGGATTCCCGACCTGTTCATGCAGCGCGTGCGGCAGAACGGCGAGTGGACGCTGTTCTCGCCGTCCGACGTGCCCGACCTGCACGACCGCTTCGGCGCCGACTTCGCCGCCGCCTACACCGCCTACGAGGCGCAGGCCGCCGCCGGCGCCATCCGCCTGCACAAGAAGGTGCCGGCGGTGCAGCTGTGGCGCAAGATGCTGACCATGCTGTTCGAGACCGGCCACCCCTGGCTGACCTTCAAGGATGCCTGCAACCTGCGCTCGCCGCAGCAGCACGCCGGCGTCGTGCATAGCTCGAACCTGTGCACCGAGATCACGCTCAACACCTCGGACTCGGAGACGGCGGTGTGCAACCTCGGCTCGGTCAACCTCGTCGCCCACCTGAAGGACGGCGAGCTCGACCAGGACAAGCTGGCGCGCACGATCGCCACGGCATTGCGTATGCTCGACAACGTGATCGACCTCAACTACTACGCGACGCCCAAAGCGCGCAACGCCAACCTGCGCCACCGCCCGGTCGGGCTCGGCATCATGGGCTTCGCCGACTGCCTCTACGAGCTGGGCATCGCCTACGCCTCGGACGCTGCCGTCGACTTCGCCGACCGCAGCATGGAGGCCGTCTGCTACCACGCCTACCGCGCCTCGACCGTGCTCGCCGAGGAGCGCGGCCGCTATTCGAGCTTCGCCGGCAGCCTGTGGGAGCGCGGCATCCTGCCGCTCGACTCGCTCGACCTGCTCGAAGCCGGCCGCGGCGGCGACGTCGAGGTCGACCGCGGCGCGCGCCTCGACTGGGCGGGGCTGCGCGAGCGCATCGCCCGCCACGGCATGCGCAATTCGAACTGCGTGGCGATCGCGCCGACGGCGACGATCTCCAACATCGTCGGCGTCTCGGCCAGCATCGAGCCGGCCTACCAGAACCTCTACGTCAAATCGAACCTGTCGGGCGAGTTCACCGTCGTCAACGCCGCGCTGGTGCGCGACCTGAAGGCGCTCGACCTGTGGGACGAGGTGATGGTCGCCGACCTCAAGTACTTCGACGGTTCGCTCTCGCGCATCGAGCGCGTTCCCGACGAGCTCAAGGCGCGCTACGCTACCGCCTTCGAGATCGACCCGGTCTGGCTGATCGAGGCTGCCGCGCGCCGGCAGAAGTGGATCGACCAGGCGCAGTCGCTCAACCTGTACCTGGCGACGCCGTCGGGCCGCAAGCTCGACGAGATCTACCAGCTGGCCTGGCGGCGCGGGCTGAAGACCACCTACTACCTGCGCACGCTCGGCGCCAGCCAGGCCGAACAGGCCGGCGGCCGCGACGAGGCCGCGCCCGCGGCCGAGGAAGCGCCGCGCTTCTGCAGCATCGACAACCCCGAGTGCGAGGCATGCCAATGAAGTCGACGATGATCGTTGTCCTGCGCCGCGGGCTGGCGCTGCTGCTGGCGCTGCCGCTGGCCGTGTCGGCGGCGGCGCCGGGGGCGAAACCAGCGGCGGAATCGGCGCTGCCCGACGAACTCGGCGCCACGCTGCAGATCCTGCGCGCCGAACGCGACGGCTTGTGGGAGAAGACGCTGGTCGTCCGCTTTGCCGGCGAACGCCGCGTGCTGTCGACCAGCGACGGCCTGCTCGATGCGCGGGCGGCGATCAACCATGCCGCGCATCCGCGGCTGTGGGCGCGGCTCGGCACGGCGGGCAAGCGCTACAGCGAAGGCGTGCGCGATGCGACAGCCGACCGGCTGGGGCTGCCGCGGAGCGCGGTCGCCCGCATGGGCACCGCCGCCGACATGGACAATCTCGCCGTCGTCACGCGGCGCCACGGCCCGCTGACGGTGACCGTGCTGGCGACGGCGGGGGCGCGGAACAACGCACAGCGCACCGGCGTCGATGCCGGCACCTACATCGAAGAGGAAGCGCCGGCCGGCACGATCAACATCATGGTGCTGAGCAATATCGCGCTCAGCGACGCGGCGCTGGCGCGCGCGCTGATCACCGTCACCGAAGGCAAGACGGCGGCGCTCGAGGACCTGCGGGTGCCGAGCAGCTATACGCCGGGGGCGCAGGCGACCGGCACCGGCACCGACAGCATCATCATGGTCTCGGGAACGGCCGCGCCGCGCGCCACCTACACCGGCGGCCACAGCCGGATCGGCGAACTGATCGGCAAGGCGACCTACCAGGCGGTGGTCGAGGCGCTGGGCAGGCAGGACGGCGTATTCCTGCCGGGCAGCAAGCGCTTCGCCGAGGCCTCAACCGCGCCGGCCGGGCCGGCCAAGGCGGCCGGCGACCTGCGCCTGGCGCTGCTGCATCTCGACGCCGTGCCGGGCGACATCGCCGGCAACCGCGCGCGCATCGAGGACGCCATCCGCGAGGCGGTGCGCCACGGCGCCGACTGGATCGTGACGCCGGAACTGGCCGAGACCGGCTACCACTTCGCCAAGCGCATCGGCACCGACTGGATCGCGTCGTTCCCGGACGCCTGGATCGGCACGCTGGCGGCGATCGCCCGCGACAACCGCGTCGCGCTGTTCGTCGGTGTCGCCGAGCGCGACGCGGCCAGCGGCCGGCTGCACAACAGCGTCGCCGCGATCGACCGCGACGGCACAATCCTCGGCACCTACCGCAAGCAGCGCGTGCATGGCGGCGCCGAAAGCTGGTCGCAGGCCGGCGACGGCGGGCGCCCGCCGTTCGTCGTCGACGGCCTCGCCGTCGGCACGCTGATCTGCGCCGACACCTGGGCCGCCGAGCCGGCCGCCCGGCAGGCGGCGCAGGGGGCGGCGATCCTGCTGACGCCGGCCAACTGGCCGCCGGTCGCCGGCATGGGGCCCGGCGACGCCTGGGAACGGCGCACGCGGGAAACCGGCATCCCGATGATCGTCGTCAATCGCGGCGGCAGCGAGCCGGAACTCGACTTCTCGCGCGGCGAGAGCGCCGTGTCGCTGAACGGCGAGCGGCTGCTGAGCTTCGAGGCGGAGCGCGGCGGGATTTTCTACGTCGACTGGGACCGCCGGCAGCGCTTCCGCGAAGTCCGCCCCGAGTAGCCAGTCATGTTGAAACAGATGGATAAGTTCGTCATTCCGGCGAAAGCGCCCCGCAGGAAGTGCCCTTGGGGTGCCGGAATCCAGAAATACCCCACTGGATTCCGGGTCAAGCCCGGAATGACGATGGGTTACATCAACCGGATTCAGGTTGACTAACCGCTAGTTGCCAGGACCGTTGGCTGACGCTGACGGATTTTCCTTACCGAACATGCAAAGGCCCAAGCCATGAACGCCGCTTTCCGCTTCGACGACTGGGATACGCCCAGCCTCTCGCCTTCCCTTCCGGCAGACAGCCGGAACCCTGCCCACCTCCCTCTTGAGGCGGGAGGCCGGGAGTCCACTCTCCTCCCCCTTCAAGGGGGAGGCCGGGAGGGGGATGGGGTTATCACGCTGCCGCTGACTCCCCCCATCCCCACCCCAACCCTCCCCTTGAAGGGGAGGGAGCTGCCGGCCGGGCTGGCGCCGGTCAACGCCGCCGACAAGCGCATCGTCAACGGCCACGCCGACATCAACCAGCTGGCACCGTTCAAGTACCCGTGGGCCTGGGAGTTCTTCCTGAAGGCCAACCGCAACCACTGGACGCCGCTGGAAATCAGCATGGCGCAGGACGTGCACGACTACCAGCACCGGCTCACCGCCGCCGAGCGCCACGTCTTCGAGAACGTGCTCGCCTACCTGACCACCTCCGACATCCTGGCGATGCGCAACATCGGCCTGGCGGTGATGGAGAAGATGAGCGCGCCCGAGCTGCAGATCTACCAGGCGCGGCAGGTCTACGAGGAGGCGCTGCACACCTGGACCTACCAGCACTGCATCGAGAGCCTCGGCCTCGACCAGCAGGAGATCTACAACCGCTACCGCGTGGTGCCGGCGATCCACGGCAAGATCGCGCTCGCCAACCGCCGCCTGGAGCGCGTGCTGCGCTCCGACTTCGACCTCGCCGACCGCGACAACCTGCACGAGTTCGCGCTCTCCTACCTGTTCTTCGCCGCGATCTTCGAGGGCTGCTGGTTCTACAACGGCTTCACGCCGATCTTCGCGCTGCAGCGGCGCGGGCTGATGAAGGGCGCCGCCGAGCAGCTGCAGTACATCATGCGCGACGAGGTGCTGCACTGCGCCTTCGGCATCCGCGTCGTGCGCGAGCTGCTCAAGGAGGAAGAGCTGACGCTCGACCCGGCCGCGCTGCGCAGCCTGTGGGACGAAGCCGAGGCGGCCGAGGCGGCCTATGCCGGCTACATCCTGCGCGAGCCGATCCTCGGCTACAACGCCGAGCTGCACGTCGACCAGTTCCGCTTCATCGCCAACCGCCGCGCGCGCCAACTCGGGCTCGGCGAACCCTTCCCCGGCGCCGGGAACGTGCTGCCCTGGCTCGACGAGCAGGCCAACCTGCGCAAGGAGAAGAACTTCTTCGAGACCCGCGTCACCGAGTACCAGACCGGCGGCGCGCTGGCCTGGGAGTAGACGGGGCGCCCGGCGGGCGTCAGCCGTGCACCACCGGCAGCCCGAGCTGCCGCCACAGCAGCATGCCGCCGTGCAGGTTGGCGACGCGGGCGAAGCCGGCCTGGCGCAGGATCACCGTCGCCTGCCCGGAACGCATGCCGGCGTGGCACACCGGCACCAGCGGCCGGTCGGCCGGAACCTCCGCCAGGCGCGCCTGCAGTTCGGAGAGCGGGATGCACTGCGCGCCGGCGATGCGGCCGAGGCGCTCGTCCAGCTCGCCGGGGTCGCGCACGTCGAGCACGTGCACTTCGGCGCGGTGCTCGGCGACCCACTCCGGCTCGATCTCCAGCAGCCCGGCGTAGCTCTGCCGCACCGGCCCCCAGTCCGCCGGGCACGGCACCTTGCCGTCCTCCGGCCGCCCCGAGCGCAGGTTGGCGGGAACGGCGACGGCGATCTGCCGGGGGTGCGGCAGGTTCAGGTTCTCCATGAAGCCGACGAAGTCGCGCTCGTCGGCGCCGCCGCCGATGCGCGGGTTGTGCGCGCGCTCCTCGCCGATCGAGGAGACGGTGCGGCCGGCGTAGTCGTGGCCGGGGAAGATCAGGCAGTCGTCGGGCAGCGTGAACAGCCGTTCGCTGATCGAGCGGAACAGCGTGTGCGCGTCGCCGTGCTGGAAGTCGCAGCGGCCGGCGCTGCGGATCAGCAGGCAGTCGCCGGTGAGCGCGAAGCGGCGGTCGTCGGCGACGTAGCTCAGACAGCCGTCGGTATGCCCCGGCGTCGCCCGCACCGCCAGGTGGCGCGCGCCGAAGACGACGCGGTCGCCGTCGTCGAGGCGCAGGTCGGCGCCCTGCACCGCCTCGCCGTAGCGCCGCGAGATACCGATGCGGCAACCGGTGGCCTGCTGCATCAGCCAGGCGCCGGTGACGTGGTCGGCATGGCAGTGCGTGTCGAGCGCGGCGACCAGCGTCAGCCCCAGCTCGTCGACCAGCGCGCGGTCGCGCAGGTGCTGCTCGAACACCGTGTCGACGATCACCGCCTGCCGGCTCGCCGGGTCGCCGAGCAGGTAGGTGTAGGTCGACGACGCGGCGTCGAAGAGCTGGCGGAAGATCAGGTCGCTGAACATCGGGGGCGCACGGCGCGAGGGGGATACTGGGAATCTAGTCCCGGCGAACGCAGGCGGCAAGCGGGCGTTGCAGTCACGGGAAGGACGGAGGTTGCGCTGTCACCACGCCGCTGGCGCCGGAAATATGACTGGGGGTACGATTGTGCGCATCCCCTCGCAAGCTGAAATAGCGCTGCATCCTTCAAGCCGGAACCCGCGAAATGTGGCGCAGCATCCCGACTCCCTCCAAGCTGCTGCTCCTGCCCGCGATCGCCCTGCCGCTCGCGGCGGCCGGCATCCACTACGCCAGCGCGCTGCCGGCGGCCTACAGCTGGTCGCGGACACTGGAGCTGCTGGGGCTGGCCGTCGTCGACCGCTACTTTGCGCTGGCGGCGCTGTTCGTCCTGCTCGCCGCCGCGGCACGGCGCGCGGCGCCGGGGGCAGCCGTTGCCGGCCGCCTCCGGCAGGGCCTGTCGCTGGCGCTGGCGCTGGCGGTCGCGCTGATGCTGGCGCTGCTCTCGGCGCGCTATTCGCCGTGGGATTACCTGGCGCTGCCGCTGGTCGCCGCGCTGCTCTACCGGACGCTGCTGCGCACCGACTTCGCCGAGGCGCTGTTCGGCATGGCGGCGACGGTGTTCGTGCTGGTCGTCGTCAGCTACGTGTTCACCATCTTCAAGTCGCAGCTGTTCACCTTCGGCGTCGTCCTCGACGACTGGCTGATCGCCGGCGAACGGGCGCTCTTCGGCGAGCCGCTCTACCTCGCGGTCGCCCGCTGGGCGAGCACGCGGCCGGCGGTGGTCGGCTTCAGCGACTGGGCCTACTTCCTGTTCTTCCACCACATCGCGCTGACCGCGCTGTTCCTCTTCGCGCAGGGCGACCGCCGCGAGCAGTGGCGCTACGTTGCCAGCCTGTCGCTGTGCTACCTGCTCGGCGGGGTCTCGTACTACCTGTTTCCGGCCTACGGCCCGGCCTTCTACGACCCGGAAAAATTCGCCTACCTGCACGACAGCGCGCCGTTCACGCTGTCGATCCAGCAGCTGCTGGCCGACGCCACCAACGCGGCGGCGGCGGGCAAGCTCGAGCGGATCGAGACCTTCGCCTTCATCGCCTGCATGCCCAGCCTGCACATGGCGCACGAGAGCCTGATGCTGTTCTTCGCGCGGCGCTCGCTGCCGATGAGCGTCTTCTCCGCATTCTTCTGGCTATCGTCCATCGTCGCGGTGCTGGTGCTCGGCTGGCACTACCTGTTCGACGTCGCCGGCGGCATGCTGCTGGCGGCGCTGGTGATCGGCATCGTATGGCGGGCGCTGCCGCCGCAGCGGGCATAGGCGGCAATCCGTTTCCCTCGACACCTCCGGAGGCGCACATGAGCTCACCGATCCTCATCTTCCCCGGCATCGGCAACTCCGGCCCGGAGCACTGGCAGACGCGCTGGGAGAACAGCGGCCCCGGCTTCGTGCGCGTCGCGCAGCGCGACTGGGAGCAGCCGGTCTGCGCCGAGTGGGTCGCCGCGTTCGAGCAGGCGGTCGGGCGCGCCGGGCCGCGGGCCGTCGTCGTCGCGCACAGCCTCGCCTGCCTGGCGGTCGCGC
The DNA here is from genome assembly GCF_016858125.1 of Azospira restricta. Lineage (NCBI taxonomy): Bacteria > Pseudomonadati > Pseudomonadota > Betaproteobacteria > Rhodocyclales > Rhodocyclaceae > Azospira > Azospira restricta. The sequence continues at coordinate 3,160,986 of NZ_CP064781.1, forward strand.
ACTGGGCGGCGACGCCGCAGGCCTCGCCGCTCGCCGCGGCGCTGCTGGTCGCCGTGCCCGACCCGGCCGGCGACGCATTCCCGGCGGCGGCGACCGGCTTCGCCGCGGTGCCGCGGTGGCCGCTGCCCTTCCCCAGCATCGTCGTCGCCAGCGACGACGATCCCTACGGCTCGCCGCAACACGCCGCGGCCATGGCGCGGGCCTGGGGCAGCCGCCTGGTGAACGTCGGCGCCTGCGGCCACATCAACGCCGCCAGCGGCCTCGGCGACTGGCCGGCAGGCCGGGCCCTGCTGCAGTCGCTGCGCGGCAATTGATCCAGCGCGCGGAATCCGGCGCCCGAATGCGGTATAACCCGGTCGTCGAACCCACCGAACGCCGCGAACGATGAAAACCCTCCTTGCCCGCCTGCTCCTCGCCGCCTCGCTACTGCCGGCCGCCGCCGCGGCCGACCCGGTCGCGCCGCCGGACGGCAAGTACCGCTGCTACCAGCCGCCGGAACAGACGGTCGTCGCCTGGTTCGAGATCGTCGCGGGCACGGTGCGCATCGACGGCGGCGAGCCGCGGCGCTTCGCCTTCGACGCCCGGGCGCGGCGCATCGACTGGCCGGGCGCCGAACTGGCGCCGTACCGCCACGGCTTCTTCTTCCCGGTCGGCGCGGACGACGAGCACGGCGAGCGGACGACCATCGTCCTCGCCCAGCAGCGCCGCGCGCGCCCCGGCCAGGCCGGCTGGCAACAGCTGCCGCGCTGCTACCTGACCACGCACTGATCTCCCCGTCGGCTCAGCCGCCCGCACGCAGCCGCGCGACACCGGCCGCGCCTTCGTCGACGAACAGGCGATGCACCTGCACGCCGGCGGCTCCGGCGCGGCGCGCGGCGGCGACGTCGGCCGCGCTGCGGATGCCGCCGACCGCGACCAGCGCCGCCTGCCCGTCGATCTCCCGCGCCAGCGCGGCGACGCGCGCGAAGTCGGTGGCGCCGTCGGCGCGGACGACCGTCAGCCGGTCGACGCCGGCGGCAACGGCGAGCCGCGCGACGCCCGGCAGCGGCTCGCCGGCGGCGCCGAGCGGCAGCTTGACCGCGAGTTCGATGCTGCACCCGCCGGCGGCGGCCATCGCCGCGCGCCAGGCCACGACCGCGGCGAAGGCGCGCGCCAGCAGCGGCCACTGTGCCGCCGCCAGCAGCGGGCGGTTGGCGGCGGCGCTGAGGTTCAGGCTGACGTAATCGGCGACGCCGGTGACCAACGCCAGCCCGGCCAGCCAGCCGTCGGCGAGCGCCGCCGGCGGGGCGCCGGGCGGGCGGCCGAGGCCGACACCGATGCGCGGCGCGGCGCCGGAGGCGGACGCGCGCCAGTCGGCGAGACGGGCGGCGAGCGCCGCCGCGCTGCCGTCGGGATGGCCGGCGATGCCGCCGGCGACGGTGCCGAACTCGACGCTGTCGAAGCCGGCGGCGAGCAGTTCGGTGGCGCGACTGCCGTCCTTGTCGATACCGCCGGCGAGCCCGATGCCGAAGTCGCCGGCGCTGCGCCGCCCCGGCGCGAGACCCGCTGCCGGCCGCTCCGCGCTCATCCGCGGCGGCGCATGAAGTCGGCCATGAAGTCGACCAGCGCGTCGACGCCGGTCATCGGCATCGCGTTGTAGAGGCTGGCGCGCAGGCCGCCGACGCGCGGGTGGCCGCGCAGGTGGAACAGCCCGCGGCGCTCGGCCTCGGCGGCGAAGACCGCGTCCTGCACCGAATCGGCGAGATGGAAGCGGACATTCACCGGCGAGCGGCAGTCGCGCCGCACCGGTGCCGTGTAGAAGCCGCCGCTGGCGTCGATAAAGCCATACAGCCGCGCCGCCTTCGCCGCGTTGGCGGCGGCCATCGCCGGGAGCCCGCCGCGCTCGGCGATCCAGTCGAAGACCAGCGCCGCGAGCTGGATCGCCGCCGTCGGTGGCGTCGTCACGCAGCTGTCCTGCGCCGCCTGCACGGCGTACGAGAACGGCGCCGGCAGCTCGGGGCGCGCGCGTTCGAGCAGGTCGTCGCGGACGACGACGACGGACAGGCCGGCGGGGCCGATGTTCTTCTGCGCGCCGGCGTAGAGCAGTCCGAAGCGCGACACGTCGAGCGGCGCGGCGAGGAAGCACGAGGTGACGTCGGCGACCAGCGGCACGGCGCCGGTGTCCGGCAGCGCGGCCCAGGCGACGCCGTCGGCGGTCTCGTTCGGCGTGAGGTGGCAGTAGGCGGCGTCGGCCGGGATGTCCCAGCCGCTGCCGGGCGACACGTCGGGCGCCGCCGGCGCGCCGGCGGGCGGCGTCGCGACGACGCTCACCGCCGCCTGCTTCCAGCCCTCGTCGATGGCGCGCCGCGACCAGTAGCCGGAATCGGCGTAGGCGGCGCGGCGCGAGGCGCCGAGCAGGTTCATCGGCAGCAGCGAGAAGTGCTGCATCGCGCCGCCGGCCATGAACAGGATGCGGTAGTTCGCCGGCAGCGCGAGCAGCGCGGCCAGCCGCTCGCGCGCATGCGCCAGCGTCGCGCGGAAGGCGTCGCCGGTGAACGGCCGCTCGATCGCCGCGGCGCCGTCGCCGCCGCGCGCGAACAGCGCCTCGCCGGCGCGCGCGAGCACCGCGTCGGGTAGGCGGGCGGGGCCGGCGGCGAAGCTGTACGCCGGCTCGGCGGCGGCCGGCGACGGCCGCAGCACCGGCGCGGGAACGGCCGCGAGCGCCATCGCCGCTAGCCGAACAGGAAGCCGCCGTGCGCGCCGGCGGCCATGAAGAACAGCAGCGGAATCGACAGCATGGTGTTGGTGCGCGACGACAGGTGCGTGATGCGCGAGCAGCGCAGTCGCTCCTCGACGCTCGCCGGCTTGAAGCCGAGCACTTTCTGCTGGTGCGGCCAGAGGACCAGCCACAGGTTGGCCATCATCAGCGTGCCGATCCAGACGCCGAGCCCGAGCGGCGCCAGGCTGCCCTGCAGCGTCAGCGCGCCTTCCAGCCAGCCGCGCTGCCAGAGCATGAACATGCCGGCGCCCCAGGCCACCACCGACGACCAGCGGAAGAAGCCGTGCTCGCGGCCGAGCATCGTCTGGAAGCGCGGGCTGGTATCGCTGACCAGGTCGGCGGCGGTCAGCGGCTGCCAGCTCGGACGCTGAACGACGCTGGAATAGTTGTGGCCGACCCAGATGATGCCGGCGATGAAGTGCGCCCAGCGGGCGAAGACATCGAGGAAGGCGAAACCAGTTTCCATCGCGCGGCCTCAGGCGAAGACGCGCAGCAACGCGGCGAGCAGCACGGTGAGCAGGACGCCGAGGGCGATGGTGCCGGTGGCGGTGTCGTAAGGGTGTTTCACGGCGCTCACCCCTCCATGAACGCGGTCTCGACCGCCTGCGCCGAGCGCTTGACCAGCGGCTTCCTGAAGCGGATCGGCTTGACCGCGACCGCCACCGCCTCCTGCACCAGATGGTGGTGCGGCGAGCGGCTGCACGCCGGGTCGGTGTTGCCGGCGTCGCCGGTGAGCAGGAAGGCCTGGCAGCGGCAGCCGCCGAAGTCCTTCTCCTTCTCCGAGCACGAGCTGCACGGCTCCGGCAGCCAGTCGAGGCCGCGGTATTTGCGGAACAGATCCGACTCGTGCCACAGCCAGGACAGCGGCTTCTCGCGCACCGACTGGAACTCCAGCCCGGGGATCGCGCGCGCCTCCTGGCAGGGCATGGCCACGCCGTCCGGGGCGACGGTCAGGTGGATCGCGCCCCAGCCGTTCATGCACGCCTTCGGCCGGCCCTCGTAGTAGTCGGGGATGACGAAGTAGATGGTCATCGCCTTGCCGAGCTTCGCCCGCCATTCGTTGACGACGCGCTCGGCCTCGCGCAGCTGCTCCAGCGTCGGCATCAGCTCGTCGCGGTTCAAGAGCGCCCAGTTGTAGTACTGGATGTTGGCGAACTCGATGTACTCGATGCCGAGCCCGGCGGCCCATTCGACCATCTCGCCGATCATGCCGATGTTCTGCTTGAAGACCGGCATGTTGAGCACCATCGGGAAGCCGTGCTGCTTGATCAGCCGCGCCGCGTCGAGCTTCAGCGCGTGCGCGCGGGCGCCGACCAGCGCGTCGGTGACCTCGCTCTTCGTCGCCTGCAGCGACAGTTGGATCTGCTTCAGGCCGGCCGCCTTCAGCGCCAGCAGGCGCTCCTCGGTCAGCCCGATGCCGGAGGTGATCAGGTTGGTGTAGTAGCCAATGCCGTCGGCGTAGGCGACCAGTTCCTCGAGGTCGTCGCGCATCAGCGGCTCGCCGCCGGTGAAGCCGAGCTGCAGCGCGCCGAGTTCGCGGCCGTCGCGCAGCACGCCCTTCCATTCCTCGGTGTTCAATTCGCGCGCCGCGTAGTCCTCGAAGTCGAGCGGGTTGTTGCACCACGAGCACTTCAGCGGGCAGCGGTAGGTCATTTCCAGCGACAGCCACAGGGGCTTGCCCTGGCCGTCGAGGCTGAGACCGGTGTGTTCCTTGGGCATGGCGTCGTCCTTTCGTCGGAAGTGTCTGTCGGGACCAGTGTGCGCGGGGGGAGGCGCGGCGGCGCCCGGCAAATCGGGGATTGGGGCTCGCGATTTTCGCTAGGCGATCTCGCACTCGCGGCCGCCGGCGCGCGCTTCGATGCGATCCGCGACCCGCGCCAGCGCGGCGATCGTCGCCTGCGCCAGCGGCGGCGTCAGGCCGCCGTGGCCGGCATGGGCGATGCCGCTCCATTCGGCTTCCGGCCACGCGGCGCGCAGCCGCGCGGCGGCCAGCGGCGGGCAGACGAGGTCGGCCAGCCCCTGCACGATCGCCGCCGGCAGCTGGCGGATCGTGCGCACGCCGTCGAGCAGCTGGCCCGGCGCCAGGAAGCAGTCGTGCATCAGGTAGTGCATCTGGATGCGCGCCTTCGCCAGCTGCACCGCGTCGGGCGGCGCCGCCTGCGGCGCGTCGCCCATCAGCCGGCGCTCGTAGTCGAGCCAGGCGGCGACGGCCGGCAGCGCGCGCGACGGATCGCTGCTGAGGATACGGCTGACCCACGGCGCCAGCGGATCGGCGACGAAGTCGGCGTTGCTCGCCGGCAGCAGCCGGGCGGCCCGCGCCGCGCCGCGCGCGTAGCCGTGCACCTCCTCGCGCGAGCCGAGGAAGATGCCGCGCAGCACGAGGCCGGCGACCGCGTCCGGGTGCGCCTGCGCGTAGGCGAGCGCGAGCAGGCTGCCCCAGGAGCCGCCGCAGACCAGCCAGCGTTCGACGCCGAGCGCCGCGCGCACGCGCTCGCAGTCGGCGACCAGCGCCGGCGTGTCGTTGCCGGCCAGCCCGCCGAGCGGCGCGCTGCGCCCGCAGCCGCGCTGGTCGACGAGCACCGCGCGGAAGCGGCGCGGATCGAACAGCCGGCGCTGGCGCGGCGAGCAGCCGCTGCCCGGGCCGCCGTGCAGGAACAGCAGCGGCAGCCCGTCCGGATTGCCGCATTCCTCGACGTGCAGCAGATGGCCGTCGCCGACGTCGAGCCGGTGCTCGGCGAACGGCGCCGCCGCCGGAAAGAGGCCGTCGTCGGCGACCACCGCCGCCCCCCGCTTGCCGCCCAGCGGCTGCACCGACTTTTCGCCGGCCCGGCGCGTGCCGTCCATCACGCTTCCACCAGCCCGCTGCGCACCGCCAGCAGCGCCATTTCAGCGGCGTTCTGCAGGTTCAGCTTCTGCTTGATGTGGTACAGGTGGGTGCCGACCGTGCTCGGGCTCAAGAAGAACTTCTCGGCGACCTCGTTCACCGAATGCCCCTCGGCGAGTTTCAGGAAGACCGCGAACTCCTTCTCGGTCAGCGCCGCCACCGGGTCGGCGGCGCCGGACAGCTGCGCCAGCGCGACCGCCGGCGCCAGCTCGGGGTCGAGGTAGCGCTGGCCGGTGGCGACCTGGCGCACGGCGCGCACGAACTCCTCCGGCGCCGCGCGCTTGCACAGGTAGCCGCAGGCGCCGAGGCGCAGCGCGCGCACCGGGATCACCGCGTCGTGGTGCGCCGACAGCATCAGCACGCGCGCCGCCGGGTGCGCCGCGCGCAGCCGCTCCAGCGTCGCCAGCCCGCCCATGCCGGGCATCGAGACGTCCATCACCAGCACGTCGGGCGTGAGCTCGTCGAAGCGGCGCAGCGCCGCCTCGCCGCTGTCGGCCTCGCCGACCACCTCGCCGCCGGCGCCTTCGAGCAGCAGGCGGAAGCCGAGGCGGACGACGGCGTGGTCGTCGGCGAGCAGGATGCGGCAGCCGCGCAGGTGGGTGTTCGTGGTCATGGGCTATCCTCCGGTCGGTGCTTCAATTCGATACAGCGCAATCGGCTGCGGGCAGCCGGGCAAGCAGGCGGACGCCGCCTTCGCGGCCGCTGCCGAGCTGCACGCTGCCGCCGAGCGCCGCCGCGCGCTCGGCCATGCCGGCCAGGCCGAGGCCGCAGCCGGGCTGGCGCGACGGGCCGCCGGCGAGACCGCGGCCATCGTCAGCGATGCACAATTCAAGCCAGCCGTCGGCGGCAGCCAGTTCGATGTCGACGCGCGTCGCACCGGCGTGGCGGACGACGTTGGTCAGCGCCTCCTGCACGATGCGCAGCGCGGCCTGCGCGGTGGCGTCGGCGAGCGGCGCGTCGCCGGGCGCGCCGTGCAGTTCGAGCGCGATCTGCGGGTGCTGTTCGCGCCACGCCGCGCAGTGCCGCTGCAGCGCCGCGGCCAAACCTGCCGGGCCGACGCCGGCGGCCGGCGGGCGCAGGCGCTGCAGGATCGCGCGCACGCCGTCCTGCATCTCGCCGGTGACGGCGACGATGCTCTGCGCCGGCCCGAACAGCGCCGGCTGTGCCTCGCTGCGCTGCGCGATCGCGCCGGCCAGCGCGCGCACCGCGGTGATCCCCTGCGACAGCTCGTCGTGCAGCTCGCGCGCGATCGCCCGGCGCTCGTCTTCGAGCCCGGCCTGCAGGCGGTGCGCGATCTCGCGGTCGGCTTCCAGGCGCACGTTCTGGTCGACCGCCTGCGCCAGCCGGTCGGCCATGCCGTTGAAGGCGCGCGCGATGCGGTCGAGCTCCGGCGCGTCGCCGGTCGGCAGCCGGGCGTCGATGCGGAAATCGGCGCCGCTGCGCGCGGTGCGGTCGAGCGCGGCGACGACCTCGCCGAGCGGGCGCAGCGCACGGGCCAGCGCGCCGCGCACGGCGACGAAGAGCAGGCCGAGCAGCGCCGCCGCCCAGCCGGCCATCGCGACCAGGTCGTCCCAGGCGTCGAGCACGGCACGCGACGAATCGGGATGCAGCACCAGTACGAGGCCGCCGGCCTCGATCCGGCGCGCCGCGAAGCGCGGCCCGACCAGCGCCGCGAACCAGCCCGGCGCGTCGCGGCCGGCCTTGTAGGCGGGCGGCGGCGACTGGTAGAGCAGCTCGCCGGAGGCGGCGAAGACGTCGAGCACGTTGGCGCGGATGCGGCCGAGCGCGCGCAGGTCCCCGAGCAGGGGGTTGGCGGCGCCGGGCGAGACTTCCCCCCGGTCCTCGCGCACCAGCGCCGCCAGCCACTGCTCGGAAACGCGCGTCGCCGCCTCGACCTCCTCGTGGATCGCGCCGCGCACGCCGTGCAGCCACAGCCCGCCGAGCGCGAGCAGCAGCGTCGCGGCGAGCGCGGTGAGCACGAGGCTGAGGCGCGTGTGCAGGCTGGGGCGACGGCGCGCGTTCATGTTCATTTACCGAAGGCGTAACGCAAGCCCAGCCAGAACGCGCGCGGCGCGCCGGGGGCGACGAAGGTTTCGCGGCGCCAGTCGCCGGAGTCGGACTGGAAGGCGCCGGCGGCGTCGAACGGGTTCTCGGCGAGCGCGGCGGCGCTCGCGTAGCGCTTGTCGAAGACGTTGTCGACGCGGCCGAAGAGCTGCCAGCCCTTGCCGAGGTCGAGCTCGCCGTTGAGGTTGAGCAGCGCGTAGCCGGGCAGGCGGCCGCCGCGGGCGAAGCTGCGCACGTTGCCGAAGGCGTCGGTGGAAGTGCCGGCGCGGTGGCGGTTGTTCTCGTTGCCGCGCGCGTACTGGCCGGAGAAGGCCTGCACGTCGGCGCCGAGGCGCAGGCCGGGGGCCGCGCGCCAGGACAGCGCGAGCTTCAGGCTGTGCGCCGGCAGGCCGGGGATGCGGTTGCCCTTCTTCACCCGGATCTCGTCGTCCTGGCCGCCGGCGGTGCACGCCGGGTCGAGGCCGCGCGAACTGTTGTTCTCGGCGAGCAGGCAGGCCGACGAGCGGAAGGTGGCGTGCAGGTACGAATAGTTCACTCGCCAGTCGAACGCGCCCTGCGCGCGGGAAAGGCCGAGCTCGATGCCCTGCCGCTGCGTGCGGCCGAAGTTGGTGAAGTAGCCGGCGCTGGTCGAGGTGCCGACGAAGAGGATGTCGTCGCGGTTCACCGTGCGGAAGACACCGGCGTTCCAGTCGATGCCAGCCAGCCGGCCGCGGGCGCCGGCTTCCAGCGTGCGCGCGACGACCTGCTTCAGCGGCGGATCGGCGGCCATCGCGTTGGGCAGCGTGCACGGGTTGGCCGGGTCGGCACAGCCGAGCTCGATCGGCGTCGGCACGCGCGTGCCCTGGCTGGCGCCGGCGTACAGGTTGAGCGCCGGCGCCGCCTGCCAGGTGAGGCCCAGCGCCGGGTTGAGCTTCTGGAAGCGGTGGTCGCCGTCGAGGTTCGGCGCGACGAAGTCGAGCTGGTCGCGCATCTTCACGCGGCTGACGTTGTAGCGCGCGGCGGCGGTCAGTGCGAGGTCCGGCGTCAGCGCGACGGTGTCGGTGAGGTAGAGGCTGGCGGTGCGCGTGCGGCCGACGACCTCGTTATCCTCCTCTTCCTCGTCCTCGACGCTGACGCCGCGGCTGGCGTTCAGCCGGCCGAGCTGGCTGCTCTGCATGAAGCGCGCGCTGGCGACGTCGAACGAGGCGCCGAGCGCGAGCTGGTGCTTGCCGCGGGCGAGGTTCCACTGCGCGGCGAGACCGCTGCCCGACTGCTTCATGCGGGTGCGGTTGAGGGCGCCGGATTCCTCGTCGGAGACGCCGTCGAAGGGGCCGTCCTCGAACTCGTCGTTGGCGTCGCCGTTCAAGGTGCGCGTGCGCGTGCGGCGGTGGTAGACGGTGGTCGTCAGGCTGTCGGCATCGCCCAGCCACCAGCGGCCGGTGAGCGCGAGCTGGGTGAGTTCGTTCTGCGTGCGGTCGGGGTGGGTGAAGATGCTGTCGCGCTCGGCCCGGTACATCGACTGCGGCAGCAGCCCGTTGCCGGTCAGTCGCGTCGAGGCGTGCGTCAGCGACAGGTCGAGGTCGACCAGATCGCTTTTCCTGGAGAGCTTGCCGAACAGCTGGCTCGCGCGCGACGGCGAGAAGTCGCGCCAGCCGTCCTCGCGGAACGATTCGGCGGCGAGGTACCAGGCCAGCCCCTGCGCGTCGCTGCCGCCGTGCTCGAAGGCCGCCTTGCGGCGGCCGAAGGAGCCGCCGGCGGCCTCGACGCGCGTGCCCGGATGCGTGTCGCCGCTCTTGGTGCGCACCGCCAAGGCGCCGCCCAGCGTGTTCAGCCCGAAGGCCGGGTTCGAGCCGGGAACGAGGTCGACGCCGGCGATCGCCGAACGCGGCAGCAGGTCCCAGTTCACGGTATCGCCGAAGGGCTCGTTCACGCGCACGCCGTCGACGAAGACGGAGAGCCCCTGCGGCGTGCCGAGCAGCGGCGAGGCGGCGAAGCCGCGGTAGTTGAGGTCCGGCTGCAGCGGGTTGCCCTGCGTCTCGTTGATGTTCACGCCGGGCAGCTGGCGCGCCATGAACTCGCCGAGGTGCAGCGCGCCGCTGTCGGCGATGCGCGCGCCGGAGACCGACTGCACGGCGGCCGGCACCTGTGCCGCCGGCACGCCGACGCCGGCCAGCGGCGTCGTGCCGACGACCTGCACGGTCGCCGTCTCGACGACGCCGGGGGCGGTGTCGGCGGCACCGGCGGCACCGGCGAAGGCCAGCGACAGCACGATCGGCTGCGCAAGCGGCTGCAGGCGCCACGGGGTCATGCAGGTTTCCTCAGCTTGTACTGGATGGGGACGACGACCTGGACGTCGCCGGAAAATTCGGCGGGCGGCGGCGGCAGCTTGCCGATCTCCTCGATCATCGCCAGCGCGTGCCGGTCGAGCACCTCGTAGCCGCTCGAGCGCTCCAGCCGCACCGCGCTGAGGCCGCCCTGGCGCGCCACCGACAGGCGCACGCGGACCTCGCCCTCCCAGCCGCGCAGCGCAGCCAGCCGCGGGTACTGCTGCTGGCGGGCGAAGAGTTCGGAGAGGCGCTGCCCGTAGTTTTCGAGCAGGCGTGCCGCGTCGGCGGCGGCCGGCTGTGCCGGCACCGCGGCGACCGCGGCGACCGCGACGGGCGCCGGGGTCGGGGCCGGCAGCGCGGGCGTTTCGCCGTCGCGGCTGGCGGCCGGCGCGGCGGCGACGGTCGGCCCGGCAGCCGCCTGCGCGGCGGGCTGTGCCAGCGTTTCCCGCCGTACCGGCTGCCGAGCCTCCCTGCGGACCGCAGTCGGTGCCGCTTCGCGCACCGCGGCCGTTTCCGTTGCGCGCGCCGTCGTCGCGACGCGCAGGCTGGCGCTCAGCACCGCCAGCATCGCCGGCGCCTCCAGCCGCGGCTTCTCCGGCATCCGCACCCAGCCGAGCACGGCCGCGTGCAGCGCGGCGGAGACGGCGAGCAGCGCGAGAAAGCGCGGCTCGACGCCGTAGCCGACGACCGCTTCAGCCGGCCGCATGGCGCATCAGCTCGCGCTGCAGCGGCGCCGGCGGCAGGCCGGCGGCCGGTTCCTCGGCGACCGGCGCCAGCAGCCCGGGCTGCAGCCAGCCCAGCGCGCCGTGCCAGGACAGCCCGTCCGACTGCGCGCCGAGCGCGCTCAGCGCCAGATACACGGCGAGGCCCGCCGCCATCCAGATTCGCATCCTCGTCTCCTCCGGCCTGATGGCCTGTTTGGCGGGAGACGTCGCAAGCGGCATGCCATGCGCCGGCGGGGCCGTGCCGACGCCCGCAACGGCGCGGAATGCGGCACGACGTGCGCCATCGGCGCGGGAAAGCTGCTGTGCAAGTTTGGAGCAGGTGGTGACATTTGAAACACGGCGCCGGGGCAGCGCGCAGCGCCGGCCACCCGGCCGCAGGCCCGGTCGACGCAAGGCGCAGCGGCCGGCAACGCGATTGGCACACGCCTTGCAGACCGCTGCTCCTGCGGTGCGGCCCGCTCAGGGAATGGAGGGTCGCGGCCCGTGTGTGAAATGGACAACCAAGGAGACAATCCATGCATCGACACAACACTCCCCGGCGGACGCAAGTCGCCCTCGCCCTGCTCGTCGCCGCGGCCTTCGTCGGCGGCCCGGCGGCGGCGAAGGACGTTACCGACGCCGACATCCTGAACGACGCCAAGACCCCGGGCGACGTCGTCAGCTTCGGTCTCGGCACGCAGGGCCAGCGCTTCAGCCAGCTGGCCGCGGTCAACACCGGCACGGTGAAGAACCTGGTCCCGGCCTGGTCGATGTCCTTCGGCGGCGAGAAGCAGCGCGGCCAGGAGTCGCAGCCGGTGATCCACGACGGCAAGATGTTCGTCACCGCCTCCTACTCGCGGCTGTTCGCGATCGACGCGAAGACCGGCAAGAAGCTGTGGAAGTACGAGCACCGCCTGCCCGACGGCATCATGCCCTGCTGCGACGTGATCAACCGCGGCGCCGCGCTGTACGGCAACCTGGTCATCTTCGGCACGCTCGACGCGCAGCTGGTCGCGCTGAACAAGGACACCGGCAAGGTGGTGTGGAAGGAAAAGGTCGACGACTACGCCGCCGGCTACTCGATCACCGCGGCGCCGATCATCGCCAAGGGCAAGCTGATCACCGGCGTCTCCGGCGGCGAGTTCGGCATCGTCGGCCGCATCGACGCGCGCGACCCGCTGACCGGCAAGCTGGTGTGGACGCGGCCGACGGTCGAGGGCCACATGGGCTACGTCGTCGACAAGGACGGCAACAAGAAGGAGAACGGCATCTCCGGCACCGCCAACGCCACCTGGTCGGGTGACCTGTGGAAGACCGGCGGCGCGGCGACCTGGAACGGCGCCACCTACGACCCGGAGACCAACCTGATCTTCGCCGGCACCGGCAACCCGGCGCCGTGGAACAGCCACCTGCGCCCCGGCGACAACCTGTTCTCGTCCTCGACCGTGGCCATCGACGCCGACACCGGCAAGATCGTCTGGCACTACCAGAACACCCCGCACGACGGCTGGGACTTCGACGGCGTGAACGAGTTCGTCTCCTTCGACTTCAAGGACCCGAAGACCGGCAAGGTGGTCAAGGCCGGCGGCAAGGCCGACCGCAACGGCTTCTTCTTCGTGAACGACCGCACCAACGGCAAGCTCCTGAACGCCTTCCCGTTCGTGAACAAGATCACCTGGGCGAAGAGCATCGACCTCAAGACCGGCCGTCCGGTCTATGACGACGAGAACCGTCCGGGCGACCCGACGGCCGGCGACGGCAAGAAGGGCAAGACGGTGTTCTCGGCGCCGTCCTTCCTCGGCGGCAAGAACCAGCAGCAGATCGCCTACAACCCGCAGACCGGCCTCTTCTACGTGCCGGCCAACGAGTGGGGGATGGACATCTGGAACGAGCCGGTGGCCTACAAGAAGGGCGCCGCCTACCTCGGCGCCGGCTTCACGATCAAGCCGCTGCACGAGGACTACATCGGCGTCATGCGCGCGGTCGACCCGGTCAGCGGCAAGGTGGTCTGGGAGAACAAGAACTACGCTCCGCTGTGGGGCGGCGCGCTGACCACCGCCGGCGGGCTGACCTTCTACGGCACGCCGGAAGGCTACCTGAAGGCGGTCGACGCGAAGACCGGCAAGGAGCTGTGGTCCTTCCAGACCGGCACCGGCATCGTCGCGCCGCCGGTGACCTGGGAACAGGACGGCGAGCAGATGATCGCCGTCACCACCGGCTGGGGCGGCGCCGTGCCGCTGTGGGGCGGCGACGTCGCCAAGCGGGTGAACTACCTGGAACAGGGCGGCTCGGTGTGGGTGTTCAAGCTGCACAAGTCGTAATCCCCATGGAGCCCGCGTCAGCGGGCTTGCAGGGAGCGGCCCGGGGATCATGGTCTCCGGGCCGTTTCTTATGGGACCGGCCAGGCCGTTGAATTTTGTAACACGACGCCAGGGCGAACGTCGGTCGTTCCGCTGGCCCAGCGATCCGGGAGAAGCGCCCGGTTCAGCCTCAACTGAAGGAGAAGTTTATGAGCCTCATTCGTCCCATTGTCATCGCCTCCGCGCTCTCCATCCCCGCAACGGCCGCCGTGGCCGACGCCAAGCTCGACGAGGAGATGGGCAAGCTGGCCGCCAAGAGCGGCTGCATCACCTGCCACAGCATCTCGCCCAAGCCCGGCCCGGACGGCCTGAAGCCGATCGGCCCGGCCTGGGAGGACGTGGCGCGGAAATACCGAGGGCAACCGAAAGCCGCCGGGATGCTGACGCATCTCGTCATGGAAGGGACCAGCCCGTACAACAGCCACTGGAAGGACAAGGTCAGCGGCCTGGCGATGCCGCCCAACGCGGTGGCGATCAAGGAGCCGGATGCCCGCAAACTGGTCAAGTGGATCCTCTCGCTGGCCAAGTAGCGGCCGACCGCGCCGGGGGCGCGTCGCTGGAGCCGGGCTCCCGCGCGCCGCACCGGCGGCAACCCTTCCCCCTTTGGAGATCGACACCATGATCCGCCACTCGCTCCGTCGAGCGCTCGCCCCGCTGCTCCTCGCCCCGCTGCTCCTCGCCCCCCTGCTCCTCGCCCAGGCGGCAACCGCTGCGCCGGCCGCGGAGCGCGCCACCCCGCGCGAAGCGCGCGTGCTCTTCGACCAGGCCGTGAAATACCTCGAGGCCAACGGCGCCGAGAAGGCGTGGAGCGCCTTCAACGACCGCAAGGGGGCGTTCGTGAAGAAGGACCTCTACGTCTACGTGATCGACCGCCAGGGCACCTACGTCGCCAACGGCGCGGCGCCGGAAAGCCTGGTCGGGCTGAAGGTGCTCGACAGCGTCGACGCCGCCGGCAACCCGCTGTTCCGGCACATGATCGCGGTCACCGACAAGCAGACGGAAGCGCGCATCCGCTACGTCTGGCTGAACCGCAGGACCAACCACGTCGAACCGAAGTTCGCCTGGCTGCACCGCCAGGGCGACTACATCCTCGGCGTCGGCTACTACGCGCCGCGCTCGACCGCCGACGACGCGAAGAAGATGCTCGACGAGGCCAGCGCGCTGGTGAAGAAGCAGGGCATCACCGCCGCGCTGGCGCGCTTCAACGACCAGCGCGACAGCTTCGTCCGCGACGACCTCTACGTCTTCGCGATCAACCTCGACAGCGGCAAGTTCGAGGCGCACGGCATGAACCCGAAGTGGACCGGCAGCGACGCCAGCGAACTGCGCGACGTCGAAGGCCGCGCGCTGGTGCAGGAGATGCTCGCGCAGGTGAAGGCCAACGGCGAGGGCCGCGTCGACTACGTCTGGCGCAACCCGGTGACCAACGCCGTCGAGAAGAAGCGCAGCTTCGTACGGCGCGCCAACGGCAGCCTGATCGGCGTCGGGTTCTACAGCGAGTGAGGCGGGCGGGGGGGCGCCCCCGCCCTGCTCCGGCGACCGGCCTAGGCGCCCGTCCGCGGTTCGATCAGGCGATGGAATTCCTCGTGCACGTCGAACAACGCGCGCTCGACGTCGCCCTTGCCGTCCGTGCAGGTCTTCGCCAGCGTGGCGAGGCTGGCCTGCAGGCGCGCGGCGTCGGTCGAGCGGATCGCCTGCGCCAGCCCCGCCATGCGGCCGGCCCTGGCGCACGCATCGCGGTTGCGCTCGGCGCCCCGGTCGGCGTGCCACACCGGGGCGAGCACGCCATGGAAGGCGTCGACGTCGGCGGGGAAATGATGATGGTGATGCCCGTGCTCGCCCTGCCCGGCCACGGCGGCGCCGCCGATCAGCGAGGCGGCGATGGCGGCCGCGATCAGTTGCTTCGGTTTTCTGCTCATGAGTGTCTGCGTTGGATGGGGACTATCGTGGGAACTGCGCTCGCCGATCGCGGCGTTGCCGGAATCGGCGCAGGCGAATGGTAGCAGCTGGCGACGGCGGGACGCGCATCCGGGCTCGCCCGATGGTCGCCGATCGGCCGCTGCGGCCGGGCGGATGGCCCGCTTCGCGCGACGGCCTGTCGGCGCCGGCGATCGCCGTGCCGGTGACGGGGGGCTCCCGCAGGCACGCTGCCCCGGGCTGATTCATCGTCCGGACCACCTACGCTCCCCCTTGCAATCGAGGCTGAAGGACAGCGGCGCGATCCGTTCGCTGCGCCGCAAGCACACGCTGCCGGCAATAGCCTGTTTCGGCTATCCGGGTCGCCCAACGATGGAATGTCGCCGGCCGCGGGCGAACCCTAGACTGGAACCGTCGATAAAGAACGGGAGCGAATCATGAAAACGAATGCCGGAATCCTTGCCGTCGCAATGCTCGTAGCCCTGAGCGGCCCTGCCGCGGCGGAAAGCAAGCTCAGCCTGATCGGGCGGGCGGCGCCTGCGGTGGAAAACCTGCCGAACGACGAATACGGCGACCTCGTCCGCTACGGCCAGCAGTTGTCCGTGCGGACCTTCGCCCACATCGGTCCCGAGGTGCAGGACACGAAGATGCGCTTCGCCGGCAACAACCTGGCGTGCACCTCCTGCCACCAGGAGAATGCGACCAAGCCTTACGCCATGCCGTGGGTCGGCGTGAGCGCCGTCTTCCCGCAGTATCGCGCCCGGGAGGATGAGCTGAGCACGGTCGAGGAACGCGTCAACGGCTGCATGCAGCGCAGCATGGCCGGCCGACCGTTGCCGCTCGATTCCCGCGAAATGAAGGCCTTCGTGACCTATATCCATTTCCTGTCGCGCGACGTGCCGGTGGGGGCTCGCATCGAAGGCGCGGCGACCAGAGGCAGCAAGCCGCCCAATCGACGCGCCGACCTGGCGGCCGGCGAGTCGGTCTACAAGGCCCAGTGCATGGCGTGCCACGGCGAGAACGGCGAGGGGCGGCGCAACGGCGTTCCGGGCGATGCGCAGGGGTATCAGTTCCCGCCGGTCTGGGGGCCGGATTCCTTCAATACCGGCGCCGGCATGAATCGCATCCTGATGGCGATGCGCTTCATCAAGCACAACATGCCGCAGGGCGTGAACCACGCCGCGCCGGTGCTGAGCGACGACGAAGCCTTCGACGTCGCCGGCTTCATCCTTTCCAAGCCGCGGCCGGAAAAGAAGAACCTCGAGCAGGACTTCCCGGCGCGCTGGAACAAGCCGATCGACGCGGCCTTCCCGCCCTACGTCGACGGCGCCCCGGCCGATCAGCACAAGTACGGCCCGTTCCCGCCGCTGGCCGAGAAGGCGCGGGCGGCAGCCGCGGCGCGCGAGGAAACGAAGAAGACCCGGGAAAATCGCGGCCAGTAGGCGTTGCGTTCAGTCGAAGACACGACGGCCGCCGAGCGCGGCCGTTTTCGTCGACCGTCAGTCGAGCCCCGCGGGGTCGGCGCGGAGGATCAGCCGGGCCAGTTCCGCGGCGCTGGCGATACCGGTTTTTTCCATCACGTGCTGCCGGTGGATATGGACGGTGTTGTCGCTGATCGCCAGTTCGCGGGCGATTTCCTTGTTGGACAGCCCGAGCGCCAGCCAGCGCGCGACCTCGGCTTCGCGCGGGGACAACCGGGCCAGCGACTCGCGGGCCTGCTGGCGGCGGGTTTCGGCCTCGTGCCGCGTCTGGCTCAAGGCCACGGTCCGTTCGACGGTGTCCAGGAACAGCTGGTCCTTGAACGGCTTCTGCAGAAAATCGACGGCCCCGGCCTTCATCGCCTGGACGGCCAGTTCGACGTCGCCGTGGCCGGTCATGAAGACGATGGGAAACGGCGAGCCGGCGGCGTTGAGGCGGCGCTGCAATTCGAGGCCGCTGATGCGCGGCATGCGGATGTCGAGGACCAGGCAAGCGCCGGCGTCGGGGAACGCGGGTGGCGCCGCGAGAAAGGCCTCGGCCGATTCGTGGCCGATCGCCTGCCAACCCGCCGTTTCGAGCAGGAAGAGCAGGGAACGGCGAAACGGTGCCTCGTCATCGACGACATGGACGACGGCTTGGTGACTATTGGGCTGGTTCATCGGTTTCGGGCGCGGTGGCGGCAAGCGGAATCTGCAGGCGGAGGACCAGGCCGGGGCCGGCGTCGGGAGCCAAGGCGTCGAGCGTACCGCCGTGCGCTTCCGCGATGCTCCGGCTGATCGACAGGCCGAGGCCCATGCCGTCGGCCTTGGTCGTGAAGAAGGGTTCGAACAGGCGGGACTGTTCTTCGCCCGACATGCCGGTGCCGTGATCCCGGACCGAGATCCTGGCACCGTCGTCGGCGGCGATTTCCACGGTGATCGTCATCGGGTGTCCGCTCCGTCTCGCCGAGCGCTGCGCGTCGAGGCCGTTTTTCAGCAGGTTGAGCAACACCTGCTGGATCTGCAGCGGATCGACCTCGACCGCCCGCCGGTCGGCCGGCAGCCGGTCGATGACGTCGACCTGCGGGGCATCGTGGATCATGCCGCGGAACAGGCGGACGGCGCCGTCGATCAGCGTCGGCAGGTCGACCGTTTCGCGGATGCGCGTGCGCTTGCGGGCGAAGGCGCGGATGCCCGCGAGGATGCCGGCCGCCCGCTCGGACTCGCTGGCGATTTCGGCCGCCGCCTGCGCGGTCGCCGCGGAAGAGAGGGTGCCGTTGTCCAGCCGGCGGGCCAGCCCCAGCGCGTAGTTGCTGATCGTGGCGAGCGGCTGGTTCAGCTCATGGGCCAGCGTTCCCGAGAGTTCGCCGAGAATCGACAGCCGGGACAGGTGTTCCATTTGCTGGCGGTGCGCCTGGATGCTTTCGGCCAGCTGGTCGCGCGCGGCCAGCGCCGCCGACAGCTCGCGGGTCCGCCGCTGAACCAGCACTTCGACGCGCAGCGTGTAGGCGAGCCAGCAGGCCAGCAGCATCGCCAGCGCGGCGGCAAGCGGCCAATACCGGCGGATCTGCGCCTCCAGCCGATGCTCGCGCAGGAAATCGTAAGGCGTGATCTGCAGTTCCCGCAGCATGCCGTGGACCGGATGGTAATCGGCCGGCACGCCCCAAGTCTGGCCTGTCCGTTCGGCGGGCAGGCCGAGCAGCGCGATCAGCACCTCGCGCGCGAGGCCGGGCGAGGTTTTGGGCGCGGCGGCGAAGGCCCAGCCGGGGTAGACCGGCGAGGAACTCTTGCAGGGACGCTCCGCACCCTGCGGCGAGAGCACGCGATAGCGCCCGGCGGGCACCCTGCCTTCGCGTTCGAGGCGTTCGAGCAGGCAGCTGCGGATGGCCCCGGCGTCGGCGCTGCCGTTCTCCAGCGCTTCGATGACGCGGGTCATCGGAAAACCGGTGAAGACCGGGGTGATGTCGCCGTCCTCCGGGTCGACGCCATGCCGCTTCAATTCCGCCCAGACCACCTGGTAGCCGCCGAAAGCGTCCGGGGAAACCGCCGCCAGGCGCTGCCCCTTGAGGTCCTCGAGGCGCTTCAAGGCGTGCCGGTCATCGCGCACGATGACCGCCGAGCCTACCGTATGCGCCGAATCCTGCCCCGCTTCGATGATCTGCGTGGCGATCCGGGTAACGCCGTACAGCGCCTCCAGGGCGACGTAGTTGCCCGGGTTGGTGACGACGAAATCGACCCGGCCTGCGGCGACCGCGTTCTCCATCCCGCCGAGATCGAGATAGCTGGGCTGCAGACGATGGCCGGGCAGCGAGCCTTGCAGCGATGCCAGCAACGGTTGCCACTCCGCGGCGGCGGATTCCTCGCCCTGCCAAGCCAGCACGCCGATGCGGATATCGGCGGCGGCGACGGCCAGGGGGAGCCACAGGAGCAGGAAAGCGGCAAGGCGCACGGAAGAAAATGTTGTGCGGAAGTGGCGACGCCGAATCTTACTTGATCGCACGGCTTGTGGCTTCGCCGGCGAGGTGCGGACGCCACGCCCTTTCCGCTCTGCGCGTTCCCGGCGCCTGCCGGCGCATCGCGGGCCGCCCGCCGCTACCGATACGTCGTCACCATCCGCCGATACGCCGGCGTCGCCTGCACGTCGCGGATGGCGTCGAAGAAGGCTTCGGCGAGTTCCGGGTGCCGCTGGTAGAACGGTTTCGCGACGATCAGGAAGTAGTGCTTGTCCTGCAGCGGCAACGGCAGTTTTTCGATCTCGACGAACTCGGCCCGGTGCTCGGCGAGGAATTCGTCGCCGATGCCTTCGATCTCGACGTAGGCGGCGATGCGGCCGCTCTTCAGCTTGTCCATGTTGCTGCGCACGCCCGGCGCTTCCTCGACGGCGGCGCCGAGCCGCTTCAGGTCGTCGGCGACCGCGTTCCCCGCCAGCGTGCCGAGCGGCTTGCCGACGTTGCTCAGCGTCTGGCCGTCCCAGCCGATCCCGGCACCCTTCGGGGCGTAGATCGCGTAGCGGTTGCGATAGATCGCGCGGCCGGTGTCGAGCCTGCCGGCGCGGGTCGGGTACACCGCGTAGCGCGTCCGCTCTTCGGTGTAGCTGGCATGGAAGGTGGCGTCGACGTAGCCGTTTTCGAGCAGGTACAGGCAGCGCTTCCACGGCACGCGCGTGAACTCGAGGCGGACCCCCACCTTGTCGGCGGCCAGGCGCAGCAACTCGACCGAGATTCCCGGCTTGTCGTCGGGAACGGCCGCACCGTGGCCGAGGATGCGCGGCGGGTTCTCGGTTTCCGGATAGGCCACGCGCAGCACGGTGTCGGCCGCCGCCGGCACGGCCAGCGCGAGCGCCAGCACCGCCAGCGCGCGGCGCAGCCAGCGGACGGGACCGTGCATTGCGGGGCGGGTCGATGCGGGGCGGACAGACGGGTATGAGCTCATGGTCGGGACGGGAAAGGACGATTCGTTGCCGTGGCGGGGACGGCGCTTCAGGTATCGGCGGCGAGGTAGTCGCGCATCGCCACGCCGACGGCCTCCGCCTCGCTGCGGAAGGGCGGCGCCGCAGCGGCGACCGCGGCGGCGTCGGCCGCCGCGCAGGCGTTCTCCAGCGCCTGCGCATCGCGGCGCAGGCGCTCGGCGCCGACCGAGGCGCTCATGCCCTTGACGCTGTGCGCCGCCCGGCGGGCGCCGCCGAAGTCGCCGGCGGCCAGCGCGGCGTCGAGGCCGGCCAGCTGCTCGGCGAGATCGTCGAGGAAGGTCGGGACGATCTGCCGGTAGAGCGCGCGGTCGCCGCCCAGGTTGCGGATCGCCGCCGCGGTGTCGAGCCGCGCCGCCGCGCCGTCCGCCGGCGCCGCCTGCGGCGCCGCCGCCAGCGACGGTGGCAGCGGCATCGGGTCGGTGCTGCCGACCAGCCAGTGCAGCAGCGTCGGATACAGCACGTCGGCCTGCAGCGGCTTGGTCAGGTGGTCGTTCATGCCGGCCGCGAGGCTGCGCTCGCGGTCGCCGATCAGCGCGTTGGCGGTCATCGCGATCACCGGCAGGCGGTCGAAGCGCGCGTCGGCGCGGATGCGGCGGGTCGCCTCGTAGCCGTCCATCACCGGCATCTGGCAGTCCATCAGCACGATGTCGAAGCGCTGCCGCTCGAGCGCGGCCAGCGCCTCGATGCCGTTGGTGGCGAGCGTCGGCTCGATGCCGGCCTTGCGCAGGAAATGCTCGGCGACCTCCTGGTTCAGCGGATTGTCGTCGACGAGGAGCACGCGGCAGCCGGCGAGGCTGCCGGCGATGGCGATGCCCGCGCGTGCGGCCGGCGCCGGCAGCGCCGAGGCCGGCGCGATGTCGCAGGCGAGCTCGAACCAGAAGGTGCTGCCGGCGCCCGGCGTGCTGACGACGCCGATCTCGCCGCCCATCAGTTCGACCAGCCGCCGCGAGATCGCCAGCCCGAGGCCGGTGCCGCCGTAGAGGCGCGTCGTCGAGCCGTCGGCCTGGACGAAGGACTGGAACAGCTTCGCCTGCGCGTCCGGCGCGATGCCGATGCCGGTGTCGCGCACCGTGAAGCGCAGGCGGATGCGGCCGTCCGTGGCGCCCGCGAGCGGCGCGAAGCTGGCGACGACCTCGCCGCGCGGGGTGAACTTGAGCGCGTTGCCGACCAGGTTCAGCATCACCTGGCGCAGGCGCAGCGGATCGCCCCACAGCGCCGGCGGCAGCCCGGCCGCGGGGTCGATGCGGAAGTGCAAGCCCTTGTCCGCCGCCACCGCAGCGAAGAAGTCGGCGAGGTCGGCGGCGAGCGCCCGCGGGTCGAAGGCGACGCGCTCGATGTCGAGCTTGCCGGCCTCGATTTTCGAGAAATCGAGGATGTCGTTGATGATCGCCAGCAGGTTTTCGGCGGCGCCGTGCACCTTCTCGATGTAGTTGCGCTGTGCGGCGTCGAGCGGCGTCTGCAGGGCCAGGTGCGACATGCCGATGATCGCGTTCATCGGCGTCCGGATCTCGTGCGACATGTTGGCGAGGAAGGCCGACTTGGCGCGCGTTCCCTCCTCGGCGACCTCCTTCGCCTGGCGCAGCTCCGCCTCGTGCGCGGCAGCCTCGTCGGTAATCCGGCGCACGACCCGGTTGAAGCCCTCGGTCAGCTCGCCGATTTCGCGGTACGGACTGGGCGGCAGTTCGCCGGCGGCCTCGCGCCGGCCGCCGCTGCGCCGCGCCTCGGCGAACAGGGCGTCGCGCAGCTCGCCGAGCGGGCCGAAGATCGTGCGCAGGCTGACGAACATCAGCAGGATCAGCAGTGCGTCGATCGCCAGCACCTCGAGCAGCTTGCGCTGCCAGTTGCGCTGCAGCGTCGCGTCGAACTGCTCGCGGGTGAAGTGGACGACGACGCGGCCGATCGTCTCCGCCGCGCGCTCGCGGCCGGCCGCATCGCCGCCCGCCAGGCGCGCGATGCCGGCCTCGGCGGCGCTGCCCGGCGGCGCTTCGCCGACGGCGCCCGCCGGATCGCGGCTGGCGGCGGCGAACGGCCGGCCGCCGACGTCGAAGACCTCGATCGCCGCCACCTCCGGGCGCAGCATCTCGGCTTCCAGGATATTGCCGACCGCATCGCGGTTCACGTCCCACAGCGGCGAAGCGAGGCTGCTGGCAAGGCGGCGCACGGTCGCCTGCTGCATCGCGGCGAAGTTCTCGCCCAGCTCGGCCGTCAGCCGGACCTGGCCGAGCAAGCCGAAGGCCGCGAGCGTCGCCGTCGTCAGCGCGACGAAGAGCATGGAAAGGCGGAATTGCAGCGAGCGGGCCATGGCGGGGCGGGCGGTCTCCAGATCGACGTGGCGCCGGGGCCGGCCCCGGCTGCTGCGGCAATTATCGGCGATTCAGCCCTCGCGCGAGCGCATTTTCTCGCGCCCGCCGCGGAGAACGGAGCGGCGCCTCAGCGGCCGGGCTTGGCGCCGCGGCCCTTCCGGCGCTCGCCGTCGCCGACGGCGGCGCCCCGCTCGGCCGGCAGGTCGATCCCGTCCGCCTGCGCCAGCCACAGCAGCGCGTCGGCGTAGGCCATGAAGCGGCTCAGGTAGTCGGGCGACACGTCGCGCATGCGTTCCAGCGCGCGCAGCACGAGCAGGTGCGAGTTGAGCGGGCCGGCATTCTCCGGCGCCTGCGCCAGCGCCTCGGCCAGCTGCTGCTCGACGCTGAGTTTCGACCAGGTGTTGCGGAAATAGCGCAGCGACTTCAGTTCGGCGGGGGCGGCGACGGCGGCGGAATGCGCTTCGGAAGCGGCGCCGGGGTCGGCCGCAGCCGGCGTGTGCTGCGCCAGGCGGGCGGCCAGTCCGGCGAGCGGCGTCGGCACGGCCGGGTCGGCCAGCGCGGCGAGGCGGCGGTGCAGCGCGGCGAAGTCGCCGGCGTCGAACAAGGACTGCAGGGCCGCGGCGGCCTCGGGATGACGCCCGGCTGCCGCGGCCAGCGCAGCGCCGGCGCGATCGCTTGCCGCGTCGAGATGTGCGGCGAAGTCGGCGAGCGCCTGCGCCAGCCGCGCATCGAGCAGGCGGCGCGCGGCGCCCTGCTGCGCCGCGGCGCGGCGGGCCAGCGCTTCGAGGAAGCGGAAGCGGACCGGGTCGGCGCGTCCGGCGCCGCGCGCGCGCAGCGCGGCGAGCGGGTCGTCGGCCGTCGGCGCCGGGACGGCCGCGGCGGACTCAGCCATGGCTGTCCGGTTGTGCGCGGGTGCTCTTCGGCACCGGCGCCATCTCGACGCGCCGGTTCTGCGCGCGCCCCTTGGCATCGGCGTTGGAGGCGACCGGCTGCTCGGCGCCGAAGGCGGCGGCGAAGACCGCGGCGGACGGCATGCCCTCCTCGATCAACGTACGCGTGACGGTCAGCGCGCGCTGCGCGGAGAGCTCCCAGTTGTCGGCGAACTGGTGGTTGCTGTCGCGCACCGGGCGGTCGTCGGTGAAGCCGCTGACCATCAACAGTTCGTCGCGCGCGGCGAGGTAGGCGGCGAGCGGCCCGGCGAGGCTCTTCAACAGCTGCCGGCCTTCCGGCTGCAGCTGGTCGGAATTGAGCGCGAAGAGCACGCTGCCGCTGATGCCGATCCGGCCGTTGTTCAGGGTCACGCGGCCGGAGGCAAGCGGGCCGGCGAGCGCCTTCTCCAGCGCCATGCGCCGCTGTTCCTCCTGCTGCCGCTTGTGGATCTCGGCTTCCAGCGTGCTGACCAGTTCCATCTGCACGCCGAGCACGCCGACCAGGATGATGACGAAGGCGCCGAGCAGACCCGCCATCAGGTCGCCGAAGACGGCCCACACCGGCGCCGTCTGCTCGATGCTGCCGTCGATCTCCTCCATCACGCCACCTCGGCGGCGCGCGCCCTGCCCGAGAGCTGCTGCAGGTCATCGACGACGCGCTGCTGCGACATGATGCTGAGGTCGATCAGCTCGCGCGCCTGCGCCACGTAGTAGGCGAGCTGCTCGTCGCTGCGCGCCAGCGATTTCTCCAGCGCGCCCTCGATGCGGGCGAGGCCGTCGACCATCTTCGCGCTGGTCTCGCCGAACTGCTGCACGGCGCCGGCGAAGGCCTCCGCCAGGCTGGCCACCTCGACCGCGCCGCCGGCCGTCTGCGCGGCGGCCTCGACCAGCTTCGCCGACTCGGCGCCGGCTTCCTCGGCGAAGCGGCTGCCGGTGCGCTCGAGCGCGGCGGCGGCGGTGGCCACCAGCGATTCGATGACGTTGCGCTGTTCGACGGTGGCGGCGTTGATCGCGGCGAGCAGCGTGCCCAGGCCTTCCATGATGCGGCTGCGCTCGTCGAGCAGCGCGTTGTCCTTGGCGACGCTGTCCGAGAGTTGCTGGCGCAGCGCGCCGATCACCTCGGCGGCGACGCGCGGCGCTTCCGCGGCGGTCTGCATCAGGCGGGCGATCTCGTCGATGGTCTTGCCGGCCTGCGCCTCGGCATGCGCGGCGATGCCCTGCGCGGTGCTTTCCAGCGTGCGGCAGATCTGTTGCTGCTGCGCCAGCGTCTGCTCGCCGGCCTGCCGCCACTCGTCGCGCAGCGTCGCGGCCATGCCGTCGAGCGACTGCGCCAGCGCCGCCTGCCGTTCGCCGTCGCGCGCGGCGAGCTCGCCCTGCAGCGCGCGCAGTTCGCCGATCACCGCGGCGGCGGCGCGCGGCGCCTCGGCGGCGTGCTGCGCGAGGCGGGCGATCTCGGCCAGCGTCTGGCCGGCCTGCGCCTGCGCCTCGGCGACGACGCCCTGCGCGCTCGTCTCCAGCGTGCGGCAGATCGCCTGCTGCTGCGCCAGCGACTGCTCGCCAGCCTGCCGCCATTCCTCGCGCAGCGCCGCGGCCATCCCGGCGAGGGACTGCGCCAGTGCCGCCTGGCGCTCGCCGTCGCGCGCGGCGAGGTCCGCCTGCAGCGCCGCCTGCGCGGCGCCGACGCGCTCGACCAGCGCCGTCGAGCGCTGTTCGAAGCCCTGCGCGAAGCCGTCGAGCGCCTGCCCGAGGCGGACGCTCAGCGCCTCGTCGCGCTGCTCGTGGCGAGCGAGCGCGCCGCTCCAGGCAGCGGCGACGGCGGCGGCGTTCGCCTCGACGCGGACGGCGAGGCCGTCGAGCTGGGCGGCGGCGGTCGCCGCCATCCGTTCGTGCAGCATCGTCGTCTCGCGTGCAAGCCCGGCCAGCGTCGCCTCGACCGCCGGCTGGATCGCCGCGCCGGCAACGCGGGCGGCGTCGCCGAGGCTCGCCTGCAGCGAGCGGTCGACCGACCGCGCGAGCTCGCCATAGGCCGCCTGCGCCTCGCGGTGGAAGCGCTCCTGATCGGCGAGCAGGCGTTCGTTGAGCTGCGCGTTCTGCTTCTCCAGCTGCGCCATCAGCGTCGCCAGCTGGCCGGCGACGTCGGGCAGCGACTGGCTCTGCGCCTGCAGCGCCTTGAAGGTTTCCTGGCGTTGGTGCACCAGCGAGAAGGCGCGCAGCTCGCCGGCGATCTTCGCGTCCAGCAGCTGCCCGGCCTGCAGCCGCTCGCGGCGACACAGCGAGGAGATCAGGCCGAGCATCGCCGAGGCGGCGACGCCGGCGACCGAGGTGCCGAAGGCCAGCCCGAGGCCCTTCACCGGCGCCGCCAGCGCGGCGCGGATGGTCGGCAGGTCGGTGGTCGTCTCCAGTGCGAGCACGGCGCCGTTCAGCGTGACGACCATGCCGAGGAAGGTGCCGAGCATGCCGAGCATGACCAGCAGGCCGACCAGGTAGGGCGTCACCGCCGGCCCGGGCAGCCCGGCGCGCTCGCCTTCGACGCGCAGGCGCACCGCATTCTGCAGCGAGGGATGCAGCGGCGCCAGCCAGTCGTCGAGGCGGGCGAGCTGGTCCGGGATCGCGGCGAGCGCCGCGGTCAGCGAAGTCGTCGCGTCGTGGAAGCGCTTCAGCTCGAGCGCGCCGACGACGTAGACGGCACCGATCAGCGCCGTCATCGCCAGCGCCAGCGGATGCGAGCCGAGATAGCCGGCGCCGACCCAGAGGACGGCGACGAGGCCGGCCGCGAAGGCGGCCATGCAGAGATTCCTGTTCATTGTTGCTTCGTTACCTCTCATCAAAACGCTGCCGCGGCGGCATCGCCGCCGCCGGCCTCGACCAGCCCGAGCAGCGGCTGCAGGCGCAACTCCAGCTCGGCGTGCAGCAGCTGGCGCAGGTCGCCGCAGAAGCGCGCCAGCCAGCCGCCGGGCTGCAGCCAGCGCGCCGGGTCGTCGCCCGGCGGCGACGCCGCCACGGCCTGCCGCTGCGCCTCGTGCAGGCGCTTGAAATGCTTCTCGAGCAGGAAGGGCACCGCCCCCAGCTGCTGGCGCTCGCGCTCGGCCAGCGCCTGCTCGAGCGCCGCGTCGAGTGCGGCCAGGCCCGCCAGCGCCGGCGAGCGCGCCGCCAACAGCGCCCGCGCCCGCGCGCGCAGCGGACCGATCGCCGCCTCCATGTCGCGCTGGTGGGCGACGTAGTAGCGGCGGTAGGGCAGGAAATCGGCCGCCGTGGCTAGCGTCGCGCCCGGCCCGGGAACGGGCAGGCGAACGCGCGGCCGGCCGGGCTGGCCGGCGCCGTCGGCGGTGTCGGCGGCGATCGCCGCGGCGAGCGCGGCGCGCACGCGCGCGACCTCGTCCGCCAGCGCGCCGCCCGCCGGCGGACGAGCGCCGGCCGCGTCCGCCGCGCCGGCGGCGAGCGCGCCGGACAGCGCGATGGCGTCGCTGAGCTCCAGCCACTGGCCCAGTCTTTCCGCAAGGAATTGTTTCGACTCGGGAACTTCTGCGATGGTCAGTCCGGCGAGGAAGCGGACGAGCGGCGGACGGTTGAAACCGGTGCGCGGCAGGAATGTATTCATGCCGTGATGTACTGCAAATAACCCTAGAGGGCGCGCAGGCTACACCAAAGTGGCGCTCAGGTCAGCACTTTTTTTCATGCCGAACGCATGAAGTCAGCCGCCGCCGGCCCCGCCGCCGTCCGGCGCCGCGCCGCGCTCGCCGCGGCCCTCGGCCAGCTTGCGGTAGAGCGTGGTGCGCGTGATGCCCAGCTCGCGCGCGGCGGCGGAGATGTTGCCGCCGTGGCGCTCGACGGTTTCCTGGACGAGGCGGATCTGCACGGCGCGCAGCCCGGATTCGCCGTGCCCGCGGCAGCCGGCGTCGAGGAGCTCGGCCGGCAGGAAGTCCGGGGTCAGCAGGCGCTCGTCGCCGAGCAGCGCGACCGCCAGACGCAGCACGTTGCGCAGCTGGCGCAGGTTGCCCGGCCAGTCGTGGCGGCGCAGCAGGTCGAGCGCCGCCGGCGCGACGCGCGGCTCGCGGCCCGGCGCCTCCTCGGCGAGGATGCGCCGCACCACCCGGTCGAAGTCCTGGCGCTCCCTGAGCGGCGGCAGCGACACGGTCATCCCGGACAGGCGGAAGAAGAGGTCGGCGCGGAACTGGCCGTGGTCGACCAGCGCACGCAGCGGCTGGTGGCTGGCGCAGACCAGCGCGAAGTCGACCGGCTCCTCGCCGTGCCCGCCGAGCGGCGCCACGCGCCGCGTCTCGAGCACGCGCAAGAGCACCGCCTGCAGCGCCAGCGGCATGTCGCCGATCTCGTCGAGGAACAGCGTGCCGCCGTCGGCCTCGCGGATCTTGCCGCGCGCGCCGCTGCGCCGGGCGCCGGTGAAGGCGCCCTCGACGTGGCCGAACAGCTCGGCCTCGATCAGCGTCGCCGGGATCGCCGCGCAATTGACCGCGACGAAGGGCGCGGCGCGGCGCGCGCCGCTCTTGTGGAAGGCCTGCGCGAACCATTCCTTGCCGCTGCCGGTCTCGCCCTGGATCAAGAGCGGGATGTCGCATTCGGCGATGCGCTTGGCGCGGCGGATCGCCTCGGCCATGCGCGGGTCCTCGCTGCCCAGCTCGTCGAGCGGGCAGCGGGCGGGCGCGGCCGGCGGCGCGGCGACGGCGAAGCTGCGCACGCCGGCGCGCAGGCCGATGCGCGCGAGCAGTTCGCCGCCGTGCCGCAGGCGCACCGCCAGCGGCTCCTCGCCGCGCCGGCAGGCGTGCTCGAGCAGCGCCGGCCACGGCGTCGCGAACAGCTCGGCGAAGCCGGCGCCGGCCGGCGACCAGCCGGCGGGGCGCCCGAACAGGCGCGGCAGGCGGCGGTTGCCGGCGAGGCAGCGGCCGTCGTCGGCGAGCGCGAGCAGGCCGTCGAGGTGCGAGCCGAGTCCTTCGGCGGTGGCGTGCAGGCGGAGCACGACGGCGGCGTCGGGCAGCGTCTCGAGCAGACGGTTCTCGATGATGCCGGCGTTGATCTCGACCAGCGCCGCGCCGTGCACCTGCGCGACGCGCGCGTCGCCGGAGATGTCGAGCACGCCGAGGACGCCGCCGCCGGGGGCGAGAATCGGCGCCGAGATGCAGGTCAGGAAGCGGTTGCGGTCGAGGAAGTGCTCGCGGCCGACGACGGCGACGGTGCAGCGCTCGACCAGCGCGGTGCCGATCGCGTTGGTGCCCATCTCCGCCTCCGACCAGACGGCGCCCGGCTGCAGGTGGCAGCGCGCGGCGCGGGCGATGAAGTCGGCGTCGCCGACCGCGCGCAGGATCATGCCGGCGTTGTCGGCGAGCAGCACCATCGACGACGAGCGCGCCAGATGCTGGTAGAGCCCCTCGAGCATCGGCTGCGCGTAGGCCACCAGGCGGGCGTTGGCCTCCAGCCGGTCGGCCAGCGTCTTCGGCGGCGTGGCCGGCACCGGCAGCGCCTGCGCGGCGTCGAGGCCGGCGTCGCGGCAGCGCTGCCAGGAGCGGGCGATCAGGTCGCTGGCATCGCCGGCGGGAGCGGGGAGTTCGTCGTCTTCGTTCTTCACGGAGCCCGCCCACGCACATTCCATGCCCGTGAAAAGCCGCTGCCCGCGGGCCTTTGCGATGCGCCGACCGCTCCATCGCGGAGCAGTTGTTGCGCAATTGATCAACAGCGCAACGGCATAAACGCCGGCCGGGGCGCCGCGAATTCCGCCCAATCCCTTGCGCCGCAAGCCTTTGCGGCCGACCGCCCGGGGCCTGGCACGGGCCGTGCCTGCAGAGGCGTGAGTCGTCCGGGTCGTCGCCGGGTGGTAGCGGCGGCGGCTCGGCGACCCTGAACGCGGGTAATGCCCACCATCACAGAGTAACGAGGAGACGACATGCTCTACGCATCCCCCGGCGCCGCCGGCGCCAAGATCGCCTACAAGGCCAAGTACGACAACTTCATCGGCGGCAAGTGGGTCGCCCCGGTCAAGGGCGAATACTTCAACGTGATCACGCCGATCACCGGCAAACCCTACACGATGGCCGCGCGCTCCACCGCCGAGGACGTCGAGCTGGCGCTCGACGCCGCGCACGCCGCCGCCGACAAGTGGGCCCGCACCTCGCCGGCCGAGCGTTCGAACCTGCTCTTGAAGATCGCCGACCGCATCGAGCAGAACCTCGAAGTGCTGGCCTACGCCGAGACCGTCGACAACGGCAAGCCGATGCGCGAGACGCTGAACGCCGACGTGCCGCTGTCCGCCGACCACTTCCGCTACTTCGCCGGCTGCCTGCGCGCGCAGGAAGGCGGCATTTCCGAAATCGACGAGACCACCGTTGCCTATCACTTCCACGAGCCGCTCGGCGTCGTCGGCCAGATCATCCCGTGGAACTTCCCGCTGCTGATGGCCGCGTGGAAGCTCGCCCCGGCGCTCGGCGCCGGCAACTGCGTGGTACTGAAGCCGGCCGAGTCGACCCCGATCTCGATCCTGGTGCTGGTCGAGCTGATCGCCGACCTACTGCCGCCGGGCGTGCTGAACGTGATCAACGGCTTCGGCCGCGAAGCCGGCATGCCGCTCGCGACCTCGAAGCGCATCGCCAAGATCGCCTTCACCGGCTCGACCTCGACCGGCCGCGTGATCGCGCAGGCCGCCGCCAACAACCTGATTCCGGCGACGCTGGAGCTGGGCGGCAAGTCGCCGAACATCTTCTTCGACGACGTGATGGCCGCCGACGACGGCTTCCTCGACAAGGCGGTCGAGGGCCTGGTGCTGTTCGCGTTCAACCAGGGCGAGGTGTGCACCTGCCCGTCGCGCGCGCTGATTTCCGAGAAGATCTACGACAAGTTCATGGAGCGCTGCCTGAAGCGCATCGCCGCGATCAAGCAGGGCAGCCCGCTCGACACCGAGACGATGATCGGCGCGCAGGCGTCGATGGAGCAGATCACCAAGATCAGCTCCTACCTCGACCTCGGCAAGCAGGAAGGCGCCCAGGTACTGATCGGCGGCAACCGCGCCAAGCTGTCCGGCGAGCTGGCCGAGGGCTACTACATCGAGCCGACGGTGTTCAAGGGCCACAACAAGATGCGCATCTTCCAGGAAGAGATCTTCGGGCCGGTGCTGGCCGTGACCACCTTCAAGGACGAGGCGGAAGCGCTGGCGATCGCCAACGACACGCTGTACGGCCTCGGCGCCGGCGTCTGGAGCCGCAACGGCAACGTCGCCTACCGCATGGGCCGCGCGATCAAGGCCGGCCGCGTGTGGACCAACTGCTACCACGCCTACCCGGCGCACGCCGCCTTCGGCGGCTACAAGGAGTCCGGCATCGGCCGCGAGACGCACAAGATGATGCTCGACCACTACCAGCAGACGAAGAACCTGCTGGTCAGCTACAGCGAGCAGAAACTGGGCTTCTTCTGACTTTTGTGCAGCGGGCGGCGGCCCTCGTTGCTGGGGCCGGCCGCCATCTCCTCCTCTTGCTTACTGCGAGCAAGTTCGGGGCGGAAAGCCCGCTTTCCGCCCCCGTTTTTTCCGGAGCCGATCATGGTCGATAAGGTCGTCGCCACGCCCGCCGCGCTGGAACTGATCGAACGCCTGAAGGCGAAGCACGGCCCGCTCTTCTTCCACCAGTCCGGCGGCTGCTGCGACAACAGCGCGGCCAACTGCTACCTGCCCGGCGAACTGACCATCGGCACCGGCGACGAATACCTCGGCGACATCGGCGGCTGCCCGTTCTACATCAGCAAGTCGCAGTACGCCTACTGGAAGCACACGCAGCTGATCATCGACGTGATCGACGGCCACGGCGGCACCTTCTCGCTCGAAGGCCCGGAAGGCAAGGCCTTCCACACCCGCTCGCGGCTCTTTACCGACGCCGAACTCGCCGAGCTCGGCTTCCTCTGACCTCTACCGCAACCAAGGATTTGCCATGCACTACCGTACCGCCCTCCCCCTCCTCCTCGCCGCCGCCGTCGTCGCACTGCCGGCACAGGCGTCCGAAGCGATCGCCAAGAAGGCGCGCTGCATCGCCTGCCACGCGGTCGACAAGAAGATGGTCGGCCCCGCCTACCGCGAAGTCGCCGCCAAGTACCGCGGCGACGCGAGCGCCCCCGCGCGCCTCGCGGACAAGGTGCGCCAGGGCGGCGGTGGCGTCTGGGGGCAGGTGCCGATGATGCCGCACCCGGCCGACAAGATCGGCGACGAGGACCTGAAGGCGGTGATCGCGTGGGTGCTGGCGCTGGAGTGAGCCCGGCGCCGCAGCGGATGTGAGCGGGGGCGCGCCGCTAGCGCAGCGGCGCATGCCCTCCGTTCAACGGTGACAGGAAATCAGGACCCGCTGTAGCGTTCCAGCCATTCGCGGTCGCTCTGCTGCTGACCCATCGGCTTGTCTTCGAGCGTCGTCGGCGTCGTCCGGATCGGACCTTCGGCGCCGCGGACCTTGCCCGAATCATCGAAGGTCTGGCCGGTATACAACTCGAGCGGCTGATCCTGGCGGAAGCTTTCCTGCTTCTTCGGCTTGTCGGCCGACATCGCGCTGTCGTCGCGGATCGGGCCCTGCGCGCCGCTGGCGTCGCTGGTCTTGATCGACTTCACGTCGCCCGGGAAGACGCTCGCCCGCTCGGCCGCGACTTCGTTGGTGTAGGGATCGTTCAGGTAGCCGTTGATGTAGCGGTCGGCCAGTTCATCGGCGGCCTGCGCCGAGACAAACGGTGCCAGCGCACCGGCGACCCCGATCGCGAGGCCGCATACCTGCGTAGAGAAACCTTGTTTTTTCATGACTTTCTCCTTCAGTTGGTTGCCTCCCTGAAAGTGACGGTCATTCGTTCAACGTGACTGTGACTGGCGCTTCGGCGATTGGTTCGGAAAAAATCCGTGCCAGCCGCCGCGCCGGGAACGCGGCCCGCCTGACGACGGTCCACCTGCGAACAGAGGCGTCGGCCGGAAGCAGGCTGCCGGCGCGATCGCCGGGGACAGCCGGCCGCCGAGCCACGGGAGAACGGACATGAAGAGCAAGCGGGAAGAACGGCGCCGCGGCACGCCGCGCGCCTGGATCATGCGCCAGATGCGCCTGCCGCTGATCATCGCCTCGATCGCCTGTTCGCTGGCGCATGCCGACAGCGGCCGGGAAGCGCCGGCGAAGCCGGGCGTCAGCAGCCGCCAGCTGGGGCTGGACATCCGCGTCGAGCCCGGCGGCTGGGGCGACGCGAACCCGCGCATGATCGAAACGGTGCTCTACGCGGTCGCCGACGAGCTGATGTCGCGGATGCCGGAAAAACTGACGGTACCGATCGTCGTCAGCCACACCGACCGCGCGCCGGTCGCGCTGTACGAGCGCGGCTCCGGCGGCGAATACCGCGTGCACCTGCACGCCAAGGGCGAGAAGTGGCACCTGTACGTCTACGAGTTCGCCCACGAGCTGTGCCACATCCTGTCGAACTACGAGCACAACGTCGGCCCGCAGACGGTCAAGCACAACCAGTGGTTCGAGGAAACGCTGTGCGAGACGGCGTCGTTGTTCACGCTGACCAGCCTCGCCAGGAACTGGGAACAGTCGCCGCCGGAACCGCAGTGGGCGGACGAGGCGCGCAAGTTGCGGCGCTTCTTCGACCACCTGATCGCCGAGGGCCATCGCCAGCTGCCGGCGCACGCACCGCTGTCGGCCTGGCTGCACGAGAACGAGGCGGAGCTGCGCGAGAATCCCTATCTGCGGCAGAAGAACGAAGTCCTCGCCAACCTGCTGCTGCCGCTGTTCAGCGCCAATCCGCAGAACTGGGATGCGCTCGGCTACCTCAACCCGAACCCGGCCGACGCGCGCAACACGCTCGAGGAATACCTGCGCAACTGGTACAACAACGCGCCGCTCGAGCACAAGCGCTTCATCGCCAGCGTGCTCGCGCTGCTGTGGGAGCGTGAGGCACCGCCGGCGGTCGCCGACCTCGTCTCGCCGGCGAGCCGCTCGCCGCTCGCCGCGGCGGCCGGCGGCGCGACGCTGCGCTGAGCCACGCTCGCCGCCTCGGGCGCCGCACGCGGCGGCGTCGCTGCGCCGGCCCGCCCTGCCCGCGCCACGTCCATCCCTGCCGCTCCCCGTTCCGGTCGCCGGAACTCGCTTCCCGCCCGGAAGTCCATTCCAGTTCCGAGGCCGCATCCGGCCGATCGTAGAAGAAAACGAAGGAGACGACGATGAGCGGAATCAGGCTGCTGGTCGGCACGCGCAAGGGCGCCTTCATCCTCCGCGCCGACGGCCGGCGCGACCACTGGGAAGTCAGCGGTCCGCACTTCGGCGGCTGGGAGATCTACCACCTGAAGGGCTCGCCGGCCGACCCCAAGCGCATCTACGTATCGCAGACGAGCAGCTGGTTCGGGCAGACGATCCAGCGTTCGGACGACGGCGGAAAAACCTGGAACGCGGTCGGCAACCAGTTCGCCTACGCCGGCGACACCGGCACGCACCAGTGGTACGACGGCTCGTCGCGACCGTGGGAGTTCAAGCGCGTCTGGCACCTCGAACCGGCGCTCGACGACCCGGACACGGTCTATGCCGGGGTCGAGGATGCCGCGCTGTTCCGGAGCGACGACGGCGGCGGCAGCTGGCGGGAATTGCCCGGCCTGCGCGGCCACGGTTCCGGACCGGCCTGGCAGCCGGGCGCCGGCGGCCTGTGCCTGCACACCATCCTGCTCGACCCGAGCGACGCGCAGCGAATCTACGCGGCGATCTCGGCCGCCGGCGCCTTCCGCAGCGACGACGCCGGCGCGACCTGGAAGCCGATCAACCGCGGCCTGCATTCGCTGTACATTCCCGACCCGAACGCCGAGGTCGGCCACTGCGTACACCGCATCGCGCTGCACCGCGACCGGCCGCAGACGCTGTACATGCAGAAGCACTGGGACGTGTTGCGCAGCGACGACGCCGGCGAATCGTGGCGCGAGGTCAGCGGCAACCTGCCCAGCGACTTCGGCTTCGTCATCGACGTGCATGCGCACGAGCCGGAGACCATCTACGTGGTGCCGATCAAGAGCGATTCCGAGCACTACCCGCCGGACGGCCGGCTGCGCGTCTACCGCAGCCGCAGCGGCGGCGACGACTGGCAGGCGCTGACCGACGGCCTGCCGCAACGGGACTGCTACGTGAACGTGCTGCGCGACGCGATGGCCGTGGACACGCTCGACCCCTGCGGCATCTACTTCGGCACCACCGGCGGCCAGGTCTATGCGTCGGCCGACGGCGGCGACCACTGGACGGCGATCGTCCGCGACCTGCCGGCGGTGCTCTCGGTCGAGGCGCAGACGCTGCCGTGATCCGCGTCGTGCTGCCGACGCCGCTGCGCGTCCTGGCGCGGATCGACGGCGAAGCAAGGGAAATCGCACTCGCGCTCGCCGGCCCGCCGACGCTGGCGGCGCTGATCGACGCGCTGGAAGCCCGCCACCCGGCGCTCGCCGGCACGCTGCGCGACCCGGCGACGCACCGGCGGCGGCCGCTGATCCGCTTCTTCGCCGGCGGCCGGGACCTCTCGCACGCGCCGCTCGAGGCGCCGCTGCCGCCGGCGGTGGTCGCCGGCGACGAACCGCTGCTGGTGGTCGCGGCGATCGCCGGCGGTTGTTGAGCCCCCCCCGGCGGCCAGCGCTTCCGCCACGGCACGCCCTTCTGCTAAGCTGGCCATCGCCGGCAGGGTCAAAGGGGGCTGCGCCGGCGAATCCCCGCCGAGGTCGGAGCCGATCGTGAAACTGCCACCGCTGAAACTGCAGCTCGCTGCCTTTCTGGTGCTTTCGCTGGCGGTGCTGTGGGCCGCCACCTGGTACGCGCTGGCGCGCGGCGAGCGCGACGCGATCGAGGCGGCGCGGGCGGAAACGCGCGGCGCCGCGCACGCCTTCGCCGAGCACGCGCGGTCGACGATCCAGCGCATCGACCAGATCCTGACCACGCTCGCGCGCACCTGGGAACGGCAACCCAGCGAATTCGTCGCCGAGATCGACGCGCACCAGCAGAACATCGGCGACATCTCGATCCAGGTAGCGATCGTCGACAAGGACGGCCTGCTCGTCTTCAGCAACCTGATGGCGTCGAAGGAGCGCGTCAGCCTCGCCGACCGCGAGCACATCCGCGTCCATTTCGCTGCCAAAGAGAGCCGGCTGTTCATCAGCCGGCCGGTGCTCGGCCGCGTTTCCGGCCAATGGTCGCTGCAGTTCACGCGGCCACTGCTGCGCGCCGGCGCCTTCAACGGCGTCATCGTCATCTCGGTCAGCCCGGAGCGCTTCAGCCGCTTCTACTCGACGCTGTCGCTGGGTCGGCAGGGCATCACGACGATGGTCCGCGACAGCGGTGAGGTCATGGCAAGGGCGCCGGACTGGAAGGGCCGGATCGGCCAGGTCATCAGCGGCTCGCCGTACCTGAACCCGGAGGCGCCGCTGCAGGGCAACTTCTCGCGCAGTTCGGTACTCGACGGCGTCGAGCGCCTGTACGGCTACCACCGGCTGCCCGAGCACGGCCTGACGCTGGTCACCGGGCTCGCGCTGGACGAAATCCTGGCGCCGGTCCGCGCGCAGCGGCAGCTGCTGCTCGGCATTGCCGGCGCCGGGTCGGCGCTATTCGTGCTGATGGCCTGGCTGCTGCTGCGCGGCCTTGCCGCCCGCGAGCGCTCCGCAGCGGCGCTGCGACGGACGACACAGGAGCTGCAGGAGTACCGCGACCGGCTGGAGGAGCTGGTCGAGGCGCGCACTGCACAACTGAGCCGGACCAACGCCGAGCTGCGCGAGAGCAACCGCCGCCTCGGCGAGACCCAGGGCATGCTGCTGCAGTCCGAGAAGATGGCCTCGCTCGGCCAGCTGGCGGCCGGCGTCGCGCACGAGATCAACAACCCGGTCGGCTTCGTGAACTCGAACCTCGACAGCATGCACGCCTACTTCACCGACCTCGCGCGCCTGCTCGACGCCTACGCGGCAGGCGAGGCCCGCGACGACGGCCCGCGCATCGCCGCGATCAAGCGCGAAATCGACTACGACTTCATCCGCGCCGACCTGACGCAGGTCATCGCCGAGTCGAAGGAAGGCATGGAGCGGGTGAAGAAGATCGTCCGCGACCTCAAGCAGTTCTCGCATGTCGGCTCGACCGAATGGCAACTCGCCGACCTGCACGCGGGCCTCGACAGCACGCTCAACATCGTCAGCCACGAGCTGAAGTACAAGGCCGAGGTGACCCGGGAGTACGGCGCGCTGCCCGCGGTCGAGTGCCTGCCCGGCGAGATCAACCAGGTGTTCATGAACCTGCTGGTCAACGCCGGCCAGGCCATCGAGAAGCGCGGCGAGATCCGCATCCGCACCGGCAGCGACGGCGACACGGTATGGGTCGAGGTCGCCGACACCGGCTGCGGCATCCCGCCGGAAAACCTCTCGCGCATCTTCGACCCCTTCTTCACGACCAAGCCGGTCGGCCAGGGCACCGGACTCGGCCTCTCGCTTTCCTACGCGACGATCAGGAAGCACCGCGGCCGCCTCGACGTCGACAGCGCGGTCGGCCGCGGCACCACCTTCCGCATCACGCTGCCGCAGACCCAGCCGAAGGAAGAAGCTGCGCTGACGTGCTGAGCGCCGACTGCTCCATTCCGGAGCAGTTGCTCAATTTCTGGACAGTCGACCGGGCAGCATGCGCGCCAGCGTGCCGTCGCGGCGCAGCGCGTGACGGAGCGCGGCGGCGACGTGCAGTGCGACCAGCGCCAGCACCGCCCAGCCGGCGACCCAATGCACGCGCTTGAACAACGCGTTCAGCGCCTCGTCCGGGGCGCCGAGGCGCGGCAGTTCGAGGCCGAAGAACTTCATCGCGTACGGCGTGAACGCCGACGCCGCATAGCCGGCCAGCGGCAGCACCAGCAGCAGCACGTAGAGCAGGCGGTGTGCGGCCTGCGCCAGCATCGCCTCGCGCCCGGCGGCCAGCGGCGCCGGCGGCGGCGCCAGGCGGCGGACGACCAGGCGCAGCAGCACCAGGCCGAGGGCGACGATGCCGAGCGACTTGTGCAGCGCATAGGCGGCGCTGCGCTCGGCCCCCTTGGGCAGCTCGACCATGCTCCAGCCGAGCCAGAACAGCCACAGCAGCAGCGCCGCCTGCAGCCAGTGCAGCAGGATCGCCGGCGGCGCATAGCGTTGCCCGGCATTCGTCGCGTTCATCGGGCTACCCTCCTCCGCCCCCGCGCACGGGGGCGATCGCAGTTCGTCGCCGCGCAGGCCGTGCGCCGCGCTCATCGGATGCTGACGCCCCACGGCAGCTCGCCGACCTCGACCTCGGCCAGCTTCTTCATCGCCGCGGTGTCCACCACCGAAACGCTGTTGGAGCGGCCATTGGCGACGTAGAGCTTGCCGCCGTCCGGCGTCAGCGCCATGTTCCACGGGCGCTTGCCGACGGCGACGGTGGCGACGACGGCGTTGCTGGCGGTGTCGATCGCCATCACCGAGCCGTCGCGGCCGTTGGAGACGAAGACGCGGCGGCCGTCGGGATGCATCGCCAGCCCGTTCGGGAACTGGCCGGCGGCGATCGCGGCGAGCACCTTGCGGCCGGCGACGTCGATCGCATAGACCTTGCCGGCGATCTCGCAGGCGACGTAGGCGCGACGTCCGTCGGGAGTGAAGGCGATGCCGCGCGGCCGCTTGCCGACGGCGATGCTGGCCACCTGCCGGCGCGCGGCGACGTCGATCACGTCGACCTGCTCGGCGTCCTCGGCGCTGACGTAGAGCCAGCGGCCATCGGGGGAGAACACCGCGTGCTCGGGGTTGTCGCCCTCGACCTTGATCCGCGCCAGCTCGCGCACGCTGGCGGCGTCGATCAGCACGATGCTGTTGTCGGCCTCGACCGCCGCCGCCAGCAGCTTGCCGTCGGCGGAGACGCTGACGCCTTCCGGCGACTTGCCGAGCGGCAGGCTCTTGACGACGCGCCGCGCGACCGGATCGACCACCAGCAGGCTGCCGCTCTCGGCGTCGGTGAGGTAGAGCAGCTTGCCGTCGGTGGCGTTGCCGCGCGGCCGGCGGCCGGTCGAGATCTCGCCGACGCGCTGGTCGCTGGCGGTGTCGATGATGCTGATGCTGCCCGACTTCTCGTTCGGGACGTAGGCGTGCGGCCCGGCCGCCTCGGCGGAAAGCGCAGCGAAGGCGGCAAACAGCAGCGTGCTCAGGCGATGCAGGCGAAACCGGCGCATGGCGGCCTCCTCAGGCGGGTTGGTAGGTGATGCCGTGGCGCTTGAAGATGGCGGCGACGGTGCCGTCCTGCTTCAGCTCGGCGACGGCGGCGGCGAGCGCCTCGGCGAGCGAGGACTGCTCGGCCTTGACGGCCAGCCCGAGCGGCCAGCCGTCGATCTTCAGCTCGGCGAAGCGCGCGGCGTCGATCGCGAAACGCGTCTCGGCGGTCAGCGCCGCCTCCAGCTCGCCTTGCGGCGCCAGCACCGCCGCCACCTTGCCGGCCTTGAGCCCGGCGGCGGCCTCGGCGACCGAGCGGTAATGCACGATGTTGTCGTGCAGCCGGCCGTTCAGCGCGCCGAGCAGGAAGGCATCGGCCAGCGTCGTCGTCTCGACGCCGACCTTCTCGCGCGTGAAGATTTCCAGCGCCACCGCCGCCGAGCCCGATAGCGCATTCGGGATGCGCGACGGGTCGCGCGCCAGCGCCAGCGATTCGCGGTGGTACGGGG
The DNA here is from genome assembly GCF_016858125.1 of Azospira restricta. Classification (NCBI taxonomy): domain Bacteria; kingdom Pseudomonadati; phylum Pseudomonadota; class Betaproteobacteria; order Rhodocyclales; family Rhodocyclaceae; genus Azospira; species Azospira restricta. The sequence goes on from NZ_CP064781.1 coordinate 3,199,794, forward strand.
CGAGGATGCGCACCTTGTCGTTGGCGCGCGCGAGGTGCTCGTCGACCGGCACGTGCATCATCACGTCGGCCGGCTGCGTGCCCAGGTAGTGACCCTTCCAGACCATGTTGCGGAGGTCGTCGTTCATGTCCTCGTCGGCGTTGAAGCCGACGATCTCGGGCGCGAGGCCGAGCTTCTCGGCGATGGCGCGGCCGAGGTCGATGTCGATGCCCTTGCCGCGCAGCGCGTACGGCGGGAAATCGTTATAGACGGCGATGCGCAGCCGGCCGCGGCTGCGGATCGTCTCCAGGTCGTCGGCGGCAGCCGGCAGCGCCAGCCACAGCGGCAGCGCAGCCAGCGCGCGCAGGCAGGCACGGCGATCAGTCTTCATGGATGCTCTCCAGCCAGGTACGGATCGCCCACATCGCCTCCTGGCTCAGCGTGCCCTCGAACGGCGGCATGTACACCTTGCCGTCGCGCACCGCGCCCTTGCGGATGCGCTGCATGAAGATCTCGTCGCCCTCTTCGAGCACCGGCAGGAAGCGCAGGTCGGGCGCGATGCCGCCGGAGATGCCGCCCAGCCCGTGGCAGCGCGCGCAGTTCTGGTTGTACGCCGAATCGCCGATGCGCTTCGCGGTGTCGTTCTTGCGGTAGGGATTGGCCGCCAGCCAGTCGGCGCCGAGGTTCTTCAGGCCGGTGGTGTCCACCGCCTGCGGCGTCACGTCGCCGTGCGCGAGGGCCTGTCCGGCGCAGAGACCGAGGATCAGCGCGGTGGCGACGGCACGAAGGGTTCGGTTCGGGTGTTTCACGTTGGCTCCTTTGGTGTTGGCGGTTTCTTCCGCGTTGTCGAGCCCGGTTCAGCAAGGCGTGTGCCAATCGCCGGGAAACCATTGAAAACCGGGTTTTCCGGCCGAATCGCCGACCTTCATCATCTATTACTTATGGCACATGTGTTGCTTTGGTTCGCCCGGCACTGTTCAATTCATTGCTTACAAAATGGGCAGGTGCTACGTTATGGAACACAACAAGAAAAGTCGGAGCGGCGGGGACTGGAGGAGTCGTTGATGGGACAAGCATTGATTTCGGCCGAGCAGCACGGCCGCCAGCTGGCCAAGGCGCGCCAGCTTTTCTTCGACCGCGGCGACCGCCCGGCCGAGCTGATCGATCCGATGGTGCTGCGCTCGTGGGAGCGCTGCCGGCGCTTCGGGCTGAGCGAAGCCGAGGGCCACGTCGGCGGCGAGTCGCTCGACCGCGCGACGCTGCACACCGAACAGGAACGCAACCACCTGCTGCTGCGGCAGAGCCGGCCGATCATGGAACAGCTCTACGAGCAGATCCGCGAATCGGGCAGCATGGTGATCCTCGCCGACCAGAACGGGCTGATCCTCGAATCGGTCGGCGACGCCGACTTCGTCAGCCGCGCCGACCGCGTCGCGCTGATGGCCGGCGCTTCGTGGGACGAGAACCTGCGCGGCACCAACGCGATCGGCACGACGATCGCCGAGGAGGCGCCGTCGGCGATCCTCGGCAGCGAACACTTCCTCGAACACAACGGCTTCCTGACCTGCTGCGCGAGCCCGATCTTCGGCGCCGACGGGCGGCTGATCGGCGTCCTCGACATCTCCAGCGACTACCGCAACCACCAGCGACACACGCTGGGCCTGGTGCGCCTGTCGTCGCAGCTGGTCGAGAAGCGGCTGTTCGAGTCGCAGCATGCGCGCGACATCCTGGTCTGCTTCCACTCGCGCGTCGACTACCTCGGCAGCCCCGGCGAGGGCATGGCCGCGGTCTCGCCCGACGGCCAGGTGCTGGCGATCAACCGCGCCGGGCTGCAGCTGCTCGGCATCCGCCGCGTCGACGCGGTCCGCCGCGACTTCTCGCTGGTCTTCGAGACCACGCTCGCCGGCGTCATCGACCGCGCGCGGCGCGACCCGCAGGCGATCTGCGAGGTGCCGGCCGGCCGCGACCGCACCTTCTTCCTGCGCCTGCGCGGGCAGGCGCCGCTGCCGCGCGCGCTCGGCCGCACCTACGACGACCTGCCGACCGCCGCACCGTCGCGGCGCGAGGCGGCGCGCACGCCGGCGCTGACGCTGGACACGCTGAACACCGGCGACGCCCAGCTGCAGGCGGCGATCGACCGTTCGCGCCGGGTGCTCGGCCGCGACATCCCGATCCTGATCCAGGGCGAATCGGGCGCCGGCAAGGAGATCTTCGCCAAGGCCTTCCACAACAGCGGCCCGCGCCGCGACGGCCCGTTCGTCGCGCTGAACTGCGCGGCGATCCCGGAGAACCTGATCGAATCCGAGCTGTTCGGCTACCAGGGCGGCGCCTTCACCGGCGCGCGCAAGGAAGGCGCGCCGGGCAAGATCCAGCAGGCGCACGGCGGCACGCTGTTCCTCGACGAGATCGGCGACATGCCGCTGCACCTGCAGGCGCGGCTCTTGCGCGTGCTGCAGGAGCGCAGCATCACGCCGCTCGGCAGCACCAAGGCGATCCAGGTCGACATCTCGCTGCTCTGCGCGACGCACCGCCGGCTGCGCGAGGAAGTGGCGCGCGGCAGCTTCCGCGAGGACCTCTACTACCGGCTGAACGGCCTCTGCATCACGCTGCCGGCGCTGCGCGAGCGCGGCGACATCCGCCAGCTGGCGCAGCGGCTGGCCGACCTCGAAGCCGGCCAGCGCGCGCCGGTCGCCTTCTCCGAGCGGGCGATGACGGCGATCGAACGCTATGCGTGGCCGGGCAACATCCGCCAGATGAACAACGTGATCCGCGTCGCCATCGCGCTGCTCGACGAGAACGAAGCGCTGATCACCGAGAGCCACCTGCCGGAGGAACTGTTCGACGCAGCGCCGGCGGCGACGCACGCGGCGCCGGTCGCGGTCCCCGGCGACGCCACCGCCGCCGGCAGCTACGCGCTGCCGCCGCTCGCCGGCGCCAGCCTCGACGAGATCGGCCGCCAGGCGGCGCTGCGCGCGCTCGACGCGGCCGGCGGCAACGTCTCGGCGGCGGCGCGGCAGCTCGGCATCAGCCGCAATACGCTGTACCGCAAGCTCGGGCGGCTGTAGCCGCGGTACGCGCCGCCGGCGGACTTGGCGGCGCGCGCCGGCGGGGCTATGCTGACCGGATCGAACCCGGAAGGAGACCCGCCATGCGCCGCCCCGCCCTCGCCCTCTGTTCCCTCCTCCTCGCCGCCGGCGTCGCCGCCGCGGCCGAGGCGCCCGCCCGCAAGTCCGGCCTGTGGGAGATCACCAACGCCATGGGCGAGCCGATGCCGATGACGCAGACGATGCAGCAGTGCATCGACGAGAAGACCGACAAGCTGACCGAGCAGACCGGCATGCGCGAGGCGCAGCAGCGCTGCTCGAAGAACGAGATCAAGCGCGAGGGCAACAAGGTCGTGTCGGAGTCGGTGTGCAACATCGAGGGGACGACGGCAACGACGCGCGCCGAATTCACCGGCGACTTCAGCAGCAACTACAAGGGCACCGTGAAGACCACCTACAGCCCGCCGATGCAGGGCATGAAGGGCATGCAGATGAACATCTCGGCGCGCTGGCTGGGCCCCTGCCAGGCCGGCCAGAAGCCGGGCGACGTGATGATGCCCGGCGGCATGAAGTTCAACGCCGCCGACATGCAGCGGCAGATGCGCCAGTAGCCGCCGGCGCCGCCAGCGACAAGGGCCGCAGCGTGCGGCCCTTTCCTTTTGGCGCTCCCGCGCCGTCAGTCGGCGAAACGCGGCGGGCGCTTCTGCTGCGCCGCGGTCATCGCCTCGTTCAGGTCGGCCGACATCAGCATCGCCGCGTTCCAGGTGGCGACGTAGTTGAGGCCGTCGGCGACGGAGTGGTCGCGGCCGTAGTTCAGCATCTCCTTGCTGCCGCGGATCGCCAGCGGCGACTTGGCGGCGATCGCCTGCGCGATCTGCATGACGCCGGCGGCGAGTTCCTCCGGCGTCGCGAAGACGCGGTTGACCAGGCCGATGCGCAGCGCCTCGTCGGCGTCGACGTTGCGCCCGGTGTAGGCCAGCTCGCGCGCGACGCCGTCGGCGATCAGCCGCGGCAGGCGCTGCAGCGTGCCGACGTCGGCGACCATGCCGACATCGACCTCGCGCACCGAGAACACTGCATCGGCCGCCGCGTAGCGCATGTCGCAGCAGGTCACCAGGTCGAGCGCGCCGCCGACGCAGGCGCCGTGGATCGCCGCCAGCACCGGCTTGCGGCAGCGCTCGATCGTCGTCAGGCAGTCCTGCAGGTCGAGGATCAGCCGGCGCAGCTGCTCGCGGCTGCGCGCCGGGTCGGCCTGCGCGACCGCCTGCGCGACGCCGCCGAGCATGGCGAGGTCGATGCCGGCGCAGAAGTTGCGGCCGGCGCCGGCGAGCACGACGGCACGCACGGCGGGCGTCTCGTCGGCCCAGCGCAGCGCGCTGCGCAGTTCCTGCCACATCGTTTCGTTGAGGGCGTTCGAGCGCTCGGGACGGTTGAGGCGGATCTCGGCGACGGAATCTTCAACGGCGAGCGCGATTGTCGCCAGCGCGGGTAAGGCGGTTGTCATGGCTGTCTCCTGAAACGGTGTTATTGGTTATCTGCATCACATTGCGATGCAGTTTGACGCCGGTCAATGAAAGTGCGGCGATCCCCCCGGAGAATCGCCGCACTGCCACCGCCGGCAGCCGCCATTATCGTCGAGGACGCAAAATGCAGAACACCCTGAACGGAAAGATCGCCGCCGTCACCGGCGCCAGCAGCGGCATCGGCCGCGCCATCGTCGAGCGCTACGTCGCCGAGGGCGCGCGCGTCGTCGCCTTCGCCCGCCGCGCCGCCGAACTCGACGCGCTCGCCGCCGCCCACCCCGGCCAGGTCGTCCCCGTCGCCGGCGACGTCACCCGCGGCGACGACCTGCAGCGCCTCGTCGAGGCGACGGTCCAGGCTTTCGGCGGCGTCGACATCGTCGTTCCCAACGCCGGCATCGCCCGCGTCGTGTCCTTCGCCGACAGCACGCCGGAGGCCTTCGCCACGCAGTTCTCGGTCAACCTGTTCGGCGCCGTCGACACCGTGCGCCGCTTCCTGCCGCACATCCGCCCGGGCGGCTCGGTGCAGTTCGTCACCACCTTCCTGACCCAGGTCGGCTTCCCCGGGCTGGCCGTCTATAGCGCCAGCAAGGCGGCACTGAAGTCGGTCGCGCAGACGCTCGCCGCCGAACTGGCGCCGCGCGGCATCCGCGTCAATTCGATCGCCCCCGGGCCGATCGGCACGCCGCTGTGGGGCACCGTCGGCCTGCCCGAGGACGTGCTCGCGGCCGTCGCCGGCCAGATCAGCGCCCGCCTGCTGCCCGGCGCCTTCGGCACGCCGGAGGACATCGCCGGAACCTCGGCCTTCCTCGCCTCCGACGCCGCCCGCAACATCTACGGCCAGGAGATCGTCGTCGACGGCGGCTACACCGTCGGCTGAGAACGGCGCTCGCACCAAAAGAAAAAGCCCCGACCGCGTCGGGGCTCTTCAGGTCGCGAACGCGCGGCGAATCAGGGCTTGCCGCCGCCCTTGCCGTGGCCGCCGCCCTGGCCGCCACCGCCGCCCTGACCGGCCGCACCGCCGCCCGCACTGACGACGCCGGCCGACGCACCGCCGGCATTGCCGTGGCCGAGGCCGGAGGCAACACCGCCGCCACCGCCACCGGCCGCGGTCACCACCGACGACTTGCCGTGGCCGTAGGCATTGCCGCCGCCGCCCGCAGTCGCGACGCCGCCCTTGCCGGCCGACGAGCCGCCCGCCGTGGTGACGCCGCCCTTGCCCGCGGACGAACCGCCGGCGGTGGTGACGCCGCTCTTGCCGCGCGCGCTGGTCGCGCCGGCGGCGGTGGTGCCAGCCGCCGTCGTCGTGCTGCCGGCCGCGACCGCCTCGGTGAAGGTCTGCTTGCCGCTCATCACCGGCCCCAGCTTGAAGCCCATCGAGTTGGCGATCTGCCCCCAGCCCATGCCGGACGCACGCATCTGCAGGATGCCCTGCGTCGTCGTCGCGTCGGCGCCGGTGCCGGTGGTGGTGCCCATCAGCGCCCCCTGCAGCTGCGTCGGCGTCGGGTTGGTGATGCCCTGGCTGGCGAGCTGCGCCTCGGCCAGCGACATCGCGATGCGGATGTTGCCGTAGCCCATCGGCTTCGTCGGCGAGGTGAAGGTGGTCGTTTCGCCGACCGTGGTGCCGCCGGTGCCGGTGGACGAACCGGTCAGCGTGATCGCAGAGCCGGTGCGCAGGCCGTTGACCAGCGACGCGGCGTTCTCCTCCGAACCGGCGAAGCCGGAGAAGGTGGACACCAGCTTGCCGGTCGGCGTCGCGGCGGTCGCCGGCGCCGGCGAGGTGGTCGTCTCCGGCGGGGGCGGCGGCGTCTGTGCGGCAGCGAGGCCGGCAGCGCCGATCAGCGCCAGGCCGGCAACGGCGCGGGCGATGGGGAGCAGCGAATGTTTCATGGTCATTCCTCCGTTGGCTTAGCTCGAACCGATGAACTTCTCGGTCTGGTTGATGACTTCGATGGCGGTCGCCGCGTCGACGAGCACGCCGCCGTCCTTCTTGGCGACGACGCGCATGCGCGTCGTCGACGGCGTCAGCGACTCCAGCTCGATCTCGATCGTGCGGTCGGGCACCAGCGCGATGATGCGCTCGCCATTGGCGATCTTCTCGGTGCGTTCGGGCTTGATCGCCATCCGCTCCATCGCCTTCCGGGTCGCCGTGCGCACCTTCGGCAACGGCTCGGTGAAAGTACGGTAGGCGATGCCGCCGAGGTGGTGGCCGGCAGTGACGCCGCCGGCGACGCCGGCCGCGGTCAGCGCCAGCGGCGCGCAGCCGGCGGCAAGTAGCGAGAGGGACAGCAGGGCGATACGGAAATGGCGGATGGGCATGGGAAGGTCCGGAAAGAACGGGTCGACAGGAATCTGCATCAGCGAAAGACTATACATTCTCCGGGGTGAACAACATGCCGGCCACGCCGTGGCCTGACGTCGACCGCACTATCCGCTCCGCCGCCGCGCACTGCAAACTGTCGCCTGCCGGCGACAGGTCCGGAAAACACCCCTTCCTGTCTTTGAACCCCCACCGCCGCGGATGGTTCGCGCCCGCCGCGCGGCGCCGCCCGTCGCCGGCGGCGCGGCGGGTCGGCTACAGCGCCGGGATCGCCACCAGTTCGTAGCCGAGCGCAGTCAGCCCATCGCGCAGGTGGCGGGCGGTGGCCACCGCGTCGGGGCCGTCGCCGTGCACGCAGATGCTGCCGATCGGCGTCGGCAGCCGCTTGCCGCTCTGCGCGACGAGGGCGCCCGCCTCCAGCATGCGCACGACGTGCGCCAGCGCTTCCTCGGCGCCGTGGATCATCGCCCCAGGCCGGCCGCGCGGCACCAGCTGGCCGTCGTCCTGGTAGGCGCGGTCGGCGAACACTTCCTCGACCACGCGCAGGCCGGCGGCGCGGCCGGCCTCGGCCAGCTGCGACAGCGCCGGCGCGAGCAGGATCAGGTCGCGGTCGTAGGCGACGATCGCGCGCGCGACGGTGTCGGCGACCGCGCGCTCGGCGCAGGCGGCGTTGTTCAGCGCGCCGTGCGGCTTGACGTGGGTCAGCGGCCAGCCCTCGCAGCGGCTCATGCCGTCGAGCGCGGCGATCTGGTAGAGCAGCGCCGCCTCCAGCTCGTCCGGCGCCAGCTTCATCGGCCGCCGGCCGAAGCCCTGCAGGTCCGGGTAAGAGGGATGCGCGCCGACGCTGACGCGGTGCTCGCGCGCCAGCCGCAGCGTGTTGCGCATCACCAGCGGGTCGCCGCCGTGGAAGCCGCAGGCGAGGTTGGCCGAGCCGACGATCGCCAGCATCTCGCCGTCGCTGCCCATCGTCCACGCGCCGTAGCTTTCGCCGAGGTCGGCGTTGAGGTTGATCTTCCGTTTCGTCATCTTCGGTCCCCTTGCAGGATGGTCGTTCAGGCCGGCCCGGCGAACGGCTCGTCGCCGCGCAGCATGCCACTGATCAGGTTGTCGCCGTAGAGCGCCGCCTCGTCGACCACACCCGGCGGGCGGAACGACTCGATGCCGCCGACCCAGCGCGCCAGCTCCTCGGCCTCGGCCTGCAGCGCACGCACCGCCTCGGCGTGGCTGACGCTGCGGAAGCGGATCTCGTCGCCCGGCCGCAGCTGGCCGAGGCGGCCGAGGTCGGCGCGGATCACCGTGGCGATCTTCGGATAGCCGCCGGAGGTCTGGCAATCGGCGAGCAGCGCGATCGGCAGCCCGCTCGCCGGCACCTGGATCGCCCCCGGCGTGACGCCATCGGAGACGATCTCGGCGCCGCGCGCGCTGTGCTCGAGCGCCGGCCCGTCGAGGCGCATGCCCATGCGGTCCATGTCGCGGCTGACGCGGTACGGCCGGCCGAGGAAATTGGCCAGCGCGTCCGCCGTGAAGTGGTCGTCCTGCGGCCCGAGGATGACGCGGATCGGGCCGTCGGCGCGCGGCGGCGCTTCGCGCGCGCGGTACTCGAGCCACGGGTCGCCGTGCAGGCGCGCGCAGGGCAGGCGGTCGCCGCGGGCGAGCGCGCGGCCGTGCACGCCGCCGAGCGCGGCGCGCAGGTAGGTCGCGCGGCTGCCGAGCTGCACCGGCACGGCGACGCCGCCGCCGACCGCGACGTAGGCGACGCCGCGGGCGACGCCGCCGACCTGCAGCGTGTCGCCGGGAAACAGCGTCGCCGTATGCCAGGCCGGCACCGGACGCACGCTGCCCCTGGCCGAGATCAGCCTGCCCTCGACCTCGCCGCCGAGCGCGACGCGCACGGTGCCGGACACCGCCTTCAGCGTCGGCCCGGCGAGCGGCACCTCGAGCGCGGCGGCGTCCGCCGCGTTGCCGAGCAGCGCGTTGGCGGCGGCCAGCAGCCACGGGTCGAGCGCGCCGGACAGCGGCACGCCGATGCTGCGGTAGCCGGGACGCCCGCCGTCCTGCACGGTGACGGCGACGCCGGCGTCGACGACCTCGATCAGCCCGCTCATGCGCCCGCCTCCCTGGCCCGCAGCTCGTCCGGATCGAAGTCGCCGCGCGCGCAGCGGGCCTCGATCGCGGCGTAGGCGTCGCGGTCGACCGCCTGCCAGCGCACCCGGTCGCCGGGCGCCAGCAGCGCCGGCCGGGCGCTGCGTGCCGGGTCGAACAGGTGCACCGGCGTCCGCCCCATCAGCCGCCAGCCGCCCGGGCTCTGCCACGGATAGGCGGCGCAGGTACGGCCGGCGATGGCGATCGAGCGCGCCGGCACCACCTTGCGCGGCGTCGCCAGGCGCGGCATGTCGAGCGCCGCGGGCAGGCCGCCGAGGTAGGGGAAGCCGGGCAGGAAGCCGAGCATGTAGACGGTGAATTCGGTTTCGGTCATCAGCCGGACCACCGCGTCCGGCGTCAGCCCCTTGCTCTCGGCAACGGCCGCCAGGTCGGGCGCGAATTCGGCGTCGAAGCAGACCGGGATACGCCAGGCGGCGCCGCTCGCCTGCAGGCTGCCGCTGTCGCCGGCGATCGCCAGCAGGCGCTCGGCGAGCGCCGCGTGGTCCACCCGCGCCGGGTCGAAATGCACGGTCAGCGAACGGAAGGCCGGCACGCACTCGAGCTCGCGCGCCAGCGTGCCGTCCTGCTGCGCGGCGGCAAGCGCGGCGGCGAAGCCGAGGACGCGGGCGTGGATTTCCGGCGCGATGTCGTCGCCGAACTCGACGGTCCACGCCGAGTCGCCGAGCGGCAGCAGGCGGGGCCGGGGATGCAGGGTTTGCGCAGTCATCTTGCTCACTTGTTGTAACGGCTGGACGGCCGACGAAAACGCGCTCATCGCCGGCGCCAGGTCGCCGCCTGCGCCGCCAGGCAGGCAGCGACGGCGAGCGCGAAGGCGCCGGTGCGGCCGATCGCCGGCAGTGCGAGCGCCAGCACGAAGCAGAAGGCGACCATCGCGTAGAAGCCGGTCGGCAGCGCGCGCAGCAGCGCCGCGACGTCGGCGGCGCCGAGGCTGCGGTGGGTAGACACGGCGAGCACCGTGCCGAGCACCGGGAACATCGCGAACAGGCCGCTCCAGGTTTCGCCGAGGGCGTCGGCGGCGACCGTCACCGCCAGCACCAGCACGGCGCCGGCGAGCATGCGGCCGGCCAGCTCGGCCGCCCCCGTCGCCCGCCGCCCGGCGGCCGCCGACAGCGCCGGAAAGGCGCGCGGCGCCAGCGCCAGCGTCGGCAGCGCGATGCCCAGCGCGAGCAGCGGCAACGCCGGCAGCAGCGACAGCGACGCGGCGACCGCCGCCCACGCCGGCAGCGCCAGCAGCAAGGACGGCAGCCAGCCGCGCCGCTGCGCCGCATGCGCATAGACCAGCGCGAAGGCGACCGCGGCGAGCACCGCCGACAGCGCGGCGGCGGCGGCCTGCGCGGCGAAGCGCTCGCCCTGCTCGACCGAGAGGAAGAACAGGATCGGCCCGGTGACCAGCGGCAGGCCGGTCAGCCAGCCGGCGACCGCCGCCCCCCAGCGCCGCCCCGCGAGCGAGACGAGCAGCAGGAAGGTCGGCACCAGCACGAGCTTCAGCGCGAGCATCGCAAGCACTCGCTACTGGCCGCCGACCACCGTCGTCGGCAGCCACATGGCGAGGCCGGGGAACAGCGCGAGCAGCAGCAGCAGGACCATCAGCGCGACGACGAAGGGGCTGGTGCCGGCGATCACGTCGTTGAGCGTGCCGCCCTTGCGTAGGTTCTGCACGACGAACAGGTTCAGCCCGACCGGCGGCGTGATCAGCGCCGCCTCGACGAGCACGACGATGACGACGCCGAACCAGATCGGGTCGAAGCCGAGCGCGAACATCACCGGCGCGACGATCGGGATCGTCGTGATCATCATCGACATCGTCTCCATGAAGCAGCCGAGGACCAGGTAGAAGACGACGACGACCAGCAGCATCATCGCCGGCGACAGGTTGAGCCCCTGCATCGCCTGCGTCATCGCGTCGGTCAGCCCGATCGAGTTGATCACGAAGTTGAGGAACATCGCGGCGACGATGATCAGCATCACCATGCCGGTCGACTTCATCGTCCCTTCCAGGCACTCGCCGAGCATCTTCCAGCTCAGGTGCTTGGTCCACGCGGCGAGCCCGAGCGCGGCGGCGACGCCCAGGGCCGAGGCCTCGGTGGCGGTGGCGATGCCGACGTAGATCGAGCCGACGACGACGAGGAAGATGCCCAAGGGCGGCAGCAGGTCGGGCAGCACCGCGAGGCGCTCGGACCAGCTCACCGGCGTCTTCTCGCCGCCCCACTGCGGGAAGACCAGGCAGCCGATCCAGACGACGCCCATGAACAGGCCGACCAGCACCAGCCCCGGCACGATTCCGGCAAGGTAGAGCTTGGGCACCGAGGTGTTGGTCAGCACGCAGTAGATGATCATGTTCAGCGACGGCGGGATCAGGATGCCGAGCGTGCCGCCGGCGGCCAGCGTGCCGAGGAACAGCCGCTCGTTGTAGCCGAAGCGCTTGGCCTGCGGCAGCGCGACGGTGCCGACGGTGGCGGCGGTGGCGACGCTGGAGCCGGAGGTCGCCGCGAACAGCGCGCAGGAGGCGATGTTGGCGTGCATCAGTCCGCCCGGCAGCCAGGACATCCACTTCACCAGGCCGGCGTACATCTTCTCGGCGATGCCCGAGCGCAGCAGGATCTCGCCGAGCATGATGAAGAACGGCAGGCAGACGAGCAGGAACTCGTTGTTGGCGTTCCACGCCACCTCGCCGAGCGCGCGGGTCAGCGGCAGGAAGGCGTATTTCCAGTCGAGGGCGACACCGAGCAGGCCGAGCGCGGCGCCGACCGGGATGGCCAGCGCCATCAGCGCCAGCAGCATGAGGAGTGCGGTCGCGATCATCTCAGGCTCCCTTGTTCGCGGTGTGGTTGTCGGCGGCCGGCGAGGCAGCGCCGGGCACGACGTGGGCGGCAAGGAACTCGCCCTCGTGCTCCTTGACGTAGGAGGCTTCGGCGCCGGCCTCTTCCTCGATCGTCTTGGCGCCGAGCAGGCGCTTGAACTCGGCGGCGTTCCGCTGCAGCAGCAGCGTCAGCGCGCGCACGAAGAGCACCGCCGCGGTCAGCACCAGCTGGCCGAGGCCCAGCAGCCACAGCCCCTGCGGCACCCACAGCGGCACCTTCAGTTCCGAGTTCGAGCGCGAGCCGAGCTCCCACGAGGTGGCGAAGACCTCGTAGCCGTAGCGCGCCAGCAGCGCGGCGAAGACGCCGAGGCCGAGCACCGCGACCAGGTCGAGGGCGATGCCGAGCTTGCTCGGCAGGTGGATGTAGAGCGCATCGACGCGCACGTTGCCGCGCATCAGCAGCACGTAGGAGAAGGACCAGGTGGTGGCGATCGCCATCGCGTAGCCGGCGAGTTCGTCGGCGCCGCCGAAGGTCACGCTGAACAGCTTGCGCAACACGACGTCTACGGCGACCACCATGGCGCCGACGAACATCAGGCCGCCGCCGCCGCGGACCGACCAGCGGGCGAGCGTCGTGCTCGCCTGGACCAGGGATTGAGTGAGCATGTTGAAGCCTCTTGCCTTGCGGATTCCGGGGAAAAGCCCCTCCCCCTCGCCGCCCCCGGCGACGGGACAGCGACGGCGCCGGTGCGACGAGGACGAGGGTCGGAGGAAAAGCGGATTACTTGCGCGCGGCGAGGCCGACGACCTTGCTCACGGTGGCGTTGTACTCGCCGACGCAGGCGTCGTTGCAGCGCGCCGCCCACTTCGGCAGCATCGCCTCGGCCTCGACCTTGCGCAGCAGCTCGTGGTCGGCCTTCGACGGCTGCACGATGACCAGCTTGCCGGGCGTGCCGCCGCGGCATTCCGCCTTGCCGGCGTTGCACAGGTAGCCCATCTCGGTGACCGACGCGGCCGAGGCCCACAGCGCGCCCTCCAGCGACAGCATCTCCTTGTCGAGGAAGTCGCGCAGCTTCGGATCCATGCCGTTCCACGTCTTCGCATTGACCGCGTAGGCGATCTGCGCCCAGCCGAGCGGCAGCGCCAAGAGGTGCGTGGTGACCTCGTGCCACTTGGCGAGGTTGCCCGACATCGAGCCGGTGATGCCGCAGTCGACGGTCTTGTTCTGCAGCGCCGGCACCACTTCGCCGAAGGCCATCGTCACCGGCGTGCCGCCGAGCGCAGCGACCAGCTCGGACTGCGAGCGGCCGCCGACGCGCACCTTCTTGCCCTTGATGTCGGCCAGCCCCTTGATCTCGCCGTTGCAGTACAGCACCTGCGCCGGGAAGGCGCCGATGCCGATCAGCTCGACCTTGAACTTCTCGCGCAAGAGCTTCTCGTAGTACGGCCGCGTCGCCTGCGTCACCTTGCGCGCGGTCTCGGCGTCGGGCAAGAGGCCGGCGATGTCGATCATCTCGATCGCCGGATCGTCGGCGGCGAGGTAGTACATCGGCACGCCGGCGAACTCCATCACGCCCTGGCCGAGGAGGCGCAGCACCTCGGGCCCCTTCATCCCCATCTGGTCGAAGCCGCGGATCTCGGCGGTGACCGCCCCCTTCGACTGCTCGGGGATGCGCTTGGTCCAGAAGGGCACCTCGAAATCCTTGTACGGGCCAAGGTTGGAGAGCGAGCCGACGATGCGCAGGTGGGTCTTCGGCAGTTCCTGCGCCAGCGCGCCGCCGACGACGGCGAGCGACAGGCAGCCGGCGACGGCGATGCGGGCGATGTTTCGGGTAATGTTTTTCATGGGGTCTCCTCGTGGGTGTGGCGATGGGGTCTGACTACGGGGGTTTCAGTTGCTGGCCAGGTGGTGGTTGAGCAGGTCGGTGACGAGCATCGCGCCCGGCGCGTGGGTGATGCAGAACTCGGGCTTGGCGTGCATCACCACCGCCTGCGGGGTGACGCCGCAGGCCCAGAAGACCGGGATCTCGTCGGCGGCGACGGCGACCGCGTCGCCGAAGTCGGGACGCGACAGGTCGGCGATGCCGATCTGCGCCGGGTCGCCGAGGTGCACCGGCGCGCCGTGCACGGTCGGGAAGCGCGAGGTCACCTGCACCGCGCGGATCGCGTTGGCCGCGGTCATCGGCCGCATCGACACCACCATCGGCCCGGCGAAGGGGCCGGCCGGCCGCGTCGCGATGCTGGTCCGGTACATCGCCACGTTCCTGCCCTCGGCGACGTGGCGCAGCGGGATGCCGGCCTCGAGCAGCCCCTGCTCGAACGAGAACGAGCAGCCGATGACGAAGCTGACCAGGTCGTCGCGCCACAGGTCGGCGACGTCGTGCGGCTCGGCGACCAGCTCGCCGTTCCGCCAGACGCGGTACTGCGGCAGGTCGCGGCGGATGTCGATGCCGGCGCCGAGCTCGGGCAGCGCCGGATCGCCCGGCTCGGACACGGCGAGCAGCGGGCAGGGCTTCGGGTTGCGCTGGCAGAAGCGCAGGAAGTCGCCGGCGAGGTCGGCGGGCAGGATCACCAGGTTGCCCTGCACGTAGCCGGGCGCCAGGCCGCTGGTGTGGCCGCGCCATTCGCCGCTGCGGATCGCGCGGCGCGCGGCGGCGCCGCTGGGGTAGCGCGCGGCGGCTTCGGCCGGGCCCGCGTCGCGATGGACAGTGTTCAATCGATCCTCCTCGTGGCAGTGGATGCGGAAAGCGTTACGTACGCAGTATCGTGAGCGGCGCGACGCGAGACAAACGCAAAATTTTTCTGGCCCGTCATCGATTTTTCTTGTGCCGTCGGCTAGGGTGAATCGTCCCGGCTTTAGTAGACTGGGCCGCCCAGCCCGGGCAGCCGAACGCCCGGCCCTCAGGAATGCCGACCTGGAACCGCCGACCAAGGAGCCCTCGTGAACCTGCGCTTCGTCGAAGCCTTCGTCTGGGTGGCGCGCATGAAGAGCATCACGCGCGCCGCCGAAAAGCTGTGCCTGACGCAGTCCGCCGTCTCCAGCCGGATCACCGCGCTCGAGGAGGAAGTGGGCACGCCGCTGCTCGACCGCCGCGACCGCGTCTTCCGGCTGACCAACGCCGGCACCCGCTTCCTCGACTACGCCGAGCGCTTCCTCGCGCTGCAGCGCGACGTCAAGCGCGAGTTCGGCGTGCCCGAGGCGCTGCCGCTGTCGCTGCGCATCGGCGGCATCGAGACCGCGCTGCACACCTTCCTGATCGACGTCGTGCGGCACCTGAAGGCGCGCAACCCGCAGATCGAGTTCGAACTGACCGTCGAAATGACACCGCTGCTCAACGAGCAGATCCGCCGCGGCGGGCTGGACCTGGTGTTCTCGGCGATGCCGGCGACCGGCAACGGCGTCTTCAGCGAGGCGCTGCCGGTGATGGAGATGGCCTTCGTCGGCCCGGCCGACGCCGCACCGGCGGGTCCGCTGTCGGTCGACGACCTGGTCGCGCACGACATCCTCACCTTCCAGCGCGGCTCGCAGCCGCACGTGGCGCTGATGGACGCGCTGCGCAACGCCGGCGTCGGCCACAAGCACGTGCAGACCATCTCGTCGATCTCGGCGCTGGTCAAACTGGTCGAGAGCGGCTTCGGCCTGGCGACGCTGCCGCGCGCCGCCGCCGAGCAGCTCGCCGCGCAGCACCGCATCGCGGTGCTCGACTGCGAACTGCCGCTGGCGCCGCTGCCGATCTTCGCCAGCTTCTGGAGCTACCCGGCGGCGCCGGCGCTGGAGGCGGCGATCGCCGACGCAATCGTCTACGCCCGCGGCCGGCTGGGCTGAAGCGCCGGCACCAAACAAAACGCCCCGCGGCGGGCGGGGCGTTTCCGTGGCGGCGGAGCGCTCCGGCTTACTTGCCGGCCGACAGCGCCAGCATCAGGTCGTTGATGCGCTTCACAAACCCGGCCGGGTCCTCCAGCGTGCCGCCCTCGGCCAGCGTCGCCTGCTCGAGCAGCAGGTTGGCCCAGTCGGAGAAGCGCGTCTCCTCGTACTTCAGCCGCTGCACGGCGAGGTGGTTCGGGTTGATCTCGAGGATCGGCTTCGAGCCCGGCATCTTCTGGCCGGCGGCCTTCAGGATGCGCGCCAGGTTGCCGCCGAGGTCGTGCTCGTCGGCGACGATGCACGACGGCGAATCGGTCAGGCGGTGCGTGACGCGCACGTCCTTGACCTTGTCGCCGAGCTCGGCCCTGATCTTCCCGACCAGTTCCTTGTACTCGTCGGCGGCCTTCTCGGCCTCCTTCTTCTCGGCTTCGTCTTCCAGCGTGCCGAGGTCGAGGCCGCCCTTGGCCACCGACTGCAGCTGCTTGCCGTCGAACTCGGTCAGGCTGCCGACCACCCATTCGTCGACACGCTCGGAGAGCAGAAGCACCTCGATGCCCTTCTTGCGGAAGATTTCGAGGTGCGGGCTGTTCTTCGCCGCGGTGAAGGTCTCGGCGGTGACGTAGTAGATCTTGTCCTGGCCGTCCTTCATGCGGCTGACGTAGTCGGCCAGCGACACCGTCTCGTCCGCCGTGTCGTTCTTCGTCGAGGCGAAGCGCAGCAGCTTGGCGATGCGCTCCTTGTTGGCGTGGTCCTCGCCGACGCCTTCCTTCAGCACGCGGCCGAATTCCTTCCAGAAGGTGGCGAACTTCTCGGCGTCGTTCTCGGCCAGGTCCTCGATCATGCCGAGCACCTTCTTCACGCAGCCGCCCTTGATCGTGTCGATGTCCTTGCTCTGCTGCAGGATCTCGCGCGAGACGTTGAGCGGCAGGTCGGCCGAATCGACGATGCCGCGCACGAAGCGCAGGTACAGCGGCATCAGCTGCTCGGCGTCGTCCATGATGAAGACGCGCTTGACGTACAGCTTGACGCCGTGGCGGGCGCCGCGCTCGAAGAGGTCGAACGGCGCGCGCGACGGGATGTAGAGGAGCTGCGTGTATTCCTGCTTGCCCTCGACGCGGGCGTGCGTCCACGCCAGCGGGTCCTCGAAGTCGTGCGCGACGTGCTTGTAGAACTCCTTGTACTGCTCTTCGCTGATTTCCGACTTCGGCCGCGCCCACAGCGCGCTCGCCTGGTTGACCGTCTCGTCCTCGTCGGTCTTGACCTGCTCGCCGTCCTTCCATTCTTCCTTCTGCATCAGGATCGGCAGCGTGATGTGGTCGGAGTACTTCTTCAGGATGCTCTTCAGCTTCCAGCCGCCGAGGAATTCGTCCTCGCCGTCGCGCAGGTGCAGGATGACGTCGGTGCCGCGACCTTCCTTCTCGACCATCTCGATCGAGAAGTCGCCCTCGCCGGCCGACTCCCAGCGGATCGCCTGGTCCTTGTTCTGGCCGGCGCGGCGCGAGATCACGGTGACCTTGTCGGCGACGATGAACGACGAGTAGAAACCGACGCCGAACTGGCCGATCAGGTGCGCATCCTTGGCCTGGTCACCGGTCAGCGACGAGAAGAATTCGCGCGTGCCGGACTTGGCGATGGTGCCGAGGTGGGCCACGGCTTCCTCGCGGGAGAGGCCGATGCCGTTGTCGGAGATGGTGATCGTGCGCGCGTCCTTGTCGTAGGCGACGCGGATCTTCAGCTCGGAATCGCTCTCGAACAGGCCCGGGTTGTCGAGCGCCTCGAAGCGCAGCTTGTCGCAGGCATCCGACGCGTTCGAGATCAGTTCCCGGAGGAAGATTTCCTTGTTCGAGTACAGCGAATGGATCATCAAGTGCAGCAGCTGCTTCACCTCGGCCTGGAAGCCGAGGGTTTCCTTGGTCGCGCCCATGCAAAAAACTCCGTTGTGGTTCAATGACCTGCGGAAGATGGGGACGATGCAGCGGATTTCAAGGCCCTGCCGGCGGCAGCCTCAGCGGCGCCAGAAGCTCGGCGTGAACAGGACGAACACCGACAGCACCTCGAGGCGCCCGATCAGCATCGCCGCCGAGCAGACCCAGGTCTGGAAGTCGGTCAGCGCCTGGTAGTTCTGCGCCGGCCCGACGACGTTCAAGCCCGGGCCCATGTTGTTGATGCAGGCGATGATCGCGGTGAACGCCGAGATGTAGTCGAGTCCGCTGGCCATCAGGAAGAAGGACAGTTCGATCACCGTGAATACGTAGAGGAAGATGAAACCGAGCACGGCCCCCGAGACGCCGGGCGGGATCGCCATCCGGCCGACGCGGATGACCGTCACCAGGCTCGGATGGATCAGCCGCTTCAGCTCGAGCTGGGCCTGCTGCGCCAGGATCAGCGCGCGCACCATCTTGATGCCGCCGCCGGTCGAACCGGAACTGACGGTGACGCAGGACAGGAAAAGCATCCACATCGGAACGAAGATCGGCCATTTGTCGAAATCCTGGCTGGCATAGCCGCAGTCGGTGGCGATCGACACCAGGTTGAAGGCGACGTGGCGCAGGCTGCTCGAGAAGTCCGGATAGGTACCCTGCCCGGCGAGGTAGACGGCGCAGATCAGGATGCTGCTGGCGAGCAGCACGGCCACCGCGCGCGCCTCGGCATCCCGGGCATAGGCAGCCAGCGAGCGCTCGCGGAAGGCGAGAAAGTG
This sequence comes from Azospira restricta, assembly GCF_016858125.1. Classification (NCBI taxonomy): domain Bacteria; kingdom Pseudomonadati; phylum Pseudomonadota; class Betaproteobacteria; order Rhodocyclales; family Rhodocyclaceae; genus Azospira; species Azospira restricta. The sequence goes on from NZ_CP064781.1 coordinate 3,218,183, forward strand.
GGTGGCGAAGTTGAGCGCGGCGAGCACCATGAAGACGATCAGCACCGCCTCGATCAGCGGCGAGTCGAACTGGCCGACGCTCGCGTCGTAGGTCGAGAAGCCGCCCAGCGACAGCGCCGAGAAGGCGTGGCAGACGGCGTCCAGCCAGTCCATTCCGGCCGCCTTGAGGCTGAGGATGCAGGCCAGCGTCAGCGCGGCATAGACCAGCCACAACGCCTTCGCGGTGCCGGCGATGCGCGGCGTCAGCTTGGAATCCTTCATCGGCCCCGGCGTCTCGGCGCGGTACAGCTGCATGCCGCCGACGCCGAGCAGCGGCAGGATGGCGACGGCAAGGACGATGATGCCCATGCCGCCCAGCCAGTTCAGCTCATGACGCCAGAGATTGACCGCCGGCGGCAGGCGCTCCAGCCCGGTGAGCACGGTGGCGCCGGTAGTGGTCAGCCCGGACATGGTCTCGAAGAAGGCGTCGGTGAAACTCAGCCCGTCGATCACCAGCAGCAGCGGCACGGTGGCGATCGCCGCCATCAGCACCCAGGCCAGCGTCACCAGCAAAAAGCCGTCGCGCGGCTTCAGCTCCCGCTTGTGGCGCGAGGTGAGGACCGTCATCAGCGCACCGAAGCAGAACGACACCGCCATCGCATCGACGAAGTCGATCCAGGTGCCGTCGTCGGCAAGCAGCGAGGCGGCGATCGGCATCAAGTAGGTGACGCTGAAGAACATCAGCATCAGGCCGAGGACGTGGAGGACGGGCAGCAGACGGAAGAGCATCAGAGGAACCCCGCGGCAACCTGGAACAGGCGTTCGACTTCCTTGACCTGCCGCTTGTGCGTACAGAAGACGATCACCCGGTCGCCGGACTCGATCACCGTATCGTGGTGCGGAATGATCACCCGCTCGGGATAGGCCTCGCGCAGCACACCGACCTGCGGCATCAACACCCCCAGCTCGGCGCGGCGGACGATGGCGGCGATGCGTGCGCCGCCGATCTTCGGCAACTGATCGATGCGCCGGCCGACAGCCTGCGAGGTCTGCGCATCGCCATGCGCGATCAGCTCCAGCGCCTCGGCGGCGCCTCGGCGCAGGCGGTGCACGCGGGCGACATCGCCGCGACGGACGTGGGTGAGCAGCGTGCCGATCGATACCTGCGCCGGCGACAAAGCGATGTCGATCGGGCCGCCCTGCACCATGTCGGCGTAGGCGCGTCGGTTGATCAGCGCCAGCACGCGCCGGCAGCCGAGCCGCTTGGCCAGCGACGCGGCCATGATGTTGTCTTCGTCGTCGTTGGTCAGCGCGAGGAATACGTCGGTTTCGTCGATGTTCTCCTGCGTCAGCAGGTTCTCGTCGGTGGCGTCGCCGGAGAGTACCAGTGTGCGCGAGAGCTGCATCGCGATCGCCGCCGCCCGCCCCCGATTGCGCTCGATGAGCTTGACCGAGTAGTCACGCTCCAGGCGCTCGGCGACGCGCGCACCGATGTTGCCGCCGCCGGCGATCAGCACGCGCCGCGCCGGCGCCGGCGCCTTGCGCAGTTCGAGCAGCACGCGACGGATCTGCCCGCTGGCCGCAAGCAGGAAAACCTCGTCGCCGGGAGCGACGACGGTATTGCCATCCGGCTCGATCTGCCGGTGGTTGCGGAAGATCGCGGCGATGCGTGCATCGACGCCGGCGGGCAGATGCTCGCGCAGCGTGCGGATCGGCTTGCCGGCGAGCAGGCCGTCGGCGCCGGCGCGCAGGCCGACCAGCACCACGCGCCCGCCGGCGAACTCGACCACCTGCAGCGCCTCGGGAAACTCGATCATCTTCGCGATGTAGTCGGTGACCTCCTGCTCCGGGCAGATCGCGTGGTCGACAGCGAAGTTGTCGTTGGCGAGGATGGCCGGATCGAGGTAGTCGGCGCTGCGGAGGCGCGCGATCCGCGTCGGCACCCGGAACAGGCTGCGGGCGATCTTGCAGGCGACGAGGTTGGTCTGGTCGGACTGGGTGACGGCGACCAGCAGGTCGGCGTCGTCGATGCCCGCCTCGCGCAGCACCGACGGATGCGAGGCGTTACCGGCGACGGTGCGGATATCCAGGCGCTCGGCGAGGAGCGCCAGCGCCTGCGCATCCTGGTCGACGACGGTGATGTCGTTGGCTTCGGAAGCGAGCGCCTCGGCGAGGCTGGTGCCGACCTGACCGGCACCGAGGATCAGGATACGCATGCTGGCTGGGATCTCCGGATTCAGGGCTGGAAGCGGTAACCGACGCCGGTTTCGGTGAGCAGGTAGCGGGGCCGGGTCGGATCGTCCTCCAGCTTCTGCCGCAGGCGGCGGACGTAGATGCGCACGTAGTGCTCCTGCTCGGCGTGGCCGCCGCCCCACACCTCGCGCATCAATACGCGATTGGTCATCACCTTGCCAGCGTTGGCGAGCAGCGTCGCCAGCAGGCGGAACTCGATCTGCGTCAAGTGCACTTCGGCTCCGTCGCGGCGCACCAGGTGGCGGGCGAGGTCGACCTCGATGCCACCGAAACGGTGCACCGGCGTCGATTCGCTACTCTGCGCGAGGCGACGCAGCAACACGCGCATGCGCGCGAGCAGCTCGCCGATGCCGAAGGGCTTGGTCAGGTAGTCGTCGGCGCCGGCATCGAGCGCCTCGATCTTGTCCTGCTCGGCCGAGCGCGCCGAGAGGATCAGGATCGGCAGCGACGACCAGCGGCGCAGCTCGCGGATGAAGTCGACGCCGTTCATGTCCGGCAGACCGAGGTCGAGGATCACCAGCGTCGCCCCGCCGCCGGCGACGGCGTCCAGTCCGGCCCGGCCGCTGCCGGCCTCGACCGGAACGCCGCCCTCCTTGCGCACCGCGTCGCAGACGAAGCGGCGGATCTGCGGCTCGTCCTCAACCACGACGACGCGCACCGCCCCCTCCTTCACGACCACTCCCCATCGACCGCCGGCGGCGTCTCCTGCGGCAGCGTGAAGCGGACGCAGGCCTTGCCCTGGCGATTCTCGGCGACGATGCTGCCGCCGTGCGCGCCGACGATGGCGCGGCAGAGCGCCAGCCCGATGCCGGTGCCGGGCACCGCCGCTTCCTGCTCGCCACGCACGAACAGCTCGAACAGCTGCTCCATCCGGCCGGCGGGGAAGCCGCTGCCCTCGTTGCACACGCCCACTTCCAGACGGCCGTCGTCGACCGCCGCGGCGATCTCGATGACGGCGCCGTCGTCCGAATACTTGGCGGCATTCTCCAGCAGGTTGCAGAAGACGCGCTCGATCAGCACCGCGTCGAAGCTGACCAGCGGCAAGTCGGCCGGCAGGTCGATCAGCAGGCGGCGGCGGGCGAGCAGTTCGCCGAGCAGGCGCGTGCTCGACCCGATGACCTCGTCGAGCGGCTGCCACTGGCGGTTGAGCACCACCCGCCCGGACTGCAGTCGGGCCATTTCGAGCAGGTTGGAGACCATGCGATGCATCGAATAGGCCTGCCCGCGGATGATCTCGGCGGTCTCGCGGACCTCCGCGGGAAGGCCGGTGCGGGTATCCGCGACCGAGTCGGCGAGGCCGACCAGCGTCGTCAGCGGCGTGCGCAGGTCGTGCGAGATCGACGACAGGATCGACGAGCGCAGCTTCTCGGTCTGCGCATCGAGTTCGCTCTGCTGCGCGATGTCGGCGAAATGGATGCGTTCGATGGCGATGCCGACCAGCGAGGCGACCGCGCCGAGCAGCGGGCGCTTCGCCCGCAGCCGGGCGGGCGAAGCCGGTGCCGTTGCAACGAGGACGCCGCGCACGCGTGTGGTGCCGGCGAACGGCAGGAATAGCGCCGACGGCTCGCTGGCGCCGAGCGCCACCGATTCGACCGCCGCGTTCTCCCGGTAGGCCGCCCGTGCCTGCGCGGTCTCATACTCGTCCGGAAGATAGCCGCCATGGTGGCGCAACGCATCCGGCGCCGCCAGCGATTCGGAGACGAGCAGGCCGCCGTGCATGCCGAGGTTGGCGAGGAAACGATCGAGCACTTCCGCAACCTGCGCATAGCTCAGCGTCGCGCCGAGATCACGCGCCAGATCGTAAAGCACGCGCGTTTCCTGCGCGCTCGCTTCCGCCGCCTCGCTACGCTCGCCGAGCTGCGCCGCCAGGTGCGACGTGATCAGCCCGACCGCCAGCATCACGCCAAAGGTGACCAGGTACTGCGCATCGGCGACGGTGAACGAAATGTAGGGCGGGACGAAGAAGAAATCGAAGAGGGCGACGCTGAGCAGCGCGGTCAGCACCGCCGGCCCGCGGCCGAGGCGGACGGCGACGACGAACACCGCGAGCAGGTAGATCATCACGATGTTCGCCTTGTCCAGCTGGCCGCGCAGCGGGAAGGCGACGAGCGTGGTCAGCGCGCAGAGAGCCGGCGCGATTGCATAAGCGACCCAGGTACGACGGTAGGACACGTGCCAACTCTTCGGAGACGGAATCCGCGGAGTGTCCTACAGGCCGTGTAAAAAAGGTGTAAACACCGCGCCGGCGAAGCGCTCAGCCGGCGTCGATGGCCTTGTACTCGACGGCGACGATGTCGATCTCGCGGATGCCGGCCGGGCTCTGGAAGCGCACCGAGTCGCCCTCCTTGGCCTTGATCAGCGCGCGCGCCAACGGCGACACCCAGCTGATGTGGCCGCGGCCGAGGTCGGTCTCGTCGACGCCGACGATGGTGTAGGTGTTCTCGGCGCCGTCCTCGTCGCAGATGGTGACGGTGGCACCGAAGAAGACCTGGTCGCGGTTCGGCTGGCGCAGCGGGTCGACCACCTCGGCAATGTCCAGCCGCTTGGTCAGGAAGCGGATGCGGCGGTCGATCTCGCGCAGCCGGCGCTTGCCGTAGATGTAGTCGCCGTTCTCCGAGCGGTCGCCGTTCGACGCCGCCCAGGCGACGACCTCGACCACGTGCGGGCGCTCGACGCGCAGCAGGTGGTCGAGTTCGGCCTTGAGCCGCGCGTGCCCGCCGGGCGAGATGTAGTTCTTCGCCCCCTGCGGCAGCTGCAGGCCGGCCGGGACCTCGTCCTCGTCGTCGTGGTCGGTTTCGCGGGTAAAAGCCTTGCTCATCGTGCGTGCCGTCGGCGGAAAGGCGCAAATGATAACGGAGGCCGGCGCCGCCTGTCAGGGCGTACCCCAAGAGTACTTCCTCGCAATGTGCGGGGCACATCGCTCAGGGCGCACCCCGAGAGTACTTCCTCGCGATGCGCGAGGCACATCGCTCAGGGCGTACCCCAAGAGCACTTCCTCGCGATGCGCGAGGCACATCGCTCAGGGCGCACCCCGAGAGTACTTCCTCGCAATGTGCGGGGCACATCGCTCAGGGCGCGAGCAGGTTGCGCGCGGCCAGGCCCTGGCGCGCGAAGTGTTCGAGCAGCTCGCGCTGGTGCGTGAAGTCGCGCGTCTCGATCTGCAGGATGATCTCGGTCATCCCCACCGGCACGTGCAGCTCGCCGCGCCGGTGCTCGACGTGGCGCACGTTCATGCCGTGTTCGGCGACCAGCCCGAGCAGCGTGGCCAGCCGGCCCGGACTGTCCGGCGTCAGCACGGCGACGCTCATCAGGCGGCCGCTGGAGGCCAGCCCGTAGTCGATCGAGCGGCCGACCAGCGTCATATCGGCGTTGCCGCCGCTGATCACGATCACCGTCGGCGCCTCCGGCGGCAGCGGGATCAGCCCGCGCATCAGCGCCGCCAGGCCGACCACGCCGGCGCCCTCGCCGATCGTCCGCGTGCGTTCGAGCAGCGTCACCATCGCCTCGGCGATGGCATTGTCGTCGACGGTGACGATCGCATCGACGTGGCGCGCCACCACCTGCCGCGTCAGCAGCCCCGGCAGCTTGACCTTGATGCCGTCGGCGATGGTGTGCGCGTCCGGGGGGATCGCGTCGATGCCGCCGTCGGCGAGGAAGTGGCGCCACGGCGCGACCGCATCGGCCTGGACGCCGACGACGCGGATGTCCGGCCGCTGCAGCTTGGCCGCCAGCGCGATGCCGGAAATCAGCCCGCCGCCGCCGAGCGGGACGACGATCTGCGCGGCCGACGGCAGCGCCTCCAGGATCTCCAGGCCGACGCCGGCTTGGCCGGCGACGATCTCCCAGTCGTCGTAGGGATGGATGAACGCGAGCCCGCGCTCGCGCGCCAGCCGGTCGGTCTCGACGCGCGCCTCCTCGAGATTGCTGCCGAAGAGCACGACCTCGGCACCCAGGCTCTTGCACGACTCGATCTTGGTCAGCGGCGCGTTCGCCGGCATCACCACCGTCGCCGGCAGCCCGGCGACCATCGCCGCGCGCGCCACCCCCTGCGCGTGGTTGCCGGCGGACACCGCGATCACGCCGTTCGCCGCCTGCCCGCTGCGCAGCAGGCAGCCGATCTTGTGGCTGGCGCCGCGCAGCTTGAACGAGCCGGTGCGCTGCAGGTTCTCCAGCTTGATGTGGATCGGCGCGCCGAACTCGCGCGACAGCGGATCGTTGGCCCACAGCGGCGTCTGCAGCACGGCGTCGGCGATGCGCGCACGGGCATCGTGCAGCGCGGCGAGGTCAGGCGCAATTCCGGCATCCATCGTGTTCTCCCAGGGCGAGGTTTTTTTGCATTCTCCGCCAGAAAGCGCGGAAAACGAACCCGGTCCCGGCGACGCGCCGCGGCTCCCCGTCGCTGCCGCAGTAGGCCGCCCGGCAACCGGACGGCGCACGCGGCAGCTTGACGCTGCGGCCGGCGGATGCCGATACTGAAGCCATCAAGCATAAAAAAAAACGGCTCCGCCGAAGGAATCACGCCGCGCATGAACGCATCGCCCACCCCACAGACGCTGCACTTCGAACGGCTCGCGAACGTCGTCGCGCTGCCGATCGGCCGCTGGGACGCGCAAGCGCGGCTCGTCTTCTGCAACACGCCCTATCTGGCCTGGGCGGGACGCAGCCAGGAGGAACTGCTCGGCCGCACGCTCGCCGAACTCTATGGCGATGACGCCTGGGCAGTCGCCCGTCCGGCCTTCGAACGCGCCTTCGGCGGCGAAATCTCCGGCTACGAACGGCTGCTGACGCACCCGCCGCACCCGCAACGCTGGGCGCGCATCCAGGTCTTCCCCGATGTCGCCCCGGACGGCCGGGTGGCCTCCGTGTTCACCATCGCCACCGACATCCACGAGGACATCGTCGAGCGCAACGCGCTGGTCGCCGCCCGCAAGCGGCTCGACCGCTTCACCGACAACATCCCGCTGCCGCTCGTCTACCTCGATACCGGCTGCCGGCTGCGCTTCGTGAACAAGGCGTGGTGCCGGCTGGTCGACATCGCCGCCGGCGACGCGCTCGGGCGCCACGTCAGCGAAGTGCGCGGCGAGGTGAGCTGGCGCGAGCAGCAGCCGTACTACGAACGCGCGCTGGCCGGCCAGCCGGCCGAGTTCTCGCGGCTGGTCCATGGCGTCGTCGACGGCCCGCGCTGGATGCGCACGAGCTACTTCCCCGATTTCGACGACGAAGGAAAGGTCATCGGCGTCTACACCGTCACCACCGACGTGCACGAGCTGACCACCACGCAGGAACAGCTGCGTCGCAGCGCCGAGCGGGACGCCCTCACCGACGCGCTGAGCCGGCACACGATGATGTCGTTCATCGAATGCTCGATCGCCGATCCGAACCAGGAATTCGCGCTGTTCTTCATCGACCTCGACGGCTTCAAGTCGGTCAACGACGAAAAGGGGCATCGCGCCGGCGACCGGCTGCTTGCCGAAATCGCCACGGCACTGCGCGGCGCGGTGCGCACCGAAGATGCGGTCGGCCGCTTCGGCGGCGACGAATTCCTCGTCCTCGCGCGAGTGAAGGGACAGGCCGGCGCACAGGCCCTGGCCGAACACCTGTGCGCCTCGGTCGAAGGCGCCGCGCAAGCCTCGGGCAGTGCGGTCAGCGCCAGCATCGGCTATGCGCTCGCCCCCAGCGACGCCCGCGACCCGCTCGAGCTGCTCCACTACGCCGACGCGGCGATGTACGCCGCCAAGCGCAGCGGCAAGAACCGTGCGATGTCCTGGCGCCAGTCCCAGCTGAATCAGGGGTAGTGCGAGAAAACCCAGGCGCAGGAACGGCAAGCCGCAGACGCTCGAAACGCGGTGCCTAGGCGGCCTCCGGCGCCATGTAGACCAGTTCCCAGAGATGCCCGTCGAGATCCTCGAAACCGTGCCCGTACATGAAGCCGAGGTCCTTCGCCGACTGCGGCGCCCGGCCGCCGGCAGCCAGCGCCTTGGCCACCAGCGCATCGACCTCGGCGCGGCTCGCGCAGGAGAGGCAGACCAGCACCTCGGTCGCCCGCCGCGCGTCGCACAGCGCCTTCGGCGTGAAGGTCTGGAAGAAAGGTTCGACCAGCAGCATGACGAAGATGTCGTCGGCGACGACCATGCAGGTCGCGTTCTCGTCGGTGTATTGCGGATCGAACCCGAAGCCGAGATGCGTGAAGAAATCGACCGCGCGGCCGAGGTCGCGGACCGGCAGGTTGACGAAGATCTGTCTGGCCATGGCTGCTCCGGTTTTTTTGTTTCTGGAGAAGCTACGACAGCTGGGGGGCGGGAAGGTGCCTTATGCCAGCTCCGAGTACATCGCGGTCTTCTACAACCGGAAGCGGCAGCATTCGACACTCGGCTATAGAGCGCCGGTTCGGTTCCAGGAGAGCTGGATCAGCGAGCGGCATCAGGAAAAACTGGTAGCATGAAATTCATGCCTTTGGCAGACGAAGACGAAAAACCGAGGGAACCTCGATCGTTCATGCGGAAGACGAGCAAGGATTTGCATGCATCAGACTAGTTCCCAGTGGTTATTTGCAGGCACTATCTTCGCTAGCGCCTTCTCGTTGTTTTTGGTGCAGCCCCTGGTTGCCAAGCAGATCCTTCCCTGGTTTGGGGGAACGGCTGCCGTTTGGGCGATCTGTATGGTGTTTTTCCAGATGACGCTCCTTGCCGGCTACGCATATTCCGATGCTCTGGCCAACCGCCTTACACCGCGATTGCAACTCGCCCTTCACGCCGCCCTGCTCGTTGCCAGTTTGCTGTTTGTGCCCATCATTGCGAGCCCCAGCTGGAAGCCGACAGGGACGGAAGAGCCAACGTTGCTGATTATCGGACTATTGATCGCCACAATCGGTCTGCCCTATTTCCTTCTCTCGACCACGGGCCCCCTGGTCCAGTCCTGGGTGGCACGTGTGGACATCGGAAGCCACGTTTACCGCCTTTTTTCATTATCGAACGTGGCATCACTGGTGGCCCTGATCAGCTATCCCTTCTTGATAGAAACACAAGCCTCCTTGCAGCAGCAGGCGTACGGATGGTCGACGCTCTATGCTGCCTTCGTCGTGCTCTGTATCGCCTCGGGTAGCTATTTCGTGAGGCACGCCCATGCCCTGCCAAAATCGACGCACCAGCAATGCCATATACCGGAAGGTGATTGGGAACCGGTTTGGCGGGATTACCTGTTGTGGCTGGCTCCTGCAGCCATGGCTTCATGGTTGCTCGTGGCCATTACCAACCACATTACGCAGAATGTCGCAGCCATCCCTTTTCTCTGGATTCTCCCCCTGACGCTCTACCTGCTGACATTTGCGCTTTGTTTCGAGAGTGACTACTGGTACCGCCGGAAAATTTTCGTTCCAACCGGCGGAATATTGCTAGGGGTGAGTGCCTATGGCTTGCAGGACAGCGATATCGGCATCAACGTCAAGGTCGCCATTCCGCTTTACGCAGCCTGCCTGTTCGTCCTTTGCATGTTTCTACATGGCGAACTGGCACGCCTGCGCCCGAACATCCGTTACTTGACGCGCTATTACCTGATGCTTTCCGTGGGCGGCGCATTGGGTGGCACTCTCGTCGGGCTTGTCGCTCCCAAGGTATTCCCCGCCTACTATGAACTTGGACTCGGCTTTACCATCACCGCGATATTGGCAGTGGTGATGTTTCGTCGAAATCCTTTCGTTATGCCATTGGCGGTATTTCTATCCTTGTGGTGTGCTTTCTTCCTGTATGAGCAGGCGAAGGATGATCTTTCCTCTGCTCGCCGCCTGCAGCGCAACTTTTACGGGACGCTCTATACGGTCGATTCACGGGATGACGAACTGAACGACACGGTTCGCGAGCTGTATCACGGCTCGATCAAGCATGGCCAACAATATCTTTCGGAGGAACGCCGAAGAGAACCGACCGCCTATTACGGGCGCACATCCGGGGTTGGCATGGCGATCAATGCCACCCGACGGCCAGGGCAGAAAGTCGGAATGATCGGCTTGGGAGCCGGAACGCTTGCGGTGTATGGGCAGGAAGGCGATAGCTACCGAATGTATGAGATCAACCCTGACGTGATCGAATTCGCCCGGTCAGAATTCACCTTCCTGTCCGATAGCAAGGCGGCAGTCGACACGGTACTCGGCGATGCAAGGCTGTCGATGGAAAGGGAAAGTCCGCAAATGTTCGATGTGCTTGCGGTAGATGCTTTCTCTGGCGATTCGGTGCCTGTCCATCTTCTCACCATCGAATCGATGGGCGTTTACCTGCGCCACATGAGGCAGGACGGCATGATTGCCTTCCACGTCACCAACCGATTCTTGAACCTGCCGCCAGCGGTGGAGTCCATTGCCAGGGCACACGGTTTGCATGTTGCCCATATACGGGATGAAAACGACAGTCCGCTGTTGAGGAATACCGACTGGGTATTGGTCGCCAAAGATCCTGCGGTTCTTGCCAAGGGCGGAATTCAACACCGAGCGAAACCAATTCAGCCCATTCCGGGGCTGAAACCCTGGACCGATGATTTCAACAACTTGTTCGCCATCTTGAAGTAACCAATCGCCCACTACCGGGAATTGCACACCCCGCCGGCGGGAACCGGTATCAACTGTCCACATTCAAGGTGGCAAAGAGGCGGAAAAGGCAGCCTCCCTACGGGCAACGCCACAATCGACCGGCGGCAAGCTGCCGAACGGTGCGGTCAGCCGCGCTGGCCCGCGAGCCGGCGCAGGAAGGCGCGGCGCGGCGGCACCGAAGGGTCGGGGGATGGGGCTGGCGGCAGAACGTCGGAGGATGCCGCAGGCATGGCCGATGGCGGCGCTTCAACCGACGCGGCCGCCGGCGTAAACAGCGTCTCCAGCGCATCCATCGCCATCCGCAGCGCCACGTCCTGCGACTGGAGCGCGGTCACCGGCGCCAGCAGCGGGCAGTGGAGCGCGGCCGGGATTTCGGCGCCGAGGTCGTAGTCGGCGATGAATTCGAGTTCGCCGACCGGGAACGGCAGCTTCACCCGCTCGCCGGCACCGAGGTCCTGCCACAATTCGCCGCCGCCGGGCAGCACGCAGAGGTTCACGAACCACGGCGTGATCACGGCGCCGACCCAGTCGCCGCGGTGGCGGCGGAAGCCGGCGATGTCGACCTCCAGCGCGCGGTTGACGAAGTCGAGGTCGCGCATCGTCGTTTCCCAGATGCGCCGGTACATGGCGAGGACCTGCGGCGCCGGGTTGTCGGCGTGCGGGATCGCCGGCGCGGCCGGGCGCTCGGCGCGGTAGAGCGGCTTGCGGATGCGTTCGTCGACCATGCGCTCAGTGCCGCGTGAGGTCGGGGAAGTGACGGCCCGGGTCGTAGTCGCCGTGCAGCGATTCGTCGAGGGCGGCGAGCGCGTCCTCGATCAGCAGGCGGTTCTCCTCGTCGACCGTTTCCTTGGCCAGCCCGAGCGAGGCGAGGATCCAGGTACCGACCGGCTGCGCGCCGATCAGCATCATGTTCACGCGTTCGCGCCGCAGGCTGTCGCCCTCGCCGCGCTCGACCCAGGCGAAGTCGCCGTCCGGGTCGTCCCACTCGACGACGCGCATCGGGATCGACAGGCACATCAGGCTTTCTCCACGACCTTGACGCCGACCCGGGCGAGCTCCTCGACGACCAGCGCCAGCACCTCGGGGATCGTCGCTGCCACTTCCGGCGTCAGCTCGATGCCGGTGTCGAGGTCCTTCGGCTGGATGCCGATCAGCGCCAGCCGCTGCGGGAAGCGCTCGCGCAGCGTCAGCGCCGCGAGCACGTCGGAGATGCCGATCTGGTGCGGCGAGATCTTGGTGCGGAAGAAGGCCGGCACCTCGTCGTCGATGCGGCGGATGACGGTCGCCGGCGGCTGGCCGACGCGCACGCAGTCGACGATCACCAGCTGGTCGAGGTCTTCCAGCGATTCGAGCAGCTCCATGCCGGCGGTGCCGCCGTCGATCACGTTCACCTCGGGCGGCAGCCGGTAGCGCTGCTGCAGCGCCTCGACGGCGCGGACGCCGATGGCTTCGTCGGTCAGCAGCGTGTTGCCGACTCCCAGCACGACGACTTTCATATCACTCCAAAAAAAGCGGCGCGAGACAGCGGATAGTCTCGCGCCGAACGGGGTAGACAACCTTGCGCCAGGTCAAGAACCCGCTCAGGCGCACTCCAAGAGTACTTGTTCGCGAAGGCTTTCGCCTTCGCTCAGGCGGCCTTCACCTTGACGATCTCGGTGTGCTCCTCGTCGATCACGTGGATCGCGCAGGCGATGCACGGATCGAACGAATGCACGGTGCGCAGCACCTCCAGCGGCTTCTCCGGGTCGGCGATCGGGTTGCCGACCAGGCAGGCCTCGTAGGCGCCGGGCGCGTCCTTCTCGTTCCTCGGCGCGGCGTTCCAGGTCGAGGGCACGACGCACTGATAGTTCTTGATCTTGCCGTCCTGGATCACCACCCAGTGCGACAGCACGCCGCGCGGCGCCTCGTGGAAGCCGACGCCCATCTGCTCGCCCTTGGGGAAGACCGGCTTGTTGAAGGTCTTCAGGTCGCCCTTGCCCATGTTGGCGAGCAGCAGGTCCCACTGCTTGACCAGCTCGTCCTGGACCACCGCGCAGCGCACCGCGCGCGCGGCATGGCGGCCGATCGTCGAGTGCAGCGCGTCGATGCCGACCTTGGTCTTGGCGATGTTCGAGACGAGGTCGAGCGCCGCCGTCGCGTACTTCTTCGTCGGCTCGTGGCCGGCGGCGAACATCGTCAGCACGTTGGCCAGCGGGCCGACCTGCATCGGCTTGCCATAGAAGGACGGCGACTTCAGCCAGGAGTACTTGCCGTCGTCCTGGAAGTCGGTGTACTTCGGCGTCGTCTCGCCCTTGTACGGGTGCAGCGACTTGTCGTTGCCGGACGAGTAGTCGTACCACGAGTGCTTGACCGCCTCGGAAACGCCGTCGGCGAAGTACTTGTCGTCGAAGGTCTTGATCGCCTTGAAGGTCGACACGTCGCCGTTGGCGATGTGGCCGCCGGGCATCGCGAACTGCGTGCCCTTGCCGTCGAGCGGCACGTCCGGCACCGACAGGTAGTCGACGATGCCGCGGCCGTGCGTCGTCCAGTCGGCGTAGAAGGCGCCGATCGCGGCGACGTCGACCAGATAGACGTTCTTCACGAAGTCATCGAGCTTGTCGATCCATTCCTTGACCGCGAGCAGGCGTTCGACCGTCAGCACCGACTGCGAATCGAGCGCCAGCGGGTTGGCGACGCCGCCGACGGCGACGTTCTGGATGTGCGGCGACTTCGAGCCGAGCACGGTGACGATCTTGTTCGCGTAGCGCTGCACTTCCAGCGCCTGCAGGTAATGCACGACGGCGAGCAGGTTCACTTCCGGCGGCAGCTTCATCGCCGGGTGGCCCCAATAGCCGTTGGTGAAGATGCCGAGCTGGCCGCTGGCGACGAAGCCCTTGATCTTGTCCTGCACCTTCTTGAATTCCTGCACGCTGTTGCCGCTCCACGACGAGAGGCTCTGCGCCAGGCTGGCCGCCTTCGCCGGGTCGGCCTTGGTGGCGCTGACCACGTCCACCCAGTCGAGCGCCGACAGGTGGTAGAAGTGCACGATGTGGTCGTGGATCGCGTGCGCCAGCATGATCAGGTTGCGGATGTACTGCGCGTTGACCGGGATCTCGAGCTTCAGCGCGTTCTCGACCGCGCGCACCGAGGCGATCGCATGCACCGTCGTGCACACGCCGCAGATGCGCTGCGTGATCGCCCACGCGTCGCGCGGATCGCGGCCGATCAGGATGTTCTCGACGCCGCGCCACATCTGGCCGGACGACCAGGCCTTCTTGACCTTGCCGCCGTCGACCTCGACGTCGACGCGCAGGTGGCCCTCGATGCGGGTGACCGGATCAATCGTGACTCGCTTGGACATTGTTATAACCTCCGAAAAACCTTAGTGGGCGACCTGCGTCTCTTCGCGCGGCAGGACCGGGAAGCGGCGGGTGATGATGATGTAGGCGAGGACCTCGATCGCGAACATGCCGATCGTGACCATCAGCTCGGGCACCGACGGGAAGTAGGTCCAGCCGGGGTCGACGCCGGTGCCGGTGTCGTAGCCGATGAGGAAGGCGTTGAAGCGGAGCATGACGCCGGCGAACATGATGGCGACGCCGGCGAGGAACAATTTGGCCGGATTGCGCCGCGCCGACGCGGAACCGATGATCGCGAACGGCGCCAGGAAGGCGATCGTCTCGACCCAGAAGGCGAGCGCCGTGAGCTTCGGCTGGAAGGCCAGCGGCAGCGCGCCGCGCACCAGCAGGTCGCCGAAGCGGACGACGAGGTAGACCGCGAGCACGCCGAGCATGATCTTCGCCAGCGGTTCGAGCAGGTGCATCTCGATCTTGCGCCGGTAGCCCGAGGCGGCGAGGCAGGACTCGAAGAGCACCACGCCGTAGCCAAGGATGATCGCGGTGAGCAGGAAGTGCAGCGGGATCAGCTTGGTCTGCCACAGCGGGTTGATCTGCACGCCCATGACCACGATCATCGTGCCCAGCGAGGACTGGTGCATCATCGGCAGCACGGTGCCGAGCGCGACGAGGAAGAAGAGCACCTTGTTCAGCTTGCGCTTCGCCTCCTTCATCCCCCACTTCTCGAAGAAGGTCGGCGCGAACTCCAGCCACATGACGACGATGTACGCCGAGATGCACACCGCGACCTCGAACATCACCGAGTTCGGGTTGGCGTAGCCGGGCGTGAAGATGTGCCAGAAATTCCACCAGCGGCCGAGGTCGAAGATGACGCCGATACCGGCCAGCGAGTACCCGAACAGGCTGGCCAGCAGCGCCGGCCGCACCAGCGGGTGGTATTCGCCCTTGTTGAAGATGTAGACCAGCATCGCCACCGAGAAGCCGCCGCAGGCGAAGGCGGAGCCGATGACGACGTCGACGACGATCCAGAGGCCCCATGGATAGCCGTCGTTGAGGTTGGTGACGGCGCCCAGCCCGAAGAGGAAGCGGACGACGAGGATCGCGACCAGGATCGCGATCAGCACGCCGCAGACCAGCGTCACGCCGTTGAACAGCTTGCCGCCGACCGGCGCCGGCGCATGATGCTGCGGATGATTCCCGGCCATCTCAGTTCCCCCCCTTTTCGTCGTCGGCGTCCGGCTTGATGTTGCGCTTGGCGACGAAAGTCATCGCGCCGAGCACGGCGAGCGGCATCGCCAGCCCGCCGTAGAGCGTGTGCTGGATCGACTCGGAATGCGCCGCCGCGGCTTCCGGCGGCAGGCTGGGCATGCCGACCTTCTCGAACGGCACCCCCGAGAGCTTGAGCACCTGCGTGCCGCCGTACTCGGTCTCGCCGTAGACATGCTGCTGGTAGGTGCCGACGACGTTCTCGTAGCTCTGGTCCGGCCCGCCCAGCTTGCCGCGCGGGAAGGTGGCGAAGGTGCCGGGCTTCAGCGCCAGGCGGCGCTTGGCTTCGGCGAGCAGGTCGCTGGTCTTGCCGTAGAGCGTCGCACCGGTCGGGCAGACCTCGGCACAGGCCGAGTAGCGGCCGTCCTTGTAGCGGTGGCGGCACAGTTCGCACTTGCCGATCTTGCCGGTAGGCGAGTCGTACTGGTACTTGGGGATACCGAACGGGCAGGCGGCGACGCAGTAGCGGCAGCCGATGCAGGCGTCGGCGTTGTACTCGACGATGCCGTTCTCCGGATTCTTGACCATCGCCGACACCGGGCAGGCCGAGACGCACGAGGGGTCGGCGCAGTGCATGCACGAGGTCTTCATGAAGGCGTAGCCGTTCTCCTCGGCGTCCTTCGTCTCCATCGTGCCGCTGCGGTACATCTTGATCAGGTTGAAGGTGCGGCCGCTGGTGTCGAGCGGCGTGTCCCACAGCTGGTCGAGCGTCGAGAACTCGGCCGGATTGTCGTTGGCCTGCTTGCAGGCGGCGACGCAGGCCTTGCAGCCGACGCACAGCGTCGCGTCGTAGAGCAGGCCGAGCGCCTCGGGCGGGCGCTGACGCGTCTCGCGCGCGACGGCCGGCGTGCTGGTGACGGCGCTCGCCGCCACCGCCGCACCGCTCGCGGCGACGACCCCCTTCAGGAAATTGCGACGGGTGCTCATCGTTACACCTGTTCCTTCTCGCCGGCCTTCTTCGCCGCTTCCATCTCCTCGGCCTGGTGCGAGAGGCCGAGGTTGCGGGCGACCATCGCGCCGGCGCCGGCAGCGGCGCCGGCCACCGCAGCGAGCACGGCGGCGGCACCGAGCGTCGCGCCGGTGCCCTTCTCCTCGACGATGCGCGGGTACTGCAGCGGCGGTTCGATGTTCTTCAGCTTGGCCGGCAGATGGATCGGCTTCTGGAAGCCGACGCCCTGCTCGGTGCAGCCGATGCACGGATGGCCGCAGCCGACCGGCCAGGTGCCGCCGCCGGCGTCGCCGAAGAGCACGGTCGGGCAGTTGGCATAGGTCTCCGGCCCCTTGCAGCCGAGCTTGTACAGGCAGTAGCCCTTGCGGTGGCCGTCGTCGCCGAACTCCATGGCGAAGCGGCCGGCGTCGAAGTGCGCGCGGCGCTCGCAGTTCTCGTGGATCAGCCGCGAGTAGGCGAACTTCGGCCGGCCGAGCGCGTCGATCTCGGGCAGCGTGCCGAAGGTCAGGAAATGCACGACCGTTGACAGGAAGTTGTACGGGTTCGGCGGACAGCCGGGGATCGTCACCACCGGCTTGTCGGTGATGATCTTGTTGGCGCCGACGGCGCCGGTCGGGTTCGGGTCGGTCGAGGGCATGCCGCCCCACGACGCGCAGGAACCGATCGCGATCACCGCCGCGGCGTCCTTCGCGCATTCCTTCGTCAGCTCGATCGCCGTCTTGCCGCCGATCTTGCAGTAGATGCCACCGTCCTTGGTCGGGATCGCGCCCTCGATCACCAGCACGTACTTGCCGGCGTTGGCCTTCATCGCCGCTTCGCGCGCCGCCTCGATCTGGTGGCCGGCGGCGGCGAACAGCGTCTCGTGGTAGTCGAGCGAGATGACGTCGAGGATCAGCTTCTCCAGCGTCGGGTGCTCGGCGCGCAGCATCGACTCGGTACAGCCGGTGCATTCCTGGAAGTGCAGCCAGATCACCGACGGCCGCTTCTTCGCCGCCACCGCCTCGGCGACGGCCGCGTCGGCGCCCTGCGGCAGCCCCAGCGTCGTCGCCAGCGCCGCGCAGAACTGCAGGAACTCGCGCCGCGACATCTGCAGGCGCTCGGCCGCTGCCGCGATCTTCTCGTTCATTTCCAGCGACAACAGACTGGTATTCGCCATAACCTCACCCTTCTTCCGAAAGCACCCGGCAGCGGCCGGGAGATCATTTGTTCACGCCCGCGGCGTCCCCTGTCGGCACGGCAGATACAAGATCCATGCCAAACAGGAATAGGCTTTCAGAACAGCGACTTGGAGAGAACCGAGGAGGCCGATGCGCAAGACGCGCTTACAGCGTCAGGCGAAAGTGGAAAGCAGGTTTCCAGGCGGGAAACGGCGGCGGCAAGCGCCAAAGAAAAAGCGGCGCGGACAAGCGTCCGCGCCGCCTCGGGGAACGGCGTGCGTCAGTAGCTGATGCTGAAATTGACGGCGTCGACACGGATCGTGTCGCGGCCGAGCGCGAGCGCCGCCTGGCGCGCGAAATCGTGCGCCCAGTCCTTGCCGGCGGCGAAGCGCGCCTCGCCGCCGCCGCGGGCGACGCCGAGGATCTTGTCGATGATCAGCACCTTGCCGACCGGATTGCTCGGCTCGCACTCGAGATCGGCGAATTCCTTGTCGAACCAGCGGCGCGCCTCCTCGGCGCTGCGCCCGGCGAGATCGGCGTCGGACATCTTGAATTCGTATTCCTTGTCCTTGCCAAAGACCACAATCACTTGATAGAGCATCTGCCTCCTCCAGCTGTTATGACGTGCGACCGGCCCATTCTAGCCGTTTTTCCCCCGCCTGGCCGACTCGATCGCGGCGCGCCCGGCATTTCGCCGCGACGCTACCCGCCTGCATCATACCCTGCGCCGCCGCCGATGAGGATAGGCGGCCGGCGCGTTGTCTTTCGCCGGCGGGGCGACTACCATTGCTGGCATTTTGATCAGCGGGACGCGTTTGCCGCGACCACCGAGATGACGCTCAGCGACGAAGAAATCGCCGAAATCCGCGGCCAGCTCTACGAGCTGCAGGTCGAGCACCGCGACCTCGACCTGGTGATCGAACACCTCACCGCCAACCCGCCGCCCGACCAGCTGCTGATCCGCCGCCTGAAGAAACGCAAGCTGCAGCTGAAGGACCGCATCACCCTGCTCGAGCGCTTGCTCGTCCCCGACATTCCCGCCTGACGATGAAGACGACGATCGACGGCCTGGCGTGCCATATCGCCACCGCCGGGCCTGCACCCGCCCCCGGCAAACCGGCGCTGCTGCTGGTGCACGGCGCCGCCAACGACCACGCCGCGTGGCACGACGTGATGCCGCAGCTGGCCGCGCGCGGCCTTTCGGTGTTCGCCCCCGACCTGCCCGGCCACGGCCAGTCGGCTGGCACCCCGCTGGCTTCGATCGGCGCGCTCGCCGACTGGCTGCTGGCACTGCTCGGCAAGCTCGAACTCGACGGCGCGACGGTCGCCGGCCATTCGATGGGATCGCTGGTCGCGCTGGAAGCGGCGGCGCGCGGCGGCGCCCGCATCGGCCGCCTGGCGCTGCTCGGCGCGTCCGTGCCGATGCCGGTCTCCGGCGCGCTGCTCGAGGCGGCGCGGGCGACGCCCGACGCCGCCTGCCGGATGGTCGCCTTGTGGTCGCACACGCCGTCGTTCTTCGTCGCCGGCAACGGCGGCGGCCACGGCGTCTGGGGGCCGGGCAAGACGCTCGCGGTGATGCGGCGCAACGCCGGCACGCTGGCCACCGACCTCGCCAACTGCAACGATTATGGCAACGGCCTCGCCGCCGCGGCGGCGGTCGCCGGCCCGACGCTGCTGCTGCTCGGCAAGCGCGACCGGATGACGCCGCTGCGCGCGGTGCAGCCGCTGCAGGACGCGCTGCGCCAGGCGACGCGGCGCGAGCTGGACGACTGCGGGCACGCGATGATGGTGGAGCGGCCGCAGGCGGTCGCCGCGGCACTGGCGGAATTCGCGGCCTAGGCTATCCGCCGCGGCCGCGGCCGGTCAGAGGATGAACGTCCCCAGCCACCAGAACAGCGCCGCGATCAGCGCGCTGGCGGGAATGGTCAGCACCCAGGCCCAGACGATGCCGCCGGCGATGCCCCAGCGCACCGCCGACATCTTCTGCGACGAGCCGACGCCGACGATGGCGCCGGTGATGGTGTGCGTGGTCGACACCGGGATGCCGAGGCCGGTCGCCAGGAACAGCGTGATGGCGCCGCCGGTCTCGGCGCAGAAGCCGCCGACCGGCTTCAGCTTGGTGATCTTCTGGCCCATCGTCTTGACGATGCGCCAGCCGCCGAACAGCGTGCCGAGGCCGATCGCGATGTAGCAGACGGCGATCACCCAGGTCGGGATCGGGTCCTTGGCGGTGGTCATGCCGGCGGCGATCAGCAGCATCCAGATGATGCCCATCGTCTTCTGCGCATCGTTGCCGCCGTGGCCGAGGCTGTACAGCGACGCCGAGACCAGCTGCAGGCGGCGGAACCACTTGTCCACGCGCCGCGGCGTCGTCCGCCGCAGCACCCAGGAGACGAGCACCATCAATAACGCGCCGAGCAGCATGCCGAGCAGCGGCGAGACGAAGATGAAGATGATCGTCTTGGTGACGCCCGAGGCGATCAGCGCCGACGGCCCGGCCTTGGCGATCGCGGCACCGACCAGCCCGCCCATCAGCGCGTGCGACGACGACGACGGGATGCCGTAGTACCAGGTGATCAGGTTCCAGGCGATGGCGCCGACCAGCGCGCCGAAGACGACGATGTGGTCGATGATCACCGGCTCGACGGTGCCCTTGCCGACCGTGGTCGCCACCTTCAGCTGGAAGACGGCGACGGCGACGACGTTGAAGAAGGCGGCGAAGGCCACCGCGTGCTGCGGCTTGAGCACGCCGGTCGAGACCACGGTCGCGATCGAGTTCGCGGCATCGTGGAAGCCGTTCATGAAGTCGAACGCGAGGGCCAGCAGGACGAGGAAAATCACTACGCCCAGGCTGATTTGCAGGGTTTCCATGCGCCGTCCGCGTTTTCTGGGTCAGGAGTTTTCGAGGACGATGCCTTCGATGACGTTGGCAACGTCCTCGCAGCGGTCGGTAATCGTTTCGAGCAGTTCGTAGATCGCCTTGAACTTGATCAGCTGGCGGACGTCCGGCTCGTCGCGGAACAGCTTCGACATCGCGCCGCGCATGACGCGGTCGGCGTCCGACTCGAACTGGTCGATCTCGCGGCAGGTGGCGAGGATGGTCTGCGCATGGTCCATCGAATGCAGCAGGTTCACCGCAATCTTCACCCGCTCGCAGCAGGCGAGCGTGATCTCGGCCAGCGTGATCGCCTCCGGCGTGCCGCGCTGGATGTCGTACAGCGCGACGGTCTGCGCCACGTCCTGGGTGATGTCCAGGATGTCGTCCATGCGCGTGATCAGCTGGTGGATCTCGTCGCGGTCGAGCGGCGTGATGAAGGTCTTGTGCAGCTGCGCGATGGTTTCGTGCGTGATCTTGTCGGCACCGGTCTCGGCCTTGTCGATCGCTGCTGCGCAGACCTCGACGTCCTCCTTGCCGTTGTTCAGCGCGGTCATCATCGCGACCAGCTGCTTGCCGCCCTCGACGATCAGTTCCGCGTGCTCGTTGAAAAGATCGAAGAATTTGCCCTCTTTGGGCATCAGCCGTCCGAACATGACAGTTCCGTGATGATTTTGTGACGGGCGCGAGTGTACCATCTCTTGATGCAGCGCAACGACGATTTACCTCAAGGAAATCGCCCTTTCCCGCGCGCCCGTAAACGACAAAGCCCGCACCAATGGTGCGGGCTGTCGAGTGGCGGAGAGGGTGGGATTCGAACCCACGGTAGGTTGCCCTACGCCTGATTTCGAGTCAGGTACAATCGACCACTCTGCCACCTCTCCGCGAAAGGCGCGCAGTATAGCAGCACAAATAGAACGACACAATGCGCTGGCCGCTGATTTTTCTTTCCACCCTTTTTCTCGCCGCCTGCGGGGAGCCGTTGCCGCCCCCGCTCGCCGAGAGCCGCGAGCTGATCGTGCTGACGCGCGAGGGGCCGACGACGCTGTCGCGCGACGACAACGGCAGCACCGCCGGCTTCGAGCACAGCCTGGTCACGCTGTTCGCCGCCGAGCTCGGCAAGAAGCCGCGCTTCGTCGTCGTCCGCGACGACGCCGAGATCGCCGAGCGGCTGAAGGCCGGCAGGGGGCACCTCGGCGCCGCCTGGCTGACACCGCCGGACGACCCGGCGCTGGTCGCCGGCCCGAGCTTCTTCACCAGCGGCAACGTCGTCGCGCAGAACGAGGGCGCGCTGACCATCAACTCGCCGGAGGACCTCGCCGGCCGCACGCTGCACGTGCTCGCCGGCTCGCGCCAGGCGGCGGCGCTGCATGCGCTGCGCGAACGGATCGGCGGGCTGGACGTGGTCGAGGCCGACGACGGCAGCGAACTCGACCTGCTCGGCCGCGTCGCCGAGCGGCGCGACGCCGCGGCGCTGGTCGACGGCGCGGTGCTCGACATCGCCGCCAATTACTATCCGCAGCTGCAGCACGGCCCGAGCCTCGGCGAAGCGGTGCCGATCGCCTGGCTGTTCCCGGCCGGCACCGCCCCCGAGGTGCTGCAGCACGCGCACGCCTTCTTCGAGCGCATCCGCGCCGACGGCACGCTGGCCCGGCTGACCGACCGCTATTTCGGCCACGTCGAGCGCCTCGGGCAGATCGACGTCGTGCGCTTCATCGAGCGCATGCGCACGCTGCTGCCGCGCTACCGGGGCGAGTTCGAGGCGGCCGAGGCGAGCACCGGCATCGACTGGCGGCTGCTCGCCGCGCTCGCCTACCAGGAATCGCAGTGGGACCCGCTGGCGACCAGCCCGACCGGCGTGCGCGGCATGATGATGCTGACCGAGGACACCGCCGACCAGCTGCGCGTGAGCAACCGGCTCGACGCGAAGCAGAGCATCCGCGCCGGCGCGCAGTATTTCGCCGACCTCCGCGACGCGCTGCCGGCCTCGGTGCCGGAGCCGGACCGAACCTGGATGGCGATCGCCGCCTACAACATGGGGATGGGGCACTTCAACGGTGCCCGCCACATCGCGCAGGGGATGAAGAAGAGTACGGACTCGTGGTACGAGATGAAGACCGTGCTGCCGCTGCTGGCGCGGCCGCAGTATTACCAGCGGCTGAAATCGGGCAAGGCGCGCGGCGGCGAGGCGGTGATCACCGCCGAGAACGTGCGCATGTACTACGACATCCTGAGCCGCTTCGAGCCCCGCTACCGCCCGTTCGCCGAGCGCGGCACGGACCGGATCGACGGCGCCGCGGCGGGGCTGCGGCGCTGACCCGGCGCTACCTGCCGATGACGTCCAGCCCGCCCAGGTAGGGGCGCAGCGCGGCCGGCACGGCGATGCTGCCGTCGGCGTTCTGGAAGTTCTCGAGGATCGCCACCAGCGTGCGACCGACGGCCAGGCCGGAACCGTTCAGCGTATGCACGATCTCCGGCTTGTTCTTCTCGTTGCGGAAGCGGGCCTGCATGCGGCGCGCCTGGAAGTCGGAGAAGGTCGAGCACGAGGAGATCTCGCGGTAGGTATCCTGCGCCGGCAGCCAGACCTCGAGGTCGTAGGTCTTCGCCGCCGAGAAGCCCATGTCGCCGGTGCACAGCACGACGCGGCGGTACGGCAGCTCGAGCCGCTCGAGGATCGTTTCGGCGTGGCGGGTCAGCTCCTCGTGCGCTTCCAGCGACTTCTCGGGCGTCACCACCTGCACCAGCTCGACCTTGTCGAACTGGTGCTGGCGGATCATGCCGCGCGTGTCCTTGCCGTAGGAACCGGCTTCCGAGCGGAAGCACGGCGTGTGGCAGACGAACTTCAGCGGCAGCGCCTCGGCAGCGAGGATCTCGTCGCGGACGATGTTGGTCACCGGCACTTCGGCGGTCGGGATCAGATACAGCGGATCGGCGTCGGCGCGGTCGATGCGGAACAGGTCCTCCTCGAACTTGGGCAGCTGTCCGGTACCGAACAGGCTCGCGGCGTTCACCAGGTAGGGCGCATAGACCTCGGTGTAGCCGTGCTCCTGCGTGTGGATGTCGAGCATGAACTGGGCGAGCGCGCGGTGCAGCCGCGCCAGCGGGCCCTTCATCAGCGTGAAGCGGGCGCCGGAGATCTTCGCGGCGGTGGCGAAGTCGAGCTGGCCGAGCCCCTCGCCGAGGTCGACGTGGTCCTTGACCGGAAAGTCGAAGGCGCGCGGCGTTCCCCAGCGCTTGATCTCGATGTTGGCGGTCTCGTCCCGGCCGACCGGCACGCTCTCGTGCGGCAGGTTCGGAATGGCGGCGACGATCGCCTCGATCTGCGGCAGCAGCGCGGAGAGACGCGCCTCGCTCGCCTCCAGTTCGTCCTTCAGCTTCGCCACCTCGGCCATCACGCCGCTGGCATCCTCGCCCTTGCCCTTCAGCATGCCGATCTGCTTCGAGAGCGCATTGCGCTGCGCCTGCAGCTCCTGCGTCTTCGTCTGCAGCGTCTTGCGCTCGCCTTCGAGCTTCTGGAACTCGGAGAAATCGATCGGCTTGCCGCGTGCGGCGAGGCGTTCGGCGACGGCGTCGAGGTTGTTGCGCAGGAGCTGGATGTCGAGCATTTGGGTACGTCCGGAATCAATGGAGGCCGCAGCGCGCGGCGAAAGCGCGGATTATACGCGAGGCCGGCTGCGGCTTCAGCGGCGGGGCAGCGCCGCTCAGCCGCGGAACGCCGAGAACCAGGCGTTCGCCTCCTGCGGCCGGGCGTACAGGTAGCCCTGGTGCACCATCGGGTAGCGGGTATCGAGGTAGTCGGCCTGGGCGCGCGTCTCGACCCCCTCGGCGACCACCTGCAGCTCCATCAGCCGCGCCACGGCGAGGATGGTGTCGACCAGCGCGGCATCGTTGGCGTCGGTGGTCACGTCGCGGATGAAGCCGCGGTCGATCTTCAGTTCGTGGATCGGCAGCCGCTTCAGGTAAGAGAGGCTGGAATAGCCGGTGCCGAAGTCGTCGAGCGAGAAGCGGATGCCGAGGTCCTGCAGGCGGAGCATGCGCGCGACGACCTCGTCGACGTTGCCGATGACCAGGCCCTCGGTCACCTCGAGCACCAGGTGGCTGCCGTCGGCGCCGGTCTGGCGCAGAATCTCGGCGACGCGCTCGACGAAATCCGGCTCCTGGAAGTGCTGCGGGCTGATGTTCACCGAGATGCGCAGCGGCCGCCCGCCGGCGTCGAGGCGGGCGAGCAGCCGGCAGGCTTCGGTCAGCACCCAGCGGTCGAGGACGCCGACCAGGTTGCAGCCCTCGGCCACCGGCACGAAACTCGCCGGCGGCACCAGCCCGCGCCGCGGGTGTTCCCAGCGCACCAGCGCCTCGGCGCCGACCGGCGTCTTGTCCGGGCCGATCTGCGTCTGCAGGTAGAGGCGCAGCTCGCCGGCCTCGATCGCCTGGCGCAGCTCCTGCTCCAGCTCGTAGCGGTCGCGGACGGCGTCGCCCATGCGCGATTCGAAGAACTTGACGCGCCCGCCGCCGCCCGCCTTCGCCTGATGCATCGCGAGGTCGGCCTGGCGCAGGACGTCCATCGCCGTATCGGCGCCGGCCTCGGGGAACAGCGCGATGCCGATGCTGCACTCGACGCGCAGCTTGCCGTCGTGGATGTCGATGCCGCCGTAGAGTCTGCTGCGCAGCTTCTCGGCGGTGCGCAGCGCCGCCGCGGCCAGTTCCTGCCGGTCGTGCGCACGCGGCCCGAGCAGGATGGCGAACTCGTCGGCATCGAGGCGGGCCACCAGGTCGTCGTCGCCGAGCGTGTCCACCAGCGACGAGGCGATCGACAGCAGCACCGTGTCGCCGACGGTGATGCCGCGCGCCTCGTTGAGCAGCTTGAAGCGGTCGATGTCGAGCAGCAGCACGCAGGAGGCCGTCCCGTCTCGGTGCGATGCGGCGAGCGCCTGCGTCAGCCGCTCGCCGAACAGCGAGCGGTTACCCAGCCCGGTCAGCGGGTCGCGCCACGACAGCTGCTCGGCCAGTTCCTGCGCGCGGCGGACCTCCGACAGGTCGGAGAGCACGGCGACGTAGTGGGAAACGGCGCCGTCCTCGTCGCGCAGCGCGGTGATGCGCAGCCACAACGGGCGCCGCTCGCCGTCGCGCATGCGCCCGCTGACCTCGCCGAGCCAGCTGCCCTGCGCCTGCAGGTCGCGCCACAGGCCGGCGGCGAAGACGTCGTCGTCGCGTAATGCGCCGAGGACCTGCGGCAGCGCGCCAGCGACTTCGGCCCCGGCATAGCCGGTGATGCGCGTGAACGCCGCGTTCACGCGCTCGATGCGGCCGGCCGGGTCGGTGATCATCACCGCCTCGCCCATCGTGTCGACGACCTGCGCCGCCAGCTGCTGCTGCGCCGCCGCCGCGCGGTGCTCGGTGATGTCCAGGCCGTGCCCGACGTAGCCGGCGAAGCCGCCGTCGCCGTCATAGCGCGGCGCCCCCTCGCAGACCAGCCAGCGGTAGGCGCCGTCGTGGCGGCGCAGGCGGCAGACGATGTTGAACTTCTCCTGGCGCGCCAGCGCGGCGTCGAGCGCCGCCTGGCAGCGCGCCAGGTCGTCGGGATGCACGCCCTCCAGCCAGCCGTGGCCGGTCTCCTGCTCGGCGCTGCGGCCGGTGAAGCGCAGCCAGGGACGGTTGAAGAACTCGGCGTCGCCGCCGACGCCGGCCATCCAGATCAGCGCCTGGCCGTTGTCGGCGAGCGCCCGGTAGCGCGCCTCGCTGGCGCGCAGCGCGGCCTCGGTCCGTTCGCGCTCGCGCATCTGGTGCAGCAGGCGGCGGTTGGTGTCGAGCACTTCCAGCGTGCGCACGCTGATGCTGTCGTAGAGCTCGCTGACGGTGTTGATCAGCGTATCGTGGCCGGCATCGCCCTCGGCGCTCGCCGACGGCAGTGCCGGCAGCGGCATGCCGAGCGCCGCCAGCTCCCGCGCCAGGCGGGCGTCGACGACGCCGATGTGCTGCACCAGCCACTTCCCGAGGAACGCGAGCAGGTGGTCGACGGCGTCGTCGGTGCACTCGCCGAGCATCGCCTCGGCCTTGTGCAGGCAGCGTGCGAAGCTGGTATGCGCGCGCAGGTGCGCGGCCTTGTTCTCCGGGCTCACCGGCCAGGCCGCCATCAGCTCCTCCTCGAGCCAGAAGTGGTGGCCAGCGTAGCTGCGCAGCTCCTGCAGCGACTCGCGGATCCGCCGCGGTTCGGCGCGGCGGCGGTGCAGGTCGGCAAGCGTAGCGAGCATGTCGAGCAGCTGCCGGTTCTCGCGGTCGAGCATCGACAGCCCGGTCGCCAGCCGGGCGTTCCACGCGGCCTGCGGCAGCACCGCGCTCACGGCCGGCCTCCGCCGACCAGCGCCTCGGGGATGCGTTCGAGCGGCAGGATGCGCTCGGCGGCGTCGAGCCTGATCGCCTCCTTCGGCATGCCGAAGACGACGCAGCTCGCCTCGTCCTGCGCCACGGTGCGCGCGCCGGCGTCGCGCATCTCCTTCAGGCCGCGCGCACCGTCGTCGCCCATGCCGGTCATGATCACCCCCAGCGCGTTGCGGCCGGCGGCGCGGGCGACCGAGCGGAAGAGCACGTCGACCGAGGGCTTGTGCCGGTTGACCGGCGGCCCGTCGCGCACGTCGACGATGTAGTGCGCACCGCTGCGCCGCACCGCCATGTGCCGCCCGCCGGGGGCGATCAGCACGCGGCCGGGGAGCACCCGCTGCCCGTCCGCGGCTTCCAGCACCTCGACCGCGCAGAGCTGGTCGAGGCGCTGCGCGAACAGCGCGGTGAATTTCTCGGGCATGTGCTGGACGACGACGATGCCCGGCGTCGTCCGCGGCAGCCGGCCGAGCACCGCCTCCAGCGCCTGCGTGCCGCCGGTCGAGGTGCCGATCGCGATCAGGCGGTCGGTGGTCTCGGCCATTGCGCCGGCGGCCGGCTCGGCGGCGGCGGCCAGCGGCCGCGCGGCCGACAGCGCACCGCTGCGCCCGAGCGCACGCAGGTTGGCGCGCGCGGCGCCGCGCACCGCCGCCACCAGGTCGTCGGCGGCGTCGTGCAGGAAGGACTTCAAGCCCAGCGTCGGCTTGGTGATGATCGACACCGCGCCGGCGGCGAGCGCCTGCATCGCCGTCTCCGAGCCCTTGCCGGTCAGCGTCGAGCAGACCACCACCGGCGTCGGGCGCTCGGCCATGATCTTCTTCAGGAAGGTGATGCCGTCCATGCGCGGCATCTCGACGTCGAGCGTGATCACGTCGGGCCACGCCTTGTTCATGCGGTCGAGCGCGAACAGCGGGTCGGCCGCGGCGCCGACGACCTCGATGCCGGGCGCCCGGGAGAGCAGCTCGGTAACGACCTGGCGCACCACCGCCGAATCGTCGACGACCATCACGCGGATCGGATCAGCCATGTTGCCCTCCCCGGCGCCGCGCCGCGGTGCCGCCGTCGTCGGCGGCGTGGCGGACCCAGACGTCGCCGCTGGCGATGTCGAAAACGAGGTGGCGATGCCCGTCGCCGGCGAGGTGCTCGGCGACGATGCGGAAGCCGTTCCGGCGCAGCAGGCGGCGGCCGGCCTCGATGTTGCCGCGGCCGATGTCGGTCGCCCGGCCGTCGCCGCCACCGTTGCGCGGCGCGAACATCCAGCCGCCGCCGAACAGCTTCGCCTCGTAGTCGCCCGGCTGCGTGCCGCGCACCGCCAGCTCGCGCAGGAACAGCGCCAGCGCGCCATCGGCGTAGCGGCCGTCGCTGCCGCCCGGGCTGCCGCCGCGCTCGGGCAGCAGGTAGTGGCACATGCCGCCGTGGCGCAGCTGCGGATGCCAGACGGTGATCGCGACGCAGGAGCCGAGCAGCGTGCGCAGGCGCGTGCGGCCGTCGCCGAAATGGAAGTCGCCGGGATCGAGGAAGAAGTCGACCGGCTCGCGGCTGGCGAGATAGGTAGCCATGCTCAGTCCCGGCGGTAGATCGTCGGCCGCTCCTGGCGCAAGGCCGTCGAGATGCCGTTCAGGCTTTCCGAATGGCCGATGAACAGCCAGCCGCCGCGGCGGATGCGGCCGGCGACGCGGGCGACGATCTCGCGCTTGGTCGGCAGGTTGAAGTAGATCAGCACGTTACGCAGGAAGACCACGTCGAATTCGCCGACCGCGGCCAGCGACGCGTTCAGGTTGGCCTCGGCGAAACGCACCCGCCGGCGCAGCTCCGGCGCGACGCGCAGCGTGCCGGTACGGCGGCCGATGCCGCGCAGCAGGTAGCGCCGCTGGTAGGCCGCCGGCACGCCGTCGATGCGCTCGGTGCCGTAGATGCCGGTACGCGCGCGTTCAAGGACCTCGCGGCTGATGTCGGTGGCGAGAATCTCCCACGGCTGGTCCTCGCCGAGGCGGTCCATCAGCACCATCGCCAGGCTGTAGGCCTCCTCGCCGGTCGAGCTCGCCGCGCTCCAGATACGCAGCGGCCGGCCGCCGGCATGGCGCGCCGCCAGTTCGTCGAGGACCGGGCCGGCGAAATACTCGAAGTGCTTCGGCTCGCGGAAGAAGTAGGTCTCGTGCGTGGTCAGGAGGTCGAGCATGCGGTGGTACTCATCGCCGTCGCCGCCGTCGGCGACCAGCCGGTAGTAGTCGGCGAAGCTCGCCAGCCCGCGCTCGCGCACGCGCCGCGCCAGCCGACCGCAGACCAGATGCTTCTTGCTGTCGGCAAGATCGACGCCGGCCACCCGGCGCATCAGGTCGCGGAACTGCCGGAACTCGCCGTCGCTGATCGCCAGGTCGCCGCCCATCGCTTTTCTCCGCCCGCCGGTTTCAGGCCGTCGCCTCGGCGAAGCCGCCGAGGGTCGCCAGTTCGTCGACCGAGAACACCTTGCCGACGTCGAGCAGGATCACGAAGCGGCCGTTCACCCGCCCCATGCCGGCGATGAAGTCGGTGCGGATGCGCGCGCCGAAGGCCGGCGGCGGCTCGACGTCCTCGGCCGGGATCTCCATCACCTCGTTCACCGCGTCGACCATCACGCCCAGCGTCTGCGTCGCCTCCCCGCCCTCGACCTCGACGATCACCACGCAGGTGCGCCGCGCCACCGCCGAGGCCCCCTGGCCGAAGCGCGCCGAGAGGTCGATCACCGGCACCACGGCGCCGCGCAGGTTGATCACGCCGCGGATCGTCTCCGGCATCATCGGCACCTCGGTCAGCGTGCCGAACTCGATGATCTCGCGGATCTGCAGGATGTCGATCGCGAAGACCTCGCCGTTGAGCGTGAAGGCGAGATACTGGCGCCCGCCGCCGCCCTCGACGCGCGGCGCGCTGGCGCCGGCGACCACCATGCTCGTCTGTACCATGGCGGCCTCCCTTCAGACGCGGACGTAGTCGGGGTCGTCGTCGGGGATCGGCAGCAAGCGGGCGAGGTCGCGCCGCTCGCCGGCCTTCTTCGCCAGCGGCGTCACTTTCGCCCGCGCGGCCACCGCCGGGATGCGCGCCGCCGCGCCGCCTTCGAGCCGGAACAGGCTGACCAGCCGCTGCAGCTGCTCGGCCTGGCCGCTCATCTCCTCGGCGGTCGCCGACAGCTCCTCGGAGGCCGAGGCGTTCTGCTGCGTGGTCTGGCTGATCTGGCTCATCGCCGTGTTGATCTGGCCGGCACCGGCGGACTGCTCCTCGGAGGCGGCGGTGATCTCCTGCACCAGCTCGGCGGTCTTGCGGATCGACGGCACCATCTGGTCGAGCAGCGTGCCGGCCTTCTCGGCGGTCTTCACGCTGCTGCCGGCGAGCTCGCCGATCTCCTGCGCCGCCACCTGGCTGCGCTCGGCCAGCTTCCGGACCTCGGCGGCGACCACCGCGAAGCCCTTGCCGTGCTCGCCGGCGCGCGCCGCCTCGATCGCCGCGTTCAGCGCCAGCAGGTTGGTCTGGTAGGCGATGTCGTCGACGATGCCGATCTTGTCGGCGATCGACTTCATCGCCTCGACCGTCGCGCGCACCGCCTGGCCGCCGTCGGTCGCGTCGCCGGCGGATTTGCTGGCGATGCCGTCGGTGACCTTGGCGTTCTCGGTGTTCTGCGCGATCGAGCTCGACATCTGCTCGATCGACGCGGTCGTCTCCTCGAGGCTAGCCGCCTGCTCGGACGACGCCTGCGCCAGCGACTGCGAGGTGGCGCTGACCTGCTCGGACGCCGCCGACAGGGAATCGGCCGCCGAACGCACTTCGCCGATCGTCTGCGCCAGCTTGTCGACCATCGTCTTCATCGCGAACAGCAGGCTGTCCTGGTCGCCGCGGCGCAGCTCGACCTGTACCGTCAGGTTGCCGTCGGCCACCTGGCGCGCCACCTCGGCGGCGTAGAACGGCTCGCCGCCGAGCTGGCGACTCAGGCTGCGGATGATCAGCAGCGCGGCGACCACCGCCACCAGCAAGGCCGCGACGACGCTGCCGAGCACCAGCAGGCGCGCCGATTCGTAGGCTTCCTTCGCTTCCTTGACACCGGCATCGAGCAGATCGCCCTGGAACTTGGCGAAGGCGTTGGCGCTCGCCTGGTAGCTGCGCAGGATCGGCCGCAGCTCGTTGTTCAGGTAGTTGCGCGCGCCGTCCTGGTCGCCGGCCTCGATCAGCGCAATCAGCCGCTCCTGGCCGGCAATGTAGCGCTGCCGGTTCTCGATGATCTCCTGCAGCAGCTCCTTGCCCTTCGGGTTCTGCACCACCTCCTTCAGCTTCTCGACGATGCCGCCCAGCGTGCGCCGGGTCTCCAGCACCGTCTCCTTCTGCCGCTGGAGATCCTCGCGGGAACTGCTGAGCATCATGTTGCGCAGCGCGATGCCGATGCCGCTGCTGTGCACGACGATGTCGCTGGCCATGTGCGCACGCGGCCAGCGTTCCTCGCCGACCGCGCGCAGCGATTCGTTGAGCTGGCCCATGCGGGTGATGCCGATGGCGGAGACGACGAGCAGCAGCAGGATGACCAGCCCGAATCCGAGCGCCAGCTTGGTAGCGACCTTCATGTTTGCGAACATAGTGTTGCCTCCTGGGAAAACCTGGATGAACGGAACGCTCACGCCGCTGGCGCGGGCGTCGGAACCTTCGTGCCGGCCGGCAACGCCGCGCCATGCACGAGCTGGGCGACGTCGAGGATCAGCGCCACCTCGCCGCTGCCGAGAATGGTCGAGCCGGAAATGCCGCTGACCCCGGAAAAGAGCCGGCCGAGCGGCTTGATCACCGTCTGGCACTCGCCGAACAGGCGGTCGACGGCGATCCCCGCCTTGCGCCCGCCGAAGCGCACGACGACGATGTTCTGCCGCAGCGGCTCGTCGCCGGCGACGGCGAACACCCGGCGCAGGCGCAGGAAGGGCAGCACCTCGCCGCGCAGGTTCAGGTAGTCGGCGCCGGCGGCGCCGGCCGGCAGCTCGATGCATTCGACGACGGTGTCGAGCGGCACGATGAAGGTGGCCAGCCCGACGCCGACCTGGAAGCCGTCGATGATCGCCAGCGTCAGCGGCAGGCAGATGCGCATCGTCGTCCCCTGCCCCGGCCGGCTGTCGATGTCGAGCGTGCCGCGCAGCGCCTCGACGTTGCTCTTCACCACGTCCATGCCGACGCCGCGCCCGGACAGGTTGGTGACCTGCTCGGCGGTCGAGAAGCCGGGTTCGAGGATCAGGCGATGGATGTCGGCCGGCGCCAGGCTGGCATCGGCCGCCACCAGCCCCTTGGCGATCGCCTTCTGCAGGATGCGCTCGCTGTTCAGTCCGCCGCCGTCGTCGGCGACCTCGATGACGATGCTGCCCGACTCGTGGTAGGCATTCAGCGACACCGTGCCGCGCGCCGGCTTGCCGGCCGCGGTGCGCCGCTCCGGCGGCTCGATGCCGTGGTCGATGGCGTTGCGCACGAGGTGCATCAGCGGGTCGCCGATGCGCTCGACCATCGACTTGTCGAGCTCGGCGTCGGCGCCGCTGATCGCCAGTTCGATGTCCTTGCCGAGCTCGCGGGCGACGTCGCGGACGACGCGCGGGAAGCGGCCGAAGACCTCGCCGATCGGCGTCATGCGCAGGCGCAACGCCGAGTCGCGCACGTCCTCGACCAGCCGCAGCAGGTTCGACGCCGCCTCCTGCAGCTCGCGCTGGTTCGCCCGCTTCGCCTGCAGCTGTGTCGCCGCGCCGGCGATCACCAGCTCGCCGACCTGGTCGATCAGGGCGTCGAGCCGGTCGGCGGGGATCTTCATGCTCTTCGCCTCGCTGCTGCGCCGCTCCTCGACCTTCTTCTGCTGCGCCAGCGCAGCATCGACCAGCGCCGGCTGCACCGCGCCCTGGCCGACCAGCATCTCGCCCAGTCGCACCGGCGGCGCGGCTTCCTGCTGCGCGGCAAGCGCACGCGCCAGCTCGTGTTCGGTGACGCTGCCGCAGGCGACGAGCAGTTCGCCGAGGCGGAACTTGTCCTCGCCGGACTCCTCGATCAGCGCCAGGAAATCGTCCAGGCGGCTGTGCGGCGGCAGAATCGTGATCCGCGCCTGGTCGAGCACGAACTCGAAGACGCCCTCGATTTCCGCCTTGCTGGCGCCGCTCTTCAGCGCCACCTCGAAGCCGAGGTAGCACAGCTCCGGGTCGAGCGCGGCGAGATCGGGCAGCATGTCGGCCACCGTCTCGAGATGCACCACGGTGCCGAGACTGCCGAGAAAGTGGATCATTGCCAGCGGATCGAAGCCGGACTGAAGCACCTCGCGCTCGAAGCGCAGCGACAGGTGCCAGCAGTCGTTGCCGAGCGGCCCGCCGCCGCTCGCCTCGACCGCCACCAGCGGCGCCGCGACGGTCGCCGGCAGGTCCGCAGGGCGCGCGCCGCCGCCGGCGGCGCGCAGGCCATCGAGCAGCGCCGGCGCGGGCGGCGCCTCGCCGCCGGCGGTGGCCGCCGCGACCAGCGCCGCCATGTGGTCGCGCGCTTCGAGCAGCAGGCCGACCAGCGCCGGCGTGAACGCCAGTTCGCCCTGGCGCAGGCGGTCGAGCACCGTCTCCACCTCGTGCGTGAAGCGCACCACCGGGTCCAGCCCGAACAGCCCGGCCGAGCCCTTGATCGTGTGCGCGCAGCGGAACAGCGCGTTCATCTCCTCGCCCTCGAGCGCGTCGCTCTCGGCGCGCAGAAGGATGCGCTCCATGTCGGCGAGGAGGTCGCGACTCTCGTCGAAGAAGGTCGCCAGTGCCTGCGAGAGGTCCATGGTCACGCCCTCCCGTCGGAGGCGCGGAACAGCAGCGGGTCGCCGAGCTGCTGTCCGAGGTTGGCGAGCTCGAGCAGGC
Source organism: Azospira restricta (assembly GCF_016858125.1). Classification (NCBI taxonomy): domain Bacteria; kingdom Pseudomonadati; phylum Pseudomonadota; class Betaproteobacteria; order Rhodocyclales; family Rhodocyclaceae; genus Azospira; species Azospira restricta. The sequence continues at coordinate 3,251,807 of NZ_CP064781.1, forward strand.
TCAGCACCGCCGCCGAGTGGTTGACGAAGCGCACCGTCCTGCCGGCGCAGCGCTTCGCGGCGAGCATGATCTGCAGCCCGGCGCTGTCCATCTCCTCGACGCCGGCGAGGTCGACCTCGGTTTCGTCGTGGCCGAGCACGGCGACGCCGAGCGCATCGCCGACCTCGGCGGCATTGGCGACGGTCAGGTCGCCGTCGATGACGACGCGGCACGCACGGCCGGCTTCTTCGATACGCAAGCCCATGGTCCGCTCCTCACATCACCAGTTTCGACACCGCCGCCAGCATCTGCTGCGGCTGGAAGGGCTTGACCACCCAGGCCTTGGCGCCGGCGTCCTGGCCGGCCGCCTTCTTGTCCTCGCCGGCCTCGGTGGTGAGCATGATCACCGGCGTGAAGCGGTAGCCGGCGTTCTTCTTCATCTCGCGCACGAAGCTCAAGCCGTCCATGTGCGGCATGTTGACGTCGGAGATGACGAGATGGATCTTCTGCCCGGTCAGCTTGCCCAGCGCGTCGCGGCCGTCGCTGGCCTCGATCACGTCGTAGCCGGCGCCCTTCAGGGTCAGCGCCACCACCTGCCGCAGCGACGCCGAATCATCGACGATCAGGATCGTTTTCGACATGGAATGTCCTCCTGCTAGAAAAAGGTGATGCCTTGCGGCGAGGCGCCCTTGCCCGAATCGAGGGTGTGCTGCTCGAGCGTCGTGTAGGTCTGTTCCAGTTGCCGGATCCAGCCGTCGACGTCGATCGCCGGCGGCACGGCGGACTGCCGGGCCAGCGCCTCGTCGGCCGCGACCCGTTCGCCGAGCCGCGCCATGTCGCCGCGCACCGCCGACAGGATCTGGCTGACGCGGTCCTGGAACTGCAGCTGGACGATGACGCCCTCGACCTGGTGCTGCACCGCGGCGCTGTCCTCCTCGAGGCGCGCCGAGGCATCGGCCAGCGTCGACAGCGTGTCGTTGAAGCCCGCCAGCACGCGGCCGATCGACGCCTCGGCGTCGCGCACCAGGTTCTGGTCGCTCTGCGCCATGCGGTCGGCCGCGGCCAGCGCCTCGCTCATCGCGCGGCTGGCGGTGTCGACGCGGTCGCGGATGTTGGCACCGGTCTTGCCGGAGAGGTCGGAGAGCTTGCGCACCTCGTCGGCGACGACCGCGAAGCCGCGCCCGGTCTCGCCGGCGCGCGCCGCCTCGATCGCCGCATTCAACGCGAGCAGGTTGGTCTGCTTGGCGATTTCGCCGACCTCGTTCGCCATCTGCTTCAGCTCGTCGGTCAGCGCTGCCAGCCGCGAAACCGACTCGAGCAGGACCTGCTTCTCGTCGAGGGCGACGTTCAGCGCCGCGATGGTCGAGCGCAGCTCGTCGCGGGCATCGTCGATCACCGCCAGCACGCCGCGCTCGCCGCCGGCGGCAGCGCGCGATTCGCTGAGCGCGTCGCGCAGGCGGGCAAGGATCTCGTCGAATTCCAGGGTCAGTGCCGTCACCGCCTGTTCGGTCTGCGCGCGCGACACCTCGATATGGCCCGACCAGCGCCGGGCGGTCTCGCCGACCAGGCGGCGCAGGTCGCCGGCGTAGGCGGCGATTTCGCCGCAGGCCGAGACCTTGGCACGGGCGATGTCGGCGTAGGCTGCCGCCTGTTGCCGGTCGCGCGCCCGGGCGCGGGCGGAGGCGAGGACGCCGGCGGCGGCGAGGAGCAGCGCCCCGACCCAAGCCGCCGGGCCGTCGGCAAGCAGCAGCACGACAACGCCGCCGGCAATGCCGATCAGCGCCGCATCGGGAACGGACACGCCGTCGCCCTGCGCCGTCGGCAGCGGCATCGCGCCGACCAGACTATCCGTGGCTTGCATCGTTGATCCCCCTTGAAGACGGCAGGCGACTGCCGGTACGCCACCAATCTAGTGGCAGACCGATGTCATCGCCATTGGAGAAAACCCGGTGCGGGCACCGGGGTTTTCCCGGAGGGGATCAGGCGGGCGGGAGCAGCCCGAGGGTCGCGGCGACGGCCGCCAGCTCGCTGGAGGTGCCGACCTGCATCTTGCCGAGGATGCGGCTGCGGTATTCGTCGACGGTCTTCACGGTGATGCCGAGGTCGGCCGCGATCTGCTTGCTGCGGCGGCCGCCGGCGACATGGACGAGGATCTCGCGCTCGCGCGGCGTCAGCTGCTCGAGGCGCTGGCGGCTCGCCGCCTGCTGCACCGGCGGCGGCGCCTGCCGCGCCGCCGCGGCTGACAGTACCGACTGCACGGCGTCGATCAGCACCTGGTCGCGGAAGGGCTTGGTCAGGAAGTCGACGGCGCCGCGCTTCATCGCGTCCACCGCCATCTCGATATCGCCGTGGCCGGTGATGAAGATCACCGGCGCCGCGATGCCCAGCTCCTTCATCCGCCGCTGCGCCTCGATGCCCGACAGCCCGGGCATGCGGATGTCCATCACCAGGCAGCGGTAGGACGAGGCTTCCGGTGCGGCAAGGAAATCCTGCGCCGAGGCGAAGGTATGCGCGGCGATGCCGATGCTGTCGAGGACGACGACGATCGCCTCGCGCGTCGCCGCATCGTCGTCGACGACGGCGACCGGAACGGTACTGCTGTCGCTCATGAGCTGTCCCTCTCCATCGAAGCCGCGACCTCCGCGAGCGGAGGCGCGGCGAACGCCGCCGCATCGTCGCCCTTGCACTCGCCATCGACGGGAACGGAGAACGAAAACACCGTGCCGCCCCCTTCGCGTGCCGCAGACCACAGGCGGCCGCCGTGGCGGGCGACGATCGACTGCGTGATCGACAGGCCGAGGCCGAGGCCGTCGGGCTTGGTCGTGAAGAACGGCTGGAAGACGTCGCAGGCGACCTGGCTGGGCAGGCCGCAGCCGCGGTCGGCGACGTCGACGACGACCTGCGCGCCGTCGATGCGCGCGCGCACGAGGATGCTGCGCGGGTGTTCGCTGTCGGCCATCGACTGGATCGAGTTGCGCAGCAGGTTGAGCAGCGCCTGCTCGATCAGCACCCGGTCGACGCGCACCGGCAGCGGCACCTCCGGCAGCTCGACTTCGAAGCCGATGCCCTGCACCCGGTTGTCGAGGCGCACCCATTCCAGGCTCTCGTCGATCAGCGCGCGCAGGTCGAGCGCCACCGGGTCGAGCTGGCCGTGCCGCGAGAACTGCCGCATCCGCCACACCACCTGACCGGCGCGCAGCGTCTCGTTCTCGATGCGCACCGCCAGTTCGCGCAGCTCGGGATGGTCCGCCGCCTTGCGCACGAGCACCCCGGCGTAGCTGGCGACGACGCCGAGCGGCTGGTTGACCTCGTGCGCGATCGCCGACGCCATCTCGCCCAGCGCCAGCAGGCGGTCGGCATGCGACAGGCGGTCGAGCTGGGCGTCGATCATCTTCTGCCGCAGCTTGCGCTGCGTGATGTCGCGGGTGGTGCCGATGATCTTCGTCGGCCGGCCGTCGCCGTTCCGCTCCATCGTCCGGCAGCGGTAGCTGACCCAGATCTGCTCGCCGTCGGCGCGGCGCAGCCGGCATTCGCCGTCGAGCTCGTCGGCGTGGCCGGCGAGCATCTCGCGGAAGCCGATGCTGACCTCGGGCAGATCCTCGGTGAAGAAGGCGGCGCCATGCTCTTCCTGGCTGGCAAGTACGGCGCTGTCGGGCAGGCCGAGCATCGACAGCCAGCGCGGCGAGCGGTAGATCGTCCGCTCGTCCACCCGCCACTCCCACAGCGCGTCGCCGTGGCCCTCGATCGCGAAGCGCCAGCGCTCCTCGCTCTGCCGCAGGCGCTGCTCGATCTCGACGCGGCGGCGGATGTCGCGGCGCGAGACGATCAGCCGGTACTCGCCGTCGATCACGATGCGGCGCGCCGACAGCGAGGTGGCGATCTCGTCGCCGCGCTTGTTGCGGAACACCGACTGCAGGTCGTCGATGGCGCCGCCGCGCACGATCAGCTCGCGCACCGCGCGCCGCTGGGCGTCGTTTCCCCACAGCTGGTGCGAGGAGGTGCGCGTCCCGATCAATTCCTCGGCCGACGACGCGGCCAGCTCGCAGTAGGCGCGATTGACGGCAATGAAGACGCCGTCGAGCTCGCAGGTGGTGATCGCGATGGCGTCCGGGAGGTGCTCGAGGAGGACGACGAAGGATTCGCGGTTGGCGCGGCCGACATGCTCGGCGCAGCGCAACGCGTGGATGTCGCGATGTACGCCGAGCATGCGCACCGGCTTCCCGCTTTCGCGCTCGACTACCCGGCCGTGCGCGGCGACCCAGCACCAGTCGCCGTTCTTGCCGCGCATCCGGTAGTCGGCGGAATACGATTCGGTCTCGCCGGAGAGGCAGGCGGCGAGCGCCGCGAAGACCCGACCGTAGTCCTCCGGGTGGATGCGCGACGACCAGAAGCCATCCGTTTCGGCCTCGCCGTCGGCCGGCGCGTAGCCGAGCATGCGGTACCAGTTCTCCGAGCGGAACTGCCGCCCGCTCAGCAGGTTCCACTCCCAGACGCCGTCGCCGCCGATCTCCACCGCGTTGCGCCAGCGCAGGTTGCCGTCCTCGCCGCCGCCGTCCACTTCCCTGGCGAAGAGAAAGACCGGTGACTCGTCGTCGGGGAAATCCAGGCGCAGTTCGAGGCGGAGCAGGCCGCCCCCCTTGCGCCGATGGATGCGGAGCAGAATCTGCGAACGACCGGCGCCGAAGGCGTCGGTGGTCGAGCGGGGTTCGTCGGAAAGGAAGCGCAGCTCGCGCCCGAGCAGTTCGCTGCACCGATAGCCGTGCAGCGCGCAGAAGGCCGGGTTGGCGTGGAGGATCTCGCCGCCGCGGGAGAGGAGCGCCAGCGGCTCGGCGGCGGCGTCCGCGAGCCGGGTCAGCGTCTTATCGACGGCACGGTGCCGGGCAGGCATGGCTCACGGCCGGCAGCGATGGCGAGGGGGAATTCACGTGCATTTCCCTTTCCTGGCAGGTCGAGCGTACGGGAGGCGGCGGACGGCGGCGTCGCCGCAGCGGCGCCGGCCGGGATTCCGGCGCATCATAAACCGAAGCCGCGCGATATGCCAATCGCGTCAAAATGAAGCGCAGCGGAATATTTTCCCGGCCGCCAGCGCGCCGGTCAGCGCGCCTGCCCCTTCTTCTTCGCCTCGGCGTCGAGTCGCCGCAGGTGCGCGAGCTTCTCGCCGATCTTCGTCTCCAGCCCGCGCTCGACCGGCCGGTACCAGCGCTGCGGCTTCATGCCGTCGGGGAAGTAGGTTTCGCCCGCCGCATAGCCCTCGGCCTCGTCGTGCGCGTAGCGGTACTCCTTGCCGAAGCCCATCTCCTTCATCAGCTTCGTCGGCGCGTTGCGCAGGTGCAGCGGCACCGGCCGCGAGCCGTCCTCGGCGATGAAGGCGCGCACCGCGTTGTAGGCGTTGTAGGCGGCGTTCGATTTGGCCGCGACGGCAAGGTAGACGACGGCGTTGGCCAGCGCCAGCTCGCCTTCCGGCGAACCGAGGCGCTCGTAGGTTTCGGCCGCACTCAATGCGATCTCGGCGCCGCGCGGATCGGCCAGCCCGATATCCTCCCAGGCCATGCGCACGATGCGCCGGGCGAGGTAGCGCGGGTCGGCGCCACCGTCGAGCATGCGGCAGTACCAGTACAGCGCGGCGTCCGGGTCGGAGCCGCGCACCGACTTGTGCAGCGCCGAGATCTGGTCGTAGAAGGCGTCGCCGCCCTTGTCGAAGCGGCGCAGCTGCTGCGCCAGCGTGGCGTTCACGAAATCGCCGTCGACCGTGTCGCGGCCGGCGGCCTGCGCCGCGGTGCGGATCTGTTCGAGCAGGTTGAGGAGCTTCCTCGCATCGCCGTCGGCGACGCCGCACAGGCGCCCGCGCGCCGCCTCGTCGAACGAGAGGCCGGCGAGCGCGGTGCTCGCCGCGCGGTCGAAGAGCTGCCCCATCTCGTCTGCGGAAAGCGACTGCAGCGTATAGACCGAGGCGCGCGAGAGCAGCGCCGAATTGACCTCGAACGACGGGTTCTCGGTGGTGGCGCCGACGAAGGTCACCAGCCCGGACTCGACGAAGGGCAGGAAGGCGTCCTGCTGCGCCTTGTTGAAGCGGTGCACCTCGTCGACGAAGAGGATGGTGCGCCGCCCCTGCCCGCGCGTGATCTCGGCGCGGGCGATCGCCTCGCGGATTTCCTTGACGCCGGAGAGCACAGCGGAGAGCGCGATGAAGTCGGCGTCGAAGGCATCCGCCATCAGCCGCGCCAGCGTCGTCTTGCCGACGCCTGGCGGCCCCCAGAAGATCATCGAATGCGGCTGCCCGGCCTCGAACGCGAGCCGGAGCGGCTTGCCCGGCCCGAGCAGGTGCGACTGGCCGACCACCTCGGCTAGCGTCTTCGGCCGCAGTTGTTCGGCGAGCGGGGCGAAGGGGCTGCCCGGCGCCTCGTCGGCGGGGGTCGAGAAAAGGTCGGTCATTTCGGTGAACTCGACGGCATGCCTAGCCGCGCTTCAGCTCGCGGTAGAAATTCTCGTGCGATCCGAGCAGAAGCAGCAGGCGGGTTGTCGGATCGTACTCGTAAGCGAGGAGCATCAGCTGCCCGCAGCACTTGAACTTGTAGACGAAGACGCCGGCCAGATCGCCCTTCTTCGCCTCGCCCAGCGTCGGATCGGCAACGATGGCGCCGACCGCGTCATCGACGTCCGCCTTCTGGTTTGCATGCAGGCGCTTGTAGGCCCGACGGAAGGACGCGCTCTGGACGACCTGAATGGTCATCGTGCGTCGCGCCGGCCTTCCGGAACGAAGGGCGTCGCCAGCGACGGCCCCTCGGCGCGCGCCACCAGCAGGTCGCGCACGAAGTCGATCGGCAGGTCGGGGTTGTCGAGCGCAGCCTTGCCGACCATCGCCCAGAACTCGATCTGCCCGGCGATGGTGCGGCGCTCGGCCTGCGCCTGCGCTTTCGCCTGCTCGTAAAGGGTGTCGTCGATGCGTACCGGCATGCCCATGCTTCACCTCGAATCAAATTGCTACTTTTGTAGCAACACTATAGCCGGCTACGCAACGCGGAGCAAGAAATCACTCGCCGAGCACGTCCGCCCCCTTCGGCGGCGTAAAGCGGAAGTGGGCGGCGGCGAGCGGCGGGTTCTTCTCGACCTTGGAGAAGACGAGCGAGGTCTGCTGGCCGAAGCTGTCGGTCAGCTCCATCGCGCGCAGCTCGGCGCCGGCAAAGCCGATGCGCACCTTCTCGAAGCCGGTGTCCCTGCTCTTCGGCGTCGCCGCCAGCCATTCCAGGCCGTCCTTCGCGCCATCGTCCTTCAGGGCGAAGTGCTGTTCGAGTGCGGCGACGCCCTCGCCGGCGAGCAGCGCGGCCGGCGAACCGGCGAGCGCGGCGCCCTGCTTCCTGACCGTCACCTGGTTCAGCTCGGGGTCGTGCAGCCAGACCTTCTCGCCGTCGCCGACGATCAGCTGCGGGTAGGGCTTGTCGATCTGCCAGCGGAACTTGTGCGGCCGCGCGATGGCCATGCTGCCCGAGGAGAACTGCGGCTTCCTGCCGTTCTTCGGCAGCACCGTCTGCGCGAAGTCGGCGCGCAGCAGTTTGGTCGTTTCGAGGAAGGCGCGCAGGCGGTCGACGGCGTCGGCGTCGGCGGCGGTCGCCGCCAGCGCGAAAAAGAGTCCGAACAGCGAGCGAAACATCATTCCTCCGCGCATCACTCTTCCGCTTTCCGCGCCAGCACTTCGCGGCCGCCGCGGCCGTCCATCGCCGACACCAGGCCGGCTTTCTCCATCGCCTCGATCAGCCGCGCCGAGCGGTTGTAGCCGATGCGCAGGTGGCGCTGCACCAGCGAGATCGACGCGCGGCGGTTCTTCAGCACGATATCGACGGCCTGGTCGTAGAGCGGGTCGCTCTCGGCATCGCCGGCGTCGCCGCCCTCGCCGCCTTCGTCGTCGTCGCCGCCGGCGCCGGTCAGCACGCCGTCGACGTACTCCGGCACGCCGGCCTTCTTCAGGTAGTCGACGACCTGGTGCACCTCCTCGTCGGCGACGAAGGCGCCATGCACCCGCGTCGGGTAGCCGGTGCCCGGCGCCAGCCACAGCATGTCGCCCTGGCCGAGCAGCGCCTCGGCGCCCATCTGGTCGAGGATGGTGCGCGAGTCGATCTTCGACGACACCTGGAACGAGATGCGGGTCGGGATGTTGGCCTTGATCAGGCCGGTGATCACGTCGACCGACGGCCGCTGCGTCGCCAGGATCAGGTGGATGCCGGCGGCGCGCGCCTTCTGCGCCAGACGGGCAATGAGTTCCTCGACCTTCTTGCCGACGACCATCATCAGGTCGGCCAGCTCGTCGATCACCACGACGATGAACGGCAGCGTGGACAGCGGTTCCGGCGCCTCGGGGGTCAGCGACAGCGGGTTCGGGATCTTCTCGCCGCGCTTCTCGGCGTCCTTGATCTTGCTGTTGAAGCCGACGAGGTTGCGGACGCCCAGCGCGCTCATCAGCTTGTAGCGCTTCTCCATCTCGCCGACGCACCAGTTGAGCGCGTTCGCCGCCTGCTTCATGTCGGTGACGACCGGCGCCAGCAGGTGCGGGATGCCCTCGTAGATCGACAGTTCGAGCATCTTCGGGTCGACCATGATCAGGCGCACCTTCTCCGGCTCGGACTTGTAGACCATCGACAGGATCATCGCGTTGATGCCCACCGACTTGCCCGAGCCGGTGGTGCCGGCGACCAGCAGGTGCGGCATCTTGGCGAGGTCGGCGACCACCGGCTGGCCGCCGATGTCCTTGCCGAGCGTCAGGGTCAGCGGAGAAGCCATGTCCTGGTAGGCCTTGCTCGAAACGATCTCGGACAGGCGCACCGTCTGCCGCTTCGGGTTCGGCAGCTCGAGCGCCATGCACGACTTGCCGGGCACCGTCTCGACGACGCGGATCGAAACGAGGGCCAGCGCCCGGGCGAGGTCGCGCGCGAGGTTAACGATCTGCGCCCCCTTTACGCCGACCGCCGGCTCGATTTCGTAGCGGGTGATCACCGGCCCGGGGTAGGCGGCGACGACCTGCACCTGCACGCCGAACTCGGCGAGCTTCCTTTCGATCAGCCGCGACGTGAATTCCAGCGTCTCCGGGCTCGGCCGCTCGGTCTGCGCCGGCGCCGGCGCCAAGAGGTGCAGCGGCGGCAGCATGCCGCCCTCGACCGCCTCCGGGAACAGCGGCGTCTGCCGCTCGCGCTCGATGCGCTTCTCGACCTTCTTCGACACCTCGACCACCGGCTCCGGCATCTCGATGACGATCGGCTCGTGCTGCTCGACCCGCTCGCGCTCGACCTCGACCTCGACTTCGCGCTCGCGCGCGACTTCGCGGCCGATGCGGCGGTCCTGCCAGGTTTCGATCAGGCTGCGCACGCCGAGATAGGCCCCTTCGAGCAGCGTGCCGACGCGCTCGGCGGCCCCCAGCCAGGACATCCCGGAGAACAGGCTCCAGCCGACCGCGACCAGCGCGATCAGCGCCAGCGTGCCGCCGGTGAAGCCGAGCGTGCGCATCGCCAGCCCGCCCAGCTCGTGGCCGATCATGCCGCCCGGGGCGAGCGGCAGCGCGATCTTCAGCGAGTGGAAGCGCAGCGCCTCGAGCGCGCTGCTCGAGGCGAGCAGCAGCAGGTAGCCGGAGAGCGCGATCGCCAGCGGCCGGCGGTCGCCGGCGCGCAGGCCGTCAAGGCGGCGGTAGCCCCACCAGACGATGGCCGCGCACAGCATCACCCACCACCAGGCGGAGATACCGAAGATGTACAGCAGCAGGTCGGAGATCCACGCGCCGGCGCGGCCGGCCGGGTTGTGCAGCGTCGAGCTGAAGACGGCGCGCGACCAGCCCGGGTCTTCCGGGTGGTAGCCGAAGAGCGACAGCGAGAGGAAGCCGGCGAGCACCACCAGGGCGAGCCAGCGCGATTCCTGCAGGACGAGCGCGATCTTCTCGGGCAGCGGGCTCGGCGCGTCGGCGCGCCGTTCGATGGTCTTGGTCGTCAATGAAGTCGGTACGCCAGGGAGTGCGGATACGGCCGGATTATACCCCCCGGCCGCGGCGCCTCCGCAGCCGATGCGGGCCGGCCGCCGTCGCCCGCGAATCCCCGCTGCGGACGGCCGCCGGCCGACGACGCTCCGGCCGCCCGGCGACCTCGCTATAATTTACGGCTTACCCAACCAGCCAACCAGAAGACGATCATGACCCAGACCACTCGCCACTGCCGCCTGCTGATCCTCGGTTCCGGCCCCGCCGGCTACTCCGCCGCCGTCTACGCCGCCCGCGCCAACCTGAAGCCGGTGCTGGTCACCGGCATGGCCCAGGGCGGCCAGCTGATGACCACGACCGACGTCGACAACTGGCCGGCGGACGCCGACGGCGTGCAGGGTCCGGACCTGATGGCGCGCTTCCAGAAGCACGCCGAGCGCTTCGAGACCGAGATCGTCTTCGACCACATCCACACCACGCACCTCGCCGAAAAGCCGATCCGCCTGGTCGGCGACTCGGCCACCTACACCTGCGACGCGCTGATCATCGCCACCGGCGCCTCGGCGCAGTACCTCGGCCTGCCCTCGGAAGAGAAGTTCTCCGGCCGCGGCGTCTCGGCCTGCGCCACCTGCGACGGCTTCTTCTACCGCAACCAGCAGGTCGCCGTCGTCGGCGGCGGCAACACCGCGGTCGAGGAGGCGCTGTACCTCGCCAACATCGCCCGCCACGTCTCGCTGATCCACCGCCGCGACAAGTTCCGCGCCGAGAAGATTCTGGTCGACAAGCTCAACCGCAAGGTCGAGGAAGGCAAGATCAGCCTGGTGCTCGACTCGACGCTGGACGAAGTGCTCGGCGACAACACCGGCGTCACCGGCGTGCGCGTGAAGAGCACCAAGCACGGCGACACCAAGGAGCTGAAGCTGACCGGCGTCTTCATCGCCATCGGCCACAAGCCGAACACCGACATCTTCGCCGGCCAGCTCGAGATGGAAAACGGCTACATCGTCACCAAGGGCGGCCGCGAGGGCGACGCCACCGCGACCAACATCCCCGGCGTGTTCGCCGCCGGCGACGTGCAGGACCACGTCTACCGCCAGGCGGTCACCTCGGCCGGCACCGGCTGCATGGCCGCGCTCGACGCCGAGCGCTACCTGGACGCGCTCGGCCTGGCCTGAACCACGGAGTAGCGCATGAGCCGGCGCCCCAAGGACTCCCCCTTCGGGGCGCTCGCCGCGCTGCGCGGCCGCCTCGCGCCGCCGCCGACCGGCAAACCCGAGGCGCGCCCGCTGCCGCCGGCGGCCGCGGCCGACGACGCGGATGCCGCCGCCCTCTTCCATGCCGCGCTCGGCAACGTCACGCCGCTGCCGGCCGACGACCACGCCGCCATCGAGCGCCCGCGCCCGGCGCCGCTGCCGCGCCCGCGCGGCGAGGAGGCGGAACCCGAGCCGGCGCGCCGCGCGCCGGCGCCCGACCCGAACGATGCCGCCGCCCTCTTCCGCCACGAGATGGCCGACGTCACCCGCCTGTCCGACCACGGCCGCGTCGAGATCGGCCGCCGCCGCGCGCACGCCATCGTCGCCACGCTGCCCGCCGCGCTGACCGCGGACGCCCGCCCGGCGCCGGTCGACGAGCCCTGGCTGCCCGACGACGTCGACGACCCGGCGGCGCTGTTCCGCCATGCCGTCGGCGCCGCCGCGCCGCTGCCCGACGCGAACCGCGCCGAACTGGCGCGCCCCGCGCCGGCGCCGCACCCGCGCCAGCGCGAGGAGGACGAGGCGGCGGTGCTGCGCGAGGCGATCGCCGCGCCGCTCTCCTTCGAGGACCGCATCGACATCGGCGACGAGGGCGTGCACCTGCGCGACGGCCTGCCGCGGCGCGTGCTCACCGACCTGCGCCGCGGCCGCTGGGTGGTGCAGGCCGAGCTCGACCTGCACGGGCTGACCCGCGACGAGGCGCGCAGCGCGCTCGGCCATTTCCTGCACGACGCGCTCGAACACGGCTACCGCTGCGTGCGCCTGATCCACGGCAAGGGCCTCGGCTCGCCGGGGCGCGAACCGGTGCTGAAGCACCTCTCGCGCGGCTGGCTGATGCAGCGCGAGGAAATCCTCGCCTTCTGCCAGGCGCGCCCGCACGACGGCGGCGAAGGCGCGCTGCTGGTGCTGCTGCGCGCGCCGCGCAATACCGAGCGGCCCTAGGCCACAACCACCGACACGACCATGATCCAGAACGAAGACATCATCGGCGACGAGCTGAAGAACTACATCCATGCGCTGTTGAAGGCGATGGTGCAGCACGGCGGCTCCGACCTGTTCATCTCGAAGGACTTCCCGCCGACGATGAAGATCCACGGGACGATGAAGGCGCTGTCGTCGCAGAAGCTCTCCGCCGACGTCTCGAAGAAGCTGGCGTGGATCCTGATGAACCGCGACCAGCGGACCGAATTCGAGCGCGAGATGGAATGCAACTTCGCGATCTCGCTGCCCGGCATCGCCCGCTTCCGCGTCAACGTCTTCGTCCAGCAGCAGGCCGTGGGCATGGTCATCCGCACCATCACCAGCGAAATCCCGAACTTCGAGAAACTGGGCCTGCCGCCGGTGCTGAAGGACGTGATCATGGCCAAGCGCGGCCTCGTGCTGGTCGTCGGCGGCACCGGCTCCGGCAAGTCGACGACGATGGCGGCGATGATCGACCACCGCAACAGCACGGCGCCCGGCCACATCATCACCGTCGAGGACCCGGTCGAGTACGTGCACACCTCCAAGCAATGCCTGATCACGCACCGCGAGGTCGGCGTCGACACGATGTCCTGGCACGCCGCGCTGAAGAACACGCTGCGCCAGGCGCCCGACGTCATCCTGATCGGCGAGATCCGCGACCTGGAGACGATGGAGCACGCGCTGGCCTTCGCCGAGACCGGCCACCTGTGCATGGGCACGCTGCACGCCAACAACGCCAACCAGACGCTGGACCGCATCGTCAATTTCTTCCCCGACGAGCGCAAGCCGCAGGTGCTGATGGACATCGCCTCCAACCTCAAGGCGGTCGTCTCGCAACGCCTCGTCCGCTCGCAGGACGGCAAGCGCAAGGCGGCGATCGAGATCCTGCTGAACACCGCGACGGTCGCCGAACTGCTGTCCAAGGGCCAGTCGGCGGCGATCAAGCCGATCATGGACAAGAGCCGCCAGCTCGGCATGCAGACCTTCGACCAGGCCCTCTTCGACCTCTACGACCAGGGCCACATCAGCTACGACGAAGCCATCCGCAACGCCGACTCGACCAACGAGCTGCGGCTGGCGATCAAGCTGAAGAGTAAGCGCGGGGAGCCGTCGACGGCGAGCGGCATGTCGCTGTCGATCGAGGAGGAAAAGAAGGAAGAGAAGGCCGAGGGCGAAGAGGAAGAGAAGAAGTAATGACGCCTGCCGCGTTTCGGGTTACGTCTAGCGGCCGGTAGTCAGTTTGTCGGCCTTTGCTGCCAGTGAGATGCTTGGGGTGATGGGGCTGCTATGTGACCGAAACCAGCCACAGTGCCCCCAGGCATGGCCTCATTCGATTCCGGTTATTCCTCAAATAGCTCCCGCTCCTTTAGCGATTCGGCAATGTTCTTCTCCGCGTCCCGCTTGATGAGGTCGTAGAGCCTATAAGCGGGGGAGAAGCGTGGGAGCGAATCGAGAATGGACTTCGCTTTTTCCAAGACTTCCACGTCACGGGGAAACGGTTCGCCTGGAGTTCCCTGTTTTCCCCCGCTCACGGCCGAGCAATACAGTGCGCTGGTGGCTGATTCGAGACACTTACTGCCGTGCGACTTGGCTGCTGTAAGGTAGCCGATGGCGAAGGAGGGATTGTCCAATGAGAAATTGTGATCGGCATCCCGGATGACTTTCCCGATCAGTGAAATGTCGAGGCTGTCGCCGGAGCACTTATTCCGCATGAAGAACAGCGTCCTTTCGTCCGTTGCAGAAAATACGGCGGCGAAAAGGTGGGAGGCGAAGTATTGGAATTTGCGGTCGCTGTCATTGCCGCTTCTCATCCAGGACCAAACGTCCTTGCACAGATCGTCGTACGCCGCTGATTCCGCGAACCGCAACGGCTCGTGTATGTACGGGCCGTAGTTGCAGGGGCGGAACGAGTGATCCTCCGTCGAGGCTGCATGCTCGACGCGCTGCTTGAAGAAGCCCAGCGTTTCCACCGGGTACCGGGCCGAAACGGACGCGAGGAATTTCTGGATCCAATACTTTTCGAGAACCGGTATGGGGAACAATTTTTTCAACAGGGTTCCTACTGAGCCGGAATCGAGCAGCTCAAGCGGGATCGGTCCGGGGGTCCCAAAGAGGGATAGGATCTCGTCGGCCACGTACTGACAACCGCAGAGGTTCGCGCTCTCCACGAGTTCCAACGCTTTGGCTGCGTCCAACGATCCGACGTGGCGCAACTCGCGCGCGGCGATTTCTACGTCATGTTGGTCATCGGAAGAGAGAAATCCTTTCAGGACGTCGAGTTCGTAGTCGCCGAATGACGAATTTTCAATGATCTGACCGAGGCAGCGGGCCAACGACATCCTCAGTTCCTGACTCCCGGATGTCAGTATTCTGGACGTGAATGCCCTTCCCTTTCCGACGTCTTCCAAATAGACCATCGGCAACGCCAGGGGAACGTACCGGACGATGACGGACTCCGGGTTCCCGAGCGCGTACTCCACGACATGGTTTGCCAAGGAGTTCGTACCAGCGAGCAGTTCGTGGAACAGGATGTGGGGCGAGGCGTCCCTTCCCTGCTTGGAGTTTTCGACCCTCGTTAGCATCGTCGCCGCGAACTGCACGATCGCCTCCGGGGTCTGGAAGGCGTCGGCTATCTCCGAGGCGGTATGCCGGACGGTCGCTTGCCATTCCTTTTGCCTCGTTTCGAAGTCCGGATCCTCAACCAGGTGGCCATACCCGTCGACGAATGCGCGTATCGCCCTGAATTCCAGGCTGTCCGGGATAAGCCCGAATATCTGGTTCGCCGCGTCGCTCGTCTTGCCGCTGGCGAACTTCGCGTGCCATGAGATCGAAGAGAGCAGTTCGAGCCAGACGAACGGATCCAACGTCGACGACAGCACCTTGCCCTTAATTGATTCCAACGTGCTGACGAATTCGTCGGTCCAACGCTCGCGGTCCGCTTCCGAAACGGTGACCCCGAATTGGCCCATCGGATACCGGAGCGCGTCGGAAAGCGCCCTCGCGGACAGGATCGCAACGTCCACCCGCTCGGAATCGAGCCGGGCAATCGTAGCGAGGATTACATCCTGTCTCAGCGAAGCAACGGCTTCCTGCCTCACGAAGTACGGGCTGAACGAAAACGCGCGGCCATTCGAAGAAGTGGTGTGGCCTTCGGTTTGGAGAATCCCACTCAGGAAGTCGTACGGCGTGTACACCTCGCTCCACGAATCGGGGCAATCTAAGAGCGATAGTCCGAATCCAACGACCTCGGCGTTGTACTCGACCGGCTTATTGGGCTCCACCGTGCAGAGTTCCTTCAGTATGCGGATGGCGTGGCCGGGGTGTTGGTGCAACTGCCTTTCGTCCGATTTCCCCAATTCCCACAAGCATTCGCACGCCCGACGCAAGTGCCCGAAGTTGTAGGCGGCGTACTTGACGAGATCCGGCAGGCCCGTGGGAATCCTGTCTTCGGCGATGCGTTGTTCGGCGAACTGAAGCGCCCTCGCGGGCTGGTAGTACGCGACGGACGTCATCGCCTTGAAATGCGCGTCGCCGTACTCCCCCGTGGGCCGCAATTGCTGCCACAGCCCGTCGAGCAATCGGCTGCTGGCGGTGTTCCCGCTCGACAGCCGCCAATCCAGCTTCCCGAGGTTCAGCAGGACGTGCTCCACGAGTGATTGCGGTGACGCGGCGAAGAGCTTTTCCGCGTAGCCGGACGACGCGCCGTTCTCGGTCACGCAGCTTTGCTCGATGATGTAGTCGGCGAGGAGGTCCGGAGCGAGCCTGTACGTCAAGCCCCGCTTGAACGCCACGCCGCCCGTTACCAAGGTCTTGACTAAGCGGTTGCTGTCCGCGACGGAGATGCCCTCGGCATCCTCCAGCAGTTTCAGGAGCCCGGCGTCGTCCGGACTGAAAGGTTGGACCAATGCCAAGACTCTCAGGATGGAGAGGATGGCCTCTCTGTCTTTGCCTTGGGCTAGATCTCCCGCGATTACCTGCTGGAAGCGGGCCAAAAGAGTCGTCCGGAACGCGCCTTCGGTGCTCAGGAGTTCCGGATGCAACTTCTCCTTCGCCACGACCTGGGCCGCGACGACCGTGGCCAATGGGCAGTCGAGGGTGTAGCGGCTGACCGCGTCGGCCGCCGATTCGGGGCCGCCGTACTCCTTCAGAACCTGGGCCGCGAGTTCGACCGACTGTTTCTGGGACAGCGGTTCGAGGCCGATTTGGAAAGTGTAGGGCGGCTGGAGAAGGACGGCGGCCGCCTGCAACCTGATCCGCTCGAGGCCGTACGTCCGGAGGGAAAGGACCGCTCGCGCCGAATTCTTGGGATTGGCGACGTAGGCGAAAAGAATGGGGAGATCGTCCCGGTCGTGAGCGTCGTCGACGACCAAGAGCTTTTCGCCTTGCCCGAGACTCTCTAGATGCTTCGAGGAGAGCTCCTCCGTCGTCGAAAGAACTTTGACTAGCGTTCCAGACTTCGTGTTTTTGTAATCGGTGAGGGCTTGGTACAGCAAACGGGACTTCCCAGACCCGCCAGAGCCGGTCAGCAGGGTGACCAGCCGATCCTTGTCGCGGATGCTGTCGGATAGGTTTGCGAGCTCTTCGCTCCGTCCCACCAGTTGCCACAGGTGGTTGAAGGCGCGCTCCTTGCGCAGGAACGCGGAGAAGAAGTCCTCGACGGACATCCACGGGCCGGCCTCGACTTCGCCGAGCAACGCGAGTCGCTGTCCGGGGAAAAAGATGTCCACTAGGCGAATTTGCTCCGACTTCGGGAGTTGGCGGATTCGTTTGGCGACGTCCTCTTTGTCCCACAGTTCCCACTCGGGATGGGCGGCCATCGCCACCCTCGCCTGCGGGCTGGCGATTCTTGTGAGCAGCAGGACTTTCTTGTCGGAGCGGCGGACGTGTGCTTTTACAGCCGCTTCGACCTTCGCTGCGCCGAACTCCTTATGCCTCTTGCATTGATAGGTGCGGATCGTCCCGTTTTGCAAAACGGCCTCGACATCTAGGCCGTCCTGCTTGTGGCCGGTCCCGCCGAACCGGTGCACGTCGGCAGTCGGATGGAGCGCGGAGATAAAGAAGTCGCAAAACCGTTCGAAACCTTCCGCACTCAGGGAGTCGATCGGAAACGGTTGGTCGAAACTGACCGTCGTCGTTTGCGGATCCAGCCCTCGCTCGCTCACGTTCTCTAGATCCTCTGGGCTTACGGATAGCACGTGCGCGAGCCGAAGCATGTCCTTTGCCCTGGGGCGAGATGTGCCGGCCTCCCATCGGCTGACTGTCTGCTGCCGGACGCCCATCGCAATGGCCAATTCCCTTTGCGTCTCGATTCCCGCTTGGATGCGGAATTGCAGGAGACGATGGCCAAATTCGGCCGCCCTCGCATCGTTAGTCGTACTCATATCATGTGTGCCAAATAAGTAGAACACAGTTTATGAGTGCAAAAATGCTGCGTCAAGTGCGGGTGATTATGGATTCCAAGGACCTATGCCGCCTTAGTCTGCAATCAACCACATGGCCGACATTACTGGAGTGGCACGCCGACGGCAGCTTCGGCCGACTTGCAGACGTACTCGCCATTGACCACAAGCAGCCCCAAACGAAACGGGCCAGCACTTTCGTGCCGGCCCGTTTCGTTATCGGATCGCCTGAAAAGCGTCAGATCGCCGCTTCGTTCGTCTCGCCGGTGCGGATGCGCACGATCTGCTCGACCGGCGTCACGAAGATCTTGCCGTCGCCGATCTTGCCGGTGTGCGCGGCCTTGACGATGGCGTCGATCGCCGGCTCGACGCTGTCGTCGGCGACGACGATCTCGAGCTTCACCTTGGGCAGGAAGTCGACCACGTATTCGGCGCCGCGGTACAGCTCGGTGTGGCCCTTCTGGCGGCCGAAGCCCTTGACCTCGGTGACGGTCAGGCCGGTGACGCCGATTTCCGACAGGGCCTCGCGGACCTCGTCGAGCTTGAAGGGTTTGATGATCGCTTCGATTTTCTTCATGGTGGGTGGTCTCCGGCGGTAAGCGCCTATCGTATCAAATCTCGGTCAAAACTCGTCGCGGTAGCGGTTGGTGATCGGGTAGCGCCAGTCCTTGCCGAACCCGCGCTGGGTGACGCGGATGCCGACCGGCGCCTGCCGCCGCTTGTATTCGGCGATGCGCAAGAGGCGAACGACGCGACGCACGTCGGCTTCCGCATAGCCCCTGGCGATGATCTCGCGCGGGCTCTCGTCGCGCTCCATGTAGGCCTGCATGATCGCGTCGAGCACCTCGTACGGCGGCAGGCTGTCCTGGTCGGTCTGGCCGGGCTTCAGCTCGGCCGACGGCGGCCGCGTGATGATGCGTTCGGGAATGATCTCGCGCTCGCGGTTCACCCAGCGCGACAGGCGGTAGACGAAGGTCTTGAAGACGTCCTTGATCACCGCGAAGCCGCCGGCCATGTCGCCGTACAGCGTGCAGTAGCCGACCGCCATCTCCGACTTGTTGCCGGTGGTCAGCACCAGCGCGCCGGTCTTGTTCGAGAGCGCCATCAGGATGTTGCCGCGGATGCGCGCCTGCAGGTTCTCCTCGGTGGTGTCGCTGGGCAGGCCGGCGAACTCTTTCGCCAGCATCGCGTCGTAGGTCTGCATCGCCGGCGCGATCGGGATCTCGTCGTAGCGCACGCCGAGCGTCCGCACCATCTGCCGCGAATCTTCAAGGCTGATGTCGGCGGTGTAGGGCGAAGGCATCATCACCGCACGCACCTTGTCGGCGCCGAGCGCATCGACGGCGACGGCCAGCGTCAGCGCCGAGTCGATGCCGCCGGAGAGGCCGATGATCGCGCCGGGGAAGCCGTTCTTGCCGAGGTAGTCGCGCACGCCGAGCACCAGCGCGGCGTAGACCTGCGCCTCCAGCGGCTGCGCCGGCGCCTGCGTTCCCGGCCGCGGCTGGCCGTCGACGAGCTCGACGATCTCCAGCGCTTCGGCGAACTGCGGCAGGCGGCAGGTCTCGTTGCCGGCGCCGTCGAGCACGAACGAGCCGCCGTCGAAGACCAGCTCGTCCTGGCCGCCGACCAGGTTGGCGTAGAGCGCCGGCATGCCGGTGGCGGCGATGCGCTCGCGCAGCACGGCGACGCGGTCCTCGTGCTTGTCGAGGTGGTAGGGCGAGGCGTTCAGCACCAGCAGCAGCTCGGCGCCGGCGGCGTGCGCCGCCTCGGCGGCGCCCTCCTCCCAGATGTCGGCGCAGATGTTGATGCCGCAGCGCACGCCCTGCACGGTCACGACGCAGGCGGCGTCGCCGGCCTCGAAGTAGCGCTCCTCGTCGAAGACCTCGTAGTTCGGCAGCCGCTGCTTGCGGTAGGTGGCGACCTGCCGCCCGTCGGCGAGCAGCGTCGCCGCGTTGTAGCGCTTGCCGTCGCAGTCCTCGGGATGGCCGACGAGGACGGCGATGCCGGCGATGCGCGCGGCCAGCGCGTCGAGCTCGCGGGCGCAGGCGCGGTAGAAGTCGGGGCGCAGCAGCAGGTCTTCCGGCGGGTAGCCGCACAGCGCCAGCTCCGGCGTCAGCAGCAGGTCGGCGCCGGCGGCGCGGGCGCGTTCGGCGAATTCGGCGATCTTCGCCGCGTTGCCGGCGAGGTCGCCGACGGTGGCGTTGATCTGGGCGATGGCGATCTTCAGTGACATAGGCCGCAACTATACCGGAAGCGGAATTCGTCCGCCGCCCCGGACGGCACGCGAGTGCCCGCGTTTACAGGCGTTCGCGCGCAGCGTCGGGAAACGGCGACAGCCCGATCGCCCCCGCGCACGGGGCCGGCGCGCAAACCGCGCCACCGGCTGTCGCCGGCAGGCGACGGTTTGTCCGCCGTCGCCCCGCCGGGCTACGATCATCCCGCTGATTTTGCAGGCTTTCCGTAGATTGGCACGCAAGCTGCAGGGCGTGCCCATCTGCTTTGACAAGGAGCGAACGATGAATTTCCTGCGCACCCGACGATGGTTGGCCGCCGCGCTGGCGGCCACTGCCCTGACCGCCTGCGCCGGCAGCGCGACGCGCGAGAGCACCGGCGAATACATCGACGACAGCGTGATCACCACCAAGGTCAAGGCCAAGTTCTTCGACAACCCGCAGGTGCGGGCGATGTCGATCAGTGTCGAGACCTACAAGGGCGTCGTCCAGCTGAGCGGCTTCGCCGCCAGCGAAACCGAACGCAGCCGCGCCGTCGAGCTCGCGCGCACCGTGCCCGGCGTCAAGTCGGTGCACAACGACATCATCCTGAAGTAAGCCGACGCCCGGACCGGCGCCAGCGCCGGCCGCCGGGCGACCTCCCCCCACCCGTTGCACGACGCGCTCCGGGCGGCCCGCGCGGGCCGCCCGCCGCCGCCATTTCCGCCCCCCAAAGAACAGAAAGGAGCACGCATGCCTTTTCGCCCGCCCCCCCATCACCTCTGGCTCAGCCTGCGCCACATCGCCGGCCACGTCGCAATCACGCTGCTCGCGGTCGGCATCGCCTTCGCGCTGCCGCCGTTCGCCGAATACATCCTCTACAGCTGGTGGCCGCAGGTGCGCGACGATTCGCAGATGCTGCTGTTCACCGAGATCGCCTTCGCCGCGGTGCTGGTCGTGCTGTTCAACGCGCTGTCGCTGGCGCTGCACTACCGCCGGAAGGCGCGCATGAGCGGCGTCGCCGCGCTGGTGCACGCGCACGAGCAGAGCGACTGGTTCTCGCGCCGCGAGAAGCGCAACCTGCTGCGCCGGTTGCCGTGGAAGCGCGACGTGGCGATCATGGCAGTCACCGGCTACGGCACCTTCTCGGCGGCCGACGCCGACCTGCGCCATGTGCTGCAGGATTGCTACGAGGTGCGGGTGATGCTGATGCATCCCGACGGCGCCGGCGCCCGCGCCTACGTCGCGACGCACGCCGACCCGCCGGCTGCGCTCGCCAGCCTGCGCCGGGAATTCGCCGCCAGCCTCGACTACCTGCGCGCGCTGCACGCCGCCGGGCGCCAGGTGGCGCTGAAGCTCTACGACGAGGCGCCGTTCTGGAAGCTGGTGTTCACCGGCGAACACGCCTGGGTGCGCTGCTGCCACGACTGCCGCGACTTCGGCCGCTACCCGGAGTACGTCTTCGCGCTGCAGGCCGAGAAGCCGGCGCGCGGCTTCTTCCCGGCCTTCTACACCTACTTCCTCAACCAGTGGAACGACCCGCGCCACCCCGACTACAGCTTCGAGAGCGACGAGCTCGTCTATCGCGACGCCGACGGCCGCGAGGCGCGCCGCGAAGGCCGGCCCGGCGACGGCGCCGCGGACGGCCCCCCGCCGGCGCTGGCGGCGGCCGCCTGAGCGCCCGCCCGGGAAACAAAAAACCCGCCGGACGGCGGGTTTTTTTTCGCTGCGGAAGCGGGGCCGATCAGTAGTTCGGCTTGTCCTTGGCTTCCTCGTAGCGCTTGACGCCTTCCATGATCTCGTTCTTCGCCTCTTCCTGGCCGTACCAGCCTTCGATCTTGACGAACTTGCCCGGCTCGAGATCCTTGTAGTGCTCGAAGAAGTGCGAGATCTGGTCGAGGGTGATCTGCGGCAGGTCGCGCGGGCTCTGCACGTTGCGGTAGAGCGGGGTCAGCTTGTCGACCGGCACGGCGAGCAGCTTGGCGTCGGCGCCGGCCTCGTCGGTCATCGCCAGCATGCCGATCGGGCGGCAGCGGACGACGACGCCCGGCGGCAGCGCGAACTGGGTGACCACCAGCACGTCGACCGGGTCGCCGTCGCCGGCGATGGTGTGCGGGATGTAGCCGTAGTTGCACGGGTAGTGCATCGACGTCCCCATGAAGCGGTCGACGAAGATCGCGCCGCTTTCCTTGTCGACCTCGTACTTGACCGGGTCGGCGTGGGCCGGGATCTCGATGATCACGTTGAAATCGTTGGGCAGGGACTTGCCGGAGGGGACGTTGTTGAGGGCCATGATGCGTGCTTTCTGACGGACTGTTTGCGAAAGGCCGTAATTATACGCCATTTCTCCCCCGGAAGCCGCTTCCGTGCTGGCTTTGCTTACATTCCTGACACATCCGCTGGCGGCCTTCCGGCGACGACTATTTTTGCAGAAAGGGTTGACGAAGGCATCATGCCTTCGCATAATGCGAACCATTCTCATTCGCAAAGCAACCCAAGACAGCGGAGCCCACGATGCAGACGAATCCCACCGCCCCCACCCTGGTCGTCGTTCCGGTCCAGCCCGAACTGCCGCCGCGGGTCGACAGCAGCCAGCTGCTGCGCGGCCGGCGCACCGTCGAGATCGAGCACGGCGAGCAGACCTACACGCTGCGCGTGACCAAGGACAACAAGCTGATCCTGACCAAGTAGGACGCGGCCCGCACCGACTTCATCCCCCTGGAGAGATCACCCCCGTTTTCTCTCGCTCGTTCCGCCAGCCAGCCAGCCCTCGGGCAAGCAAGCCACGCTTTTTTTGACCGGGCTGCGCGGGACTCGGCGCCTCGACGACCAGCTGCCGGATGCCCACATTCCCATGACCACGCTCACCCACGCCCGCCTCGAGCTCCCCTACGCCCCGTCATCGCGCCCCTCGCTGCGCGCGATCGCGCTGATCGCCGGCGCCCACGCCGGGGCGCTGGCGCTGCTCGTTTCGCTCGACGTCGTTCCCGTTCCGCAGGCCGTCAACAGCCTGATGGTCGACATCATCCGGCCGGCCGCGCCGACGCCGCCGCCGGAAATCGTCAAGCCGCGGCCGCGACCGGTGGAAAGCAAGCCGCAACCGCGGCCGCAGCCGGCTCCGACGCCGACGCCGGTGCTCGCCGTGCCCGCCGAAAGCCCGGCGCCCGCCGTCGAGGCGGCAGTGGTGAAGGCGCCGCCACCGCCGCCGGCCCCGCCGGCGCCGGTCACCGTCAGCCAGCCGCGCTTCGACGCCGACTATCTCTCCAACCCGGCGCCGGCCTATCCGGCGATCTCCCGCCGCCTGGGCGAGGAAGGCAAGGTGGTGCTGCGCGTCCAGGTCGAGCCGGCCGGCCATCCGTCGCAGGTCGAGCTGAAATCGTCCAGCGGCTCGCCGCGCCTCGACCAGGCGGCGCTGGACGCCGTCCGGCGCTGGAAATTCATCCCCGCCAGGCGCGGCGACGAAGCCGTCGCCGCCTGGGTGCTGGTTCCCGTCGTATTCAACCTGAAGAGCTGAAAGACCCCCATGGAAAACCCGCTGGGCTTCGCCCACTTTCTTGCCCACACCGACGCCGTCGCTCGCGTCGTCCTCGTGCTGATGCTGATCGCTTCGATCGGCACCTGGTACCTGATCGTCACCAAGGGAATCCAGGGCCTGCGCATGAAGCGGCGCAGCAACGCGTTTCTCGCCGCCTTCTGGGAGGCGCCCAATCTCGAAGCGGTCGCCGCGCGCATTCGCGAGAACGGCACCACCGAACCCTTCTCGCACCTCGTGCACCACGGATTCACCGCGATCGAGCAGCAGAACCGCCATGCCGGCGGCAACGGCCGCACCGCACTGGTCAACGCCGGGGCGCCGGAGGAACTGCTCACCCGTGCGCTGAAACGCGCGATCGACGAAGACAAGGCGCACCTGGAGTTCGGCCAGACCTTCCTCGCCACGGTCGCCTCGGCCGCCCCCTTCGTCGGCCTGTTCGGTACCGTCTGGGGCATCTACCATGCGCTGATCGCCATCGGCATGTCCGGCCAGGGCACGCTCGACAAGGTCGCCGGCCCGGTCGGCGAGGCGCTGATCATGACCGGCATCGGTCTCGCCGTCGCCATCCCGGCGGCGGTCGCCTACAACCACTTCGCCCGCGCCAACCGCAACACGCTGTCGCAGCTCAACTCGTTCGCCTACGACGTGTTCGCCTTCCTCGCCACCGGCGTCAAGACCTCGCCGATGCTGACCGACGCCCGCGCGACCAGCGAGAAGGTGATCGCGATGGCCCGCGCCCAGGGCGTGTCGGCCGGCGATGCGCGCGTGCCGGGTCATCCCGGCATCGCCGTGCGCTGAGGAGGGACGGAGATGGCCTTCGCCAGCATGGATTCCGGCGACGACGACGCGCCGCTGACCGAAATCAACATGGTGCCGCTGATCGACGTGATGCTGGTGCTGCTGATCATTTTCATCGTCACCGCGCCGCTGCTGACGCATGCGGTCAAGGTCGAGCTGCCCAAGGCCTCGTCCTCGGCCAACCAGACCAAGCCCGAGAACGTGCAACTGGCGATCGACGCCGCCAGCCAGATTTTCTGGAACGGCGAGGCGGTGGACGCCAGCGAGTTCGACCGCCGCCTGCAGGCGGCGAGCGCGCTGCAGCCGCAGCCCGAGCTGCACATCCGCGCCGAGCGGACGACGCCTTACGAAAAGGTCGCGCAGGTCATGTCGGAGGCCGCGAAGAACGGCCTGACACGGATCGGCTTCGTCACCGATCCGTCGGCCGCCGCGCACTGAACAGTTTTTTTCATCACAAAAAGGGAGAGTCACCAATGTTGTCCACCAAGAAAATCATCGCCTCGCTGCTGCTGTCGGCGGCCCTGTCCGCCCCGGCGCTGGCGCTCGAATACCCGATCGGCGTGCCGCAGAACAAGGCCGGCATGGAGATCGCCGCGGTCTACCTGCAGCCGGTCGAGATGGAGCCGGAAGGCTTCATGCGCAAGGCGTCCGAATCCGACATCCACATCGAGGCCGACATCCACGCGCTCGCCAACAACCCGAACGGCTTCGAGGAAGGCGCCTGGATTCCGTACCTGGTGGTCAAGTACGAAGTGAGCAAGATCGGCGCCGACTACAAGGTCGCCGGCGAGTTCATGCCGATGGTCGCCAACGACGGCCCGCACTACGGCGACAACATCAAGCTCGCCGGCCCGGGCAAGTACAAGGTGAAGTACACGATCCTGCCGCCGTCGGAGAACAAGCACGCCCACTTCGGCCGCCACACCGACCGCGCCACCGGCGTCCGCCCGTGGTTCAAGCCGTTCGAGGTCGAGTACGAATTCACCTACGTCGGCATCGGCAAGAAGGGCGGGTACTGATCATGCGCACCCGGGTATTGGTCGCCGCGCTCGCCGCGGCGGGACTGTGTTCGCCCGCGCTCGCCGCCAAGGCGGCACCGGCGAAGGGGACGAAGGCCGAGCCGGTGAAGGTCGCGACGGCCGACGCGGCGCTGCTGGAAAAGCTGGCGGCGCGGCTGGAGAAGCTCGAAGCGCGCAACGCCGAGCTGGAAAAGGAGGTGAAGACGCTGAAGAGCGACAACGAGAAGATCGTCAGCGGCCTCGACAGCGACCGCATCTCGCAGTACGAGCCGGAGCTGACCGCACGCCTGAAGGCGGTCGAGAAGGACACGCTGGAGATGAAGAAGTCGGCCAAGGTGATCGAGGCGCTCGACGGCGTCAAGGCCGGCGCCAGCCTGACGATGGTCGCGCAGAAGCCGGCCGGCCTGCCCGCCGGCACCCGCGACAACAACGGCCGGCTCAGCTACCGCGCCGACGTCGAGGTCGAGCTGCCGCTGGCGCCGATCGGCGACATCGAGCAGAAACTGTTCGGCCATTTCCGCCTCGGCCAGGGCTTCGGCGCAAACGAGCCGCTCGGCAACATCGGCGCCTTCAGCCCGGCGAACGGCACCGCCTTCCGCATCGGCGGCGTCGACGACGACAACTCGTCGGCGCTGCTCGCGCAGGCCTGGTACCAGGCGAGCATCCCGCTGCCCTACGGCGGCTTCAAGCCGCACTCGCGCGAGAAGCTGGAGCTGACCTTCGGCAAGATCGACCTGTTCGGCTTCTTCGACCAGAACGAGGTCGCCGGCGACGAGGCGACGCAGTTCCTGAACACGATGCTGGTGCACAACCCGCTGCTCGACGCCGGCGGCGAGGTCGCCCCCGACGGCAACGGCTTCCAGCCGGGCTTCATCGCCGCCTACGTGAACGAGACGAACAAGGCCGAGCCGTGGCGCGTCTCGCTCGGCTACTTCGGCGCCGGCGAACGCGGGGCGAGCTTCGGCCGCAGCTTCAACTCGCCGCTGACGATCGCGCAGGCGGAGAAGCAGCTGAAGCTGTTCGGCGGCCTCACCGGCAACTACCGCGCCTATGTCTGGCACCGCAGCCGCGCCACCGAGCTCGACGGCGTCACCGAGAAGAACCACACCGGCTTCGGCCTCTCCGCCGACCAGCGCATCGGCGACGGCGTAAACGTCTTCGCCCGCTTCGGCAAGCTGGCCAAGGGCGAGCTCGCCTTCGACCGCGCGCTCGCGCTCGGTGCCGAGATCAGCGGCAACTACTGGGGCCGCGGCGGCGACGCGCTGGGCTTCGGCGGCGCCTGGATGAAGGCCAGCGACGACTTCCGCCGCGCCGGCGGCACCGTCGACCTGACCGGCGACGGCGTCACCGCGGTGTCCGCCTACGCCCCGTCGGGCGCCGAGAAGCTGGCGGAGATCTACTACCGCTACCGCGTCTCGCCGCAGTTCCACCTGACCCCGGACTTCCAGTGGATCGGCCGCCCCGGCGCCAATCCGGATGCGAAGGCGGTGAAGGTGGTCGGCGTCCGCGCCAACGTCGCCTTCTGACGGAGGACACGATGCCCGCCCTACCCCTCGATTTCGCCCGCGGCACGTTCACCCGCCTGCACCGGCGGCTGCTCGCCAGCGACTGGGCGCCGATCGGCGCCGCCGCACTGGTGCTGCTGGCGTCGATCTGCTGGACGCCGCCGGCCCGCGCCGACGACATGCCGACCATCGAGCTGTTGATGAAGGACGGCCGCCTCCATCCGGAAGCGCTGGAGGTGCCGGCGAACACCCGCTTCCGGCTGCGGGTGAGGAACGAGGGGCCGGGCGCCGCCGAGTTCGAGAGCCTGGAACTCCGGAAGGAACTGGTGCTCGCCCCCGGCGTCACGCGCAACCTCGTGTTCGCGCCGATGAAGCCGGGCAGCTACAAGTTCTTCGACGAGTTCCACCCGGACACGGCGCAGGGGCGGATCGTCGCCAAGTAGCACGGAACCCGCCCGGCCGGCGACGGCCGGGCGGAACCGCATCCGTGTGCGCAGCGAACGGACGGCGTCGACAGAACGCCCGGCGCCGCGCACGGACAACCGAAACAACGGGAGAGAGAAAAATGGGTAACGCATTCTTCGTCGTCTGGCGGGAAAGCCTCGAGGCCTTCCTCGTCGTCGGCATCCTCTACGCCTGGCTGCAGGCCAACGACGATAGCGGCTACGGGCGCGGCCGGCGGGCGCTGTTCGCCGGCGTCGCCGCCGGCGTCGCGCTGGCGGCGGCGCTCGGCTGGGCGCTGGTCGGCGTCCAGGACGAACTCGCCGGCGAGGCGCTGGACGCCTTCCAGACCGGCATGCTGCTGGTCGCCGCGGCACTGATCACGCAGATGGTGCTGTGGATGAGGAAGCACGGCCGGCAGATGCGCGCGCGGCTGCATGCCGAGCTGGCGTCGGCGAGCGAACGCTCCGGCGCCCTCGGCGTCGCCGTCGTCGCCGCGCTCGCCGTCGCCCGCGAAGGCGCCGAGACGGTGATCTTCCTCTACGGGCTGGCGCAGGAAGGCAGCCTGCAGCCGCTCTTCGCCGGCGCCGCCGCCGGCTTCGTCGCCGCCGCGCTGACCGCGTGGCTCGCCGCGCGCGGCCTGAAACTGCTCAACCTCGGCCTGTTCCTGCGCATCTCCTCGCTGCTCCTCCTGGTGCTCGCCTCGGCGCTGCTGGTCGCCGCCGCCGACCGCATGATCGGCGCCGGCTGGCTGCCGGCGCTGGTCGACCCGCTGTGGGACAGCAGCGCGCTGCTCGACGATGCCGCCGGCGCCGGCAAGCTCGTCGCCGATTTCTCCGGCTACCGCGCGCGGCCGGCGCTGAGCGTGGTGATCGCCTACGCCGCCTACTGGGCCGGCGTCGCCCTGGTCTGGCGGAGAGCTGCCCGTGGCTGAGCAGCCCCTCGTCTTCCACCGGCGGCGCCCCGCCGAGCTGCCGGCCGGCCAGCCTGCCGGAACGCTGGCCAAGGCGGGCCTGTTCCTGCGCCGCCACCGCAGGCTGATCCTGACCATCCAGTGGATGGTCGTCTGCGTTTACGCGGTCCTCGTCGTCGTCCCCGCCTTCCTGCCGCTGCCGCCGGAAAGTGCGCACCTGTGGGACAACCTGCGCCTGTTCGCGCAGTTCGTCTTCTGGGGCATCTGGTGGCCGGGCGTGATGGTCGCCACGGTGCTGCTCGGGCGCGTCTGGTGCGGCCTCTTCTGCCCGGAGGGGTCGCTCTCCGAATGGGCCAGCCGCCACGGCCGCGGCCGGCCGCTGCCCGGCTGGCTGAAGTGGTCGGGCTGGCCCTTCGTCGCCTTCGTCGCCACCACCGTCTACGGCCAGCTGGTCAGCGTCTACGAGTACCCGCAGGCGGCGCTCCTGGTGCTCGGCGGCTCGACCGTCGCCGCCGTCGCCATCGGCCTGCTCTACGGCCGCGAGAAGCGCATCTGGTGCCGCTACCTGTGCCCGGCCTCGGGCGTCTTCGCCGTGCTGGCGAAGATCGCGCCGCTGCACTACAAGGTCGACCGCGACGCCTGGGACCGCCACAGCGGCGAAGGCAAACATTTCGAGCCGGTCAACTGCGCGCCGCTGGTCGACGTGCGGCGCATGACCAGCGCCTCCGAATGCCACGCCTGCGGCCGCTGCGCCGGGCAGCGCGACGCCGTCGCACTGGCCTTGCGCTCGCCGGCCGCCGAGGCGCTCGACCTCGCGGCGCCGGCGAAGACGGCGGACGCGGCGACACTGCTCTTCGGCGTGCTCGGCGTCGCCACCGCCGCCTTCCAGTGGACGGTCAGCCCGTGGTTCCTGAAAGCGAAGCTCGCGCTCGCCGACTGGCTGGTCGAGCGCGAGCATTTCGCGCTGCTCGACAACGAGGTGCCGTGGTGGCTGCTGACCCACTACCCGGAAGCCAACGACCTGTTCACCTGGCTCGACGGCGCGCTGATCATCGCCTACCTGCTCGGCGGCGGCTTCCTGCTCGGCGCGCTGCTGTGGACCGGGCCGGCCCTCGCCGCGAGGCTCGTGCGCCACCCGCGCCTCGACTGGCAGCGCTTCACGCTGGCGCTGACGCCGCTCGCCGCGGCCAGCGTGATCCTCGGCCTCTCCATGCTCACGGTCACCCACCTCAGGGCCGAACACGTCTGGCTCGGCTGGCTGCCGGCGTTCCGCGTCGCGCTGCTCGCCGGCGGCGGCCTCGCCTCGCTGTGGCTCGCGCTGCGCCTGCTCGCGGCCAGCGGCGCCGCGCGGCCGCGCCGGCTCGCCGCCGCGCTGGCGATGGCGGCGCCGGTGGCGCTGATGGCGACGATCTGGAGCCTGGTCTTCTTCGTCTGGTAAGCTCGCCACCCTCGCCCAAGCCCCGCATCGAAACCATGAAGAAAGCGCACCAAAACGAGCACCAGCAAGCCGCCTGGCAGTTCGTCCGCCGCCTCGCGCCGGCGCTGGCGATCGCCCACCATATCCCCGGCCGCATCCGCCTGAAGCTGCACGGCGGCGCGACCGAGATCGGCGAATTGCCGCCGCTCGACGAAATCCGGCGCGAGCTGGAGGCGACCCGCGGCGTGAGCGCCGTGCGCGTCAACCTCCTCGCCCGCTCCTGCACCGTGGAGTACGATGCACAGATCATTCCGCCGACGGCGTGGAATGACCTCCTGGCCGGCACGGCAAGCCCGGCCGCCGACGCGCTGGTCGGCACCCTGCGCGCGCAGTACGACGCCTGGCGCGACCGGCAAGATTGATCTAGACAGCGAAAGGAGCAACGATGATTCCCCTCCTCCCCTTTGCCGCCGGCCTGATCGCCGGCGGTCTGGCGGTCCGGCTGTGGCGCAGCGAGGAAACGCAGGCCGGCGTGAAGAAGGCGCAGGACACGCTGCGCTCGGCGGCGCAGTCCGGCCTGGACACGCTCCGCGAAACGGGTGCCGCCGTCCGCCAGCGCTTCGCCGGCGGCGAGTCCCCGGCTGCGGCAGCCGAGGTGACGGCGGCGGCGCCGAAGAAGAAGGCGGCGCCGCGGAAACGCAAGCCGGCGGCGGACAAGGCCGTCGCGAAAGCGGCCGCGCCCGCCGCCCCGCACAAGCGCGCGCGCAAGGCGACGACTGAGACGCCGGCATGAAGAAGCGATCGCGCAAGGCGCGCCGCGCCGCCGGCGGCGAACTGCAGGACGGTTTCGTGCGCGGCTTCGTCGCCACCGGCCTGCTCGCCGCGCTGCGCGACGGCGCCGGCCGCAAACAGGTGCTCTGCGCCGCGCTGCAGGGCGGCACCGCGCTCGCTGCCGCCGGCCTCGCGGTCGACGCGCTGAAGCAGCGCTCGCCGGCCGGCGCGCTGTCGGCAGTCGCCGCCGGCGCCGCCGGCCTCTATCTGATCGGGCGGCTCGCCGACGGCGAAACGCAGTGAGCGCCTGATCGAACAACGACTTTACGGGAGAAAACCAATGGCCAAGAAGAAGGACAAGAAGCGCATGAAGCGCGAGATGGAAACGATGTTCGCGCAGGCGATGCTGAACGCCGGCAACGGCGGAGCGGCATTCGCCGGCAACCAGCGCGGACTGCTCGGGCGCCTGGCGACGGTGGCGCCGAACCAGCAGTTCATGCTCGGCGCGCTGCTCGGCGCGGCGGCGGTCTACGTACTCGGCGACGAGAAGCTGCGCGGCAAGCTGATGAAATCGGGAATGAACCTCTACGCCAGCATCCTCGGCGGCATCGAGGAGATCAAGGAACAGGCCGCCGACCTGCGCGCCGAAGTGGAAGCGAATGCCGGCAACACCCTCTGAACTTCCGCTCTTCGCGGCGCTGACGCCGCTGCACGCAATCCCCGGACGGATCCGCTTCCGCTACCGGAGCAACGACAACGGCGTCGACGCGCCGGCGATCGAGCGTGCGCTGCAGCACCTCGCCGGCGTCGTCGCGGTGCGCGCCAACCCGCGCATCCGCTCGCTCGCCGTGGTCTATGACGCGCAGGCGACCGATGCCGAGCGGCTCAGCGCCGAACTGCTCGCCTGCGTGCCGGTGCCGCGCAACGGCGCCGCCCCGCCGGCGCGCCGCGACACGCTGGACGCGGTGACGCGCAACGCCGGCATGCTGCTCCTCGGCAACGCGCTGCCGCAGGCGATGCGCCTGCCGGCGACGCTGTCGGCGGCGACGCCGCTGTTCGCCGAGGCCGCCGACGACCTGCGCACGGTCGGCGTCAATTCGCACGTACTGGAAGCGCTGGCGGTCGGCATCTCGACCGCGCGCAAGGACTTCACCGCGGCGAACACGACGCTGTTCATGCTCGCGCTCGGCGAGCACCTCGAACAGTCGATCGCCCGCCGCTCCGACGACCTGCTGCGCAGCCTGCTGCGTCCGGACACCGGCCTCGTCTGGGTCGAGCGCGACGGCGTCGAATGCCGCATCACCGCCGACGAGCTGGCGATCGGCGAGACGGTGGTGGTCGGCGCCGGCGCGACGATTCCGGTCGACGGCACGATCCTGTCCGGCGAGGCGCTGGTGAACGAAGCGGCGATGACCGGCGAGAGCGTCCCCGTCGCCAAGGGGCGCGGCGGCAAGGCGCTGTCCGGCACGGTGGTCGAGGAAGGCCGGCTGCGCATCTACGCCGAGCACGTCGGCCGGCACACCGCCGTCGCGCGCATCGCCGACTATGTCGAGGCCTCGCTCGCCTCGAAGAGCCAGGCCCAGCTCGGCGCCGCGAAGCTCGCCGACAAGCTGGTGCCGGCGGTGCTCGGGCTGGCCGGCACCGCCCTCGTCGGCAGCGGCGACTGGCGGCGCGCCGCCGCGGTGCTGCAGGCCGACTACGCCTGCGCGCTGAAGCTGGCGACGCCGGTCGCCTTCAAGTCGGCGATGCACCGCGCCGGCAAGGCCGGCATCCTGATGAAGGGCGCCGACGTGCTCGAGCGCCTGGCCGAGGCCGACACCTTCGTCTTCGACAAGACCGGCACGCTGACCACCGGCCGCCTGGAGGTGACCGACTCGGTGACCTTCGACAAGACCTTCACCGCCGACGACCTGATCTGCCTCGCCGCGTCGGTCGAGGAGCACTACTTCCACCCGCTCGCGCTCGCCGTCGTCGAGGCCGCGCGCATGCGCCACGGGCGCCATTTCGACCACACCGAGGTGCAGTTCATCGCCGCCCACGGCGTCGCCAGCGTCGTCGACGGCAAGCGCATCGTCGTCGGCTCGCGCCACTTCGTCGAGGAGGACGAGGGCATCGCCATCGACGCCCGCCAGCGCGCGCAGATCACCCGCCTCTACCGGCAGGGCAAGACGCTGCTCTACATCGGCTTCGGCGGCCGCCTGCTCGGCGTCATCGCGCTGAAGGACCAGCCGCGCGCCAACGCCGCCGCCACCGTCGCCCGCCTGCGCCGGCTCGGCGCGAAGAAGATCCTGATGCTCACCGGCGACCACCGCGAGCGCGCCGAGGAGCTGGCCGCAGCGCTCGGGCTCGACGCCTGCCACGCCGAGCTGCTGCCCGACGAGAAGGCCGAGATCGTCCGCCGCCTGAAGGAAAACGGCGCGCGCGTCGCCTTCATCGGCGACGGCATCAACGACGCGCCGGCGCTGGCCGGCGCCCACGTCGGCATCGCCATGCAGCGCGGCGCCGACATCGCCCGGCTGACCTCCGACGTCGTGCTGCTCGAGGACGACATCGACCTCGTCGCCGAAGCCAAGGCCTCGGCGGATGCGACGCTGAAGCTGATCGCCGGCAACTACCGGCTGACCGTCGGCATCAACACTGCCATCCTCGCCGCCGCCGCCTTCGGCCGGCTGTCGCCGATCGCCTCGTCGATCCTGCACAACGGCGCGACCCTCGGCATCCTGCTCAACGCGCTGCGCGGCGGCACGCGCCGGCCCCGGCAGCGCAAGCCGGCGCGGGGTGCAGCGTGACGCGCATTGTCGCCACCATTCCCGGCCGCATCCGCATCCGCGACGGCGGCCTGCGCCAGCCGGACCGCCAGGACCGCCTGCAGCAGGCCGTCACCGCGCTTCCCGGCGTGCTCTCCTGCCGCGGCAACCCGGTCGCCGGCAGCGTCGTCGTCCATTACGATGCCGCCCGCGTGGCGCCCGAGCGCATGGAGACGCTGGTCGAGCAGGCGGTCGACGCCGAACTCGCGCAGCCGCGCGACAAGGCGGCGATCGCCCGCCGCCTGCGCACCAACCGCATCGCCAAATACGGCATGCTCGGCAGCCTCGCCGCGTCGCTCGCGCTCGCCGCCGCCGGCAACAAGCGCTGGCACGCGGCCACCGGCGTCGCCTTCGTCGCCTGCCTCGGCGTGCATCTGGCGACGCACCGGCGGCAGCTGCTGCGCTGAGCCCGAACGCGGGCCCCTCTCGTTCCTGCGGGTGCTCGCCGAACGGTTGCGGGCACCGCTGGGCACCCAGGCAATCAACGCCGCCACCTTCGTGCGAGCCGTCCTGGCTGGCACCGTTCTCGTTCTACGCCTGGCGCATGCGGACGCTGCTCGCCGGCCCGTGCGATGACAGCGATGCGGGCTGTGCAGGAATCACCGCCGCAGCTTAGGACACGGAGAGCTCCCCGTCGCGAACGCAGGCGGCCTCGACCGCCCGGCCGAAGCTGGACACGCCCGGGTTCTTCACGAACAGACAGGGCTTGCCGGTACGCTTGCAGTGCTCCTTCACCCGCCAGTAGGCGCTGTGGCTGATGCAGCCGACCTGGCAGACGACGAGGTCGGCGGCGGCGACGGCGCTGTCGATGCGGTGCAGGTTCTCCTCGACGCCGCCGTCGTGGTGCAGGAAGCGGCCGCCGGACTGCTCGACCACCTCGCGATACGAATCGACCGCGCCCAGCCGGCCGCCGACGCAGAGCACGCATTTTCCGGACAGCTGTACCGGCACGCCGCGATCGCAGATGCCGGCGACGGCCTCCGGCGGCGCGGCGAGCGCCGCCTCGGCCGCTGCGGCACGCTCGCGCCAGCGCGCAGCGTCCTGCGCCAGCGCCTCGGCCTGCCGCCGCAGCGCCGCCGCCTGCGCCTCGACGTCGTTCAGCCGCTGCGCCAGCGCCTCGCGCGCCGGCAGGTCGCGCTGCGCACGGCGCAGGTCGGCGACTTCGCCGGCCAGCCGCGCGCTGCCGCTTGCGGCCGCCGCCAGCTCGGCGCGCAGCGCAGCGACTTCGCGCGCAGCCCCCTGCGCCGCGGCATCCCGGCCGGCGCGCGCCTCCTCCAGCGCCGCCTGCGCCGCCGCGAGCTGCCGGCGCAGGCCGGCGTTCTCGTCGCGCAGCGCCTGCATCGCGCGCAGGTCGGCACGCGTACCGCTGCCGAGCTGGTGCTGCAGCATGTGGATGTCGGCGAAGATTTCCTGCTCGAGCGCCGGGTCGAGCGCCGGGTGCGTGCAGCACGCCCACAGCGCGGCGGCGACTTCGACGCCTTCGCCGCAGGCGCGGCGCCAGGCCGCGCGCAGTGCGGCAGCGTCGCGCAGCGCCGCGAAGCGCGCGACCGTCAGCCGGTAGCGCTTCTCCAGCGCCTTGTGCAGGAGCTCGGCGAGCGGGCTGCGCTGCTCGCAGGCGCCGACGGCGCTGGTATGCAGGTAGTAGTCGTCGGCGTCGCGGGCGAGGTGCATGACCTTCGCCATCAGGCCGCGCAGCTCGTCGCAGGCGAAGCAGACGCCGATCACCGGGCAGTGGAACTTGTGCGGCAGCTCCCACAGCCGCCGCCGGCGCGAGCCGGCCGCGCGCTGCGCGGCGGCCGGCGAGGGCTCGCCGGGCCAGGCCGCCTGCGGTGCGGCGAAGGCGGTGCGCGCGGCGCCGATGATGCCGCCGGCGACATGAAAGGGAAATCCGGACACGGTGATCTCCTAGCGCTCGACCGCGGCCGTGCGCAGCCGGTGCAGCTCGCGCGCCAGCGCGTCGCGCTCGGCGTGCAGGCGCAGGCATTCGGTACGGCTCAGTTCGAGGATGCGGGCGAGCTTCACCGCACGCAGCGCATCGCCGCGCAGCAGCCGGTTGGCCTCGCTCAGTTCCATCAGCTTGCGCCCGAGCTCGACGATCGGCAGCCCGGCGGCATAGCCCTCCAGCTGCCGCTGCTGCCGCTCGCAGAGCGCCCGCAGCCGGGCGAGCTCGGCGTGCAGCGCGGGGCGGCGCGGGCCGCGCCGCCGGCCGCTGCGCGTCTCGTCGCCGGCGCGGGCGAGGATGCTGCGATCTTCAAGCGGGGCAAGCATGCTGCACCTCCAGTCGCTGTTCGAGGCGCCGGCTCGCGCGTTCGCACAGCGCCCGCAACTCGCCGTCCACCCCGTCGTCGGCGCACAGCGCGTCGAGCAGGCGGATGGCGTGCCGTGCGGAATGCCGGCAGCCGGTTTCGTCGTGGATCAGCAGCTGGCTGAGCACGCCGGCGCAGAGACCGTTGGTCGGCATCGCGGGCGCCCTCAGTGGCTGGCCAGCACCAGCCAGAGCAGGCCGGCGGTGATGAGTACGTTGAAATAGAGACTCTGCGGCATGGCGACCTCCAGTCTTCCGGTGGGGTTGATGGCTGGCTACCGGGATGCGGTCGCTGGCTGATTGTTGAGAACAATTCTCATCAACTCGAACCGCAAAGTCAACACAAATGAGAACTACTTTTATTTGCCGTAGTCATGAAGCGGCCGGACACCGGAGCGGCGCGTCCCCGGCCGCCCGCGGCGGGCCCGCTATAATCCGGCGCATGCCCGAACCCGACCGCCTTCCCGCCGCCGACGGCGACTGGCCGCCCCCCGCGCTGCGCTGCGCCGGGCTGGCGATCGCCGGGCTGCTGCTGGCGCTGCTCGCCGTCTGGCTCGGCACCGGCTGGCTCGACGGCTTCGACTACCGCGGCGTCAACAAGCTCGGCCGCCGCTTCCTGCGCGCACTGCCGTGGGCGCTGCCGCTCGCCGCGGCGGGCGGCATGCTGCTCTACGGCTATTTCCGCTGGGCGCTCGCCGAGCGGCACAAGGGCTGGGTGACGCTGCTCGCGGTGCTGCGCGCCTTCGCGCTCTTTCCCTTCCTCGGCTTCGCGATGCTGTTCGCGATGATCTTCGGCTTCGTCGCCGCGATCGCCGTCGGCGTCTGGCACAAGCTCGCCCCCCGGCCGCCGGCGGAGGGCGCCGACGGCTCCTTCTTCCCCGGCCTGCTGGTACCGTTGCTGTGGATGATGACGCTGCCGTTCACGCTGCTGAAGATCCAGTCGCGGGGCGACATCGAGATTCCGGCGCGCATCCCGCCCGCACGGCTGCTCCGCTGGCTGCCGATCCTGTTCCTGATGCTGCTCGTCGGCCCCGGCTTCGAGTCGGAATCGACCGGCGAGCGCGTCGATCCGAACTGGCTGGCGGCGCTCGCCGCCTACTGGCTGGCCGACTGCCTGATCGTCGCCGGCCATGTCGCGCCGCTGCTGGCGCGGCAGGCCCGCGCGGCGCGCGTCGCCGAGCTGCGGCGGGGAACTTGACCGGCCCCGCGAACCGCCCGCCGCCGGCGCAGTCCAATCGCAGGTGAGGCCGGTCCATGCCGGCGGGAATTTGTAATCCCGGCGGCAATCTCATATAACGGTAGCAAGTAACGCATCACCCGTCCGGGCGACAGGACGTGCAGGGAGGGCGGGGGGACGGACGGTGCCGCGATCCGGTGAAAGGGATGGCGCACCATGATGGAATGTCTGCAACACGGCAGTCCGCTGCCGTTCCGTGTCACTGCCCGCCCGGGGCCCGGCGTCCGGTGGCCCGGCCTGCGCGTCGCGCTCGCCGTTCTCCTGCCCTGGTTCGCCGCCGCCGGCACCTTCTTCGCGCTGCACGGCGCGTGGCCGATCGTCGCCTGGATGGCCGCCGCGCTGGCCGGGCTGGTCGCTGCCTTCCTGCACCTCAAGCGTCACGCCGGCGATTTCGAGCGGCTGACGCTGGACGCCGACCGCCTGGTCGTCGACAGCCACGCGCCGGGCGACGACCGCCATACCGAATTCAACAGCCACTGGGTGTCCGCCGCGCTGCGCCGGGTCGACGCCGCCGGCACGCGCCGCCTGGTGCTGCGCGCAGAGGGCAAGGAGGTCGCCTTCGGCCGCCTGCTCTCGGACGCCGAACTCGCGATCGTCGGCCGCGAACTGGGCCGGCGGCTGGCGCGGCTGCGCCAGTGGGGCGGCCGCTAGGACCATGGGCACAACACGCTGCTCCCTGTCCGTGCCGGCCGTGCTGGCGGCAGGCTTGCTGCTCGCCGGCCCGGCCGGCGCCGAATTCGCCCTCAACCTGCCGCCGCCGGCAACCGAGATCGCCCGGAAAATCTACGACCTGCACACGCTGATCCTGTGGATCTGCTTCGGCATCTTCCTGGTCGTCTTCGTGCCGATGTTCTATGCGCTGTGGCGCCACCGGAAATCCGCCGGCCACGCCGCGCAGCCCTTCCACGAGCACCCGCAGCTGGAGATCGCGTGGACCATCGCGCCGGCGCTGATCCTGATCGGCATGGCGGTGCCGACCACCTCGGTGGTGCTGGCGATGAAGGACACCGGCGCCTCCGACCTGACGGTCAAGGTCACCGCCCGCCAGTGGAAGTGGGAGTACGAGTACCTCGGCGAGGACGTGCGTTTCGCCAGCAACCTGGCGACCCCGCAGGCGCAGATCGAGAATCGCGAGGTCAAGGGCGAGCACTACCTGCTCGAGGTCGACCGGCCGCTGGTGGTGCCGACCGGCAGGAAGGTGCGCCTGGTGCTGACCGCCGAGGACGTGATCCACGCCTGGTGGGTGCCGACGCTCGGCGTCAAGCAGGACGCGATCCCCGGTTTCGTCCGCGACGCCTGGTTCCGCATCGACGCACCGGGCACCTACCGCGGCCAGTGCGCCGAGCTGTGCGGCGTGAACCACGCCTTCATGCCGGTCGTCGTCGAGGCGGTGCCGCCGGAGCAGTACGCGGCCTGGCTGGACGGGCAGAAGCGCGAGCGGGCCGCGGCGCAGGCGGCCACCGGCCGCGACTACGCGCTGGCCGAGCTGGTCGAGCGCGGCAAGGCGGTCTATGCCGCCAACTGTGCGGCCTGCCACCAGGAAAACGGCAAGGGCCTGCCCGGCACCTTCCCGGCGCTCGACGGCTCGCCGCTGGTCAAGGGGCCGACCGCCGCGCATCTGGCGATCGTCCTCGACGGCAAGCCGGGCACCGCGATGCAGGCCTTCGCCAAGCAGCTGTCCGACCTCGACCTGGCGGCGGTGGTGAGCTACGAGCGCAACGCCTGGGGCAACCAGACCGGCGATGCCGTGCAGCCGCGCGACGTGGCGGCGCTGCGCAAATAGGAGATCGCGGATGGACGCCACCCTCGCCCCGCACGCGCACGACGCGCATCCGACCGGCCTCGCGCGCTGGCTGACGACGACCAACCACAAGGACATCGGCACGCTCTACCTGTGGTTCTCGCTGTCGATGTTCCTGTTCGCCGGCGCGCTGGCGATGATCATCCGCGCCGAGCTGCTGCAGCCCGGGCTGCAGCTGGTCGATCCGATGCAGTTCAACCGGCTGACCTCGATGCACGGGCTGATCATGATCTTCGGCGCGATCATGCCGGCCTTCGTCGGCTTCGCCAACTGGCAGGTGCCGCTGATGATCGGCGCCCCGGACATGGCCTTCCCGCGGCTCAACAACTGGAGCTTCTGGCTGCTGCCGGTGGCGGCGACGCTGCTGCTGACCTCGTTCTTCGTCCCCGGCGGCGCGCTCGCCGCCGGCTGGACGATGTACCCGCCGCTGTTCATCCAGGGCGGCATCGCCTACGACATGACCATCCTCGCCGTGCATGTGCTGGGCCTCTCCTCGATCATGGGTGCGATCAACATCATCACGACGATCCTCAACCTGCGCGCACCGGGGATGACGCTGATGAAGATGCCGCTGTTCGTGTGGACCTGGCTGATCACCGCCTACCTGCTGGTCGCGGTGATGCCGGTGCTGGCCAGCGTGATCACCATGCTCTTGACCGACCGCCACTTCGGCACGCACTTCTTCAACGCCGCCGGCGGCGGCGACCCGGTGATGTTCCAGCACATCTTCTGGTTCTTCGGCCACCCCGAGGTGTACATCATGATCCTGCCGGCCTTCGGCATCGTGTCGACGATCATCCCGACCTTCGCGCGCAAGAAGCTGTTCGGCTACACCTCGATGGTCTATGCGGTGTCGTCGATCGCGCTCTTGTCGTTCATCGTCTGGGCGCACCACATGTTCACCACCGGCATGCCGGTCACCGGCCAGCTGTTCTTCATGTACGCGACGATGCTGATCGCGATCCCCACCGGGGTGAAGGTGTTCAACTGGGTGGCGACGATCTGGCGCGGCTCGCTCAGCTTCGAGACGCCGATGCTGTTCGCCGTCGCCGTCGTCTGCCTGTTCACCATCGGCGGCTTCTCCGGGCTGGTGCTGGCGCTGGTGCCGGTGGACATCCAGCTGCAGGACACCTACTACGTCGTCGCCCACTTCCACTACGTGCTCTTCTCCGGCGCGGCGATGAGCATCATGGGCGGGGTCTATTACTGGCTGCCGAAATGGACCGGCCACCGCTACGACGAGGCGCTCGGCCAATGGCACTTCTGGCTGACGACGATCGCCTTCAACCTGACTTTCTTCCCGATGCACTTCCTGGGCTTGGCCGGCATGCCGCGGCGGATTCCCGACTACGCGCTGCAGTTCGCCGACTTCAACGTGATCGCCAGCATCGGCGGCTTCGTCCTCGGCGCCGCGCAGCTGCTGTTCGTCTACATCGTCGTCAAGTGCGTGCGCGGCGGCGAGCCGGCCGGCGACAGGCCGTGGGACGGCGCCGACACGCTCGAATGGACGCTGCCGTCGCCGCCGCCCTACCACTCGTTCACGACGCCGCCGAAGATCGACTGAGCAAGGGGAACGCGCCATGAGCGAACACGCCTCCGCCTACTACCTGCCGCCGCCGTCGCGCTGGCCGATCGTCGGCTCCTGCGCGCTGCTGGCGATCACCGCCGGCTTCGTGCTGCTGCTCGCCAAGGTCGCCGCCGGGCCGTGGCTGATGGCGCTCGGCGCCGCGATCCTCATCTACATGCTGGTCGGCTGGTTCGGCAGCGTCATCCGCGAGAACCAGGCCGGCCTGCTCGAAGGCCAGGTCGACGTCTCGTTCCGCTGGGGCATGGTGTGGTTCATCTTCTCGGAAGTGATGTTCTTCGCCGGTTTCTTCGGCGCGCTGTTCTACGCGCGCAACTTCGCCGTGCCCGGGCTCGCCGACGCCGAGCTGGTGTGGCCCGGCTACGAGGGCGGCTGGCCGACCGCCGGGCCGGGGATCAAGGACGCGTTCACGCCGATGGCGGCCTGGGGCATCCCGGCGATCAACACGCTGATCCTGCTCTCGTCCGGGGCGACGGTGACCTGGGCGCACTGGGGGCTGCAGAAGGGCGCGCGCTGGCAGATCAAGCTCGGCCTGCTGCTCACGATCGGCCTCGGCCTCGTCTTCCTGGCGCTGCAGATCCACGAGTACGGCGTCGCCGCGTTCTCGCTGAAGACCGGCATCTACGGCGCCACCTTCTACCTGCTGACCGGCTTCCACGGCCTGCACGTGACGCTCGGCATCGTCATGCTCGCGGTCATCGCCGGCCGCGTCTTCGCCGGCCACTTCGACGCCGCACACCACTTCGGCTTCGCCGCGGTGTCGTGGTACTGGCACTTCGTCGACGTCGTCTGGCTGATCCTGTTCGTCTTCGTCTACTGGCTGTAGAAAACGGGATCCCTATTTCGTGGTTGATGCGCCCTGGGCATACCGCGTCGCGATAAGGCGGCGGCACGCCGCTCGCTGCCGGGATTTTGACAGTCTCAGTTCGACCCGCGCCTACCCATTGCCTCTCCCAGATTCCGACGGCAGGTAAGCGAGTCGAGAAGTCATAGGGACCAACAACCCACGGACGGGAAGTCGGCCAAAGCCGACTGTTAGCCTTGGCTCGGCATCGGGCAGCTATGCGCCAGTTTCTGGCCGCTCAGCACGAAAGAGCTGGGAACGGCAACATTCTCGTTAAAAAAATACGTGCTCCCGTAACCGAAAAGATTTCCGCGTTGCCTATGTGGTCACGCCACTGCCGTTTCTGTCCGAGCAAAGGCGCAAGGAAAAAGCACTCAGCGGAGAGCGCACTTGGTGAACACCGTCAGTTAGACTGATCTTTGGAGAATGGATCGATGTGCTCTACGTCGTCCGTGGCTTGGCCATAACGCGTTCCCAGCAGTTTCTCGAAGGCGGTCATGTCAGGAGTACGGGATCGTACGGTAAGGTTCCAAATATTCGCTGTTGTCATCATGAAGGTAGTTGCCGACATCTTCGCTTCTTCGCTGAATAGGGTTTCCACCGGGAATTCGACAGCGTCAGCAGATTCCTCCTCGTGCAGTACTTTAGACATGTACTGCCGCAATCCCTCCACATCGTTAGGCTTAAGCGCCAGCCTTGCCCGATAGTTGAGGATCGTATTCATGAGAACGAGAAGGATCCACCAGTCCTTGCGCCCGTCCGCGCGATGTAAGGCGACCCACTCCTGGAATCGCGGATTCCCTCGCAGACGTGCAAGCGTGGTCGCGATTGGTTTCACGCCACGCTCATATCGGTTCCTGAGCGCGATCTGAGCCTTCTCTCGAGTGTAGCCTGGCCCCGGAGTGTCAATCCAAGCGAGTTCTGGTGCTGAGCGAATGAGATAGGCACTCGCATCAACTGGAGCCAACAACGTAGCCCTCCGCCTGTCGTACTCGGTGGAGTCTACGAACTGAACGAACAGTTCACTGTACGGACGGACGATAAACACTTTAGACGTAAGCCCATCTCGGAAGGCGCTGTCGAGTCGGCTGAATAGGTCCTTATCCGAAAGGCAACTGCATTGCGTCAGCACGGCTAGAGCTATGCTACTGACGTCTTGCTGTATCTCCTCCAGTTCTGTCTGGCTAACGGCATTTACCTTCGGTAATGTGACCTTCATTCCGGAAGCGTTGTTACCAGGCAGCATCTCGACCCCCGCCCGGCGAATCGCCTTTAGTTCCACCTGAATCGACACGCTTGTGGGAAGCAGGCACAGGTCGCGCTGCGCGAGATCGGCCAATGCTATTTGCAGAATGGCGACGAACTGCTCGACCACGCAGATCGTTTCGTAGCTATTGGGGCACATTACACGCCACTGAATTCCGAGCGCCGCCCAAGCGTAAGTTCGGGTCGGGCCGGTGTCGCTGAGCGGTACTCCGAAGAATTCCCTCTGCATCTCATCACGAAGCTGCGCCGCGCTAAAAGTTTCGAATTTTGTCAAATCGGTCAAAGGAATCAGAAGGTCCTTCGCCAAGTCCTCCGGCATGCTGACAGCAGCCAGTGGTGCGTTCAGGAGCGCCATTGCCGATTCACCGTTGAGCGCCTTGGAGAGCGCACGGGCGACAAAGAAGTGGTAGACGGTTGCCTGGAGTCGTTCGTGCTCCTCCCAATTATCCGGGTCGTTGAGGAATTCATAGTGCGATGACAGTATCAACGGCATCAGCTCGCTGAACGACATCCACTCTCCTGCCTCATAGTTGCAAGCAGCCGCTTCGTGGAGTGCGCCCACAAAAAGTGGCCGCAGGTCGTCATCCTCAGACCTATGAACCAGGAACGCGGCGCCGAACGCATAGTACTTAGCCGCCCAGACCAGTCCGAGCCTGCGATAGGCCCCTGAGAGCAACAGCATTGCAAGTACGGTTGGCCGCAACGTGTCTCCTGTGAACCACTTGACCTTGACCCGATGTAGCTCCGACATGCCGGACAGGATGTCACCTTGCTCGATGAGGGCAATTGCGCGATCGCGGCATTTCTCAGCCACAACGAAGCCGGACGTGCGCTTCTCAAGCACTTCGTCAGCCCGACGGACAAGCCGGTTGAACTGCGGGTGGCTGCTCAGGATGGGGGTCAGCTTCGTCAGCCCGTCTACGAACAACTCCAGTTCGAATAGCGGTGCTTCATCAGCAACCTTCAATAACTTGAACCAGAATCTGATCG
The DNA here is from genome assembly GCF_016858125.1 of Azospira restricta. Taxonomy (NCBI): domain Bacteria; kingdom Pseudomonadati; phylum Pseudomonadota; class Betaproteobacteria; order Rhodocyclales; family Rhodocyclaceae; genus Azospira; species Azospira restricta. The sequence goes on from NZ_CP064781.1 coordinate 3,294,797, forward strand.
GAGCGTCGAGGTCGAACTGCGGCTCGGCGCCAGCGAGGAATGGGAGCGAGGCGAGCGTAGAACGTGTGTAGAGGAGGTCAGCTAGCCGGTTCCGGTTGTCGGAGGACGCAGCAATCTCTGCGTCCACGAACGTGACGATCTCGGTGCTGTAACCATGGAGCACAGCTGGGTCCGCATCGAATTCGCGATGAAGTACTGCGGACGAGGCATAGGACAGCAGGAGTGCCGAATCACGAAGCTCCGCAGGCCTGGTCCATCGGTGCCAGTCGGCGAGGTATGCGTGGACCATGGGTTCGCGTGGTCTCAAGTCATGCAATCCGCGAAGTGTCGCCACGCACAGCTCGTATTGGGCTCGACGGACCAGCGACTCCCTCTGCTCGGGAGTTATTAACTGCTCCATAACGGCAAGCCAGCGCGTCAAATCAGCTTTGTACTCCGACTGAAAGGTCGCAGCGCGAAGGCCGTACTTGACGCTGACGAAGTCGGCGAACGTGTACGGCGTCTGTGTCTCTTCGAGCCATCGCCGACGGGCGTCCGCGTATGCGGATTTGGGGGCCACCTGCGGCTCCGGAAGCAGGTCGCTGGGTATGTGAAGGTATTCCTCAGCGATCCAGAATAGAGTCGGTTCGGTGAACTGTTCCGCCATAGCCTGTGCGTCCAAGATCTCAAGGCGGCACCCGTAGGTGTCAACGCATTCTTGTGCGAGCTCAAGGCGAGTAGCGATGGGAATGTTCTGGTTGGAGAAGAAGTAGACGATATAGGGGGCTTCTCGCGCGCAAATCTTGGCGAGGTCGTCACGAACTTTCGCTTTGATGCGGGATTTTCCGGTGATTGAGCAGGCGAAGACCAGCGGCTTCGACTCCCCGATGCCGCGGAAGAGGCTGCTACGGGTCTCCACCCGCCGTATGAAGGTCGTGAAAGTCTCGAAATCTCTGCCCTCATCGCCACCAGCTGTCACAGGGCCGGTCGCCGGGAGGATGTTTGGCGTAATCGTCTCACGAGCCAAGTGGCGGCAGATGTGTTCAAACTCGTGGTGCGAGTTTGTGGCTGAAAGCTGGTCTAGCTGAAAGAGCAGTTGCGCGATTAGGGCACGTCGCCTCGGCGTATTTTTCGCCCGCTTAGGTGCGCTTTCTGTTGCATACGTCAAAGTTGTCCCCCTGAGTCGCTCGGCTATGTTCTAGGTCGTTTAGCGGACCCGAGGGGCCGCCGACTGAGAATTTCGTATGGGTTTTAAGCTTGCGTTGCCGCCGACATATTACTGCCTGATTTAGCTATGATGAGCAATTAAGAACGGCATCGGACTGCTCGGGTAGCCTTCGTCGCAAAGGTAACTCTAAGATCTGGTGACTGGCGTATAGCAGACGTTCATGCGGTAACGGCTGTATGTCCGCAAAGGCCGATCACTGTGAATTGGCCCTACGGCAGGTCTCGAAGTACAACTGCCACGCAGATGACGGCTTTGTGGAACCGACCACTGTCGGCAGTGGGCCGGACGCGCCCCTCAGAACGCCGAGCAGGGCATGCCCACGCAATGGCGCACTGCGCAACGGAAAATCGACCACGGAGTGCGGATACCCAAAAGACATCGGCCCGCCCGGCGACTGCCGGAACGGGCCGATGCGCATTGCGTTGCGGAAGCGCCTAGGCCGAGAACGACACCGCCCAGCCCCAGCTGACGAAGGCCAGCCCGAGCATCGCCACCCAGCCGACCAGGCCGGCACCGACCACCGAGGCGGTCAGCAGCTGCGCCGGGCCTTCCTCGTCGATGCCGAAGACGCGGTAGGTGCCTTCGTAGATCAGCAGCACCGACGCGGCGATGGCGACGACGCCGACCAGCGCGATGAAGATCAGGTTCGGCACAAACAGCGCCAGGCCGGACAGCCACAGCGGCGTCGGCACGACCGCGGCGAAGGCGAACGCGTCGTGATACTCCGGACGACGGTCGGCGACTTCGCCGATGTTGCGGATCACCGCCGCCATCACCGGCACCATCACCAGCTCGGCGATGTAGAAGATCGTCGCCAGCGCCCAGGCACGGTTCATCGGGATGCCGAGCACGCCCTCCTCGTAGGCGCTCGCCGCGTAGAGCAGCATCGCCGGCGGGATCAGCGACATCGGCACGACATAGAGCGCCATCATCTTCATGACCGACGGGTGGACGCGCATCAACCACGCCCATCCTTCGTCGTGCGACGACAGCATCTTCGGGAACATCATCATGTTCATGGCTGGCCTCCTTTGCGCAGTCATTCGATACTCCTTTGACTGGCGACGCCGCGGCCGGTTCCGGGCCGCCGCCGGCGCCGACTTGAATGCCGGCCGGCGCCGCCTAGAATGAACGAAACGTATGCGAAGGATTGCGCGACACGCGCAGCCCGGAGGCGCCCGCCGCGCATCCGCGGCGACGAGCGCCTGCGAAAGGAGGCCGCATGCCGACCCGTTCCCCGCCCACCGCCGTCCCGACCGACCGCGAACGCCCGCGCGCCGGCGGCGGCCGGCGCCTGCGGCCAACCCCCGCGCCATGAACGAGCGCAGCCCGCGCGACGACGCGCGCGCGGCGGCCGCCGAACGCTACCGCGCCGTGCGCGCGTTGAGCGAACGGCTGGCCGAGCCGCTGTCGGCCGAGGACCAGGGCCTGCAGTCGATGCCCGACGCCAGCCCGACGCGCTGGCACCTGGCGCACACCAGCTGGTTCTTCGAGGCGCTGCTGCTGGCGCCGCTGCAGCCCGGCTACGCGGTTTTCGACCCGCGCTTCCACTACTTCTTCAACTCCTACTACGAGAGCCTCGGGCCGCGCCAGGCGCGCCCGCAGCGCGGCCTGATCAGCCGCCCCGGCAGCGACGAGATCCGCCGCTATCGCGCGCACGTCGACGCCGCCGTGCAGCGCCTCGTCGCCGGCGGCGACGCGGCGACCTGGGCGGCGGCGGCGCCGCTGCTCGAACTGGGCCTCAACCACGAGCAGCAGCACCAGGAGCTGATCCTCACCGACATCAAGCACGCGCTGGCGCAGAACGCCTTCGACCCGGCCTACCGCGCCGCACCGGCGGCCTCGGCATCCCCGGCCGCCGCCGCGCCGGCCGTCGCGTGGTGCGACTTCGCCGGCGGCGAGGTCGCGGTCGGCGACGCCGGCGCCGGCTTCGCCTACGACAACGAGCGGCCACGGCACGCGGTGCTGCTGCGCCCCTACCGGCTGGCCAGCCGGCCGGTGACCTGCGGCGAATACCTCGACTTCATCGACGACGGCGGCTACGCCCGCGCCGCGCTGTGGCTGTCCGACGGCTGGACGCTGGCCGGCGAGCAGCGCGGGCAGGCGCCGCTCTACTGGCGGCGCGAAGCCGACGGCAGTTGGAGCGAATTCACGCTGCACGGACGGCGCCCGCTCGACCCGGCGGCGCCAGTCTGCCACGTCAGCTTCTACGAGGCCGCCGCCTACGCCGCCTGGGCCGGCGCCCGGCTGCCGACCGAATTCGAGTGGGAGGCCGCAGTCGCCGACCTGCCGGTCGCCGGCCGCTGGCTCGACGCCGACGTGCTGCGGCCGCTGCCGGCGACGCCGGGGCCGGGGCTGCGCCAGGCCTTCGGCGACGTCTGGGAATGGACGCGCTCGGCCTACGACCCCTACCCCGGCTTCCAGCCGCTCACCGGCGCCGCCGCCGAGTACAACGGCAAGTTCATGGTCGGCCAGCTGGTGCTGCGCGGCGGCAGCTGCGCCAGCCCGGCCGGGCACCTGCGCGCCAGCTATCGCAACTTCTTCCCGCCGGCCGCGCGCTGGCAGTTCTCCGGCATCCGCCTGGCGAGGGACGCATGACCCCGCAGGCGGCCCTGCACCTGGTGCCGGCGGCGGCTGCCGCCGAGTTCGGGCGCGACCTGCTCGACTGCCTGCGCCGGCAGCCGCACGCGATCGCGCCGAAGTATTTCTACGACGCGACCGGCTCGCAGCTGTTCGAGCGCATCTGCGCGCTGCCCGAGTACTACCTGACGCGCACCGAGCTCGCCGTCCTCGAGCGCCACGTCGGCGAAATGGCGGCGCTGATCGGCCCCGGCGCCGAGATCGTCGAGTTCGGCGCCGGCTCGCTGACCAAGGTCCGCCTGCTGCTCGACGCGCTCGATTCGCCGGCGCGCTTCACCGCCATCGACATTTCCGGCGACCACGTGAACGCGGCGCTGGCGGCGCTGCGCGGGGATTATCCGGGGCTGGAGATGGAGGCGATCGTCGACGACTTCACGCGCATGGAGACGCTGCCGGTCTGGCGCGTCGGCCATCCGCGGCGGATCGGCTTCTTCCCCGGCTCGACGATCGGCAACTTCACGCCGGAGGAGGCGCATCGCTTCCTGTCCACGGCCTCGCGCCTGCTCCGCGGCGGCGGCCTGCTGATCGGTATCGACCTGGTCAAGGACCCGGCGCTGCTGCACGCCGCGTACAACGACGCCGCCGGGGTCACCGCCGCCTTCAACCGCAACCTGCTGGCACGCGCCAACCGCGAGCTGGGCGCGAACTTCGACCCCGCCGCGTTCGCCCACTACGCGTTCTACAACCCGCAGCAGCGGCGCGTCGAGATGCACCTGGTCAACCAGGCGCAGCAGGAAATCCGGCTGCTCGGCCAGCATTTCGTGCTGCTGCCGGGCGAGGCGATCCACACCGAGAACTCGTACAAGTTCACGCCGGAATCCTTCGCGGCGATGGCGAGCTACTGCGGCTTCGCGCCGGCGGCGCAGTGGTGCGACCCGGAACGGCGCTTCGCCATCTACTGGCTGGCAGCGGGCTGAGCCCGGGCCGCCGGCAGCGCTTGCACGCCGTCGCGATATCCGTATAATGCGAACAATTCTCATTTGTATACGGACGGACATCATGCTGCAATCGCTGGTCATCGCCCTGCGCGAAGGGCTGGAAGCCTTCCTGATCGTCGGCATCACGCTCGCCTACCTGCGCCAGACCGGCCGCGGCGCGCTCGTCGCCGCCGCCCGCTGGGGCATCGCCGTGTCCGTGTTCACCTGTTTCGCCGCCGGCTGGGCGCTCGGCAAGGCGGACAGCCAGCCGCTGTGGGAGGGCTCGCTGGCGCTGGTCGCCGCGGTGCTGGTGATCTCGATGGTGGTCTACATGCTGAAGGCGGCGCGCTTCCTCCGGCAGCGCATCCACGCCCGGCTCGACGCCGCGGCGGCGAAGACCGGCGCCGCCGCCTGGCTCGGCGTGTTCGCCTTCGTCGTGCTGATGATCACGCGCGAAGGGATGGAGACGGCGCTGATGCTGACCTCGCTCGCGGCGCTCGGCACCGCCGGCGACATGATCGCCGGCGCGCTGCTCGGGCTGGCACTCGCCGCCGCGATCGCCTGGGCCGGCGGCCGCTTCGGTGCCCGCCTCGACCTCGCCCGCTTCTTCCAGGTGACCTCGGTCTTCCTGCTGCTGTTCGCCGTGCAGCTCGTCTTCTACGCCTTCCACGAATTCACCGAGACCGGCCTGCTGCCGATCGATAACGAATACTGGCATCTCGCCACCGAGCCCTACGCGCCCGAGGGCGAGTACGGCAACGTGATCACCAGCCTGCTGCTGTTCGTTCCGCTCGCCTGGTACGTCGTGCTCAGCCTGCGCGCCCGCCTGCGCCCGGCCGCCGCCTGAGCGATATGCCGCGCATATCGCGAGGAAGAGCCCTCGGGGTACGCCTGAGCGATTTTCCCGGGGGCGCCTGACGGCCCCGCAACCCCCCGCCCACACCGACTGACCGCTATCGACTAGACCCGTTTTTCACAATCGAACGCCAGCCAGCCCTGCGCCAGCCAGCTCTCAACAAAGCTCCCTGGAGGTCCGCATGTCTGCCGTTCGCGCGCACCCGCGCCGTTGTTTCACGCTTCAACCGCTCGCCGCTACGCTCGCCGCGGCACTTTCCGCCGCCGCCTTCCCCGCGCTCGCCGACACCGCGCTGCGCGACACCGTCGTCACCGCGACGCGCAGCGCGGCGGCGATCGACGACCTGCCGGTCACCGTCACCACGGTCACCCGCGAGGAGATGGACCGCCGCCTGCCCGCCGACGAGGCCGACCTCTTCCGCGACGAACCGGACGTGGCGATGGCGCGCGACCTGCGCCGCTTCGGCGCGACGCGCGTGAACATCCGCGGCATCGAGGACAACCGCGTCGTCACCATGGTCGACGGCGTGCGCCTGCCCGACTTCTACAACGGCGGCGGCCCGACCAACTTCTCGATGAGCGCGACGCCGTCGGCGCTGCCCGACTTCCTGAAGCAGGTCGAGATCGTCCGCGGCCCGGCCTCCAGCCTCTACGGCTCGGACGCGATGGGCGGCGTCGTCGGCTTCGTCACGCTCGATCCCGCCGACATCGCGACCGGCGAGCGAAAGGCCGCGGTGCGCGTGCGCGGCGGCTACTTCGGCGCCAGCGAGCAGTTCTCGGGCAGCGTCGTCGGCGCGCTGCGCGGCGAGCGCGCCGAGTTCCTGCTCGGCTACGGCGAAGCGCACGGCCACGAGGCCGACAACCAGGGCAGGAACGACAGCACCAGCCGCTTCCGCGAGAAGCCGAACCCGGCCGACAGCGAAGACCGCGGCCTGCTCGCCAAACTGGTGCTGAAGCCGGCCGCCGGCCACAAGCTGACGGCGACCGTCGAGAGCCGCGAACAGAAGGTCGACACCGACGTGCGCCGCCTCTCCGGCTCGCTGCCGAAGATCACCCGGATGCTCGGCGACGACAGCAGCGAGCGCACCCGCTTCAGCCTGGAATACGAGCACAAGCCGACCGGCGCCTTCTACGACCGCCTGCTCGCCCGCGCCTACCATCAGCGGGCGGAAACGCACAACGAGAACTACCAGCGCCGCAGCAACACCGGCGCCACCTGCTCGGCCTCGACCGGCGCCGGCAACAACTGCGACATCTTCCAGGATTTCCGCTTCGAGCAGACCAGCAGCGGCATCAACCTGCAGTTCGAATCGCTGCTCGGCAAGGACGTCACGCAGCTGCTGACCTACGGCGTCGACCTGATGCGCAGCGAGGTCGAGGAGCTGCGCGACGCGACACGCTACAACCTGACCACCGGCACCGTCTCCAAGTCGATCGCCGGCGAGAACTACCCGCTGCGCGACTTCGCCAACGGACGTACCGACACCATCGGCCTCTTCGTCCAGGACGAGATCGGCGGCCTGGTCGGCGGCCGCCTGACGCTGACGCCGGGCATCCGCTATGACCGCACGACGCTGAAGCCACAGGTCGACGCGCTCTCGCAGGGCGTGCTGACGGCGATCAATCGCAGCGTCGCCGAGCAAAGCTACAGCCGCTTCTCGCCGAAACTGGCGGCGCAGTGGAAGGTCGACGAGGCGCTGTCGACCTACGGCCAGATCGCCGCCGGCTTCCGCGCGCCGAACTACAACGAGGTCAACGGCGCCTTCCGCAACACTGCGCAGCTCTACGCGACGATCCCGAACGGCGAACTGAAGCCGGAGACCAGCGTCGGCGTCGAGCTCGGCCTGCGCGCGAAGGGCGCCACCGCCCGCGGCCAGGTCGCGGTCTTCCACAACAAGTACAAGGACTTCATCGAGACCGTCCGCCTCGCCTGCCCGTCCGACCCGGCGTGCATCGCCGGCTTCACCACCTACCAGTCGCGCAACCTCTCCAAGGTCCGCATCTACGGCGCCGAAGCCCGCGGCAGCTGGGACTTCATGCCGGGCTGGCGCGTCGATGGCGCGCTCGCCTACGCGCACGGCGACAACCAGGAAGACGACCAGCCGCTGAACAGCATCGAGCCGATGCGCCTGAGCCTCGGACTCGTCCGCGACGCCGGCAGCTGGGGCGCCGAAGCCCGCCTGCGGGCGGCAAAGCGCAAAACGCGCATCGACGACAGCGACGGCACCGCCAGCGATCCGGTCTACTACCGCACCCCGGGCTACGGCGTCACCGACCTCGCCGCGTGGATCAAGCCGAGCCGCGACACGCGCCTGACCGTCGGCGTGAACAACCTGTTCGACAAGAAGTATTGGCTGTGGAGCGACATCCGCCAGGCCGACGCGCGCAATCCGGCGGCCGTCGACTTCTACTCGCAGCCCGGCCGCAGCTTCCGCGTCGCCTTCCAGGCGGATTTCTAAACCAAAGAGGAAAAGGCCGGAGACAGCCCCCCGGCACGCATCCGCGTGCCGGGGTTCCCGCCGAAAGGAACAGCGATGGACACCGCCCCGCACCGCCCGCAACTGCCCGACCCGAGCGCGCTCGTCGCCGCGCTGCTGACGATGATGACGCGCTTTTCCTGCCTCGGCTGCCCGCGGCTGGCCGGCCGCATCCGGCGCAACCTGGCGCTGCTGCAGCACTACGCCGACGACGACATGCCGCCGCTGCTGAAGGCGCTCGCGCAGAAGCTCGAACGCGAATGGGCGCAGCTGCAGTTCGCCATTTCCGACGCCGCCGGCGAGCCCGGCGACGCCCCCGCCGAACCGACCGCCTACCCCGCCAGCCAGTCGCTGCATTGATCGACCGACGCCCCCCATGCCGCTCGCCAGACTCCTCCGCCTCGCCGCCTTCGCCGCCGCGCTGATCGGTACCGCCGCTGAGGCCGATACCGTCCTCTTCGTGTCCACCAGCCCGGTGCCGCCCGGCAAGTTCACGAAGCTCGCCGAAATCGGCGCCGCGCACGGCTTCAAGGTCGAATCGCGGCAGGCCGAGAAGCTGCCGGCCGATCCCGACGCGTCGCTGTGGAGAGGCGCCGACGCCGTCTTCTTCGACGCGCCGCGCGACCACCTGCAGGACGCGGTGCGCGCCAAGCTCGCCAAGGCCCTGCCGGGCCTTTCCGCGCCGCACCTCTGGATGCACGAGGCGAAGCCGGAAAGCCGGGGCTTCCCGAAGCCGGTCGCCGACCGCCTGCACGCCTACTACGTGAACGGCGCGCGACCGAACTTCGAGAACTTCTTCCGCACGCTCGCCGCGCACCGCCAGGGCCAGCCGCTCGACGGCATCGCACCGCCGGTGGTCTTCCCGAAGGCGGCGATCTACCACCCGCAGGCGCCCGGCCTCGTCTTCGCCGATACCGCCGCCTACCTGAAGTGGAAACTTGGCAAACGCGAGGTCGATCTCGCGCAGAAGCCGCCGGTGATCGCCGTCGCGCTGCACCAGACCTACGTCGGCAGCGAGCAGACCGCCTTCGTCGACGACCTGATCGCGCGCATCGAAGCGGCCGGCGCCGTGCCGCTGGCCTGGTACGCGCCGGTGATGGGGCCGCAGGCCGGGCTGCTGAAAGTCGACGGCCGGCTCGTCGCCGACGCGATCATCAACACGCAGATCGTCCTCGACCCGGACGGCCGGCGGAAGGAGCTCGAAGCGCTCGGCATTCCGGTCATGCAGGCGCTCTCCTACCGCAAGGGCGACGAGGCCGACTGGCGCGCCGACCCGCAGGGTGTGCCGCTGATCGACGTGCCCTTCTTCCTCGCCCAGGGCGAATACGCCGGCATCACCGACGCAGTCGTCGCCGGCGCGCAGAAGAAGGGCGACGACGCGGTGACGGCGATCGCCGCGCAATCCGCGGCAGTCGTCGCCAAGGCGGTGAACCAGGTCCGCCTGCAGCGCCTGCCGAACGCCGACAAGAAGCTCGCCGTGATGTTCTGGAACTACCCGCCGGGCGAGAAGAACCTCTCCGCCTCCTACCTCAACCTGCCGAAGAGCCTCGCCGCGACGCTGCAGGCGCTCAAGGCCGCCGGCTACGACACGCGCCCCGAGGACGAGGCGGTGCTGATCAACAACCTGCAGCGGCTGCTGGCGCCGTTCTACCGCGACGGCCAATTGCCGTCGCTGCTGCGCGACGGGCTCGCCGAGCGGCTGCCGGTCGCCGCCTACCGCGCCTGGCTGGCGACGCTGCCGGAGCCGGTCCGACGCGAGCTGCACGAGCGCTGGGGCGACCCGGAGCAGTCGGCGATGGTCATCCGCAACGACGGCGCGCCCTACTTCGTGATCCCGCGCTTTACCGCCGGCAAGGTCGTGTTCACGCCGCAGGCGCCGCGCGGCGAGAAGTGGGAGGACAAGGAGAAGGCGCTCTACCACTCGACCAAGGCGGTGCCGTCGCACTACTACCTGGCGCAGTACCTGTGGGCGCGCGAGCAGTTCAAGGCCGACGCGCTGGTGCATTACGGCACGCACGGCTCGCAGGAATGGCTGCCGGGCAAGGAGCGCGGCCTGGCGATGAGCGACTACCCGATGCTGGCGGTGGGCAACGTGCCGGTGATCTACCCGTACATCGTCGACAACATCGGCGAGGCGCTGCAGGCCAAGCGCCGCGGCCGGGCGACGATCGTCACGCACCAGACGCCGGCCTTCGCGCCGGCCGGCCTGCACGAGGCGACGGTGAAGATCCACGACCTGCTGCACGCCTGGCTGGCGCAGGACGACGGCGCGGTGAAGCTGAAGCTCGCCGCCGACCTCAGGGCGGCGGTGAAGAAGGAGCGCATCGACAAGGACATGGGCTGGAGCGACGCGCGCATCGACGCCGAGTTCCGCAACTTCGTCGACGCCCTGCACGACCACCTGCACGAGCTGGCGCAGACCGCGCAGCCGCTCGGCCTGCACACCTTCGGCACGGCGCCGCAGGAGACGCACCGCCTCGGCACGGTGCTGCTGATGCTCGGCAAGGGCTTCTGGGAAAGCGCGGCGAAGGCCGCCGGTGTCGCCGCCGACGAGCTCGACGAGATGTTCGTCGACAGCTACGAGAAGACGGTCGAGGCGCCGCCGTTCAAGCTGTTCCGCGACTGGATGACCGGCAAGGCAGCGAAACCTGCCGATGCCAGGCTGGCGGCGCAGTTCGAGCAAGGCAAGACGTGGTACGAACAGCTCGCCGCCGCCGGCGAGATGAACGGCCTCATCGCCGCGCTCGCCGGAAAATACCTCCCGACCTCGTACGGCGGCGACCCGATGAAGAACCCGGACGCGCTGCCGACCGGCCGCAACCTGTACGGCTTCGACCCCTCGCGCGTACCGACCAAGCAGGCCTGGGAGGCCGGCAAGGAGGCGGCGGAAGCGCTGCTCGCCGCGCACCGCGCGAAGACCGGCAGGACCCCGAAGAAGCTCGCTTTCTCGCTGTGGTCGGTGGAGACGATGCGCCATCAGGGCATGCTCGAGGCGCAGGCGCTGTGGACGATGGGCGTCGAGCCGGTGTGGGACCAGGGCGGGCGCGTCGTCGACGTGCAGCTGGTGCCGCGCGAGAAGCTCGGCCGGCCGCGCGTCGACGTCGTGCTGTCGGCCACCGGCCTCTACCGCGACCACTTCCCGAACGCGATGAAGCAGCTGGCGAAGGCGGTGCAGCTCGCGGCCCGCGCCGACGAGGCCGACAACCCGCTGTTCGAGAACAGCCGCGCGATCGCCGCCCGGCTGCTCAGGCAGGGCGTGCCGGCGGCGGCGGCGGTGAAGGCAGCCGAGACGCGCCTGTTCTCGTCCGAATCGGGCAAGTACGGCACCGGTCTCGACGACGCGACGCTCGCCACCGACACCTGGAAGGGCAAGGCCGAGGGCGACCGCAAGCTCGCCGACCTCTACCTCTCCCGGATGCAGTTCGCCTACGGCGCCGACGAGGCCGACTGGGGCGCGCAAGGCATCGCGGGCGCCACGGGCAAGCCGGCGCAGATGAACCTCTACGCCGAGCACCTGAAGGGCACCGAAGGCGCCGTGCTGTCGCGCACCTCGAACCTGTACGGCATGCTGACCACCGACGATCCCTTCCAGTACCTCGGCGGCATCGGCCTCGCGGTGCGCCGCCTCGACGGCAAGGCGCCCGAGCTGTACATCTCGAACCTGCGCGGCAGCGGCTCGGGCAAGGTCGAAGGCGCCGACGCCTTCCTCGCCAAGGAACTGGCGACGCGCAACTTCCACCCCGGCTACATCCAGGGGCTGATGGCCGAGGGCTACGCCGGCACGCTGCAGGTGCTCGACGCGATGAACAACTTCTCCGGGTGGACCATCGTCGCCCGCGAGATCGTGCGCGACGACCAGTGGCAGGAGTTCGTCGACGTCTATGTCCGCGACAAGCACCGGCTGGGCCTCAAGCAGTGGTTCGAGACGCACAACCCGGCGGCGCTGGCGCAGACCATCGAGCGCATGCTCGAAGCCGCGCGCCAGGGCTACTGGCAGGCCGACGCGAAAACGCTGGCCGAGCTGAAGGAGCGCTACCGCGACCTCGCGCAGCGCCACGACGTCGTCACCGACAACCAGGCGTTCAAGGATTTCGTCAAGGCCGGAGCGGACGCAAATTCGGGCTTCGGCCTCGCCGCGCTGCTCGGCGCGACGAAACCGCAGCAGGCCGCCGACCTCACCCCGCCGCCGGCAGCCCCGGCGCCGCCGACTATCGAAGGCATGCGGCTGGAGCGCGTCGAGGAAAAGCAGCAAGCCCCCGCCCTGCCCTTCGCCCTGCTCGGCATCGCGCTGCTGCTGCTCGCCACGCTCGGCGGCGCCGCGCGCACGCTGGCCAATCCGGCGCTGCGCCGGGTGGAGGCGGCGGCATGAAGGCGCGGCTGAAACCGGCGCTCGCCGCGGTTCTCGCCCTCGCCAGCGGCTCGGCGCTGGCGCAGGCCGAGCTCGACGAAATCGTCGTCACCGCTACCCACGACGTCCTCGCCGACCGCCGCGAGGCGGTCACGCAGAAGACCGTGCTCGACCGCAAGGAAATCGAGGCCCTCGGCGGGCTCACCGTCGGCGAAGTGATCCGCAAGCTGCCCGGCATCGACGCCGGCGAGCACAGCGGCGACGGCGCGCCGTCGGCGAAGACGCGCGGCATCGGCCGCGACGCGGTGCAGTTCCTGGTCGACGGCGAGCGGCCGTCGGCCAACGCGCGCTACGCGCTGACGCTGGTCGGCCGCATGCCGTCGGGCGAACTCGAGCGCGTCGAGATCCTGCGCGGCGCGTCGGCCGAGCATGGCGGTTCGGCGCCGGTCACCGTCAACCTCGTCATGCGCAAGGCGAGGCCGACCGCGTCGACGACGCTGAAGGCCGCCGTCGGCCAGCGCGGCAGCGGCGGCGACGCCGAGCCGAACGGCCAGTTCTCGCTCAGCCGCGGCGGCGGCAGCACGGCGGCCGACGGCACCGCGTTCTCGTGGCTGCTGCCGGTCACCATCAACCGCCACGGCCTGCCGCTCGAAAAGGACAGCACGCGCATCGCCGCCACCGCCGGCACGCGCACGCTGTGGCAGGAGGACCACGAGACCGGTCCGTACACGCTGAACGAACTGATCGTCTCGCCGCGGCTGACCTGGAAGAAGGCCGGCGACAGCTTCACGCTGTGGCCCAGCCTGTACCGCAACGAAGGCCGGCGCGAGACGGTGCTGACGCGCGCCGCCTACGCCGACCCGGCGGCCGGCACCAGCCTTGCCGCCGACGGCGGCCGCCGCGACGACGAGACGAGCGACCTGACCATCGCCCGCCTGCGCGGCGAAGGCGAGCTGAAGCTCGCCGGCGGCGGCAAGCTGTCCGGCCGCGCCGCGGTGATGGGCGGCTGGCGCGACAGCGACACCGCGCGCCGCTGGCGCGACGCGCTCGGCACCGTCACGCAGAGCCGCGAAAAACTCGGCCGCGACGAGAACGAGTTTTCCGCCGCGCTGCGCCTCGACCAGCCGGTCGGCGAGGCGATGAACAGCTTCGGCATCGAGCACGCGACGCACCGCCGCGACGAGACGCAGACGATTGTTGGTAACCTCGCCGGCGTCGGCGCGATCGACACCAGGGCGGAGGCCAGCCAGCGGCACTGGACCGCCTGGGCGCAGCACGAATGGTCGCCGACGAAACCGTTGACGCTGACCGCCGGCCTGCGCGGCGAGGCGATCCGCCTCGAGTCCGACGGCCGCGCCAGCCATGCCTCCCAGCTCGCGCCGTCCGTCGCCGCGCGGCTCGACGCCGGCGCCGGCTGGATGCTGCGCAGCTCGCTCGGCGCCGGCATCAAGGCGCCGAAGCTCGACGAGATCTCGGCGATCACCGTCCGCAACACCGCCAGCAGCGCCGGTAACACGCCGCTCGAAGCCGACCGCGCCGGCAACCCGGAGTTGAAGGCCGAGCGCAACGTGAACCTCGAAGCCGGCGTCGAGCGCTATCTCGCCGACGATTCGGGAGTTCTCGGCGCCAACCTCTACCTGCGCCGCACCGAGGACTTCATCGAGCGCACGACACGCCTCGAAGGCGCGCGCTGGGTCGAGCGCCCGTACAACCAGGGCACCGCCCGCCACTACGGGCTCGAACTCGACGCCAAGCTGAAGAGCGAACGCTTCGGCGTCAAGGGCGGCTCGCTGCGCACCCACCTGACGCTGCCGCGCGGCCGCGTCGCCGACGAGCGGCTGGGCCGCAGCCGCGACGCGCGCGAACTGCCGCGCTACCAGCTGACCCTCGGCTACGAGCAGGCGCTGCCGGCGCTGTCGTCGTCGGCCGGCTTCCAGCTGACGCACAACGGCAAGCTGCGCACGAACCTGCCCGGCGAACTCGCCGACGAGACGAAACGCCGCACGCTGCTCGACGCGCACTGGGTCCGGAAGCTCTCCCCGGCGCTGAACCTGCGGCTGCAGGCGCAGAACCTGCTGCGCGCCGACACCCGGCGCGGCGCGCAAGCCTTGGCCGGCACCGACGACTGGCGGCTGGCGAGCACCGAGAAGGGGCAGCCGAGCTGGCTGCTGTCGCTGGAGGGGAAATGGTGAAACGCCCGCCACCCCGTCACCCCGGCGAAGGCCGGGGTCCAGAAACAACCCCGACTCGCGCCGCCACGGCCGCACTGGATTCCGGCTTGCGCCGGAATGACGGTTCGGCCTCCATTCACTGAATCCATCGTTCCAAGGAGAACCCGATGTCCAACCTAGTCGAAACCACGATGTACCAGATCTCGCAGATCTTTCTGCTGCCGACGCTGGCGCTGATCGCGATCCTCTTCCTCTACGCCTTCTGGGTACTCGGCGAGTTCGCCGTGCTCGCGCTGCGGCGCAGGAGCGGCGCCGGCCGCCCGCTCGTCGCGCACTTCGCGCGGGTGCCCCAGCTGTCGCCCGACGAGCTCGACGTGCTCGCGCACAAGGCGCTGGAGACGCCGCGCATCGCCAGCCGGGTGACGCCGATGCTCGGCCTCGTCGCGACGATGATCCCGATGGGCCCGGCGCTCAAGTCGCTGTCCGACGGCAACCTCGCCGAGGTCTCGAACAACCTGACGGTCGCCTTCTCGGCGGTGATCCTGGCGCTGATCGCGGCGTCGATCACCTACTGGGTGGTGAACGTCCGCCGCCGCTGGCTGGCCGAGGAACTGCTGGAAATCGAGGCGATGCGGGGAGCGCGGGCATGAGCATGAAGCTGCTGCACGAACCGGAGACCGAGGATCCGATCCTGTCGGTGGTGAACCTGATCGACATCTTCCTCGTCATCATCGCCGCGCTCCTGATCACCGTCGCCCAGAACCCGCTGATCAACCCGTTCAACAAGCAGGACGTGACGGTGATCACCGACCCCGGCAAGCCGACGATGGAGATGGTGGTCAAGAAGGGCGAGAAGATCGAGAAGTACAAGGCCAACGGCAGCATCGGCAGCGGCGACGGCGAGAAGGCCGGCGTCGCCTACCGCATGCAGGACGGCTCGATGGTCTACGTGCCGGAAGGCGACGCCGGCCAGCCGGCCGCCGGCCGCCGGCTGTAAGGCGCCGCCCAGGGAGAAGAACAACGATGAGCGCCACCATCCACCCGCATGTCATTCTCGACTGCATCAACGCGCGCCGCTTCGGCGTCGAGTACCAGCCCTTCGTCGACATCGCCAGCGGCGAGGTGGTCTGCCACGAGGCGCTGGCGCGCTTCGTCGACGCCGGCGGCAACGCGCTGCCGCCGGACGCGGTGTTCGGCGCGCTGCACGACAACCCGCTGCTGCTGCTCCACGCCGAGCTGGAAATGAAGCGCCTGCAGCTCGCCGAGGCGCCGCCGCACGGGCTGCTCTTCGTCAACCTCGACCCCGACAGCTACGTCGCCGGCGAGGACGCGGACGGCGGCAACCGCTTCCTGCCGCTGCTCGCCACGCAGCGCAGCCGGCTGGTCGTCGAGGTGATCGAGAACCTGCACCTGCAGGACGTCATCCTCTCCGCGCTGATGATCCAGGCGCTCGACGGCGCCGGCATCCGCATGGCGGTCGACGACCTGTCGTCGTCGCGCGGCCTGGTCTCCTACGCGGCGCTGATGAGCGCCGCCTACGTCAAGTTCGACCGCAGCTGGCTCGCCGGCCCGATGAACGGCCGCCAGCGCACGCTGCTCACCTGGGCGCTGGCGCAGGCCCGCGACCTCGGCCTGGTCACCGTGCTCGAGGGCGTCGAGAGCGAGGAGCACCTGGCGCTGGCGCGGCAGATGGGCTTCGACCTGGCGCAGGGCTTCCTCTACGCCGACCGCTTCCTCCGCCGCGGCTGCCGGCCCGAGCGGCGGCGCCCCGCCCGCGCCGCCGCGCTGCCGGCGGCGGCCTGAACCCGATTCCGCAATTCCAGACCCCAACCACGAAAGGAAAACCATGGCTCGCTACACCGGCCCCCGCCTGAAGGTCGTCCGCGCCCTCGGCGTCGAGCTCCCCGGACTCACCCGCAAGACCCCGAACCGCGACTACGGCCCCGGCCAGCACGGCGCCAAGCCCAAGCGCAAGTCCGGCTTCGGCGTGCAGCTGATGGAGAAGCAGAAGCTGCGCTACAACTACGGCGTCTCCGAGCGCCAGATGCAGCGCCTGTTCCGCGAGGCGAAGAACGACAAGGGGCAGACCGGCAACAAGCTGCTCGAACTGCTCGAGCGCCGGCTCGACAACGTCGTCTTCCGCGCCGGCTTCGCGCCGACCGCGGTCGCCGCGCGCCAGCTGGTCAGCCACCGCCACCTGCGGCTGAACGGGCGGCCGGTCAGCATCGCCTCGATCCGCGTCAAGCCGGGCGACACGATCGCGCTGTCGGACAAGGGACGGCAGATCCCGATGGTCGTCGAAACGCTCGCCGAGCCGGCGCTGACCCGCCCCGAGTGGCTCGCCGTCGACGCCGCCAAGGGCAGCGCGACCGTGACCCGGCTGCCGGAGGCGAACGAGGTGCCGTTCCCGATCGAGGTGCAGCACGTGGTCGAGTACTACGCGGTGCGGCTGTAAGGCATCGCTGCCGCCGGCGCGGCCGCCGCGCCCGCCGGCACTCGGCGTTTCCTGAACACGTAGAAGAGGTTGGGCTCGCTGACCAGATAGAGCGTGCCGGCCTCGTCGAGGGCGACGCCCTCGGCCTGCGGCACGCTTTCCTTCAGCCCGTGGTGGCCGCGCGACAGCGACAGCGTGCTGATCGGCCGGCCGCGCGTGTCGAGCTCGACGACCAGCCGCGATTCGTCGGAGAGCGCCAGCAGGTGGCCGGTGCGCCGGTCGTACTGCAGGCTGGAGACGTCGCGCACGAACAGGCCGCGGTCGCGCTTGGGATCGTCGGCGACGTCGACGGCGAAGTCCGCCGTCGCCTCCGGGAAGCCGCGGATCTCGTAGATGCGCACCGGCTTCTCCTTGGCGACGAACAGGCGTTGCCCGTCCGGGTCCCAGGCCAGCCCCTCGAAGCCGAGGTTGCCGCTGCGCCCGATGGCGAGCGACAGGTGGCGACTGGCGGCGGCGTCGAGGCTGCGCGTGGCGTCGTCGACGCGCACCTCGAACAGGCGCTGCCGGCGTTCGTCGCTGATCACGTAGGTGCCGCGGCGGATGTATTCGACCGCCTCGGTGTCGCCGAAGCCGGCGAGCGCGATGCGGCGCAGGATGGCACCGTCGAGCGAGAGCTCGATCAGCTCGCCGTTCTGGTTGGTGACGGTAAACAGCGTCTTCCGGTCGGGATCGTAGGTCAGCGCCGAGACGTTCTCGACGCCGGGGATCGGCCGCCCCTCGACGACCACGTCGTAATCCGGCAGCCACAGCGCGCGCGCCTGCCACTCGGCGCCCTGCCGCCATTGCGCGACGGCGAACCAGCCGCGCTCGAACAGGCGGAAATGCTGGGCGACGGCGCCGGCGGCGGCAAGCGCGGCGACGACGAACGCGGCGGCGAGCAGGCGGAGCGGTGGGCGGCGGTTCATCGGTGCGCGGCGGCAAGCGGCCCGGCATGCCGGGCCGCGGCGATCGTCAGCCGACGACGACGCGCGGCAGGCCGTCGATCACCTCGCCGATCACCGTCGCGTGGTCGAAGCCCTGCTGCAGGAAGATGGAAAGCACCTCGGTCGCCACCTCCGGCGCGCACGAGACGAGCAGGCCGCCGCTGGTCTGCGGGTCGGCGAGCAGCAGCCGCTCGACCTCGCCGAGGCGGCCGGCGAGGCCGAGCAGCTGGCCGTAGCTCTGCAGGTTGCGCGTCGAGGCGCCGGTGACGAAGCCGTCGCGTGCGTAGGCGAGCACGTTCGGCAGCAGCGGCAGCGCGTCGAAGGAGAGCGTCGCCGCCACCTGCGAGGCCTTGCAGATTTCCAGCAGATGGCCGGCCAGCCCGAAGCCGGTGACGTCGGTCATCGCATGCACGCCCTGCAGGCACGCGAGCGCCGGCCCCGGCGTATTGAGCTGGGTGGTCGAGGCGATCATCGCCGCGTAGTCGTGCTCCTTCAGCGCCCCTTTCTTGAACGCCGCGGAATGGATGCCGACGCCGAGCGCCTTGCCGAGGATCAGCTTGTCGCCCGGCTTCGCGCCGGCGTTGCGCTTGACCTGGTCGGGGCGCACCAGGCCGATCGCGACCAGGCCGTAGATCGGCTCCGGCGAATCGATGGTGTGGCCGCCGGCGATCGGGATGCGCGCCTGGGCGCAGATCGACTCGCCGCCTTCGAGGATGCGCCGGATGGTCGCCGTGTCGAGCTGGTTCACCGGCATGCCGACGATCGCCAGCGCGAACAGCGGCGTGCCGCCCATCGCGTAGATGTCGGAGATGGCATTGGTGGCGGCGATCTGGCCGAAGTGGAACGGGTCGTCGACCACCGGCATGAAGAAGTCGGTGGTGGCGACGATTGCCTGCGCGTCGTTGAGCTGCCAGACCGCGGCGTCGTCGGCGGTCTCGATGCCGACCAGCAGCTGCGGCGGCAGCGTGCCCGGTGCCGCCTTGGCGAGGATCTGCTCGAGCACGCCGGGGGCGATCTTGCAGCCGCAGCCGCCGCCGTGGGCGAGCTGGGTCAGGCGGACGGGGGCGGGGGAAGCCGTGGGGTCGGACATGGTCGTGACAGCGAAAGGAAAAGCCGTGATGGTAGCAGAGGGCGGCGCCGGCTCAGGCGCCCCCGCGGCGACTTCTTCGTAATGCGCTGGCGCGCATTAGCATTACTCAGCCGCACCCCAAGGGCACTTCTTCTCAATGCGCTGGCGCGCATTACTCAGGCGGCGTCGAAGCCGGCGTCCTCGATCGCTGCGCGCAGCTCGACGATCGAGACCTGCGCCGGATCGAAACGCACGCGCGCCTCGCCGGCATCGAGCGAGACCGCGACGTCGGCGACGCCCGGCAGCGCCTGCAGCGCGCCGCCGACGCCCTTGACGCAGCCCTGGCAGCTCATGCCGCCGACCTTGATGACGATTTCTTCCATGGCTTTCCTCTCGCGAAAACGGGCCGCGGGCGCTCAGCGGGCGGCGACGAACGGCTGCCGCGCCAGCAGCCCGACGAAATCGCCGGCCGGCACCGGCCTGCTGAAATGATACCCCTGCACCGCGTGGCAGCCCTGGCGGCGCAGCATGTCGAGCTGCTCGGCGGTCTCCACGCCCTCGGCGATGACCTGCAGGCGCAGGCTCTGCCCCATCGAGATGACGGTACTGGCGATCGCCCAGTCGTCGGCGTCGGTGACGATGTCGCGGACGAAGCTCCGGTCGATCTTCAGCTTGTCGATCGGGAAGCGCTTCAGGTACGAGAGGCTGGAGTAGCCGGTGCCGAAGTCGTCGATGGCCAGCTGCACGCCCATCACCGACAGCTTCCTGAGCGCCTGCACGGTGGCCTCGGCGTCCTCCATGACGATGCTCTCGGTCAGTTCCAGCTCGAGGTGCTCGGCCGGCAGCCCGGTCAGCTGCAGCACGCCGGCGACCGCCTCGTCGAAGCGCTGCTGGCGGAACTGCGCCGACGAGATGTTCACCGCGACGCTGATCGGCGGCAACCCGGCGGCGCGCCACTCGGCGGCCTGCCGGCAGGCCTCCTTGAGCACCCAGGCGCCGATCGGGACGATCAGTCCGGACGCCTCGGCGATCGGCACGAAGCGGCCGGGCGAAACCATGCCCAGCTGCGGGTGCTGCCAGCGGATCAGCGCTTCGGCGCCGATGATGCGGCCACTGGCGAGGTCGACCTGCGGCTGGTAGTGCAGCACCAGCTCGCGCCGCTCGAGCGCGACGCGCAGGCTGTTCTCCAGCATCAGCCGCTCGAAGGCCGCCTCGTTCATCTCGCGGGCGAAGAACTGGTAGGCGTTGCGGCCGCTCTCCTTGGCCCGGTACATCGCCGTGTCGGCATGCTTCAGCAGCGTCTCGAAATCGTCGCCGTCCTGCGGGAAGAGGCTGATGCCGACCGACGGCGTCACCGTCAGCTGGTGGCCGTCGGTCTGGAACGACTGCGACACCGCCTTCAGGATCTTGCGCGCGACGCCGGCGGTGCCCTCGATGCTCGTTTCCGAGCAGACGACGACGAACTCGTCGCCGCCCAGCCGCGCCACCGTATCGGTCTTGCGCACGCACTCGCTCATCCGCTGCGCCACGGCGCACAGCAGCTGGTCGCCGGTGAAGTGGCCGAGCGAGTCGTTGATCGTCTTGAAGTGGTCGAGGTCGATGAACAGCAGCGCCGCCAGCGTGCCCTCGCGCCGCGTCTGCGCCAGCACCTGGTCGACGCGGTCCTGCAGCAGCGTGCGGTTGGGCAGCCGGGTCAGCGGGTCGTAGTAGGCGAGCTGGCGGATGCGCGCTTCCGCCGCGTGCCGCTCGGAGATGTCCGACGAGATGCCGATGTAGTTGATGACCTTGCCTTCGCTGTCGCGGTAGGCGCTGATCGTCAGCCAGGCCGGGAACACCTCGCCGTTCTTGCGCCGGTTCCACAGCTCGCCCTGCCAGACGCCGTCGCGCTCGATCGCCGCCCACATCGCGGCGTAGAACTCGGGCGGCTGGCGGCCGGAGCTGAGGAAGCCCGGCGTCTGGCCGACCGCCTCCTCGCGGCTGAAGCCGGTGACGCGGGTGAAGGCCGGGTTGACGGTGATGATGCGGCGCTCGGCATCGGTGATCAGGATCACCTCCTCGCCGACGTCGAACACCCGCTGCGCCAGGCGCAGCCCCTCCTCGGCGCGGCGCCGCGCCGAGATGTCGCGGAAGATCGCCTGCAGCTGCTTGCGGCCGCCGTTCTCGACGACGCTGGTGCTGACCTCGACCGGCACGTCCTCGCCGTCGGCGTTGCGGATGCGCATCTCCTCCGGCGCCTCGCCGCCGGCGGTGATGTGCCGGCGCAGCTCGACCTCGTGGCGGGCGCGCCGGTCGGGCGGGAAGATGTCCGCCGACGGCAGCCGCAGCAGCTGCTCGCGCGGGCGGCGGAACAGGATTTCGGCGGCGACGTTGGCCTCGACGATGGTGCCGGCCGCGCCGTCGATGACGATGATCGCGTCCTGCGCCGACTCGAACAGCGCACGGTAGCGGTTGCGCGACTCGACGATCTGGTCCTCGACCAGGCGCTGCGCGGTCAGGTCGAAGACGGTGCCGACCGAGGCCGGCTCGCCGCTGAAGGTCGCCGGCACGCCCATGATCGCCATCGGGAAGCGGCTGCCGTCCTTGCGCACGCCGGTCAGCTCGTAGGGGAAGCCGGGCTCGCCGGCGGCGCGCCGGCGCATCTGCTCGCGCAGCCAGTCGTGCTGCTCGGGCGCGACGACGTCGAGCGGCCCCATCGCCAGCAGCTCCTCCTCGCTGTAGCCGAAGTAGTTGGCCAGCCGCGGATTCACGTAGACGAAGCGCGCGTCCTGCAGCATGAAGATGCCGACCTGCGCCGCGCGCATGATGCCGCTGTACTTGGCCTCGCTCTCGCGCAGCGCCCGCTCCTGCGCGACGCGCTGCGAGATGTCGCGCTGCATGCCGAAGACGCCGAGTGCGCGGCCGTCGCCGTCGAGGTCGGCGAGCAGCTGCATCTCGACCCACGCCGGCGCCTCGGCGCGCGGCGCAAACTCGAGGACGGCGACGCGGTGCTTCGCCGCCAGGCAGTCGGCCAGCGCCTGCCGCCAGGCCGCGGCGTCGCGCACCGGCAGCGCGTCCGGGCCGGCGCCGGCGAGCGCCGCCGCGGTCGTCCCGCACTGCGCGGCGAAGGTATCGCTGACGCGCGAAAAGCGCAGGCCGTCGAGCCAGGCGGCGGCGCCCTGCGCCGGCAGCGGCGCGGCGAAGCGCAGCACGAAGCAGCCGTCGAGCGACTGCGCGAAGAAGTCGGCGAGCAGGTGCGCGCTTTCCTGCAGCGAGGCCTCGGTGCGCTTGTGCTCGCTGACGTCGGTGGCGATGCCGAAGACCGCGGTCGCCCGCCCGTCGGCGTCGGCGGTGACCGTGCACGCATCGCTGAACCAGGCGAGCCGGCCGTCGGGCAGCTGCAGCCGGTAGTCGACCCGCGTCCGCGTCTGCCGCCCCGGCGCCGCCGCGGCGAGCGCCTGGAAATGCGCGCTGACGCGCGCGTAGTCGGCGGCCGGCATGCGCTCGCGGAGCACCGCCAGGCCGCGCCGGCGCAGCTCGGCGAGCGGCGCGCCGAGCGCGCGCTCGCCGCTGGCGCTGACGTAGTCGTAGGCGTCGCCGGCGAGATCGGCGCGATAGACGATCGGCTCGGCGCAATCGAGGATCTCGCGCAGCAGCGCGCCGTCGTCCGCCGCCGGCGTCACGTCCTGCGCCTGACCGGGTGTGTTCATCTACGCCTTCCTCCCGTGCGCCCGCGGCCGCCAGCGCCGCAGCAGCAGCGAGTTGGAGACGACCGAGACCGAACTCAGCGCCATCGCCGCGCCGGCGACGACCGGGTTGAGCAGGCCGAGGGCGGCGAGCGGGATGCCGATGACGTTGTAGAGGAAGGCGAAGAACAGGTTCTGCCGGATCTTGCCGAGCGTCGCCCGCGACAGGCGGATGGCGTCGGCGACGCCCTTCAGGTCGCTGCCGATCAGCGTCAGGTCGGCGGCCTCGATCGCCGCGTCGGAGCCGGCGCCGAGGGCGAAGCCGATGTCGGCGGCGGCCAGTGCCGGCGCGTCGTTGATGCCGTCGCCGACCATCGCCACCGCGCGCCCGCTGCCCTTCAGCGCGTTCACCGCGGCGGCCTTGTCGCCGGGCAGGATGCCGGCGCGGAAGTCGGCGATGCCGGCGGCGCGCGCCACCGCGGCGGCGGTCGCCGCGTTGTCGCCGGTGAGCATCACCACCGCCAACCCCATCGCCTGCAGCTCCGCCACCGCTGCGACCGCTCCCGGCCGCAGCGGGTCGGCGATCGCCAAGAGCGCCAGCAGGCGGCCGCCTTCGGCGAGCGCGACGACGGTCTTGCCCTCGTCCTGCAGCCGGCGCACGTCGTCGCCGGCAGCGCCCGCCGCCGCCCAGTCGGCGGCGCCGAGGGAAAGCGCGCGACCGTCGACAACGCCCGTCACGCCCTGGCCGGGGATCGCCCGGAAATCGGCGACCGCGGGCACGGCGACGCCGGCCGCCGCGGCGCGTGCCAGCACGGCGCGCGCCAGCGGGTGCTCGGAGCCCTGCTCGAGCGCGGCGGCGAGCCGCAGCGCCTCGCCGGCGGCGATGCCGACGGCGACCACGTCGGTCACCTCGGGCTCGCCGCGCGTCAGCGTGCCGGTCTTGTCGACGGCGACGACGCCGACGCGCTCGGCGCGCTCCAGCGCCTCGGCGTTCTTTACCAGGATGCCGGCCGCGGCACCGCGGCCGGTGCCGACCATGATCGCCGTCGGCGTCGCCAGCCCGAGCGCGCACGGGCAGGCGATGACCAGCACGGCGACGGCACTGGTCAGCGCCTCGGCAGGATCGCCGGCGAGCCACCAGCCGGCGAAGGTGACGAGCGCGACGAAACAGACCGCCGGCACGAAGACCGCCGAAATGCGGTCGGCGAGCTTCTGCACCGGCGCCTTCGAGCCCTGCGCCTCGGCCACCAGGCGGATGATGCCGGCCAGCAGCGTATGCTCGCCGACGCCGGTGGCGCGGCAGCGCAGCTGGCCGAGTTCGTTCCGCGTCGCGGCGAAGACGCGGTCGCCGGCGGCCTTCGCCACCGGCATGCTCTCGCCGGTCAGCATCGCCTCGTTGACGCTCGAGGCGCCGGCGAGCACCTCGCCGTCGACCGGCACGCTCTCGCCCGGGCGGACGATGAAGACGTCGCCGGGCAGCAGCGCATCGGCGGCGACCTCGAGCAGCTGCCCGTCGCGCTCGATGCGCGCGCTGCGCGGACGCAGCCGGATCAGCGCCTCGATCGCCGCGGTGGTGCCGGCCTTGGCGCGTGCCTCGAGCAGCTTGCCCATCAGCACCAGCGTGATCACCGCCGCCGAGGCCTCGAAATAGACGTGGCGATGGTCGAGGCCGAGCACCGTCACCACCGCCGAGAAGCCCCAGGCCATCGTCGTGCCGAGCGCGACCAGCACGTCCATGTTGGCGCCGCTCCAGCCGCCGCCGCGCAGCGCCTTCCAGCCGCCCTCGTAGAAGCGGCGGCCGATCCACAACTGCACCGGCGTCGCCAGCGCGAGCTGCAGCCAGCGCGGCAGCGGCTCGGCGCCATGCCCGCCGTCGGCGCCGAACATCCACAGCATCTGCGCCAGCAGCGGCAGCGTCAGCGCCGCGGCGATCCAGAAGCGGGCGAGCTCGGCGCGCCAGGCCGCGGCGCGGCGCGCCTGTTCCTCCTCGCGCGAACGGTCGTCGGCGACGCGGGCGCCGAAGCCGGCCTTCCCGATCGCGGCGATCAGGTCGGCCGGCATCGCGCGGCCGGGCACGTAGCGCACGCGCGCACGCTCGGCGGCGAGGTTGACGCTGGCCTCGACGCCGTCCAGCCGGCGCAGCACCTTCTCGATGCGCGCCGCGCAGGCGGCGCAGGTCATGCCGCCGATCGCCAGCTCGACGGTCTGCGGCGGCACGCTGAAGCCGGCCTTCTCGATCGCGGCGACCACTGCCGCCGGCGTCGTCGCCGCGTCGGCGAGGCGCACGCGCGCCTGCTCGGCGGCGAGGTTCACGCTGGCGTCGACACCGGGCAGCCGGTTGAGCACCTTCTCGATGCGCGTCGCGCAGGCGGCGCAGGTCATGCCGCCGATCGGCAGGTCGAACTGGCGGGAGAGGTCGCGGGGCACGGAGGCGCTCATGCGGCCGCCAGCCGCCAGACGCCGAACAGCCCCCAGACGCCGAAGCCGGCGACCGTCGCGCCGGCGACGCCGCGCAGCCACGGCTGCTGCACGAAGGCGCGCAGCCGCGCGAGCAGCAGCCCGGCGAGCAGCAGGTTGGGCAGCGTGCCGGCGCCGAAGGCCAGCATCAAGAGCGCCCCCCGCGCCGGCGAGCCGGCGGTGAGCGCGGTCGCCAGCGCGCTATAGACCAGGCCGCAGGGCAGCCAGCCCCACAGCAGGCCGAGCGGGAAGGCGCGCGCCGGGGTGTCGGCCGGCAGGAAGCGCCGCGTCAGCGGCTGGATGCGCCGCCACAGCCGCTGGCCGAGGCGTTCGGTGAAGGCCAGCGCGCGCGTGACGCCGATCAGGTAGAGGCCGAGCGCGATCAGCATCAGGCTGGCCGCAGCATGCAGCGCAAGGCGCACGGGCAGCTGGCCGGACAGCGCCAGCGCGCCGCCGACGGCGCCAACCAGCGCGCCGGCGAAGCCGTATGAGAGGATGCGGCCGAGGTTGTAGGCGAGGTGCAGCGACAGCCGCGACGGGCCACCCAGCGACAGCGCGCCGACGATGCCGCCGCACATGCCGACGCAGTGCGTGCCGCCGAGCAGGCCGACGAGGAACAGCGCGAGATAACCGGAATCGGGCATTAAGAGGAGCTGGGGACCAGGGGCTAGAGGCTAGCAATAAACCTGCGTATTTTACTCTAGCCCCTGGTCCCCAGCCCCCCGCCCCTCAAATGACTTTCGAATAGCGCGTGCGCTGCCGGTCGGCGCGCAGGTAACGGTCGAAGACCATCGAGATCGCGCGCACCAGCATGCGTCCCGGCGGCAGCACGGTGATCCACTTGTCGTCGATGTTGACCAGCCCGGCCGCCTGCATCTCCTTGAGGTCCTCGAGCTCCGCGGCGAAGTACTTGCGGAAGTCGATCAGGTGGGCGATCTCGATCGATTCGAGCGACAGCTCGAAGTGGCACATCAGCGCCTGGATGATCGCGCGACGGAGGATGTCGTCGGCCGACAGCTCGATGCCGCGATAGACGGGCAGGATACCGGCGTCGAGGCGGTCGTAGTACTCGTCGAGCGTCTTCACGTTCTGCTCGTAGGTCGGCCCGACCTTGCCGATCGCCGAGATGCCGAAGGCCAGCAGGTCGCAGTCGGCGTAGGTCGAGTAGCCCTGGAAGTTGCGGTGCAGCCGGCCCTGGCGCTGGGCGACGGCGAGCTCGTCCTCGGGCTTGGCGAAGTGGTCCATGCCGATGTAGACGTAGCCGGCCTCCGTCAGCTTGCGGATCGCCAGCGACAGGATCTGCATCTTGGTGTCGGGCGACGGCAGGTCGGCGTCGGCGATCCGGCGCTGCGGCTTGAACAGGCTCGGCAGGTGCGCGTAGTTGTAGATCGACAGGCGGTCGGGGTCCATCGCCAGCACGCGCTCGAGCGTACGGTTGAAGCCCATCACCGTCTGGAACGGCAGGCCGTAGATCAGGTCGATCGACACCGACTTGAAGCCGTTGCCGCGCGCGGCGCGGATCACGGTCTCGGTTTCCTCTTCGGTCTGGATGCGGTTGACCGCCTGCTGCACGCGCTCGTCGAAGTCCTGCACGCCGAGGCTCATGCGGTTGAAGCCGAGCTCGCCGAGGAGCTGCACGGTGGCGACGTCGACCTTGCGCGGGTCGACCTCGATCGAGTATTCGCCGCCGTCGAGCAGGTTGAAGTGCTTGCGGGTCGAGGCCATCAGCTGCCGCATCTCGTCGTGCGAGAGGAAGGTCGGCGTGCCGCCGCCCCAGTGCAGCTGGATGACGTCGTGCGTGCCGTCCAGGTACTGGCTCTGCAGGTCCAGCTCTTTCGCCAGGTATTTCAGGTACTTGGCCGAGCGCCCGTGATCCTTGGTGATGATCTTGTTGCAGGCGCAGTAGTAGCAGATGGTGTTGCAGAACGGGATATGGAAGTACAATGACAGCGGTCGGCTGATGCCGCCGATGTTGCGCTTTCCCAGCCAGAGCTTGTAGGCCTCCGCATCGAAGGCCTCGACGAAGCGGTCCGCGGTCGGGTACGACGTGTAGCGGGGACCGTTGATGTCGAAGCGGCGGAGAATCTGCGGGTCGAAGACGAGGTTGGGTGCGGCGAAGTTCATTGGTGTTGAGCGGTTGGTGTGCTACGGATTATCGTGTGCCCCGTAAACGCGCACGTTGACATGGATCAAAGGGGCTTTAGACCCCTCAAACGCCGGAGCGGAAATGCCTAACAGAAAGATCGCAACCCCGATTTCGCTGGTCGAAGTGAAGACGGCGTGCTCCAACTGTAACCTGCACGAACTCTGCCTGCCAATGGGGCTCTCCCACGACGAGGTGGAAAAGCTCGACGAACTCGTTTCCAACCGCCGCCGGCTGAAGCGCGGCGAGCACCTGTACCGCGCCGGCGAGCCGTTCGACTCGATCTTCGCGGTGCGCAGCGGCTTCTTCAAGACCGACGTGCTGCTCGAGGACGGCCGCGAACAGGTCACCGGCTTCCAGATGACCGGCGAGCTGCTCGGCCTCGACGGCATCAGCACCGAAATCCATTCCTGCAACGCGGTCGCGCTGGAAGACAGCGAAGTGTGCGCGATCCCGTTCTCGCACCTCGAAGGCCTGTCGCGCGAGATCCACACGCTGCAGCACCATTTCCACAAGGTGATGAGCCGCGAGATCGTCCGCGACCACGGCGTGATGATGCTGCTCGGCACGATGCGCGCCGAGGAACGGCTGGCCGCCTTCCTGCTCAACCTGTCGCAGCGCTTCACCGCGCGCGGCTACTCGCCGGCCGAGTTCTACCTGCGCATGACGCGCGAGGAGATCGGCAGCTACCTCGGCCTGAAGCTGGAGACCGTCAGCCGCGCCTTCTCCCGCTTCCAGGAGGAAGGCCTGATCGCCGTGCAGCAGAAGCACGTGCGCATCCTCAACATCCCCGGTCTCAAGCAGTTGATGAACCACCAGCAGGGCCGCGGCTGAACCGCCGACCACCCTGCCCCGCGCCGCCCTAGCCGGCGAGCAGCGCCAGCACGCCGCGCGGGTCGCGCGTCAGCGCCACCGACACGATGTAGGCGAAGGCCGCCAGCGCGGCGACGAACCAGGCTGCGCGCTGCGCCTTGGTACGCCCGCGCTTCAGCGCCATCATGCCGAAGCCGATGTAGGCGAGCAGGCCGATGACCTTGGCGGTCAGCCAGGACAACACGAACGGGTACTGCGCGCTGATTATCACCATCGCCAGCGCGCTGCCGAGCAGGATGGTGTCGATCACGTGCGGCAGCACCTTCGCCAGCCGCGTCTGCAGGAGCGGCGACGCGCGCAGCATGAGCAGGCCGCGCAGCAGGAAGCCGGTGCCGGAAAGCGCCACCGCGGTGACGTGGATGTGCTTGAGGATCAGATAGCTCATCGACCTAGCCTGCTCGCCCGTCGGGGCGGGGTTTGAGGAACATCGGCAGGTGCACGCGGCCCCACATGCCGAACACGCCCAGCCAGCCGAGCGCACTGAGCCAGACCGGATTGAAGGCGCCGAGTTCCGTCGCCCATTCGCCGCCGATGCGCAGCAGCGCCACCCCCTGGAACAGCCAGAACAGCCGCCAGGCCCAGACGTCCGACGAGATCAGCCGGCCGGAATGGCCGAGCGTCACCCGCGTCGCCATGCCGACCAGGATCGACGCGAAATAGCCGACGGTCAGCGCGTGCAGCGGCGCCCTACCGCCCCAGCCGCTGCCGGCGAACGCCGCCAGACTCTGCGCGGCGAAGAGCAGGAAGGCGACGCCGAGCCAGACGCCGGCCAAGTGGTGCATTGCCAGCAGGTGCGAGACGAAGGCCTTGCGCAGCTGCCAGCGCCACGACAGCCAGAGTGCGGTGGTGCCGCCGGCGAGGTCCGGCAGCCACAGCCAGGCGCGCAGCTCGCCGACCGCCAGTGCCGCGTGCAGCGCGCAGCAGCCGAGTACGATCCAGTACGGCGTGCGGCCGCGGTATTCGTCGTAGCCGCGGATGACGCTGCCGGAGAAGAACGGCAGCATGCGGTAGGTAACGGTGAAGAAGACCGGCACCAGGAACAGCCAGAGGCCGATCTCGATCGCCGCCGCGACCAGCGCCGGCTGCGTGAATGCGATGCCGGCAGCGAACAGCACGAGGCCGCCGCCGCCGCCGGCGAGCGCGGCCAGCACCACCCAGGCATGCGTCTTGTGCTCGCTGATCGAGCTGTGCACGCTGGCGAACAGCGCGCGCCAGCCGAGCCCCCAGCCGGCGGCGGCGACCAGCATGCCGAGCGGCAGCAGCGGCGCCGCGGCAAGGCCGGCGTAGAACAGCCCCCAGCCGGCGGCGAGGACGACGAAGGCCGGCACGTACTGCCGCTGCTCGAGCGGCCCCTGCGCCACCCACTTCGGCAGCGCCGTCATCAGGAAGCCGAAGATGAAGAAGGTGAACAGTCCGTACAGCATCAGCGCCGCGTGCAGCCAGGTCGCCGGCGCCGGCCACGGCAGCGGCGCGTAGAGGCCGGCGTAGCGGGCACCGAGGTCGCTCGCCCAGAAGGCCATGCCGAACAGCGCCTGCAGCCCGCCGGCGAAGAACATCACGCGGTGCGGCGCGGCGAAGAAGACGTGGCGCAGGTTCATGCCCGGCCTCCCGCGAGTTCCGCCAGCCGGCGGTCGACCAGCGCCGCATGGCGGCGGTAGACGCCGAGCGCGGCGAACAGGTTGGCGGCGAGCAGCGCCGCCGACAGCGCCAGCGCCAGCCCGGCCGGCCGCGCCAGCCACGCCGGCCAGAGCACGGCGGCGGCGAGCAGCGCGCAGGCGGCGAAATGCACGCGCATCTGCCGCTGCATCGGCGGCTCGGCGAGCACCGCCTTCATGTTCGGCGCCGTCACCTTGCCGCGGCCGCGATTCTGCAGATGCAGCCAGACCAGGAAGGGGACGATCTTGTAGAGCATGCCGACGACCACCGACATGTAGCCGCCGGCGAGCACCAGCACGCCGAACAGCAGCGGCCATTCGTCGCGTTCGCCGATGGCCGGCACCAGCGCCGCCAGCGCCCACAGCAGGCAGGCCGCGAGCCCGCAGAGCAGGCCGCCGCGCCACAGGCGCTGCGTCGCGTCGGGGCGCGCCCGCTTGCTGCGCGCCTGCAGCCACAGCGTCATCGCGCAGAAGGCCGCCGCCAGCCAGACCAGCAGCGCCTGCAGCAGCTCGCCGGCGACGGCGCGGCCGGACAGCGTCGCCGCCGCCAGCAGCGTCGCCGCCGCGAACAGCACGCCGCCGAAGGCGCGGCTGAACCAGCGCGGATAGAGCGGCGTCAGCTGGAACATCGGCACGACGACGTAGGCCACTGCCGAGAGCAGGCCGACCCCCCAGGCGCCGAGCCCCCAGCCGGCATGGACGTGGGTGGTATCGACCAGCGGCAGCGACCAGCGCGCCTCCAGCCCGCCGGCGAGCGCGACGCCGAGGCCGACGACGACGGCGAGCGAGGCCAGCGCGACCTTCAGGCCGCCGATCGTATGGCTGGTCGACGGCACGCCGAGCAGCGCGCGCGCCGCGGCGACGACGAACAGGCCGACGCCGGCGACGAGCAGCACGGCGGCCGGCGCAAAGCCCGGGAACAGGCCGAGGAAGCCGGCGACCAGGCACAGCGCGCCGGGCACCAGCAGCGCATGCACCAGCCGCGCCACCCACAGCGGCCCGGCCAGGTTGGCGCCGGCGACCACCGGCAGGATCTGGATCAGCGCGCCGAGCATCACCTGCAGCACGAAGCCGACCGCGATCAAGTGCGTCAGCGCCAGTGCGCCCGGCGACCAGCGCGAGGCGAAGGCGTCGCCGCCGCCGACCAGCAGCACGGCGCCGGCGAGCAGCGCGAACAGCGGCGCGGTGAGGAAGAAGCGGAAAGGCGCGGCCATCGGCGGCGCCTGCTCGAACGACAGGAGGGCCTGCACGGCGCTACGCCTTCACGCGTCGGCGTGCCAGATCAGGATCTCGACGGTGCCGTCGGGGAGGTGTTCGGCCGCGTGCGCGAAGCCGTTGTTGGCCAGCGCCTTGTACAGCGGGAACGGCTCGCGGTAGAGCAGCAGCAGCAGCTTCTCGCCCTTCGGCAGGCGGTCGAGCGCGTCCATCGTCAGCACGAAGGGTTCCGGCGGCTCCAGCCCGCGCGCGTCGATCACCCGGTCGCTCTTCGGGTGCTTCATTCGCCGGCTCCCGGCATCTCGGCGCGCAGCTGCGGCACCAGCGTATCGGTCTCGTAGGCGAGGTGCTGGTCGCACATCGGATAGAGGATGTTCTCCTCCTTCATGTTGTGCTGCTGCATCATGATCAGCAGGGTCTCGGCCTCGCCGGCGTAGGCGTCGGCATCCTGCGCCGCCAGCGCGGCGGCGGCGGACTGCATCAGCTCGCGCATCTGCACGTGCTCGCTGCGCATCACCTGCGTCGGCCCCATGCGCATCCCGGTCTTCTGCTCGAAGGCCGGGAACAGCAGCGACTCCTCGGCGGCGAAATGCTGCAGCACGCTCTCCTGGAAACGGGCGAAGGCAGCCGCGGCGGCGGCCCAGTCGCCGCCGGCAACGGCCTGCTCGACCTCGGCGAAGACGTCATCGCAACGGCGATGGTCGTCGGTCATGAAATCTCTGATGGTGGTCATCTCGGGGACTCTGTTGTTGGTCGGGCCATTGTCAGATTCCCCCGGCGAGGTGGCATTGACTGAGATCAAAAAGGGCGGCCGCCCTCCCTGCCCGGCCCGCCGCTGCGGCGATTTGCCGCAGCCTGCCGCTCAGGCGCCTGGCCAGCGGCCTTCCTCGCAGAGCGCGAAGCGCTCAGCTCAGGCGCCCCCCGGAAGACCTCTTCGCGATGCGCGAGGCGCATCGCTCAGGCGCACCCCGGGAGTACTTCTTCGCGATGCGCGAGGCGCATCGCTCAGGCGCGCGCGACGCCGACGCGGAGTTCGTCGAACCAGTTGATGAAGCGCTGCACGTCGCCGCCACGGTAGATCGCGCCGTGCTGCGGGCAGAGCATGTCGATGTCGAGCTGGGAGACGCGTTCGCACCATTGCCGCTTGGCCTCGTTCGACCCCATCCAGCGCCGGTGGAAGGCGTCGGCGTGGCGGATGTGCGCGGCGAAGTCCTCGACGAAGAGCCCCTGCCTGTCGGCCGGCAGCAGCGCAGCGCCGACGTCGCCGGAGAACAGGATCTTCGCCTGCTTGTCGTAGAGGTGCAGGTTGCCGGACGAATGCAGGTAGTGCGCCGGCACCGCCTGCAGCGGCAGCCCGGCGAGCGGGATCGCCATGCCTTCGTCGGGGAGCGCGACGAAGGTCTCGGCGGTGCCGCCGAAATGCGGGATGAAGCTGGCCCACAGCCAGCTCACGTAGCACTTCATCTGCGGGTTGAATTCCAGCCACAGCGCCAGCGACGAGATGATGTCCGGGTCCTGGTGCGAGGCGAAGATGCCGGCCAGCCGCGACGGATCGAACTCGGCGGAGAGCGCCGAGAACACCGCCGGGAAGATCTCGGCGCCGCCCGGGTCGAGCAGCAGCCCCTGCCCGGCGTGCTGGACCAGGTATTCGTTGGTATCGATCAGGTACCCGGGCTTCGCCGGATCGCGGACGATCGCCGTCCATTTGTGGCTGCCGGCCTCGAAGAAGGTTTGCGTCGTCTTCATGCTCGTCCCCCGAAGAAGCTGGAGCGCCGCAGCTTGTCGAGCGACGCGCGGATTTCCTCGACGATGCCGTCGAATTCGCCGGAGACCTGCGCCAGCGACGAGGCGAAGCCGGCGCCGTAGGCCGCCTCGATCTTCGCCGACTTGGCCAGCACGCCGCCCAGCTCGACCAGCCGCGCCGCCTCGTCGACGGCCAGGCGCAGGTTGCGGCGCAGCGTCGCGATGCGCTCCTCGCGCGCCGCCCGCCGGCCGTCGCGCCGCGCCAGCACCTCGCGCAGCCGGGCGTTGCCCGGCACCTCGTCGGCGGTGCGCCGGAACAGCCCGTCCTGGCGCGACTCCTGCAGCAGCACCGAGACTTCGGCGACCGCGTCGTGGATCAGCCGGGTCAGCGCCATCATGCTTTCGCGCAGGTCCTTCGAGAACACGCGCAGTTCGTTGGAGAGGACGCCGAAGCCGAGCGCGGCATTGCCGGCGCGCTTGGCGAGGAAGATCGCGTTCAGCGCCATGATGTTGATCTTGAAGGCGACCGCGACGACCCGCTTGATCTCTTCGTTGATGCGCACGATGCGCAGAAGGTCGCGCGCCGGGCCGGAGGCCCCCGGCCCGGCGCCGTGCCGGCGGCTTGCAATCTCGGTCGGTTCGGCAGTCATCTCGTCGCGCGCCTCTCGCGGATCACGGGTTGGCAGGGAAGGACGCGCGCCGGGCGGGACCCCGGCGCTGCCGGCACTGTAGCAGGCCCCGCCGGAGCTGGACACTCCCGCCGGCGTCACTTTTCGAGGACGTAGGTGCCGGGTGCCGGACCGAGGTCCGGATAGCCGGGCGCCGCCGGCGACAGCGGCGCCACGCGCTCGCCGCAGCGCGGGCGCAGCCAGGCGACCCAGTCCTCCCACCACGAGCCGCTCTTCTTCTTCGCGCGCTCCTGCCAGTGCTCGAAATGCTCGTTGCGCTCCGGGTTGCCGACCCAGAAGCTGCGCTTGGGCGGATTCACCGGCGGGTTGACGATGCCGAGGATGTGCCCCGAGCTGGAGAGCACGAAGCGCACCGGCGCATTCACGTTCACGTACTTGCGGATGCGGTAGCACTGGCGCCACGGCGCGATGTGGTCGTCCTCGGCGGTGACCGCGTAGAGCGGCTGCTCAATGCGGTCGAGGTCGATCGGCTCGCCGGCGATGGTCAGCGCATCGCGCTTCATCAGGTTGTTGTTGAGGTACATCTCGCGCAGGTAGAACGAATGCATCGCCTGCGGCATGCGCGTGGTGTCCATGTTCCAGAACAGCACGTCGAACGGCGGCAGCGGCTCGCCGTACAGGTAGCTGTTCACGAAGTAGTGCCAGATCAGGCTGTTCGAGCGCAGCATGCGGAACGACGAGGCCATCTCGCTGCCGTCGAGGTAGCCCTTCTTCGCCATCGACTGCTCGAGCCAGCGGACGCTGCCCTCGTCGATGAAGACCTCGATGTCGCCCGGCTTGGAGAAGTCGGTCAGCGTCGTAAACAGCGTCCAGCAGGCGACCGGCACCTTGTCGGCGCCGTAGCGGCGGTTGGCCCAGGCCATGTAGGTGGCGACCAGCGTGCCGCCGATGCAATAGGCGGCGAGCGCCACCTGCGGCACCTTGTGCAGCTTGCAGACGAAGCGGACCGCCTCGTCCACGCCCTCGCGCAGGTAGTCGTCGAAGCTGACGCTCGCCATCTCGGGACCGGGGTTCTTCCAGCTGGTGATATAGACCGAGAAACCCTGTTCGGTGAGCCAGCGCACCAGGCTCTTCTTCGGCGTCAGGTCGAGGATGTAGTACTTGTTGATCCACGGCGTGACGATCAGCAGCGGCACCGCGTGCACGGTCGCCGCGGTCGGCGTGTAGTGGATCAGCTCGAGCAGGCGGTTGCGGTAGACGACGTGCCCCGGCGTCGTCGCCAGGTCGGTGCCGATCGTGAAGGCGTCCTCCTCGACCATGCGCACGTTCTTCGCCTGCAGGTCGCGCATGAAGTACTGCAGCCCCTGGCGCAGGCTCTCGCCGCGGCTGTCGACGAACTTCCGCATCGCCACCGGGTTGGTCCAGAAGAAGTTGGTCGGCGCCATCGCGTTCAGCCACTTGCGGAACCAGAACGCGGCGCGCCGGCGCTCCTTCTCGGACAGCCCCGGCGTCTCGTAGCACATGTCCTCGAGGCGGTGGGTAAACGCCAGGTAGGCTTCCTTGACGATGTCCCAGGTCGCCGACTCCTGCCACGCCGCGTCGGAGAAGCGCGTGTCGTCCTCGTTCGGCGCCACCACATCCTCGCTCTCGAAGCCCATCGCGCGCCGCATCACGTGCGTCTGCAGCGCGAGCACGTCCTCGGACAGCGCGGTCATCGCCCGCATCAGTTCCTGCGGATGCATCAGCCAGGCGGCCTGGGCGTTGAGCATCGAGGTGGTGACGCCGAACGGGTCGACCTGTTCCTCGATCGCGCTCGTCAATTCCTCGAGCGGACTGGTGCCGTTCAGGCGGGCGCCGCGGCGGCCGCGCCCCGAAGAATTCCCGTTAGCCATGACACACCTGCCGATCCGTTGTCATCAACCTTGAATCATAAGGGCATTTCCGCCCGGTAGCCGGGAATTTCGACGTTCTCCCAGCCGAGCTGGCTGCGGATCGCCTCGGCGAAGGCGCCGGCCGCCGCCGGCTCGCCGTGCACGACGTAGGTGCGCGCCGGCGGCTGCCGGAAATGGCGCAGCCAGCCGAGCAGCGCCGCCTGGTCGGCGTGCGCGGAGAGGCCGCCGATGGTGTGGATGGCCGCCCGCACCGGCACCTGCTGGCCGAAGATGGCGACCGAGCGGGCGCCGTCGACCAGGCGGCGGCCGAGCGTGCCGGCGGCCTGGAAGCCGGTGATCAGCACCGCGCATTCCGGCCGCGGCAGGTTGTTGCGCAGGTGGTACTTGACCCGCCCGGCCTCGCACATGCCGCTCGCGGAAAGGATCACCGCGCCCGCGCGCACGTCGTTCAGCGCCATCGACTCCATCACGTCGGCGACGAAATGCACGTCGAGCTGGTGCGTGTGGTGGCGCTGCCAGTCGATCAGTTCGCGCGTCTCGGTGTCGAGCAGCGCCGCGTGGTGCAGCGTGATCTGCGTCGCCGCCTTGGCCATCGGCGAATCGACGTAGAGCCGCATCGGCGCCAGGCGGCCGGCGCGGATCAGCCCGGCCAGCACGTAGATCAGCTCCTGCGTGCGGCCGACGGCGAAGGCCGGGATGACGATGTTGCCGCGCTTCTCGCGCAGCGTGTGCGTGAACGCCGCGACCAGCTCGTCCTCGGTCTCCTGCAGCGAGCGGTGCAGGCGGTTGCCGTAGGTCGACTCGACCACCAGCACGTCCGCGTCGCGCAGCGGCGTCGGATCGTTGATCACCGGCCGCCCGGGCTGGCCGAGGTCGCCGGAGAAGACCAGCCGGCGGCCGCCGCTGCGGATCTCGATGATCGCCGAACCGAGGATGTGGCCGGCGTCGAAGAAGCGCACCTGCACCTCGGGGTGCGGCGAGAACGGCTCCTCGTAGGCCACCGGCCGCAGGTGCTTGAGGGCGTCCAGCGCCTGCGTCACCGAATAGAGCGGCTGCGGGCTGCCGCGCAGCGAGGCGTTGCGCCGGTGGCGGTGGCGCAGCTCCCACTCGGCGTCCTTCTCCTGGATGTGCGCGCTGTCGAGCAGCATCACCTTGAGCAGGTCGATGGTCGCCGCGGTGGTGTAGACCGGCCCCTTATAGCCGAGCATGGTCAACCGCGGCAGCAGGCCGGAGTGGTCGATGTGGGCATGCGTCAGCAGCACGAAGTCGAGCTTGCGCACGTCGAAGGGCAGCGCGCGCAGGTTCTTCAGGCGGGCATCGGGGCCGCCCTGGAACATGCCGCAGTCGACGAGGAAAGCGAGGCCCGGTCCGGTCACCAGATAGCAGGAGCCGGTCACCTCGCCGGCGGCGCCGAAGAACTGGATGTTCATCATGTGTCGATTGTTGCACCAATTGCCGTCGCCGGTGCGATTTCGCGCGCTCGCCGGCGCGGCGGCACCCCGGTTTTCCATATCGGCGCCGGCCTGCTAGGATGCAGACAGATGGAGCAGCATGCCGAACGTAAGGACTCAGAGGGGAGATACGCCATGTTCAAGCACATTCTTGTCCCGACCGACGGCTCCGAGCTGTCGCAGGAAACGGTGCGCCGCGCCGTGGCCTTCGCCAAGGAGGCGGGGGCGCGCATCACCGCCTTCTACGCCAAGCCCGAGTACCCGGTGACCTATTACGGCGAGGGCGCGCTGATCGACCCGACGACGCCGGAGAAGTTCGCCGAACTCGCCGACACCCAGGCGCAACAGGTGCTCGGCTTCGTCGAGCAGGCCTGCGCTGCGGCCGGGGTCGATTGCGCCAAGCTGGCGCTGACCAGCGACATTCCCTACGAGGCGATCATCCAGGCCGCCGAGCAGTCCGGCTGCGACCTGATCTTCATGGCCTCGCACGGCCGCCGCGGCATCAGCGGCCTGCTGCTCGGCAGCGAGACCAACAAGGTGCTGACGCACTCGCAGATCCCGGTGCTCGTCTATCGCTGACCGTCGGCGACGATGCGCGCGAGCTCGCGACCGTCGCGCGCGTCGCAGGCGACCAGCGCGCTCAGCGCGCCGATCAGGTAGTGCTTCTTCAGGGTGAAATCGACCGGGCGGGCATGCACCGCCTTCCAGAAGGTCGTGCTCTCGCCGGTCGCCGGCTCGCCGAGGCGGGCGATCGCCACCAGGCGCAGCGACGGCACGGCTGCCGCCCCCGCCGGCAGCGGCAGCACGAAGCCGGCGTCGCCGCGCGCATAGAAGCGATAGGGATTGTCGAAGGCCAGGAAATAGTCGTGGCGCCGCTCGACGCGCGTCTGCTGCGGCACGCCGACCTTCTCCTCCTGCACGTAGCTCGCGCCGTGCTCGGTCACCGTTTGCAGCGGCAGGAACTTCCAGCGGTAGTAGTCTTCGTCCTCGGGCCGCGTCTGCGGCTGCCAGCTCCAGCCCTCGGCGACGTCGTTGAAGGCCATCCCGTAGCGCAGGCCGCCGTCGGCATCGAGGGCGACGTCGGCGCTGGCGGCCAGGTCCACGGCGACGGCGATGGTCTGCCCCGCCCTCGCGGCGGCGGGCTGCGCCGCCAGCCGGGCATGCCAGTCGGCCGCCGTCGGCGGCAGCGCACAGGGCGCGGCGACGGACGTTTCGGCCGCCGCCGGTGCACCCGCGCAGAGCGCGGAAAAAAGAACGGCGGCCGCAGCCGCCGAAAGCGAATGAAGATTGAAGAGACGCATCGCCAAATGACGTCATCGACACCGCACATGCGGCAAGACGCATCCTAGGCTTGCGCCGGCGCCGCCAATATGATCTGGATCAAGCTTTCCCGCCGTCCGCCGTCGATTGCAGCAGGGCGTGACAGAACGCCCGCAGCGACGGCCAGGC
The DNA here is from genome assembly GCF_016858125.1 of Azospira restricta. Lineage (NCBI taxonomy): Bacteria > Pseudomonadati > Pseudomonadota > Betaproteobacteria > Rhodocyclales > Rhodocyclaceae > Azospira > Azospira restricta. The sequence continues at coordinate 3,333,067 of NZ_CP064781.1, forward strand.
GGCTTCGAGGTGCGCGGCGGCGGCCGGGCTGAGCCCGGTGCCGAGTTCGAAGCGCTCGCCGCGCACGCAGAGGACGTGCGCCGGCGGCGGCTCGCCGCCGACGACGCGGCGGTAGACGGCAAGCACCGCCGCCGGCGGAATCGCATGCGTGCTGTGCCCCGGCGTGTCGTCGGGCAGCACCGGCTGCAGCGTGAACGGCGCCGGCGTACCCGTGCCGGCGTCGATGAACAGCGCCGCCCGCCGCGCCTCGAGGTCGAGCGCGTGCTCGATCTGGAACTGGAAATCCTCGATCAGCGCGAACGATTCCGCCAGGCCTTCGGCGCGCAGCCAGGCGTCGAGCCGCGCGAGCAGCTGCGGCCCGAGCGCGTCGTCGCCGCGGCTCGGATTGCCGCAGGCGAGGATCACGAACGGCGCGCTCATGCGCCGCGGCTCAGCCGGTGCACGAGGCTGCCGTCGGCGTCGCGCAGCTCGACCGCGAGCGGCATCTTGCCGAGCGCGTGCGTCGCGCACGAGAGGCACGGGTCGTAGGCGCGGATCGCCACCTCGATGTGGTTGAGCAGCCCCTCGGTGATCTCGCGGCCGTGCAGGTAGCGCCGGGCGACGTGGCGGATCGCCTCGTTCATCGCCTGGTTGTTGTGCGTCGTCGACACGATCAGGTTGCACATCGTCACCAGGTCGTCCTCGCCGACGCGGTAGTGGTGGATCAGCGTGCCGCGCGGCGCCTCGATCATGCCGACGCCTTCGAAACCGCGCTCGCCGCCGGCCATCAGCTCGCCGCCGAGGAGATCCGGATCGTGCAGCAGGTCCTTGATCGTCTCCGCCGCATGCAGCATCTCGATCATGCGCGCCCAGTGGTAGCCGAGCGCGGCGTGCATCGGCGTGCCGCCGGCGTAGTCGAGGAACTCGCGGCGCTCGGCGTCGGCCAGCGGCGTCGGCATCGCATCGCAGTTCTGCACGCGGGCGAGCGGGCCGACCTTGTACCAGCCGTGCTCGTTGCCGAGCGCGCGGAAGTACGGGAACTTCATGTAGCTCCAGGGCTTCACTTCCTCCTGGATGTGCTTCTCGTAGTCGGCCTGGGCGACGCCGTCGAAGAAGATCGCCCCGGCGTCGTCGCGTGCGCGCAGGCGGCCGTCGTAGAGGTCCATCCGACCGTCGGCGCCGACCAGCGACATGAAGTGCGAGCGGAAGATACCGAAGCTGTTGTACAGCGCCGGGTCGGTTTCGTGCAGCTGGCGCGCCAGATGCACCGCGTCGCGCGCCCAGGCGACCATCTGGTAGGCGTCCCTGAGCAGCGTGTCGCGCTCCTCGATGCTGAGCGACTTGTTCACGCCGCCGGGAATCGCGCCGGTGCCGTGGATGCGCTTGCCCGCGGTGATGCGGATCGCCTCCTGGCCGAACTTCCGCAGCAGCACGCCGCGCCGCGCGGTCTCCGGGTGCGTTTCGGCGACGCCGACGATGTTGCGCCGGCCGACCTCGCTGTCGAAGCCGAACAGCAGGTCCGGCGAACACAGGTGGAAGAAGTGCAGCGCGTGCGACTGCAGGATCTGGCCGTAATGCATCAGCCGGCGCATCTTCTCGGCGGTCGGCGTCAGCCGCCGCGCGCCGACGATCGCGTCCATCGCCTTCGCCGCGGCGAGGTGGTGCGAGACCGGGCAGATGCCGCACAGGCGCTGCACCATCACCGGCACCTCCCAGTACGGGCGGCCCTGGATGAACTTCTCGAAGCCGCGGAACTCGACGATGTGCAGGCGCACCTGGTGCACCTTGTTGCTGTCGTCGAGCAGCAGCGTGACCTTGCCGTGGCCCTCGACGCGCGACACCGGGTCGATCGCGACGCGGCGCAGCTGCTCGGGATGCTCGGCGGTCTCCAGACGGTAGCTCATTGGTCGTCCTCAGTCGTAGTGCAGCAGGCCGAAGCCGAGCTGCGGGTCGCGGCCGGCGACGATGTCGGTCAGCGCCTTCCAGATCGCCTCGCCGGACGGCGGGCAGCCGGGCAGGAACCAGTCGATCTTCACCACCTCGTGCAGCGGATGCACCTTGTTCAGCGGCAGCGGCAGCTCGGGGTCGTTGGGGATCATCCCCTGCGCGATGCCCGGGCTGGTGTGGTAGACCTCTTCCAGGATCTCGGCGAGCTTGAGGTGGTTGCGCTGCGCCGGCAGGCCGCCGTTCACCGCGCAGGCGCCGATCGCCACCAGCTTCCTGCAGCGCGCGCGGAACTCGCGCAGCACCTGCACGTTCTCGGCGTTGCACAGGCCGCCCTCGATGATGCCGAGGTCGCACTCGCCGACCTCCTTGATGTCGGTCAGCGGCGAGCGGTCGAACTCGACCAGCTCGACAAGCTCGAACAGGTGCTCGTCGATGTCGAGGAAGGACATGTGGCAGCCGAAGCAGCCGGCAAGCGAGGTGGTCGCCACGCGCAGCTTCTTCTTCGCGGGTTCGCTCATCTCAATCCTCCGTCGCCGAGATCGGCGCCTTGTCGTAGGTACGTTCGCCGATCGGCACCGCGAAGCCGCGCCGCTTCCTCAGGATGACGCCGACCGGGCAGACCGCCAGCGCCTTGTCGTCGCTCGCCACGTCGGTGTCGGCCAGCCGGCCGCTCGCCGCATTGACGATCAGCTTCGTGCCGATGCCGCGTCCCGACAGCGCGAACACGCACTTGCCGTCGACGTCGCGGCTGGCGCGCACGCACAGCGAGCAGAGGATGCAGCGGTTGAAGTCGAGCAGGATCTCCGGATGCGAGGCGTCGACCGGCCGGCTCGGGTAGAAGTGGTCGAAGTGCGGCGTCATCATGCCGAGCTCGTAGGCGGCGGCCTGCAGCTTGCAGTCGCCGCTCTTCTCGCACGACGGGCAGAAGTGGTTGCCCTCGACGAAGAGCATCTGCAGCAGCGTGCGGCGCTCGCCGTTGAGCGCCTCGGTGTTGCTCTCGACCACCTGCCCGGCCGCCGCCCGCGTCGTGCACGAGGCCATGTGGCGGCCGTTCACGGTCACCGTGCACAGCTTGCACGAACCGTGCGGCTTGAACTCCGGGTGGTAGCACAGGTGCGGAATCCAGGCGCCGGCGTCGTGCGCCGCCTGGATGATGGTCTGCCCGTCGCGGAAGGGGATTTCCCGGCCGTCCAGCGTAAAGGTATCGCTCATTGTTCCTCCTCGGCGTGGATCGACAGGTGCGCGCCGGCATCGTCGCGGCCGGTCATCTGCCGCGCCGGCGCCAGCGCCCGGTCGAGGTCGAAGGCCGGCTCGAACGACGCGTTGGACAGCCGCCGCTCGTAGGCGGGCCGGAAGCGGGCGATGGTGTCGAGCACCGGGTTGCAGGCCGAGTGGCCGAGCCCGCAGTGGCTCATCTGCTGCAGGATGTGGTTCATCTTCTCGATCTCGGCGAAGTCGTACGGCGAGCCGTGGCCGTTGGCCAGCTTGTCCATCAGGTTCTTCAAGAGCGGGGTGCCGACGCGGCACGGCGTGCAGAAGCCGCAGCTCTCGTGCGCGAAGAAGTGGGTGAAGTTGCGCGCCACCTCGAACATGTCGCGGGTCGAATCGAAGACCATGAAGGCGCCGGCCGACGGCACGTCCTCGAAGGCAATGCGGCGGCCGAACTCGGCAGCACCGACGCAGGTGCCGGATGGCCCGCCGACCTGCACCGCCTGCGTGTCGGCGGTGCCGGCGGCGGCCAGCACCTCGCCGACGGAAACGCCGAACGGGAACTCGTAGATGCCGGGCCGCGCGACGTCGCCGGAGACCGACAGCAGCTTGGTGCCGGTCGATTTCGCGGTGCCGATGCCGGCGAACCAGTCGCCGCCGTGCTGCGCGATCAGCGCCGCGCAGGCGAAGGTCTCGACGTTGTCGACCACCGTCGGCTGCTCGAGGTAGCCATGCGTCACCGGGAACGGCGGCCGGTTGCGCGGCGTGCCGCGCTTGCCTTCGAGCGACTCGATCAGCGCCGACTCCTCGCCGCAGACGTAGGCGCCGGCGCCGAGGTGGATCTCGATGTCGAAGTCGAAACCGGCGATGCCGAGGATCGCGCGACCGAGCAGCCCCGCCGCACGCCGCCGCGCGAGCACGGCCAGCAGCGGGCCGAGCAGATGGCGGTATTCGCCGCGCAGGTAGAGGAAGCCGCGCGCCGCGCCGACCGCGTAGGCGGCGACGGTCATGCCCTCGAGCACGAGGTCGGCGTGGCTGGCAAGCAGCACGCGGTCCTTGAAGGTGCCGGGCTCGCCCTCGTCGGCATTGCAGACGACGATGCGCTGGCGGCCGGCGGCGAGCGGCGCATTGCGGCAGGCGTCCCATTTCAACGCCGTCGCAAAGCCTGCGCCGCCGCGGCCGCGCAGGCCGGCGCGGCGGATTTCCTCGATCACCGCGACCGGCCCGGCGAGTCCGGCCGGCAGGCCCTCGCGCCAGGAGCGGGCGTTCGACGCCTCGATGCCGTCGCCGGCGGCGCGGCCGTGCGCCGCACGCAGTGCGTCCCCCGGCTGCAGATCGTTGCCGAGCAGGACGCCGGCCTGGCGCACGTTGTCGGCAACGACGAACAGGTCGGTCGGCCAGTCGGCCAGCGGCACCTCGCCGCGGATCAGCTCGCACAGCCGGTCGATGCGCGCCGCATCGAGGTTCGGCACGGCGCGGTTGTTCACCAGCAGCGCCGGCCCCTGGTCGCCCATGCCGATGCACGAGGTGGTGTCGACGCTGACCAGCCCGTCCTCCGAGACCTTGCCCGACTCGACCCAGAGGTTGCGGCACATGCGTTCGCGCAGCGCGACGCTGCCCTGCATGCGCTCGACGATGTTGTCGGCGAAGAGCACGCGGTAACGGCCGCGCGGACGGGTGTAGAAGAAGCTGTAGAAGCCGGCCACGCCCTCGATCTTGGCGCGCGGCAGGTGCAGGGCGGCGGCCAGCGCGTCGATCAGCTCGGGCGAGATCCAGTCCGTTTCCTCCTGCGCCTCGCGCAGGATCTGGACCAGGGCGGTCGGATCGTTCCGCCAGCGCTGCAGGATCGTCGGCAACACCGCGGCTGGCGCCTTGCTCTTCTCACCCATGAGAGACTCCGGCAATATTTTCCCGCTATCTGGAAACACTCCCCGATTCCGGCAGCACCGGTTGCCGGGAAGGATCCCCGCTTCATGTGCGTCCGCATCATTTTCGCGGACTGGCCACAAAATTGCTTGGTCCGGCCTTGCAAGTTGTATGCCGCACTGCAGCAAACTATACTCGTCGAATCCCTACATTCACAGACCACGGAGCCCCGCATGTCAAGCGCCCACAGCGCCCCGCACGGCGAACAGTATTTGGAAAACCGCATTTTCAGCGAAATCCGGGTCGGCGACACGGCCTCGCTGATCCGCACGCTGCGCCCCGAGGACATCCAGCTGTTCGCGGTGATGACCGGCGACATCAACCCGGCCATCGTCGACCAGGAATTCGCCCACAGCGGCATCTTCCGCGAGGTCGTCGCGCACGGCATGTGGTCGGCGTCGCTGATCTCGACGGTGCTCGGCACGCAATACCCGGGCCCGGGGACGATCCTCGTCGACCAGTCGCTGCACTTCGTGCGGCCGGTGACGATCGGCGACACGATCACGATCACCGTCACCGTCAAGCACAAGTTCGAGCACAACCAGCACGTCGTCTTCGACTGCACCTGCACCAACCAGGACGACTTGCCGGTGATCCAGGGCAGCGTCGAGACGCTGGCGCCGCGGGACAAGGTGCGGCGGGCGAAGGTGACCCTCCCCGACGTCGTCATCGCCGACAGGCACGGCCGCTACGAGCAGCTGCTGGCCAAGGTGCGCGGCCTGCCGCCGATCGACATGGCGGTGGCCCACCCGTGCGACTACGAGTCGCTGAAGGGGCCGCTGCAGGCGGCCGAGGCCGGCCTGATCGAACCGATCCTGGTCGGCCCCGAGAAGAAGATCCGCTCGCTCGCCGAGGAGCACGGCTTCGACATCAGCCGCTTCCGCATCGTCAACGTCAAGCACAGCCACGAAGCGGCGGCGATGGCGGTGACGCTGGTCAGGAACGGCGACGCCGAGGCGCTGATGAAGGGCAGCCTGCACACCGACGAGCTGATGGGCGAGGTCGTCTCGCGCGCCGGCGGCCTGCGCACCGGCCGCCGCCTCAGCCACGTCTTCGTGATGGACGTGCCGACCTACCCGAAGCCGCTCCTGATCACCGACGCCGCGATCAACATCGCGCCGACGCTGGAAGAGAAGGTGCACATCATCCAGAACGCGATCGACCTCGCGCACATCCTCGGCCGCCCGGAGCCGAAGGTGGCGATCCTGTCGGCGGTGGAGACGGTCAACCCGAAGATCCAGTCCACGCTCGACGCCGCGGCGCTGTGCAAGATGGCCGACCGCGGCCAGATCAAGGGTGGCATCCTCGACGGCCCGCTCGCCTTCGACAACGCGGTGTCGATCGTCGCCGCCAAGACCAAGGGCATCAAGTCGGCGGTCGCCGGCGACGCCGACATCCTGGTCGTTCCCGACCTCGAATCGGGCAACATGCTCGCCAAGCAGCTGGAATACCTGGCCAACGCGCTGACCGCCGGCGTCGTCCTCGGCGCCGCGGTGCCGATCGTGCTCACCAGCCGCGCCGACACCGCCGAGACGCGCACCGCCTCGTGCGCGATCGCAGCGTTGATCGCCCACGCCAAGCGCAAGGCGGAATGATGCCAGCCACGACCATCCCCCCGACCCCCTGCCCACGGCAGGGGGCGATTACGGTTCGGCCGCTGGCGCGGCCTTCGCGCATTGTCTCGCTGCCTCCTTGGGGCGGCCCGGCGGAGGCAGCATGAGCCGCGCCATCCTGACCATCAACGCCGGCTCGTCGTCGATCAAGTTCGCGCTCTACGCGCTCGATGGCGAACTGGCGCGCCATCCCTACCTGAGCGGCCAGATCGACGGCCTCGGCGCCGCCGCGCGCCTGGTGGCGAAAAGCGCCGCCGGCGAGCGCATCGCCGACGATGCGCTCGCCGAAGGCATCAAGCATGCGGCCGCCTTCGACGCGCTGCTCGGCTGGCTCGATGCGCATCAGCAGAACTCGCGGCAGATCGTCGCCGTCGGCCATCGCGTCGTGCATGGCGGCGAGCGCTACTCGCAGCCGGTTCGCCTCGACGCGGAAACGATCGCCGCACTCGAGCAGTTCGTCGCACTGGCGCCGCTGCACCAACCGCACAACCTCAACGGCGTCAAGGCGCTCGCCGCGCGGCTGCCCGGCGTGCCACAGATCGCCTGCTTCGACACCGCCTTCCACCGCACGCAGCCGGCGCTGGCGCAGTTGTTCGCGATCCCGCGCGCGCTGACCGCCGAAGGCGTCCGCCGCTACGGTTTCCACGGCCTGTCCTACGAATACATCGCCCGCGTGCTGCCCGAGCACAGCGCGCGCGCCGACGGCCGCGTGGTCGTCGCCCATCTCGGCAACGGCGCCAGCATGTGCGCGATGCGCGGGCTGCGCAGCCAGGCGACGTCGATGGGCTTCACCGCAATCGACGGCCTGATGATGGGCACCCGCACCGGCGCCCTCGACCCGGGCGTGGTCCTCTACCTGATGCAGGAGAAGGGGATGGACGCCAAGGCGATCGAGAAGCTGCTCTACAAGGAATCCGGCCTGCTCGGCGTGTCCGGCATCAGCCAGGACATGCGCACGCTGCTCGCCAGCGACGACCCGCACGCCGCCGAGGCCGTCGACCTCTTCTGCTACCGCATCGTGCGCGAGATCGGCGCGCTCGCCGCCTGCATCGGCGGCATCGACGCGCTGGTGTTTACCGGCGGCATCGGCGAGCACGCCACCGAGGTGCGCCAGCGCGTCTGCGCCGCGCTCGGCTGGCTCGGCATCGAGCTCGACCCGGTCGCCAACGGCAGCGGCCTGCGCCGCATCAGCACCGCCGGCAGCCGTACCGAGGCGCTGGCGATCCCCACCGACGAGGAGTGGATGATCGCGCAGCACACCCGCGACCTGCTCTGACCACGCGTCGAGCGCGCGCCCCGGCATCGATGCCGGGGCCGGCGAGACGAAGCGCAAGCGAGGAATCGGCGGCCCCCGTTCGGGAGGGTGGAAAGGACGCTCCGGCCTTCAGGCGGGGGCGAGTCACCGCCGCCCCTGCCGCGGGCGGCATCGCCGCCTCGCCGATTGGCTCACGGCAGGATGGAAAATCGCGCGCCCCGGGAACCCTTTTTCCCGGGGCGCGGTCTATTGTGCAGCGCACAACCCATGGGTGCCCACTCCGTCCCCGGCGCCGCTAAACCAGCGATTTCAAAGCTTTTGCGGCGCCCGCCCGGGGCCACGCCGCAAACCTACATTTAGTCAAGTTCTTGCCATCACCTACTAGATATAGTAGTTTTCAGGGCATCCGCTCGCTGTACAGAACAACCTATTACCTTTCGCATACCCAGCAGTTTTTCAATAATTCGAACAGGATGAGACCATGAGCACTGTCGCCAAGCAGCTGTCGCTGTCGAACGTCCCCGATGCACCGGAAGTCGGTCCGTTGCCGGAACAGGAAATCTCCGTCGAGGTTCTCGTCGAGAAATACGCCAAGGGCAAGGAAACCAACGTCCACGACGTGCGCCGCCGCGTCGCCGCCGCCCTCGCCGCCGCCGAGGAAGAGAAGAACCGCGCGCACTGGGAAGCCAAGTTCCTGTGGGCGCAGGAAAACGGCTTCGTCCCGGCCGGCCGCATCAACTCCGCCGCCGGCACCGACCTCGCGGCGACGCTGATCAACTGCTTCGTGCAGCCGGTCGGCGACTCGATCGTCGAGACCGTCGACGGCAAGCCCGGCATCTACACCGCGCTCGCCCAGGCCGCCGAGACCATGCGCCGCGGCGGCGGCGTCGGCTACGACTTCTCGTCGATCCGCCCGGTCGGCGCGCTGGTCAAGGGCACGCACTCGCGCGCCTCCGGCCCGGTCTCCTACATGCGCGTCTTCGACCGCTCGTGCGAGACCGTGGAATCCGCCGGCGCCCGCCGCGGTGCGCAGATGGGCGTGCTGCGCTGCGACCACCCGGACATCGAGGACTTCATCCACGCCAAGGACCACGGCGACCTGACCAACTTCAACATCTCGATCGGCGTCAGCGACGCCTTCATGCAGGCCGTCGAGGCCGACGCCGACGTCGAGCTGACGCACCGCGCCGAGCCGAACGTCGACATGAAGGCCAACGGCGCCTACCAGCGCGAGGACGGCCTGTGGGTCTACCGCAAGGTGCCGGCGCGCGACCTGTGGGATCAGGTGATGAAGTCCACCTACGACCATGCCGAGCCGGGGATCCTGTTCCTCGACCGCATGAACAAGGACAACAACCTCAACTACTGCGAGCTGATCGAGGCCACCAACCCGTGCGCCGAGCAGCCGCTGCCGCCCTACGGCTGCTGCTGCCTGGGCTCGATCAACCTGACCCTGTTCGTCAAGCACGCCTTCACCGACCTCGCCGAATTCGACTTCGACGCCTTCGGCGAAGTGGTCAAGGTCTCGGTGCGCATGCTCGACAACGTACTCGACGTCACCGCCTGGCCGCTCGAGCGGCAGAAGGAAGAGGCCGCCAACAAGCGCCGCGTCGGCCTCGGCTTCACCGGGCTGGGCGATGCGCTGGCGATGCTGCGCCTGCGCTACGACCGCCCCGAAGCGCGCGCGATGGCCGCGCGCATCTCCGAGTACATGCGCGACATCGCCTACCTGGCTTCGGTCGACCTGGCCAAGGAGCGCGGCCCCTTCCCGCTGTTCAACGCCGAGCTCTACCTGTCCGGCGGCAACTTCGCGTCGCGCCTGCCGGCCGACGTCAAGAACGACATCCGCAAGCACGGCCTGCGCAATTCGCACCTCTTGTCGATCGCGCCCACCGGCACCATCTCGCTGGCCTTCGCCGACAACGCCTCGAATGGCATCGAGCCGCCCTTCTCGTGGACCTACAACCGCAAGAAGCGCATGCAAGACGGCACGCTCAAGGAATACTCGGTCGAGGACTACGCGTGGCGCCTGTACAAGCACCTCGGCGGCGACGTCGAGAAGCTGCCCGACTACTTCGTCACCGCGCTCGAGATCTCGGCGCAGGCGCACGAGGAGATGGTCGCCGCGGTCGCCCCGTACATCGACACCTCGATCTCGAAGACGGTGAACGTGCCGGCCGACTATCCCTACGAGGATTTCCAGGACCTCTACCTGGCGGCCTGGAAGTCGGGCCTGAAGGGGCTGGCCACCTACCGTCCGAACAGCGTGCTCGGCGCCGTGCTCTCGGTGGAATCTGCCAGCAGCGCGGCCAAGACCGAGCAGCAGGATGCCAAGGCGCCGCAGGACTTCGTCACCGGCGACGCCAACCGCCGCCTGTCGATCAAGAACCTGCCGGCGCCGGTGCTCTCGTCGCTGCGCTGGCCGGGCCGGCCGAACCTGCCGGAAGGCAACCTGGCCTGGACCTACATGATCGACCACCCGCAGGGCAAGTTCGCGCTGTTCGTCGGCCATGTCGAGCAGGAAGGCAAGAACTGGCCGTTCGAGGTCTGGGTCAATGGCCCGGCGCAGCCGCGCGGCCTTGGCGCCGTCGCCAAGACGCTGTCGATGGACATGCGCGCCAACGACCGCGCCTGGCTCGAACTGAAGCTCGAATCGCTGGCCAAGACCCCGGAAGGCGAAGGCTTCGTCATGGCCTTCCCGCCGCACGGCGAGCAGAAGCAGATGCCGGGCGCCGTCGCCGCGATGGCGCAGCTGATCCACTACCGCGTCGAGCAGATCGGCGGCTTCAAGCAGGAAGGCCCGACGCCGGTGCTCGATGCGCTGTTCAGCCTGAAGGAGCCGAAAACCGGCACCGACGGCACGCTGTCGTGGACCGTCGACGTCTTCAACCCGGCCACCGGCGAAGACTTCGTGCTCGGCCTGAAGGAGATCATGCTGCCGGACGGCGTCACCCGCCCGTACTCGGTCTGGCTCTCCGGCAACTACCCGCGCGCGCTCGACGGACTGACCAAGCTCTTGTCGCTCGACATGCGCGTCGTCGACCCGGCCTGGATCGGCATGAAGCTCAGGAAGCTGCTCGACTACCCGGAGCCGCTCGGCGACTTCATGGCCTTCGTTCCGGGCACGCGCAAGCAGGCCAACTACCCGTCGACGGTGGCCTACCTGGCGAACCTGATCATCCACCGCTACGCGATGCTCGGCATCCTCGACGAGAACGGCTACCCGGTGCAGCAGATGGGCATCCTGCAGGCGCCCGAGGAGCCGTCGAACAGCGTCCGCCCGACGCAGGGCAAGCTGTGCAGCGAGTGCGGCAACACCACGGTGATCCGCAAGGACGGCTGCGATTTCTGCACCGCCTGCGGCGCAGTCGGCACCTGCGGTTAAACCACAGGCATATCAGGGTTATACTGGCGGGGTGCCCGGAAGGGCGCCCCGCTTGCTTTTCCGCGAACCGCCGGGAAAGCAAGCGGCACCAACAACAAGAACGCTACCAACCGGGAGGGGGCTACCGCCATGAGCCATCTTGCTCATATCGTCTGGACACGGCTGACCGGGCTGATGCCCGGCGAGCTGAACCGTTCCGAACTCGTCTGGCTGCTCTCGCCGCACGCCCATTTCTCGCTGCTGGCGCGGCGCCGCGCGACGATGATCGTCAACCGGGTGCGCCTGTTCGCCTTCCTCTTCGCGGTGCTGACGCCACTGTGGGCGATCATCGACTACTTCGTCTTTCCCTACCCGCTGTGGTTCTCGCTCGCCGCGCTGCGCCTCTCGGCGAGCTTCGCCTTCGCGCTGGTCGTCGTCGGCTACCGCCCTTCCGGCAGCCTGCCCGACGCCTACCGGGCGATGGCGCTGCTCTTCGCGATCCCGACGGTGTTCTATGTCGCCTCGCACCAGCTGCTGGCCGGGCACCAACTGGCCGGGCTGTCGGCGGCGATCGCCACCGGCTACGCCTTCCTGCCCTTCGTGCTGCTCGCCGGCCTGGCGATCTTCCCGCTGACCTTCCTCGAGAACCTGCTGATCGCCAGCCCCATCCTGTTCGCGCAGGCGCTGTCCGGCTACATGCGCTGGTCGACGCTGGACTGGCCGTCGTTCGCCGGCGCCTTCTGGCTGCTGACGTTGATCACCGGCGTCTCCAACCTGGCCGGAATGAGCCAGCTCGCCTTCATGATCGCGCTCGTCCGGCAAGCGATCCGCGACCCGCTGACCGGCTGCTTCTCCCGGCGCAGCGGCGAGGAAACGATGGAAATGCAGTTCACGCTGGCACGGCGCAGCAACGCGCCGCTGACGGTCGCCTTCATCGACCTCGACCACTTCAAGAGCGTGAACGACGGCTTCGGCCACGAGGCCGGCGACCGAGTGCTGACCGAGGCGGCGACGCGGATCACCAACAACCTGCGCCGCGGCGACATGCTGGTGCGCTGGGGCGGCGAGGAGTTCGTGCTGGTGCTGCCGAACACCGACCTGCATCGCGCGCGCGACGTGCTCGCCCGGCTGCGTCACCGCGGCTTCGGCAAGCGCCCGGACGGCGCGCCGGTCACCGCCAGCATCGGCCTCGCCGAGCGCCGCCAGGAAGCGGCGGAGGACTGGCAGCAGTTGGTCGAGGTCGCCGACCGCCGCATGTACCACGCCAAGACCGGCGGCCGTGACCGCATCGTGCACGCCGACCCCGAAGAATCCCGCGCGGCAGCCGCCTGAGGCGGCCCCCGCGCGCCGCGCCCCGCTCAGTCCCAGTCGCCGGCGACGATCTTTTCCGCCCAGAACAGCGCGGTGACCGTCTTGGCGTCGGTGATGCGGCCGTCGCGCACAGCGGCCGTCGCCTCGGCCAGCGACAGCGTCAGCACGTCGAGGAACTCGTTGTGGTCGAGCGACGGCTCGGCGACCTTGCGCAGGCCGCGCGCGAGGAAGATCTCGATGCGCTCGTCGGAATAGCCGATGCACGGGTGCATGACGCCGAGGTGGCGCCAATCGCCGGCCTCGTAGCCAGTCTCCTCGAGCAGTTCGCGGCGCGCCGTCGCCAGGATGTCCTCGCCGGCGTCGATCTTGCCTGCCGGCAGTTCGAGGAAGTCGCGTTGCAGCGGGTAGCGGAACTGGTTCTCGAACAGCAGGCGGCCGTCGTCGAGCAGCGGGATGATCACCACCGCCCCGGGATGGACGATGTACTCGCGCACGCTCTCGCCGTCGTTCGGCAGGCGCACGCGATCGCGGCGCACGTCGAGCAGGACGCCCTTGAACACCTGGGCGCTTTCGATCCGTTCCTCATGCAGATGCGACATCGGCCTCACTCCTGAAACGACGAGGCCCGCATGACGCGGGCCCCGGGGATTGCGGCAGGCGGCTTTGCGCTCAGCGCAGCGAATAGAGCAGCGTGTAGGCGCACAGCGACATCAGCGCCTGCGGGAAGACGCCGAGCACGGCGACGGCGAGGCCGTTGGCCGACATCAGCGCCTTGATACCGAACGGCGCCTCGATCGGCGACGGGTCGGCCGGCGCGTCGAAGTACATCAGCTTGACCACGCGCAGGTAGTAGAAGGCGCCGATCAGCGAGAAGATCACCGCGGCAATCGCCAGCCACATGTAGCCGGCGGCGACGACGGCCTGCAGCACCGAGAACTTGGCGAAGAAGCCGACGAAGAACGGCACGCCCGCCATCGAGAACATCAGCATCATCATGATGCCGGCGAACCACGGGCTGCGCTTGTTGAGGCCCTTGAAGTCGTCGAGCTGGTCGGCTTCGAAGCCGGAGCGCGCCATCAGCAGGATCATGCCGAAGGTGCCGGCGCTGGTCAGCACGTAGGTGACGACATAGAACATCGCCGAGCTGTAGGCGTTCAGCGCGTAGCGGGCGTCGCCGCCGACGACGCCGGTGACCAGGCCGAGCAGCATGAAGCCCATGTGCGAGATCGCCGAGTAGGCCAGCATGCGCTTCAGGTTGGTCTGCGCGATCGCCGCCAGGTTGCCGATCGCCATCGACAGCACCGAGAGGACGATCAGCATCTGCTGCCAGTCCTGCGCCAGCACGAGCATGCCGCTGACCAGCATGCGGATGACGATGGCGAAGGCGGCGAGCTTCGGCGCCGAGCCGATGAACAGCGTGATCGCCGTCGGCGCCCCGTGATAGACGTCCGGGATCCACATGTGGAACGGCACGACGCCGAGCTTGAAGGCGATGCCGGCGACCAGGAAGACGAGGCCCAGCGAGAGCACGGTCTTGTTCGCGGCACCCATCTGCAGGCGCTCGGCGACACCGGTGATTTCCAGCGTGCCGGTGGCGCCGTAGATCATCGACATGCCGTAGAGCAGGAGGCCGGAAGCCAGCGCGCCGAGGACGAAGTACTTCATCGCCGCCTCGGTGGCCTGCACCGAGTCGCGGTTCAGCGCGACCATCGCGTAGAGCGACAGCGACAGCAGTTCGAGACCGAGATAGACGGTCAGGAAGTGGTTCGCCGAGATCATCACCATCATGCCCAGCGTCGCGAACAGCGTCAGCGTGTAGAACTCGCCGCGGGCCTGCGGCGCGCGCTCGAGCATGTAGCCGCGGGAGTAGATGACGACGACGAACACGGTTGCGTAGAGCAGCAGCTTGAGGAAGTCGCCCATCAGGTCGTCGACGAACATGCCGCTGAAGGTATAGACGACTTCCCCGGTGTTGGTGACGAAGGTGATGAAGAAGGCGCCGGCCAGCGTCAGCTGCGTCAGGACGAAGGTGGCGGTGCGCCGCGCGTCCTTGAGGAAGACGTCGAGGACGAGGATGGCGCAGGCCATCGTCAGGAGGAAGATCTCCGCGGCCGCCGGCGCCAGGTCCGGCAGTACGAAATTCATTTCGGAAAGCGTCATGTCGATATCCGGATTATTGAATCTTGGTCACGGCCACGTGGCGCAGCAGATCGTTCACCGAGGCGTGCATCACCTCGGAGAAGGGCAGCGGATGGACGCCCATGTACAGCGTGCCGGCGGCGAGCAGAGAGAGGATCAGGAACTCGCGGGCGTTGATGTCTTCCATCTCTTCGACGTGGTGGTTGCCGACGTTGCCGAAGATCACGCGCTTGTACATCCACAGCGTGTAGGCAGCGCCGACGACCATCGTCGAGGCGGCGAAGAAGGCGACCCAGAAGTTGTACTTGACGGCGCCGAGGATGACCATGAATTCGCCGACGAAGCCGGAGGTCGCCGGCAGGCCGGCGTTGGCCATCGCGAACAGCATGAAGAAGGCGGCGAACTTCGGCATCTTGTTCACGACGCCGCCGTAGTCGGCGATCTGGCGCGAATGGACGCGGTCGTACATGACGCCGATGCAGAAGAACATGGCGCCCGAGACGAAGCCGTGCGAGATCATCTGCACCAGCGCGCCCTCGACACCCATCGCGTTGAACATGAAGAAGCCGAGGGTGACGAAGCCCATGTGCGCCACCGACGAGTAGGCGACCAGCTTCTTCATGTCGGCCTGGACCAGCGCGACGAAGCCGATGTAGACGACGGCGATCAGCGACAGCGCGATGATCAGGCCGGCCAGTTGGTGCGAGGCGTCCGGGGTGATCGGCAGCGAGAAGCGGAGGAAGCCGTAGGCACCGAGCTTCAGCGCAATCGCCGCCAGCACGATCGAGCCGCCGGTCGGGGCCTCGACGTGCGCGTCCGGCAACCAGGTGTGCACCGGCCACATCGGCACCTTGACCGCGAAGGCGACCAGGAAGGCGAGGAAGATCCAGATCTGCGCGCCCAGCGGGATCGGCAGCTGGTGCCAGTCGAGGATCGAGAAGCTGCCGCCGGAATTGATGAACAGGTAGAGCTGGGCGATCAGGAACAGCAGCGAGCCGGCCAGCGTGTAGAGGAAGAACTTGAAGGCCGCGTAGACGCGGTTGGGGCCGCCCCAGATGCCGATGATCAGGTACAGCGGGATCAGCGAGGCCTCGAAGAAGACGTAGAACAGCATGCCGTCGAGGGCGGTGAAGATGCCGTTCATCAGGCCCGACATGATCAGGAAGCCGGCGTTGTACTGCGCCACCTTCTGCTCGATCACCTGCCAGCCGGCGAGCACGACGATCACCGTGATGAAGGCGTTGAGGATCACGAAGAGCATCGAGATACCGTCGACGCCGAGGTGATAGTTGATGTTGAAGCGCGGAATCCAGGGCTTCAGCTCGACGAACTGCATCGCGGCGGTGGTGTAGTCGAAGCCAGTCCACAGCGGTATCGTCACCAGCAGGCCGAGCACGGCACCAACCAGCGAGAGCATGCGGGCCAGCGGCGCGTTGCGGTCGGAGCCGGTCGCCAGGACGACCAGGCCGGCGATGATCGGGACCCAGATCGCGAGGGAAAGAAGGTAGCCAGACATAGTGTTCCCTGATTCGTTCTTGTTAGGCGCGGACGACCCAGAAGGTCAGCAGCATGACCAGGCCGATGATCATCGTGAAGGCGTAGCTGTAAATGTGGCCGGTCTGGAAGAAGCGGACGACGGAGGCGATCCAGCCGACCATCTTCGCCGAACCGTTGACGATGACGCCGTCGATCACGGCGACGTCGCCACCCTTCCACAGGCCGGTACCGAGCTTGCGCGCACCGCCGGCGAAGAACGCCTCGTTGAACTTGTCGAAGTAGTACTTGTTGTCGAGCAGCGTGTAGGCCCACTCGAAGCGCGCCTTGATCGCCGCCGGGATGTCCGGGCGCTTCATGTAGAAGAACCAGGAGACGACGACACCGGCCAGCGCCAGCCAGAACGGCACGGTGACGAAGGCGTGCGCGGCGAGCGCGCCGGCGCCGTTGAAGTGCTCGGCGAGCGCCGCCATCGCCGGATGCGCGGCGGCATCGACGTGGATCACGCCCTTGAAGTAGTCGCCGAAGAGCATCGGCCCGATGCCGATGTAGCCGACGATCACCGACGGCACGGCGAGCGCGATCAGCGGCAGCGTCACCACCCACGGCGACTCGTGCGGCTTCTCGCCGGGGGCCAGGCCATGGTGGTGGTCGGCGGAGACTTCCTCGTCGTCGTGGTCGCCTTCGTGGTCGTGGTGGTCCTTGCCGAAACGCTCCTCGCCGTGGAAGACCAGGAAGTACATGCGGAACGAGTAGAAGGCGGTGACGAAGACGCCGGCGAGCACCGACGCGTAGGCGAAGCCGGCGCCCGGAACGTTCGCGTACTTGACCGCCTCGATGATCATGTCCTTGGAGTAGAAGCCGGCGAACAGCGGCGTGCCGATCAGCGCGAGCGAGCCGATCAGCGACGTGATCCAGGTGATCGGCATGTACTTCCTGAGGCCGCCCATGTTGCGGATGTCCTGGTCGTGGTGCATGCCGATGATCACCGAGCCGGCGGCGAGGAACAGCAGCGCCTTGAAGAAGGCATGCGTCATCAGGTGGAAGATCGCCACCGAGTACGCCGAGGCGCCGAGCGCGACGGTCATATAGCCGAGCTGCGACAGCGTCGAGTAGGCGACGACGCGCTTGATGTCGTTCTGGATGATGCCGAGAAAGCCCATGAACAGCGCGGTGATCGCGCCGATGACGATGACGAAGCCGAGCGCGGTAGTCGACAGCTCGAACAGCGGCGACATGCGGGCGACCATGAAGATGCCGGCGGTCACCATCGTCGCCGCGTGGATCAGCGCCGAGATCGGGGTCGGGCCTTCCATCGAGTCAGGCAGCCAGACGTGCAGCGGCACCTGCGCCGACTTGCCCATGGCGCCGATGAACAGCAGGATACAGGTGACGGTCATCAGCGACCATTCGGCGGCGCCCCACAGGTTGACCGTGGTCTTGGCGAACTGCGGCGCCGCGTCGAACACGGTCTTGTAGTCGAGCGAGCCGAAGTAGGCAAGGATGAAGCCGATGCCGAGGATGAAGCCGAAGTCGCCGACGCGGTTGACCAGGAAGGCCTTCATGTTGGCGAAGATCGCCGTCGGCCGGGTGTACCAGAAGCCGATCAGCAGGTAGGAGACGAGGCCGACCGCTTCCCAGCCGAAGAACAGCTGCATGAAGTTGTTGCTCATCACCAGCATCAGCATCGAGAAGGTGAACAGCGAGATGTAGCTGAAGAAACGGTTGTAGCCGGGATCCTCGTGCATGTAGCCGATGGTGTAGACGTGCACCATCAGCGACACCGAGGTGACGACGATCATCATCGTCGCCGTCAGCGAGTCGATCAGGAAGCCGACCTCGAACTTGTAGTCGCCGGAGGTCAGCCACTGGTAGACCGGGCCGTTGAAGGTATTGCCGGCCATCACGTCCTTGAACACGAGGCAGGAGGCGACGAAGGCGATGGCGACGCCGGCGATGGTCGCCGTGTGCGCCACCCAGCGCGGGATGATGCGGCAGAACAGGCCGGCGATGATCGCGCCGACGAGAGGCGCCAGTGGCACCAGCAGATAGAGGCTCTTCATTTCCATGCTTAACCCTTCAGGCTGTCCAGATCATCCACGTGGATCGTCTGCAGGTTGCGGAACAGGACGACCAGGATGGCGAGGCCGATCGCCGACTCGGCGGCG
Organism: Azospira restricta; assembly: GCF_016858125.1. Lineage (NCBI taxonomy): Bacteria > Pseudomonadati > Pseudomonadota > Betaproteobacteria > Rhodocyclales > Rhodocyclaceae > Azospira > Azospira restricta. The sequence goes on from NZ_CP064781.1 coordinate 3,351,472, forward strand.
GCCACGGTGAGGATGAAGAAGACGAACACCTGGCCGGCGAGGTCCCCGAGGTAGTGCGAGAAGGCGACGAAGTTCATGTTCACCGCCAGCAGCATCAGCTCGATCGCCATCAGCAGCACGATCAGGTTCTTCCGGTTGAGGAAGATGCCCACGACGCCGATCGAAAACAGGATCGCGCCGAGGATCAGGAAATGAGAGAGTGTCAGCAAGTTGCCCCCCAATGTTCGTCGTTCAGGGTCGCGTACGCAGGCGCCGCGACCCGGCTCGGATTCGTGTTCGTATTCAATCCCGCTTTTCGGCCGGCATCTGCAGCACGCGCACGCGATCCTTGGCGCGGACGCGGATCTGCTTGGCCGGATCGGTGCTCTTCGTCGCCTTGCGGCCGCGATAGGTGATCGCGATGGCGGCGACGATCGCCACCAGCAGCACCACCGAGGCGAGTTCGAAGGGATAGACGAAATCGGTGTAGATCAGGCGGCCGAGGCTCTTGGTGTTCGACACGCCGGCCGGCACCTGCGGCGCATCGGCTTCGGCGACGGCGAGCGAGTTGGCGCTGAGCACGGCGCCCAGCTCGAAGACCATCACCAGGCCGACGATCAGGCCGAGCGGCAGGTAGCTCCAGAATTTCTCGCGCAGGCGGTCGATGTTGATGTCGAGCATCATGACCACGAACAGGAACAGCACCATCACCGCGCCGACGTAGATCAGCACGATGCCGATCGCCAGGAACTCGGCCTGCAGCAGCGCCCAGACGCCGCCCGCCGAGAAGAAGGCGAGGATCAGGTGCAGCACGGCGACGACCGCGTTGCGCGCGGTGATCACGCGCAGGCTGGCGAAGACCAGGATCGCGGAGAGGAAGTAGAAAACGGCAGTCTTGAATTCCATCGTTCGGTCCCGTTAGCGATATTTCGCGTCGGCTTCGCGGTCGGCGGCGATCTGCGCCTCGTAGCGGTCGCCGTTGGCGAGCAGCATCGCCTTGGTGTAGTAGAGGTCGCCGCGCTTCTCGCCGTGGTACTCGAAAATGCGCGTCTCGACGATCGCGTCGACCGGGCAGGCCTCCTCGCAGAAGCCGCAGAAGATGCACTTGGTCAGGTCGATGTCGTAGCGGGTCGTGCGGCGCGAACCGTCGTCGCGCTGGTCCGACTCGATGGTGATCGCCAGCGCCGGGCAGACGGCCTCGCACAGCTTGCAGGCGATGCAGCGCTCCTCGCCGTTCGGATAGCGGCGCAGCGCATGCAGGCCGCGGAAGCGGAAGCTCTGCGGGGTCTTCTCCTCGGGGTACTGGACGGTGATCTTGCGCGCAAACATGTAGCGCCCGGTCACCGACATGCCCTTGAGCAGCTCCTTCAGGAGCAGGCTGTTGAATACTTCCTTGATCGCACCCATGTCTAAGCCCTTACTTCCAGATGTTCCACGGCGACATCATCCAGACGCCGACGACCGTCAGCCAGACCAGGCAGACCGGGATGAAGACCTTCCAGCCCAGGCGCATCAGCTGGTCGTAGCGATAGCGCGGGAAGGTGGCGCGGAACCAGAGGAACAGCAGCAGGATGAACGACATCTTGGCGAACAGCCACAGCGTCGAATCCGGCAGGAAACCGACCGGCGACAGCCAGCCGCCGAGGAACATGACCGACACCAGCGCCGAGATCAGGATCATGTTCGCGTATTCGGCGAGGAAGAACAGCGCGAAGGCCATGCCCGAGTACTCGGCGTGGAAGCCGGCGACGATTTCCGATTCGCCTTCGGCGAGGTCGAACGGCGCACGGTTGGTCTCGGCGACGCCCGAGATCAGGTAGACGACGAACATCGGCAGCAGCGGCAGCCAGTTCCACGACAGGAAGCCAAGGCCGGCGTTGGCGAACATGCCGCTCTTCTGCGCGTTGACGATGTCGACGAAGTTCAGGCTGTTCGACACCATCAGCACGGTGATCAGCGCGAAGCCCATCGACACTTCGTAGGACACCATCTGCGCCGAGGCGCGTAGCGCGCCGAGGAACGCGTACTTCGAGTTCGACGCCCAGCCGGAGAGGATGATGCCGTAGACGCCCATCGAGGTGATCGCCATCACGTAGAGCAGGCTGGCGTCGATGTTGCCGAGGACCAGCGTGTCGGAGAACGGCATCACCGCCCAGGCGGCGAGCGCCGGCGCGATCGACAGGCCGGGCGCCATCAGGAAGATCCAGGTGTTGGACTTCGTCGGGACGATGATTTCCTTGAGCAGCAGCTTGACACCGTCGGCGATCGGCTGGATCAGGCCCCACGGACCGACGCGGTTCGGGCCGATGCGCACCTGCATCCAGCCGATGATCTTGCGCTCCCAGAACGTCAGGTAGGCGACGGCGAGCATCAGCGGCGCGACGATGGCGACGATCTTGGCCAGCGTCCACACCAGCGGCCACGCCGAACCGAACATGCCCGAGACGTATTGCATCAGCGTATCCATTTACGCACGCTCCACGGTAATCGTGCCGAACAGGTCGCCCAGCCCGGCGGTCGTCGCATGGGCCGCGGCGACGCGCACGCAGCCGGTCGGCACCGTTTCATCGCCCTTCGCGGCGAGCGTCGCCACCCCCGCGCCCTGCTTGACTCGCACCTGCGCGCCGTCGGCGAGGCCGAGGCTGGCCAGCGTCGCGGCGTTCATGCGCGCCACCGGCGCGGCGGCGTCGCGCGTCAGCTGCAGCGCCGGCGCGCGGCGGGCAAGCATGTCGGCAAAATGGATCGGCACGTCGCCGATGCGCTGCAGGCCGGTCTCGCCGTCGCCGAGCGACAGCGCGACATCCTTGATGCCGTTGTCGAGGCCGGAGGCGAACTCGGCGCTGGCCGAGACGACGGTGTCGCGCACCGCTTCGCTGGAGGTGAAATCGAAGCCCGACAGGCCGAGCACGTTGCCGAGCACGCGCAGCACCTTCCAGCCCGGACGCGCCTCGCCGAGCGGGGCGACGACGCCGTTGAAGCGCTGGATGCGGCCCTCGGCGTTGATGAAGGTGCCCGAGGTTTCGGTGAACGGGGCGATCGGCAGCAGCGCATCGGCATAGTCGGCGACGGCGCCGTCCTTGAACGGCGTCAGCACGACGGTCAGCGCCGCCTGCTTGAGCGCAGCGACGGCCAGCTGACCGTTGTGCGCGTCGCGGTCGAGGTCGGCGCCGAGCACGACGTAGGCCTGGCGCGGCTGCGCCAGCATCTCGTAGGCGTTCAGGCCGCCGACGCCCGGCAGGGCACCGGCGACGTAGCCGCCGACGCTGTTCGCCGCTTCGCCGAGGAAGCCGAAGCTGGCACCGGTGAGCTTCGCCAGCTCCTGCGCCAGCGCCTGCAGCACCGCGGCTTGCGGATGCTGCTCGGCGACGTTGCCGAGGAAGATCGCGCGCTTCTCGCCGTCGAGCAGGCTCTGCGCGATCGCGCGGCTGCGTTCGCACGGCTCGACCGCTTCCAGGCCGGCCGGGACTGCGGCGCCCTTGGCCAGCGCGGCGGCCTTGACGATGGCACCGACCGCCAGGGCCAGATCGGCCGGCGAGACGACGACGTTCTGGTACAGCTTGATCAGCTGGTCGTCGCCGCCGACAGTAACGAGGCTGACCTTGGTGTGCTTCTTTGCGACCTGGCGCAGGCGCTGCGCGACCAACGGCTGTTCCTTGCGCAGGAAGCTGCCGATCACCAGCGCGGCGTCGAGGTCCTTGATCTCGGCCAGCTTGAGGCCCAGCCACGGCCGGCCGGCCTGCTTGCCGTCGACCGAGAAGTCGCGGCGGCGCAGACGGAAGTCGATGTTCTTCGAACCGAGGCCGGCGACAACCTTCTTCAGCAGCGCCAGCTCTTCCAGCGTCGAATGCGGCGAGGCCAGTGCGCCGAGGGCGGACGGGCCGTGCTGCTTGACGATGTCGTTGAGGCCGTGGGCGACGTAGTCGAGCGCGACGTTCCATTCGACCTCGCGCAGCTGGCCGTCGACGCGGATCATCGGCTTCGTCAGGCGGGCGTCGCTGTTCAGCGATTCGTACGAGAAGCGGTCCTTGTCGGAAATCCAGCACTCGTTGACCGCCTCGTTCTCGCGCGGCAGCACGCGCATGACGCGGTTGTTCTTGATCTGGACGATCAGGTTGGCGCCGACCGAGTCGTGCGGGCTGACCGACTTGCGGCGCTGCAGCTCCCACGAACGGGCGGAGTAGCGGAACGGCTTCGAGGTCAGTGCGCCGACCGGGCAGAGGTCGATCATGTTGCCCGACAGTTCGGAATCGACCGAGCGGCCGACGAAGGTCTGGATCTCGGAGTGCATGTTGCGGTTGGCCATGCCGAGTTCCATGATGCCGGCGATTTCCTGGCCGAAGCGCACGCAGCGGGTGCAGTGGATGCAGCGGCTCATCTCCTCCATCGAGATCAGCGGGCCGACGTTCTTGTGGAAGACGACGCGCTTCTCTTCCTGGTAGCGCGAAGCGCCGGCGCCGTAGCCGACGGCGAGGTCCTGCAGCTGGCATTCGCCGCCCTGGTCGCAGATCGGGCAGTCGAGCGGGTGGTTGATCAGCAGGAACTCCATCACGCCCTTCTGCGCCTTGACGGCGAGTTCGGAGTGCGTGAACACCTTCATGCCGTTGGTCACCGGCGTCGCGCAGGCGGGCAGCGGTTTCGGCGCCTTCTCGACCTGCACCAGGCACATGCGGCAGTTGGCCGCGATGGAAAGCTTCTTGTGGTAGCAGAAGTGCGGGATGTAGGCCCCGACCTGCTGGGCGGCGTCCATGACGGTGCTGCCGTCGGGGACCTGTACCTGCTTGCCGTCGATTTCGATTTCCAGCATATCCCTACCTTAAGCCTTAGCCGTGAAGAAGCCGCTGCCGGCGCGCTGGACGTCGACAGGAACGAGGCACTTCTTGTGTTCGATGTGGTATTCGAACTCGCTCGCGAAGTGCTTGGTGAAGCTCTGCACCGGCAGCGAGGCGGCATCGCCGAGCGCGCAGATGGTGCGGCCCATGATGTTGTTGAGGACGCCGTTGAGCATGTCCAGGTCTTCCGGACGGCCCTTGCCGTTCTCGATGCGATGCACGATCTTGTACAGCCACGAGGTGCCTTCGCGGCAGGGCGTGCACTGGCCGCAGGATTCCTCGTAGTAGAAGAAGGAGAGACGTTCCAGCGCCCTCACCATGCAGGTCGTCTCGTCCATGACGATGACCGCGCCCGAGCCGAGCATCGAGCCAGCCTTGGCGATGGAATCGTAGTCCATCGTCGTGTCCATCATGATGTCGCCGGGGATCACCGGCGCCGACGAACCGCCCGGGATGCAGGCCTTCAGCTTGCGGCCGCCGCGCATGCCGCCGGCCATCTCGAGCAGCGTCGAGAACGGCGTGCCGAGCGGGATCTCGTAGTTGCCGGGGCGATTGACGTGGCCCGAGATCGAGAACAGCTTGGTGCCGCCGTTGTTCGGCTTGCCGGCTTCCAGGAAGGCCTGGCCGCCCATGTTCAGGATGAACGGGATCGAACCGAAGGTCTCGGTGTTGTTGATCGTCGTCGGCTTGCCGTAGAGGCCGAACGAAGCCGGGAACGGCGGCTTGAAGCGCGGCTGGCCCTTCTTGCCCTCGATCGATTCGAGCAGCGCGGTTTCCTCGCCGCAGATGTAGGCGCCGTAGCCGTGGTGCGCGAAGAGCTCGAAGTTGAAGCCGGAGCCGAGGATGTTCTGGCCGAGGAAGCCGGCGGCGCGGGCCTCGTCGAGCGCCTCCTCGAAGCGCTGGTAGATTTCCCAGACTTCGCCGTGGATGTAGTTGTAGCCGCGGTTGGCGCCCATTGCGTAGGCGGCGATGGCCATGCCCTCGATCACCGAGTGCGGGTTGTAGCGCAGGATGTCGCGGTCCTTGAAGGTGCCCGGCTCGCCCTCGTCCGAGTTGCAGACGACGTACTTGTCGCCGGGGAAGGAGCGCGGCATGAACGACCACTTGAGGCCGGTCGGGAAGCCGGCGCCGCCGCGGCCGCGCAGCACCGAGGTCTTCACCTCGGCGATGACCTGTTCCTGCGGGATCTTCTCATCGAGGATGCGCTTCAGCGCCTTGTAGCCGCCGCGCTTGACGTAGTCGGCGAGACGCCACGCGTTGTCGCCGTCCAGCCCGGCCGTCAGGACCGGGTTGATTGCACCGAGGAGGGCCATTATTCGAGCTCCGCCAGCAATTTGTCGATCTGCTCCGGGTTCATCCACGAGCACATCTTGCGGTTGTTGACGATCATCACCGGCGCATCGCCGCAGGCGCCCATGCACTCGCCCTGCTTCAGCGTGAACTTGCCGTCCGCCGTCGTCTCGTTGTAGCCGATGCCGAGCTTCTTCTTCAGGTACTCGCCGGCATCGACGCCGCCGGTCAGCATGCACGGCAGGTTGGTGCACACGGTCAGCTTGTACTTGCCGACCGGCTGCAGGTCGTACATGTTGTAGAAGGAAGCGACCTCATACGCGGCGATCGGCTCGATGCCGATGTAGCGGGCAACCTCTTCGATGGTTTCGGAGGCGAGCCAGCCCTTTTCTTCCTGGGCGATGGCGAGGCCGGCCATGATCGCCGACTGGCGCTGATCGGCCGGATACTTCGCGAGCTCGCGGTCGATCTTCTTGAGGGATTCGGGAGTCAGCATCAGCGGTCGATCTCACCAAAAACGATATCCTGGGAACCGATGATCGTGACGACGTCGGCGATCATGTGGCCGCGCGCCATCTCGTCCATCGCGGACAGATGCACGTAGCCCGGTGCGCGAATCTTCATGCGGTACGGCTTGTTGGCGCCGTCGGAGATGAAGTAGATGCCGAACTCGCCCTTCGGGTGCTCGACGGCGGCGTAGGCCTCGCCTTCCGGCACGTGGATGCCTTCGGAGAAGAGCTTGAAGTGGTGGATCAGCTCTTCCATGTTCGACTTCATGCTCTCGCGCGGCGGCGGTGCGACCTTGTAGTTGTCGCTGATGACCGGACCCGGGTTCTTGCGCAACCAGTCGATGCACTGCTTGATGATGCGGTTCGACTGGCGCATCTCTTCCATGCGCACCAGGTAGCGGTCGTAGGAGTCGCCGTTGACGCCGACCGGAATGTCGAAATCGAGGCGGTCGTAGACCTCGTACGGCTGCTTCTTGCGCAGGTCCCAGGCGATGCCCGAGCCGCGCAGCATGGCGCCGGAGAAGCCGAGCTGCAGCGCGCGCTCCGGGGTGACGATGCCGATGTCGACCAGGCGCTGCTTCCAGATGCGGTTGTCGGTGAGCAGCGTCTCGTATTCGTCGAGCAGCTTCGGGAAGCGGTTGGTGAAATCCTCGAGGAAGTCGAGCAGCGAGCCGGACCGCGCCTCGTTGAGCGCCTTCACTTCCGCCGGCTTCTTGAACTTGTTCTCGGTGTACTGCGGCATGCTGTCCGGCAGGTCGCGGTAGACGCCGCCCGGACGGTAGTAGGCCGCGTGCATGCGGGCACCGGACACCGCCTCGTAGGCATCGACGAGATCCTCGCGCTCGCGGAAGGCGTAGAGCACCATCGTCATCGCGCCGACGTCGAGCGCGTGGCAGCCGACCCACAGCAGGTGGTTCAGCACGCGCGTGATCTCGTCGAACATCACGCGGATGTACTGGGCGCGCAGCGGCACCTCGAGCTGCAGCAGCTTCTCGACCGCCAGGCAGTAGGCGTGCTCGTTGCACATCATCGACACGTAGTCGAGGCGGTCCATGTACGGCACCGACTGGATCCAGGTGCGCGTCTCGGCCAGCTTCTCGGTGGCACGATGCAGCAGACCGATGTGCGGGTCGGCACGCTGGACGACTTCGCCGTCCAGCTCCAGCACCAAGCGCAGCACGCCGTGCGCGGCCGGGTGCTGCGGGCCGAAGTTCAGGGTGTAATTGTGGATCTCGGGCATCTCAGAGATCTCCGTAGGTTTCTTCGCGCACGATGCGCGGGGTGTTTTCGCGCGGCTCGATCGTCACCGGCTGGTAGATGACGCGGCGCTGGTCCGGGTCGTAGCGCATCTCGACGTAACCCGAGACCGGGAAGTCCTTGCGGAACGGATGGCCGATGAAGCCGTAGTCGGTAAGGATGCGGCGCAGGTCGTTGTGGCCCGGGAAGACGATGCCGTAAAGGTCGAAGGCCTCGCGCTCGAACCAGTTGGCGCTCGCCCACAGGCCGGTGATCGACGGCACCGACGGGAAATCGTCGCTGTCGGCGAAGACGCGCACGCGCACGCGCTGGTTGTTGGCGACCGACAGCAGATGGACGACGACGGCGAAGCGCGGCCCCTGCCGCGTGCCTTTGCCATTGCTGCTGCCGTAGGTCGAATAGTCGACGCCACAGAGGTCGGCGACCTCGTCGAAGCGCAGCTCGGCCTCGTCGCGCAGCGTCTGCATGACGCCCAGGTAATCGTCGGCCGCGACCTCGATGGTGATTTCGCCCAGGGCGAGCTTCTTCGTCTTGATGCGCTCGCCGAGGTGTTTTTCCAGATTCTGGCTAAGCGTTTCCAGCTTGGCGGACATGAGGCACTCTCGGTGAAGTTAGCGGGCGATGGTATTGGTGCGGCGGATCTTGTTCTGCAGCTGGATCAGCCCGTAGAGGAGCGCCTCGGCGGTCGGCGGGCAGCCCGGGACGTAGATGTCGACCGGGACGATGCGGTCGCAGCCGCGCACCACCGAGTAGGAGTAGTGGTAGTAGCCGCCGCCGTTGGCGCACGAGCCCATCGAGATCACCCAGCGTGGCTCGGCCATCTGGTCGTAGACCTTGCGCAGCGCCGGCGCCATCTTGTTGGTCAGCGTGCCGGCGACGATCATCACGTCGGACTGGCGCGGACTGGGACGGAAGACGATGCCGAAACGGTCGAGGTCGTAGCGCGAACAGCCGGCATGGATCATCTCGACCGCGCAGCAGGCGAGGCCGAAGGTCATCGGCCACAGCGAGCCGGTGCGCACGTAGTTGATCAGCTTGTCGGCCGTGGTGGTGATGAAACCTTCCTGCAGGACACCTTCGATACTCATCGCCTACCCCTTATTCCCACTCCAGGGCGCCCTTGGCCCAGGCATACACGTAACCGACGACGAGAATCGCGACGAAGACCATCATCTCGACGAAGCCGAAGAGCTTGATCGCCGGCGTCTCGACGATTTCCTTGAAGATCGTCGCCCACGGGAAGAGGAACGCGATTTCGAGGTCGAACAGGATGAAGATGATCGCGATCAGGTAGTAGCGAACATCGAATTTCATGCGGGCGTCTTCGAAGGCCTCGAAGCCGCATTCGTAGGGGGAGAGCTTTTCGCTGTCAGGACGGTTGGGAGCAACGAGCCAACCGAGGAGAATGGGAAGAACGCCAATGGCGACACCCACGAGGATGAACACCAAGATCGGGAAGTAGTTTTCCAGCATGATCCGCCGCGCTATCGCTGCAATTCAACTCGGAGTCATACCCCATACTCCCGCATGACCCCCCGCTTCATGGTGCCGACGATGAGACTCGAACTCATACGGCTTGCGCCACTACCCCCTCAAGATAGCGTGTCTACCAATTTCACCACGTCGGCACTGCTTTTCAGGTCGCGAGATCATACGAGGAGTGCTGCCAACCTCGCGCCTGTAACCCCTGTGTTACTTGGGAATATCTTTCGCCTTCGACTCCGGGGAATCGGGCGTCGCGGCCTTGTTTTCTGCCGCTTTCTCTTCTTTCGGAACCGGCGCCGAAAGAGACTGCGATTGTACCGCGTTTTCTATAAGACTGCCAGACGTTTTTGGCTTGTTCGACGCGATATATGCAAGCGCCAGGCTGGTCACGAAGAAGACGGCAGCCAGCACGGCGGTGGTGCGGCTGAGGAAGTTGGCGGAACCGGTGGCGCCGAAGAGGCTGCCGGAAGCGCCGCTACCGAAAGCCGCCCCCATGTCGGCGCCCTTGCCGTGCTGCATCAGCACCAGACCGCAGACGGCGACGCCGACCAGGATATGCACTACCAGAATGACCGAGAACATTGCATCCATTTTCGAGACCTCAACGACCTGCCGCCTGGCAAATCGCCAGAAATTCATCCACCACCAAGGAAGCGCCACCGACCAGACCGCCGTCGATGTCCGCCTGCGCGAAAATCTCGCCGGCGTTCGACGCCTTGACGCTGCCGCCGTACAGCACCTGCAACCGGGCCGCCACCTCCGCATCGCGCGCCGCAACGCGGGCACGGATCGCCGCATGCACGTCCTGCGCCTCTCCCGGCGTCGCCGTCCGCCCGGTACCGATCGCCCACACCGGCTCGTAGGCAACGACCACCCCGGAGAAGGCCGCCACGCCGGCAAGGTCGAGGACCGCATCGAGCTGCGCGAGGACGACGCGCATCGTGTCGCCCACCTCCCGCTGCGCCAGCGTCTCGCCGACGCAGAGGATGGGCACCAGCCCCGCCGCCTTCGCCGCGACGAACTTCGCCGCCACCTGCGCGTCGGTCTCGCCGTACAGCGCCCGCCGCTCGGAATGACCGACGATCGCGTAGCGACAGCCGAAATCCGACAGCATGGCCGCCGACACCTCGCCGGTATAGGCGCCCCGTGCATGCTCGCTCAGGTTCTGCGCCCCCCACGCCAGCGGCGTCGCCGCCAGCAGCGACTGCGCCTGCGCGAGGTACGGGAAGGGCACGCAGACCGCGACCGCCACGTCGCCGACCGCCGGCAGGCCGGCGACCAGACCCTGCAACAGCTGCCGATTGTCGGCAGCATTGCCATGCATTTTCCAGTTGCCGACGACGAGTTTCTGGCGCATCAGGACCGCCCGCATAAAACCCATCGATTATAGCGGGCCTCGGCGAAGCCGGTCAATGCGGGGCTCCGCCGGCACAGGCACTGCGCACCGCGCCGGCGAGCAGTTCGGCCCCGGCGGCAACGCGCTCGCCGTCGCGCCCCTCGACCATCACGCGCAGCAGCGGCTCGGTCCCCGACGCGCGCAGCAGCACGCGCCCCTGTCCGTCCAGCATGCGCACCACCTCCGCCTCGGCGGCGGCGATCGCGGCGTGCCCCTGCCAGGCGAAGCCCTTCTTCATCGGCACGTTGATCAGGCGCTGCGGATACAGGCTGAGGCCGGAGAGCAGCGACTTCAGTTCGCCACCGGCCTCGCGCATCGCCGACAGCACCTGCAGCGCCGAGACGATGCCGTCGCCGGTGCTGTGCCGGTCGAGGCAGAGGATGTGCCCGGAGTTCTCGCCGCCGAACAGCCAGCCCTTCTCCCGCAGCTTCTCCATCACGTAGCGGTCGCCGACCGCCGCGCGCTCGAACGGCACGCCCAGCGCCGCCAGCGCATGCTCGAAGGCGAGATTGGTCATCAGCGTACCGACGACGCCGGCCACCGGCCCCTGGCGCAGGCGGCTGCGGACGATCGCGTAGAGCAGCTGGTCGCCGTCATAGACGGTGCCCTCGCCGTCGACCATGAGCAGGCGGTCGCCGTCGCCGTCGAGCGCGATGCCGAGGTCGGCGCGGTGCGCGACGACCTCGCGCGCCAGCGCCTTCGGCGCCGTCGCGCCGACTTCGGCGTTGATGTTCAGACCGTCCGGCGCGGCACCGATCGCCACCACCTCCGCACCCAACTCGTGCAGCACGTGCGGCGCGATGTGGTAGCCGGCGCCGTGCGCGCAATCGACGACGATGCGCAGGCCGCGCAGGTCGCTGTCGCTGGGGAAGGTGCTCTTGCAGAACTCGATGTAGCGCCCCGCGGCATCGGCGATGCGGCGGGCGCGGCCGAGCTCGGCCGACGGCACGCAGTGGATCGGCGTGTCGATCCCGGCCTCGATCTCGGCCTCGACCGCGTCGGGCAGCTTGGTGCCGTGCGCCGAGAAGAACTTGATGCCGTTGTCGTAGTACGGATTATGCGACGCGGAGATGACGATGCCGGCCTGCAGGCGCAGGGCGCGGGTCAGGTAGGCGATCGCCGGCGTCGGCAGCGGGCCGGTCAGGCAGACGTCGACGCCGGCCGCCGAGAAGCCGGCCTCCAGTGCCGCCTCCAGCATGTAGCCGGAAATCCGCGTGTCCTTGCCGATCAGCACCGCCGGGCGCTCGCCGCCCGGCAGATGTTCGCGCGCCACCAGCACCCGCCCTGCCGCGTAGCCGAGGCGCATCACGAAATCCGGCGTGATCGGCGCCTCGCCGACCTTGCCGCGGACGCCATCGGTGCCGAAATACTTTCTGCTCATCGTTCTCTCCCGTCACACGCGGCAGCGTGCGAAAAAATGCAATTGTACTGTTCCGGCCGGCGCCCGCGCCGCCGGCCGCCGGACTCACACCAGCCCGTGCGCCGCCGACCACACCGCCACCGCGTCGCGCGTCGCCGCGACGTCGTGCACGCGCAGGATGCGCGCGCCGCCCTCGAGCGCCAGCAGCGCACCGGCCAGGCTCGCCGGCAGGCGCTCGCCGACGGCGCGGCCGGTGAGCTGGCCGAGCATCGATTTCCGCGACAGCCCGGCAAGGACCGGCAACCCCGGCGGCATTGCCGCCGGCAGATGGCGCAGCAGCGCCACGTTGTTCTCCAGCGCCTTGCCGAAGCCGAAGCCGGGATCGAGGACGAGGCGGTCGCGGGCGATGCCGGCGGCTTGCGCCGCCGCGACGCGGGCGGCGAGGAAGTGCCGGACCTCGCCCAGCAGGTCGTCGTAGACCGGGCTCTGCTGCATCGTCAGCGGCTCGCCCTGCATGTGCATCAGGCAGACGCCGCAATCGGATTCGGCGACCGCCGCCAGCGCGCCCGGCATGCGCAGCGCGTAGATGTCGTTGATCATCGCCGCGCCGGCGGCGAGCGCGGCACGCATCACCTCGGGCTTGTAGGTATCGATCGAGATCGGCACGCCGCAGCCGGCGAGCGCCTCCAGTACCGGCAGCAGGCGGCGCAATTCGTCGTCGAGCGAGGTCGGGACCGCCCCCGGGCGCGACGACTCGGCGCCGAGGTCGAGCAGTTCCGCGCCGGCGTCGATCTGCGCGCGCGCGTGCGCGACCGCGCGCGCCGTGCTGTCGGCCAGGCCGTCGCCGGAGAAGGAATCCGGGGTCAGGTTGACGATCCCCATCACCCGCGGGCGGGAGAGGTCAAGCTGGAATTTTCCGCACTGCAGTTTCATGAAACGAAAACGGGAGAGCGAGGCTCTCCCGTCCTGGTGAAGGAGTCCGAGATCAGGCCGGCGCCGCCGCCGACGGGGCTGCACCGGGCGAGCCGCCGGCGTCGGCCGAGGGCTTGCTCGGCGACATCTGCTTCGGCGGTCGCGGTTCCTTGCCGGCCATGATGTCGTCGATCTGTTCGGCGTCGATGGTTTCCCACTCGAGCAGCGCCCGCGTCATCGCTTCGACCTTGTCGCGGTTTTCCTCGAGCAGGCGGCGGGCCAGCGCATACTGTTCGTCGATGATGCGGCGGATCTCGTTGTCGACCTTCTGCATCGTCGCTTCCGAGACGTTCTTGTGCGTCGTCACCGAGCGGCCGAGGAAGACCTCGCCCTCGTTCTCGCCATAGACCATCGGCCCGAGCGCATCCGACATGCCGTAGCGGGTGACCATGTCGCGCGCCATCTGCGTCGCGCGCTCGAAGTCGTTCGAGGCGCCGGTGGTCATCTGGTTCATGAACAGTTCCTCGGCGATGCGGCCGCCGAAGAGCACCGCGATGCGGCTCATCAGGTAGGTGCGGTCGTAGGCGTAGCGGTCCTCTTCCGGCAGCTGCATGGTCACGCCCAGCGCGCGGCCGCGCGGGATGATGGTGACCTTGTGCACCGGGTCCGACTTCGGCACCAGCTTGGCGACGACGGCATGGCCGGACTCGTGGTAGGCGGTATTCTTCTTCTCTTCCTCGCTCATCACCATGCTGCGGCGCTCGGTGCCCATCATGATCTTGTCCTTGGCCTTCTCGAAGTCCTCCATGTCGACCAGACGCTTGTTGGCACGGGCGGCGAACAGCGCCGCCTCGTTCACCAGGTTGGCGAGGTCGGCACCGGAGAAGCCGGGCGTGCCGCGGGCGATGATGTCGGCCTTGACGTCCGGCGACAGCGGCACCTTGCGCATGTGCACGCCGAGGATCTGCTCGCGGCCGCGGATGTCCGGCAGCGGCACGACGACCTGGCGGTCGAAGCGGCCCGGGCGCATCAGCGCCGGGTCGAGCACGTCCGGGCGGTTGGTCGCGGCGATTACGATGACGCCGGTCTGGCCCTCGAATCCGTCCATCTCGACCAGCATCTGGTTCAGCGTCTGCTCGCGCTCGTCGTTGCCGCCGCCGAGGCCGGCGCCGCGCTGGCGGCCGACCGCGTCGAGCTCGTCGATGAAGATGATGCACGGCGCGTGCTTCTTGGCGTTCTCGAACATGTCGCGGACGCGGGCGGCGCCGACGCCGACGAACATCTCGACGAAGTCAGAGCCGGAGATCGAGAAGAACGGCACCTTCGCCTCGCCGGCGATCGCCTTGGCGAGCAGCGTCTTGCCGGTACCGGGACTGCCGACCAGCAGCACGCCCTTCGGGATGCGGCCGCCGAGCTTCTGGAACTTGGACGGGTCGCGCAGGAAGTCGACCAGCTCGGAGACCTCCTCCTTGGCCTCGTCGCAACCGGCGACGTCGGCGAAGGTGACGGTGTTGTTCGACTCGTCGAGCATGCGCGCCTTGCTCTTGCCGAAGGAGAAGGCGCCGCCGCGGCCGCCGCCCTGCATCTGGCGCATGAAGAAGACCCAGACGCCGATCAGCAGCAGCATCGGGAACCAGGAGACGAACAGGTTCATCAGGAAGGACGGCTCTTCCTCGGGACGGGCCTCGATCTTGACGCCGTTCTTCAGCAGGTCGGAAACGAGCCACAGGTCGGGCGGGGCGTAGGACGTGATCTTGCGGCCGTCGCTGGTCACCGCCTTCAGCGTGCGACCTTCCATGGTCACCTTGGCGATGCGGCCCTGCTTGACCTCCTCGATGAACTGCGAGTACTCCATCGAGCTCTGCGCGACCTGGCGGCCGTTGAACTGGTTGAAGACGGTCATCAGCACAAGGCCGATCACCATCCAGATCGCCAGGTTCTTGAACATGTTATTCACTTCACGTACCTCACTGCCCCGACTGGGGCTCGAACGGGTGATTCTAACCGATTTGCCGCGGGCTCAGCGCAGGCCGCGCCCGAGCAGGTAGAGTTCGGCGCTGCGGTCGCGCGACGCGCCCGGCTTGCGCGTCGCCACCGTCTTGAAGACCTGCTTCATCTGCGTCACGAATTCATCGTAGCCGTAGCCCTGGAAAACTTTGACCAGAAAGGCGCCGTCGGGTTTCAGCCAGGCCCGCGAGAACTCCAGCCCCAACTCGGCGAGGTGCATCATCCGCGCCTGGTCGGACACCGAGATGCCCGATATATTGGGGGCCATGTCGGAAAGTACAAGGCCGACGCGCTCGCCGGCGAGCTTTTCCTCGAGTTGCTGCAGGATCGCGTCGTCGCGGAAGTCGCCCTGGAAGAAATCGACGCCGGGAATCGCCGCCATCTCGAGCAGGTCGAGCGCGATCACCCGCCCCTTCCCCTTCAGCCGCTCGGCCGCCACCTGCGACCAGCCGCCGGGGGCGGCACCGAGGTCGACGACGACCTCGCCCGGCCGGATCAGCCTGTCGCGATCGTCGATCTCCATCAGCTTGAACGACGCGCGCGAGCGCCAGCCTTCCGCCTTCGCGCGCTGCACGTAGGGATCGGTGACATGCTCGTGCAGCCATGCCTTGCTGCTCTTGGTACGGGCCATCGTGGTATCGGGGTGATAGAATTCGCGTTTTGAAGAAAGTATCCAGATGCTGCAACTGACTGCCGACGAGCGCCGCGCGCTGCGCGCCCGCGCCCATGGCCTCAACCCTGTCGTCTCGATCAGCCAGAACGGTCTCTCCGAGCCCGTGCTGAAGGAGATCGACGCCTCGCTGAACGCCCACGAGCTGATCAAGGTCCGCGTCTACGGCGACGACCGCGCGGCGCGCGAGGCCTATCTCGCCGAAATCTGCGACAAGCTCGCGGCCGGCGCCGTCCAGCACATCGGCAAGCTGCTCGTGATCTACCGTCCGTCCGCCGAACTGGCGGCGAAGAAGGCGGCGGCCGCCCGGCCGGCGCGTCCCCGCAGCGCCCCGCGCCGCACCAAGCGCAGCTTCCAGGGCAGCAGCCGCAAGGACTGAGCGGGCTATTTCTGCCCGCGTCCGGCGCCCAGCACCGCGAATACCGCGAGCAGGCTCTGCACCAGATAGAGCACGCTCGCCACCCCGTGCCAGGTCGCGAAGCGGCTCCTCGTCGCCGCCTCCGCCAGCTCGCGCGGCACGCTCTCGCTGCGCAGCTGCGCGATCAGCGGCTGCAGCCCGAACAGTTGCGCCGCGGCGAGCAGCGCCATCAGCAGCACCAGCCAGAAGACGAGGCGCTTCAGCGCCGTCGCGCCGAGCCGCAGCAGTATGAACAGCAGCAGGTAGGTGCCGCAGCCGAGGCCGAGCCAGCCGACGACGGCGAACATCCTGCCCGCCAGCGCGCCGGCCAGCGTGCGGTCGCCGACACCGGCGAACAGGACCGGCGCCGCGATGTAGCCGATCGCCCACAGCGCGCCGGCCCACAGCGTCAAGGCCAGGAGGTAGGAAGCGTCGGCCAGGCGCCGCATCGGCGTCGTGCCTTACTCGTAGCGGACGTCGAGGATCTCGAACTCGCGCAGGCCGCCCGGCGCCTGCACCTGGGCGATGTCGCCGGCGAACTTGCCGATCAGTGCGCGCGCCATCGGCGACGCGAACGACAGCTTGCCGGCCTTGATGTCGGCCTCGTCCTCGCCGACGATCTGGTAGGTCACGGCGTCGCCGCTCTCCTGGTCCTCGAGGTCGACAGTGGCGCCGAAGACGACGCGGCCGTCGGCGTCGAGCGCCTTCGGATCGATGATCTGCGCGTTCGACAGCTTGCCTTCGACCTCCTGGATGCGCCCTTCGATGAAGCCCTGGCGCTCCTTGGCGGCGTCGTACTCGGCGTTTTCCGACAGGTCGCCGTGCGAGCGCGCCTCGGCGATCGCGGCGACGACGTTCGGCCGGTCGACCGTCTTCAGACGGTGCAGTTCTGCGCGCAGTTTTTCGGCACCGGTCAGGGTCAGCGGAATCTTGCTCATTTCGCTCTCTACCAAAGCAAAACCGCCGGAACCCGGAATCGGGTCTGCCCGGCGGTCAAAGTCAGAAAAAATCAGTTCAGCTGCGCGTGCAGCGCCTGGATCGGATAGACCACCAGCTCGCCGCGGTTCTTGATGCCTTCGGCGGCCGCCTCGGCCCCCCAGATCGTCGTGTACGCCGTCACCCGCGCCTGCAGGCCGGAGGTGCGGATCGAGCGCGAATCGGCGATCGCCTGCCGCTTCTCCTCGACCGTGTTCACGATCAGCGCGATCTCGTTGTTCTTGATCATGTCGACGATGTGCGGGCGGCCTTCGGTGACCTTGTTCACCGCCGTCACCGGCACGCCTGCCGCCTCGATCGCCGCCGCGGTGCCCTTCGTGGCCACCACCGTGAAGCCGCTGGCGACCAGGTTGCGGGCGATCTCGACCGCCTTCGGCTTGTCCGAATCCTTGACGCTGAGGAAGGCCTTGCCCGAGGTCGGCAGCTTGACGCTGGCGGCCATCTGGCTCTTGACGAAGGCTTCCTCGAAGCTGGTGCCGACCCCCATCACCTCGCCGGTCGACTTCATTTCCGGGCCGAGGATGGTGTCCACACCCGGGAACTTGTTGAACGGGAAGACGGCTTCCTTGACCGAGTAGTAGGGCGGGATCACTTCCTTGGTCACGCCCTGGCTCGCCAGGCTCTGGCCGGCCATGCAGCGCGCCGCAATCTTCGCCAGCGGCAGGCCGGTGGCCTTGGAGACGAAGGGCACGGTACGCGACGCGCGCGGATTCACTTCCAGCACGTAGACCTCGTCGTCCTTGATCGCGAACTGCACGTTCATCAGGCCGCAGACGTTGAGCGCCTTGGCCATCAGCTTGGTCTGGCGGCGCAGTTCGTCCTGCACCTCCTTCGACAGCGAGTACGGCGGCAGCGAGCAGGCCGAGTCGCCGGAGTGCACGCCGGCCTGTTCGATGTGTTCCATGACACCGCCGATGATCACTTCGTCACCGTCGGACAGCGCGTCGACGTCGACCTCGCAGGCATCGTTCAAGAAGCGGTCGAGCAGCACCGGCGAATCGTTCGACACCTTCACCGCCTCGCGCATGTAGCGTTCGAGGTCGCGCGGCTCGTGCACGATCTCCATGGCGCGGCCGCCGAGCACGTAGGACGGGCGGACGACCAGCGGATAGCCGATCTCGTCGGCCAGACGCAGCGCCTCATCCTCGGCGCGCGCAGTGCGGTTCGGCGGCTGCTTCAGGCCGAGCTCGTGCAGCAGTTTCTGGAAGCGCTCGCGGTCCTCGGCGGCGTCGATCATGTCCGGCGAGGTGCCAATGATCGGCACGCCGTTGGCCTCGAGGTCGCGCGCGAGCTTCAGCGGCGTCTGGCCGCCGTACTGGACGATGACGCCGACCGGCTTCTCGACGTGCACGATCTCGAGCACGTCCTCCAGCGTCAGCGGCTCGAAGTACAGGCGATCCGAGGTGTCGTAGTCGGTGGACACGGTCTCCGGGTTGCAGTTGACCATGATCGTCTCGTAGCCGTCCTCGCGCATCGCGAGCGCGGCATGGACGCAGCAGTAGTCGAACTCGATGCCCTGGCCGATGCGGTTCGGACCGCCGCCGAGGACCATGATCTTCTTCTTGTCGGTCGGCTTCGACTCGCACTCTTCCTCGTAGGTCGAGTACATGTAGGCGGTGTTGGTCGCGAACTCGGCGGCGCAGGTATCGACGCGCTTGTAGGCCGGGCGCACGCCGAGCGCGTGGCGATGCTCGCGCACCGCGGTCTGCGTCGTGTTCAGCAGCTTGGCCAGGCGCTTGTCGGAGAAGCCGGCGCGCTTCAGCGCCCACAGGTCGCCCTGGTCCAGCGAAGCGAGCGACTTGCCGCGGATCGCCTCGGCCTTGCGGTAGAGGTCCTCGATCTGTTCGAGGAACCACGGATCGATCGCCGTCAGGCGGTGGATGTCGTCGAGCGAGAGGCCGGCACGGAAGGCGTCGGCGACATACCACAGGCGCTCGGGGCCGGCTTCGGCGAGCTGGGTCTCGATCTCCTCGCGGTCGGCCGTCTTCTCGTCGAAGCCGTCGACGCCGACCTCCAGGCCGCGCAGCGCCTTGTGCAGCGATTCCTGCAGCGTGCGGCCGATGGCCATCACCTCGCCGACCGACTTCATCTGCGTCGTCAGGCGCGAGTCGGCGGTCGGGAACTTCTCGAACGCGAAGCGCGGCACCTTGGTGACGACGTAGTCGATCGACGGCTCGAACGAGGCCGGGGTCTTGCCGCCGGTGATCTCGTTGGCCAGCTCGTCGAGCGTGTAGCCGACGGCAAGCTTGGCGGCGACCTTGGCGATCGGGAAGCCGGTCGCCTTCGACGCCAAGGCGGAGGAGCGCGACACGCGCGGGTTCATCTCGATGACGATCATGCGACCGTCCTTCGGGTTGATCGAGAACTGCACGTTGGAGCCGCCGGTGTCGACGCCGATCTCGCGCAGCACGGCGATCGACGCGTTGCGCATGATCTGGTACTCGCGGTCGGTCAGCGTCTGCGCCGGCGCGACGGTGATCGAGTCGCCGGTATGCACGCCCATCGGGTCGAGGTTCTCGATCGAGCAGACGATGATGCAGTTGTCCTTGCGGTCGCGGACAACCTCCATCTCGTATTCCTTCCAGCCGAGCAGGCTCTCCTCGATCAG
This sequence comes from Azospira restricta, assembly GCF_016858125.1. Taxonomy (NCBI): domain Bacteria; kingdom Pseudomonadati; phylum Pseudomonadota; class Betaproteobacteria; order Rhodocyclales; family Rhodocyclaceae; genus Azospira; species Azospira restricta. The sequence goes on from NZ_CP064781.1 coordinate 3,371,167, forward strand.
CAGCTCGCTGGTCGGCGAGGCTTCGAGGCCGCGCTTGCAGATCTCGACGAATTCCTCCTGGTTGTAGGCAATGCCGCCGCCCGAGCCGCCCATCGTGAACGACGGGCGGATGATCGCCGGGAAGCCGATCATCGCCTGCACCTGCTGCGCCTCCTCCATCGAGTGCGCAACGGCCGAGCGGGCGGAGCCGAGGCCGATCTTGGTCATCGCCGACTTGAACTTCTCGCGGTCCTCGGCCTTGTCGATGGCCTCGCGCGAGGCGCCGATCATCTCGACGTCGTACTTCTCGAGCACGCCGTGCTTGGCCAGGTCGAGCGCGCAGTTGAGCGCGGTCTGCCCGCCCATGGTCGGCAGCAGCGCGTCGGGGCGCTCCTTCTCGATGATCTTCTCGACCACCTTCCAGGTGATCGGCTCGATGTAGGTGACGTCGGCCATCTCCGGGTCGGTCATGATCGTCGCCGGATTGGAGTTGACCAGGATGACCTTGTAGCCCTCCTGCTTCAGCGCCTTGCAGGCCTGCGCGCCGGAATAGTCGAATTCGCACGCCTGGCCGATGATGATCGGGCCGGCGCCGATGATGAGGATGCTCTGGATGTCTGTACGCTTCGGCATTTCTTACTTCCCCTCGGCCTGCTTGTCTTGCATCGCCTTGATGAATCGGTCGAACAAATAGGCCACGTCGTGCGGGCCGGGGCTGGCTTCCGGGTGTCCCTGGAACGAGAAGGCCGGCACGTCGGTGCGGGCGACGCCCTGCAGCGAACCGTCGAACAGCGACACGTGCGTCGCGCGCAGGTTGGCCGGCAGCGAGTCCGGATCGACGGCGAAGCCGTGGTTCTGGCTGGTGATCAGCACTTGGTTGGTGTCGAGATCCTTGACCGGATGGTTGGCGCCATGGTGGCCGAACTTCATCTTCATCGTCTTCGCGCCGGAGGCGAGCGCCAGCAGCTGGTGGCCGAGGCAGATGCCGTAGGTCGGCACGCCGCGCGCGAGGAATTCGCGGATCGCGGCGATCGCGTAGTCGCAGGGCTCGGGGTCGCCCGGGCCGTTGGACAGGAAGATGCCGTCCGGCTTCAGCGCCAGCGCCTCGGCGGCCGGCGTCTGCGCCGGCACGACGGTGACGCGGCAGCCGCGCTGGGCGAGCATGCGCAGGATGTTGCGCTTGACGCCGAAGTCGTAGGCGACGACGTTGAACCCGGGCTCCGGCAGCGGCTGGAAGCCGGTCAGCGACCACTCGCCTTCGCTCCACGCGTACGGCGAATCGACCGAGACGACCTTGGCCAGGTCCATGCCGGCGAGGCCGGGGAAGGCGCGCGCCTCGGCGACCGCCTTCGCCTCGTCGGCCGCACCGGCGACGATGCAGCCGGCCTGCGCCCCCTTCTCGCGCAGCACGCGCGTCAGCGCGCGGGTGTCGATGCCGGCGATGGCGACGATGCCGTTCTTCTTCAGGTACGCCGGCAGCGTCTCGGTCATCCGCCAGTTCGACGGGCGGACCGGCAGGTCGCGGATGACCAGGCCGGCGGCGAAGTTGGCGCGCGACTCCCAGTCTTCGGCATTGCAGCCGGTGTTGCCGATGTGCGGGTAGGTCAGCGTGACGATCTGGCGGCAGTACGACGGGTCGGTCAGGATTTCCTGATAGCCGGTCATGGCGGTGTTGAACACCACCTCGCCGCTGGTGCTGCCCTCGGCGCCGATGGCAAAGCCGCGGAACACGGTACCGTCGGCTAGCGCGAGCAGGGCGGGCGGGAACGGCGGCAGCAACGCGGATAGCGACACGAAAGACTCCTGTGATGTGGTGGCGCCGAATCTGCGAGGAAATTCAGCGCTTTAGATGCGCAAAAGCGGAAGGGCTCGTGACCCTTCCGCTCGTTTGGTATTTAACCGCGTCATTATACAGGAGGCCCCTTTTCAGGGCAAACCGGACGGCGGCCGGGACCGCTCAGACGCCGGCGAACGAGGTCAGCTCGGGTTTGACGCGCGCCAGCTCGCCGTGCAGCCCGCTCACCGCCGTGCGGATCGCCGCCCAGGAGGCGGCCTCGCTCCCCTGCAGCACCTCCCGGGCGCCCTGCTCGACGGCCTGTGCCGCCCGCCGCGCGCCTTCGGCGTGGAACATCGCCAGCAAGCCCTTCAGCGTATGCGCCGCCCGGCTGAGCAGCCGCGCGTCCTCGACCGCGACCGCCTTCTCGATCGCCGCGACGTCGGCATCCCATTGCGCCAGCAGCATGCGCGCCATTTCCCGCAGCAGGTCGACGTCGCCGAGATCCCGCGTCGCCGCCGCGATGTCGATCGCGCCGCTGCCGCCGGCCGCCGGCGCCACCGCCGGCGCGCGCTGCGCGGCGACCTCGCTGCCAGTGACCCGCGACAGCGCGTCGAACAGTTCGTTCTGCCGGATCGGCTTCGCCAGGTAGTCGTTCATCCCGGCCTGCAGGCAGCGCTCGCGGTCGCCGGCCATGACGTTGGCGGTCATCGCGATGATCGGCGTCAGCCGGATGTCGGGCCCCGACGCCACCCAGCTGCGGCGCAGCTCGCGCGCCCGGATCGCCTCGGTCGCCTCGATGCCGCCCATCACCGGCATCTGCATGTCCATCAGGATCACGTCGAAACTCTGGGTGTCGAACAGCTCGACCGCCTCCTGGCCGTTCGCCGCCGTCGTCACGCGGTGGCCACCGCGCTGCAGCAGGCGCAGCGCCAGCTCCTGGTTGACCGGGTTGTCCTCGACCAGCAGCACGTTCAGCCCGTTGCCCTCGACGGCGGCCGCATGCAGCGCCGAATCGATGTGGAAGTCGTCGAGCTGCAGTCCGCCGTCGCCGCCGGCCGCCAGCGCCACCGCGTCGAGCATGTCGTCAGCGGCCACCGGCTTGACGACGTAGGTCGACAGGCCGAGGGTCTTCAGCTGCGGCAGCTGCTCGCGCTGGCCGGCGACGGTGACGAGGACGACGAAGGATTCGCCGCCGTTGGCCAGCCAGTCCGCGACCGCCGCGCCACCGTCGGCGAGCACGACCGCGGCATCGCAGACCACCAGCGCGAACGGGAATCCGGCTTCCCGCCACTTGTCGGCGAGCGCGCGCGCCTCGGCCAGCGTGGCGACCGGCGACGGCTGCATGCCCCAGCGCGTGAAGTCGGCGGCGAGCAGGCGCAGCGTCGCACACGGTTCGCCGATCAGCAGCATGCGCTGTCCGCTGAGCGCCGCCGGCAGCCGGCGGGCCGCGGCCGGCTGGCTGACGCCGAAGCCGACGACGAAATGGAAGTCGCTGCCCTGCCCGGTCTGGCTACGCACCGCCAGGCGGCCGCCCATCAGCTCGACCAAGCGCGCCGAAATGGCGAGGCCGAGGCCGGTGCCGCCGAAGCGCCGGGTGGTCGATACGTCGGCCTGCGAAAAGGCCAGGAAGATCTCCTGCTGCTTGTCCGGCGGAATGCCGATGCCGGTGTCGCGCACCGAGAACCGTACCGTCACCCGTTCCGGCGCCGCCTGCTCCTGGCGCAGCACGACGCCGATCTCGCCGGTCTCGGTGAACTTGATCGCGTTGCCGACCAGGTTGGTCAGCACCTGGCGCAGCCGCACCGGATCGCCCCAGATGCGCGCCGGCAGCTCCGGATCGATATCGACGGTGACGTCTAGCCCTTTCTGCTGGGCGCCGATCGCCAGCGAGCGGACGGCTTCGAAGACCACTTCCGACAGCGAGAACTCGACGCGCTCGACTTCCAGCTTGCCGGCCTCGATCTTGGAGAAGTCGAGGATGTCGTTGACGATCGTCAGCAGCGCCTCGCACGACGAGCGGACGGTCGCCAGGTAGTGGCGCTGCTCGGCATCGAGCTCGGTGTCGAGCGCCAGCTCGGTCATGCCGAGGATGCCGTTCATCGGCGTGCGGATCTCGTGGCTCATGTTGGCGAGGAAGGCACTGCGTGCGCGCCCCGCCGCTTCCGCCGCGTCGCGTGCCGCCTGCAGCGAATCCTCGAGGCGGCGTTCGGCGTCGATATCCTCCTGGACGACGACCAGCCGCGCCGGCTCGCCGTCGCCGTCGCGCGCGACGACGCGGCCGCTGACGCGCAGCCAGCGCCAGCTGCCGTCCTGCAGGCGGCCGCGGCATTGCGCGGAAAACTTCGGCGTCCCGTCGCGCACGTGCGCACCGATCTCGGCCATCAGCCGGGCCAGATCCTCCGGACAGATCAGCGCGCGCCAGGCGGTCAGCGTATCCGGCACGTCGCCGGCGGCGTAGCCGAGCAGCGCCTTCCACGCCTTGCCGGACTCGATGCGGCCGCGCTTCATGTCCCACTCGGAAACGACGACGCCGCCGACCTCGGCCGAAACCTGCTGCAGCGTGCCGAAGCGGCCGTAGGCGGCATCGATCTGCTGCATCAGCTTGTCCAGCGAGGGATCGGCGGCGACCAGCTGCTGCAGGCGGTCGAGGGCGATCTCCGGCGTCGCCGCGGAAAAGGCTTCCTGGATCTGGAAGCGGAGCAAGGCCGAACGGATCACGGCCGCAGCCCCCTGAAACGAGTCCGGAAGCGCGGCCGCGGCATCAGCGGGCAGCCCTAGCGCAGGCCGAGGACATCCTGCATGTCGTACAGCCCGTTCCGCTTGCCGGCGAGAAAACGGGCCGCGCGCAGGCTGCCGAGCGCATACGGCATGCGGCTGCCGGCGCGGTGGGCGATCTCCACGCGTTCGCCGAGGCCGCAGAACATGACGTTGTGGTCACCGACGATGTCGCCGCCGCGCACCGTGGCGAAGCCGATGGTCGACGGGTCGCGTTCGCCGGTGACGCCCTCGCGGCCATAGACGGCGCAGGCCTTGAGGTCGCGGCCGAGCGCCGCGGCGACCACCTCGCCCATGCGCAGCGCGGTGCCGGACGGGGCGTCGATCTTGTGCCGATGGTGGGCCTCGACGATCTCGATGTCGTAGCCCTGGTTGAGGATCTTCGCCGCAGTATCGAGCAGCTTGAAGACGAGGTTCACGCCGACCGCCATGTTCGGCGCGAAGACGATCGGGATGTCCTTCGCCGCCGCGGCGATCGCCGCCTTGCCCTCGGCCTCGAAGCCGGTGGTGCCGATCACCATGCCGACGCCCTGGTCGCGGCAGGTGCGCAAATGCTCGAGGGTCCCTTCGGGACGGGTGAAGTCGATCAGGCAGTCGGCGCGGGCGATCTGGCCGGCGAAATCGTCGCTGACGACGACCTCGCTCGGCAGGCCGACCAGTTCGCCGGCGTTGCGCCCGACCGCCGGGCTGCCCGGACGGTCGAAGGCCGCCGCCAGCGAGGCCTCGCCATCCTTCAGCGTCGCCTCGATCAGCATCCGCCCCATGCGCCCGTTGGCGCCCACCACTGCAACACGCACACCGCTCATTTCAGGCACTCACCTCAAAAACCCACTTTTTCCATCATCCGGCCGAAGAAACCCTTTTCCTCCGGCGGCGGCATCGGCGTGTCGGCGGAAATCGACCCGAGATCGATGACTCGCGACTTCTCTTCCGGCACCGTCTCGCTGCCGGCATTCTGGTCGGCGACGACGTCGCCGGCGACGCGGTAGAGCTTGCCGTCGCCGTCGAAGAAGACGGTGAAGCGCCGCCGCTCGATTTCCTTGGTGCGCCCCTTCTGCAGGCTATAGACGTAGTCCCAACGGTCGGCGTGGAACATGTCGACGAGCAGCGGCGTGCCGAGGACGAAGCGGACCTGGTCGCGCGTCAGCCCGGGGCGCAGCTGCGAGACCATGTCCTGCGTCAGCACGTTGCCCTGCTGCACGTCGATGCGGTACTCGGTGACGATGCGCGGCACGTTGGAGCAGGCACCGAGCAGCAGCATGGCCGCGAAGGCGACGAAAAATCTCGATGAAATCATGCGTAACGATGCAGTCAAAAGGATCCGGGGAGGCACCGGCTGCGTAGGCTCCGTCCGGCCTCCCCGCCGCCCGCGCCCGCCGTCTGCGGCGGGTGCTCATGTCGCAAAGCCCCGCCAAGCGGTATATCATAACCGAAAACCACCCGCGCTCCGCCGAGCCGAACACGCGATGAGCAACCCCGACAGCCTGAAGAGCATCGGCCTCAAGGCCACCTTCCCCCGACTGAAAATCCTCGAACTGTTCGAGAACACCGACGTCCGCCATCTGACCGCGGAGGACGTCTACCGCATGCTGCTCGCCGAGGGCATGGACATCGGCCTGGCCACCGTCTACCGCGTGCTGACGCAATTCGAGCAGGCCGGGCTGCTCGAGCGGCACCACTTCGAATCGGGCAAGGCGGTGTTCGAGCTGAACGCCGGCCACCACCACGACCACCTGGTCTGCATCAACTGCGGCAAGGTCGAGGAGTTCTGCGACCCGGAAATCGAGCGGCGGCAGGCCAAGATCGCCAAGGAGCGCGGCTTCGCGATCCACGAGCACGCGCTCTACCTCTACGCCGAGTGCACCAAGGCCGATTGCCCGAACCGCGGCAAGGGCGGCAAGACACCCGCCGGCTGACCCCCCACGACCCTTTTCCGCGGAGCACCGGCGACGGTGCTGTCAGCCCATGGACGCCTTCCTCGCCTCGACGCTGCTCGTCGCGCTCGCCGAAATCGGCGACAAGACGCAACTGCTCTCCTTCGTTCTCGCCGCCCGCCTGCGCCGCCCGTGGGCGATCATCGCCGGCATCCTCGCCGCGACGCTGGCCAACCATGCGCTGGCCGGCTGGGTCGGGACCTGGATCGGCTCGCTGCTGTCGCCGGACGCGCTGCGCTGGGCGACGGGCGCGGTGTTCATCGCCTTCAGCCTGTGGACGCTGAAGCCGGACGAACTCGACGAGGACGAGGCGCCAAAATCGACGCACGCCGGCGCCTTCGTGACCACGACGATCGCCTTCTTCCTCGCCGAGATGGGCGACAAGACGCAGTTCGCGACGATCGCGCTGGCCGCCAAGTTCGACGCGCTGGCCTGGGTAGTCCTCGGCACCACGATCGGCATGCTCGCCGCCAACATTCCGGCGGTACTGGTCGGCGAGAAGCTGGCGCACCGCCTGCCGCTGCGCACCATCCGCTGGACGGCGGCGACCTTGTTCGCCGCCACCGGCGTGCTGACCCTCGCCCGCGTCGCCTGACGCCGCCACCTCATTCGGCGGCCAGCATCTCCTGCGCGTGCTGGCGGGTGATCGGCGTGATCTCGACGCCGCCGAGCATGCGCGCGATCTCCTCGACGCGGCCGCCGGCATCGAGCGGCGTGACGCGGCTGGTGACGCGGCTGCCGGCGACATCCTTCTCCTTCGCCACCTGCCACTGCCAAGCCGCGCGCGCCGCCACCTGCGGCAGGTGGGTGACGCACAGCACCTGGCGGTCGCGGCCGAGCTCACCGAGCAGGCGGCCGACGACCTCGGCGACGCCGCCGCCGATGCCGACATCGACCTCGTCGAAGATCAGCGTCGGCACCGCCGCGGCGCGGCTGGTCACCACCTGGATCGCCAGGCTGATGCGCGACAGCTCGCCGCCGGAGACGACCTTCGCCAGCGGCCGCGCCTCGCCGCCGGCCAGCCCGGAGACGCGGAACTCGACCTGCTCCAGCCCGTAGGCGGCGCCGCCGGCCACCGGCAGCAGCGCCGCCTCGAAGCGGCCGCCGGCCAGCGCCAGCTGCTGCATGATCCGGCTCACTTCCTCGGACAGCTTCTTCGCCGCCTTGCCGCGCGCCGCCGACAGCTTGCCGGCGAGGCGCTCGTAGTCCTGCCGTGCGGCGGCGACGCGCGCTGCCAGCGCCGCCATGTCGGAGCTTTCGCCGAGCTCGGCCAGGCGCGCGCGCGCCTCGGCCAGGCGTTCCGGCAGGGCCTCCGGCGCGACCCGCAGCTTGCGCGCGCAGGCCAGCACCGCCTCGATCCGCCGCTCGACCTCGGCCAGCCGGCCGGGATCGAGTTCGGCGCGGTCGGCGTAGCGGCGCAGCGCCGACACCGCCTCGGCGAGTTCGGCCTGCGCCGACTGCACCAGCTGCGCCACCTCGGCCAGCGCCGGATCGTAGCCGGCCAGCCCGTCGAGGCGGGCGGCGACGCGATCGACCTGCGCCTCCGCCGCGGCGTCGCCGTCGGCAAGCTGCGCCAGCGCGAACTGCACGCCCTCGATCAGTCCGGCCGCGTAGCCGAGCCGCCGGTGCTCGGCGTTCAGCGCGTCCCAGCCGGTGGCCGAGAACGGCTCGCCATCGGCGAGGCCCTCGATTTCCTGCACTTGCCAGGCCAGCTCGTCGCGCTCGCGCTGCAGCGCCTCGGCGCCGTTCGCCGCGGCGTCCAGCAGCGACTGCGCTTCGCGCCAGCCGCGCCAGGCCTGGCCGACCTCGGCCGCCGCCCCGGCGAGGCCGGCGTGCGCGTCGAGCAGGTTGCGCTGCGCCTCGCTGCGCAGCAGCGACTGGTGCGCGTGCTGGCCGTGGATGTCGACCAGCCATTCGGAGATTTCGCGCAGCTGCTGCACCGTCGCCGGCGAGCCGTTGATCCAGGCGCGCGAGCGGCCGCCGGCGTCCACCGTGCGGCGCAGGATCAGGCCGTCGTCGCCGTCGAGCGCCTGCTCCTGCAGCCAGGCGACGGCACCGGCAATGCCTGCGGCGGCGAATTCGGCGGAGACCTCGGCGCGTTCGCAGCCGCTGCGGATCAGGCCGGCATCGGCGCGTTCGCCGAGGACGAAGGCCAGCGCATCGACGAGGATCGACTTGCCGGCGCCGGTTTCGCCGGTGAGCGCACCGAAGCCGGCGGCGAAGTCGAGTTCGAGCCGGTCGACGATGACGAAATCCCGGATGGCGAGGTGCTGCAGCATGGGTCAGGTCTCCTGCCGGGCCGCCCCAAGGGAGACCTGCGCCCCCGTGGGGGGGTGAGGTTGGGAATTCGCGGCGCATGGCGCCGCGCCAGCCGAACGGGCTTCCCGCAACGGGAAGCCCTTGGCGAACGTCGAGCGTGGGGGTCGTTTCACCTCAGGTGCCTTTCGGGCGCGCGCTCCACTGCAGCTTCTGCCGCAGCATCGCGAAGTAGCTGTAGCCGGGCGGGTGCAGGAAGCAGATCGAGTATTGCGAGCGGTGCAGGCGGACGGCGTCGCCGCGCACCAGGTCGACCGTCAGCTGGCCGTCGAAGTGCACGCGGCAGTCGGTGGCGTGCGTGATGCGCAGCTCGATGTCGGCCTGGTCACCGACCAGGATCGGGCGGTTGGTCAGCGCGTGCGGGCAGAGCGGCACCAGCGCGATGCCGGCGACCTGCGGGTGCAGGATCGGGCCGTTGGCCGACAGCGAGTAGGCGGTGGAGCCGGTCGGCGTGGACACGATCAGGCCGTCGGCGCGCAGGTTGTAGATGAACTCGCCGTCGATGTAGAGCTCGAACTCGATCATGCGGCCGATCGCGCCCTTGTCCATCACCACGTCGTTCAGCGCGATGTTCGACGCCAGCTCGCGGCCGTCGCGCAGCACCTCGGCGTCGAGCATCATCCGCGTTTCGCTGACGAAGCGGCCGTCGAGCAGATCCTCCATGCAGGTCAGCATGTCGTCGCGCGCGATGTCGGTCATGAAGCCGAGCCGCCCCTGGTTCACGCCGGCCAGCGGCACCTTGTAGCGCGCCAGCCGGCGCGCGGCGTTGAGCATCGTGCCGTCGCCGCCGAGGACGATGGCGACGTCGACGCTGGCACCGATCGCCTCGAAGCTGCCCGGCACCCAGTGCTCGTCGCCGGCCAGCTTGCCGATGTTGGCCGCCGTTTCCTCCTCGACGAGCACGGTGACGCCGCGCTCGCGGAGGTAGCGGGCGAGCAGGCGCAACGACTCGGCGATTTCCGGACTCTGGTAACGGCCGATGAGCGCGATCGTGCGCGGCAGGTTGCGGGAACCGTAGGGCTGATTCATGGTCCGGATTATTCCATACGCCCCGACGCCAGTCACTCGCCGATGCCGCCCCGCTCGCGGTCGCACATGGCTTAGCGCGACGTTGTTTTGTAGAATCCCGGACCATGCTCGACGAACGCGCCCGCATCCTGCTGAAGACCCTGGTCGAACGGTACATCGCCGAAGGCGAGCCGGTCGGCTCGCGCGCGCTGTCGAAGTATTCCGGCCTCGACCTGTCGCCGGCCACCGTGCGCAACGTGATGGCCGACCTCGAGGACGCCGGCTTCATCGCCAGCCCGCACACCTCGGCCGGCCGCGTGCCGACGCCGCGCGGCTACCGCCTGTTCGTCGACAGCCTCCTGACGGTGATGCCACTGGAACAGGCCAGCATCGAGCAGATCGAGGGCCTGCTGCACCCGACGCAGCCGCAGCAGCTGATCAGCAGCGCCTCCAGCCTGCTGTCCGGGCTGACCCACTTCGCCGGCATCGTCGCCGCGCCGCGGCGGCAGAGTCCGCGCATCCGCCAGCTGGAATTCGTCGGCCTCTCCGAGAAGCGCATCCTGCTGATCATCGTCACCGCCGACGGCGACGTGCAGAACCGCATCCTGTTCACCGAGCGCGCCTATTCCGCGGCCGAGCTGACGACGGCGGCGAACACGCTGAACGAGCACTTCGCCGGGCTGGACTTCGCGCAGATCCGCGCCCGCCTGCAGGACGAGCTGCGCCAGCTGCGCAGCGACCTGCAGTCGCTGATGGCCGCGGCGCTCGCCGCCAGCGACGAGGCGCTGTCGGCGAACGAGGCGCCGTGCGTGATCTCCGGCGAGAAGAACCTGCTCGAGGTCGAGGAGTTCTCGACCAACATGAAGCGCCTGCGCGAGCTGTTCGACCTCTTCGAGCAGCGCGCCGGGCTGGCGCAGCTGCTCGACGTGTCGAGCAACGCCGACGGCGTGCAAATCTTCATCGGCGGCGAATCGGGGCTCGCCCCGCTCGACGAATGCAGCGTCGTCACCGCCCCCTACACCGTCAACGGCCAGGTGGTCGGCTCGGTCGGCGTGATCGGCCCGACGCGCATGGCCTACGAGCGCGTCATCCCGATCGTCGACATCACCGCCCGCCTGCTCTCCTCCGCCCTCACCTACCAGGCGAACTCCTGATGAGCCCATTCCTGTCCGAGCCGGCCTGGCGCCACGGCGCCCCGGCCCGTACCGCCGTCGTCCTGATCAACCTCGGCACGCCGGAGGCGCCGACGCCGGCCGCGCTGAAGACCTACCTGCGCGAGTTCCTGTCCGACCCGCGCGTCGTCGAGATTCCGCGCGCCGTGTGGTGGCCGATCCTGAACGGCGTCATCCTCAACACGCGGCCGGCGAAGTCCGCCGAAAAGTACGCGACGGTATGGACCCCGGAAGGCTCGCCGCTGAAGGTGCATACCGAGCGCCAGACCAAGCTGCTCAAGGGCCGCCTCGGTGCCGCCGGGCACCGCAACCTGGTCGTCGACTATGCGATGCGCTACGGCCAGCCGTCGATCCCGGCGACGCTCGCCCGGCTGAAGGCCGAGGGCTGCACGCGCTTCCTGCTGGTTCCGCTCTATCCGCAGTACGCCGCCAGCACCAGCGCCACCGCGTTCGACGCGGCCTACCGCTGGCTGACGACGACGCGCAACCAGCCCGAGCTACGCGTGCTGCGGAGCTTCTGCGACGACCCCGGCTACATCGCCGCGCTCGCCGCCGGCATCCGCGAGCACTGGATGCGGAACGGCCGGCCGGACGACGGCTACCGGCTGCTGATGAGCTTCCACGGCGTGCCGCGCTTCACGCTGGACAAGGGCGACCCCTACCACTGCGAATGCCAGAAGACCGGCCGCCTGCTCGCCGAGGCGCTGGCGCTGCGCCCCGACCAGTACCGCATCACGTTCCAGTCGCGCTTCGGCCGCGCCGAATGGCTGCAGCCCTACACCGCGCCGACCTTGCAGGCGCTCGCCCGCGAGGGGGTGCGCCGCGTCGACGTGATCTGCCCCGGCTTCGTCGGCGACTGCCTGGAGACGCTGGAGGAGATCGCGATCGAAGGCAAGTCCGATTTCCTCGCCGCCGGCGGCAAGGAATACCACTACATCCCGGCGCTCAACGAGCGCGACGACTGGATCGCCGCGCTCGCCGCGCTGGTCGAGGCGCAGCTCGGCGGCTGGCCGACGCGCGAGGCGGCCGACGCCACCGCGCTCGGGCTGTCGGCGACGCGCGCCAAGGCGCTCGGCGCGACGGTCTAGCCTCGCCGGCCCCGCCCGGCGGGCCGCACAATAATTAGGCGCCCGCCAGCCGGGCGTCGGCACGCGATTTCGGCCGGAAACCCGCATCGAAACTGACCTCCGGGTAGACTCAACCCGCCGCCGCAAGCTGCCGTTAACAGGCCATCCACCCCCCGGAAGGCCACCATGAGAATTACCAGCGCCGAGATGCAGATGGCGACGACCCATGCATCGCAACAGCACCGCGAAGTCCGCGAATCCCTGCGCATGTGGGTCGGCGAGCGCCGCCCCGAGGTCGAGGGCGGCGGCCGCAGCCGCCCGCCCGGCGAGCAGGTGACGATCTCGGACGCCGGCCGCGCCGCGCAGTCGGGTGAGGCCGAGGCCATCGACGAGGCGCTCGAGGCCGCCGAGAACGACCCGCGCCTGCTCCTGCTGCGGGAAATGATCCGGATACTGACCGGCAAGGAGGCGCACGTCTTCGACGCCCACGAGCTCGCGCCGCGCCGCGACGGCGAACTGCCGGAGGCGACCGCGACCGGCGCCGCCAACGCCGCACCGCCGTCCCGCCCGGAGGGCTTCGGCGTCGAGTACGACTACCACGAGTCGTACCGCGAAAGCGAGCTGACCACCTTCGCGGCGAGCGGCATCGTGCGCACCGCCGACGGCCGCGAGATCGCGTTCAAGGTCGATCTCGCGATGTCGCGCAGCTACTACGAGGAAAGCAACGTCAGCCTGCGCCTCGGCGACGCCGCCCGCCCGCAGAAGGACCCGCTGGTCGTCAATTTCGCCGGCAGCGCCGCGCAGTTGAGCGAGCAGCGCTTCAGCTTCGACCTCGACGCCGACGGCAGCGCCGACAGCATCAACCGGCTTGCCGGCGGCAGCGGCTTCCTCGCGCTCGACCGCAACGGCGACGGCCGCATCAACGACGGCCGCGAGCTGTTCGGCGCACAGAGCGGCGACGGCTTCGCCGACCTCGCCGCCTTCGACGGCGACGGCAACGGCTGGATCGACGAGGCCGACGCCGTCTATGCGCAGCTGCGCGTGTGGACGCCGGATGCGACCGGCGGCGGCGAGCTGAAAACCCTGCCGCAGGCGGACGTCGGGGCGATCGCGCTGGCCCGCGTGGCGACGCCGTTCGCGCTGCGCGACGCCGGCAACGACAGCCTCGGCCAGGTGCGCACGAGCGGCGTCTTTTTGCACGAAAGCGGCGGCGCTGGCACAATCCAGCAGATCGACCTGAGCGTCTGACCCCGCCCCCGCGGGTCGGCGTCCTCAGGCGCGGCACCGGGCGCAGAACCGGGCCGCAACGACAACGACGGGCATAGGGAGGCCCGCTTCAATGTCCAACTGGAAAATCTGGCTGCGGCTGACCGCAGCGATCTGGCTCGTGCTGGTCGTCGTGTGGACCGGCATGATCGCCTGGGAAAGCGCCGTCAACCGCGAGACCGCCATCCGCCAGGCGCAGGCATTCGCCGGCAGCATCCACGAGATGACGATGGCCGGCCTGACCGGGATGATGATCACCGGCACCGTCGGCCAGCGCGAGGTCTTCCTCGACCAGATCAAGCAGCTGTCGATCATCAAGGACCTGCACGTCGCGCGCTCGGAGGCGGTGGTCAAGCTGTACGGCCCCGACACCAAGTCGAACCGCCAGCTCGACGCCGTCGAGCAGCAGGTGATGGTCTCCGGCCGGCCCTACGTGCAGGCCGACCGCGCCGGCGACAGCTCCTTCCTGCGCGTGGTCACGCCGACCAAGGCGGCGAAGGACTACCTCGGCAAGGACTGTCTGGCGTGCCATCAGGTGCCCGAGGGTACCGTCCTCGGCGTCGTCAGCATGAAGGTCTCGCTGGACGAGGTGGAGGACGAGGTCGCCAGCTTCCGCCTGAAGATCTCGGCCGCCGCCGCCGGCGTCAGCGTGCTGCTGCTGGCGGTGATCTGGCTGCTGACCCGCCATTTCGTCACCGAGCCGCTGCAGCAGCTGACCGACGGGCTGGCCGACATCGCCCGCGGCGAGGGGGACCTCACGCGGCGGCTGCCGGTCAAGGGCCGCGACGAGATCGGCCAGGCCGCGGCGATCTTCAACGAGATGATGGAGAACTTCTGCCGCCTGGTCCGTCAGGTCAGCGATTCGGCGCGCCACGTGTCGGCGCAGGCGCACGAACTGTCGGCCGCGTCGCGCCAGGTCACCGATGCCTCGCACCGGCAGAACGGGCAGGCGGCGCAGGCCGCCGACGCGGTCGAATCGATGCTGCAGAGCATCACCGCGATCGCCGAGAACGCCGACCGCGTCAACCACCAGTCGCAGGAAAGCCTGCGCCGCGCCGGAGAAGGCAGCGCCAGCCTAGCCCGCCTGCTGCGCGAGATGTCCGAGGTCGGGCAGACGGTGCGGCTCACCGCCGACACGGTCGACGAATTCGTGCGCAGCACCGAGGCGATCGGCAAGATGACGCAGGAGGTCAAGGCCATCGCCGAGCAGACCAACCTGCTCGCGCTCAACGCCGCGATCGAGGCGGCGCGAGCCGGCGAGGCCGGCCGCGGCTTCGCCGTCGTCGCCGACGAGGTGCGGAAGCTGGCCGAGAAATCGGCGCTGTCGGCACAGGAGATCGACCGCATCACCGCCACCCTGTCCGGGCAGGCGGCAACCGTGCACCAGGCGATCCACGACGGGCTGCAGCACATCGACGCCAGCCAGGGAACGATCGGCTCGGTCGCCGACATCCTACAGGCGACCAACGGCTCGGTCAGCGCGGTCGGCGACGGGCTGGACGCGATCGCCCGCGCCACCGACGCGCAGCGGCAGACCAGCCGCAGCGTCGCCGACAGCATCGAGGCGATCGCCTCGCGGGCGCAGGAGAACAACCGCGCGGTGGAGCAGACGGCGAGCGCCGCGGCGGCGCTGGAGTCGCTGGCGCAGGGACTGCAGTCGACGGTCGGACGCTTCAAGGTGTGAGCGCCGCCCGGGCCGGCGGCGGCTTCGGCCCCGATCAGGGTAGCAGTTCGAGGTCGAACTTGCCGGCGGCGAACGGCGCCGACGATTCGGCGCTGACCGCACGCTGCCCCTGCTGCGACAGGATGCGGTCGGCCTCGGCGAGGCGGTCGAGGACGCGCTCGATCAGCGCCTTGTGGAAGCGCTCCTGGACCTCCTCCGAGCTCAGCCCGAGCGCCGCCGGATTGACCTCGAGGAACAGCGTCGGCTCCAGCGTCACCACGCTCGCCCGCCGCTTGTGGTTCTTCGGGTGCAGGTAGGCCATCTCGCCGACCACCTCGCCCTCGCCCAGGCGGCAGATCGCCCGCCCGTCCGCCGACACCTCGGCATAGCCCTTGACGATGATGCCGAAATGGCGACTCTCGTCGCCTTCCTGCATCAGCATCACCTTCGCCGCGATCTCGCGCCAGACGCAGATGCGCAGCACCTCCCAGATCTCGATGTCCTCGAAATCGGCGAAGAACGGCAACTCGCGCAGCATCCGGAAATGCTCGGTATCCTCCTGCGTCTCGTGCTCCTCGAGGATCTGGTAGCGCACCGCGGAGAGGTCCTTGGCGAACTCGGCGCCGTTCTTGTAGCGGTTGTAGAGATCCTTCTCGAGCGCCTTCTTCAGGATCGGGTCGAGCCCCGGCGGTAGATTCGGGTTGAGCGCGCAGATCGACGGCGTGTCCTGGTTGATGATGCGGTAGACCAGCGTCGCCGGGTTGTTGGCGCGGAACGGCAGGCGGCCGGTCAAGAGCTGGAAGAGGACGACGCCGAGCGAGTAGAGGTCGGTCTTCTGGTTGAGCGGATAGGCCTTGATCTGCTCCGGCGACATGTAGGCCGGCGAGCCGACGCCCATGATGAAGGTCGAATTGCCCCCCTCCTCCCGCTGCAGGTTGAGCGACAGGCCGAAATCGGTGATCTTCGGCTCGTCGTCGGCAGTGACGAGGATGTTGGCCGGCTTGATGTCGCGGTGGATGACCCCCTGCCGGTAGGCGTAGTCGAGCGCCAGCGCGCACTTGAAGACGATGCCGATGACGCGGTGCAGCGGCAGCAGCTTGCTGATCGAGACGAACTGGTCGAGCGGCGTGCCGTCGACGTACTCCATGACCAGGTAGGCACGCTCGCTCTCGATCATCGCGTCGTAGACGCGGACGATGTTCGGGTGCTCGAGGCGCCGGCCGACGCCGCCCTCGGTGTTGAACAGCTTGAGCAGCCGCCGCGACATCGCGGCGTTGTCGCTGTCCAGCCGGATCACCTTGACCGCCACCTCGCGCCCGGCATCGGGGTCGCGGCACAGATAGACGGTCGCCGTCGCCCCTTTGCCGAGGGTTCGCTGGACCTCGTATTTGCCGATGCGCTCCGTCATGAATTCAATCCTAGCAGGATCGCCGGCAGCGCAAAGCAAAAAAAATTCATCCGCCTCTTGAAAGCCCGCGCACCGCCCCAAGCTATAGGCAACTTTCAACGAAAACCCGATCCCGATAGGCGCCAAATGCAAGAACCGACCACGCCCCAGGACCCCCTGCTGCCGGACGCCGACACCCCGGAAACCGCCCAGGAGGTCGCCCCGGCCGCTGCCGCGGCGGCAGACAGCACCCCCAGCCTGGAAGAGCTGCTGCGCCAGGCCGAACTGCGCGCCGAGGAACACCATGACGCCTGGCTGCGTGCCAAGGCCGAGACCGAAAACACCCGCCGCCGCGCCCAGGAAGACATCGCCAAGGCGCACAAGTTCGCCGTCGAGAAGTTCGCCGGCGACCTGCTGGCGGTCAAGGACACGCTCGAAATGGCGCTCGCCGACCCCAACCCGGACAGCCTGCGCGCCGGCGTCGAGATGACGCTGAAGAACCTCGTCGCCGCCTTCGACAAGGCCGCGATCGTCGAGCTGAACCCGGTCGGCGAGAAGTTCGACCCGCACAAGCACCAGGCAATGGCGATGATCGACGCCGAGCAGCCGGCCAACACCGTCGTCCAGGTCTTCCAGAAGGGCTACCTGATCGCCGAGCGCACGCTGCGGCCGGCGATGGTGGCCGTCGCCAAGGCCAAGGACAGCTGATCCGGCATTGAAATCACTGATGCCACCCCCACTTGGGTGACATCGCAAGACATTCTCTCGAAAGGAAAAAAGCAATGGGCAAGATCATCGGCATCGACCTCGGCACCACCAACTCCTGCGTCGCCATCATGGAAGGCGGCCAGCCGAAGGTCATCGAGAACTCGGAAGGCGCGCGCACGACGCCGTCGATCATCGGCTACTCCGAGGACGGCGAGATCCTGTGCGGCGCGCCGGCCAAGCGCCAGGCGGTCACCAACCCGAAGAACACCCTCTACGCGGTGAAGCGCCTGATCGGCCGCCGCTTCGAGGAAAAGGAAGTGCAGAAGGACATCGCCCTGATGCCCTACAAGATCGTCAAGGCCGACAACGGCGACGCCTGGGTCGAGGTGCGCGACAAGAAGATCGCGCCGCCGCAGGTCTCCGCCGAAGTGCTGCGCAAGATGAAGAAGACCGCCGAGGACTACCTCGGCGAGGAAGTCACCGAAGCGGTGATCACCGTCCCCGCCTACTTCAACGACAGCCAGCGCCAGGCGACCAAGGACGCCGGCCGCATCGCCGGCCTCGAAGTGAAGCGCATCATCAACGAGCCGACCGCGGCGGCACTGGCCTTCGGCATGGACAAGAAGCAGGGCGACAAGAAGATCGCCGTCTATGACCTCGGCGGCGGCACCTTCGACATCTCGATCATCGAGATCGCCGAGATCGACGGCGAGCACCAGTTCGAAGTGCTGGCCACCAACGGCGACACCTTCCTCGGCGGCGAGGACTTCGACCAGCGCCTGATCGACTACATCATCGACGAATTCAAGAAGGAATCCGGCGTCGATCTGAAGAAGGACGTGCTCGCGCTGCAGCGCCTGAAGGAAGCGGCCGAGAAGGCCAAGATCGAGCTCTCGTCGTCGCAGCAGACCGAGATCAACCTGCCCTACATCACCGCCGACGCCTCGGGTCCGAAGCACCTGGCGATGAAGATCACCCGCGCCAAGTTCGAGTCGCTGGTCGACGAGCTGATCGAGCGCACCGTCGCCCCCTGCCTGACCGCGCTGAAGGATGCCGGCTGCAAGGTCGGCGACATCGACGACGTGATCCTGGTCGGCGGCCAGACGCGGATGCCGAAGGTCCAGGACAAGGTCAAGGAAGTCTTCGGCCAGGAGCCGCGCAAGGACGTGAACCCGGACGAGGCGGTCGCCGTCGGCGCCGCGATCCAGGGCGGCGTGCTGCAGGGCGAAGTGAAGGACGTGCTGCTGCTCGACGTCACCCCGCTGTCGCTCGGCATCGAGACGCTGGGCGGCGTCATGACCAAGCTGATCCAGAAGAACACGACGATCCCGACCAAGGCCTCGCAGGTGTTCTCGACCGCCGACGACAACCAGTCGGCGGTGACCATCCACGTGCTTCAGGGCGAGCGCGAGATGTCGGCCGGCAACAAGAGCCTCGGCCAGTTCAACCTCGAAGGCATCCCGCCGGCCCCGCGCGGCATGCCGCAGATCGAGGTCATCTTCGACATCGACGCCAACGGCATCATGCACGTGACGGCCAAGGACAAGGCCACCGGCAAGGAAAACAAGATCACCATCAAGGCCAACTCGGGTCTCTCGGAAGAGGAGATCCAGCGCATGGTCAAGGATGCCGAGCTGCACGCCGAAGAGGACAAGAAGGCGCACGAGCTCGCCGATGCCCGCAACGGCGCCGACGGCATGATCCACATGGTCAAGAAGTCGCTGACCGAATACGGCAAGGAGCTCGCCGACGACGAGAAGGCGAAGATCGAAGCCGCCGTCAAGGAAGCCGAGGACGCCATCCGCGGCAACGACCTCGAGCTCATCAAGGCGAAGAGCGAGGCGCTGTCGCAGGCCGCGCAGAAGCTGGGCGAGAAGATGTACGCGCAGCAGCAGGCGCAGGCCGGCGGCGCCGAAGCCGGCGCCCAGGCGGGCGGCGGCCAGCAGGCGAAGAAGGACGACGGCGACGTCGTCGATGCCGAGTTCACCGAGGTCAAGGACAAGAAGTAAGGAACCAGGGGCCGGCGGCCGGGGGCGAGTAGAATCGCCCCCTGGCCGCCGGCCGCGTCGCATTTTCCAGCCCCTCACCCCGAGTCCCTAGCCCCTGCCCCCATGTCCAAACGCGACTTTTACGAAGTCCTCGGCGTCAACCGCGACGCCGCCGACGACGAGATCAAGAAGGCCTACCGCAAGCTGGCCATGAAGTTCCATCCGGACCGCAATCCGGACAACCCGAAGGCCGAGGAGCAGTTCAAGGAAGCCAAGGAAGCCTACGAAATCCTGTCCGACCCGCAGAAGCGCGCCGCCTACGACCAGTATGGCCACGCCGGCGTCGACCCGCAGGCCGGCATGGGCGGCGGCTTCGGCGGCGCCGGCATGGGCGGCTTCGCCGACGCCTTCGGCGGCATCTTCGACGAGATCTTCGGCGGCCGCGGCGGCGGCGGCCACGGTCGTTCGAACATCTACCGCGGCGCCGACCTGCGCTACAACCTCGAGATCACGCTCGAGCAGGCGGCCTTCGGCACCGAGACCAAGATCCGCATCCCGACGATGGAGGAATGCGAGCGCTGCCACGGCTCGGGCGCCAAGCCCGGCACGCAGCCGAAGACCTGCCCGACCTGCTCCGGCTCCGGCCAGGTGCGGCTGCAGCAGGGTTTCTTCTCGATCCAGCAGACCTGCCCGAAGTGCCACGGCACCGGCCGCATCATCCCCGAGCCGTGCACCGAGTGCCACGGCGCCGGCCGCATCAAGCAGCACAAGACGCTGGCGGTGAAGATCCCGGCCGGGGTCGACGAGGGCGACCGCATCCGCCTCTCCGGCGAGGGCGAGCACGGCGTCAACGGCGGCCCGCCGGGCGACCTCTACGTCCAGATCCACCTCAAGCCGCACCCGGTCTTCCAGCGCGAGCACAACGACCTGCACTGCGAGATGCCGATCAGCTTCACCACCGCGGCGCTCGGCGGCGAGATCGAGATCACCACGCTCGACGGCGTGGCGAAGATCAAGATTCCGCCGGAAACGCAGAGCGGCAAGGTCTTCCGTCTGCGCGGCAAGGGCATCAAGGGCGTGCGCAGCAGCACGCACGGCGACCTGATGTGCCACGTCGCGGTGGAGACGCCGATCAACCTCACCGAGCGCCAGCGCGAGCTCCTGCGCGAGCTCGAGGAGATCAGCAACCGCGACGGCGGCGGCAGGCACAACCCGCGCGCCAAGTCGTGGATGGACCGCGTCCGCGACTTCTTCAGCGCCGCCTGAGCGAAGGGCGCGAGCCCTCGCCAAGAAGTACTCCCGGGGTGCGCCTGAGCGAAGGGCACCAGCCCTTCGCGAAGAAGTACTCCCGGGGTGCACCTGAGCGGAGGGCGCCAGCCCTTCGCGAAGAAGCCCCTCCTGGAGGGCGCCTGAGCCCGCGCGGCGCCCGGGGCAGCCCGGCCGCCGCCCCCCTGTAAGACCCGTGTCAGCTTGCCGGGTCATCCTCTATTGCTGACAGAACTGTAGCGCTCGTCTACAGACTAGGGAGAGGAGATACCACGATGAGCTTGTTGCGCAAGGCGGCACGGTTCGCGCTGGCGGGCTGGCTGTGCGCCACCGCCGCTGTCGCCGCGGAAGTCGGCGTCACCGACAGCACGGTCACGATCGGCATGTCGTCGCCGTTCAGCGGCCCGAACGGCGCCTACGGCCTGGAAATGAAGGAAGCCATCGGCGCCTACTTCGAGCACCTCAACAGGACCGGCGGCGTCAACGGCCGCAAGCTCGAACTGATCGCCCTCGACGACGGCTACGAAACCGAGCGTACGGTCGCCAACACCCGCAAGCTGATCAACGAGCACGGCGTCTTCGCGCTGCTGCAGTACTACGGCTCGAGCCCGACGACGCAGGCGATGAACGACGTCTTCGGCCCGGCCCGCGTGCCACTGGTCGGCACCATCTCCGGCGCCGGCACGATCCGCGTTTCGCCGCGCGAGAACGCGAACAACCGCTACATGTTCAACATCCGCGCCAGCTACGCCGACGAGACCGACGCCATCGTCAGCCAGCTGGTCTCGCTCGGGCTGAAGAACATCGCCGTCTTCTACCAGAACGACGGCTTCGGCCTGTCCGGCCTGGAGGGCGTCACCGCCGCGCTGAAAAAGCACAACGTCACGCCGTCCGCGGTCGGCACCGTCGAGCGCAACTCGCTCGACGTCGACGCGGCGGTGAAGGCGATCGCCAAGGCGGCGCCGCAGGCGGTGGTGATGGTCACGCTGTTCAAGCCGACCGCCGCCTTCGTCAAGGCCATGCGCAAGGCCGGCCAGAACCCGCAGTTCATGACGCTGTCGCCGGTCGGCGCCGACCTGCTGGCCAAGGAACTCGGCAACGACGCGCGCGGCATCGGCATCTCGCAGGTGATGCCCTATCCGTTCAACGACACGACGCCGGTGGTGCGCGAATACCAGCGCCTGCTGCAGGCGAAGAAGAACACCAACTATTCGTACTACGGCATCGAGGGCTACATCACCGCGAAGGTGCTGGTCGAGGCGATCCGCAAGACCGGCAAGGACCTCACGCGCGAAAAACTGGTGCAGACGCTGGAAGGCATGTCCAACCTCGACGTCGGCGGCTATCGCGTCAATTTCTCGCCGAGCGAGCGCAGCGGCTCCAAGTATGTCGACCTGACAGTGATCGGCAGCGGCGGCCGCGTACTGCGCTGAACCGCCGACGCCCCCCGAAGAATCCCGCGGCAGCGGGATTTTTCTTGCCGGCCGGCGTTGCCCGCGCCCCGGCCTGATGGCAAGATCGGCAACGCCGTCCAACCACACCGCCAACGCCATGCGCCTCCTGCAGCTCGAACTCGACGCTCCCACCGACGACACCCTGGACCGGGCGGCGCGCACCATCACCAGCGACGGCAAGGCGACGCGCTGTCGGACGGTGACGACCGCGCTGCGCCACCTGAACGCCGCCGGCGCCGCCTTCGACCTGGCACTGATCTGCGGCGACGACGCGCAGGCGCTGCTCGGCGCCTATAGCGCACTGGCCGCCTCCGGCCGCCTGCCGCCGACGCTGGTGCTGAGCGCGACGGCGTCGGTCGACACCGCGGTCAGCCTGCTCAAGGCCGGCGCCGACGACTTCATCGTCCGCGACGCAGCCGGCCACTGGGCCGAGCGCCTGACGGACGAGGCGGCGGCGCTGCAGACGCGGCGGCGCGCGCTGAGCGAACGCGCGCAGCTGGACGCCGAGTTGCGCGAAAGCGAACGCCGGCTGGCGCAGATCGTCGATGGCTCGTCGGTCGCCATGTTCGTGATCGACCAGCAGCACCGCGTCACTCACTGGAACCGCGCCTGCGAGGCGATGACCGGCATCGCCGCCGAGGACGTGATCGGCACCAGCGAGCAGTGGCGCGCGTTCTACGCGAAGAAGCGGCCGTGCATGGCCGACCTCGTCCTCGACGGCGCGATCGAGTCGCGCTTCAACCGCTACTACGGCGACAAGGACTACCGGCGCTCGACGCTGATCCCCGGCTCCTACGAGGCCGAGGACTTCTTCCCCAATTTCGGCGACTGCGGCCGCTGGCTGTTCTTCACCGCGGCGCCGCTCCACGACAGCCACGGCAACGTCGTCGGCGCAATCGAGACGCTGCAGGACGTCACCGCGCAGAAACGGGCGGAGGTCGCGCTCGGCGAACGCGAGACGCTGCTGCGTCAGATCATCCAGTGCAGCTCGGTGGCAACCTTCGTGATCGACCGCGAGCACCGCATCACGCACTGGAACCGTGCCGCCGAAATCCTCCTCGGCCGCAGCGCGGACAGCGCGATCGGCGCCCGCGACCTCGCGCACGAGGTGTACCGCCGGGACCGCCCGGTGCTCGCCGACCTCGTCCTCGACGGCGCCGGCGACGAAGAGATCGCCCGCTATTACGACGGCCGCTACCGCCGATCGGCGACCATCGACGGCGCCTTCGAGGTCGAGGACTTCTTCCCCGACCTCGACGGCGGGCCGCGCTGGCTGCATTTCGCCGCGGCGCTGCTGCACGACGAGCAAGGACGGACGATCGGCGCGATCGAGACGCTGCTCGACATCAGCGAGCGCAAGCGGGCCGAGGAGCGCATCCAGGAAAGCGAGCGGCGGCTGGCGCAGATCATCGACGGCTCGGCGGTCGCCGCCTTCGTCGTCGACCAGACGCACCGCGTCACCCACTGGAACCGCGCCTGCGCGGCGCTGACCGGCGTGCCGGCGAGCGAGGTGATCGGCACCCGCCAGCAGTGGCGCGCCTTCTACCCCGCCGAGCGTCCCTGCCTCGCCGACCTGGTCGTCGACGGCGCGGTCGAGGAGAAGCTGTCGCGCTACTACCTGAACAAGCAGTTCCACCGCTCGCAGATCGTCGAGGGCGGCTACGAGGCGCAGGACTTCTTCGCCAACTTCGGCAACAGCGGCCGCTGGCTGTACTTCACCGCGGCGCCGCTGCGCAACGCGCAGGGCGAGATCGTCGGCGCCATCGAGACGCTGCAGGACATCACCGAGCAGAAACGCGCCGAGGAGAACCTGCGCCAGAGCGAGGAGCGCTACCGCGTGCTGTCGATCACCGACGGCATGACCGGCCTCTACAACGCCCGCCATTTCGCGCAGCGCCTGCGCGAGGAGATGGACCGCTGCCAGCGCTACCAGCACCCGCTGGCGCTGATGCTGATGGACATCGACAACTTCAAGCAGTTCAACGACCGCTACGGCCACGTCGAGGGCGACCAGGTGCTGATCCGCCTCGCCGAGTGCATCACCGCCTGCCTGCGCCGCACCGACCAAGCCTTCCGCTACGGCGGCGAGGAGTTCGTCGTACTGTTGCCGGAGACCGAGATGGGCGAAGCGATCGCCGCCGCCGAGCGGGTGCGCGCGATGTTCGCCGGCAGCGAGATCCGGCCCGGCGACGGCAGCACCGTGTGCTGCACGGCGAGCATCGGCGTCACCACCTTCGTTGCCGGCGAGACGCCGCGCGACTTCGTCGCCCGCGCCGACAGCGGCACCTACGAGGCCAAGCGCCGCGGCAAGAACCGGGTGATCCGGATCGTGCCGGGGATGGGCAACATCGTCGACTGAGGGAAAGGAAGCGGCGGGCGGCGGACGCCGCCTGCCGTCGATGAGGCGCGCTCAGGCGCCCCCCCACGAGTACTTCTTCGTAATGCGCTAAGCGCATTACTCAGGCGCACCCCGAGAGTACTTCTTCGCAAGCGCTTTCGCGCTTGCTCAGGCGCACCCCGGGAGTACTTCTTCGCAAGCGCTTTCGCGCTTGCTCAGGCGCGCCGCCAGGTGGTGCCTTGCGCCGAGTCCTCGAGCACGACGCCGGCGGCGGTGAGTTCCTTGCGGATGCGGTCGGCGGTGGCGAAGTCCTTCGCCTTCTTCGCCGCCGCGCGCTCCGCGATCAGCGCCTCGATGCGCTCCGGCGTCAGGTCGCCGGCGGCGACCGGGGCCGCCTGCAGGAAGGACTGCGGGTCGCGGCCGAGCAGGCCGAGCACGCCGCCGAGCGCCTTCAGCTGCGCGGCAAGCGCCGCCGACTGGCTGCGGTTCACCTCGCTCGCCAGGTCGAAGAGCACGGCGATCGCCTCCGGCGTGTTGAAGTCGTCGTCGAGCGCGGCACGGAAGCGCTGCGCGTGCGCCTCGTTCCAGTCGACCGCGGCGGCGGCCGCCGCATCGCCCTTGAGCGCCGTGTACAGCCGGGTCAGTGCGTGCCGCGCATCGTCGAGGTGCGCATCCGAATAGTTCAGCGGGCTGCGGTAGTGCGCGCGCAGGATGAAGAAGCGCACCACCTCGGCGTCGTACTTCTTCAGCACCTCGCGGATAGTGAAGAAGTTGCCGAGCGACTTCGACATCTTCTCGTCGTCGACGCGGACGAAGCCGTTGTGCATCCAGTAGTTCACGAAGGTGCAGGCGTGCGCCCCCTCGGACTGCGCGATCTCGTTCTCGTGGTGCGGGAACTGCAGGTCCTGGCCGCCGCCGTGGATGTCGAAATGCCGGCCGAGCAGCTGCGAGCTCATCGCCGAGCACTCGATGTGCCAGCCCGGGCGGCCGTTGCCCCAGGGCGAGGTCCAGAACGGCTCGCCCTCCTTGGCGTGCTTCCACAGCACGAAGTCGAGCGGATCCTGCTTGGCCGAGTCGACCTCGACGCGCTCGCCGGCACGCAGGTCGTCGAGCGACTTGCCGGAAAGCTTGCCGTAGCCGGGGAACTTGCGCACCGAATAGTTCACGTCGCCGTCGGCCGCCTGGTAGGCCAGCCCGTTCCGCTCCAGCTGGCCGATCATCTCCAGCATCTGCGGCACGTACTCGGTCGCCTTCGGCTCGTGGTCCGGCTTCTGCACGCCGAGCGCGGCGGCGTCCTCGTTCATGAAGGCGATGAAGCGTTCGGTCAGCTGGCCGATCGTCTCGCCGTTGTCGACCGCGCGCCTGATGATTTTGTCATCAATGTCGGTGATATTGCGGACGTAGGTGACGTCGAAGCCGGAGGCCTTCAACCAGCGCTGCACCATGTCGAAGACCACCAGCACGCGCGCATGGCCGAGGTGGCAATAGTCATAAACCGTCATGCCGCAGACGTACATGCGCACGCGGCCGGGCTCGATGGGGACGAAATCCTGCTTTTCCCGGGTCAGGGTGTTGTAGATTTTCAGCATCTGGCGCGCTCGCTCGGGCGCTCCGCGACGAGAAGCCGCGGGCCGTGGAAATATCCGGAAAGATGGGGCGGGGAAGACGGTTCCGGCGTTTGGGTTTCGCGACGCTTCTTGTTAGAATTCGCCGGTTAAAGCCAGACCGCACAACCCAACCCGGCGAAGTATACCACATCGATGCCCACCCGCCTTCCGACCCGACTCAAGACCACCCGCCTGCCGGCCATTCTCGTTGCGCTCGCGCTCGGGCTCGCTGCCCCGCTCGCGCAAGCCGACAACCTCGCCGACATCCAGAAGCTGATGAAGGCCGGCCAGTA
Source organism: Azospira restricta (assembly GCF_016858125.1). Taxonomy (NCBI): domain Bacteria; kingdom Pseudomonadati; phylum Pseudomonadota; class Betaproteobacteria; order Rhodocyclales; family Rhodocyclaceae; genus Azospira; species Azospira restricta. The sequence goes on from NZ_CP064781.1 coordinate 3,397,165, forward strand.
CCCGCAGGCGCTCGAGAAGACCGACGCCTACATCGCCGGCAAGCCGCGCGACGCGCAGGGCCGCTTCATGAAGGGCCTGATCCTGACCGAGATGAACCGCCCGGCCGACGCCATCGCGGTGTTCACCAAGCTCACCGAGGATTATCCCGAGCTGCCCGAGCCGTACAACAACCTGGCCGTGCTCTACGCGCAGCAGAAGCAGTACGACAAGGCGCGCACCGCGCTGGAGATGGCGATCCGCACGCACCCGGCCTACGCCATCGCCTACGAGAACCTCGGCGACGTCTATGCCAAGCTCGCCAGCCAGGCCTACGACAAGGCGCTGCAGCTGGATTCCAACAACGCCGCGGCACAGGGCAAGCTGTCGCTGATCCGCGACCTGGTCAGCACCAACGTGCGCCCGGGCAGCAAGCCTGCCGCCGCTGCGAAACCGGCCGAACCGGTCAAGGTCGCCGCCGCCGAGCCGGCGAAGCCCGCGGCCGAACCGCCGAAGCCGGCCGCCGCCACCGTCGTCCCGGTCTCCCCGGCGGCGGTGACGCCGGCGAGGCCCATGGAAGCCCCGAAGGCCGCCGACAAGCCGGCGGAGAAACCGGCCGCCCCGGCCAAGCCGGCGAACGACGCCGCCGCCGGCGAGGCGGACGCGGCTGCCGCCGTGCAGAGCTGGGCCGCCGCCTGGTCGAAGAAGGACGTCAAGGCCTACCTCGCGCACTACGCGCCCGACTTCCAGACGCCCAACGGCATGCCGCGCAAGGCCTGGGAGGCCGAGCGCCAGCAGCGCATCGACAAGCCGGGCAAGATCCAGGTCAGCGTCGACGACCTCAAGGTCTCGGTCGACGGCAACAAGGCGACGGTCAAGTTCCGCCAGAACTACAAGTCGGCGACGCTCAGCTCGTCCGCCGGCAAGACCCTGGTGCTGATCCGCGCCGGCAGCAAGTGGCTGATCCAGCAGGAGCGCGTCGGCTGATGAGGCGGCTCGCCTTCGGTGGCCTGCTGCTGGCCATCGCTGCCGTCGCCCCGGCGCTCTCCATTTCCGGCCGCTCGGGCGCGCTGCCGCAGACCTACTCGGATTCCGGCCCGGAAGCGCAGCTGATGCGCGTCTACCAGGAGATCGAGAAGAACCGCCTCGACAAGGCGCTCGAGCTGACCGAGTCGCTGCTGCGCCAGCACCCCAACTTCCGCCTCGGCCACCTGATCAAGGGCGACCTGCTGCTCGCCCGCACGCGCCCGATCTCGACGCTGGGCAACGCCGCCAACGCGCCGGCCGACCGCCTCGCCGACCTGCGCGAGGAGGCCGTCGCCCGCCTCAAGGGCCACCGCCAGAAGCCGTCGGCCAACGCCGTGCCGCGCTACCTGCTGCAGATGCAGCCGGACCAGAAGCACGCGGTCGTCGTCGACACGCAGAAGGCGCGCCTCTACCTCTACGAGAACGACAAGGGCCGGCCGCGCTTCGTCGCCGACTACTACATCAGCCACGGCAAGCTCGGCGCCGAGAAAGTGCGCGAGGGCGACAAGAAGACGCCGGTCGGCGTCTACCACGTCACCACCAGCCTGCCGCGACAGAAGCTGACCGACTTCTACGGCAGCGGCGCCTTCCCGATCAACTACCCGAACGAGTGGGACAAGCGGCAGGGCCGCAACGGCCACGGCATCTGGCTGCACGGCACGCCGTCCGACACCTTCTCGCGGCCGCCGAAGGCCTCCGACGGCTGCGTCGTGCTCGCCAACCAGGACCTCGACGCGCTCGCCAAGAACCTGCAGCCGGGGCTGACGCCGGTGATCATCAGCAACGAGATCGAATGGCTGTCGCTCGACGACTGGCAGGCCGAGCGCGAATCGCTCAACAAAAAGCTCGCCGAATGGCGCGCCGACTGGGAGAGCCGCGACACCGAGCGTTTCCTGCGCCACTACTCGAAGAAGTTCCAGTCGGGCAAGCAGGGCCTCGCCGAGTTCGCGCAACAGAAGCGCCAGGTCAACGCCGGCAAGGAATGGATCAAGGTGAAGACCGAGAACCTCTCGATGTTCCGCAACCCGGGCAAGGAGGAGCTGGTGGTCGTCACCTTCGAGCAGGACTACCGCAGCAACAACCTGTCCAACCAGATGAAGAAACGCCAGTACTGGATCCGCGAGGACGGGACCTGGAAGATCGTTTACGAAGGAGCCGCATGATGCTGAAGAAAGTTTCCCTGCTCGCCGCCGCGCTGGCCGCATCCGCCATTTCAGCCGCGGCCTGGGCCGGCCCGAAGGTCGAGATGCAGACCAGCGCCGGCCGCCTGGTGATCGAGCTCGACGACGCGAAGGCGCCGGCGACGGTGAAGAACTTCCTCGCCTACGCCGGCGAGGGCTTCTACAACGGCACCGTGTTCCACCGCGTGATCCCCGGCTTCATGATCCAGGGTGGCGGCTTCACCGCCGACATGGCGCAGAAGCCGACCAAGGCGCCCATCCAGAACGAGGCGAAGAACGGCCTGAAGAACGCCCGCGGCACGATCGCCATGGCGCGCACGCAGGACCCGCACTCGGCGACCGCGCAGTTCTTCATCAACCACGCCGACAACGCGCCGCTCGACTACCCGTCGCGCGACGGCTGGGGCTACGCGGTGTTCGGCAAGGTCAGCGAAGGCCTCGACGTCGTCGACAGGATCGCGCAGGTGAAGACCGGCAACCGCGGCTTCCACCAGAACGTGCCGCTCGAACCGGTGACTATCCAGTCGGTCAAAATCCTCTCCGAAAAGTAACCCAAGCAAGGAACCCCCATGTCCCAGGTCAAGCTCACCACCAACTTCGGCGTCATCACCCTCAAGCTCGACGCCGAGAAGGCCCCGAAAACCGTCGAGAACTTCCTCGCCTACGTCGCCGCCGGCCATTACGACAACACCATCTTCCACCGCGTGATCAAGGGCTTCATGATCCAGGGCGGCGGCTTCGAGCCGGGCATGAAGCAGAAGGACACGCGCGCGCCGATCGACAACGAGGCGGCCAACGGCCTGAAGAACAAGCGCGGCACGATCGCCATGGCGCGCACCGGCGACCCGCACTCGGCGACCGCCCAGTTCTTCATCAACGTCGTCGACAACGACTTCCTCGACTTCAAGGCGCCGTCCGGCAACGGCTGGGGCTACTGCGTCTTCGGCGAGGTCGTCGACGGCCTCGACGTGATCGACCAGATCAAGGGCGTGCGCACCGGCAACAAGGGCTTCCACCAGGACGTCCCGGTCGACGACGTGATCATCGAGAAGGCCGAGGCGGTTTGATCCTCTTCGTCTCCGACCTGCACCTCTCGGCGCAGACCCCGGAACTCAACGCCCTCTTCCTGAAATTCCTCGGCGGCCGCGCGCGCGCCGCCGAGGCGCTGTACATCCTCGGCGACCTGTTCGAGTATTGGGTCGGCGACGACGATCTCGATGACCCGGTGCACGCTGCGGTCGTCGCCGCGTTGCGCGACTTGAGCGGCGCCGGCGTCGCGGTCAACGTGATGCGCGGCAACCGCGACTTCCTGCTCGGCGAGTCCTTCGCCGCCGCCGCCGGCGCCCGCCTGCTGCCCGACCCCTACGTGCTGTCGACGCCGGAATGGCAGTTCGTGCTGTCGCACGGCGACGCGCTGTGCACCGACGACCGCGACTATCAGGCCTTCCGCGCGCAGTCGCGCAGCCCGCAATGGCAGGCCGCCTTCCTGCAGAAGCCGCTCGCCGAACGGCACGCGATCGCCCGCGCGCTGCGCGAACGGAGCGAAGCCGGCAAGGCCGACAAGGCCGGCCGCGCCGACTACCTGATGGACGTGAACGCCGGCGCCACCGACGACTTCCTGCGCGAACACGGCTACGCCACCTTCATCCACGGCCACACGCACCGGCCGGCGACGCACGACCACATCGTCGACGGCATCCACGTCGAGCGCTGGGTGCTCGCCGACTGGCACGACGAAAACGGCAGCGCCCGCGGCGAATGCCTGGCCTGGGACGGCGAGCGGCTCAGCCGCGAGCGCTTGACCTGAACCCGCGGCTGCGGCAGAATTCGTCTACCCCAAAGGGGAGTAGCTGGATCGACCGGTCGTCAATACGAGAGGAAGCTCTCCGGCCTGTCGGGCAAGCGGCAAGCGCAACGCGCGCCGCCTCTGCAAGCGAGACCTTTGCCGCCCGGCAAAGGTCTTTTTCGTTGACGCGCCGGTGTCGGCAAGGGGCTTCGACAGCAACCCTTTTTCGACATGGAGCCGACACAATGAAAATCCCCAGCCTCTCCAACCTCATCCGTCTTGCCCTGCTGCGCGGCCTGATGCGCCTCGGCGGCTTCATCCTGCGGCGCGCCGCGGCATCCACCATGCGCCCCGCCCGTGCCCATGCGCAGCGCGCGGCCCACGCCGCGCCGGGCCGCGTCATCGACGGCGAATTCCGCCGCGTCGATCCCCGCCACCACAACAGCTGGTAAGGAGGCCGCCATGGAAGGCATTGCCAACGGCTGGATGTGGGCCGGTTTCGCGCTGTTCGTCGTCGTCGCCATCACCGTCGACCTGCTCGCACTGGAAAAGAAGGGCGCGCACGCGGTCGGCGTGCGCGAGGCGCTCGGCTGGTCGCTGCTGTGGGTCGCGCTGGCGCTGGTCTTCAACGCCGGGCTGTGGTTCTGGCTCGACCAGACCGCCGGCCGCGAGCTCGCCAACCTGAAGGCGACCGAGTTCCTGACCGGCTACCTGATCGAGAAATCGCTGTCGGTCGACAACATCTTCGTTTTCCTGATGCTGTTCACCGCCTTCGCCGTGCCGGCCGAGCTGCAGAAGCGGGCGCTGATCATCGGCGTCATCGGCGCCGTCGTGCTGCGCGCGATCATGATCCTGATCGGTGCCTGGCTGATCGCGCAGTTCCACTGGATCCTCTACCTGTTCGGCGCCTTCCTGCTGATCACCGGCATCAAGATGATCTGGGCCGCCGACCACGAGCCGGACCTGGAGAAGAACCCGATCCTGAAATGGATGCGCGGCCACCTGAAGATCACCAAGGAGTTCGTCGGCGAGAAGCTGTGGCTGACGAAGGACGGCGCCCGCTGGTTCACGCCGCTGTTCGTCGTCGTCGTGCTGATCGGCATCACCGACGTCATCTTCGCGGTAGACTCCATCCCGGCGATCTTCGCCATCACCACCGACCCGTTCATCGTCATGACCTCGAACATCTTCGCGATCCTCGGCCTCAGGGCGCTGTACTTCCTGCTCGCCGACCTCGCCGGCCGCTTCCACCTGCTGAAGTACGGCCTGGCGCTGGTACTGATCTTCATCGGCACGAAGATGCTGGTCGTCGAATGGTTCAAGATCCCGGTGTTCCTGTCGCTCGGCGTCGTCGCGGCAATCCTCGTCGCCTCGATCGCCGCGTCGTGGCTGATTCCGGAGAAGAAGGAAATGGCGAGTGACTGAGCGTACGCGCGACGCGCTGGAGATCCTGCGCACCACCTTCGGCTACCCCGCCTTCCGGGGTAGCCAGCAGGAGATCATCACGCACGTCGCCGACGGCGGCGACGCGCTGGTGCTGATGCCGACCGGCGGCGGCAAGTCGCTGTGCTACCAGATCCCGGCGCTGCTGCGTCCCGGCGTCGGCATCGTCGTCTCGCCGCTGATCGCGCTGATGCAGGACCAGGTCGACGCGCTGCTGCAGGCCGGCGTGCGCGCCGCCTTCCTCAATTCGACGCTGGACTGGCCCGAGGTACAGGAGATCGAGCGCCGGCTCTTCTCCGGCGACCTCGACCTGCTCTACATCGCGCCGGAGCGGCTCGCCGGCGAGCGCAGCGCCGGGCTCATCGAGCGCCTGCACGCGCAGGGCCGCATCGCGCTGTTCGCGATCGACGAGGCGCACTGCGTCTCGCAGTGGGGGCACGACTTCCGCCCCGAGTACCTGCAGCTCTCCGCCTTCCACGAGCGCTACCCGGACATCCCGCGCATCGCGCTGACCGCCACCGCCGACGAGGCCACGCGCAACGAGATCGTGCAGCGCCTCGGCCTCGGCGACGCGCGCATCTTCATCTCCAGCTTCGACCGCCCGAACATCCGCTACACGGTCGTCGAGAAGGACAACCCGCGCCGCCAGCTGCTCGCCTTCCTCGCCGACAGGAAGGGCGAGGCCGGCATCGTCTATTGCCTGTCGCGCAAGAAGGTCGAGGAGACCGCCGCCTGGCTCAACGAGCAGGGCTTCTCCGCCGTCCCCTACCATGCCGGCATGGATGCCGCGAGCCGCGCCGAGAACCAGCGCCGCTTCCTGCGCGAGGACGGGCTGATCGTCTGCGCGACGATCGCCTTCGGCATGGGCATCGACAAGCCCGACGTGCGCTTCGTCGCCCACCTCGACCTGCCGAAGAGCATCGAAGCCTACTACCAGGAGACCGGCCGCGCCGGCCGCGACGGCGAGCCCTCGGAAGCGTGGATGGCCTACGGCCTGCAGGACGTCGTGCTGCAGCGCTCGCGCATCGACGAATCGAACGCGCCGCCCGAGCAGAAGCGGCTCGAGGCGCAGAAGCTGAACGCGCTGCTCGCCTACTGCGAGGCGCCGCGTTGCCGCCGCGTCGTGCTGCTCGACTACTTCGGCGAGAAACACGAGGCCTGCGGCAACTGCGACGTCTGCCTCGACCCGCCCGAGCTGTTCGACGGCACCGTCGTCGCGCAGAAGGCGCTTTCCGCCGTCTACCGCACCGGCCAGCGCTTCGGCGCGCTACACGTGATCGACGTGCTGCGCGGCAAGAAGAGCGACAAGGCGGCGCAGTGGGGGCACGACAGCCTGTCGGTGTTCGGCGTCGGCGCCGAGCTCGACGACGCCGAATGGCGCGCCGTGCTGCGCCAGCTGGTCGCCGCCGGCATGCTGCACGCCGACCTCGCCGAGCACGGCGCGCTGAAGCTGACCGCGGACGCGCGGCCGCTGCTGAAGGGCGAGCGCACGCTCGAACTGCGCCGCCACGTGGCCAGGAAAGGCGGCGCCAAGGCGAAGAAGGCGAAGGCCGCGACACTGGTCGCCGACCTCTCGGCGGAAGCCGCCGCGCTGTTCGAGCGGCTGCGCCAGTGGCGTGCCGACACCGCCCGCGAGCAGGGCGTGCCGGCCTACGTGATCCTGCACGACCGCACGCTGAAGGAGCTTGCCGAGATGCGCCCGAGCACGCGCGGGCATCTGGCGATGGTCAGCGGCATCGGCGCCGCGAAGATCGAGCACTACGGCGACGAGCTGCTGGCGCTGCTCGGCGACCGGGGATAGGGCGCCGGCCCCGCTCGCGGCCGAGCCCGCCGCACGACCCGGACGTTTTTCCAGAACTGCCCGCCGCCCGCCGCGGCGCGCGCCATTCAGCACCCGACCTCGCGCGATCCGCGCTCGACTGCACACGCCGCCCCACCCGCAATTACGCACTGCGCAACGGATTGCAAGACTGAAAGCAAACTGACAGCTAACTTCGGAAAGATGCGTCCAGCGTTCGTTGGAACGCCCACGCAAACAACTGGAGGATTCTGATGAGAAGAAAGCTTTTGGCCGCCGCATCGCTGGCCGCCGTGTCGGGGCTGGCCGCCGCGCAGAGCAACGTGACCGTCTACGGCATCGTCGACGCCAACTACACCTACAACTCCGGCGGCGACAGGCACTTCGCCGGCGTCGACTCGGGCGGCATCAGCGGCTCGCGCCTCGGCTTCCGCGGCAGCGAGGAGCTGGGCAACGGCCTGAAGGCGATCTTCACGCTCGAATACGGCCTGAAGGTGGACACCAACACCGGCGTCGCCTCGGCCCGCCAGCAGTTCGTCGGCCTGCAGAGCAACCGCTGGGGCACGGTGATGGCCGGCTACGTCTACAGCCCGGCCGACGACTTCAACTCCGATTACGACGGCCTGTCGAACTCGGGCCTGCTCTCGGCGCGCTCGAACATGCTCAACGACGGCGGCTTCTCGACCAAGACCGACGACACCTTCCAGAACGCGGTCGGCTACATCTCGCCGGAATTCGGCGGCGTCACGCTGCGCGCGGTGGTCGGCAAGGGCGAGCAGACGGTCAGCCCGCGCGAGACCAAGCTGGCACTGGGCGCCGAATACAAGGCCGGCCCGTTCAAGGCGGCGATCCTGCACCACGACGTCGACAACATCGGCGGCACGCTGCCCAAGCGCGACCTCAGCGAGACCGTGCTCGGCGCCGCCTACGACTTCAAGGTGGCGATGCTGATGGCCACCTACGCGTCGAAGAAGCTCACCGACCGCGACCGCGACAACACCTGGTCGGTCGGCGCCCGCGTCCCGGTCGGCAACGGCTCGGTCCGCCTCAGCTACGCCAAGCTCGACATGTCCGCCGACAACGGCAACAAGGACGCCAGCGGCTGGACGGTCGCCTACTTCCACGACCTGTCGAAGCGCACCACGCTGTACACCGGCTACCACGCGCTGAACAACGCCAGCCTCGCCAACTACGACCACGAGCAGGTCAAGGGCCTGACCGCGGGCGACAACGCCCGGCTGTTCACGGTCGGCATGCGCCACCGCTTCTAAGCCGTCCTCGCCGCCCCCGGCAGCCGCGGCTCGCCGGGGGCCACCCCAGCCGGCCAGGCCCTGGCCGGCTCCTCCCGATTCCAGACGCCTTCCTGCCGCCGCCCTCGATCGGGCGTCGCCGGCGGCCGCCTTGCCGGCACCGGCCGGCGGCGCGCGTGCCTACGCCTTGTCGCCGGAGGCGAGCGGCGGCACCACCCGCGGCCGGCCACCCTGGTCGAGGGCGACGAAGACGAAGGTGGCGTCGGTGACGCGCACCTGCTCCTCGCCGTCGCGCGAGCGCCGCCAGGCCTCGACCTGGATGGTCATCGAGGTACGCCCGACGCGGGTGATCTCGGCGTAGAGGCTGACCTCGTCGCCGATATACACCGGGTGCAGGAAGGTGATGCTGTCCACCGACACCGTGGCGCAGCGGCAGCGGGCGCGGCGCGCGGCGACGTTGCCGGCGGCCAAATCCATCTGCGCCATCAGCCAGCCGCCGAAGATGTCGCCGGCCGGATTGGCGTCGGCCGGCATGGCGATGGTGCGGATCGCGGGTTCGCCGCGCGGGCGGACGGGGGCTTCGGTCATGCTGTTCTCCTCAGGCGACATACTGGCAACGCGACGCCGGCGTCCGCGTATCCATGTTGCGGCCGCGGTTCAGGTGGTCCTCGATCTCCGCCGCGCAGCCCGGCAGCCGGGCGAACAGGAAGACCGTGAAGGCGCCCTGCTCGAGCGCGGCGGACGGCAGCTCGCCGCCCCGCCAGGCGCGCCAGGTCATGCCCAGCAGCAGCGCGGCGATCACCGCGTCGATGTTGACGCAGTAGACGGTGCGCGAGACGCCGCCGTCGTGCAGCGCCTGCACCAGCTGCAGGTAGTAGTCGTGGAAGACGTTGTACTCGCCGCGCCCGGCGAGCAGGCGGTGGACGAAGCGCTCGCGCGGGTCGTGATTGACCGGCTTGTCCTTGAACACCGGATGGTTGACGCCGGGGATCTTGCGCAGGTCGGCGCTGCCGGCCGCCTTGCGCGCGGCCTTGTAGTCGGCGTACTCGGCGGCGTAGGCGCGCGCCATCGCCGCCAGGTCGAGGCCGTGCGCGGGCACGGCGGGGTCGGCGAGCGCGCTGTCGCGGAAGCGCTCGAGGAGGAAGGCGACGCCCTCGAAGCCGTTGCCGCCGTGCGCGTAGCCGGTATGGCTCAGGAAGCCGAGCAGCGCCTTGTTGAGCTGGACGCGCTCCGGGGTTTCCGGGCCGTCGGCCGACACCGCGCCCTTCGCGCCCTGCGCCGAGATGGTGCCGGGGCCGTTGCTCAGCAGCAGGCCGAGCAGGGTCTGCAGCGCGTAGCGTGCGGATTCGTCGGGCAGGCGGCCGAGCAGCGCGAGGTGGGCGAAATCGGCGAGGTCGTGGCGGGTGGCGAGCTCCTCCAGCGCGACGCCGCAGAAGCGCCCCGGCGCATGCCGCGCGGCGTCGGCGGCGACTCCGACCGCGGTGGCGAAGAGGCGCAGCCACCAGGGCAGGTTGTCGACGGTGAGGCGCGAGATGCGCTTGCGCATCAGCGGCCCCCAGGCCAGCGTCGCGGCGATCGCGGCGAGCACCGCGTCGGCGCTCGGCTGGCCGTCGCCAAGCCGCAGGAAGCGGACGAAGACCGAGCGCGCGCCGCGCGCGGCGATGCCCGCCAGCAGCAGCTCGGCCAGCGGGTCGGGCGCCGCCGCCCGGCAGGCCGCGCGCAGGCTGCCGTCGGCGTCGATCGCGGCGAGGTCGAAGTCCGCGTCGCCGGCATCCTTGAGGCCGGCGGCGGCGAAGGCGTCGACCAGGCGGCGGAGCAGCGCGCGGCTCGGCTCGGCGGCACGCGGGCCGACGATGGCGAGCGCGGCGGCGAGCGCGGCGTTCGGCGCGTTGCCGGCCTCGCGCGCCGCCTGCGCCGCCGCCAGCGCGGGACTGCCGTGCAGCCCGAGCAGCGCGCCGACGGCGACATTGAGCAGCTTGCGGTCGTTGTCGCCGCCGCGTTCGCGCAGCAAGGCCAGGCAGACGTTGGCCTCGAACGGCGCCTGCGCGGCGTCGAGCATCGACACGCCGTGCAGGCTGCTGACCTGGGTCGCGGGGTCCATCTGCGAGGCGCCGGAGGCGTCCTTCATCGCCTGGCGCGGGAAGACGGCGCCGACCTGCTCGGCCAGCGCGGCGATCTGCGCATCGTAGGGCGCGATCGCCTGCACCGCCGGCAGGTCGAGGACGGGCGGCAGCGCGATGCCGGCGTTGGCGCCGAACCACGGCTTCAACTCCATCGAGCCCTCCGGCGCGAAGTCCGGCAGCGTGGCGTTGGCGCGCATGACGGCGGTGAGCGCGGCCGGGATGTGGGCGATGTTGGTGACGACGGCGCCCTTCGCCGAGAACACCGGAGTGTCCGGCGTGAAGATGCCGTCGACGCCGAACTTGTCCATGAACCAGGCCTCCTTGGCGGCGGCGTCGTCGTGGCCGCCGGCCATCGCCCCGGCATGGCCCACCGCCCGCGTCAGGCGGGCCTTCCAGCGGCCGACGACGCAGGCGACGACGGGCTTGGTGAAATGCGCCTCGCGCTCGTAGAAGCCGCCCGGCTCGCAGTACAGCACCGCCGCCCGGCTGCGCGCGTCGTTGGCCAGCGCGAAGGCGAACTCGGGCGCGGCGTAGTGGATATAGACGTCCTTGCCGCTGGAGACCAGCGTCGTCGTGCCCCAGCCGGCCATGCGCAGGTACTGGGCGATGGTGGTGGTGAAGCCGCCGGAGTTCGACAGGATGGCGATCGATCCCGGCTTCAGCGTGTCGCCGGGGCTGTCGCCGCCGAGCGCGCCGCCGATGCGCACGCGGTTCCACGAGTCGGCGACGCCGAGGCAGTTGGCGCCGAAGATGTCGATGCCGTTGGCCTGGCCCATGGCGCGGATCTCGCGCGCGTCGTGCACGGCGATCTTCTCGGTGATGATGAACACCTTGCGCAGGCCGGGATTGACCCGGATCAGCTCGGCGACGCCGTCGCGGGCGGCCGCGGGCGGCAGGTAGACGACGCCGCAGTTGAACGCATGGCCGTCGTCGAGGCCCTCGCGCACGCTGTTGTAGACCGGGATGTTGCCGGCCGGCGTGGCCAGCACCTGGCCGCGGCGCCCGGGCGAAGTGCCGAAGACGACGTTGCCGCCCGACCAGGCGTGGCCGACCGGCGTCACCTCGCTCGATTCGCCGCCGAGGATGTTGAGGACGCAGACGCGGTCCTCGCGCGTCGCCACCTGCGCCAGCGAGCTGATGCCGACGAAATACTTGAATTCACCGATGCCTTGCTTGTACATGCCGTTCTCCTCGGGTTGATCAGGCGGCCGCGGCGACGCCGAGGCGTTCGGCGAGCAGCCGCCGGCCTTCGCCCTGCATCCACCGGTTGGCCTCGCGCGCGTAGTCGACCACTTCGCTCATCGCCGAGTCGAAGCCGAACAGGCGGTAGGGCAGGCCGAGCGCCTCGCAGGTGTCGCGCAGCACGCCCATGCCACGCACCAGGTTCGGCCCGCCGCGGCCGGCGACGACGTAGAGCGGCGTCGGGCCGTGCTGGCTGAAGTGCTCGCGCAGCGCGTCGGCCATCGCGCGGAAGGTCTCGAAGATGTCGGTGTTGTTCGACTTGCCGCCGATGATGAAGAGCACGTTCGACTGCCGGAGCCAGTGCTTGAAGCAGATCGCGGCGACCGCCTTCATCTTCTCGTAGGGCGGGTTGCCGCCGAAGTCGGAGGAGATGATCGCGTCGTCGCCGAGCATCTCGGTCACCAGCGAATTGGCGCCGCCGCCGAAGGTCGGCGCGAGGATGCTGCCGCGCTCGTTGATCACATAGACGTCGCTCTGCCCCTGGTGGGTGCGCAGCTGGTTGATCTCCTGCTCGAAATCCGAGTAGTCGGCGGCGAACAGGTGGGCCGGCAGCTTCAGGCGGTGCCAGCGCGGATCGTCGCGGTCGAAGCCGCACTTGAAGTCGCAGGCCACCGGCGTCAGCCGCCCGCGGCGGTCGGCGCGCATGCGGATCGGGTTGAGTTCGAGCGTGGTCATGCCGAAGTCGTGGAACAGCTCCCACAGCCGCGGCAGGTGCTGCACCAGCGGCGAGATGATCTGCTTCGGGGCGCCGATGTCGGCAAGCGCGTTGGCGACGACGAAGGCCTTGAGGCCGGTCAGCGAGTCGAAGGGCACCTGCGCCACCTGTGCCTTGTCCAGCTCCTCGATGTCCATGCCGCCGCGATGGGTCAGCGTCATCGTCGGCGCGCGGAAATGCGTGGAGTCGGAAATCGAGAAGTAGATCTCGTGCTCGGCCGGGACGGCGCCCTCGAAGGTGACGCCGTTGGCCTTGGCCACCTGGTGGCCGTGGCGGTGCTCGACGAAGTAGAGGCGCTCCTTCTCGGCCAGCGCCGTCTTCAGGTCGGCGGCGCGGCCGACCAGCCCGGCCTTGCCCTTCTTGCCGACGCCGCCCTTGAACACCGGCTTGACGAAGACCGAGCCGTGGCGCTCGATCAGGCCCTTGATCTCTTCTTCGGAGGCATCGGGACCGAGTACCTCGGCGCAGGGAAAATCGGCGAACTGCAGCAGGCGCGCGCCGTACAACATGCCGGTGATCTGCATGGCATTGCTCTCCTAGTCGGGACGTGGGGAAGGCGGATGGTAGGGCGGGCGGGCTTTCGAACGCCTTTCGAGCGCCGCCGCGCTACACCCGGAACTGGCCGACGGTGTCGCGCAGCGAACGGGCGAGCGCATCGAGCTCGCGCGAGGTGGCGGCGGCCTGGCCGGCGGCGGTGGCGCTGTCGGCGGCCATGCGCGTGACGCGGTGCGCCTCGGCGGCGATGCTGCCGGCGCGTTCCTCCTGCGCCTGCAAGCCCTGGCTGACGTCGCGCACCGCCTGGGCGGCGGCCTCGGCGCCATGGCGGATGTCGTCCATGCAGGCGCCAGTCTGCTCGGCCAGGCCGCGCCCGCTGTCCACCTCGTGCACCACTTCGGCCATGCTGCCGGTGGCGGCGCCCGAGCCGGCCTGGATCTCGGCGATGGTGGCCTGGATTTCGGCGGTCGAGCGCGTGGTGCGCTCGGCCAGCTTCCTGACCTCGTCGGCGACCACCGCGAAGCCGCGGCCCTGCTCGCCGGCGCGCGCCGCCTCGATGGCGGCGTTCAGCGCCAGCAGGTTGGTCTGGTCGGCGATCTCGCGGATCGCGGCGACCACCGACGACACCCGCTCCGACTGGCCGTCCAGGCCGACCACGGCGGTGCTGGCGCGGCCGACGGCGGCGGCGATGCGGCGCACGCCGGCGGTGCTCTCGCCGATCATCCGGCAGCCCTCGCCGGCGCGCTCGCCGGAGCCTTCGGCCCGGGCCAGCGCCTGCCGCGAATGGCCGGCCAGTTCCTCGATGCTGGCGCTCATGCCGGCGATGGCCTCGACCATGCGGCCGCTGGCCGTGCTCTGCTCGCGGCTGGCGTCGGCGACGCGGGCGGCGGCGCCGGACACCGCCGCCGAGGCCTGGCCGAGGCGGTCGGCATCGTCGAGCACGGTGCGCAGCGAGGCCTGGATGGCGGCGATCAGGCCGTTCAGCGCGGCCAGCGTGTCGCCGATCTCGTCCTCGCGGGTAGGCATCGCCCGCACCGTGAAGTCCCGCTCGCGGGCGATGCGCCCGATCAGGTCGCGCATGCCGCGCAGCGGCCGCAGGATCGAGCGGCCGAGCGCCACGGTCATCGCCGCCAGCACGGCGCTCAGCGCCAGCAGGACGCCGACGGTGAGGCCGCGGGCGCTGTCGAAGGAAGCCATGGTCTCGCTTTCGGCCTGCGCGATGCGGCGCTGCCTTTCCTCGACCGCGGCGTCGAGGGCGCCCATCAGCGCCTGCTGCGGCTCGGCCTGGGCCGCCAGCGGCGCCTTGAATTCGAGGCTCAGCATGGCGCGGCTGCCCTCGTCGGCCCCGGCCGCGGCGGCAACCAGCTCGAGCAGCTGCTGCTCGGCGCGTTCCCAGGCGCCCCATTGCTCGGACAGGCGCTGCCACAGCGCCTGCTCGCGCTCCGACTTGGCCAGCGCGGCGTAGACGCCGAGCGAACGCCGCGCCTCGGCGAGCAGCGCCTCCTTGTCGGCGGCGGCGCGGGCGAAGCGTGCCGCGGCGTCGTTGGCGAAGGCCCAGCTCTCCATTTCGAGGCTCAGCGCGCGCGTGCGCAGGCTGGCGTGGCGCCACGACTCCAGCGCGCGCAGCGCCGGCACGTGCTGGCCGCTGAGGTCGCTGACCACCTGCCGGATATGGGCGATGCCGAACAGGCCGACGCCGCCCTCGGCGAGCAGGCCGCCGATGCAGAGCAGGGTCATCAGGACGAGCTTGGTGTGGATGCTGGCTTTCATGCCGCAAGGTCTCCGGTAAAAAAAGCCCGGCCGTGGCGGCCGGGCGGGAAAGGCTGGCGGCGCGGGAGGAAATGACCGCCAGCCGGGCAGGTCGCCCGCAGCGGAGGCGGCGACGGGCAGGTCGTCCGCGTTCCGGGGGACGGGAACGAACCGGCACGCTACGGGGGAAAGCTTTCGATTTGCCTTCAGCCGCAAACCGGCCCGCCACGGCCGTCCACGGGGCTTTCGCCGGCGGCGGCGGTGAAAGCAATTCGAAAGCCCCCCTGCGTATCGTCCGGGCCAAGCGCCATGGAACGGACCAGTGCCCGGCGCCCACCACCCATCACGACACGCGAGGAGACTTCATGAAAAGCAAACAGATTCTGGCGACCCTGGTCGCCACCCTGGTCATCGGCAGCGCCCAGGCCGCGCCCGACAAGCCGGAATGCATCGCCCCCGCCAAGCCCGGCGGCGGCTTCGACCTCACCTGCAAGCTGGTGCAGAGCGCACTGGCCAACGGCGGCCAGCTGTCGGCGCCGATGCGCATCACCTACATGCCGGGCGGCATCGGCGCCGTCGCCTACAACACCGTCGTCGCCCAGCGCCCGGACGAGCCCGGCACCATCGTCGCCTTCTCCGGCGGCTCGGTGCTCAACCTGGCGATCGGCAAGTTCGGCAAGTACAGCGAGGCCGACGTCAAGTGGCTGGCCGCGGTCGGCGCCGACTACGGCGCGATCATCGTGCGCGCGGATTCGCCCTACAAGACCCTGAAGGATCTCGTCGACGCCACCCGCGCCGACCCGGCCAAGGTGGTGTATGGCGCCGGCGGCACGGTCGGCAGCCAGGACTGGATGAAGTCGGCGCTGATCGCCAAGCAGGCCGGCGTCAATTACAAGAACATGCGCTACGTCGCCTTCGAGGGCGGCGGCGAGGCGCTGACCGCGCTGATGGGTGGCCACGTCCAGGCCTATTCGGGCGACGCCTCCGAAATCGCCGCCCACCTGAAGGGCGGCAAGGTGCGCGTGCTCGCCGTCCTCGCCGAGCAGCGCCTGCCCGGCGAACTGGCCAACATCCCGACCGCCAAGGAACAGGGCTACCCGGTCGACTGGACCATCGTGCGCGGCTACTACATGGGGCCCAAGGTGTCGGACGCCGACTACAAGTGGTGGGTCGGCGCCTTCGACAAGCTGCTGGCCTCGGGCGAGTTCGCCAAGCTGCGCGAAGAGCGCGGTCTCTTTCCGTTCAACCTGACCGGCGACAAGCTGACCGAGTTCATCAAGAAAGACGTCAAGCGCTACGCCGAGCTGGCCAGGGAATTCGGCCTCGGCACCCAGTAAGAAGCTTCGCCGCGCCTTCCGGTGCGGCGTTTTCGCGGCCGGGCCGGCGCGGCCCGGCCGCCAACTCGCGAATGGAGAACATGGTGAGCGAGAGAATTTTTGGCTTTGCCCTGCTGCTGCTGTCGGTGGCGGGCATCTTGATCGGCTGGGACCTGCGCGCCCCGGTCGAATACGAACCGGTGGGACCGCGGGCCTTTCCGCTGCTGCTGCTGACGCTGCTGGGGGTGACCGCCGTCGTCATGATCGTCAGCCGTCCGGCGCCGACCAAGTGGGCGCCGCCGCCGGTGCTGCGGCACGTCGCCGCCCTCTTCGTCGTCATGCTGGTCTATGCCTGGCTGTTCGACAAGCTCGGCTTCATCGTGGCCACCGCGCTGATGACCGTGCCGGTCGCCCGCTACTTCGGCGGCACCTGGCGCCAGTGCGTGCTCGGCGGCATCGGCCTCGGGGTCGGGCAGTTCTTCCTGTTCGACAAGATTCTCGACGTCGCCCTGCCCACCGGGCTATGGCTCAAACCGTTCCTGGGGTAAAGCATGGAAACCTTCAACCATCTCTTCCAGGGCTTCGCCGTCGCCGGCACGCCCACCAACCTGATGATCGCGCTCGCCGGCTGCTTCCTCGGCACCGTCATCGGCCTCTTGCCCGGCCTCGGGCCGATCAACGGCGTCGCCATCCTGCTGCCGATCGCCTTCGCCATGAACCTGCCGCCGGAGTCGGCGCTGATCCTGCTCTGCGCCGTCTATGCCGGCTGCGAGTACGGCGGCCGCATCTCGGCCATCCTCATCAACGTGCCCGGCGACGCCGGCGCGGTGATGACCACCATGGACGGTTTCCCGATGGCCAGGAAGGGCCTGGCCGGCCCGGCGCTGTCGATTTCCGCCTGGTCGTCCTTCGTCGGTTCGATGCTGGCCACCATCGGCATCGTCTTCTTCGCGCCGATCCTGTCCGAGTGGGCGATCGCCTTCGGGCCGGCGGAATATTTCGCGCTGATGGTGCTGGCGCTGTCCTGCCTCGGCGGCCTGGTCGGCGATTCGCTGCCCAAGGCCGCGGTCGCCTGCCTGCTCGGCCTGCTGATGTCCTGCGTCGGCATCGATTCGAACAGCGGCGTCTATCGCTTCACCTTCGATATCCTGCACCTGTCCGACGGCATCCCCTTCGTCGTCATCGTCATCGGCCTGTTCGCGGTCAGCGAGCTGATGCTGATGCTGGAGAGCCACCAGGCCGGCGCCAAGCCGATCGCGCTGACCGGCCGCATGATGTTCAACTTCCGCGAGTGGCGGCTGCAGAACTGGGCGACCTTCCGTTCCTCGGTCGTCGGCTTCTTCATCGGCGTGCTGCCGGGGGCCGGCGCCACCGTCGCCTCGGCGATGACCTACTCGATGGAAAGGCGCATGGCCGGCAAGGACCACTGCTTCGGCGACGGCGACGTGCGCGGCGTGGCGGCCCCGGAAGCGGCCAACAACGCCTCCGCCTACGGCTCGCTGATCCCGATGCTGACCCTCGGCGTTCCCGGTTCCGGCACCACCGCCGTCATGATCGGCGCGCTGACGCTGTACAACATCAACCCCGGGCCGACCCTGTTCCAGGACCAGCCGCTGATCGTCTGGGGTCTGATCGCCTCGCTGTTCATCGCCAACATCATGCTGCTGGTGATGAACATCCCGATGATCCGGCTCTTCGTGAAGTTCCTCGACATGCCCAACTGGCTGCTGGTGCCGCTGGTCGCCGCCGTTTCGCTGGTCGGCGTGTACTCGGTCCACAGCACCTCCTTCGACCTCGTCTTCGGCGTGCTGCTGGGCGGCATCGGCTACCTGCTGCGGGTGATGAACTTCCCGATCTCGCCGCTGATCCTCGGCTTCGTGCTCGGCGACATGATGGAGCAGAACCTGCGCCGCGCCCTGTCGATCAGCAACGGCGAACTGTCGGTGCTGTTCGCCAGCCCGATCTCGATCGTGCTGTGGGTAGGGGCGGCGGCGATGCTGATCGGCCCCCGCGTCTTCCGCGCCCTCGAGGAGCGCAAGCTGCGCAACCTGGGCCTGCTCGCCGCCGAGGACGCCCACGTCGAGGCCGGCTGACGGCGCACCCGGGGCCGCTGCCGGCAAGGTCGGCGGCCCCGCATCGATCGAAACGAACAAGGGAGCAGCAGCGTGCTGGAAACTCTGATGCAGGCCGGCTTCTGGCTGGCGGTACTGCAAATCATCGCCATCGACATCCTGCTCGGCGGCGACAACGCCGTGGTCATCGCCCTGGCCTGCCGGCGCCTGCCGGAGAAGCAGCGCCGCCAGGGCATTTTCTGGGGCGTCGCCGGCGCCATCGCCGTGCGCGTGGTGCTGATCTTCTTCGCCCTGCAACTGCTGGCGCTGCCGTTCCTGAAGCTGCTCGGGGCGCTGTTGCTGGTGTGGATCGGCATCGGCCTGCTGCGCGCCGAAGACGACGACGCGCACGGCGACATCGAGGCCCGCCCCAGCCTGCTCGGCGCCATCCGCACGGTGGTCGTCGCCGATGTGGTGATGAGCCTGGACAACGTCGTCGCCGTCGCCGGCGCCGCCAAGGGCGACATCGTGCTGGTGGCGTTCGGCATCCTGATCAGCATCCCGATCATCGTCTGGGGCAGCCGCTTCGTGCTCGCGCTGATGGATCGCTTCCCCGCCGTCATCACGCTGGGCGCCGCGCTGCTGGGCTGGATCGCCGGCGAGATGGCGCTCTCGGACGTCGTGGTGGCGCCGCTGCTCGCCGGCGCCCCGGGCTGGATTCAGCATCTCGCCGGCGCCACCGGCGCCTTGCTGGTGCTCGCGCTGAGCCGCATCCTCGGGCGCCGCGGCGGCGACGCGGCGACGGCACTCCCGGACGACGCGGCGGCGGTCGGCGAGGAGCCCTGACAATTTCTCCTCTGTAGTCCTTGGGGGCCCTGCGGGGCCCTGTTTTTTTGCCGGCGACGGCCGGCGAAGTCACGCCGCCGGCGGCGCGTCCTCGCGCGGGAACTCGATCTCGACGCAGAGCCCGCGCCCGTCCTCGCCGTCCTGCAGCGCGACGGTCCCGCCGTGGGCCCAGACGATCTCGCGCACGATGGCGAGCCCGAGGCCGCTGCCTTCGCTGTCGCCCTGGCCGAGGATGCGGTAGAAGCGGTGGAAGACCCTCTCGCGCTCCGCCACCGGGATGCCCGGCCCGTCGTCGCAGACGCGCAGCGCCACCCACTGGCGCCAGGCGCCGACCGCCGCGGTGACGTGGCCGCCGGCCGGGGTGTAGCGGATCGCGTTGTCGATCAGGTTGGCCAGCATCTCGCGCAGCATCGCCGCGTTGCCGTCGATTTCCAGCGGCGCGTCGGGACCTTCGAAGGCCAGCTCGATGCGCTTGGCCAGCGCCAGCGGGGCGAGCTCGAGCGCCACCTCGCGGGCCAGGGCGCAGAGATCGACGCGGCTCTTTTCCTGGATCAGGCCGTTGGCCGCCTCGGCGTGCGACAGCGCCAGCATCTGGTTGGTCATGCGGCGCGCGCCGCGGATGCTGCCGAGCAGGCTGGCGAAGGTGCGCCGCATCTCCTCCGGGTCGTTCTGGCGCAGGCCGTATTCGGCCTGCGTGGTGAGCACGGCGAGCGGCGTGCGCAGCTGGTGCGCGGCGTCGGCGAGGAAGCGGCGGCGCGCCTGCAGCATCGCCGACAGCCGCTCCATGTGATGGTTGATGGCGTCGATCAGCGGCGAGATTTCGCTCGGCACGTCGTCGTCCGGCACCGGCGTCAGATCCTCCTCGTCGCGCCGGCGCACCCGTTCGCGCAGCGCCAGCAGCGGACGGAAGGCGGTGCCCAGCGCGAGGATCACCAGCAGCGCCCCGACGCCGACCAGCAACAGCTGGCGCCGCATGCTGTCGAGGAAGAGTTCGCGCGCCAGCCCCAGGCGCCCCTCGGTGGTCTCGGCGAAGAGGATGGTGACGCGGTCGCCGCCGGGCAGCGCCGGGTCGTACAGGCGCTTGCTCATGATTCCCAGGCGCACCGGCTCGCCCCGATAGACGGTATCGACGATGCTCACCGTACCGTCGTCGCCCGGCGGCGGCGGCGACGGCAGGTCCGGATAGCCGGTGATCAGCCCGCCGTCCGGCCCGATGACGGCGTAGGAGATGCGCTCCTGCACGCCGCTCTCGACCACGTCGAAGGCCGAATACGGGATATCCACCGAGACGACGCCTTCCAGCGAATGGGTGCTTTCGGCAATGGACTTGAGCGAGGCGGTCAGCGAGCGGTCGTAGGCGCGGTTCACCGCCAGCAGCGCGCCCTGGTAGGCGAGGCCGGCATTGACCGCGAGCAGGATGACGAGCGGCGGCAGCAGCCACCACATCACCCGCCGGCGCAGGCTGGGATGCCGGCGGCGGGAGTCGGAGCTAATGCTCAACGGGGGCTTCGCCGAGCAGGTAGCCGAGGCCGCGCAGGGTGCTCACCGTCGCCCCGGAGCCCTCGATCTTCTTGCGCAGGCGATGGACGTAGATCTCGATGGCCTCGACCCGCGCCTCCTCGTCGAAGCGGAAGACCTTCTCGAACAGCAGCTCGCGCGCCACCGGCCGGCCGAGGCGGGAGATCAGCACCTCGAGCACCGCGAGCTCGCGCGGCGTCAGCGACAGCGGCTTGCCGTCGAGGCTGGCGAGGCGGGTGGTGGTGTCGAATTCGAGGCGGCCGATGCGCACCGTCGGCAGCAGGTTGCCGCTGCGCCGCAGCAGCGCCTTGATGCGGGCTTCCAGCTCGGACAGCTCGAAGGGCTTGGGCAGGTAGTCGTCGGCGCCGAGGTTCAGGCCCTTGACCCGGTCCTCGGTGGCACCGCGGGCGGTCAGCACCAGCACCGGCGTCGGGCTGCCGCGCTCGCGGCTGCGCAGGCGGTGCAGCACCTCCAGGCCGTCCAGTCCGGGCAGCGAGAGGTCGAGGATGACCAGGTCGTAGGGCTGGGTCAGCAGCGCGTGGTCGGCGTGGTCGCCGCGGGCCAGCACATCGACCGCGTAGCCGGCCTGGGAGAGGGCCCGCGACACCCATTCGGCGAGTTCGGAATGGTCTTCGACCAGGAGCAGACGCATGCGATTGAAAGTGGAATGAAAGCTGGCAGGGGGATTATGCTGCCGCAAAAGGAGGGTCGGGTAAAGCCGGCCCCGCGGACGAAAACAGGAGACATGCAGTGAGCAAGATCATCGCGTTGGCGCTGGCCTGGGTGTGCGGACTGGCGGCGGCGCAGGAACTGCCGGGCGACGCGGGAACCCCGGACGCGGTCGCCGCGCACGAGGGCCGGCTGGTGATCTACGCCGCCACCGACGAGCGCCTGGTGGCGCCGCTGATCCGCGACTTCCAGACGCTCTACCCGGACCTGCAGGTGGACTACCTCGACATGAATTCGGCCGAGCTCTACCGGCGCTTCCTGGCCGAGACGGCGACCGGCGGCAACGCCGACGTGACCTGGAGCTCGGCCATGGACCTGCAGGTCAAGCTGGTCAACGACGGCCACGCGCAGCCCCACCGCTCGGCCGAGACCGCCGCGCTGCCGGCCTGGGCGTCGTGGAAGGACGAGGCCTTCGGCACCACCTACGAACCGATCGCCATCGCCTACAACAAGCGCCTGCTGCGCAAGGACGAGGTTCCCGCCACCCATGCCGAGCTCATCCGGCTGCTGAAGGAGCAGCCCGAGCGCTTCCGCGGCCGCCTGACCACCTACGACCCGGTCCGCTCCGGCCTCGGCTTCATGCTGCACACGCAGGACCAGCAGGCCAACCCGGTGGTCTTCTGGAACCTGGTCGGAGCGATGGGGACGGCGGGCCTGCACGGCCGCGCCAGCACCTCGGCGATGCTCGACCGCATCGCCGCCGGCGACGCCCTGCTCGGCTACAACGTCCTCGGCTCCTACGCCCTCGAACGCGCGCGCAACGACCCGGCGCTGGGCGTCGTGCTGCCGCAGGACTACACGCTGGTGATGAGCCGGGTCATGTTCATCGCCCGCCAGGCCAGGCACCCCCACGCCGCCCGGCTGTGGGTCGACTACGTCCTGTCGCAACGGGGGCAGGCGGTGCTGGCCAACCGCGCCGGACTGTTCTCGATCCGCGACGACGTCGCCGGGGAAACCACCGCCGCCCGCCTCAAGGGGCAGCTCGGCGGCGCGCTGCGGCCGATCCCGATCGGCACCGGCCTGCTCACCTACCTGGACCAGATGAAGCGCCGCGATTTCCTGCGCAAGTGGGATGCCGCCGTGCAGCCCCGCTGAGCGTCCGCCTCCTGCCTCCGGCCGGAACCTCCCGGCCGCCCCACGACCATGATCGTCAAAGCCCTGGCCGCGCTGTCGGCCGCCCTGCGCATCGCCGCCACCCTCCTCCTGGCGGGGCTGGCCGGCTGGCTGGCGAGCGCCGCCGGCAGCCCGCTGCCATGGATGCTCGGCCCCCTCTTCGCCGTCGCCGCGGCCAGCCTCGCCGGCGCCCGGCCGCGGGTGCTGCCCGGCGGACGCGCACTCGGCCAGTGGGCGATCGGCTGCGCCCTCGGCCTGCACTTCTCGCCGGCGGTCGTCGCGCTGCTGGCGCAGCAGGCGCTGCCGATCGCGCTGCTGGCGCTGCTGTCGGTGGCGATCGGCGTGGTCGGCGCGCTGCTGCTGCTGCGCTGGACCGACGCCACGCCGGCGACCGCCTTCTTCGCCGCGCTGCCCGGCGGCGCCTCGGAGATGGTGGTGCTCGCCGAGCACCGCGGCGGCGCCGTCGAACGCGTCGCCGCGGCGCAGGCGCTGCGCGTGGTGGTGGTCGTGCTGGTCGTTCCCTTCGCGCTGCTGCACTGGACGGGCAACGGCGTCGACCTGCCGCCGCCGGCGCGCCCGGCGGGAACGCCGGCGCTCTTCGCGGCGCTCGTCGCCGCCTCGCTCGGCGCACTCGCGCTGCTGCACCGGCTGCGCATCGCCAACGCCTGGCTGCTCGGCCCGCTCGCCGGCGTCGGCCTGCTCGCCGCGCTCGGCGCGCCGCTGCCGGCGCTCCCCGCGTGGCTGGTCGACGGCGGACAGCTGCTGCTCGGCAGCGCGCTCGGCAGCCGCTTCGGGCCGTCGTTCTTCCGCGCCGCGCCGCGCTTCCTCGGCGTCGCCGCGCTCGCCATCGGCCTGGCGCTGCTGCTCAGCGCCGCCGGCGCGCTGCTGCTGGCGCGCGGCGTCGCGCTGCCGGCGCCGGCGCTGCTGCTCGCCGCCGCCCCCGGCGGCATCGCCGAGATGAGCGTCACCGCGGCGGTAATGCACTGGAGCGTGCCGCTGGTGATCGCCGCCCACCTCGCGCGGCTGGTGCTGCTGACCGCCTGCGGCGCGGCGATCTACCGGCTCTTCCTGGCGCTGCCGGTCGTTCGCGCAATCGGCGAGCGACGGCGCCGGGACTGACGCCGATCCCGCTTCCCGCCAACCCAAGGAGACCCCCGATGAATGCACCCGAAGCAGCGAGCGCACGGCTGATCGCAGACTTGATCGTGCAGTCGAGAACGGCCGCCGACGCGGCCGGCAAGCGCCGCCCGGAAGAGCCGATCGTGGCCGCCGGGCCGGCGCCGACGCAAGCGGCCGCTGCCGGCGACATCGCCGGCGTCGCCGTGCTCGGCTACAACTGAGCTACAGCACGAGGATCGCGCGGAAGTCGTTCACGTTGGTGCGCGTCGGGCCGGTCACCACCGCGTCGCCGAGCGCGCCGAAGAAGCCGTGGCCGTCGTTGTCGGCGAGCGCGTCGGCCGCACGCCGGCCCTGCGCATACGCGCGCGCCAGCGAGTCCGGCGCGAGCACGGCGCCGGCGATCTCCTCCAGCCCGTCGACGCCGTCGGTGTCGCCGGCCAGCGCGTGGATGCGCGGGTGGCCCTGCAAGGCCACCGCCAGCGCCAGCAGGAACTCGACGTTGCGCCCGCCGCGGCCGTGGCCGCGCACGGTCACCGTCGTCTCGCCGCCGGACAGCAGCACGCAGGGCGGCGCGAACGGCTGGCCGCGCTCCGCCACCTGGCGGGCGATGCCGGCCATGACGCGGCCGACGTCGCGCGCCTCGCCCTCGATCGCGTCGCCGAGAATGTAGGCGGGCAGGCCGTGCGCGGCGGCGACCTGCGCCGCCGCCTCCAGCGCCTGTTGCGGCGCGGCGACGATGTGCGTGGACACGCCGGCGAGCCGCGGGTCGTCCGGCTTGACCGACTCGCCGCGACCGGAATGCAGCAGGTCGAGCACCGCCGGTGGCAGGTCCAGCCCGTAGCGGCGGACGATGGCGAGCGCGTCGGCACAAGTGGTCGGGTCGCCGACGGTCGGCCCGGAGGCGATGTCGATCGGGTTGTCGCCGGGGACGTCGGAGATCAGGAGGTTCACCACCCGCGCCGGATGGCAGGCGGCGGCCAGCCGGCCGCCCTTGATCGCCGACAGGTGGCGGCGCACGCAGTTCATCTCGGTGATGCTGGCGCCGGAGCGCAACAGCGCGCGGTTGACCTGCTGCTTGTCTTCCAGCGTCAGCCCGGGCAGCGGCAGCGGCAGCAGCGCCGAGCCGCCGCCCGAGATCAGGCACAGCACCAGGTCGTCGGCGGCGAGTCCCTGCACCCGTTCCAGCATCCGCCCGGCGGCGGCCAGCCCGGCCGCGTCCGGCACCGGGTGCGCGGCCTCGACGATCTCGATGCGCGAACACGGCGCGCCGTAGCCGTAGCGCGTCACCACCAGTCCGGAGAGTTCGCCCGGCCAGTGCTCCTCGACCGCCTTCGCCATCTCGGCCGAGGCCTTGCCGGCGCCGATCACGAGCAGCCGGCCGGCCGGCGGCGGCGGCAGGAAGGCGGGGATGCGCAGCGCCGGCTGGGCGCTGGCGATGGCGGCCTCGAACATGGCGCGCAAGAGCGCGGCGGGGGCGATGTCGGACACGGGCAGCCTCGCGGGATCAGTGGGTCGGCATCGTGAAGTGTGCCATGCCGGCGGCGTCCTGCGGCCAGCGGCCGGTGACCGTCTTCAGCCGGGTATAGAAGCGCACGCCCTCGGGACCGTGCATCGCGTGGTCGCCGAACAGCGAGCGCTTCCAGCCGCCGAAGCTGTGGAAGGCCATCGGCACCGGGATCGGCACGTTCACGCCGACCATGCCCACTTCGATGCGGCGCGCGAACTCGCGCGCGACGTTGCCGCTGCGCGTGAACACCGCGGTGCCGTTGGCGAATTCGTGCGCGTTGATCAGGCGTACGGCGGCCTCGAAATCCGGCACGCGGACGACGCACAGCACCGGCCCGAAGATCTCCTCGCGGTAGATGCGCATGTCGGCGGTAACGCCGTCGAACAGGCAGCCGCCGAGGAAGAAGCCGTCGGCGTGGCCGGCGAGCGCGAAGCCGCGACCATCGACCACCAGCCGCGCGCCCTCGGCGACGCCGAGGTCGACGTAGCCGCGCACCTTGTCGAGATGCTGGCGCGTCACCAGCGGCCCCATTTCGACGCCCGGCGACATGCCCGGGCCGATCTTCAGCGTGCGCACGCGCGCCGCCAGCCGCTCGACCAGTTCGTCGGCGACCTCGCCGACGGCGACGGCGACCGAGATCGCCATGCAGCGCTCGCCGGCGGAGCCGTAGGCGGCGCCGATCAGCGCATCCACCGCCTGGCCGAGATCGGCATCGGGCATCACCACCAGGTGGTTCTTGGCGCCGCCGAGCGCCTGCACGCGCTTGCCGTGCGCGCAACCCGCGGTGTAGATGTGCTCGGCGATCGGCGTCGAGCCGACGAAGCTGACCGCCGCCACGCGCGGGTCGGCGAGCAGCGCGTCGACCGCCTCGCGGTCGCCGTGCACGACGTTGAACACGCCCGGCGGCAGCCCGGCCTCGGCGAGCAGCCCGGCGACGAACAGGCTGGCCGACGGGTCGCGCTCGGAGGGCTTCAGCACGAAGGTATTGCCGCAGGCGATCGCCACCGGCCACATCCACATCGGCACCATCACCGGGAAGTTGAACGGGGTGATGCCGGCGCAGACGCCGACCGGCTGGCGCATCGACCAGCTGTCGACGCCGCCGCCGATCTGCTCCGAGTGCTCGCCCTTCAGCAACTGCGGAATGCCGCAGGCGAACTCCACCACCTCCATGCCGCGGATGATCTCGCCGCGCGCATCGTCGAACACCTTGCCGTGCTCGCCGGTGACGATCGCCGCCAGCTCGTCCAGGTGCCGCTCGAGCAGCTCGCGGAAGCGGAACAGGATGCGCGCACGGCGCAGCGGCGGCAGCTCCGACCATCCCGGCAGCGCGGCCCGGGCGGCGGCGACGGCTTCGCCGACCGTCGCCGCCGAAGCGAGCGGCACGCGGGCGCGGACGCTGCCGGTCGCCGGGTCGAAGACCTCGCCCCGGCGATCGCCGGCCACCGCGACCCGGCGGCCGTTGATGAAATGATCGAGATCGGCCACGGAGGTGGCGGACGTTGCGCTTGCAGACATGAATTTTCTCCAGACAAGGCGAACGACACCTGCCGGCGGGTGGCAGCCATCGTTCATGTATATGAATGTTGTGCTTTAATTTGAACTTGATCTAATATAGGTTCAGACTTTCGCCACTGTCAAACCAGCGCTGCGGCCACCACCGCGAGAAAGGACCCGAACCCGTGCGTTCAGAAGCAAAGGACCTGCCGAAGGCGGTCGTCCCCTCCGTGCTCAAGGCGGCGCGCCTGCTCGACGTGCTCGCCGCCTCGCGCGAACCGGTCACCCTCGCCGATCTGGCGTCCCGGCTCGAGCTGGCGAAGAGCTCGACGCTGAGCCTGTGCACCAGCCTGACGCTGTCCGGCCTGCTGCGCCGCTTCGACGACGGCACCTACCACCTCGGCAGCCATCTCGTCGACCTCGCCCACGCCTACCTCGCGCGCACCGACGTCACCAAGGAGTTCGACCAGGCGCTGAACGCGCTCAAGGTGCTCGACGAGGAAGGTGCGGTGCTCGCCATCCGCGACGGCACCGATGTCGTCTACATCGCCTGCCGCAACGGCACGCTGCCGATCGGCGTCAGCTACCGCATCGGCATGCGCCTGCCGGTGAGCTGTACCGCCACCGGCAAGGCGCTGATCAGCACGCTGGCCGACGGCGAGGTCCGCCAGCTCTTCCGCGGCCGGCGACTGCCGCGGCTGACAAAGAACAGTTGCGGCAGCGTCGGCGCCTTGCTAGAACAGTTGCATGGGGTACGGGAGCAGGGCTTCGCCCGCGACGACGAGGAAACGCACGAAGGCATGTACTGCGTCGGCGTGCCGATCCACGACCCGGACGGCGGGCCGGTGCTGGCGGCGGTCGCGGTAAGCATGTTCAAGGGACGGAACAGCAAACAAAAACAGGAACAGACGGTCCAAACCCTCAAGCAGCTGGCGCAGATGCTGCAGAACCCGTTGAAGCTGCTGCGCTAGCCGACAGCGCGAACACCAATAACAAGAACGGCAGGATCAAAAGGACGCCCCAGCCGGGGACGCCCGATTGAAGGCAAAGGTAGCAATACCTGGCATGACACCCACTGGAGGAGACACACCATGAAAGAGGAAGCGAAACCCGAAGTCAAAGCAGCGGAAGCAATGAGCGACACGAAGGCGGCACGGCGCAGGTTCCTGACCTCCGCGGCCGTCGGCGGCACGGCGATCGCCGGATTCCCGATGATCGCCGTCGCCCAGTCGCCGATCACCATGCGCTGGCAGTCGACCTGGCCGGCGAAGGACATCTTCCACGAGTACGCGCTCGACTTCGCGAAGAAGGTGAACGAGATGTCCGGCGGCAAGCTGAAGATCGAGGTGCTGCCCGCCGGCGCCGTGGTCAAGGCCTTCGACCTGCTCGACGCGGTCAGCAAGGGCACGCTGGACGGCGGTCACGGCGTGGTCGCCTACTGGTACGGCAAGAACACCGCGGTGGCGCTGTGGGGCTCGGGCCCGGCCTTCGGCATGGACCCGAACATGGTGCTGGCGTGGCACAACTACGGCGGCGGCAAGGAGTTGCTCGACGAGATCTACAAGAACCTCAACCTCGACGTGAAGTCCTTCCTCTACGGCCCGATGCCGACGCAACCCTTCGGCTGGTTCAAGAAGCCGGTGACCAAGGCGGCCGACATGCAGGGCGTCAAGTTCCGCACCGTCGGGCTGGCCGTCGACATCTACAAGGAGCTGGGCGCGGCGGTGAATCCGCTGCCCGGCGCCGAGATCGTGCCGGCGCTCGACCGCGGCCTGCTCGACGCGGCCGAGTTCAACAACGCCTCCAGCGACCGCCTGCTCGGCTTCCCCGACGTCGCCAAGAACTGCATGCTGCAGAGCTTCCACCAGAGCTCGGAGCAGTTCGAGATCCTCTTCAACAAGAAGCGCTACGACGCGCTGCCGGCCGAACTCAAGTCGATCATCGACTACGCCGTGCAGGCGGCGTCGGCCGACATGAGCTGGAAGGCGATCGACCGCTACTCGACCGACTACGTCGAGATGCAGAAGGCCGGCGTCAAGTTCTGGAAGACCCCGGACGCGATCCTCAAGGCGCAGCTCGACGCCTGGGACAAGGTGGTTGCCGCCAAGGAAGCGGAGAACCCGTCATTCAAGAAAGTGAACGACTCGATGCGCACCTTCGCGCAGCGGGCCGGCCGCTGGCAGAACGACACGCTGGTCGACTACAAGATGGCCTACAACCACTTCTTCGCGCCGAAGAAGAAGGGCTGAGCGGCGCAGCTGACTGGGCGCCGCCCGGGCGCCCCGCGCGCCCGGGCGGCTGTTTTCACCGTTGTCGTTCTGTGGGGCCGTACCGACAATGCAGAAGGGACTGTTGTTCATCGACAAGCTGTCGACCCTGGCCGGGCAGATCTGCGCCTGGACCATCGTGGCGCTCACCGCGCTGATTTCCTGGGAGGTGTTCTCCCGCTATGCGCTCAACACGCCGCACGCCTGGGTGCTCGACGCGCAGATCATGCTCTACGGCGTGCTGTTCATGATGGCCGGCGCCTACACGCTGTCCAAGCAGGGCCACGTCCGCGGCGACGTGCTCTACGGCTTCTTCGAGCCGCGCACGCAGGCGATCATCGACCTGATCCTCTACCTCTTCTTCTTCATCCCCGGCATCTTCGCGCTGTCCTGGGCCGGGCTCACCTTCGCCGAGGAATCCTACGTCATCAGCGAGAAGACCTTCTCGCCGGAACCGCTGCCGCTGTGGCCGTTCAAGTTCTTCATCCCCGCCGCCGGCTTCGGCCTGCTGCTGCAGGGCATCGTCGAGATCATCCGTTGCCTGATCTGCATCCGCGACGGCGAATGGCCCTCGCGCGAGCAGGACGTCGAGGAGGTCGACGTCGACAAGCTGAAGGCAATGGTGCAGGTCACCGACCAGGACATCGCCGCCCTCGACACCTACGTCGTCGGCGACAAGAACAGCGCTACCGAGGGAGAGCACAAGCAATGAAAATCAAGCGCGAACTCTGGTTCGGCCTGTCGCTGATGGTGGCGATTCTCACCGTGACCGCGATCTTCATGCCCTGGTCGAACATGAGCAACGGCCACCTCGGCCTGCTCATGCTGTCGCTGGTGGTGGTCGCGATCATGCTCGGCTTCCCCACCGCCTTCACGCTGATGGGCATGGGCGTGCTCTTCGCCTGGCTCGCCTACCGCAGCGGCAACCCGGACATCGCCGTGCGCCAGACGCTGGACCTGATGGTGCAGCGCGCCTACTCGGTGATGACCAACGACGTGCTGATCTCGATCCCGCTGTTCGTCTTCATGGGCTACCTGGTCGAACGCGCCAACCTGATCTCGAAGCTGTTCCGCTCGCTCGAGCTGGCGCTCGCGCGCCTGCCCGGCGCGCTGGCGGTGGCGACGCTGGTCACCTGCGCGATCTTCGCCACCGCCACCGGCATCGTCGGCGCCGTGGTGACGCTGATGGGCCTGCTCGCCTTCCCGGCGATGCTGCGCTCCGGCTACGACATCCGCCTGTCGGCGGGCGCCATCACCGCCGGCGGCTGCCTCGGCATCCTGATCCCGCCGTCGGTGATGCTGATCGTCTATGGCGCCACCGCCGGCGTCTCGGTCGTCCAGCTCTACGCCGGCGCCTTCTTCCCCGGGATCATGCTGGCCGGCCTCTACATCGTCTACGTGATCGTGCTCGCCAAGCTGAAGCCGCACCTGGCGCCGCCGCTGCCGATGGAGGAGCGGCACATCGACCTGCCGCCGACGGCCGCGATCCTGCGCGACAAGGTCAGCCACCGCGTGCTGCCCGGCCTGATCGGCGGCCTCAAGGGCCGGCGCAACCTCGGCATTCCGGCCGGCGAGATCGTCCGCCAGGGCACCGTCGCACTGCTGCCGGCGATCGCGCTGGCGCTGTTCCTCGGCCTGACCTGGCACCTCGCGACCAAGCCGGTGCCGATCGACGAGACCACCGGCCTGGTCGAGATGGGCCAGGGCGGCGGCGCGACGGAAAGCGCCGACGCGGGCGGGCTGGCCGAGCCGCCGGCCGACGAGGAGTCCGCCGGCGGCGTGCAGGAGCCGAAAAGCAATGGCGTGCAGGAGCCGCCCGCCGGCGACGTCAAGGAACCGCCGGGCGCGGCGAAGGCCGCGCCGCCGGCGGCGGCCGACGCCCCCGCACAGCCGCCGGCGACGGATGCCGATGGCGAGCGGCGGCCGACGCCGACCTGGTACTGGATCATCCTCGGGGTTTCGGCCGTGACCGCGGTCGGCTTCTACGCGATCTTCACCTTCGTCCGCCTCGAAGTGTTCAAGATGCTGCTCGCCTCGTTCTTCCCGCTGGCGATCATGATCCTCGCGGTGCTCGGCAGCATCGTCTTCGGCCTGGCGACGCCGACCGAGGCGGCCGCGGTCGGCGCCCTCGGCGGCTTCGTGCTCGCCGCCGCCTACCGCCAGCTCAACTTCACCGTGGTCAAGGAATCGGTGTTCCTCACCGCCAAGACCTCGGCGATGGTGTGCTGGCTGTTCGTCGGCTCGTCGATCTTCTCCGCCGCCTTCGCGCTGCTCGGCGGCCAGGAGCTGGTCGAGAAGTGGGTGCTGTCGATGGAGCTGACGCCGTTGCAGTTCATGCTGCTGTCGCAGTTCATCATCTTCATCCTCGGCTGGCCGCTGGAGTGGACCGAGATCATCGTCATCTTCATGCCGATCTTCATCCCGCTGCTCGCGCACTTCCACATCGACCCGCTGTTCTTCGGCCTGCTCGTCGCGCTCAACCTGCAGACCGCCTTCCTCTCGCCGCCGGTGGCGATGGCGGCGTTCTACCTGAAGGGCGTCTCGCCGCCGCACGTCACGCTCAACCAGATCTTCGCCGGCATGCTGCCGTTCATGGGCATCCAGGTGATCGCGCTGGCGCTGCTCTACATCTTCCCGCAGATCGGGCTGTGGCTGCCCGAAGTGCTGTACAAGTGAGGAAGGGCGAAGACGCATGATCGAATTCGGAACCCCGGCGTTCTGGGTCGCGCTGATCCAGATCATCGGTGCGGACATCGTCCTCTCCGGCGACAACGCCGTCGTCATCGCGCTCGCCACCCGCTCGCTGCCGCCGCAGCAGCAGCGGCTGGCGATCTTCTGGGGCACCTTCGCCGCGGTGGCGATGCGGGTGACGCTGACCGTGGTGGCCGTCGCACTGCTCAAGCTGCCGGTGCTGAAGCTGGTCGGCGCGCTGCTGCTGTTGTGGATCGCCGTGCAGCTGCTGCTGCCCGAGGAGGAAAGCGAGGGCGGCAGCGCGGTCGGCGGCAGCCTCGCCGCGGCGATCCGCACGATCCTGATGGCCGACCTGGTGATGAGCGTGGACAACGTGATCGCCATCGCCGCCGCCGCCAAGGGCAACTTCGTGCTGTTGATGATCGGCCTGGCGGTGAGCATCCCGCTGGTCATCTTCACCAGCACCTTCCTGCTCAAGCTGATGGAACGCTACCCGGTGATCATCACCGTCGGCGCCGCACTGCTCGGCTGGGTCGCCGGCGAGATGGCGGTCACCGACCCGCTGGTCGCCGATGCGGTCAAGGCCAACGCCTCCTGGCTGCACACCGCGGCGCCGGCTGCCGGCGCGCTGCTCGTCGTCGCCGTCGGCAAGTGGCTCGCCGCGCGTGCCGTGACGACCGAGGAAGCCCGTCCGCTCGCCGAGATCGGCGCCGCCGCGGACACCGCCCCCGCCCCGCCCAAGGAGTCCGCCATGCACAAGATCCTGCTACCGGTCGACGGTTCGCCGGCGTCGCTGCGCGCCGTCGATGCGGCGATCGCGATGCGCGACTGGTTCCGCACCCCGATCGAGGTGCACCTGCTCAACGTGCAGCACGTGCTGCACCAGGACGTCGGCCAGTTCGTCGCCGCCGAGGACGTGCACGGCTACCAGCAGGAACAGGGCGAGCGCGAGCTGGCCGAGGCGAAGGACCGCCTCGACGCGGCCGGCGTCAGCTACCGTCCGCACGTCGTCACCGGCGACCTGCCGGCCGAGGTCATCGCCCACTTCGCGCGCGAGCACGGCATCGCGCAGATACTGATGAGCACGCACGGCCGCTCGGCGCTCGCCGACGCGCTGCTCGGCTCGGTCGCGCACGGCGTGCTGCAGCGCGCGGCGGTGCCGCTGACGCTGATCCGCTAAGGGTACAAAGGAGCCGAGATGAAGCCGAAAATCCTGGTCAGCCGGGAAGTCTTCCCGGAAGTGATCGAGCACCTCGCCGGGCACTTCGAGATCGACTACCACGCCGAGGATGCGGCGCTGCCACCGGCCGAGCTGGCGGCACGACTGGCCGGCAAGGCCGGCGCCATCACCATGCTCACCGACCGCATCGACGACAGCGCGCTGGCCGGCGCCGGCGGACTGAAGGCGGTGTGCAACGTCGCCGTCGGCTACAACAACTTCGACCTCGCCGCGCTCTCCCGCGCCGGCGTGCTGGCGACCAACACCCCGGGCGTGCTCGACGACACCACCGCCGACACCGTCTGGGCGCTGCTGATGGCCTCGGCGCGCCGCGTCGTCGCCGCCGACCGCTGGGTGCGTGCCGGTCGCTGGCAGCGCTGGAAATTCAACGACGACTGGCTCGGCCAGGACGTGCACCACGCGACGCTGGGCATCCTCGGCATGGGCCGCATCGGCCAGGCGGTGGCGAAGCGCGCCGCCGGCTTCGCGATGCGCGTCATCTACCACAACCGGCAGACGCTGCCGGGCGAGGTCGAGCGCGCCTGCAACGCGCGCTGGGTGAGCAAGGAGGCGCTGCTGCACGAGGCCGATTTCGTCGTGCTGATGCTGCCCTACTCGCCGGCCGTGCACCACCTCGTCGGCGCCGTCGAGCTGGCGGCGATGAAGCCCACCGCGCACCTGATCAACGTCGCCCGCGGCGGCATCGTCGACGACGACGCGCTGATCGCCGCGCTGCGCGAGCGGCGCATCGCCGGCGCCGGCCTCGACGTGTTCGAGAACGAGCCGGCGCTCGATGCGCGCTTCTTCGAGCTCGACAACGTCACGCTGACGCCGCACATCGGCTCGTCGTCGCGCGCGACCCGGCTGGCGATGGCGATGTGCGCCGCCGACAACCTGATCGCCGCGCTGCACGGGCGGCGCCCGCCCAACCTGCTCAACCCGGAAGTCTTCGGCGGCTGACGCCGCCCATCCCCCAGGAGAACACACATGAACGTCGGATTCATCGGACTCGGCCTGATGGGCCGCCCGCTCGCGCTGCACCTCGCCGCCGCCGGCCACACGCTGCACCTGTGGGCGCGCCGGCCGGCGTCGCTGGAACCGTTCAAGGACGTCGCCGCGCACGCGCACACCTCGGCCGCCGAAGTCGCCCGCCACAGCGAGGTGGTGATCACGATGGTCGCCGACGCGCCCGACGTACGCGACGTCACGCTCGGCGACGACGGCATCGCCGCCGGCGCGAAGAAGGGGCTGATCGTCGTCGACATGAGCACGATCAACCCCAACGCCGCGCGCGAGATCGGCGCCGCGCTCGCCGCGAAGGGCATCGAGTTCCTCGATGCGCCGGTCTCCGGCGGCCAGGTCGGCGCGATCAACGCGACGCTGACGATCATGGTCGGCGGCAAGCCCGAGGTGTTCGAGAAAGTGAAGCCGCTGTTCGAGAAGATGGGCAAGTCGATCACGCTGATCGGCGGCAGCGGCGCCGGCCAGGTGGCCAAGGCCTGCAACCAGATCCTCACCGGCGTCGGCATCCTCGCCGTCGCCGAGGCCTTCGCGCTGGCCGAGAAGAGCGGCGTCGACCCGGCGCGCGTGCGCGAGGCGCTGCTCGGCGGCTTCGCCTATTCGCGCATCCTCGAGAACCACGGCCAGCGCATGCTCGACCGCAACTTCAAGCCCGGCTTCAAGGCCTGGATGCACCAGAAGGACCTGCGCATCGTGATGGAGGAAGCGCACCGCATGGGCCTGATGCTGCCCTCCTCGGCGGCCACCGCGCAGCTGTTCAACGCGCTGGTCGGCAGCGGCCTCGGCGAGGACGACTCGATCGCCTCGCTGAAGCTGCTGGAGAAGCTCGGCGGCATCGAATAAGCGCAACACGAAAGGAGCGCGCGATGAACCAGAAACCCTGCCTGACCCGCGACGACGCCGTGCGCATCATCGCCGCCGCGCGCGCCGAGGCCGAGGCCAACGGCTGGCCGGTGACCATCGCCGTCGCCGACGACGGCGGCCACCTGATCGCCCTCGAACGCCTCGACGGCTGCCCGGCGGCGAGCGCCTACATCGCCCCCGAGAAGGCGCGCGCCGCCGCGCTCGGCCGGCGCGAAACCAAGCTCTACGAGGAGATGATCAACGCCGGCCGCGTCTCCTTCCTGTCGGTACCGGTGCTGCAGGGCATGCTCGAGGGCGGCGTGCCGGTCTGGGTCGACGGCCAGCTCGCCGGCGCCGTCGGCGTCTCCGGCGTCAAGGCGCCGCAGGACGGGCAGATCGCCCAAGCCGGGATCGACGCGCTGTAGCGGGCGGATTCGTGCTGCTGCGGTCGTCGACGAAGATGGCGGCGACCGCCCCCGCCCTCGTTTCAGGTCAGGTCGAGCGACGTCGGTTTTCTTGAGCGGAAGGCGTCTCGAGCATCGCCAATTCCGCCTGCATTTTCGCCAACTGGTGAAATATCTTGCGCGCGTGGCAAACGACCTGGGCACCAGCCACCGTCGGTGACAAACCGCGGGCACGGCGGTCGAACAACCGCAAATTCAGTGCCGCTTCGAGACGAGCCAAGCGGGCGCTCGCCGACGATGGCGCCAAGCCGACACGGGCGGCCGCAGCAGTCAGGCTGCCGCTCTCGGCGATTTCGAGCACCAGCGCGAGATCGGCCAGGTCATAGCTCACGGAACGCTCCGCGCCCGCCACCGCCCAGAAAAATGCCTCCCCGGTTTCCCGGGAAGGCAAAGGTGCACGCTCGGCGGAGGACGAAGCGCTGCACAGGGGAGAGTTCTCGATGCATCAGAACTGGTAGGAGTAATCGACGTAGAAGCGGTGCTGTTCCCAATCCTGGCGGGGCATGCCCTTGATCGTCGCCGAGGTCGAACCGTTTTCGACGTGCGAATCGTAGTTCATGTAGACGTAGCGAGCACTCAGGTTCTTCACGAACGGGAGCGCATACGCGACGGTAAACTCTCGATAGTGTTCGCGGCCTTCCGCCGAATTGTTCAGGTTACTGCTCTTGGCGCCGCTTCCGCGCGAATACTTGAAGCCGGTCGTCAGTCCGGGAACGAAGTTTTTCCAGTCGTAGGCGAGACGAACCGAGCCGACGATCTCGTCCCGGTTGCTCAGGTCAGGACCGAGGCCGGCAGCGGTCGGGAAGGGGTTGGTGCCGTGATCCTGGGTCAGGCTGCCCGTCTTCGTGGCATCTACCGCAAAATTGTCTTCGATCCAGAAGCCGTCGAATTTCGCGACGGCGGCACCGACCGTGAAGTTGCTCACTTTCCACTCGGCGTCCAGATAAACGCCCTTGCCGTCATTGTCGAGACGGGACGTTCCGGTGCAGTCGAGCTCCTTCTCGGCGGAACAGACGAACAGCGAGCCAGCATCGCGCGACGTGAACAGGCCGGCGGAGAGCTTGAGCGAATTCTTGTCCAGCGGAATGGTATAGGCGCCGACCAGGCCGAATTTCGACAGGTAATCCTTGGAATTCAGGTACTCGGCGGTCACCGACACCGGCCCCTTGGCATAGCTAGCGCCAAGAATGCCGACATAGTCGATTTCCTTGCGCAGCTTGGCAGCAGTCGCCTCGGTCCTGAATTTCTCGAAGTGGCCAGTGCTGCGCGAGCGCCACTCGTCGTAGACCGCGCCATAGATCGTCAACCCGGCGAGCGGCTTGAGCGATGCACTGGCACCGGAATAGGTATCCGGTACGGCGCGGGTATTCGTACTCTTCAGCAGCAGGCTGTTCTGCAATTGGCGGCCGAACTTCGCCTGTGCGAAATCCTGGTACTTGAGCTTGACCAGCGCCTGGCCGGCCGTCAGGTAGGAATCGCGAAGCTGGCCATTGTTGCCGACGTCGACGAGATTG
Source organism: Azospira restricta (assembly GCF_016858125.1). Lineage (NCBI taxonomy): Bacteria > Pseudomonadati > Pseudomonadota > Betaproteobacteria > Rhodocyclales > Rhodocyclaceae > Azospira > Azospira restricta. The sequence goes on from NZ_CP064781.1 coordinate 3,433,664, forward strand.
CTCGTCGGCGTGCCGCTGTCCCCCAGGCGGGCGACGCCGTAGGCGGAGATGTCGGTGCCGATGATGCCGCCCCAGTAGGGCGACTGGTAGTTGAGTTGAAGCCCCAGCGCACTCTGCTGGTAGTCAGTCGCTTTGGGATTCTTGTTGGTCTTGGTCGGGTAAACGAGGCTTTCGTCATCCCAATAAACCCCGCGTGCCTTCAGTTCGAAGTTGTGTTCTCCGTCAGCAGCCATAAGCGCCTGCGGCAGACCGCCAATCAGCGCCGCCAGCATTCCCGCCTTGATTCTCCTATCCATTCGATTCCTCCGTAAATTCACATTCCCTGCCCTGCTCGGGCCCCCGGTACGTCCATGCCTTGAAAACCGGACCGTGAATTACAGTCTAAGAAATCGATTAAATTGCGTGAAATGCATATTTGTATTTTATTAATGCCTACTCGGCATCAATAAAACGAGCGAGCCCGACATCTGCCGCAGCAGCGCTCTCGAGCGGCAGCAGGACATTCCCCTGGAACAGCTTGCGGGCGGTCCGGATCAGGCCAGCCGAGACGATGCTCGGTTCGTCGGCAGCGAGATCGCCAGCGATCTGCAGGCGAATGTCGAGGGTGCCGGCCGGCTGCTCGATGGTGACGAGACATGGGTCGTGCTCGTCAAGCCGAGCCAGATCGTTCACCACCGTTCCCGGAATGACGCTGGTTGCCGACAGGCAGAGCGCACCGGTGACGGCATAGGCCGAATGGCAGCTCCAAGGCGTGAAATAGCGCGAGGCGATCACCCCCGTGGCCGCGGGCCTTGCCACCAGCGCGATCTTCGGCAGCACCTTGTCGTGCACATCGCCGAGCCCGGCCTTTTCGGCGATCTGCAGGCGGATCGACTCGAGGCGGGCTTTCAGCGAGGCATCGGCATCCAGCGCCTGTTTGCTCTCATGCCCCGTCTTGCCCAGGGCGACCGCGGGAACAAACACCAGCGGCGTCGCAAAATCGATCAGCGACACGGTGACGCCGTCGACCACGTCGGTCCGGCTGCCGGTAGGAAACAGGCGTCCCGTTTTGGCGCCGGTGGCGTTCAGGAAATTCAGCTGGATCGGCGCGCCCGTGCCGGGAACCCCGTCAATTCGCGCGTCGCCCTCATAGCTCACCTTCCCCCCCGGGGTCTGAACGACCGCCTCGACCACCTTGTTGGTATTGACGTTGAAAATGCGCAGGGTGGTAACGGGGTCGGCCGCCACCACCAAGCCATTCTCGATCGCGAACGGACCGACCCCGGCCAGCATGTTGCCGCAGTTCGGGGTCGTATCCACGGTCGCCGTTTCGATCGAGACCTGGGCGAACAGGTAGTCAATATCGACCCCCGGGCGTTGGGACGGACTGACGATGACGACCTTGCTGGTCAGCGTGTCGCCGCCGCCGATGCCGTCGATCTGACGGACATGGGGCGAGCCCATAGCCAGCAGCAGAAGCCGGTCGCGCGCCTCGGCGTCCTGCGGCAGGTCACGCGCGTGGAAGTAAGGCCCTTTCGATGTCCCCCCGCGCATAAAGGTGCAGGGAATGCTGAACAGCATGGCGAACTCCTTTGGATAGGTTTACGGGGCACATTCTTGGCTCCCGACGAGCAAACGTAAAATGAATTAATGCGAATTTTTGTTGCTTAAACCGCAACAACAACCGGCTTAAATGGCGGAGCCGCCCCCGGCATCGCGAATGAAGTCGCGCACATGCGTGAACGCTTCGCGGAAATAGGCCTCGTAGGTGTCCTGCTCAACAAAGCCGAGATGCGGGGTGCACAGGATGCACGGATGGTCGAGATAGTCACCGACACCGTCCGGTTCGCACTCGAAGACATCGATGGCCGCGGCACCCGGGCGGCCATCGCCGAGGGCGTCAAGCAGGGCGCGGGGCGCAAGCAGCTCGGCGCGGCTGGTGTTGACCAGCAGCGCATCCGGCCGCATCGCGGCCAGGTCGTCGCGACGGATCAAGTGGCGCGTCTCGGCGCAGAGCCGCAAGTGCAGGCTAAGCACATCGACCTGTGCCAGGAAATCGCGCCGATCAGCGAGGTAGGCGACGCCATCGGCCTCTGCCGCCTGCTGCGACTGCTCACGGCCGTGCGCAACAACGCGCATGCCGAAAGCGTCCCCGACCGCCGCCACCCGTCGTCCGATCCTGCCGTACCCCCAAATACCCAGCGTGCGCCCGCAGAGCGCACGCCCGAGCTGTTCATCAGCGAGTTCCGGCGTGCTGCGTTGCCATCGCCCGCGTGCCAGTTGCCCGGCATAGCCCACCAGGCGACGGGAGGCAGCGAGGATCAGCGCCCAGGTCAACTCGGCCGGAGCGATCGGATTACCGCTGCCGTCGCGCACGGCAACACCATGTCGCGCGCAGGCCGCGAGGTCGATGCAGTCGCTCAGACGGCCGGTCTGCACGATCAAGCGCAGGCGCGGCAATGCCGCGATCAGCCGCGACGAAATACGGGTCCGCTCGCGGATCAGAACGAGGGTATCGGTATCCCGCAACACCCGGAGCAATTCGTTCTCGTCGCTGATCCGGCGGGTCAGCACATCGAGTTCGACGGCCAGCCCGTCGAGCACACGCACCGAGTCGAGGCGGGCGACGACGCCCTGGTAGTCATCCAGCACGGTGATCCGGTTCATGAACTCCCCCCCTCCTTCGACTCGGGCCGGGAAATGCCGAGCTGTGCATAGATCGGCCGCAGGTGCATGCGAAATTCCTCCAGGCGCAAGCGAAAGTAGAACGAAGTCATGATCAGCATGCCACCGAGGAAGACCAGGGTATTGCGAGGTCCGGCGAGATCGGCCAGCGCACCGCTGCACAGTCCGCCCAGGGCAGCGGCACCGAGGTTGGCCGCAGCATAGACGGCGAGCACACGTCCGCGCAGGCGCTCCGGCAAGATCGTCTGCAGGATGGTGTTGCTCGATGCGTTGCCGTTGATCAGACCAAAGCCAAGCAGGAACAGCATGGCGCAGGCCAGCCACGCGTCCGGCGCGATGGCGAAGGCCAGCAGCGCACATCCCGTGAGCAGATTGCCCGATGCGATCGAACCGCTCAGGCCGCGCACCGTCGGCCGCGCAACCAGCGCCAGCGCGGCCAGCAGCGCCCCAGCGCCGGCACTGCCGAGCAGGATGCCGAGCATTTCCGGACCGCCGCGAAAAACGTCACGTACGAAAGCCGGCATCAGCGGTACGTAGTTGGCCGCCAGGAAGTTGAGCAGCGCCACCTGCAGCAATAGCCGGCGCACTGCAAAGTTGCGCCGGATGTAACTGCCCCCCTCCGCCATCGCGGCCCGGAAGCCCGCCGAGCAGTGCGCCGGCGAGCGCGTTTTCAGACCGGCGAGAACACCGATGATGGCCAGGAAGGAGAGCCCGTTGAGCGCGAAGCAGACCGCCTCCGAAGCCAGCGTCAGCACCGCGCCGGCAAGCGGCGGGCCGACGAAGCGGGCGGTGTTGAAGAACAGCGAATTGAGGGCCACCGCATTCGGCAGATCACCGCGGTCGGCCACCAGCTGGCTGGTGTAGGCATGCCGCAGAGGGACGTCGAAACTGTTGAGGACGCCGAAGACCGCGGCCGCGAACAGGATGTGCCAGGTTTCCACCCCTCCCTGCCAGGTGACGAGTGCCAGCAGCAGCGCCTGTATGGCCATCCCGGACTGCACCGCCAGCATCAGGCGCCGGATGTCCGAGCGGTCAATGATGATGCCGGCCAGCGGCGCCACGAAGAGCTGCGGAATCTGCGAAAGGAAGGCGACGCTGCCGAGCAGCGTCGCCGAACCGGTCGTCCGATAGGCCAGCCAGCCGAGCGCCACCTGTTGCAGCCAGCTGCCGAGAATGGAAACCGACTGACCAGCGAAGTAGAGGCGGTAGCTCCGATGGCGCAAGGCGCGCCAGGAGCGGGCCCACTGCTGCGCGAAAGAAGACCGGATGGCAGGCCATCCGGTCAGCGCACGGGGAAAACGCATGCGGGAAATGTTCGCGGCCGTTAATCGGAAGCCAACTGCAGCCGGTTCGGCAGGCGCTTCTCGATCGACCATTTCAGCAGCGCCGCCGAACGGAACACGCCGTGCGCGAACTTGCCGTACGGAAGGGTCAGGAACAAGGCCATCACCACGCCCAGATGCAGGGCGAGCAGCAGCCCCATGGCGGCAGTGTCGCGCAGGCCGAGCAGCAGCAGACCGGTGCTGCTGGTCAGCAGCAGCAGCACGATGAAACCGATGTCCATCGGCTTCTGTGCGGCGTCGCCGTGCAAGGGATGCCGGCGCAGGTTGAGCCACAGCAACCCGGCCGGGCCGATCAGCAAGCCAATACCGCCGGCGACGCCGAGCAGGACCGGCACGCTGTTTAGCGCATACGGCGCATGCCAGCCGAACAGGTAGTGGTAGAGCGTAGCGACGGCGGTCGCGGCGAAGCAGAGCATGAAACCGTAGAAGGTGAAATGGTGGAAGCGGCGGCGCTGCAGCGAGAAGGTGTCATCTTCGTTGTTGCAGCCCTCGCCGTGGCCGCCATCCAGATATTTCAGCGCAAGGACATGGCCCGCCGCCTCGGCCGCCGCTCCGCTGCCGAGCGCACCGGGCGCAACGTCGCGCCAGAAGCGGCGTACGCCCAGGCCAAGGGCAAGGACGGCAAAGCCAAAGACCGTGCCGAACATCAACACCAGCGTGTTATGCGGAAAGACCGCGTAGAAATTTCCGGCCAGCGGCCGATGGAGAAGACCGCCGGCAGCCATCATCGCCAGCATCAGAAACAGCGCCAGCGCGCCTGCGAGCGCCAGCGCGACGGTCAGGCCGTTACGCTTGTAGAGACTGCCGAGCGCCGCCGGCCACGCGTAGCTGGAGTAGGTCTCGCCACGCACCCTGGCCATCGCCTGCGGCACATTCACCGCAAATTCGTGCGGCGGCGCGTACTGGCAGGCATGCAGACAAGCGCCGCAGTTGTGGCAGAGGTTCGCCAGGTAGTGAACGTCAGCCTTGTCGAATTCCAGGCGACGCGTCATCGCCGGGAAGACGGCGCAGAAGCCCTCGCAATAGCGGCAGGCGTTGCAAATCTTCATGATGCGGCCGACCTCGACCTCTTTGTCCGTCAGCGGAATCGCGCCGGCGGCGAGGTCCCGCGCCTCGGCGACGAGTCGTTCAAGCTGCTGCATGATCGGCTCCCTGCTTACAGGCCGCTGCGGCAGCCCGCGCCCCGGCGATACGGCCAAAAACCGTACCGATGGTCATGCCGACCCCGGCGGTATAGCCTTGGCCGAGGATGTTCCCTGCCATCATCTCGCCGGCAACGAAGAGGTTCGGGCTGGGCCGGCCGGCGAAGTGGGCGGCAGCGGCCTCGTCGACCTTGAGCCCGAGGTAGGTGAAGGTGATCCCGGGCTTCAGCGGATAGCCGTAGTAGGGCGGCGTATCCAGCGGCAACGCCCAGTGCGTCTTGGCCGGCGCCAGGCCCTCGGTGTGGCAGTCGTCGAGCACGGTGTGGTCGAAGCTGCCGACCCGGCAGGCGGCGTTGTATTCCCGTACGGTACGCACGAAGGATTGCGGTTCCAAAGCGAGCTGGCCGGCCAATTCCTCCAGCGTAGCGGCCTGCGCTCCCGGAAAGACGGGAGGCATGAAGCGGCCGACGGCCTTGGCGTCGATGATCGAGTAGCCCACCTGCCCCGGCTGCTGGGCAACGAGGCGGCCCCAGATGGCGTAGCGCTTGGGCCAGAAGTCCTCGCCCTCGTCGTAGAAGCGCTGGCCGAACTTGTTGACCACGATGCCGAGCGAGACACAGTCGATCCGCGTGCAAATTCCTCCATCGTAGAGCGGTGCCCGCGCATCGACAGCTACGCAGTGGGATTGCGAGGGGTCACCGATGAAGTCGGCGCCGGCATTCATCATGGCCTTGAGCAGCACGCCCTGATTGAAGCGGGTGCCGCGAATCGCGAAGTTGTCTGCCGGCCACTCGCCATCGGCATTCTGCCCCCAGGCCTCGCGCAGCCATTCGCGGTTGGACTCGAAGCCGCCGGCGGCCAGCACGCAGGCGCGGGCGGTGATTCGCTCGTCGCCGACCCAGGCCGCACGGAAACGGCCATCACTGATCTCCAGCCGGTCCACCGGCGCCGCGTAGCGGATCTGCACGCCCAAGCACTCGGCGCTCCGGTAGTAGGCATTGACCAGGGCCTTGCCGCCGCCCATGAAGAAGGCGTTGGTCCGCGACAACTGCAGCGTGCCCGACAGCGAAGGCTGGAAATGAACGCCGTGCCTGCGCATCCAGCCCCGACACCGGGACGATTCGCGGATGGCCAGGCGGGCCAGCTGTTCGTCGGTGTTGCCGCCGGTCACCTTGAGCAAATCCTGCCAGAACTCCTCTTCCGGATAGGCCCCGGTCAGCACGTCCTGAGGGGCGTCGTGCATGCAGCGCAGGTTGCGGGTGTGCCCGGAATTTCCGCCGCGGCAGTCGCGCGGCGCGGCCTCCAGCAGCAGCACCGAAGCGCCGGCCTCGCGGGCCATCAGCGCCGCGCACAGCGCCGCGTTGCCGCCGCCAATGACCAGAACATCGACGGTTGGGGGATTCTGATCGCTCATCATTTGCTCCGCTTGCGCCTTTGTAAATTTCGACGCTGTCACTATGGCGCATCGGCAAGGCCATGCCCTAAGCCGCCCCGATATGCCCCTATCTCGATTCGAGATACCCCTTGGTGACACCCTGCCAGCGCCCGTCCTCGACCAGTTGCCCAACCACTTGGCGGAGAACGCCCCGGGTAGCCCGCGCCGCGGGCGACAACTCGTCGTCGGACAGGCTGCACAGCAGGTTGCGCCTCGCGGTCCCGGCGTCGGCGATTTCCGACCAGCGCAGCCGGCCGCCGGCTGCCGGCAGGCGCGCCAGGGCCGACCAGGGTTGCAGGCTGGCGGCCATGCCGGCCGCGACCATGTCCATCAGCACGGTCAGCGAATCGACTTCGGCGACGATATTGGGCTGGCGGTTCAAGGCGGCAAAAGCTGTATCGATGACCCGGCGCAAGCCGTGGCGATGGGTCGGCAAGACCAGCGGCCGGTCGCCGATCGCGACCAGCGTCGTCGGCAGTTCGTCCTGCCCGGCTTCGGCACCGCAGACGAAGAACAGCTGCTCGTCGAGCAGATGCTGAACGCTCCAGCGCCGCGCCTGCTCGGCGCCGAACAGGATGGCGAGATCGAGTTCACGGGCATTGAGCATCTGCCCGAGATGCCCGGACATGCCTTCGACCAGATGGATGCGGATATCGGGATACTGCTTTTGCATCGCCTGCAGCAGCGGCACGCCGAGCACGCCGGCGGTCGTCGCCGCCAGCCCCAGGCTGACGACGCCGGACAGCCGCGACTGCCGGGCCGCCAGCATCGCCTCGTCGGCGTGGCGCAGGGCCAATTGCGCATGCGCCAAAAAGGCGAGGCCGGCATCGGTCGGCACCACCCCGCTTGGTGTACGTTGCAGCAGGCGGGTGGCCAGCTCCCCTTCCAGACGCTGGATCTGCAGGCTGACGGCGGACTGCGCGACGCCCAGATCGAGCGCCGCCTGGCTGATGCTGCCCAGTTCGATGGTCCGGACCAGGTAACGCAGTTGCCGCAGTTCCATGCTATCTCCTCATCGGGATTCGGCGGCCCGCTTGAGCACCTGGTCCACCATCACCCCGGCCTGGCCGAGGTAGTTGGCCGGATCGCACAGCTTGGCCAACGCCGCCCGGTCGAGGTGGGGCTTGATTTCCGGATGTTCGGCCAGCAGGTCGAGCAGCGGACGGTCGCTCTTGATCGCGGCCCGGCACAGGTCATAGACCAGGTCGTGGGCATATTCGCGGCCGATATAGGGCCCCAGGCCCATCATCACCGCTTCCGACATCACCAGGCCGTTGGTCAATTCGATGTTGGCGATCATCGCCGCCGGATCGACTTCCAGGCCTTCGAGCACAAAGCGCGTCTGCTTCAGGGCGCCGGCGATCAGGCAGAAGGCTTCCGGCAGGGCGATCCATTCGATTTCCCATGGCCCGGTCGAGCGCTCGTGGTCGGCGATCATCGCGTCCATCAGCGCCGCGGCGTGCTGACGCACAACCGAGACGGCGGCGTGGATGTAGCAACTGGAGATCGGGTTGCGCTTCTGCGGCATCGTGCTGCTGGAACCGCGACCCGGCGCAAAGGGTTCGAAAACCTCGGCGACTTCGTGCTGCATCATCAGCTTGACGTCCATCGCGATCTTGCCGAGCGAGCCGCCGACGAGGCCGAGGAAGGCCCCCACTTCGGCGATGGTGTCGCGCACGGTATGCCAGGCGATGTCCGGCTGGGCCAGGCCCAGCTCCTCCATCAGGCCGGACTGGGTTTCCATCGCCCCCTTCTCGATCGAAGCCAGCGTGCCGCAGGCACCGCCGAATTCGCCCATCAGCACGCGCGGGCGCAGTTGCCGCAGGCGTTCGCGGTGGCGCTCCATGCCGGCGAGGATGGCCGCCGTCTTGAAGCCGAAGGTCACCGGAATCGCCTGCTGCAGGTTGCTGCGGCCGATCACCGGTGTATCGCGGTAGCGGCGCGACAGCTCGGCCAGCGCGGCACAGATCGCGTTCAGCTCGGTTTCGACCAGATCGAGCGCCTCCCGGATCTGCAGCACCGTCGCGGTATCGGTGATGTCCTGCGTCGTCGCACCCCAGTGGCAATATTCGCCGAGGCGGTCGCGGCACAGCGCGTTGAGCTGCGAGACGACGCCGAGCACCGGATAGCCGATGCGTTCGGTCTGCGCGCGCAGCTTGTCCATGTCGATCTTGTCGATGTCGCAGTTCCTGACGATCTCGGCGGCCGCCTCCTGCGGGATGATGCCCAGCCGCCCCTGGACGACGGCCAGCGCCCGCTCGATATCGAGATATTTTTCCGTGCGGTTACGGTCGGACCAGACCCGGCGCATCGCGTCGGTGCTGAAGATGTTGCCGAAGATACTGGAGTCGATGATGCTCGCGCCCATGGTTGGGTCTCCTGATTCAGTGTTGGGGGTTCTGTCTGCGATATGTCGTTTCAATTGCGGTGCGATGCCTGGCTGCGCGCGAGGATGGACTCGGCCTTGAGCAGCACCGGCCGGTCGACCATCTTGCCGTCGACCTGCACCGCGCCGGCCGAATTGCCGGCGGCGGCGAGCACCTTCCGCGCCCACAGCACCTCGCTTTCGGTCGGCATGGCGAGGCGCTCGACGACCTCCACCTGCTTCGGATGGATGCACATCTTGGCGGCGAACCCGAAGCTTCGGGCAAAGGCGAAGTCGGCCTCGGTACGCGCCAGATCATCGATGCTCGGCGTGACGCCGGCGATCGGCGCCGCCAACTCCGCCGAGCGCGAGGCGATGGCGATCCGGCTGTAGGGATAAATGAGCCCACGCTCGTCGCCCGACAGGTTCAGGTCGACGGCGTAATCGAGGGTGCCGAAGGCGATCCGCTGCACACCGTCGGACAAGGCGATCTGCTCTACATTGCCGATGCCGCGGGCCGTCTCGACCAGCGGCAGGACGACTCCGTTGCCGCCGATCGCGGCCAGCGTCGCCGCCACCTGCCCGGCGAATTCCGCCTTCGGCAGCATCACCTGCGTAATGCCTGCATCGCGGACCAGGGCCAAGTCGTCGGCGTACCACGGCGACAGTGCGTCGTTGACGCGCACGACCAGGCGTTCCCGCGCAACGGCAGCGCCCGCCACCCAGGCCGCGATGGCACTGCGTGCCGCATCCTTGTCAGCCGGGGCCACCGCGTCTTCGAGGTCGAGGATGATGGCGCCCGCCCCGGCAGCGAGTGCCTTGTCAAAGCGCTCCGGGCGATTGCCGGGAACGAACAGGTAGCTGACGGGCAGCATCAGATCGCGCCCGCCGCGCGCAGCTCGGCGATGCTCGCCGGCGAGTAGCCGAGCCCGGCGAGGATGACATCGGTGTGCTGACCGAGGGCCGGCACGGCGTCCATGCGCGGCTCGCACTCTTCCCAGGAGCCGGGCGGCAGCAGCGCCGGCACTTTGCCGACAGCCGTATCCACCTCGCGCCAGCGCTTGCGCCCCTGCAGCTGCGGATGCGCCCAGACGTCGTGCATGGTGTTGAGGTGGGCATTGGCGATCTGCGCCGCATCCAGCCGCGCGATCACCTGCTCCGCGGTGAGCGGCGCGAAGGTGTCGACGATGACCTGGCGAAGCTCGTCGCGCGCAGCGCTGCGCCTGGAGTTCGACGAGAAGCGCTCCTCCTTCGCCAGCTCGGGGCGCAGCAGCACCTTTTCGCAGAAGGCCGTCCATTCACGCTCATTCTGCAGGCCGAGCATGACGTTCTTGCCGTCACCGGCCGGGAAGGGCCCGTAAGGATAGATCGTGGCGTGGCTGGCGCCGGTGCGGCGCGGCGGCGAAGCGCCGTCGATCGCGTAATAGAGCGGGTAGTTCATCCACTCGACCAGGCTCTCCAGCATCGAGATATCGAGATGCTGGCCACGCCCGGTGATCTGCCGCTGCAGCAGCGCGGCCAGGATGTTGCTGTAGGCATACATCCCGGCCGAGATATCGGCGATGGACGGGCCGGCCTTCGACGGCTCGTCCTCTGTGCCGGTCACCGAGACGAAGCCGGATTCGCTCTGGATCAGCAGGTCATAGGCCTTCTTGTCGCGATAGGGACCGTCGCTGCCATAGCCGGAGATGTCGCAGACGATGATCTCCGGCTTGATCTTCGACAGCTCCTCGTACGACAGGCCGAGTCGCGCGGCGGCCCCCGGCGCCAGGTTCTGCACCAGGATGTCGGCCTCCTCGGCAACCAGGCGCTTGAGGATCTGCTGCGCCTCGGGATGTTTCACGTCCAGCGTCAGGCTTTCCTTGGAACGGTTGGTCCACACGAAGTGCGAGGCCAGGCCATGCACGCGCTCGTCGTAGCCGCGGGCGAAGTCACCGACGCCGGGACGCTCGACCTTGATCACGCGCGCCCCCAGGTCGGCCAACTGGCGCGTCGCGAACGGGCCGGCGATGGCGTGTTCCAGGGTGATGACGGTAATGCCTTGCAGCGGTCTCATTCCTCGCTCCTCATTTCAGGACGGCGGTGGCGTCCATGGTCAGCCAGCCCTCGTGGTCTTCACCCCAGAGATGGATGGTCTTGCCGTCGGCTCCGGGTGTGCCGTTGACGAAGAAATGGTTGATGTCGAAGGTCGGCCGCAGCGCGCGGAACTCGAACTTCGCCACCTCGGCCTCCGGCATCCGGTGGCGGAGGAGGTCGAGCAGCAGCGTGGCGATCAGCGGCCCGTGCACGATCAGGCCGGGGTAGCCCTCGACCTCGGTGACGTAGCGGCGGTCGTAGTGGATGCGATGGCCGTTGAAGGTCAGCGCCGAGTAGCGGAACAGCAGCACATCGTCAGGCACCCACTTCGTGCGCCACACGGGGTCCGGATAGGCTGCCTTCGGCGGCGGCGGCACATCGTCGGGACGGGCCGCCTCGCGATAGACGATGTCGTGGAATTCGGTCAGCGCGACCTCGTTCTCGCCGCTCCGGCGCAGCTCGTGGCGAACCTTGACGAAGACCAGCGGGCCGCTGCGGCCGCTCTTCTCCGTCACGTCCTGGATGGTTGAGGTGCGGGTCACGGTGTCGCCGATCCGGAGCGGCTGGTGGAACTCGAACTGGCTGCCCGCCCACATGCGGCGCGGCAGCGGCACCGGCGGCAGGAAGCCGCCGCGTTTGGCGTGCCCGTCGGCACCGATTTCCGACTGCCGGTGCAGCGGCAGGAAATACAGCCAGTGCCACAGCGGCGGCAGCGGCGTGCCGTCAGCCGGCCGCAGCGCCGGGCGATCGAGGGTCGCCGACAGGGCGGCGTACGGTGTGGCCGTGAACCGATCGGTGACTTCTTCCGAGCGGCCAATCCAGTCGTTGAGGTTCATGGGGTTGCTACTCCTTGCAGCTGACGGTCGTTGCGATGTTCGGTGAATGCGGGGGCAGCTCCCGGGAGGCGGGAGCTGCCCGCGGATCAGATCATTCCCAGGGTTCTCGGCAGCCAGGTGGACATGGCTGGCCAGTAGGTGACGAGGACGAGGAAGCCGAGCATCGACAGCAGCCACGGCCAGACGGCGATCGTCAGCTCGGTGATGCCCATCTTGGTGATGCCGGAGGCGACGTAGAGGTTGAGGCCGACCGGCGGGTGGCACATGCCGACTTCCATGTTCACCACCATGATGATGCCGAAATGGATCGGGTCGATGCCCAGCTTGACCGCCACCGGGAACAGGATCGGCGCGAAGATCAGCACGATCGACGACGGCTCCATGAAGTTGCCGGCGAGCAGCAGGATGATGTTCACCGCCAGCAGGAAGGTGATCACCCCCAGGCCGTGGCCCAGCATCCAGTCGGCCAGTGCCTGCGGAATGCTCTCGTTGGTCATGATGAACGAGAAGAGCACGGCGTTGGTGATGATGTAGAGCAGCATCGCCGACATGTTGGCCGAGTTCAGCAGCACCTTCGGCACGTCCTTCAGGCCCATGTCCTTGTAGATGAACACGGCGACGACGAAGGCATAGACGGCGCTCATCGCGGCGGCCTCGGTCGGCGTGAAGATGCCGGTGTAGATGCCGCCCATCACCACGACGATCAGGAACAGGCCCCAGGCCGACTTGCGGAAGGCGTCCAGACGCTCCTTCCACGACGCCTTCGGCTGGCGCGGGTAGTTGAACTTCCTGGCGCGATACCAGGTGACGCCGCCCAGCGTCGCCGCCAGCAGCAGGCCGGGGATGACGCCGGCCATGAACAGCGCACCGACCGAGGTGTTGGTCGCCACCGAGTACATGACCATGCAGATGGAAGGCGGAATCAGGATACCCAGCGCGCCCGAGGTCGAGATGACGCCGGCGCCGAAGCGATTCGGGAAGCCGGCCTTGACCATCGCCGGCAGCAGGATCGAGCCGATCGCGACGACGGTCGCCGGCGACGAGCCGGAGACCGCGGCGAACAGCGCGCAGGCCAGCACGCCGGCGAGGCCGAGGCCGCCGTACCAGTGCCCCACCATCGAGGTGGCGAAATTGATCATCCGCTTCGCCACGCCGCCGTGGGTCAGGAAGTTGCCGGCGAGGATGAAGAACGGGATGGCCATGATCTCGAACTTCTCGATGCCGGTGAACAGCTTCAGCGCGACCGATTCGAGCGGCACCTGCGTCATCGTGAACAGGAAGGTGAGCACGGTCAGGCCGAGCGAAATCGAGATCGGCATGCCGGTCAGCATGAGCACGGCGAGCAATCCGAAGATAATCAGGGCGTTCATTGCTGGCCTCCTTGTTGGCGCTTGCCGGAATCGCTGCTGCCGATCATTTTGTTCTTCAGGTCGTGCGGATGAAGGTTGTCGTCGAGGTCGAACTCGTTCACCTCGACGACGCCAGTCTCCTCATCAATGCCGTCGACATGGCCGTGGTCGTGGTGCGGCAATTCGCCGGTGCGGACGAAGCTGAAGCAGACCTGCAGGAAGCGGAAACTCATCAGCGACGAGCCCAGCGGAATTGCGCTGTAGACGATCCAGGTCGGCCATTCGAGGTCAGGGGTCGTCGGGCCTTCGAGGACGTCGGACAGGTCGAGTCCGAACAGCTTGTAGAGCGCGTAATGGGCACCGTTCTCCCACACGAAGTGAGCGCCCATATAGGCGACGATGCCTGTAAACATCGCGCCGGCAAGCAGACCGAAGACGATGAACTTGCCGCGCATCTTGTCGTCGAGGCGATTGATCAGCACGTCGACGCCGACGTGGATGCCGGTGCGCACGCCGTAGGCGGCGCCGAACTTGGCCATCCAGACGAAGAGGATGATGGTGAGCTCCTGCGCCCAGCTCAGGTTGACCGACAGCAGCCAGTCCTGCAGAACCGGAATGGCGTAGCCGGACAGGTAGCGATGGACCACCGCGATGAAGGTAATGAGCGTCGCCACGCCGATCAGCAACGTAACGAGCCACTCTTCCAATCTATCGAGAAATTTCATGGTTTCCCCAGTGAGAAAATCGGGCCGGCGCCGCACGATCGCCTTGCCGGCCGACGATGCCGCGTTACTTGGCCTGGCCCGTTTCCTTGCGGATCGCGTCGACCAGCTCCTTGCCGATGCGGGGGGCAAGCTCATCCTGGACGGGCTGCAGGGCTTTTACCCAGCGCGCTTTCTCTTCCGGACTCGGCACATGGATCGTGCTCTTGCCGGAGGCTTTGATCGCCGCGATGGCCTTGGCTTCATCCTCCTCGGCAATCTTGTCGTTGTAGTCGGTTGACTCCTTGATCGCCGCGGCCACCTCGGTCCTGAGGTCGGCCGGAAGCTTTTCCCAGAACGCCTTGTTGACCACGACGACGTAGCCGCTGTAGGTGTGGCGGGTCAGCGTAATGTGCTTCTGCACCTCGTACTGTTTCTGGGTATAGAGGTTGGAGAGGTTGCCGTCGGCGCCATCGACGACGCCGGTCTGCAGTGCCTGGTACACCTCGGAGAAGGCCATGGTTTGCGGCAACCCGCCGATTGCTTTGACGATGGCCTGGTTCACCTTCGAGGAATTGATCCGGATCTTCTGGCCCCGGGCCTCATCCGGCGTGCGGATCGGTTTGTTCGAACTCAGCACCCGGAAACCGGCGTCCCAATAGGTAAGGCCGACCATGCCGCGGGCCTCCAGCTTCTTCAGCAGTGAGGCGCCGATCGGACCACGCGTCACGCGATGCAGGGCTTCCTCATCCGGGAAGATATAGGGAAGGTCGAATACTTCGAACTCCTTGGCGCCGGCCGGCCCGAACTTGCCGGCCACCGGCGCGAGCATCTGCACGCTGCCCATCTGCAGGGCTTCCAGCTCTTCCTTGTCCTTGTACAGAGTGGAGTTGGCGAACACTTCCACCTTGACGCGGCCCTTGGTCCGTTTTTCCACTTCCTTCTTGAAATGCTCGGCGGCCATGCCTTTCGGCGTGTCGGCGGCAGCCACGTGCGAGAACTTGATCAGGATGGGCTCCTGGGCATACGCGATGCCCGAGAAAGCCAGCCCGAGCACGTTGCCCAGCTTGATGATCGATTTCATGTGTTGTCTCCTCTATTGATGAATTTCGTACCTGAAAACGTACGGCGGATGTGCTTGCTAAAAAATCGAGTGGGGTAGCGGCCCTCGTTACTTCGGGTTGTTTTTCAGGCAGTGGTCCGCCACGAACACGTCGCCGGCCAGCAGGGGACGCGCGGAGGTCAGCAGCGCCGCGCCAACCAGCTTGGGAATCCCGGTCCACGGATCGGCGCTGGCTACGACATTGCAGCTCATCCTGCCGCTCGGATGCTCGATCAGGATTCGGTGCGGCTCGTTCTGGTCGAGCACGGCCAGTTCCTCGGCCACCGTGTCCGGCGTGTGGCACGCCGCAGCGAGCGCCATCGCCCCGGTGGCGGCAAAGACCGGATGGCAGTTCGAGGACACGAAATAGCGCGAAGCGATGGCGCCCCCCTCCCGCGGCGGGGCGATGATGGCGATCTTCGGAATGCCGAGGTCGGGGGCGTCGGAGAGCCCCATCATCTGCGCCGCCGCCGCGCGGACCTGCTCCAGGCGCTGCAGGAAGGCGGAATCGCCGTCGAGTTCCCGCTTGCTTTCGTAGCCGGTCTTCCCCAACGACGAGGCCTTGATGAACACGATCGGAATGGAGAAGTCGATGCAGGTGACCGGCATGCCGAATATCCGGTCCTGAGCAGAGCCGGTGGGCAGCAGACGCCCCGTCCGCGTGCCGGTCGGGTCGAAAAACTGCAGCGCGATCGGGGACGATTTTCCGGGCACGCCGTCGAGCGCGAAGTCGCCTTCGTAGGCGACCTTGCCGCCCGGCGTATGCACCGTGGCCTCGACCACCTTCTGGCTGTTGGTATTGAGGATGCGGACCTTGGTCACCGGGCTGGCGGCCTTCACCAGTCCGGATTCGATCGCGAACGGCGCCACCCCCGCCAACATGTTGCCGCTGTTGGGCAGGACATCGACGAGATCGCGCGCCACGGAGACCTGCGCGAACAGGTACTCGACGTCCGCATCCGGCTGCGAGGAAGGAGCGACGATCACCACCTTGCTGCAGTGGTCGTTGCCGCCGCCCATCCCGTCGATCTGCCGCGCATCGGGCGAGCCCATCGCCGCCAGCAGCATCCGGTCGCGCGCCGCCGGGTCGGCGGGCAGATCCTTCGCGAAGAAGAACAGGCCCTTCGACGAACCGCCTCGCATCAGAACGCAGGGAATGCGCAATTGTGTCTCCTCGATGAGTACCGCTTTGTTGGATTGAATAGTAGGGAAAGCATTGCCCAAATTGAAATGCAATAAATTTCTACTTTATTGCGATTCGTGCATATATTTGCGCAGTAGAATCGGCACCGAAGCAACCTCGCCAGACAGCGAAAACGGCTTCTGCCGATGGATGGCCGAGCAATGGAGACAAAACATGAAAATCGATTTCGACGGCGTCCAGGCATTCGTGGTGATCGCCGAGCTGGGCGGCTTCAACAAGGCGGCCGAGCATCTGCATGTAACGCAGACGGCGCTGACCCGCAGGGTCCAGAAACTGGAGTCCTACCTTGGCTTGAAGCTGCTCGACCGCACCACCCGTTACGTGGCGCTGACTGCCGTGGGGCGCGAGTTCCTGCCACAGGCGCGCGCCATCGTCAGTGAGATGACGACGGCAGTCGACCGTCTCAAGGACATGTCCAAGAATGCCCGCGGCAATTTCACGCTGGCCTGCGTGCCAACGATGGCCGCCCACATCCTGCCGAAGCTGATCCACGAGTACGCGACGGTCTGCCCCCGCAACCGCATCCGCCTGCTCGACGCGACCTCGTACGAAGTGCGCGATGCGGTGCTGAGCGGCCAGGCTGAGTTGGGCATCGGCATCCACGGCGAACGGCACCCGGATCTACTCGAAACGCCGCTCTTCGATGACCCGCTGATGTTCTTCTGTCGGGAGTCCAATCCGTTGAGCGACCGAAAATCGGTGAGCTGGTCCGACATGAGCGGAGCCGACCTGATCGTCGTCAGCAACCTCACCGCCACGCGCGTATTCATGGACTACCAGCTCGCCAAACGCGGTATCAGCCTGAGCGGCGCCTACGAGGTCCAGCACCATGCCACGGCTATCAGCCTGGTCGCCGCCGGGGTCGGCTGCGCAATCCTGCCGGCATCGACGTTCCACGAAGGAGACCGGCCGGGGATTCGCCGAATTCCCCTGGTCAGCCCGATCGTCAAGCGCAAGGTCATCCTCGTCAGGCGCAAGAACTGCAGCTTGTCACCGGCAGCCGAGGCATTCCACGAACTGGTGCGCAAGACCCACTGCGCGAACGGCGTCTAGCGCTCTGCTGCGTAACTGGCGAGGCGCACGACGAAAGCGCTGGAACGTGAATTGCGAAGCAGCTGGTTACGCCGGACGCAATCCAGCAGATCAAAAGGAAGTTCAGCGTCGCGGCAAAATCAGCCCCCCGCCCGCGTCGCCAGGAATTCGCCGTTGCCGACCGGCACCGTGCAGCAGGTGAACTCCGGGTCGGCGGCGACCAGTGCGATGAACGGCGCCATCTCCGCCGCGTGCGACAGCGCGTTGTCGACCACCAGCAGCCCGCCGCGGCGCAGCAGGCGACGGAGATTGGGCCACCAGCCCGGATACTCGGCCCGCTCGGAGTCGAGAAAGACCAGATCGAAGCTCGCCGCGGGCATGCTGTCGAGCAGCTGCCCGGCGTCGCCCGGCACCTGCGTGATGTAGTCGGCGATGCCGGCGCGCGCGAAGTTCTGCGCCGCCAGCGTCAGCTTGTAGTCGGACATCTCGACGGTGCTCACGTGCCCGTCGAGCGCGCGCGCGGCCGCCGCGAGCCACAGCGTCGAATAGCCGTTCGAGGTGCCGATCTCCAGGATGCGCCGGGCGCCGGTCGCCCGCACCAGCACCGCCAGCAGCTCGCCGGTATCGCGGGTGATGTTGAGCATGCGGCGCGCCCGCTCGGCGTTCGCCGCGTCGTTGGCGGCGCCGAATTGTTCGAGTTCCGCGAGCAGATCCTGAAGCGTTTTGTTCACATGGTTCTCCTGGTCAAGAAAGTCTGGCCGGCGGCGACTCCGAACCCGCCGCCGGGGGCTGCAGCGGCAGCGTCAGCGTGAAGCAGCTGCCTTCGCCGACGGTGCTGCTGACGTCGATCCGGCCGCCGAGGACGGCCGTCACCTGGTTGTACGCGATGTTCAGGCCGAGACCGCTGTCGCCGACACCGAGCTTGGTGGTGAAGAAGGGGTCGAAGATGCGCGGCAGGATTTCCGGCGCGATCCCCCGGCCGTCGTCGGTGACCGACAGCACGAGCGCCGGACGCGCGGCCTCGGCATCGACCTGGGCGCGGATCCAGATCCAGCCCTGGTCGCGGCCTTCGAAGCCGTGCGTGATCGCGTTGCCGATCAGGCTGATCAGCACCTGCTCCAGCTCGCCGGGATAGCTTTCCAGTTCGAGCTCGTCCGGGATGTCCTGGATGATCGTGATGCGGCCGTTGCCGCGACCGGAGACGGCGACGGCGACGACCCCGGCGACCAGTTCGGCGAGCCGAAAGCGGCGGCGCTCCGACTCGCTCTGGTGCACCGCCAGCCGCTTGAAGCTGCTGACCAGCTGCGCCGTTCGCGTCAGGCTGTCGATCAGCAGGCGGCCGCCGTCGACGCAGCTGGCGACGAAGCGTTCGAGCGCCGAACGGCGCACCCCGTCGCGCATCTCCGCCTGGAACTCCTGGCTGCTTTCGTAGAGCGTGCTGGCCAGCATCAGGCCGTTGCCGATCGGCGTGTTCAGCTCGTGCGCGACGCCGGCCACCATCTGCCCCAGCGCGGCGAGCTTCTCGTGCCGGATCAGCTCCTCCTGGGTGTCGGTCAATCGGCGCATCGCCGCGGCGAGATCCGCATACGCCGCCTGCAGGGCCTCGCTGCGGTCGGCCAGCAGGCGCTCGGCGGTCTTCTGCGCGCTGACGTCGATGACCGTTTCGATGGCGCCGACGATACGGCCGTCGCCGTCGCGCAGCGGCGCCGCCATGAAGTGCAGCCAGCGGCCGGCGGCGCCCATCTGCGGGAAAAAGCCCTCGGCGGCGACCGCCCCGGCAATCAGCGGCGAATGGATGAAGCCGTCGCCGTAGTAGCGCGAGATTTCCGCCTCCGACGCGCCATCGACGATCAGGTCGGCCATCATCGGCCGTGCCTCGCCATAGAAACCACGCCAGGCATCGCGGCTGCCGATCGCGTCGGCGGCGGCGACGCCGGTGAGATGCTCGCAGGCGGCGTTCCAGTGGCTGATGCGATGCTGCCCGTCGATCACGAAGATCGCGATCGGGCTGCCGCCGAGAATCTGCGCCAGCTTGCGCTCGCTCTCCAGGAGCAGGCGCTCGACGCGGCGCTGCTCGCTGACGTCCTCGGCGATCCAGATGGTCCCCGCCGCCGGCGCCGCCGGATCGACCGCCTTGGCCTTGACGCGGGCGAGGAAGGTGCTGCCGTCGCGGCGCCGCATCGGCCGCTCGTCCTCGTAGACGCCGCCGGCGGCGAGCGCCGGCCGCGCGCGGCGGCCGATTTCGTCGTAGTCCGCGTCGCTCGGCCAGAACGCCCGCCCGGGCAGGCCCAGCATCGCCGCCGGTGACGGCCAGTCGAACAGCTCGGCCGATTTCGGGTTGCAGTGCTGCACCCGGCGCTCGCTGGTGAACAGGATGCCGACCGAGGCGTTCTCGAGGATCGCGCGCTGGCGCTGCTCGCTGCCGCGCAGGGCGACGGTCATCCGCTCGGCGAGGCGCGTCGCGCGCCGCTGCATGACCAGCAGCGAATAGCTGAGCAGCGCCGCCAGCGCGCTGGCGAGCAGGCCGGCGGCGAGCGTCGCCGGCGGCGGGATCTGCCCCAGCCGTTCCCAGAACGCCGGCTGTGCGGCAACGACGAAGTGCCACGCGCGGCCGCCGAACTGCTGGTCGAATTCGCGCCGCAGCGGCGCCGCGGCTTGCGCCTCGCCGGCGGCGCGCGGCGCGCTGTCGAAGAGCAGGGACTCGCTGTCGTCGCTGTCGCGGTCGACCAGCTTCAGGTGCAGCGTCTCGTCGGCGATGCCGCGCATCAGGCGCTCGCCGGAGAGGTGGATGAACAGCCAGCCGACCGTCTCCTCGTGGCGCGCCATGCTGCTGCCGGGCGCGACGCCGTGGCGATAGACCGGCAGCAGGAAGAAGAAGCCCGGCGTCGCGCTCGCCGGCGTGTAGATCGGCGGCGACAGCACCGCCTCGTTGCGCCAGGTGGCGCGCATGCCCGCCTCGCGCACCAGCGCCAGCGAGGCGAGGTCGGTGCCGGGTTCCATCTCGCCCGAGGCCTCGGCGACGATGAAGCGGTCGCCGTTGTTCACATTGACCGTGCGCAGCGGCGTCGCGCGGCCGCGCTTGCGGCCGAGGCGGTCGAGGAAGGCCGCGGTCTGCGCCTGGCCGACGCGCTCGGCGTAGCCGACCGCCAGCGCCCCCGGGTGCTGCCGCATCAGATCGACGACGCGCTCGTAGGCACGGAAGCGTTCGGCGCGCACGCCCTCGCCCGCCAGCGCGCCGCGCAGCCCCTGCAGCGTATGGCTGAAGCTGTTGATGCGCAGGCGCAGATCCTCGGCCAGCGCACCGCCGGCCAGCGCCAGCTGCTGCCCGGCGATGGCCTCGTTCTGCCGGGCGTGCCAGGCAGCGAGCGCCAGCGACAGCAGCAGCCCGATGGCGAACACGCCGCCGGCGACCAGCGGCGGCACCCAGCGCTGCCGGATCACGGCAGCGCCCGCCGGCCGGGGAGGGAAACGGCCATTTCAGCAGCCCTGTCCGGCACCGCCGTTGCCGCACGCCCCGCCGCGATCGATTCGCCCCGCATGTCAGCGACCTTCCGGGCCGTCTCCACAACCGCCCGCCGCCGCGCCGAGGGCGGCGCCGACCGCGGCGTCCGCTTCCAGTTCGAGACGCCGGGACCAGTACTTGAGTTCGGCGATGCGCTCGCCGAGCAGGGCGTTCAGCTCGCCGAGCACGCGGCCGGGCGTCACCTGCACCGCGCGCAGGCTGTCGATCTCCGCCTGCAGCGCCGTCAGGTCGGCCCGCGGCCCGGCGTCCGCGCCCATCGTCTCGATCGCGGCACCGAGCAGCCGGGCGCGACGGCGGAGGAAGTCGCCGTAGTCGTCGTCACTCATCGCCCGACGGCACGCGTACGCGTGGCGGGCTTCACTTCCACTTGCATGCTGGCTCCGGTTACGTTTTGGTGTTGTCGTTATGAACTGGTGAATTTACCTCGGGCGGCACCGCTCGGCCATGTCGGATATCCACAATGCCGCGGCAGAATTCGATGCGCCCCGTGCGCTGCATGCGCTGGCGTCAGCTGGCGCACCGGATCGGCGGCACTGTGGATGTCCGCAATACATCTCCTCGCCCCCCACTTGCTAGATTACGCATTGCACGACGGATTCACCGCTTCATAACAAAAGGAAAGAACGATGCTCGCAGCGTCCGAACTTCAAGGTATCGCCTCGCAGATCCGGGCCGCGCAGGCCGAAGCGCGGCAGATCGCGCCGATCACGTCGCGTCTTCCGACCTTCGACCTGCCCTCGGCCTACGCCGTGGCCCAACTCATCCACGACGATCGCGTTGCGCGGGGAGCGATTGCCGTGGGCAGGAAAATCGGCTTCACGAACGCCGACATGTGGGAGGCCTACGGCGTGCGCGAGCCGATCTGGGCGCACATTTACGACCGCACGCTGGCACGCCTGCCGGCGACCGGCGGCACGTGCAGCCTCGGCGGGTTCGTCGAACCGATGATCGAACCCGAGATCGCCTTCCACTTCCACGCGGCACCGCCCGTCGGGGCCGACCTCCGCCGCCTGCTCGCATGCATCGACTGGGTCGCGCTTTCCTTCGAGATCGTCCACTGCCATTTCCCCGGCTGGAAATTCCAGGCGGCCGATGCCGTCGCCGATGGTTCGCTGCACGGCGCCCTTTTGCTCGGCGAACCGGTCGCCATCGGGCAACTTGCGCCCGATCCGATCGCCGCGCTCGAAGCGTTTTCCGTCGAGCTCTGCCGCGACGGCGAACGGGTGGCGGTCGGACGGGGCGGCAACGTGCTGGGCAATCCGCTGAGCGCGCTGGCGCACCTGATCGCGGTCCTGTCGAAGCAGCCGCAGGGCTTGCAGCTGCAGGCCAACGAGATCGTCACGACCGGCACGATCACACCGGCAAAATCCGTACAGCCCGGCGAGACGTGGCAGGCGAAACTGCGCGGCATCGGGCTGCCCGACCTCGCCGTCGCGTTTGTCGCCTGAACGACCCGCAACGGCGATCACCCTGCCCGTACGCACGCTGCCGGGCGACGATGCCGCCGCTCAGCGCACGATCGAGAAGCCGATGCGCAGCTGCGGATCGCGCTTCACGTTGTAGTCGAGCAGCGTCTCGCCGTAGCCGGAGAACAGCTGCACGTGGAAGAAGCCGCCGACGCGCGAGAAGAGCGGGTCGCGCAGCGGATGCGAGAGGTCGAGCTGGGCGCTGCCGTGGCCGCTGCTGCCGCGGCGCAGGCGCGCCGCCAGCACCCAGCCGGCCTCGTCGCCGTAGCGCAGCAGCCAGTCGGCGTAGCCGCGGTAGCGGCCGATGTCCGGGTTGTCGTCGCGCTCCACGTAGGCGTAGAACTTGGGCGCGAAGAGCAGCGTGCGGCCGTCGGCGAAGTCCTTGCGCCAGGCCGGCTGCAGGAAGAGCGTGTCGATGCTGCGCGAGCGCGCGCCGTCGCGGCCGTTCGACTCGTGCTCGTAGCCGCCGCGCAGGAAGGACGGCGCGATCCCGTTGCCGTCGCCGACCCGCCCCTGCCAGAACAGGCTGGGGCGGTAGCTGGTGTCGCGGAACGGCTTCGAATCGCCATGCAGGTCCCACAGCGAGGTCTGCGTGTAGCCGACGTGCAGGTGGCCGAGCGCCGGCGCCAGCCGCGCCGGCAGGCTGCGCGCGTCGAACAGACGGTACTTGAAGCTCAACTGGAAGCGCGCGTCGAGTCCGTCGCGGGCGCCGGCGACGATGTACATCGGCTCGTTCGCCGACAGCGCCGGCTCCTCCTCCGGCAGCGGGTCGAAGCGCGGCGGCGGCAGCGGCGCCGCCGTCGCGCCGGCGCTGTCGGCCGGCGCCGACATGCGCGCGATCGCGTCGGCGCTCGCCGGCGCGGCGACGATCAGCGCCAGCCGGTTCGACGGCAGCTCGGCGAGCTCGGCGCGCAGCACGCCGACCGCCAGCGCCGGCAGGCGCCCGCCGTAGCTGCGCCGCAGCGCCGCCGCCGGCGCCTCGGCGCCGTACAGCACGACCAGCTCCTCGCCGCCGTCGGCGCGCAGCAGGCGGACGCGCAGCGTCTCCGGCCACGGCGTCGCGGCGTCCGGGCGGACCGCTTCGAGTTCGAGCGCCTCGCCGCCGCGCACGGCCTCGCTCGGCGCCGCGATCAGCCAGGGCGGCGCCGCCGGCGCGGCCGCGGCAAGCGACAGGGAAAGGATGGCGAAGGCGGCGAGCGCGGTGCGCACGGCGCGGAGCGGGCGGTTCATCTCGGGAAACCTCCGGTAGCCGAGGCGCACGGCAGCCCCGCGCGCATCGGCGTCGATTGCAGGCCGGGGCCGCCGCGGACAACGCGGCACCCGGAACGGCGGGGCGCGGCCGGACACGTCCGCGCCCACCCGGCTACGATAACCGGGAATTCAATTCGTCGATCACCGACGCCCAGTCGGCGTCCTCGATGATCTCCTCCTTCAGGAAGGCGCGCTGCGCCGGCGACCAGAACGGCGCACGGTAGAGCGCGACGCCGTTGCCGAGCGGGCGATGGGCGGCGATGAAGCGCTCGATGTCGGCGTCGTCCGCCGGCAGCCCGAGCTGGGCGAACAGGTTGTTCATCGTGTGCAGGTGGGCGTCCATGGCAACTCCTCGTCGGAAGGACACGGCCGGTCGGCCATATCCGGTTCGATGGGCAGCGCCGGCAACAGTTCCGCGGCGCGTCAGCCCGGCCGGTCGATGTCGTGCAGCACGCCGGGGTCGTCCACGGCGATCAGCCGCAGCGCCGCCGGCTCGCCGACGATGATCGCCTTGCCCCCTTCGTCGCCGGACAGCGCCAGCAGGTCCGGCCGGTAAACGGCGGCGAAGCCGACCGGATGCCCGGGCCGGCCGTCGAACAGCGGCCGCGCGATGCGCGCGCCGCCGGCCAGCGCGGCGAGCACCGCCGCGTAGCTCGTGTCCTTGATGAACGGCATGTCAGCCAGCGCCACCAGCCAGCCGGACCCTTCCGCCGTCGCCGCGACGCCGGCGGCGAGGCTGTGGCCCATGCCCTCCTCGGCCTGTGCGGCGACCACGCAGCGCAAGCCTTCCGCCGTCAGCAGGGCGGCCAGTTCGGTGTCGTCGGCGCGGACGACGGCGACGCTGTCCGGGCAGGCGGCGAGCAGGCGCCGCGCCGACGCGAGCGCCATCGGCGTGCCGTCGTCGAGCGGGTGCCAGCGCTTGTCGGCGCCGAAGCGGCGGCTGGCGCCGGCGGCTAGGAGGAGGCCGGTGACGGGGGTCATTTAATGTTTGAGGCTGGCCCTTCGATACGCCTGTCCTGAGCACGCTCGAAGGGCCCACTGCGTGGGCTACTCAGGGCGAACGGAGAGGGGGAACGACCACCGTCCGCAGCTCCGTTCGTGGTGAGTAGCCTCGCACAGCAAGGCGTACCGAACCATGAGCGGCGCGCCACCCCCAACTCAAACCACACATCCCACCCCATAAACCCCGGCCCCGACCGCCACCCCATTCTTCACCGCCGTCATCTCCGCCAGGATCGCCACAGCGATCTCCGGCGGCGTGCGGCTGCCGATGGCGAGGCCGACCGGCCCGTGCAGGCGGTCGATCTCCTGCTGCGTCAGATCGAAATACTGCCGCAGCCGCTCGCGCCGCTTGGCGTTGTTCGCCCGCGAACCGAGCGCGCCGACGTAGAACGCCGGCGACTTCAGCGCTTCGAGCAGCGCCATGTCGTCGAGCTTGGGGTCGTGCGTCAGCGCGACGACGGCGCTGCGCGGGTCGAGCGCGAGTTCGGTGACCGCGTCGTCGGGCATCGCCAGCACGCGCTCGGTGCCCGGCACGTCCCAGCCGTCGGCGTATTCGCTGCGCGGGTCGCAGATGAAGACGCGGTAGCCAAGCGCCTGCGCCATCGTCGCCAGGTAGTGCGATATCTGCCCGGCGCCGATGATCAACAGCCGCCAGGCCGGGCCGTGCACGGTGACGAGCGTCTCGCCGTCCCACTGCTGCGCATCGCCCGCCGTGCCGTCCTCGACGGCGACCTCGCCGCTGGCCAGCGACACCCGCCGCCGCGCCAGCTGGCCACGGCCGATGCGGGCCGCCAGCGTCGCCAGCAGGGCGGCATCCGGCACCGGCTCAAGCACCAGTTCGAGCGTGCCGCCGCAGGGCAGGCCGAAGCGGTGCGCCTCGTCGGCGGTGACGCCGTAGCGCAGCACGCGCGGCTCGCCGCTCGAAAACTCGCCGTCGAGCGCGCGGCGGATCAGGTCGTCCTCGATGCAGCCGCCGGAGACCGAGCCGACCACCTGCCCGTCGTCGCGCAGCACCATCCACGCGCCGGGCGGGCGCGGCGCCGAGCCCCAGGTGCGGGCGACGGTGACCAGCGCGAAGCGGTGGCCCTCGGCCGCCCAGCGGCGGGCGGCGTCTAGGACTTGGGTGTCGAGACTATCCATTTCAGTTCACTCCAAATCAACCCCGTCATTCCGGCGAAAGCCGGAATCCAGAAATGGCCCACGAACTGGATTCCGGCTTTCGCCGGAATGACGGGTGTTTTGGCATCGTCTCCATTACGCCGCCAGTTCGCGCGTATCGAACGGCAGCCGGTGCAGCCGCTTGCCCGTCGCCGCGGCGATCGCATTCGCCACCGCCGGCGCCACCGGCGGCACGCCGGGTTCGCCGATGCCGGTCGGCGCCGCGCCGGAGGGCACGATGTGCACCTCGACCCTGGGCATCTCGTTGATGCGCAGGATAGTGAAGCCGTCGAAGTTACCCTGCTCGACGCGGCCGGCCTTGAGCGTGATCGCCTCGTTCAGCGAACTCAACGCGAAGCCGATGCCGCCCTCGACCTGCGAGCGCACGTTGTCCGGGTTGATCGCCGTGCCGCAGTCGACGCCGCTGACGACGCGGTCGACTGTGAACGAGCCGTCGGCCTTCACCGTGACTTCGGCGACGTGCGCGACGTAGGAGTTGAACGACTCGTGCACCGCGATGCCGCGGCCGCGCCGCTCGCCGGGGGCGGCCTTCAGCGGCGTGCCCCAGCCCGCCTTCTCCGCCGCCAATTTGAGGGCCGCGGCGTGGCGCGGGTGGGCGGCGAGCAGTTCGAGGCGCAGCGCCAGCGGGTCCTTGTTCATCGCCGCCGCCACCTCGTCGAGGAAGGCCTCGGTCGAGAAGGCGGTGTGCGAGGAGCCGACCGAGCGCCACCACAGCACCGGCACGCCGATGTCGCGCGGCGTGTGCAGGTCCACGGTCAGGTTCGGGATCGCGTACGGCAGGTTCGACGCGCCCTCGACCGAGACCGCGTCGATGCCATCCTTGACCATCATCGACTCGAACGGCGAGCCGATCAGGATCGACTGCCCGACCAGCCGGTGGCGCCAGCCGGCGAGCTTGCCGTCCTGGTCGATCGCCGCCTCCAGCGCGTGGTGGAAGAGCGGCCGGTAGTAGCCGCCGCGCATGTCGTCCTCGCGCAGCCAGACCAGCTTCACCGGGGCGTGGCCGTCGCGTTTGCCAGCCCTCGCCTTGACGATCTGCGCCGCCTCCAGCACGTAGTCCGAATCCTTGTTGGCGCGGCGGCCGAAGCTGCCGCCGGCGTAGAGCATGTTGATCTTCACCTGCTCCGGCGGCAGGCCGAAGAGCTGCGCCAGCGCGTGCTGGTCGCCGGTGTGCAGCTGCTCGCCGTTCCACACCTCGCAGCCGCCGGCCGACAGCTGGATCACGCAGTTCAGCGGCTCCATCGCCGCGTGCGCGAGGTACGGGAAGTCGTAGGCCGCGCGCACCACCTTCGCCGCGCCAGCGAAAGCCTTCGCGCTGTCACCGGTCTGCTTGGCCACCAGCCCCGGCGTCTTCGCCAGCTCCTTGTAGCGGGCGAGGATCTCGTCGCTGCCGAGCTTGAACGCGGCGCTCTCGTCCCACTCCACCGTGAGCGCGTCGCGGCCCTTCTTGGCGCTCCAGGTGTCCTTGGCCAGCACGGCGACGCCCTGCGGAATCTGCACGACGTCGACGACGCCCTTCACCGCCTTCGTCTTGCTCGCGTCGAACGACTTCACCTTGGCCCCGAACAGCGGCGGGTGCGCGACGACGGCGACCAGCATGCCGGGCAGGAACACGTCCTGCGTGAACTTCGCGGTGCCGTTGGTCTTCGCCGCCGAATCCTTGCGCTTGGCCTGCTTGCCGATCAGCCGGAAATCCTTCGGGTCCTTCAGCTTCACCTCGGCCGGCACCGGCGACTTCGCCGCCTCCGCCGCCAGTTGCCCGAAGCTCGCCTTGCGGCCGCTGGCCGGGTGACTGACCACGCCGTTGCTGACGACGATGTCGGCTTCACTCACCTGCCACTTGCGCGCCGCCGCCGCGACCAGCATCGCCCGCCCAGCGGCGCCGGCTTTGCGCAGCTGCTCCCACGAGTTGGCCATCGCCGTGCTGCCGCCGGTGCCCTGCGCCGGGCCCCAGAACAGGTTGTTGTAGCGCTTGGCGTCGGCCGGCGCGCCCTCGACGCGCACCTGGCTCCAGTCCGCATCCAGCTCCTCGGCGAGGATCGTGGCCAGGCCGGTGTAGGTGCCCTGCCCCATTTCGAGGTGCTTGGAGATCACCGTCACGCTGTTGTCGGTGCCGATGCGCAGGAAGGCGTTCGGCTCAAAGTTCACCGGCGCCGCCAGCCCGGCACCCGCCTTGCCTGGCCCGGCGGCGGGCAGCTTCTCGGCGGCGAAAGTAGGCAGGCAGAAGCCCAGCGTCAGGCCGGCGCCGCCCTGCAGGAAGCGGCGGCGGCTGAGGTTCAGGAATTCGGAATTTTCGGTATGCGTGTTCATCGCCGCCCTCCTCACGCCAATGCCTTGGCGGCTTCGTGGATCGCCGCGCGGATGCGCACGTAGGTCGCGCAGCGGCACAGGTTGCCGCCCATCGCGTTGTCGATGTCGGCGTCGGTCGGCTTGCGGTTCTCGGAGAGCAGCGCCACCGCGCTCATGATCTGGCCGGACTGGCAGTAGCCGCACTGCACGACGTCGAGCTTGCGCCAGGCCTCCTGCACCGCCTTGCCTACTTTTCCGGAATCGACCGCCTCGACCGTAGTGATTTTCTTCCCGGCCACCGCCGACACCGGCGTCACGCAGGAACGGATCGGCGCGCCGTCCAGATGCACCGTGCACGCGCCGCACAGCGCCTGGCCGCAGCCGTATTTGGTGCCGGTGAGCTGCAGCGTATCGCGCAAGGCCCACAGCAGCGGCGTATCCGGCGCCACGTCGAGCGCCACCGCCTTGCCGTTCACGTTCAATCGGATCATCTCTGCCTCCTTCGGGGGTTGGAGTGACGACGCCGGACGGCGCCGTGAAATGCCTGCAGTGTGCGCGCGGCGCGGCCGCCGCCGATAACCCAAAACTACGAACTTATTGCCTGATCCTCCGGAAATCGGCCGGAAATCATCACTACGCCTCGCCGCCGGCAAGCAAAAGGACTACGCTTGCCGCCATGGACAATCCCGTTCTGACCCACCCCCGCGAAAATGATTCCGTGGCCGCGCATCTGGCTGAAACGATGGCCCGCCAGCGCGCCGAGCTGGCGGCGATCATCGGCCGCCACTGCCGTGCCGACGGCCCCTGCGAAACGCCGATCCCGGGCCTTGCGCTGTTCCGCGGCTCGAATACCGCGACGCCGACCTGCACCGTCGTCCCCTCGGTGTTCGCGATCATGGCCCAGGGCGCCAAGCGCCTGCAGGTCGGCGACGATGTCTACGAGTACGACGCGCGGCACTACATGATCTCGTCGGTCGACCTGCCGATGTCCTCGCGCATCACCTGCGCCTCGGCCGCCGAGCCCTACCTCGGCTTCGCCCTCATGCTCGATTCGCGCACGCTCGCCGAACTCACCGCGTCGCTGCCGCCCGACCGCGGCACGCTGCCGGTCGACCGCGGCATCGCCATCGGCGAACTCAGCGCCGACATCCAGAACGCCGCGCTGCGCCTCGCGCGCCTGCTCGACGCGCCGCAGGACATCCCGGTGCTGGCCCCGATCATCACGAAGGAACTGCTCTACCGCCTGCTCACCGGCCCGCTCGGCGCCCGCCTGCGCCAGGCGGTGATCGCCGGCAGCCACAGCCAGCAGATCGCGCGCGCCATCGACTGGCTGCGCAGCAACCTCGACCAGAGCGCGAGCATCGACCAGCTGGCCGAGCTCGCCAACATGAGCCGCTCGTCGCTGCACCACCACTTCAAGGCGCTGACCGCGATGACCCCGGTGCAATACCAGAAGCAGCTGCGCCTGCAGGAAGCGCGCCGGCTGATGCTGGCCGAAGACCACGACGCCGCCACCGCCGCCCACCGCGTCGGCTACGAAAGCGCCTCCCAGTTCAGCCGCGAATACCGCCGCCAGTTCGGCCGCCCGCCGGCCAGCGACGTCGCCGAACTGCGGCGGAACGGCGGCTGAGCGGCGTTGTCTCTCCAGCGTAGTGCTTTACACAGCCCCTCCCCCTTCGCCCCGAAGGAAGTCCCCCTGGGGGACAAGGGGGAGGCCGGGAGGGGGATGGGGTCAAACCAGCATTCCCCCGCATAGAGCCGGCACCCACACGCCAACCATGAACTTCCTAGCCCACGCCTACCTCGCCGGCAACGACCCCGCCCTGATCGTCGGCGGCGTCGTCGGCGACTGGATCAAGGGCCCACTCCCCGGCACGCTGCCCGCCGACCTCGCCCGCGGCGTCGCGCTGCACCGCGCCATCGACAGCCACGCCGAAACCCACCCGGCCTTCTGCCGCAGCCGCAACCGCATGTCGCCCGCCCGGCGCCGCTACGCCGGCGTGCTCGTCGACATCTTCTACGACCACCTGCTCGCCCGCGACTGGGCGCAGCACCACGACGCCGCGCTCGCCGACTACTGCGCAGAGGTCTACCGCCTGATCGACGAACGCCTGATCGACCTGCCCGAACCCGCGCGCCACGTGCTGCGGCTGATGGCAAGCGAGGATTGGCTGCAGAGCTATGCGGAAATCGACAGCATCGCCGACGTGCTACGCCGCATGTCGCGGCGTGCGCGGCAGCCGAATCCACTGGTGGGGGGTGAGGAGGAATTCGTCGCGGACGCGGGGGGGTTCGAAGAGGATTTCAGGGTATGGCTGGAAGATGCACGGGGCTTGTGGCGGGGTGGCGAGAAGCACGCGCTTGTTGATAAAGATGGGCAGAATTTAAATTTAAAGCCCAACCAGTAGGCCATTTGTTGGCTCAAGCAGTCATTGGGTTTACGTACCACCAACGGCCACAATGAATAGGTCAATGGTCGCCGGTTAGGAAATTGGGGCGAACAACCATGTGGTTCTTAATGCCATTGTCCGGCTCTGACCCAGTGCTCCCATTCTCTTCATCCAAAACGGCACTACAGGTACCGAAGTGCAACCGACGCTTCCGGCGATCTGCCCCCTCATCAGGGACACCGCTGTTACTTTCATAGCCTTTTGCACTTTACATGCATCGTGATCTTGGTAGCATGCGCGTGGCATTACTGTTCGGCTGAGAAATACCGAGGAGAGGGAAGAATGACAACATTTTCGGCAGCGCCTCAAGCACTAGGTTACCTTTATCAGGCACGTGTTGCCCTTGCACTACTGCTCGAATCACCTGACGAAGCTTACCTGAGGGTTGAAGCACTCGATGACATCGATATATCCAATGCGGTAATAGCCGGTTCGCTTTCCCTGATACAGCTAAAGCATCACACTGGTGAGGCCACCCTGACCGATGCAAGCACAGACCTGTGGAAAAGCTTGCGTGTTTGGTCCGAGCAAGCAAAGGCTGCAAAATTTTCCCTTGATAATGCAAAAATAATTCTCTTTACTACCGCAAAAATAGGGGCCGGAAGCATAGCTTCGCTGTTAGGTGATTCGAAACGCGACCTTAACAAGGCCGAGACAAAGCTCTTAAACGTTGCTTCCACCTCCGGAAATAAATCTCTAAAAGAAGCTTTTGATGCGTTCAAAGAATTGACTGAGGCTCAAAGGAAAGCCCTCTTGGCGGCAATCCATATCGTTGGGGGGCATCCTGATATCGCAGGAGTAAAAAAGAAGATTGATCAACAACTTCGCCTTGCGGTTCGTGCCAAGTACTTGGCGCCATTCTCAGAGAGAGTAGAGGGTTGGTGGACCGATAAGGTCATCCTTCATCTGCTCGCAAAAACGCCTTCTTACGCAAATGGCATTTCTGGTTTCGAATTGCATGAGTACGTTGCGTCAGTGGCTGAAACCTTTCATGACGAAAGTCTGCCAATTGATTACGACAGTCTGGGGATGACGGATGATGAGGTCGATGCGAGCCGGAATCGACAATATGTTAAGCAGCTAGAAGCCATTCAAGCGGGTACTAGGACGATTAGAAAAGCCATCTTTGACTATCATCGGGCCTATAACCAGCGGCATAGATGGCTTAGAGACAGCCTTGTATTTCCCCGGGAATTAGAAAAATATGAAGAGCGGTTGAGCGACGAATGGGAGCGCTATTTTGACCATAACTTCTCTGATACCGATGCCTCGGATCCGCAGGCATTGATAGCGGCGGGGAAGGCAGTTCTTAAATGGGCGGAAATGGAGTGCACGCTCCGAATTAGGCCGCGAGTCGAGGCCGACTTCGTAAGACGAGGCAGTTTCCATATTCTTGCTGACAAAGAGCCTCCTGGCATCTATTGGCATCCTAAATTCCAAGAGCTAATGACCCAGACGATGTCGGCGGCGGCGACAGCATGATGATGGGCAAGATATGGGGCCGGCGACCTCCTGATGTTGCCAATCTGTTTAATCCAGCGTTTTGCGCCACGCTGCTGAACCGGGTGGCATCTGGCTACCATGGGGATATCGAACGGGGGCTGGCTTATCCTCTTTCTTTCGTGGCGTTGCCGCTGATCTTGCATCCCACCTCTGCTGATCTGTTACCCCCAACATCTCGCACCAAATTTCACAATTGGCTTCTAGAAAACCCAGAAGTGTTGTTCGGATTTTCGGAGCGTGCAAGGGAGATGGCCCCGATAGTTCGTGAGGCGATTTCATTTGGTCTGCGTTATGACATTCTACGTTTGGACGCGGAGAAGGCTCTTATTCCAATGACTTCGCGCGAATTGAAGCAGTGGGAAAAAATGCCCTACAACAAAAATTTTTCTAAAAACGCGCAGATTTTGGGCAAGTTGCTTACACAAGTTAAGGACGTGCCGACAACTTTCGCCCTCTTTGGAGTTCGTCCATGACGATGCAAATAAGATCAATCATCCTGTATCACAAAGACGGAAGAACGAGGGTGCTTCCATTTCGCCTTGGAAAGTTAAACGTAATAACAGGGCAATCTAGGACAGGAAAGTCGGCAATTATAGATATCGTCGACTATTGCCTAGGTAGGAGCACCTTTAATATTTTCGAGGGGGTTAACCGCGACATTATCGGCTGGTACGCGGTGATGCTTCGCGTGAACGAGAGCGATGTTTTCTGTGCCAAACCTGCCCCTCGAGGAAATGCGGCGACTCAGTCTGGCGCGTTTTTCAAGATTGGGTCCGTACTGGAGCCGCCGGGTTTCCAAGAGTTAGAGGTAAATACAAATGACGAAGGCCTGACGCGGCAGCTCTCGGCGATGTTGGGTGTTTCGCCAAATCTCAGCACCCCCGGCGAGAATCACACTCGTTCGCCCCTTGAAGCGACGATTGCCCATACGAAGTACTACCTGTTTCAGGAGCAAGGGGAAATTGCAAACAGGGCGTTCTTGTTCCACCGGCAGGGCGAGCAGTTCATGCCGCAAGCAATCAAGGACACGCTCCCTTACTTGCTCGGCGCGGTACCGGAGGATCGGTTGGCGCTTATGCAGGAAGAGCGAAATTTGCGGAGACAACTAAAGCTATTTGAAAGACGTGAACGCGAGGCGTCTTTTGTGGGCTCTAGCGAGCTCAGTCAAAGCCTCCAACTTATAGATGAAGCCAAGGTCGTTGGGCTCCTGCCTTCCGATCTTGATGCTTCATCTCCGTCAAAGGCAAGACAGCACCTGGAGTCTGCTCAACACTGGACCCCTTCCACACCAGATTTTCCGCCGGGGGAGAAATCTCAGCTTGAGCTCAATATGGAGCTTGATCGAGCAAGGCTTGAGTACAACGAGCTTTACGACGCGTTGGTGCAAGCACGCCACTTTCAACTCGAAGGAGAGGGATTTGCGGAAGCAGTAGGAGAACAAGCAGAGCGGCTAAAGGCGATCGGTATCATTCCCCACAGCGCCAACAGATCTTCCACGTGCCCTCTCTGCGGGAGTGACCAATTGAGTCCATCCGCAGAAGAGCTTCGGACAAGTCTCGATGGTTTGCAGCGAGACCTAGAGAATATTGAGGAGCAACGTCCCAGGCTTCTGGGGAAGCTAACGAATCTTGAAGAGCGAGTCGGCCAGGCCCGCCAGAAGGTGCAGACTCTTCAACGCCAGCTGAGGTTGGCTGTTGGTTCTGAGGACGATGCTCTCGCTCAACGAGATGTTCAAGCCCAGATTGCTCGCACTGTCGGCAGGATCAGTCTTTACCTGGAAAGCGTACAAGAGGTAGCACCAGATTCGAGCTTGCGGAACGAGATTGCTGCATTGAGAGCTCGAATCGAAGCGATTTCGGAGCAAGTCGACGAGGACTCAGTAGAGGCTGCAATGGCTTCACTCCTGAATCGCATTGGCCGTACGATGACAAAATTGGCTGATCGCCTAGAGTTGGAGTTTCGAGGCTGCCCTTACCGACTAGACGTTACCGGTCTTACCGTAATTGCGGATGCCGATAAACCAATCCCTATGCATAGAATGGGTAGCGGTGAGAACTGGCTTGGATGTCACCTCATCGCGCTGCTCGCTCTCCACAAGCATTTCGTCGAGAACAAGCGCCCTGTCCCAAGCTTCATGATCATCGACCAGCCATCGCAAGTCTACTTTCCCTCGACGGCTGCTTACAAGCAGCTGGATGGAACAAAGGAAGGGCTTGGAAACCTGCAACCGAACGATGCTGACATCAGTGCAGTCGGACGGATGTTCAAGACGCTGTACGATTTGGTCGATGAGCTTTCGCCCAGGTTCCAGATCATCGTCACTGAACACGCCAACCTTCCTGAAAGCTGGTATCAGGAGTCACTTGTCGAGCCGCCTTGGAGAGACGGTAGAGCGCTCATTCCTAAAGAGTGGTTGAAGCAGTGAATTGCCGCTACACCCACGACAGTATCGACGGACCGGCCATCCACTGAAAGACATCCGCTGGCAGCAAGCGAGCGCCGACGCCGGCGGAGGATGAAGCCGATCAATCGCCAGCGCCTTACGACTCTAACCACACACGAAAAAAGACCCGCTACGTAAGCGGGTCAAATCTCTCGCCTTCAGGAGGAGGGGAAAAGAAAAGGCGAGAAGGAGGTAGCAGTATCCTCACGCGCCAGCTGCCGCGCTGCGCGGCACCGGGCGGTCGACGACGCCAGCCCGATCGCTAGAGCAGCACCGTGATCTCTTCGCGACGCACCAGGTCTTTCTCGAGTTGCAGCCCGTCCATCGCCAGTGCATCGTGCGCGGCGAGGAGCCCGACGGGCTTACCGCTGTCGTCGACGACCGGCATGTGCCGGAAGCCGCCTTCGTACATCAGATGCAGGGCGTGGCCGAACGGCTTGTCGATGTGCATGACCCGCGGGTCACGGGTCATGACTGTCGACACCGCCATCGTGTCGAGCGGGGCGCTCAGGGCGACGCAACGGAAGACGATGTCGCGCTCGGTGAGGATGCCGAGGAGTCGGTCGCGCCCGTCAACGACGAGGACGGCGGACGATTTCCATTCCTTCATGATGAAGGCACATTCGCGGATGGTGTTGGAGGGCAAGGCAACGGGGAACGGACGATTGCCTATCACTTCGCGTATCGGTCGGTAAGGCATGGCATCTCCTTTCGCTAAAGCAAAGCAGATGAGTCCAGTTGGGCCTTGCGCACCATTGGCCGTAGGCCAAGGGCATCAGTACCGAAGGTCGTGGCGCAAGGTCTGCGAGAGACTGACTGCTTCACGCCGGAAATACTCGCAACATTCGCGCCAATCCGACCGAAAATCAAAAACCCAATGAATACAGGCGGGTATCTTTTTCACGCAAATTTCCTTGCGGGAAAAACGCACCCGACTGGGTTCAGGCAGCGATCGTTCCAACCAAAGTGGTGCGCACCGGCCTGGCCATGACTATCGATTCCGGGCCTGCGCCAGACCTGCGCATAGGCATGGGAAACCGGCAAGGTAGCGGTGCCCGTGCGGCTGGCAACAGCCCGCCGCATTGCACCCCGGCCAAGCGCCCGGACGCATTCACGGACGGCATGCGTGACATGCACGACTTTCGTTTGAGCGCCCTCCGCTTCCTACCATGCCTATCAGCGACACTCCCGACAGGCACCCGGCATGGACCAGCGCGTTTCCACCGCACAAGCGATCACCTTCCCCGCCGCCGACGGCTACCCGCTGAAGGGCTTCCGCTGGCAGCACGCGAACGTCGACGTCGCGCGACCGGTGGTCGTCATCAACGCGGCGACTTCGGTGCGCTGCCGCTATTACGCGCGCTTCGCGGCGATGCACGCGCCGACGCTGGCGATGAGCCTCTCCGACGACGAGTTCGGTACGGTCGCGGCGATCCGCCGCCTGCTCGGCTATTACCGCAACAGCGCGCGCACGCACCTGCACCTGCGCCCCGAGGCGATCGGCGAAAAGCAGGTCGGCCACTTCGCGTTCTTCAACAGCCGCTACGAGCAGACGCTGTGGCGGATTCCGCTGGAATGGCTGCGCCACGGCCGCCTGCCGGCGCAGCCGCAGGGCGAGGTGCAGACGCTGCGGGCGCAAGCGCGCGCCTGAAGCGGCAGGCGCCACGACGCAGCACGCGT
The DNA here is from genome assembly GCF_016858125.1 of Azospira restricta. NCBI lineage: Bacteria > Pseudomonadati > Pseudomonadota > Betaproteobacteria > Rhodocyclales > Rhodocyclaceae > Azospira > Azospira restricta. The sequence goes on from NZ_CP064781.1 coordinate 3,469,699, forward strand.
CGCCCACGGCGCGAACGATTGCCCCGGCGAAGCGCTGCCGCCGGCGCTACCCGTGCGCAGGTTGAAGCCTCGTCTTGCCCCACCGCTTCTCCAGCGCGCCGGACGCGGCCGCCTTCAGGAGTTTCTGGAAGCTCGGGCATTCCGCATGGCTCGGCGCCGGGCAGGCGGCGGCGTGGCGCAGGCCGTTGCTCACGGCGCGCAGGCGCTTGATCAGCGCGTCGATTTCGACCGCCTTGGCCAGCAGCAGCTGCCGGTCGATGTTCGGCGGGCCGTACGGCGAGAGCATCGAGCGGATTTCGTCGAGCGACAGCCCCGCCGCCTGGCCGAGCGCGATCAGCGCCAGCTGGTCGAGCACGCCCGGCGCATAGCTGCGGCGGGCACCCTTCTCGCGCACCGAAGCGATCAGCCCCTTCTGCTCGTAGTAGCGCAGCGCCGACGACGGGATGCCGGTGCGCTTGCTGACTTCCGAAATATCCATCGCACAGCCCTTGACTTGAAGTTGACTTCAACTTCTACAGTGCATTCCACGAGCTTGGTCGTCAACCGCGAAGGAGTGCGTCATGGCATCGCTGCAGGAAATTTCGAGGGTCGTTCTCATCGGGTGCGGCGCCACGCTGCTCATGGACCTCTGGCTGATGGCGCTGAAGCGGGCCGGCGTGCCGACGCTGAACTTCGCCTTCATCGGCCGCTGGGTCGGGCACCTGTGCCGCGGCCGCGTGGCGCACGCCGCGATCGGCGCCGCGCCGCCGGTACGGCACGAGGTCGGGCTGGGCTGGCTGACGCACTACGCGGTCGGCGTCGCGTTCGCGCTGCTGCTGGTCGGCGTGTTCGGGCGCGACTGGATTTCGGCGCCGACGCTGGCGCCGGCCGTCGCGGTCGGCGTCGGCACGGTGGTCTTCCCGTTGTTCGTCATGCAGCCGGCGATGGGCCTGGGGATTGCGGCGTCGAGGACCGCCACCCCGTTCCGGAACGCCCTCCGGAGCCTGATCAACCACCTCGTCTTCGGCCTCGGCCTGTTCCTCTCCGCGCGCTTCATCGAATGGGTTTCGCGATGAAGGCGCCGTTCCCCGCAAAGAAACCCCTATCCCAGCAAGAGGTGTTTTCATGATTCCCAAAAAGTACGGTCCCATGCTGTTCAGCCTGATTCTCTCCGGGCTGATGTCGCTGCTGGTGTCGGGAATTGCCACGTTCCGCGCCACCGGCCCGGCCGACGGCGTCGTCGGCCTGTGGCTTTCCGCCTGGCTGACGGCCTGGCTGGTGGCGTTTCCGGCGGTGATGCTGGTAGCGCCGCTGGCGCAGCGGGTTGTGCGCGCGCTGGTCGTCGAGCGCTGACGGCGGCCGCCTGCGCCGGACGCACGCGGGCACGCACGCAACTTCATGGCCGGGTCGGCGGTCGAATCTGCCGACCCGGGCCGGGAGCGCCCGGGCGCCATCCGACGAACCCGCCCCGCAAGGAACCGCCATGTCCGCCGCCACCCCCACCGTCAAGGCCGTGCTCGAAGACACGCCGTATCTCGTTTCCTTCACCGACGACCTCGGCCACGCGTGGTGCGCCGACGAGCCGGCCGAACTCGGCGGCGGCAACGCCGGGCCGACGCCGGAGCGGCTGGTGCTGTCCAGCCTCGGCGCGTGCACGGCGATCACGCTGCAGATGGTCGCCGCGCGCCGGCAGCTGCCGCTGACCGGCATCGAGGTGGTGCTGCAGCTGACCCCGGGCGGCAAGCCGGAAGCGGGCAACGACATCGTGCGCCGGATCGCGCTGCACGGCGAACTGAACGAGGAGCAGCGGGCGCAGCTGCTGAAGGCGGCGAACGCCTGCCCGATGCACAAGCTGCTGACCGGCGAGATCCGCATCGATACCGCGCTGACGGGCTGACGGCGGCGACCGCCCCGCGCCTCCCGCGCGCGGGAACCCGCCGTCGATTCCGGCGTCACTCCCGATACCCCCCCACCGACGAGGCCCGCCGATGAACACCCCCGACCACAACCCCGCCCTCGACCTCGCCTTCGAACGCTACGTCGAGCTCCCCGCCGAGAAACTGTGGGCCGCGTGGACCACGCCCGAACTGCTGCTGCCGTGGTTCTGCCCGCGGCCGTGGACGACCATCGCCTGCGAGATCGACCTGCGTCCCGGCGGCATCTTCAGCACGGTGATGCGCTCGCCCGAGGGGCAGGAATTCCCGGGCATCGGCTGCTATCTCGAGCTGCTGCCGAACCGGCGGCTGGTATGGACCAACGCGCTCGGCCCGGGCTTCCGGCCGGTGCCGGCGAAGGAGGTCGAGGACTTCTTCTTTTTCACCGGCATCGTCAGCTTCACGCCGCAGGGCAGCGGCACGCGGTACGGCGCGCGCGTCGTGCACGGCACGGCGGAGGATTGCCGGAAGCACGCGGCGCTGGGCTTCGAGCAGGGCTGGGGGATCGCGCTCGACCAGCTGGTCGAGTTCATGAAGACGCGCTAGCGCGCCACGCGCCGACCGCCGGCGGCAGCCATTCCTTTTTTGCATGCATCGACCGCAAATATTTCGTTTGAGCGGCCGGCCCGCCGCGCGTTAAATCGAAGCCGCGGGCGGACACGCCGGCACCTTCATTCGCGCAGGAAACACGAGGTCGGATCATGGAAAGAGAAGAGGACAACAGCCGCGGCGGGCGCGGCGACTTCTGGCTGCTGGTGCTGGCCGGCGGCGCGATCATCGGCATGGCGATGGGCATCCGCCACGCGCAGGGCATCTTCCTGCTGCCGATCACGCTCGACCGCGACTGGTCGCGCGAGGCCTTCGGTTTCGCCATCGCCGTGCAGAACCTGGTCTGGGGCCTCGCCCAGCCGCTCACCGGGATGATCGCCGACCGCTTCGGCGCGCGCCGCGTGCTGGTCGGCGGGCTGCTGCTCTACGCCGGCGGGCTGCTGCTGATGTCGCAGGCGCAGACGCCGACGGCGTTCACGCTGACCGCCGGGCTGTGCCTCGGCGTCGCGCTGTCCGGTTCGGCCTTCGCCGTGGTCTATGGCGCGATCAGCCGGCTGGTGCCGGCGGCGCAGCGCAGCCGTGCGCTCGGCGCCACCGGCGCCATCGGCGGCCTCGGGCTGTTCTTCATGGTGCCGCTGTCGCAGGGGCTGATCGGCATGCTCGGCTGGGCCGGCGCGCTGGTCGCGCTGGGCATCGCCTGCGCGCTGCTGCTGCCGGCGACGCTGCCGCTGAACGACCGCCCGGCGGCCTCCGCCGCGCATCGGCAGAGCCTGTCGGCGGCGCTGCGCGAGGCCTTCGCGCACAAGGGTTTCTGGCTGCTCAATCTGGGCTTCCTCGCCTGCGGCTTCCAGCTCGCGTTCATCGCCACGCACCTGCCGGCCTACCTCGCCGACCGCGGGCTGTCGGCCAACCACGCGGCGGCCGGGCTGGCCATCATCGCGCTCGCCAACGTCGCCGGCACCTACGTCTGCGGCTGGCTCGGCGGACTGCACCGGCGCAAGCACCTGCTCGCCTACATCTACCTGCTGCGCGCGGCGGCGATGGCGGCCTTCGTGCTGCTGCCGCTGAGCCCGTGGAGCCTGTACGTCTTCTGCGCGGTGATGGGCTTCATCTGGCTGGGCACGGTGCCGCTGACCAGCGGCCTGCTGTCGCAGGTGTTCGGCGTGCAGTACATCACGACGCTGTTCGGCCTGGTGTTCTTCGGCCACCAGCTCGGCTCCTTCCTCGGCGTCTGGCTCGGCGGCTACCTGTTCGACGCGACCGCGTCCTACGACCTGGTGTGGCTGATCGGCATCGGCCTCGGCGTGATCGCCGCGCTGCTGCACTGGCCGATCGACGACCGCGAGATCGTGCGCGGCCCGGCGGCGGCGCCGGCATGAAGCCGCTGCGCGTGCTGGCGGCGGCGGCGCTGTGCGGCGCCGTGGCCCTCGCCTTCGCCGGCTGGCTGGCGCCGGACAACGCGTTCGCGCTGGCGTCGGCGCTGGCCTTCTGCCAGTAAAAAAGCCCGACCGGAGTCGGGCTTTCATCTGCCGTCGGGCGACGGGGGAGGCGTCCTGCGCGCCCCTGCGGCGCGGGTGCCGGCCTAAGCTGGCGGGCGGCGGTTCCACAGCTCCGCCGCGCGGCGCTCGTCGCCGGCGAGCGGGCCGATGGACTGGCAGTGGTTGCACACCACCGCCCACATCGCCAGGTCGACCTCGATGGCGCTCGCCGGCGCCGTGCCGCAGAACGGGCACGGCTGCAGGTAGTCGGCAGCGGCGGCAGTCATCGCGGCCGCTCAGTGGTGCTCGACCGCCGGGCGCGGCACGCTCGGCAGTTCCGGCGTCGGCGCGTCGTCGAGGACCAGCTCGGGGCGGTTCGCCTCGTCGGCGGTCTCGTTGTTGAGCACGGCGGCGAGCTTGTCGCTGTCGAGCGCGTTGCACCACTTGGCGACGACCAGCGTGGCGACGCTGTTGCCGACGAAGTTGGTCAGCGCGCGCGCTTCCGACATGAAGCGGTCGATGCCGAGGATCAGCGCGAGGCCGGCGACCGGCACGGAGCCGACCGCCGACAGCGTCGCGGCGAGCACGATGAAGCCGGAGCCGGTGACGCCGGCGGCGCCCTTCGAGGTGAGCAGCAGGATCAGCAGCAGCGTGATCTGCTGCGACAGGTCCATCGGCGTGTTGGTCGCCTGGGCGATGAAGACCGCGGCCATGGTCAGGTAGATCGAGGTGCCGTCGAGGTTGAACGAGTAGCCGGTGGGCACCACCAGGCCGACCACCGACTTCTCGGCGCCGGCGTTCTCCATCTTCGCCATCAGGCGCGGCAGCGCCGATTCCGACGACGAGGTGCCGAGCACCAGGAACAGCTCTTCCTTGATGTACTTGATCAGCTTCCACACCGAGAAGCCGTGCATCGCGGCGATCGAGCCGAGCACGCCGAAGACGAAGACGACGCAGGTGACGTAGAAGGCGCCCATCAGGCTGGCGAGCTGCGCCAGGCTGCCGACGCCGTGCTTGCCGATGGTGTAGGCCATCGCGCCGAAGGCGCCGATCGGGGCCACCTTCATGATCACGCCGACGATGCCGAAGAGCACGTGCGAGAGCTTCTCGATCAGGTCGAACACCGGGCGGCCGCGGTCGCCGAAGGCGTGCAGCGCGTAGCCGAAGAGGATCGAGAAGAACAGCACCTGCAGCATGTCGCCCTTGGCAAAGGCATCGACGACGCTGGTCGGGATGATGTTCATCAGGAAGTCGGTGGTCGACTGCATCTTGCCCGGCTCGGCGTACTTGGCGAGGCCCTTGGCGTCGATCGTCGACACGTCGACGTTCATGCCGGCGCCCGGCGCCCAGACGTTGACGACGACGAGGCCGATGATCAGCGCGACGGTGCTCACCACCTCGAAGTAGAGCACGGCGTAGCCGCCGGTCTTGCCGACCTTCTTCATGTCCTTCATGCCGGCGATGCCGACGACGATGGTGCAGAAGATGATCGGCGCGATGATCATCTTGATCAGCTTGATGAAGCCGTCGCCGAGCGGCTTCATCGCCGCGCCGGCATCCGGATAGAAATGGCCGAGCGCGACGCCGATGGCGATGGCGATCAGCACCTGCACGTAGAGACTCCTGAAAACCCCTTTTTTCACAGCGCAACCCCAAGTGTAGTTATCGAGTGGGGCGGAGTATGGCGACCGCGGTCGGCGGCATCCATTGTGGGTATCCGAATTGTGGATAGCCACAATAGGCTTCGCCGATGGTTCGCGAACGGGGCTCGGTTTCGTCGGCGCTCTTTGGTACCATCTGCCGCATGGGCATGGCGCACAAGGGAAAAGGCATGAGCCTCAGGCCGTCGCAGGCGTTGAGCGAGAATCGGGAACTGATCCGGCAGATCGTCAGCCGTCACCGCTCGAGCAATCCGCGCGTCTTCGGTTCGGTGTTGCAAGGCACCGATACCGAGGCGAGCGACCTGGACCTGCTGATCGACCCGCTGCCCGGCGCGACCCTGTTCGACCTCGGCGCCATCCAGATCGAGCTGGAAGCGTCGCTCGGTGTCCCGGTCGACGTGCTGACGCCGAAGGACCTGCCGCAACAATTCCGCGACCGCATCATCGGCGAGGCCGCGCCGGTATGACGCCGCCGGACCGGCAAGCCGACTATGTCCGGCTGATGCAAAACGCCGCCATCCAGATCATCGACTACACCGCCGGCATGGACCGAGAGGGGTTTCTCGCCGACGCCAAGACCCAGGACGCGGTGATCATGAAACTGCTGGTGATCGGCGAGCTCGCGGCAAAGCTGATCGACGGGCACTCGGCCCTGATCGCCGCGCATCCGGAAATCCCGTGGCACCAGATGAAAGGCATGCGCAATCGCATGGCGCACGGCTACTTCGAACTCGACCTCGACGTCGTCTGGGAAACCGTCCGGCAAGCGATTCCCGACCTGGCGAAGCATCTGCGGGCGCTGGCGCACTGAGCGCCGCACAGTCTTTCGCTCCCGCCCTCGGGGATGCCGCCGCCTCGCCGCGGCCGCCCGGCCGCCTCGTGGTTTAATCTCGCCATGGAACCCAGCCTGCCCCCCTCCCCGCCCCAGCAGCGCACGCAGCGCATCATCCCGATCCGCCGGCGCTACAACAAATGGGTCGCCGACGAGACGCTCGAGGATTACGCGCTGCGCTTCACGCCGCGCAGCTTCCGCAAGTGGTCGGAGATGCGCGTGGCGAACACCGCCTTCGGCGCGTCGTCGTTCCTGGTGCTGGAGGCGGTCGGCGCGACCATGCTGGTGCAGGCCGGTTTCCTCAACGCCTTCTGGGCGATCCTCGCCACCGGGCTGATCATCTTCCTGCTCGGCCTGCCGGTCAGCATCGTCGCCGCCCGCCACGGGCTGGACATGGACCTGCTGACGCGCGGCGCCGGCTTCGGCTACATCGGCTCGACCATCACCTCGCTGATCTACGCCTCCTTCACCTTCATCTTCTTCGCGCTGGAAGCGGCCATCATGGCCTACGCGCTGGAGCTCGCCTTCGGCATCCCGCCCGCGTGGGGCTACCTGATCTGCGCGCTGGTCGTCATTCCGCTGGTCACCTACGGGGTGACGGCGATCAGCCGCCTGCAGGCGTGGACGCAGCCGCTCTGGCTGGTGCTGCTGATCCTGCCCTATGCCTTCGTCCTCTCCGAGGACCCCGCCGCGTTCTCCGGCCTGTGGACCTGGGGCGGCCAGCGCGGCGGCGACGGCAGCTTCGACCCGCAGCTGTTCGGCGCCGCACTCACCGTCGGCATCGCCCTCGTCACGCAGATGGGCGAACAGGTCGACTACCTCCGCTTCATGCCCGAGAAGACCCCCGCCAACCGCTTCCGCTGGTGGGCGGGCGTCACCCTCGGCGGACCGGGCTGGATCGTCCCCGGCATCCTCAAGATGCTCGGCGGCACGCTGCTGGCGTGGCTCGCGCTGCGCAACGCGGTGCCGGTGGACAAGGCCGTCGATCCGAACCAGATGTACCTGATCGGCTTCTCGCACGTCTTCGACAGCACGACGCTGGCGATCGCCGCCACCGCGCTGTTCGTCGTCGTTTCGCAGCTGAAGATCAACGTCACCAACGCCTACGCCGGCTCGCTGGCGTGGTCCAACTTCTTCTCCCGCCTCGCGCACAGCCACCCCGGCCGCGTCGTCTGGGTCGTCTTCAACACGGCCATCGCGCTGATGCTGATGGAGCTGGACGTCTTCGCCGCGCTCGGCCAGGTGCTCGGCCTCTACTCCAACATCGCCATCTCGTGGATGGCGGCGGTGGTCGCCGACCTCGTCATCAACAAGCCGCTCGGCCTCTCGCCGCGCGGCATGGAGTTCAAGCGCGGCCACCTCTACGACATCAACCCGGTCGGCGTCGGCGCGATGGGCATCGCCTCGCTGCTCGCCGTCGCCACCTTCACCGGCACCTTCGGCGCCGCGCTGCAGCCCTACGCCCCCTTCGTCGCGCTCGGCGCCGCCTTCGTCCTCGCGCCGCTGATCGCCTTCCTCACCCGGGGCCGCTACTACCTGGCGCGGGACCCCCGCGCCAACGTCGTCGACGGCGGCCGCTGCGCGATCTGCGAGCGCGACTACGAGGCCGAGGACCTGACCCACTGCCCGGCCTACCAGGGCAACATCTGCTCGCTGTGCTGCTCGCTCGATGCCCGCTGCCACGACCAGTGCAAGCCCGAGGCGACCCTCTCGGCGCAGTGGCACGCGGTGCTGCGCCGCCTGCTGCCGCGCGCCGTGCAGCCCTACCTCGACACCGGCCTCGGCCACTACCTGCTGCTCATGCTCGGCATCACCAGCGTCCTCGCGCTGGTGCTCGCCATCCTGTACACGCACGAACTGCTCAGCCTCGCCGAGCCGAACGCCCAGGTCGTCGCCCGCCTGCAGGACAGCTTCATCAAGATCTTCGCCGCGCTGGTGCTGCTGGCCGGCGTGATCGCCTGGTGGATGGTGCTGACGCAGCAGAGCCGCCATGTCGCGCAGGAAGAATCGAACCGGCAGACCGAGCTGCTGCTGCAGGAAATCGAATCGCACCAGCGCACCGACGCCGCGCTGCAGCAGGCGAAGGCCGCGGCCGACCAGGCCAACCAGGCGAAGAGCCGCTACATCACCGCCATCAGCCACGAGCTGCGCACCCCGCTCAACAGCATCCTCGGCTACGCGCAGATCCTCGCCGCCGACGAGGACATCCCCGAGAACCGCCGGCAGGCCGTCAACGTCATCCGCAAGTCCGGCGACCACCTGCTCTCGGTGATCGAGGGCACGCTCGACATCGCCCGCATCGAGGGCGGCAAGCTCAAGCTCGACGTGCGCGCCCTCGACTTCCCCGAGCTGCTGCAGCAGATCGTCGGCATGTTCGAGCTGCAGGCGCGCAACAAGGGGCTCGCGTTCGACTACCGGCCGGCGGACACGATTCCCGCCGTGGTGCGCGCCGACGAGCGCCGGCTGCGCCAGATCCTGATCAACGTGCTCGGCAATGCGGTCAAGTTCACGGCGCGCGGCAGCGTCGCCCTCACCGTCGACTGGCGGCGCGACATGGCCACCTTCGAGATCCGCGACACCGGCCCCGGCATCGCCGCCGCGGACCTGGCGCGGATCTTCGAGCCCTTCGAGCGCGGCAGCTCGGTGCAGGCCGGCGGCAGCGGCGTCGGCCTGACCATCGCGCGCATGCTCACCGACCTGATGGGCGGCGAGCTGCAGGTCGCCAGCACGCCCGGCGAAGGCTCGCTCTTCCGCATCCGCCTCTTCCTGCCGCAGGTGCATTCCGCGCAGGCCGGCGCCGAGCTGCCGAAACGCAACCGCATCGGCTACGCCGGCCCGCGCCGGCGCATCCTCGTCGTCGACAACGAAAAGGACGACCGCGACCTGCTGCAGAACGTGCTGGAGCGGCTCGGCTTCATCGTCGAGCAGGCGGCCGACGGCTACGAATGCCTCGCCGCCGTGCCGCGCTTCATGCCGCACCTGGTCTTCATGGACCTCGGCATGCCCGGCATCGACGGCTACGAGACGATCCGCCGCCTGCACCGGATGGGCATTCCCGGCGTCGAAGTCGCCATCCTCTCGGCCAACGCCTTCGACAAGGGGCTCGACAACGACGCGGGCATCGCCGCCGACGACTTCATCGTCAAGCCGCTGCAGGTGAACGCGCTGCTCGACTGGCTGGGCCGGAAGCTCGACCTCGAATGGATCGCCGCCGGCGCGCCGCCGCCCACCGCGGCGCCGGAACCGGCCGTGCCGCCGCCGCTGGTGCCGCCGGACACCGGCCACCTCGCCGCGCTCGACGAACTGATCAACCTCGGCTACCTGCGCGGCATCCTCGCCAAGCTGGCCGAGATCGAGGCGCTCGACGCCCGCCACGCCGAGTTCGTGCGCGTGCTGCGCGAGCTTGCGCGACAATTCCAGTTCGACGCGATGACGGAAATCCTGAACCAGACGCGCCATGCAACCCGCTGAACGACGCCCCAACGAACTGCCGGCCGGCGACGGCGCCGCCGGCATCGTCCTGATCGTGGACGACGTGCCGGAAAACCTCGCGCTGCTGCACGACGCGCTCGACGACGCCGGCTACACCGTGCTCGTCGCCACCCGCGGCGAAGCCGCGCTGCAGCGCGCCCGCCAGGCCCTGCCCGACGTCATCCTGCTCGACGCGCTGATGCCCGGCATCGACGGCTTCGAGGTCGCCCGGCGGCTGAAGGCCGACTTCGCGACGCAGGGCATCCCCATCGTCTTCATGACCGGCCTGACCGAAACGGAGCACGTCGTCGCCGCCTTCGCCTCCGGCGGCGCCGACTACGTCACCAAGCCGATCCGCCCCGCCGAAGTGCTCGCCCGCATCGCCGCGCACATGACCAGCGCGCGCCAGATGCGCCAGGCGCGCAGCGCGCTCGACGCCTTCGGGCAGGCCACCGTCGCCGTGCGCGCCGCCGACGGCCGCATCGTCTGGCAGACGCCGCTGGCGCGCGGGCTGCTCAAGGCCGCCTTCGACAACCCGGAACACGTCGCCCCGCCGGAACTGCTCGACTGGATCGCCGCCGCGCTGCGCGCCCGCGGCGCCGCGCAGCCGATCCCGCCACTGCTGCACGGCAGCGGCAGCCGGCGCCTGCTCGCCTCCTTCCACGACCAGACCGCCGACGACGAATGGCTGGTCGTGCTGCGCGAGGAGAACGACGCCTCCGCCATCGACTCGCTGATCGCCGCCTTCCGCCTCACGCGCCGCGAGGCCGAGGTGCTCTACTGGGTCGTGCAGGGGAAGACCAGCAAGGACATCGGCGACATCCTCGGCAGCAGCCCGCGCACCGTGAACAAGCACCTGGAGCACGTCTTCGAGAAGCTCGGCGTCGAGACGCGGACGGCGGCGGCGAATCTGGCGATCGGCAGGATGCGGGGGGCGTAGCGGGCGGGATGCTTCGTGGCCTTTGCTGCTGTTGATTGGCAGCCAGTCTGACGATGGCAAACGACCCAACTCAGACGTTCGACTCGCCTGGGCCGGCTCTCAGATCACCGATGACAAGGGGGGGCTCAACGAGCAAAGTCATTGGACGGATTGTCAGAAGACAACGTCATTCATGCGCTTGTTTTTTGGTTGAGCTTGCTTTGGAATTCGCGCGATGGCTTAACCGGGCAAACATCCCGAGCGCCAACGCGCCAAGCACACCACCCAAGAGGAATTTGCCGAATGCCACGACAACTGCCGCCCCAGATAACAAGCCGTATCCAACTGCGCCATCGAGGAGATTTAAGCCCCCTTCTATGGTCTTGCCAGTACGAGATTTCGACCAGAACCAAGACATGACTCTAACGTCCTGATCGGCGGCGGCCGCGCCAAGAAGCAGCGCAGCCCCCCCTGCACCGCGGGGTTAGGGGCCACAAGGGCTCACGGTAAGCCACAACTGTCCTCGATTAGCGCAAACCCCAACGGCATGCCCTTAGACGGACTTGGGCCGAGAGTAAGCGAAAGGCGTTGAGCAAGAATGTCTCGACTTTTTGCGTCGATGACCTGACCTGCCCGGCGATTTTCGGACCAGCTGAAACTTGAGAAGATGGCTTCCTTGAAGAAAGGGAGTCATGAGAAAGAGCCGATTTACGGAAGCGCAGACCGTCGCGATCCTGCGTGAAGCGGACAAGAGTTCGGTTGCCGAAGTAGCGAAGAAACACGGCATCAGCGAACAAACGATCTACAGCTGGCGGCAGCGCTTCGGTTCGATGAATGCCGATGAAGTGAAACGGCTGCGGCAGCTTGAGCAGGAAAATGCCCGGCTGAAGAAGCTGCTGGCCGAACGTGATCTCGAAGTCGAGATCATGAAGGAGATCAACGCAAAAAAATGGTGAGCGCACCCGCCCGGCGCCGGCAGGCAGAGTACGCCAAGGGGCGTGGCCTGTCGGAGCGGAAAGCGTGTGCGCTGACCCGTACGGCGAGATCGGCGCTCCGTTACGAATCACGCATGCAGAAGAAGGACGCACCGGCACTGGCGGCCATGCGCATCCTATCGGCACAGTACCCACGATACGGCTACCGGCGCATTCAGGTCTTTCTCGAACGCCAGGGGCAGCGGATGAGTACTGACCGGGCTTGGCGCCTGTGGCGCAAGGCAGGGTTGCAGGTGCCGCGGAAGCGGCCAAGAAAGCGGATTGCGCTGTCTCGCCCCCGGCCGCAAGCGCCGCTTGCAGCCGGGCAGGTATGGGCTTACGACTTCGTATTCGACGCCTGCGCCAACGGTCAGCAGCTGAAGTGTCTGACAGTCGTCGATGAATACACGCGAGAGAGCCTGGCGATCGATGTCGCCGGTTCGATTCGTTCCGGGAGAGTGATCGAGGTGCTGTCACAACTCATCAGCACGCACGGTGCGCCCAAGATTCTGCGCTCGGACAACGGCCCCGAATTCGTTTCCCGGGCGCTGCTGCGCTGGGCGGCCAACGAGAATCTCGACATGGCACTGATCGACCCCGGCAAGCCGTGGCAGAACGGTATGGCAGAAAGCTTCAACGGCAAGTTCCGGGATGAATGCCTGTCGATGGAGTGGTTCAGGAACCGAACGGAAGCCAAGGTCGTAATCGATCAATGGCGTCAGCATTACAATGAAATCCGTCCGCATTCGAGCCTGGGCAACCAGACTCCGGCGGCATTCAAGAAGCAGTGTCTTTCAACCACCAAACCGGGAGCCATTTTCCAGGAATGAGTGGCCCGAAGAATTCAGGCAGGTCAAATGCACCACCTTTCACCGCAGTGGTATTTCCTATGTCGGCTATCGGGCTACCTGAGAAAGGGAAACATACTTGCGCATCCACCTTGGTGACTAATCCAGCCACCAAAATTTCGGCTTGCCACGCCGAAGGGTCACCAAACAGTGCGTAGGGGTCACCGACTATTTGGTAGTTCCGGCTTTGGAGTTCATTTCGGAATGTCTCGGTCAGCTCTTCATCGGTGATGTTTAGCCTGCCACCTCGCCAACCAATATCTGCACCAGGAAAACACCCCCAGCCGTGGCGAATTTTTCCGATTTGTTCGCCAAGAGGAATCTTCGCTAGAACCTTCCGAAACTCAATTGGCTTGGTCTGATGGCCGGATGGAACTTCGAGGGGAGCCCGAACTTCGGCTTTTTGCACAGGATTAACCGTGCAAGCGCTCAAAATTCCTGCGGCTAGCACAGATAGGAATGAAGGGGTAAGAGACCAACGATTCATTGGGTAGCACCTACGTCAAAGGTGAGGAGCGTGCCGCCGACAGGGGAAGCGTTCCCTCGACTGCTCACGGTTCATTTCGGCTCAGGCATCTTCTCTTCGAGAGCTCTTATGAACTGCGGGGGAAATTGAGCGCCACGCGAGCGGGCAGCATTCACCTTTTGCCACGCTTCAGCAAAGCGGCCTTCGAAATACAGAGACCGTGCCCAACTGCGCCAAGTATTCGGATACGTCGGGTCAAGCTTGGTACTTTCCTCAAAAAACCGATTCGCCAACGAAAAGTACTTCGTGCGCTCACTGGAGCCGTTCGCACTGTTGTTTGCCTTCACTGAATAAACCGAGGCTGTGTCTGTGAGCAGGGCAACCTTTTGATACTCATCGTCAACGAGTTGGTTGGCTTTCTCAAGCTGCTTAATGGACTCTTCAAGTTGCCCTTGCTCAACTAAGACACGCCCAAAGCCCCAATAGGGACGGAAGCTGTTTGGGTTTAGTAACCACGATTGGTTGTACCTGCGCATGGCGTAGTCAAGGTTGCCTTCTCTCATGTATTTATCGCCTTCCATCCACCAAGCCACACTTGCTTTTTCTCGGCCTCCGAGACCTTCCGATGCCTGCTTAATAAATTCCTCGTCGGCGCGTTTCAGTACTTCGGGACGTTCAAGCACCGGCTGCCCATACATTGGGACATTGTCTATGCGTGTGCCGCCTGTCGTTACGCACCCAGACAGAAAACCGACAGCAGAGACAACGGCAGCAATAAGAAATTGGGAATGGAGTGATTTGGACATGGCGTGGAAATTCCTCAAGAGCGCCAACGAGTGGAGCTAATCAGTACCGGAGCGCGAAGCGCGGAGGGAACCCAACAGCGCAGCCGTTGGGCGTCAGGTTGAGCAGGGTTAGGCATTTCGGGAGTGGCAGACGGTGTTCAGACGATGCGAATGAATGGGCGGCGCAAGTTCTCGCTGAGGCGTTGGAACAAACTTTAGGAAAAAGCCACGATCAAAAGTGCATGTTCCGATTGCCCCCTCTATGCTGCAGATGCCATCGCCATTCACCGCTCCCGCGGCAAAGGGACCTTCGAACCAGTCGCCATTCACCCAAGTGATGCGACCGACGCCGTGGTATTCGCCGTTCTTGAACTCGCCCTCATAGGTCTCGAGGCTTGGCCGCACAAGTTTCCCTAGTCCATTCCATGAGCCATTTTGAAAATGGCCGTCGTACATTCGGCCATCTTCGAAGAAGAACTTTCCTTGGCCGTTGTAACGGCCGTTTGCAAGATAACCTTCGTACTTACCAACGTCTTTGATTATGAATATGCCATAACCATGCGGCAGATCTTTTTGATACTCGCCTTCGAAGACGTCACCATTTGCACCACGATATGTACCTTTTCCATGCCTTTGGCCATCCTTAAATGCGCCACGATATTCACCGCCGTCGCGGGATGTAAGTACTCCTTCTCCGTTGTAGAGCCCATTTTGGAACGAGCCGGTATAGCGATCCCCATCCTTCCAAAGGATTTTTCCTTCTCCGTGAAATAGCCCTTCGCGAAAATGGCCTTCATAGAGACCGTTATCGGGCAGGGTGGCAGTACCGTACCCATTCATTCCAGGATAGTAGGAAGACCTGCAGTCTCGCTCTTCCGCATTAACACCTGAAGCAATAAATGCGGTCACCGCAAAGGCCAGCGCAAAGGCAGTTGGTAGTTTCGGGAGCATAAAATTCCTAGCAGTGCTGATATGTTCAACGTGCTACCCAACGTGTAGCCAACCGGCGCCGAGCACGCGTAGCTTGCTTGGCGTCCGGGTAAGCAATGTTAGGAATCATTGCGTGAGACGCCGAAGCGGGCCCATGCAAGCGTAAAACGACGGCTCTTGGCACATGACCATTTCGCTCATCGTGGGGTGGAAAAAAATAAAGATGGTCACCGTGTTACCAACGGGCGTTCCACCGGGTTTGCCATCACAGCCAGTGCGACCATTGCTCTTGGTCACCACATCCGTCATACGATAGAACCCATTCAGATCGGGTTTGTCGCTAATAGTAAATCGGCTCTCGCCTATCTCTTCGCCGCTGGTCACTACGGACGTATTATCCGGGCGGTAGTCGTACACCTCTGAACAGTTGTTCTTTGCATACGTCCATGCCCATTTCCCATACAACGGATGTTGCGCCGATGAATAACCGACGTTTGCAACGGCTGAGGTTGCTAGAAAACAGATGAAAAGCGCTGCAGCGGTTGTCTTCATGATGTGATGAGTCCCAGGGTGTGTTCACAGCAACCAGATATAGACACATGCGAGATGCAAGAAGGCGTTGAAGCGATGGGCGAGCTTGTCATATCTATTCTGATTGAGTATTTGCCCGACAGTCGGGTCTTCCAGCGGCGGATAGTCTAGGCGGTTTCTGTGACGTTGGCATCACCCTATTCGGTTGGGTTTTCGATAGCGGCCGGGTTGTCGAAGCGAAGATTGGGCAGTGCCTCCATGCCGAGCGCCTCGCGCAGCGCCGGCGTCCGGCCACCGAGGCGGTAGCCCTGATGGGTCCGGTCGAGGTTGTAGTAGCCCATGAACTCGTCGAGGTCGCGCTGAATCTCGTCGATCGACAGGTAGAAGGTTTCCCGCCCCTTCACGCGGAAGCATTCGCCGAGCAGCCTCCGGTTCATGCGCTCGACTAAGCCGTTAGTACGCGGGCTCCTGACCTTGGTGTTGCGGTGTTCGATGTCTTCGATGGCGAGCAGCAGCTCGTAGGGATGGGACTCCGGCTTGCCGCAGAACTCGCGGCCGTTGTCGGTCAGGATCGCCTGCACCGGCACGCCGGCGCGTCGTAGAACGGCGGCACGCGCTCGTAAAGGAGATCGCAGGCGGTGACCGGCATCTTCGAGCTGTTGTACTTGGCGAAGGCGAGCGAGCAGAAGGTGTCGCGGTGATAGCCAATGATCTTGCATGGCACGGGCGACGTTGCCGAGTTCATCGGCCAACTGCAGCAGCGAAAGCTTGCGTTTAATACTCTGAGAAAGTGCGGTCACGGTGATCTCCTATGCAAATCGGGTGTGTGGAAACTCCAATTTGTCAGAAGACCCGGCGACCGCTCACCCGCTTATGTGGGGGCGGGAGAGCAGACCTCGCTCGGGGGCGAGTGTCGGAAAATAACCAAACCAGTTCAGCCGCCCGGCCGCTGTTCAGCCCTTGGCGGACACTGGCAGCTGGTCAACCTGAATCCGGTCGATGTAACCCACCGTCATTCCGGGCTTGACCCGGAATCCAGTGGGGCCCTTCTGGATTCCGGCGTTCGCCGGAATGACGAACGCATTGGTCAGTTTCAATATGACTGGCTACCAGGCCGCGCCGCCGGTCAGTACGTCTTGTACGGCAAGAACTTTCCGCTCATGACGATCCTGACCCGATCCCCCTTGGGGTCGGGCTCGCGCGTGAGGTCCATGTTGAAATCGATGGCGCTCATGATGCCGTCGCCGAACTCCTCATGGATCAGCGCCTTGAAGGTGGTGCCGTACACGCTCACCAGCTCGTAGAAGCGGTAGATCAGCGGATCGGTCGGCACGGCGCTCGGCAGCGAGCCCTTGTAGGGGACGACCTGCAACTGCTCGACGGCTTCGTCCGGCAGGTCGAGCGCGGCGCCGACGGCCTTGGCCTGCGCTTCGCTCAGGGTCATCTGGCCGAGCAGCGCCGCGGTGCTCCATTCCTTGCTGTGGCCGACGATTTCGGCCAGATTGGCCCAGCTCAGCTTCTTCTTCGCTTTCCGGATGACGATCAGATCGGTGACATCTTCGCGGTTCATGGTGCTCTCCTTACAAGATTAAGCGGCAAGTGATGGGGTAAGCGATTCGTCTTCGCCGGGGCGGACGACCGGGGGAGGGGTCTGGCCGGCCGGCTGGGCGTCTTTCGACCGGCTGACGAGGAAATCGACCAGATGGTTGCGGATGCGGTAGAAGCGCGGGTCGTGGTGCAGGTCGTGGCGCGTCCGGCTGCGCGGCAGCGTCACTTCGACAATCTCGGCGATGCGGGCGCGCGGCCCGTTGCTCATCAGCAGGATGCGGTCGGACAGCAGGATCGCCTCGTCCACGTCGTGGGTGATCATGAACACGGTCTGCGCGGTGGCCTGCACGATCCTGAGCAGCTCGTCCTGGATCGTGCCGCGCGTCAGCGCGTCGAGCGCGCCGAAGGGCTCGTCGAGCAGCAGCATCTTGGGCTGGATGGCGAAGGCGCGGGCGATGCCGACGCGCTGCTTCATGCCGCCGGAGAGCATGCTCGGCCGCTTGTGCAGCGCCTGGCCGAGCCCGACCATCGCCAGGTACCTGGCCGCCTGCTCCTCGACCTGCGCCCTGGTCCATTCCGGCCAGCGCGAGCGGACGCCGAACTTGACGTTGTCGATCACGCTCAACCACGGCATCAGCGCGTGGCTCTGGAAGACGACGCCGCGGTCCAGCCCCGGCCCGGCCACCTCGCGGCCGTCCATCGCGATGTCGCCGGCGCTGGCCGTCTCCAGCCCGGCCAGCGCATTCAGGATGGTCGTCTTGCCGCAGCCGGAATGGCCGATGATGCAGACGAACTCGCCCTTCTCGATGCAGAAGTTGACGTTCTCGAAGACCGGCGCGTCGCTGCCCGGGTAGGCCTTGGCGAGGTTTTTGACTTGCAGGAAGGCCATGGCGCTTACTCCGTATAGCTGACCAGTTTTTGCAGGCCGGCGAAACAGCGGTCGAGGACCATGCCGACGACGCCGATGACGAGAATGGCGAAGATCACGTTGGGCAGCGCCAGGTTGTTCCACTCGTTCCACACGAAGTAGCCGACCCCGGTGCCGCCGACCAGCATTTCGGCGGCGACGATGACCAGCCAGGCGATCCCCATCGAGATGCGCATGCCGGTCAGGATAGTCGGCGCCGCCGCGGGAAGGATCACCGTCAGCGCCTTGCGCAGCGGCCGCACTTCCAGCGTGCGGGCAACGTTGAGCCAGTCGCGGCGGACGTTGGCGACACCGAAGGCGGTGTTGATCAGCATCGGCCACAGCGAGCAGATGAAGATCACGAAAATGCCCGAGAGGTCGGAATCCTTGATCGTGTAGAGCGCGAGCGGCATCCAGGCGAGCGGCGAAATCGGCTTCAGCACCTGGATGAAGGGGTCGAGCGCCCGGTGGAGCAGCGGCGACATGCCGACGGCGAAGCCGAGCGGCAGCGCGACCAGGATCGCGAGCAGGAAGCCGGCGCCGACGCGGGCCAGCGAGTGGCCGAGCTGGATGGCGATGCCCTTGTCGTTCGGGCCGTTGTCCTTGAACGGCGCGGCGAGATGGGCGGCGATCGCCTTGCCGACTTCCTGCGGCGGCGGGAAGCCGCCGGACCTGGCGGCCCCCTTGCCCATCAGCGCCGCGTATTCGTCCTGCGCCGCGGCCTGCTGGGCGCTTTCCTTCGGCTGCGTGGCGACGAACCACGCGCCGACGAGGAAGACCAGCAGCAGCACCGACAGCAGCAGACTTTTCCAGTGTTCGCGTTTCATTGCTCAGGCCCGCTTCAGCGCGAAGGAATTGACGTAGGCGTCGGCCTGCATCGGGTCGAACTCCTTGCCCATGACCTTGAACCTGGCGTAGCCCTCCTTCGGCGCCGGCATGCCGATCTCGGCCATGCGCTTGCGCGCATCGGTCAGCAGGTAGACGCGCTCGGCGATCTCCCGGTAATTGACGTCGCCCTTGAGGTAGCCCCAGCGCTTCATCTGGCTGAGGATCCACACCGCCATCGAGTACCACGGGAAGGGGTCGAAGTCGGCGCGGGTCGGCGCGTTCTGCACGCTGCCCAGGCCGTCGGCGAACTTGCCGGTGAGCACCTGTTCGAGCACCGTCTTCGGCTGGTTCAGGTAGCCCGCGGGCGACAGCACCTCGGCCATGATCGGGCGGTTCTTCGGGTCGCGGGCCATCTTGGCGGCGGTCAGGATGGCCCGGTAGAGCGCGGCGAAGGTGTTCGGGTTCTGCTTGACGAAGTCGGCCGGCACGCCGAAGGAGCAGCAGGGGTGGCCGTCCCAGATTTCCTTGGAGAGGATGTGGATGAAGCCGACTTCGTCGAACACGGCGCGCTGGTTGAAGGGGTCGGGGCCGAGGTAGCCGTCGAGGTTGCCGGCGCGCAGGTTGGCGACCATCTCCGGCGGCGGCACGACGCGGATCTGGATGTCCCGGTCCGGGTCCAGCCCGTGCTCGGCCACGTAGTAGCGCAGCAGGAAGTTGTGCATCGAATACTCGAAGGGCACGGCGAACTTGAATCCCTTCCACTGCCGGGGATCGCGCTTGTCCTTGTGCTTGACGTGCAGCGTGATCGCCTGGCCGTTGGTGTTCTGGATGGTGGCGACGTTGAGCGGCATCGGGTTGGAGCCGATGCCCATGCTCATCGCGATCGGCATCGGGGCGAGCATGTGCGAGGCGTCGTATTCGCGGTTGAGCACCTTGTCGCGGATCAACGCCCAGCCGGCGGTCTTGATCATCTGCACGTTGAGGCCCTGCTGCCGGTAGAAGCCGAGCGGGTCGGCCATCAGCAGCGGGCTCGCGCAGGTGATGGGAATGAAGCCGATCTTCAGGTCCTTCTTTTCCAGCGGGCCTTTTTCCTGCGCCATGGCTTCCAGCGCCCCGATCGGGAACAAGCTGGAGAGCGCCGCCAGCGCCGTCGAACGGCCGACGGCGCGCAGGAAGCGGCGGCGCTCGCCGTCGTCCGGGAAGACGGCACGCACGATGGCCGATTCGATGGTGCGGCGGTGCAGCGACTCCTCGCCGGCCGCGACCGGCAGGTCGGCAGCCGCGGCCAGCGCCGCGTCATGCGCGGCCGGCGAGGAATGCTTGCCGCAGGGGCAGCTGCCCAGACGGGTGCCGTCGTGGAAGGGGTCCTGGAAAGCGGACATGGCGATCTCCTTCTGGAAATGGCGTCAAAGAGGACGTCAAAGGGCGGGGTCGTGAAATTCGATGTCGTGCCGGTAGAGCTCATAGGCACGGTGGTATTCCATGACGCGGGCGACGTCGTCGATGAAGTCCTCGTCGTAGCCGGCGCGGCGCAGCAGGTGGAAGCCCAGCTCCATGCCCGAGGCGATGCCGCCGGCAGTCACGATGCGCCCGGCATCGACCACGCGGGCGCGGCTGACGCGGCAGGCCGGCGCCATCTCGGCCAGCCGGTCGATCGGCGTCTTGCCCAGGTGCGAAGCCTCCAGCCGGTCCGGCTCCTTGCGGTTGGTGGCCGGCAGGCCGTCGAGCAGGCCCATGCGGGCATAGATCCACGACCCGGTGCACACGCTGGTCAGGAGGCATTCCGGCGGCAGCGCCCGGATGTAGCGGTGCAGGTTGGCGTTGTGCGTCTCCTGCCGCGTGCCGAAGCCGCCGGGAATCAGGAAGGCGTCCATCGCCGGCCGGTCGGCAAAGCTGTAGCCGGGAACGACGGTCAACCCGGCCTGCGTCTGCACCGGCCGCATCGATTCCGCCACCAGGAAGGTGTCGAGCTCGGGGTCGAGCCTCCGCGCCACCGAAAACACGCCGGCCGGGGCCGCGTAATCGACGATCTCGGCATCCTTGAAGACGTAGATGCCCAGCCTGAAACCTGCTTTGCGTGCCATGCGACGATCTCCCGAAAATGGCCTTGGCGCCTTCGCTCCAGGCGAAGACTGGCCGACGGGAGCCATTCTGGCGACGCGGGGAAGGCCCCGGTATCGCGACAAGCGTGATTCGCGTGTAGTGCGATCACTACAAGCTCGGTCGCGGCAAGCCGCGCCGGGCGATCCGGGGGGACGGCCGGAATCGGCGCCTAGTCAGTCATGTTGCAACGGATGGATAAGGTCGTCATTCCGGCGAAAGCGCCCCGCAGGAAGTGCCCTTGGGGTGCCGGAATCCAGAAATACCCAACTGGATTCCGGGTCAAGCCCGGAATGACGGCGAGTTACATCAACCGGATTCAGGTTGACCAACTACTAGTTCGTCAGCCCGTGCCGCGCGGCGTAGGCGAAGAGGTCGGCCGGGTTGCGCAGGCCGAGCTTGTCGAAGATGCGCGTCCGGTAGGTGGAGATGGTGTTGGCGGAGAGCGTGAGTTGCTGGGCGATCCGGGTCACGCTGCAGCCCTGGGCGAGCAGTTGCAGGACCTGGAATTCGCGGTTGGAAAGCGCCTCGTGCGGCGGCTTTTCGCTGCCGGCGTCGCCGCGCACGTCGTGGGCGAGCAGTTCGGCGACGGCGGGGGTGACGTAGAGGCCGCCGCTCGCCACCTTGGCGATGGCCGCGTAGAGGATGTCCGGGCTGCAGCCCTTGTTCAGGTAGGCATGGGCGCCGCTGCGGATGGCGCGCAGCGCGAACTGGTTTTCCGGATACACCGAGAGCATGACGACGCCCAGGCGGGGGAATTCGGCGTGCACGGTCTTCAGCACGTCCAGCCCGTCGCGCTCGCCGAGGGCGATGTCGAGCAGCACGACGTCGATGGGCGTGGTGCGCAGCGAGCGCAGCGCCGACGGCCCGTCTTCGGCTTCGGCGATGTCGCCGATGGCCGGGTTTTCGGACAGGATCTGCCGCAGGCCGCGGCGGATGATCATGTGGTCGTCGACGATCAGGATGCGCGTCATGCGGTCTCTCCGGCGAGCACGCCCGGCAGGCGCAGCACGACGGCGGTGCCGTCGCCGGGGGCGCTGACGATGTCCAGCGTGCCGCCCAGCGCCAGCGCGCGCTCGCGCATGCCGAGCAGGCCGAAGGAAGTGGGCTGCGGCGGCACGCGCATGCCCTGGCCGTCGTCGGCGATGCGCAGCACGAGGTCGCGGCCTTCGGCGGCGGCGTCGAGCTGCACGCCGGTGGCGCGGGCGTGGCGGGAGACGTTGGTCAGCACTTCCTGGACGATGCGGTAGAGGGCGATTTCGGCGTCGCGCCCGAGGCGGCAGCCTTCGATGGCGGGCGGGCAGACCAGGCGGCAGGCGAGGCCGCTGCGCCGCTGGAACTCCTGCAGCAGGGTTTCCAGCGCCGGCCACAGACCGAGGTGGTCGAGGACGCCGGGCCGCAGGTCGTTGAGGATGCGGCGCAGCGACTGCATCGCCTGGCCGCCGATGTCGAGCATGCCGTCGAGCTTCCCGGCCAGCGTTTCGTCGCCGGCCAGGCGCCGGCGGAGCCAGTTCATGTCGAGCTGCAGCGCGGTCAGCGCGGCGCCGAGATCGTCATGGACGTCGCGGGCGATGTGGCGGCGCTCCTCTTCGCGCACGGTGTTGAGGTGGGCGGAGAGCCGGCGCAGCGCTTCGTGCGACTGGCGCAGGTGGTCGTGGGCGGCGGTGAGTTCGGCAGTGCGCTCGCGCACGCGGCGTTCGAGCGTGTCGTGCGCCTCGCGCAGCAGGGCCTCGGTGCGCTTGCGCCCGGTGATGTCGTTGAAGGTGACCACCGCGCCGACCACCGCCTCGCCGTCACGGATCGGGTAGGAGGCGTATTCGGCGGGGAAGCTGGAGCCGTCGCGCCGCCACAGCACTTCGTCGTCCACGCGCACGCCCCGGCCTTCGACAAAGGCCCTGTAGATGCGGCATTCGTGCACCGGCATCAGGGTCGCGTCGGCGTGCGAGTGGTGGATCAGGTAGTGCATCGAGCGGCCGAGCACTTCGTCCGGCGTGTAGCCGAGCATCGCCGCGCCGGCCTCGTTGATGAAGATGCAGCGCCCCTTGAGATCGACACCGTAGATGCCCTCGCCGGTGGATTCGAGGATCATCTCCAGCTGCCGGCGCCAGGCAGCGTGGTGCGACAGATTGTGCAGGTTGGCGAACATGGCAGCGGAAACGGGGGACGACAACAGCAAGCAACCGCAATGCCATGGATCCCCGCAGCGTCGTTCCCGGCTTCTCCCGCCTTGCCGCGACAGGCCCTTGCCCCGAAAGCGCGCCGCAAGCGGCCGGCACCGCGCTGGTGCATCGCGGGACGCGACGAACGATAGTGGGGCGACGAGAAACGGTAATGCGCTCCCGGATATCCGCCCGCAGCCGGCACCAGGCGTTTTCCGGAAGCGGGAGCGAGAACGCCGCGCCGCCTCGGCGATTCCCCCGGCGCGCCCGCTCCCCGTCCTACGCAATCTGACGTATTTCTCCCACCCCGCCCGCTCCTTAATCTGGCACCGCACTGCACAAGGCAGACCGGACCACCCAACCCCAAGGAGCTTCCATGAGCACACGTCGCACCTTCATCAAGGCCACCGTAGTCTCCGCCGCGCTCGCCGCCATCGGCCTGCCGGCCATGGCCGCCGACACCATCAAGGTCGGCATCCTGCACTCCCTCTCCGGCACGATGGCGATCTCCGAGACGGCGCTGAAGGAAACGGCGCTGATGGCGATCGAGGAGATCAACAAGTCCGGCGGCGTGCTCGGCAAGAAGCTGGAGCCGGTCGTCGTCGACCCGGCCTCGAACTGGCCGCTGTTCGCCGAGAAGGCCCGCCAGCTGCTGACCAAGGACAAGGTCGCCGTCACCTTCGGCTGCTGGACCTCGGTCTCGCGCAAGTCGGTGCTGCCGGTCTACAAGGAGCTGAACGGCCTGCTCTTCTACCCGGTGCAGTACGAGGGCGAGGAGCTGGAGAAGAACGTGTTCTACACCGGCGCCGCACCCAACCAACAGGCGATCCCGGCCGTCGAATACCTGATGTCGAAGGACGGCGGCGAGGCCAGGCGCTTCGTGCTGCTCGGCACCGACTACGTCTATCCGCGCACGACCAACAAGATCCTGCGCGCCTTCCTCAAGTCGAAGGGCGTCGCCGAGGCCGACATCCTGGAGGAATACACGCCGTTCGGTCACAGCGACTACCAGACCATCATCGCCAAGATCAAGAAGTTCGCGTCCGAGGGCAAGAAGACCGCCGTCGTCTCGACCATCAACGGTGACTCGAACGTGCCGTTCTACAAGGAACTGGGCAACGCCGGCCTGAAGGCCACCGACGTGCCGGTCGTCGCCTTCTCGGTCGGCGAGGAGGAGCTGCGCGGCGTCGACACCAAGCCGCTGGTCGGCCACCTGGCTTCGTGGAACTACTTCATGTCGCTGAAGAACCCCGAGAACGACAAGTTCGTGAAGCTGTACAAGGACTGGGCGAAGAAGAGCAAGCTGCCGAACGCCGACAAGGTCGTGACCAACGACCCGATGGAAGCCACCTACGTCGGCATCCACATGTGGAAGCAGGCGGTCGAGAAGGCGAAGAGCACGGACGTCGACAAGGTCATCGCGGCGATGGGCGGCCAGACCTTCAAGGCGCCGTCGGGCTTCACGGTGAAGATGGACGAGAAGAACCACCACCTGCACAAGCCGGTGTTCATCGGCGAGGTGAAGGCGGACGGCCAGTTCAACGTGGTGTGGAAGACCCCCGGCCCGGTCAAGGCCGCGCCGTGGAGCCCGTACATCGCCGGCAACGACAAGAAGAAGGACGAGCCGGAAGGCAAGTAAGCCGCGCCGGCAGCACGCGGACGGACGGGGCTGCGGCCCCGTTTTTCTTGCCTCGTCATTCCGGCGAAAGCCGGAATCCAGAAGTACGCCACTGGATTCCGGGTCAAGCCCGGAATGACGGGGGGTTACATCAAGCGGATTCAGGTTGACTCACTACTACGCAATTCAGCGTATTGGTCGCCCGCCGCGGCCTCCGTATTCTGGATTCTGAATTCTGAGGTCTGAATTCCCGACCTGCCGCCCCCGAACCCGGACCGACGCCCCCGACGCCATGACCCGACGATTCCGTTCCCTGCTGACCGCGCTGGCCCTCGCTGCCGGCAGCGCGCTCGCCGCCCCCGACCCCGCCGTGGTCAAGCAGCTCGCCGACGACGACAACACGCGCAAGATCGAGGCGATCCGCCAGCTGACGCAGAGCGCCGAACCGGCGGCCCGGCGCCTGCTGCAGGCGATGGCCGAGGACCGCCTGGTGCTGGCCGGCGGCCGGCTGCTGATCGTCGACGACGGGCAGGCGAGCGACGCCGCCAGCGGCGCGCCGGCCGCGCTGCCAAACACTCCGGCCAGCCCGGAACCGATCACCATCAACAACCGCGTGCGCGGCGAGCTGGCCTCGGCCATCGCCGCGCTCGACCTCTTCGCCGCCGAGCGCAGCGTGCGCCTGGAGGCCGCGCGCAGGCTGCAGAGCAAGGCCGGCGCGGAGCTGGCGCCGCTGCTGACGCGGGCGCTGGCCGGCGAGCTGGACGCGGAAATCCGTGCGCTGCTGTCCGTCGCCAAGGCCCAGGCCGACCTCGCCAGCCGGGATCCGGCGGTGCGCCGCGGCGCCGTGCTGCTGCTCGGCGACACCGCGTCGCCGGCGGCGCGGGCGCTGCTGCTGCCGCTCACCGAGCAGGCCAACGAGCCGGACAACCGCGTGCGCTACGCGGCGATCAGCGCGGTGAAGGCGATCGACAAGCGCCTCGCGAACGCCGAGAACCTCGGCCGCATCTTCACCGGGCTGTCGCTCGGCAGCATCCTGCTGCTGGCCGCGCTCGGGCTGGCCATCACCTACGGCGTGATGGGCGTGATCAACATGGCGCACGGCGAGCTGCTGATGGTCGGCGCCTATTCGGCCTACGCCGTGCAGTCGCTGTTCCGCAGCCACCTGCCGGACTACATCGACTGGTACCTGCCGGCGGCGATCCCGCTCGCCTTCTTCGCCGCCGCCGCCGTCGGCGTGCTGATGGAGCGCACGGTGATCCGCTGGCTCTACGGGCGCACGCTGGAGACGCTGCTCGCCACCTGGGGCCTGTCGCTGATCCTGATCCAGGCGGCGCGCGTGCTCTTCGGCGCGCAGAACGTCGAGCTCGCGAACCCGAGCTGGATGTCCGGCGGCGTCGAGCTGATGCCGAACCTGGTGCTGCCGTGGAACCGCATCGTCATCATCGGCTTCGCGCTGTTCGTGCTCTTCCTCGTCTGGGTGCTGATGAACCGCACGCGGCTCGGCATGTTCGTCCGCGCGGTGACGCAGAACCGCGCGATGGCCGGCTGCGTCGGCGTGCCCACGGCGCGCATCGACACGCTGGCCTTCGCGCTCGGCGCCGGCATCGCCGGGCTGGGCGGCGTGGCGCTGTCGCAGATCTCGAACGTCGGGCCGGACATGGGCCAGGGCTACATCGTCGATTCGTTCATGGTGGTCGTCGTCGGCGGCGTCGGCCAGCTCGCCGGCGCCGTGTGGGCGGCGCTCGGGCTGGGCATCTTCTCCAAGCTGCTCGAAGGCTGGGCGGGCGCGGTGGTCGCCAAGATCGCCATCCTCGTCTGCATCATCATCTTCATCCAGAAGCGTCCGCAGGGCATCTTCGCCCTGAAGGGCCGCTTCGTCGACTGAGGCTTGCACCATGCAATCCGCACGCATCGAACGCACTCCGCACACGCTCCGCCTGCTCGCCGCGCTGGACGGCCGGCAGGCCGGCGGCCTCGCCGCCTTCCTCGCGCTGGCGCTGGTCGTCGTGCCGCTGCTCAACCTGGCGGTGCCGCCGGACAGCGCCTTCCACGTCTCGGCCTACGCCATCACGCTGATCGGCAAGATCATGTGCTACGCGATGGTGGCCGTGGCGATGGACCTGATCTGGGGCTACGGCGGCATCCTCTCGCTCGGCCACGGCCTCTTCTTCGCGCTCGGCGGCTACGCCTTCGGCATGTACCTGATGCGCCAGATCGGCCGCGACGGCAGCTACCGGAGCGAGCTGCCGGACTTCATGGTGTTCCTCGACTGGAAGGAGCTGCCCTGGTACTGGACGGGCAGCGACAGCTTCCTGTGGGCGGCGCTGCTGGTGGTGGCGGTGCCGGCGATCGTCGCCTTCGTCTTCGGCTACTTCGCCTTCCGCTCGCGCATCAAGGGCGTCTATTTCTCGATCATCACCCAGGCGCTCACCTACGCGGCGATGCTGCTGTTCTTCCGCAACGAGACCGGCTTCGGCGGCAACAACGGTTTCACCGACTTCAAGCGCGTGCTCGGCTACAGCATCACCGCGCCGGAAACGCGGCTGGTGCTGTTCGGCCTGACCGCGCTGGCGCTGGCCGGCACGCTGCTCTTCGCCCGCTGGCTGACCACCTCGAAGTTCGGCCGCGTGCTCACCGCGATCCGCGATGCCGAGAGCCGCGTCATGTTCATCGGCTACGACCCGCTCTGGTACAAGCTGGCGATCTGGACGGTCTCCGCCGTGCTGTGCGGCATCGCCGGCGCGCTCTACGTGCCGCAGGTGGGCATCATCAACCCCTCGGAGATGTCGCCCGGCAACTCGATCGAGATCGCCATCTGGGTGGCGGTGGGCGGGCGCGGCACGCTGATCGGCCCGGTGATCGGCGCCTTCGTGGTGAACCTCGCGAAGAGCTGGTTCACGGTGAGCTTCCCCGAGTACTGGCTGTTCTTCCTCGGCCTCCTGTTCATCGTCGTCACGCTGCTGCTGCCGAAGGGGCTGCTGGGATTGTGGCAGACCCTGCGCGCCGGGAAGTCCGCACGAGGAGCAAGGTAATGGGCACCCGCGACGTCCTCCGCAAGATCATCGGCATCGACCCGAACGAGCCGGACCGCTTCGGCCATGCGAGCAAGCAGCGCGTGCTCGACATCTCGCACAACGTCATCCTCTATCTCGACGACATCACCGTCAGCTTCGACGGCTTCAAGGCGCTGAACCGGCTGAGCCTCGCCATCGACGCCGGCGAGCTGCGCTGCATCATCGGCCCGAACGGCGCCGGCAAGACGACGATGATGGACGTGATCACCGGCAAGACGCGCCCGGACAAGGGCAGCGCGTTCTTCGGCCAGACCATCGACCTGACCCGGCTCTCCGAGCCGGAGATCGCGCACGCCGGCATCGGCCGCAAGTTCCAGAAACCGACGATCTTCGAGCAGCACAGCGCGTTCGAGAACCTCGAACTGGCGATGAAGACCGACAAGCGCGTGCGCCGCAGCCTCGTCGCCACGCTCGACGACGCCGACCGCGACCGCATCGCCGGGACGCTGCGTCTGATCCGCCTCGACCAGGACGCCGACCGCCCGGCCGGCCTGCTCTCGCACGGCCAGAAGCAGTGGCTGGAGATCGGCATGCTGCTGATGCAGGAGCCGAAGCTGCTGCTGCTCGACGAGCCGGTCGCCGGCATGACCGACGACGAGACGATGCGCACCGCCGAGCTGTTCGTGTCGCTCGCCGGCACGCATTCGCTGGTCGTCGTCGAGCACGACATGGCCTTCGTCGAGAAGCTGGGCGGCCGGGTCACCGTGCTGCACGAGGGCAGCGTGCTCGCCGAGGGCGACCTGGCGGCGGTGCAGAACGATCAACGGGTCATCGAAGTCTATCTGGGGCGCTGAACCATGCTGAAAGTCGACTCCCTGCACCAGGCCTACGGCGGCAGCCACATCCTGCGCGGCCTGTCCTTCACGGTCGAGACCGGCAAGGTCACCACCCTGCTCGGCCGCAACGGCGTCGGCAAGACGACGCTGCTGAAATCGCTGATGGGCCTCGTCAGGACGCGTGAAGGCAGCATCACCTTCGACGGCCGCGACATCACCCACCTGCCGCCGCACGCGCGCGTGCAGGCCGGCATCGGCTACGTGCCGCAGGGCCGCGAGATCTTCCCGCGCCTCACCGTCGCCGAGAACCTGCTGATGGGCCTCGCCACGAAGCCCGGCGGCACGAGGATTCCGGAGCGCATCTTCGACATGTTCCCGGTGCTCAAGCAGATGATGCACCGCCGCGGCGGCGACCTCTCCGGCGGCCAGCAGCAGCAGCTCGCGATCGGCCGCGCGCTGGCGATGGGACCGAAGCTCTTGATCCTCGACGAGCCGACCGAGGGCATCCAGCCCTCGATCATCAAGGACATCGAACGCGCCATCCGCACGCTGGCGGCGACCGGCGAAATGGCGATCCTGCTCGTCGAGCAGTACTACGACTTCGCCGAATCGCTGGCCGACCAGTACCTGCTGATGGAGCGCGGCGAGTTCATCATGCGCGGCCGGGGCGAGACGATGCAGCAGGACGGCGTGCGCGAAGCGCTGGCGGTGTAGGCCGCCTCTTTCAACGTACTGAGTAAATTTACTCAGTACGTAAAGCAAGGCTCACCGCCAAGGCAATCCCGATCGGAAGAGATGGGCTGCATCCATGCACCATCTCCGGGGGCGCAGCAGCGAAGAATCCCCAAAACAGTGCCTTGCCGGGCGCTCGATCACGCGCGTGTCGAAAGGCGCAAAGGCAACTCAATCAATTACTTACCTTAGCTTCTCGGCCACCTTTCCCGGCTGGCACAAAACACGCTTTAACTGGCCTAACCGGTCAGACCGGTATGAACGGATAAACCACCATGCCCAGCGTATCCAGCATCGCCGCCCAAACCCTGCAACGCCGCATCCTCGACGGCCAGTATCCCGCCGGCAGTGCGCTGCCCGGCCAGCGGGAGTTGTCCGAAAGCCTCGGCATCAGCCGCGCCTCGCTGCGCGAGGCCATTTCCATGCTGGAGGCGCTCGGCCTGCTGCGGTCCTTCGCCGGCAAGGGCGTTTTCGTCACCGCCGGCACGCCGACCGACGCCGCCGACTTGCCCAGCGGCCCCAACGCCATGCCGCCGGACGCCATCTTCCAGATGCGCTTCGTCATCGAGCCGGCCAATGCGGCGCTCGCCGCGCGCCGTCGCGACGACGACGGCCTGAGCGCGCTGCGCGAATGCATGGCGGAAATGCAGCAGGCGCTGTCGGCCAGCGACCTGGTCAGCGCCGCCGAATGCGACCTGCGCTTCCATCTGGCACTGGCCGAACTGTCCGGCAACCCGGCGCTCGCCGCCATCACCCAGCAATTCCATGCGCAGCTTGCCCACAGCCTGCGCCTGCCCTTTGCCGACCGCAGCCAGATCTGGCAGCCGGCCGACGAACACAACGCCATCCTCGCCGCGGTGGCCGCCGGCAACGCCGGCGCCGCCCGCAAGGCCATGCAGCAGCACCTGCTGTCGGCCGCCGGCCGGGTCGGCATCCGTTTCATCCAACCCTGATCCCCCACCCCTCCAGGAGCCCTCGCCATGCACAAACGCCTTTTCCTGAAAACCCTCGTCGCCACCTCGCTGCTCGCCGGCGGCATCGGTCTGGCCCAGGCCGACGCGCTGGCCAGCGCCGAGAAGAGCGGCACCCTGCGCGTCGCCGTGCCGCAGGATTTCCCGCCGTTCGGCACCGTCGGCCCCGACCTCAAGCCGCGCGGCTACGACATCGACGTCGCCAACCTGATCGGCCGCGAACTGAAGCTGAAGGTCGAACTGATCCCGGTGACCAGCACCAACCGCATTCCCTACCTGACCACCGGCAAGGCCGATCTGGTCATTTCCAGCCTGGGCAAGAACCCGGACCGGGAAAAGGTCATCGACTTCTCGGTCGCCTACGCGCCGTTCTTCAACGGCGTCTTCGGGCCGGGCGATGCCGCGGTGAAGAGCGCCGCCGACACCGCCGGCAAGGTCGTCGGCGTCACCCGCGGCTCGGTCGAGGATCTGGAATTCAGCAAGATTGCGCCGGCGAGCGCCACCATCAAGCGTTTCGAGGACAACAACGCGACCATCTCGGCCTACCTGTCCGGCCAGGTGCAGCTGGTCGCCACCGGCAACGTCGTCGCCGCCGCGGTCAACGAGCGCACGAAGATCCGCCGCCTCGACACCAAGTTCCTGATCAAGAACTCGCCGTGCTACGTCGGCATCAACAAGGGCGAAGCCGCGCTGCTGACGAAGGTGAACGCCGTCATCGCCAAGCTGAAGGCCAACGGCGAGCTGAACCAGGTGGCCCAGCGCTGGCTGCAGGCGCCGCTGCCCGCCGATCTCTGACCGACGCCGAGAGCGCCGCCTGCGGGCGGCGCCGGAGAATCCCATGGCCTACGCATTCGATTTTTCCGCCGTGCTGGAGCACCGCGACGCGCTGCTCGCCGGCACCGGCCGCACGCTGCTGCTGACCGGCATCGGCGCCGTCGCCGGGCTGGCGCTCGGCATCGCCGGGGCGGCCTGCCGCGCCTGGCGGCTGGCGCCCTTCGACCGCATCTTCGCGGTCTATGTCGAGCTGATCCGCAACACGCCCTTCCTCGTCCAGCTCTTCTTCATCTTCTTCGGCCTGCCGGCGCTCGGCGCCCGGCTCGACGAATGGCAGGCGGCGATCCTCGCCGTCGTCATCAACCTCGGCGCCTACAGCACCGAGATCATCCGCGCCGGCATCGAGGCGACGCCGCGCGGGCAGATCGAGGCGGCGCAGTCGCTGGCGATGACGCGGCCGCAGATGTTCCGCCACGTCGTGCTGCCGCCCGCGCTGGCCAGGGTCTGGCCGGCGGTGTGCAGCCAGGTGGTGATCGTCATGCTCGGCACCTCGGTCTGCTCGCAGATCGCCGCCGAGGAACTGACCTTCGCCGCCAACTTCATCCAGTCGCGCAACTTCCGCGCCTTCGAGACCTATTTCACGGTCACCGCGATCTATTTCCTGCTCGCGCTCGCCGTCCGCCAGGCGCTGATTCTTGCCGGGCCACAGCAGCGCGGCCGGAGACCGAAATGAACGACATCGCCCTCGCCGACATCGCCCGCAACCTGCTCGACGGCGCCCTATGGACCCTCGGCCTGTCGCTGACTTCCTTCGCCCTCGGCGGTCTCGCCGGACTCGCCGTGCTCTTCGCCCGCATCGCCCGGCACCCGCTGCCGCGCCGGCTGGCCCAGGGCTATATCGAGGTCTTCCAGGGCACGCCGCTGCTCATGCAGCTGTTCATCATCTTCTTCGGCGGCGGCCTGATCGGCCTGGAAATTCAGCCGTGGCTGGCCGCCGCCCTCGGCCTGACGCTGTTCACCAGCGCCTACCTCGGCGAAATCTGGCGCGGCTGCGTCGAGGCGATCCCGAAGGGGCAGTGGGAGGCCTCGGCGAGCCTGGCGATGACGCCGCTCGAGCAGATGCGCCACGTGATCCTGCCGCAGGCGCTGCGCATCGCCATCGCGCCGACCGTCGGCTTCTCGGTGCAGGTGGTCAAGGGGACGGCCGTCACCTCGATCATCGGTTTCGTCGAACTGACCAAGACCGGCTCCATGCTCGCCAACGCCACCTTCCAGCCCTTCCTCGTCTTCGGCCTCGTCGCGCTCGGCTATTTCGCCCTGTGCTACCCGTTGTCCGCCTATTCCCGCATTCTCGAAAGGAAAATCCATGGCGCTCGTGCGCATTGACGCCCTGCACAAGCATTTCGGCAGCAACCACGTGCTGCGCGGCATCGACCTCGACATCGAGGAAGGCCAGGTCGTCGCGCTGATCGGCCGCAGCGGCTCCGGCAAGAGCACGCTGCTGCGCACGATCAACGGGCTGGAGAGCTTCGACGACGGCTGCATCGAGGTCGACGGCGAACGCATCCACCCGCACAAGACCGACCTGCGCGCGCTGCGCATGAAGGTCGGCATGGTCTTCCAGCAGTTCAACCTGTTCCCGCACCTCTCCGCCGGCGGGAACGTCATGCTCGCCACCCGCATCGTCCGCAAGATGGGCGACGAGGAAGCGCGCGACCTGGCCAAGGCGATGCTGCTCAAGGTCGGCCTGCAGGACAAGTTCGACGCCTACCCCGACCAGCTGTCCGGCGGCCAGCAGCAGCGCGTGGCGATCGCCCGCGCGCTGGCCATGCAGCCGCGCGTGCTGCTCTGCGACGAGATCACCTCGGCGCTCGACCCGGAGCTGGTCAACGAGGTGCTGGCGGTGGTCAAGGATCTGGCCGCCGAGGGCATGACGCTGGTCATGGTCACGCACGAAATGCGCTTCGCCCGCGAAGTCGGCGACAAGCTGGTGTTCATGCACCAGGGCCGCATCCACGAAAGCGGCGACCCGCAGACCCTGTTCGCCGATCCGCAGACGCCGGAACTCGCCAGCTTCATCGGCTCGATCAACTGACCCGCACAACCATGGACAACACTTCCTTCCTCACCGCCCCGGCCGCCGAACTCCCGGCCTGGACGCAGCAGCAGATCAACCTCGCCGACGCCCGCCTGGGCGCCGAGGCCGTCGCCTGTTCCGACGATTTCTTCGCGCCGATGTCGCGCCTGCTGCAGGCGCCGGCCGCGATCTTCGTCCCCGGCAAGTACGATGCCCACGGCAAGTGGATGGACGGCTGGGAATCGCGGCGCAAGCGCGGCCCCGGCCACGACTGGTGCGTCGTCCGCCTGGCCCGTCCGGGCCGGCTGGCCGGCGTCGACATCGACACCAGCTTCTTCACCGGCAACTATCCGCCCGCCGCCTCGCTCGACGGCTGCCGCGCCGGCCGCGACCCGCAGGACGCCGCCAGCTGGGAGCCGGTGCTGGCGCCGACGCCGCTGGGCGGCAACCGCCATCACCTGATCGAAATCGCCAGCGGCGACGCCGTGTTCAGCCACCTGCGCCTCAACATCCTGCCCGACGGCGGCGTCGCCCGCCTGCGCGTCTACGGCCGCCCGGCCGGCGAGCCGGAAGTCGCCGCCGACGGCCTCGTCGACCTCGCCGCGGCGCTCAACGGCGCCTGGCCGGTGTCCTGGAACGACCAGCATTTCGGCGTCGTCGGCAACCTGCTGCTGCCGGGACGCGGCATCGACATGGGCGACGGCTGGGAAACCCGCCGCCGGCGCGAACCCGGCTTCGACTGGTGCATCGTCGCCCTCGGCCGGCCCGGCACCATCCGCCGCATCGAGCTCGACACCGCCCATTTCAAGGGCAACTTCCCCGACCGCTGCTCGCTGCAGGCCGTCCACGCCCCAGGCATGAGCCGCGAGGCGCTGGTCACGCAGTCCCAGTTCTGGCCGACGCTGCTGCCGGAAACGCCGATGCGCGCCGACCACCTGCACCTCCTCACCGACGCGGTGGCGGCGCTCGGCGCGGTCAGCCACGTCCGTCTCAACCTGCACCCGGACGGCGGCGTCTCCCGGCTGCGCCTGTGGGGCGAGCCGGCATGAGTCCGCTCGTCGACGCGCTGCGGGCCGAGGCGCTGACGGCCGCCGCCTTCGCCCCCTACGGCCAGGTCATCGAGTGCGCCGGCCACGCCAGCTACGCGATCAACGCCGGCAGCAGCCAGCGCTTCAGCGACCTCGCCCAGCTCGAAAGCGACGCCGCCGGCCGGCTGGCGCTGTCCATCTTCCGGGCCGCCGCGCAGGCGCTGCCCTGCCGCCTGCACACGCTGGAACGCCACCCCCTCGGTTCGCAGGCCTTCGTGCCGCTGGCCGGCCAGCGTTTCGTCGTGGTCGTCGCCGAGACCGCCGACCCCGGCACGCTGCGCGCCTTCGTCAGCGACGGCCGCCAGGGCGTCAACTTCCGCCCGGCGACCTGGCATCACCCGTTGCTGGCCATCGATGCCGGCGAGTTCCTCGTCGCCGACCGCATCGGCCCCGGCGACAACTGCGAGGTGATCGATCTCGCCGGCCGCGGGCTGAGCGTCCGTTGCTGAGTGCGGCCGATGCCGCGCCGCGATCCCGGCCCCTGCTCCCGGCGCGGCTGCGCATTCTTGCGTATGGCCCGCGCGGGCGCCAATTCCGGATAATCGCCGTATGAACTCCCGCCTGCCCGTTACGCCGCCGCCCGCCAACGCGTGGCTGGCCGAGCTGCAGCTCGGCTTCGCCGCGCGCGACGGCCGCACGCTGCTGCGCGAGAACCGCCACTGCGGCCCGCTGCGCGTGCAGAAGGCGCTCTACCCGGAAGGCGACGCGGTCTGCCAGGCGATCGTGCTGCATCCGCCGTCCGGCGTCGCCGGCGGCGACCGGCTGGCCATCGCGATCGCGGTCGGCCGCGACGCGCACGCGCAGATCACCACGCCGGGGGCCGGCAAGTGGTATCGCAGCGGCGGCGCCGACGCGGCGCAAACGGTCGCGCTCGACGTCGGCGCAGGCGCGACGCTGGAATGGCTGCCGCAGGAAAGCATCGTCTTCGACGGCGCCCGCGCGCGCATGGAAACCCGCATCGACCTCGCCGCCGACGCCCGGCTGATCGCCTGGGACATCCTCTGCCTCGGCCGTACCGCCTCCGGCGAGCGCTTCCGCCGCGGGCGCGTCGACCTCGCGCTGCGCATCGACCGCGGCGGCATCCCGGTGTGGCGCGAGCGCGGCGGCTTCGCCGGCGACGACGCGCTGCTCGACAGCCCGGCCGGGTGGGCCGGCGCCACCGTCTGCGGCACCTTGCTGGCGACCTTTCCCGGCCTGCCGCAGCAGGCGCCGGCGCTGCTCGAACGCTGCCGGGCGATCCCGCCCGCCGACGGCGCCCGGCATGCGCTGTCGGCGCTGCCGAACGGCGGCGGCCTCGTCGTCGCGCGCTACCTCGGCGACAGCAGCGAGGCCGCGCGCCACTGGTTCGCCGCGCTCTGGCACGAGCTCCGGCCCGCCTGCTGCGGGCGGCCGGCGCAGATTCCCCGCATCTGGAACACCTGAGGAGACCCCATGGAGCTGACCCCACGAGAGAAAGACAAGCTGCTGATCTTCACCGCCGGCCTGCTCGCCGAACGGCGCCAGGCCCGGGGCCTGAAGCTCAACTATCCGGAGGCGGTGGCGCTGATCACCTGCGCCATCCTCGAAGGTGCGCGCGAGGGCAAGACCGTCGCCGCGCTGATGCACGAGGGCACCCAGGTGCTGGCGCGCACCGACGTGATGGACGGGGTCGCCGAGATGATCCCGGAGATCCAGGTCGAGGCGACCTTCCCGGACGGGACGAAGCTGGTCACCGTGCACAACCCCATCGTCTGAGGAGCCGAGATGATCCCCGGAGAACTGCTCGCCGAACCCGGCGAACTCGAACTGAACGCCGGCCGGCCGACGATCGTGCTGACGGTGGCGAACACCGGCGACCGGCCGATCCAGGTCGGCTCGCACTACCATTTCCACGAAACCAACGCCGCGCTGGCCTTCGACCGCGAAGCGGCGCGCGGCTACCGCCTCGACATCGCCGCCGGCACCGCCGTCCGCTTCGAGCCGGGGCAGACGCGCACGGTGCAGCTGGTCGCGCTGGCCGGCGAGCGCAGGGTCTATGGTTTCCGCGGCATGATCCAGGGGGCGCTATGAGCACGAGGATTTCGCGGCAGGCGTATGCCGAGATGTTCGGCCCGACGACCGGCGACCGCATCCGGCTCGCCGACACCGAACTGATCATCGAGGTCGAGCAGGACTGCACGATCTACGGCGAGGAGGTGAAGTTCGGCGGCGGCAAGGTGATCCGCGACGGCATGGGCCAGAGCCAGCGCGTCGCCGCCGAGGTGGTCGACACGGTGATCACCAACGCGCTGATCGTCGATGCCGTCACCGGCATCGTCAAGGCCGACATCGGCGTGAAGAACGGCCGCATCGCGGCGATCGGCAAGGCCGGCAACCCGGACATCCAGCCCGGGGTGACGATCGTCGTCGGCCCGGGCACCGAGGTCATCGCCGGCGAGGGCATGATCGTCACCGCCGGCGGCATCGATACGCACATCCACTTCATCTGCCCGCAGCAGATCGAGGAGGCGCTGACGTCCGGCGTCACCACCATGATCGGCGGCGGCACCGGCCCGGCCACCGGCACCTTCGCCACGACCTGCACGCCGGGGCCGTGGCACATCCATGCGATGCTGTCGGCCGCCGAGGCCTTCCCGATGAACCTCGGCTTCCTCGGCAAGGGCAACGCCAGCCTGCCGGCGGCGCTGCGCGAGCAGGTCGAGGCCGGCGTCATCGGGCTCAAGCTGCACGAGGACTGGGGCACGACGCCGGCCGCGATCGACTGCTGCCTGGCCGTCGCCGACGAGATGGACGTGCAGGTGGCGATCCACACCGACACGCTGAACGAGTCGGGCTTCGTCGAGGCCACCCTCGCCGCCTTCAAGGGCCGCACCATCCACACCTTCCACACCGAGGGGGCGGGCGGCGGCCACGCGCCGGACATCATCAAGGCGGCGGGGCTGCCCAACGTGCTGCCGAGTTCGACCAACCCGACCATGCCCTACACCGTGAACACCATCGACGAGCACCTCGACATGCTGATGGTGTGCCACCACCTCGATCCGGCGATCGCCGAGGACGTGGCCTTCGCCGAATCGCGCATCCGCCGCGAGACCATCGCCGCCGAGGACATCCTGCACGACCTGGGCGTGTTCTCGATGATGAGCTCGGATTCGCAGGCGATGGGCCGCGTCGGCGAGGTGATCATCCGCACCTGGCAGGCCGCGCACAAGATGAAGATGCAGCGCGGCACCTTGCCGGAGGACAGCGCGCGCAACGACAACTTCCGCGTCAAGCGCTACATCGCCAAGTACACGATCAATCCCGCGCTGACGCACGGCATCGCGCACACCGTGGGTTCCGTGGAAGTCGGCAAGCTCGCCGACCTGGTGCTGTGGAAGCCCGCGTTCTTCGGCGTGAAGCCCACGCTGATCGTCAAGGGCGGCATGATCGCGGCGGCCGCGATGGGCGATCCCAACGCCTCGATCCCGACGCCGCAGCCGGTGCATTACCGCCCGATGTTCGGCGCTTACGGACGCGCGCTGAAGACCGCGGTGACCTTCGTCTCGCAGGCGGCGCTGCAGAACCCGGCCGTCGCCGCGCTGGGGCTGCAGAAGCCGCTGGTCGCCGTCGCCGGCACGCGTACGCTGCAGAAGTCGGACATGGTGCACAACGGCGCGACGCCGGAGATCACCGTCGATCCCGAGACCTACGTCGTCAAGGCCGACGGCGTACATCTGGTCTGCGAGCCGGCGACGACGCTGCCGCTGGCGCAACGCTACTTCCTGTTCTGACCATGCTGATCCTGAACCGACGCACCGACGCCGCGGCCACCGACACCGTGGCGCTGGCCTACGACGAGCGCAAGCGCAGCCGCCTCAAGGTGACGCTCGCCTCCGGCCGCGAGGCCGGCATCTTCCTCGAACGCGGCGACCACCTGCACGGCGGCGACCGGCTCGCCGCCGAGGACGGCAGCGCCGTCGTCGAGATCGTCGCCGCCCCGGAGCGGCTGATCGAGGCGAGCGCCGACAGCCCGCTGCTGTTCGCCCGCGCCGCCTACCATCTCGGCAACCGCCACGTGCCGGTGCAGCTCCTGCCGACGGCGCAGGGCGGCCGGCTGCG
The DNA here is from genome assembly GCF_016858125.1 of Azospira restricta. Lineage (NCBI taxonomy): Bacteria > Pseudomonadati > Pseudomonadota > Betaproteobacteria > Rhodocyclales > Rhodocyclaceae > Azospira > Azospira restricta. The sequence continues at coordinate 3,507,788 of NZ_CP064781.1, forward strand.
CTTCCAGACCGACCACGTGCTGGCCGAGATGGTGCGCGGGCTGGGCTGCGCGGTCGCCGAAACGGAGGCGCCCTTCCAGCCGGAATCCGGCGCCTACGGGGCGCACGGCGGGCATCACCGGCACGGCGGCGAGGGCGACGAGGGCAACGACTTGCACGACCCCGGCCACGGCCCGCACCGCTCGCTGCCGAAGATCCACCAGTTCAAGCCGCGCTGACCGTGCCGCACGCCGCCGCCCTGCCGCTCGCCCGCCTGCTCCAGCTCGCCAGCCCGGCCCTGCCGGTCGGCGCCTACACCTATTCGCAGGGGCTGGAATGGGCGGTCGAATGCGGCGTCGTCCGCGACGAGGCGACCGCCGGCCGCTGGATCGGCGACCTGCTCGCGCACGGCATCGGGCGCTACGAGGCGCCGCTCGTCGCGGCGCTGATGGCGGCCTGGTCGCACGGCGACCGGCGGGAGATCGCCCGCCTCAACGCGGAGTTCATCGCCAGCCGCGAAGCCGCCGAGCTGCGCGCGGAAACCGTGCAGATGGGCTTCTCGATGCGCCGCCTGCTCGCCGACCTGCGCGACGACGCGCTCGCGCCGCACGGCGAGGCGCTCGCCGCGCTCGACGAGGTCGCCTTCCCCACGGCCTGGGCCGGCATCGCCGCGGCCTGGGGTATCGCGGTCGACGCCGCAGTGACCGCCTACCTCTGGTCGTGGGCGGAGAACCAGGCGATGGCGGCGCTGAAGGCCGTGCCGCTCGGGCAGGCCGCCGGCCAACGCCTGCTCGCCGCGCTCGGCGCCGAGCTGCCGCGCATCGCCGCCGCGGCGATCGCGCTGCCCGAGGCGCGCTGGAGCAACTTCGCGCCGGCGTTCGCGATCGCCTGCGCCCGCCACGAAACGCAATATTCACGTCTCTTCAGGTCCTGACCCCATGAACAAGCAAGCCTCGAAATCCCGCCCCGCCGCACTGCGCGTCGGCATCGGCGGTCCCGTCGGTTCCGGCAAGACCGCGCTGACGCTGGCCCTGTGCCAGGCCCTGCGCGACCGGATCGACATGGCCGTGGTGACGAACGACATCTACACCGCGGAGGATGCGAAATTCCTCGTCAATCATTCGGCGCTCGCGCCGGAGCGCATCATCGGCGTCGAGACCGGCGGCTGCCCGCACACGGCGATCCGCGAGGACGCCTCGATCAACCTCGAGGCCGTCGACCGCCTGCAGCGTGCCTTTCCCGGCGTCGAGCTGATCCTCGTCGAATCGGGCGGCGACAATCTCGCCGCGACCTTCTCGCCGGAACTCTCCGACCTCACCCTCTACGTGATCGACGTCGCCGCCGGCGAGAAGATCCCGCGCAAGGGCGGACCCGGCATCACCAAGTCGGACCTGCTGGTCATCAACAAGATCGACCTGGCGCCGCTGGTCGGCGCCTCGCTGGAGGTGATGGCGCAGGATGCGAAGGCCCAGCGCGGCGAACGCCCTTTCGTGTTCACCAACCTGAAGACCGGCGAGGGGCTGCCGACCGTGATCGACTTCATCCTCGACCGCGGCATGCTGCGCTGAGGCGGCGCGGATTCAGTCCGTCACCCCGGCGCAGGCGCCCGCAGGCGAAGGGGCCGATGGCTCAAGTGCCCTCGGGATGCCGGGGTCCGGTTCGTTGAGTTTCCTGGATTCCGGCGCGGGCGTAGCCCGGCCTGCCCTGAGTTTGCCGAAGGGCCGGAATGACGGCTGGTGACTTGATCGGCGGTTCGCTGACGCTCAGTGATGCCGCTGCCCGCTGCGGTGTCCCGGGTTGCCGCCCGGGGCGCCACCCTGCGGCTTGCCGCCGCCGCCCCCACGCCGGCGGCGGCCGGCGTTCTGCCCGGGCTGGCCGCCGGCGGGCTTCTGGCCGTTGCCGGCGGGCTTGCCGGCCTGCGACTTCGGCGGCTGCCCCTGGCGCTGGCCGTTGCCCTTCGTCGCCGGCGCCGACACGGTGGGCACCGCGCTCGGCTCGAAGCCGGGCAGCGTCAGCTTCTCCAGGTCGCGCTTGATCAGCTTTTCGATGTCGCGCAGGTAGGCGCGCTCGTCGGCGCAGACCAGCGACAGCGCCTCGCCTTCCATGCCGGCGCGGCCGGTGCGGCCGATGCGGTGCACGTAGTCCTCGGAGATGTTCGGCAGCTCGAAGTTGATGACGTGCGGCAGCGCGTCGATGTCGATGCCGCGCGCGGCGATGTCGGTGGCGACCAGCGCCACCAGCTTGCCGTCCTTGAATTCGTTGAGTGCGCGCACGCGGGCGCCCTGCGACTTGTTGCCGTGCAGCGCCGCCGAGCGGATGCCGGCCTTCTCCAGCTTGCGCGACAGCGCGTCGGCGCCGTGCTTGGTGCGCGTAAACACCAGCACCTGGTGCCAGCCGTGCGTCTCGAAGAGATGGATCAGCAGCGGCGCCTTGTTCTCGCGGTCGACGTGGATGACGCGCTGCGCGACCGATTCGGCGGCGGTGTTGCGGCGCGCGACCTCGACGCTGGCCGGGTCGTTGAGGAAGGTCTGCGCCAGCTCGCGGATCTCGTCGGAGAAGGTCGCCGAGAAGAGCAGGCTCTGCTTCTGCTTCGGCATCGTCGCCAGGATCTTGCGGATGTCGCGGATGAAGCCCATGTCGAGCATGCGGTCGGCCTCGTCGAGGACGAGGATCTCGACCTTCGACAGGTCGACGGTCTTCTGCTGCATGTGGTCGAGCAGGCGGCCGGGCGTCGCCACGAGGATGTCGATGCCGCGCGCCAGCGCCTGGATCTGCGGGTTCATGCCGACGCCGCCGAAGACGGCGAGCGAGGAGAGCGGCAGGTGCGTGCCGTAGGTGCGCACGCTCTCCTCGACCTGCATCGCCAGCTCGCGCGTCGGGGTGAGCACCAGCGCGCGCGGCTGCTTCGGCCGGGCACGGCCGTTGGACAGCAGCTGCAGGATCGGCAGCGTGAAGCCGGCGGTCTTGCCGGTACCGGTCTGCGCGCAGGCCATCAGGTCGCGGCCGGCGAGGACGACGGGGATCGCCTGCTGCTGGATCGGGGTCGGGGTGTCGTAGCCCTGCGCGGCAACGGCGCGCAGGATCCCGGCCGAGAGGCCGAGGTCGGTGAATTTCATTGGTTTTCGCTCCGAAAATCAGGCCCCGCGCTCGTTCGCGCATCAGTCGGGACCATCGGAATCTGGTGGGGGGACCGGTGTGGTCGGAGATGCCGCCGCGCGACTGACCGGCGCAGCGACGAAGGCGCGCAGTCTAACACGGGCGACGGCGCAGCAGGCGGTTTTCGGCGGCGGCGCCCGCGGGAACGTTTCGCCGCCCCGCCCCTCCAACCGCAGGAACGTTCCGTGCAGTGGGCAGCATTCCAACCGAAGAGGAGGCAGCAAGGATGAAGATGATCATCTGGGTTCTGTGGCCGTCGTTCGCCGCCGCGGGCATCGCGGAAGTGGTGTTCTTCACGCTGATCGACCCGCAGCAGCTGTACCTGCTCGGCCAGCCGATCAACGTGTCGCCGATGACCACCTACTCGATCGGTTTCCTGCTCTTCTGGCTGGTCTGTGCCGGCGCCAGCCTGATGACCTACTTCATGCTGCCGGCCGATGCGAAGAAGCTGCTCGGCCAGCACGCCGCCGAGCATCCCGACCTGACCGAGCCCCGCCGTGCCGAGCGCATGCGGACGAAGCTCAGTCACCACTGACCCGACGCTCCCCGGCGGCCCGCCCGGGCCGCCTGCCGCCTAGACGCGGAAGCGCGCGACCAGCCCGCGCAGCTCCTGCGACAGGTGCTCCAGCCGCTCCGCCTCCTGCTCGGCGCGGCCGACGACGGCGTCGTTCTGGCTGGCCATGTCGGCGATGCGCACGACGAAGTCGCGGATCGCCTGCACCGACTCGGCCTGCGAGCGCATCGCGCCGGTGATCACGTCGACGCCTTCCGAGGTCTTCGCCACCGATTCGCTGGCCGACGACAGGCGGCCGGAAACGTCCTGCAGGAAGCCCTCGCTCGCCGACAGCGAGTCCTTGCCGCGGGTGATGGCGCCGGTGACGCCGTCGGAGCGGGCGTTGATCTCCTGCGTCAGGCGGTCGATCTCGTTGGCCGACTTGGCCGACTTCTCGGCGAGCTTCCTGACCTCGTCGGCGACCACCGCGAAGCCGCGGCCGTGCTCGCCGGCGCGCGCCGCCTCGATCGCCGCGTTCAGCGCGAGCAGGTTGGTCTGCTCGGCGATGTCGCGCACCTGGCCGGTCATGCCGTGGATGTCCATCGTCGCCTGCACGAATTCGGCGACGGTGACGGCGATCTGCTCGACCGCCTCGCGCACGACGCGGATCTCGTCGAGCATGCGCATCAGGTTCTTGTAGCCGTCGTCGGTCTGCTGCCGGCTGTCGCGGGCGATGTGGTCGACCTCGCCGGCGTTGGTGGCGACGCTGCGGATGCTGTCGGCCATGGCGTCGGCCGACGACGCGGTCTCCTGCGTCAGCCGGCTCTGCTCGGAGGAGCTGGCGGCGAGCTGGTGGGTCGCGTCGTTCATCGTGTGCGCGGCGTCGAGCAGCGCGCCGGCGCTGGTCTGCAGCGTGTTGATCACCCCCCGGAAGGCGTCGGCCATGCGGTTGAAGCTCTCGGCGATGTCGGCGAATTCGTCGCGCGTGCCGACCGCGATGCGGTAGCCGAGTTCGCCGTCGGCCAGCCGCTTGCCGCCCTCCATCAGGCAGCGCGTGCCGGCCTGCATGCTCAGGTAGGAGCCGACCGACAGGTAGCCGGCGACGAGCATGCCGGCGAGCACCGCGAACAGGTTGAGGTTGCGCTTGCGTTCGAGCTCGCCGAGCCGCGCCTCCAGCCGCCCCTGCAGCGATTTCGCGACCAGCCCTTCCAGCTGCTGTGTCGCGAGCCGGGCCGGGTCGGTCTTTTCCAGCGCTTCCGGCACCGGGATGTTGATGTCGCCGGCGCTGACCAGGCGGCCGTCGATCAGCCGCCGGGTGAGGTCGATGCCTTTCTGCACCTCGGCCAGCCCCTTGTCGAAGCCGGCCTTCAGCTCGGGCGCGGCGCGGCCGACCTTGTCGAGGTTCTCCTTGACGCGGCCGAGCTGGCTGACCGCGTCGCCGGTCAGGCGGTCGAGGCGGCCGACGTCGGTGGCGTCGATCATCTGCACGCTGGCGATGTTGGCGACGCGCAGGCGGATCTGGCCGACCGTCTCCAGCAGTTGCGGCAGGCGGTTGACCAGCGTGTCGTAGAGATAGTTGGCATCCACTTCCGGATCCAGCGTCAGCCCGGCCTCGTCGGCGGTGAGGCGGGCGAGCGCGGCGAGGCGGTCGGCGAAACGCTGGTGCAGCTCGCGGATTTCGGGCGCCGAGGAGTTGGCGATCACCTGGTTGAACAGCTGCCATTCCTTGTCGAGCGCCTTCCACGCGTCGTCGAGCACGGCGCTGCCCTGCGCCTGCTTGCCGGCGGCGGACAGCGCGGCGCCGATCTGCTGGCGCAGCCCGGCGGCGTCCTTCTCGGAGGCCGAACTGTCGCCGAAGGCGACCAGCGACGAGGCGAGCAGGTGGCGGTCGACCAGCTGGCTGACGCCGCGCAGCGCGACCACGCGGGCCACGCCGTCGACCTCGTCGCGCGTCTTCGACAGCCGCTCATTGACTGCGACCAGGAACTGCGCGAGCAGCGCGGCGACGAGCAGACCACCGGCGGCGCCGATGATGATGAAGCGCACCGCGAAGCGCATGCGGTTCATCAACCCTACTGCGGGGGCAAAGAAAAACGACATCGGTCTCCTCCATGATTCTTATGTGATTGGTCGTGCCGGGCCGGGGAGAGCCGACACGATCCCGCCACAGTATTTCGCAGGCGGTCGGTCGGCCCAATTGTGGAAATCCACAGACCGGACACGTTTTTGTGGAGATTCTGCGCCGCTTCCGGCGGCAAGAAAGTCAGCGCGACGACAAAGTGCGCAACTTCGCCGGCGGGGAGGAGGAAGAACAGCCGGCGACGGGCGTCGCCGGCGGCAGTCAGAGGCGGGAGAGGCCGCGCTCGAGGTCGGCCTGCAGGTCGACCAGCGCCTCCAGGCCGACGGCGACGCGCAGCAGGCCTTCGCCGATGCCGGCGGCGGCGCGCGCCTCCGGCGAGATGCGGCCGTGCGTGGTCGATGCCGGATGCGTCAGCGTCGTCTTGGTGTCGCCGAGGTTGGCGGTGATCGACAGCAGCGCGCACGAATCGACGACGCGCCAGGCTTCGCTGCGGCCGCCCTTCACTTCGAACGAGACGATGGCGCCGCCGCCCTTCTGCTGGCGCATCGCCAGCGCGTGCTGCGGGTGCGAGGCGAGGCCGGGGTAGAACACGCGCGCGACCTTGGGATGCGCCTCCAGCCACTGCGCGAGCTGCAGCGCGCGGGTGGACTGCGCCTCCATCCGGATCTGCAGCGTCTCCATGCCTTTCAGCAGCACCCAGGCGTTGAACGCCGACAGCGTCGGCCCGGCGGTGCGCAGGAAGGCGAGCACCGGGTCGGTGAATTGCCTGGCGCCGACGACGGCGCCGCCGAGCACGCGGCCCTGGCCGTCGAGGTACTTGGTCGCCGAATGCACGACGAGGTCGGCCCCGAGGTCGAGCGGGCGCTGCAGGATCGGCGTGCAGAAGCAGTTGTCGACGGCGACGAGGATGCCCTTCGCGTGCGCCACCGCGCTGAGCGCCTGGATGTCGGCGATCTCGGTGAGCGGGTTCGACGGCGTCTCGAGGAAGAACAGTTTCGTGTTCGGGCGGATCGCCGCCTCCCACGCGCCGACGTCGGTCTGCGCCACGGTGGTGGTCTCGACGCCGAAGCGCGCGAGGATGTTGTTGAACAGCTGCAGCGTCGCACCGAACAGGCTGTTGGAGGCGACGATGTGGTCGCCGGCCGACAGGTGCGCCATGATCAGCGCCAGGATCGACGACATGCCGCTGGCGGTGGCCACCGCCGCCTCGCCGCCTTCGAGCGCGGCCAGCCGCTCCTGGAAGGCGGCGACGGTCGGATTGGTGAAGCGCGAGTAGACGTTGCCCGGCTCGTCGCCGGAGAAGCGCGCGGCCGCCTGCGCGGCGCTGTCGAAGACGAAGCTGGAGGTCAGGTACATCGCCTCCGAGTGCTCGTTGAACTGGCTGCGCGCGGTGCCGGCGCGCACCGCCAGCGTCTCCGGCTGGTAGCCGGCCTGCGGGTCGCGGTTCTGCTCGGCCATCAGGCTTGCTCCGACATCAGGTTGAGGTGCATCTGCTGCGACGCGCCGCCGTCCTCGGAATCCTTCTTCGGCGTGCCGTTGCGCGCGGCCTCGATCTCGTCGAGGTATTCCGGGCTGATGTCGCCGGTGACGTAGCAGCCGTCGAAGCACGAGGCGTCGAACGACGAGATGCGGTCGGAGAGCTCGCGCACCGAGGTCTTCAGCGAATCGATGTCCTGGTAGACGAGGCCGTCGGCGCCGATCTCGCGGGCGATCTCCTCGTCGCTGCGGCCGGTGGCGATCAGCTCGCCGCGCGTCGGCATGTCGATGCCATAGACGTTCGGGAAGCGCACCGGCGGCGCCGCCGACGCGAAATAGACCTTGAGCGCGCCGGCGGCGCGCGCCATCTCGACGATCTCGCGACTGGTCGTGCCGCGCACGATCGAATCGTCGACCAGCAGCACGCGCTTGCCGCGGAATTCCTCGCGCACGGTGTTGAGCTTCTGGCGCACCGACTTCTTGCGCGTCGACTGTCCCGGCATGATGAAGGTGCGGCCGATGTAGCGGTTCTTGACGAAGCCCTCGCGGTACGGGATGCCCAGCGTCTGCGCCAGCTCCATCGCGGAGGGCCGCGACGAGTCGGGAATCGGGATGACGACGTCGATCTCGTCGACCGGCAGGTTCAGCTTCACCTTGTCGGCGAGGTGCTGGCCCATGCGCAGGCGGGTCTCGTAGACCGAGACGCCGTCGATCACCGAGTCCGGGCGCGCGAGGTAGACGTACTCGAAGATGCACGGCGAGTAGACCGGCTGCTGCGCGCACTGGCGCGTGTGCAGCTGGTGGTTGAAGTCGATGAAGATCGCCTCGCCCGGCTCGACGTCGCGCACGACCGAGAAGCCGAGCGTGTCGAGCGCGACCGACTCGGAGGCGACCAGGTATTCGGTGCCCTCCGGCGTCTCGTTGGTGCCGTAGACCAGCGGCCGGATGCCGTGCGGGTCGCGGAAGGCGAGCAGTCCGTAGCCGGCGATGATGACGACCACCGCGTAGGCGCCGCGGCAGCGGCGATGGACGCCGGCGACGGCCTGGAAGATGCTGTCGACGTCGAGGTCGAAGCCGTGCGCGCAGGCCTGCAGCTCATGCGCCAGCACGTTGAGCAGCACTTCCGAATCGGAGTTGGTGTTGATGTGCCGGCGGTCGAGCCGGAACATCTCTTCCTGCAGCTGCTGCGTGTTGGTCAGGTTGCCGTTGTGGCCGAGCACGATGCCGAACGGCGAATTGACGTAGAACGGCTGCGCCTCGGCGAAGTTGTACGCCGAGCCGGCGGTCGGGTAGCGCACGTGGCCGATGCCGATGTTGCCCGGCAGCGCGCGCATGTTGCGCGTGCGGAAGACGTCGCGGACCAGACCCGGCCCCTTGTGCATGTGGAAGGTGTTGCCTTCCGCGGTGGCGATCCCCGCCGCGTCCTGGCCGCGGTGCTGCAGCACCATCAGGCCGTCGTAGAGCAGCTGGTTGACCGGGGTGGTTGCGACAACGCCGAGAATTCCGCACATCTTTGAGGTTTCCTACCTGAATCGAATCCGTTTTGCCGCTTCCGGCGGCAGCCAGGGCTTGCTCGCCAGCACGGCGGTTTCCAGCGGCGGCGCCAGCCGCGCCTCCGCCCACCAGGACTGCTTCGGCGCCGAGGTCATGCCGCCGATCGCGACCAGCACCAGCACGATCAAGAGCCCGCGCGCGACGCCGAAGAACACGCCGAGCACGCGGTCCACCGCGCTCAGCCCGAGCGCCTTCAACAGTCCGCGGATCGCCAGCCGCACCAGGCCGAGCACGATCAGCACGCCGACGAAGACCAGCGCATAACCGGCCAGCACGCGCATTCCCGGATCGGCGACGGCGGTGATCAGGCCGCCGACCTCCGCGCCGAACTGCCACGCCGCGAGCACCGCCAGCACCCACGCGAGCAGCGCCAGCACCTCGCCGATCAGGCCGCGCCACATGCCCAGCGCCAGCGACGCGAGCAGGATGACGATCACCCCGTAATCGAAAGCCGTCATCGACCGCCGCTGCTCACTGCTTGACGGCGACGACGCCGTTCACCCCGATCCGCTTCATCCGCTCGAGCGCCTTGTCGGCCGCGTCGCGGCTGGCGAAGGGACCGGCGCGCACGCGCGTCTTCTTGCCCTGCGGCGAGTCCAACGCTTCGGTATAGACCTTGATGCCCAGTTCGCCCAGCTTCGTCTGCAACTGCTTGACGTTGGCCTGATTGGCGAAGGCGCCGATCAGGATCACGTGCTGTTCCGCCGCCGCGGCAGGCGGCGCGTCCGGCGTCTTGCCGGCGAGGATCGCCGCCGCCCGGCGGGAATCGTCGCCGCCGGCCTTCGCCTTGTCCGCGGCGGACTTGTCGGCCGGCTTCTCCGCCGCCTTGTCGACCGCTTTCTCGGCCGGCTTCTCCGGCGCCCTGGCCGGGGCCGCCGGTTTGTCCGCCGGCTTCTCGGCCACCTTGGCGGTGGCCTTGTCCGCGGGTTTCTCGGCCGCTTTGTCGGCGACCTTCTCCGCTACCGCTTCCGCCGGCTTGTCGACCGCCTTCTCCGGCGCCGCCTTCGCCGCCGGCGCCTCGGCCGGCTTCGCGGCGAGCGCCTTCGGATTGAACGCCGGCGCCTGGTCCTGGCCGGGGATGCGGATCTCGACGTCGGCGACCGGCGCCTGCGGCGTCGGGTCCATCACCATCGGCAGCACGACCGCGGCGAAGACCGCCATCGCGACGGCGCCGACCAGGCGGCGACGGGCGCGCTTCTTCAGCGGCAACTGGGCGTCGGCTTCCGGCATCGACATCAGGGACGTTCCTTGAGGGCGCGCATGACGGCCGCCACGGTGTAGAAGGATCCAAAGGCGAGAATTCTATCATCTTCGCCGGCCGCCTTCCGGGCCGCGGCGAAGGCGGCGGCCGGGTCGGCGTGGAGGTCCACGCTGCCGCCCAGGTTCTGCCCGGCGATCGCCTGCGCCAGCGTTTCGGCGGTCGCGCCGCGCGGCACGGCCAGCGTCGCCAGGTGCCAGTGGTCGACCTTGCCGGCGAGCGCGGCGAGCGCGCCGCCGACGTCCTTGTCGGCGAGCATGCCGACGACCGCGTGCGTCTTCGCGTAGAAGCCCATGTCGCCGAGGTTGGCGGCGAGCACGCCGACCGCCTGCGGGTTGTGGGCAACGTCGAGGACCACCGCCGGCTTGCCGGGAACGAGCTGGAAGCGGCCGGCGAGCTCGATCTCGATCAGCCCGCGGCGCACCGACTGCATGTCGACCGGCAGCTTCGCCTTCACCGCGTCGAGCGCGGCCAAGGCCGCCGAGGCGTTGGCCAGCTGCTGCGAACCGCGGATGCCGGGGTTGGCCAGCCCGCCGCGGCGCAGGTTGTTGCGCCCCCACCAGGTCCATTGCGTCTTGTCGCCGAAGTAGCCGAAGTCGCGGCCGATCAGCTGCAGGTCGGCGCCGATCGCCGTTGCATGGTCGACGAGCGATTGCGGCGGCTGCGGGTCGGCGCAGATCGCCGGCCGGCCGGCGCGGAAGATGCCGGCCTTCTCGCGGCCGATGCTCTCGCGGTCGGGGCCGAGCCAGTCGGTGTGGTCGAGCGCGATGCCGGTGACCACCGACACGTCGGGCTCATAGACGTTCACCGCGTCGAGCCGGCCGCCGAGGCCGACTTCGAGGATGGCGACATCGACGTTCGCGGCGGCGAACACTTCCCACGCGGCGAGCGTGCCGAATTCGAAGTAGGTCAGCGCGACGTCGCCGGCGGCGACGCGCGCCGCCTCGACGCGCGCGAAGGCGTCGCACAGTGGCGCGTCGGCGACCGGTTCGCGGTCGAGGCGCACGCGCTCGTTGTAGGCCAGCAGGTGCGGCGACGCGTAGCAGCCGGTGCGGTAGCCCGAGTACGACAGGATGTGGTCGAGGTAGGCGCAGGTCGAGCCCTTGCCGTTGGTGCCGCCGACGATGATCACCGGGCAGCTTTCGCGCTGGCCGAGCTGGGCCTTGACGCGCGCGACACGCTCGAGCCCCAGCTCGATCCCGGCCTGCCCTTTCGGGTGCAGGGATTCGAGGTGGGCCAGCCAGTCTGCGAGGGTTCTCAAGCGCGAATCTGGCCTTAGGCGGCAGCGGGGAGTTTCTGCAGCAGCGCCAGCAGCTGGGCCAGCGTCGCCTTCATCTCGCGGCGGTCGACGATCATGTCGATGGCGCCCTTCTCGAGCAGGAACTCGGAACGCTGGAAGCCTTCCGGCAGCTTCTCGCGCACCGTCTGCTCGATCACGCGCGGGCCGGCGAAGCCGATCAGCGCGTTCGGCTCGGCGATGACGATGTCGCCGACGAAGGCGAACGACGCCGAGACGCCGCCCATGGTCGGGTCGGTGAGGATCGAGATGAACGGCAGCTGCCTCTCGGAGAGCTTGGTCAGCGCGGCCGTGGTCTTGGCCATCTGCATCAGCGAGAAGAGGCCTTCCTGCATGCGCGCGCCGCCCGAGGCGGTGACGCAGATGAAGGGCAGGTCGTTCTCGACCGCGACGCGGACGCCGCGCACGAAGCGCTCGCCGAGCACCGAGCCCATCGAGCCGCCCATGAAGTCGAACTCGAAGGCCGAGACGACCACCGGGATGGTGTTGATCGCGCCCTGCATGACCACCAGCGAATCGGTCTCGCCGCTGGTTTCGCAGGCGTCGGCGAGGCGCTCGGGATAGCGGCGGCTGTCCTTGAACTTCAGCGTGTCGACCGGCAGCACTTCATCGCCGATCTCGTAGCGGCCTTCCTCGTCGAGCAGCAGGTCGAGGCGTGCGCGCGCCTTGACGCGGTTGTGGTGGCCGCACTTCGGGCAGACGTTGAGGTTGTTCTCGAGGTCGGTCGCGTAGAGCACCGCCTCGCACGACGGGCACTTGCTCCACAGGCCCTCGGGCAGCGACGACTTGCGCGCGGCGCCCGGTTCGTTGCGCTTGATCTTCGGCGGCAGCAGTTTGTTCAGCCAGCTCATCTTGTTCTTCCTTGTGCGGGACGCGCGCCTTAGGCGGCGTCCATCCCCTGACGGATGCCGGAGACCAGCGCCTTGACCTTGGCGCAGGCGGTTTCCGGCGTCGATTTTTCGATTTCCTCGATGATCCGGCTGCCGACGACGACGGCATCGGCGATGCGCGCGATGCGCGCGGCGGTCTCGGCGTCGCGGATACCGAAGCCGACGCCGACCGGCAGGCCAGTCTGCTCGCGGATCGCCGGCAGGCGCGCGGCGACGGCGTCGACGTCGAGCGCCGCCGAACCGGTGACGCCCTTCAGCGAGACGTAATAGACGTAGCCGCTGGCGACCTTCGCGGTGCCGGCGATGCGTTCCTCGGTCGAGGTCGGCGCCAGCAGGAAGATCGGATCGAGCCCGCAGTGCTTCATCGCCGCGGAGAACTCGGCGCTCTCCTCGGGCGGATAGTCGACGACCAGCACGCCGTCGACGCCAGCCTCACGTGCGGCGACGGCGAAGGCGTCGACGCCCATCGCCTCGACCGGGTTGGCATAGCCCATCAGCACCACCGGCGTGTCGGCGTTGGTCTTGCGGAACTCGGCGACGACGGCGAGCACCTTCTTCATGCTCATGCCCTTCGCCAGCGCGCGCTCGGAGGCGCGCTGGATGGTCGGGCCGTCGGCCATCGGGTCGGAGAACGGCACGCCGAGCTCGATGATGTCGGCGCCGGCCTCGACCAGCGCGTGCATCAGCGGCACGGTCAGCGCGGCATCGGGATCGCCGGCGGTGATGAACGGGATCAGCGCCTTGCGGCCCTGCGCCTTGAGGCGCTCGAAACTGGCTTGGATGCGGGACATTCTGGGCGTCCTGTCAGAACTTGATGCCGGATTTTTCGGCGACGGTGTGCATGTCCTTGTCGCCGCGGCCGGAGAGGTTGACCAGCAGGATCTTGTCCTTCGGCAAAGTCGGCGCCAGCTTGGCGGCGTAGGCCAGCGCATGCGAGGACTCCAGCGCCGGGATGATGCCCTCGAAGCGGCACAGGTCGTGGAAGGCCTGCAGCGCCTCGGCGTCGGTGATGCCGACGTATTCGGCGCGGCCGGAATCCTTGAGGTAGGCGTGCTCGGGGCCGACGCCCGGGTAGTCGAGGCCGGCCGAGATCGAGTGCGTCTCGATGATCTGCCCGTCCTCGTCCTGCAGCAGGTAGGTGCGGTTGCCGTGCAGCACGCCGGGGCGGCCGCGCTCGAGCGAGGCCGCGTGGTGGCCGCTGTCCAGGCCTTCGCCCGCCGCCTCGACGCCGACGAGTTTCACGCCCTCGACCGGGATGTACGGGTGGAACAGGCCCATCGCGTTCGAGCCGCCGCCGACGGCGGCGATCGCATAGTCCGGCTGGCGGCCAATCATGTCCTGCATCTGCACGATGCATTCCTTGCCGATCACCGCCTGGAAGTCGCGCACCATCATCGGGTAGGGGTGCGGGCCGGCGACGGTGCCGATGATGTAGAAGGTGTTGTGGACGTTGGTCACCCAGTCGCGCATCGCCTCGTTCAGCGCGTCCTTCAGCGTCTTCGAGCCGGACTCGACCGGCACGACGGTGGCGCCCAGCAGCTTCATGCGATAGACGTTGGCAGCCTGGCGCTTGACGTCCTCGGAGCCCATGTAGACGACGCATTCCATGCCGTAGCGCGCAGCGACGGTGGCCGTGGCGACGCCGTGCTGGCCGGCGCCGGTCTCGGCGATGACGCGCGGCTTGCCCATGCGCTTGGCCAGCATCGCCTGGCCGATGCAGTTGTTCACCTTGTGCGCGCCGGTGTGGTTCAGGTCCTCGCGCTTGAGGTAGATCTGCGCGCCGCCGAGCAGCTCGGACCAGCGCTTGGCGTGGTAGATCGGGCTCGGGCGGCCGACGTAGTGCTTCAGCTCGTATTCGAATTCGGCGACGAACTGCGGATCCTGCTGCGCGGCGGCATAGGCGTCCTTCAGCTCGGTCAGCGCCGGGATCAGCGTCTCGGCGACAAAGAGGCCGCCGTAGGGCCCAAAGTGGCCCCGGCTGTCCGGCAGGTCATACATCTGCATTGCGAACTCCAGCAATAAAGGCGGCAATCTTGGCGTGATCCTTCACACCCTTCGAAACCTCGACCCCGGACGACACGTCGACGGCGGCGGGCCGCACGCGGCGCACGGCCTCGCCGACGTTATCCACCGCAAGACCGCCGGAGAGCACGATCGGCCGCGGCAGCCCGCTCGGGATCAGGCTCCAGTCGAAGGTATGGCCGGCGCCGCCGTAGCCGTCGACGAAGGCGTCGAGCAGCAGGGCCTGGGCCGACGGAAACGAAGCCGCGTATTGTACCAAATCGAACCCCGGCCTCATCCGCGCCGCCTTCAGGTAGGGCCGGTCGAACTGGCGGCAATAGGCTTCGTCCTCGTCGCCGTGGAACTGCAGCAGGCTGAGCGGCACTGCCGCCAGCGTCGCGCGCACGGTCGCCGCGTCGGCATTGACGAAGAGGCCGACGATGTCGAGGAAGGGCGGCATCGCCCGGGCGATTTCGGCGGCGTGCCCGAGATCGACGAAGCGCGGGCTCCGCGGGTAGAAGACGAGGCCAATCGCGTCGGCGCCGGCGTCTGCCGCGGCGAGGCCGTCAGTGATGCTGGTGATGCCGCAGATCTTGATCCGGACAGGCATGTCATATCCCCGTGAGCACCGGCGCCGGCAGTTCCGGCAAGCCCCAGTGCGCTTCGTAGCTGATGCCGGACAGGTAGAGCCCGTCCGGCGAGAAGGTCGGCGCCGCCCGCTTGCGGTCGCGGCATTCGAGCAGTTCGTCGATCCACGCCGGCGAATGCTTGCCCTTGCCGATATAGACCAGCGTGCCGACCAGGTTGCGCACCATGTGGTGCAGGAAGGCGGACGCCTCGAAGTCGAAGACGACATGGTCGCCGGCCTGCCATACCCAGGCCTCGCGCAGTTCCTTGACCGGCGACTTGGCCTGGCACTCGGCGGCGCGGAAGGCCGAGAAGTCGTGCTCGCCGAGCAGCCGCGCGGCGGCGGCCTGCATCGCGGCGAGGTCGAGCGGCTGGTGGAACCAGCCGACGCGGCCGTGCGTCAGCCCCGGGCGCTGCGGCCGGTTGAGCAGCAGGTAGCGGTAGCGGCGGCCGCGCGCCGAGAAGCGGGCGTGGAAGTCGTCCGCCACCGGCTGCGCCCAGCGCACGGCGACGGCGTCCGGCAGCAGCGTGTTGGTGCCGCGCACCCAGGCCGACAGCGGCCGCTCGGCGAGGCACTCGAAATGCACGACCTGGCAGCTGGCATGCACGCCGGCGTCGGTGCGTCCGGCGCAGACGACCGCGATCGGCTCGCCGGCGATTTCGGAAAGGGCCTTCTCCAGCGCGTCCTGCACGGTGTTGCCGGAGGGCTGCGTCTGCCAGCCGTGGAAGGCGCGGCCGTCGTATTCGAGGCAGAGCGCGATCTTCATGCGACCAGCACCACGGCCGTCGCCACCAGCGCGGCGGCGAGCGCCGTCCAGTCGGCGACCGTCGCCGGCGGCAGTGCCAGCGTCACCTCCGCCGGCGCCTCGCCGTTCGGATCGGGATCGAGCAGGTGCTTCCAGCCCCCCTTCGGCATCCGCGCGGCGTAATGCAGCGCCAGCGAGAGGCGCACCACCGCGCGGTCGACATCGAGGCGGAACGCCGCCAGCGGGCGCAGCAGCACGTGGCAGCCGGCCATCAGCCGCTCGACCGGAGTCGTTTCCAGCAGCAGCGCGACCGCGGCGAGCACCAGCAGCAGCCGGCCGAGCTGCGTCAGCCCTTCGCCCAGGCCCTCCCAGGTCGGTACCCAGGCGCCGCCATCGGCGCGCACCGGCTCACCGGCGACGCCCCAGGCGAGCACCGCGAGCAGCGACAGCAGCAGCCAGCGCGCACGCCAGGCCAGCCGCGCCCAGCGCGCGACGACGGCGCGGCCGGCAAGCGGCACGAGCCCGAAGGCGAGCGCCAGCGGCAGGCCGGACAGCGACTGCACCGCGATCACGGCGAGCAGCCAGCAGCAGAGGCGGTGCGCGGGATGAAGTTGCGCCATCGGCAATCGGGGCAATGAAAAATCGACGAGAAGGGCCACGCGAAAAAGAAAAGGCCGCGCTCCCGAAGGAGCACGGCCCGCCATTTTACCCCGCGGCCTGCCGCCGCGTCAGGCGCACCCCGAGGGCACCTGTTCGTGATGCGCAAAGCGCATCACTCAGGCGCCGATCCGCGCCAGGATCGCGCGCGCGGCGTCCTGCTGCTCGGCGTTGCCTTCCTGCACGACTTCCTGCAGCAGTTCGCGGGCGCCTTCCATGTCGCCCATCTCCTCGTAGGCCTTGGCCAGGTCGAGCTTGGTCGCCACCTCTTCGCTGCCGCCGATCGCGGGCAGTTCGACGGCGGGCTCGAGCGCGCCACCAAAGGCCGGCGCGACGACCGTTTCCAGCTGGCCGGTCTCGAAGCTCGGCAGTTCCTCGGCGGCGGCCTTCGGTTCGGCCAGGTCGAGGTTGATCGAGGTCATGTCGAAGGACGGCGTCGCCATCGGCTCGCCGAGCACGGTCGATTCGGTCAGCTTGACGTCGAATTCCAGCCCGCCGTGCTCGATCTCGCCCGCGTCCGCGGCGGGCTCCGCTGCGACGGCCGGCGCCGGCGCCGCGGTGTCCAGGCCGAGGTCGAAGTCGAGCGCCGACGGTTCGTCGGCCGCCGGCGCCGCGGACGGCGCCGGTTCGGCTTCGATCCTGATTTCCGGCAGGTCGAAGTCAAGCGCCGCCGGTTCCTCCGGCTCCGGTGCCTTGGCCGCCGGCATCACCGCGACGATCGACGACGTGGTGCCGAGATCGAAATCGAGGCCGGTACCGGCCTCGGCCTCCGACGCCACGGCCTGCGGTAGCGTGACGGTCGATTCGAGGTCGCTCTTCACCGCCGGTTTCGCCGGCGTTGCCGGGCCGAGGTCGAAGTCGAGGCTGACCGGCTCGGTGCTGGCCACCGGCGCTTCCTCGGCGGCCACGGCAGCGGCCGCCGGTGCCGCCGCAGCGGCTGCAGCGGCCATCTGCGACAGCTGGCCGGGCATCGCCATCGTCTCCTTCATCGCCTGCGGCGAGACGATCACCGTCGCGTCGCTGTCGAACGCGGGGGTCGGCGCCGGCGCGCGGGAGCCGCTGTAGAGCGGATTCTGCGGATCGAGCTTGAGGCCCATCGCCGCCGCCTTCTCCCAGTCGGCACCGACGCCACCGGTGTCGCCGTAGAGTTCGGTCGCCAGCGACTCGAACTGCTTCAGGCTCTGCCGGTTGGCGTAGATCTCGAGCAGCTTGAGGTGGATCGCGTAGCGCTTGGGATCCTTGGTCTTCGCCTCGAGCAGGATTTCCTCGGCCTGCGCGTCGCGGCCGTAGGCCATGTAGACGTCGGCTTCGGCGACCGGATCGACCTCGTCGGTGTCGATCGTGCCCGGCCCGGCCTGGCTGAAATCGGTCTGCGGCGGCGTATGCGAAGTGTCGACGCTCTGGCCGCCGGTCGTGCGGAACACCGAATTCTCGCTGAGGCTGGTCTGCGACAGGCCGGCGGTCGAGGTCGCCAGCGGCGTCTCGGCCGCGGCCGCGGCGGTGCGGCGCCGCTTGTAGGCGACGTAGCCGAGCAGCAGCGCGACGATGCCACCACCGCCGGCGAGCAGCATCGGGTTGTCCAGCAATTCGTCGACGAAGCTCGGCTCCTCGGGCAGCGGCGGCGGCACCACGACCTTCGGCTTCGGCTGCGGCGCCGGTTCGGGCTTCTGCTCCGCAACCGCGGGTGCCGGGGCCGGCTTGGCCTCCTCGGGCTTCTTCTCTTCGGCCTTCGGCGGCTCGGCCGGCGGCGTCACCGCCTCCGGCTTCTTCTCCTCGACCTTCGGCGGCTCCGCCGGCTTGGGCGGCTCCGCCGGCTTGGGCGGTTCTGCCGGCTTGGCGGCCGCGGCCGGCTTCGGCATCTCCGGCTGCTTCGCTTCGGCGGGCTTGGCCGCCTGCTTCTGCAGCTCGGCGAGATTCTGGTTCTTCAGCTCGACCAGCTTCTGCAGCTCATTGACGTTCTTTTCCAGCGCCGCGAGCCGCTCGTTGGCTTCCTTCAGCGCCTTTTCCTTGGCCAGCAGCTCGTCCTCGCCGACGCGGGCGGCGGGCTTGCCCTTGCCGGCCTCGGTCCGCGAGACGCGCACCTGATCCTTGGCTTCCGCCGCCGGGGCGACCTTCTCCTCGACGCGCGGCGTGATCTTGCCGGCGGCCTCCTGCTTGCCGGCCTCGTCGGCCGCCGGCGCCTGGCCGGCCGCAGCGGCGAGCTTGCGGCGGTAGGCGTTCCAGTCGGCGGCCTGCACCGCGACTTCCTTGCGCGCCTCGGTTTCGGATACCGCCTCGACCTCGGCCTTGTCCGGCACGGTCAGGATGCGGCCCGACTTCAGGCGGTTCATGTTGCCGCCGTCGAACGCCTCCTTGTTGCTGCGATAGAAACCGACCAGCATCTGGTCGAGCGAAACGCCCTCGTGCTGGTGCGCCGTGGCGATCTTGCGCAGCGTGTCGCCGGCCTTGACCTGGTAGCTGTCGCCGGCGGCCGCCTTCGGCTCCGCCGCTTCGGCGACCTTCGGCATCGGGGCTGCTGCGGGTGTCGCGGACGGCCGGCGGACGGCCGGCGCGCTCGGCGCCGGCGCCGGCAGCGGCCGCACTTCCGGCGCGGCGACCGGTGCCGCCGCCTTGGCGGCGACTTCCGGCGGATCGAGCAGGAAGGTGTATTCGCGGACCAGGCGTCCGGACGCCCAGTTGAGTTCCAGCAGCATGTCGACGAAGGGCTCGTTGAGCGGCCGGTCGGAACTCAGCTTGATGATCGGCTGACCGTTCGCGCGCTTGTCGATGGTGAAGCGGATCGACTGCAGCGGCGAGGCGTAATCGAGCCCGGCCGCCTTGAAGGCTTCGGCGGAAGCCAGGCCGGCTTTCATGCTCGACAGCTCTTCGCGCGTCGCCGACAGCTCGACCTCGGCGCGCAGCGGCTGGCCCAGCGCGGAGAAGACGGTGACCTTGCCGAGCCCCGCGGCCTGGGCCGCCAGTGGCAGCCCGGCGAGGGCAAAACCGGCGGCAATGACCAGTGTCGAGGCACGAAGCTTGAGCGTGGATTGTGGTTTATTTGTCACCGCGCCACCCTTAGAGAGCGTCTATTTGGAATATTTAAAATAACATCATGAAGTTAGCGATGCAAGCTCAACTTCCTTCTAATATCGGCCGTTCCCGTGGCTTTTTTACCACAGGCGATAAAAAAAGCCGGGGCCCGTCTGGGCACCCGGCTTTTCTTGCGGTGCTTGCCGATCAGGCTCGCCCCAAGCGCGCTTCCTCGCGATGCTCGCGCAGCACTCAGGCTTCGAGCAGGATGCGCAGCATGCGGCGCAGCGGCTCGGCGGCGCCCCACAGCAGCTGGTCGCCGCAGGTAAAGGCGGCGAGGTACTCGGGCCCCATCGCCATCTTGTGCAGGCGGCCGACCGGAACGGTCAGCGTGCCGGTGACGGCGGCCGGGGTGAGTTCGCGCTCACTGATCTCGCGCTCGTTGGGGACGACCTTCACCCAGTCGTTGGCGGTGCCGATGATCTGGGTCAGCTCGTCGAGCGGGACGTCCTTCTTCAGCTTGATCGTCAGCGCCTGCGAGTGGCAGCGCATGGCGCCGATGCGCACGCACAGGCCGTCGATCGGGATCGAGCCGGCGGTCTTGAAGGCCGGCTTGCCGAGGATCTTGTTGCACTCGGCGCCGCCCTTCCACTCTTCCTTCGACTGGCCGCCGTCGACCGGGACGTCGATCCACGGGATCAGCGAGCCGGCGAGCGGGGTGTTGCGGAAGTTCTTCTTCGGGAAGCTGTCCGAACGGATGGTCTCGGCGACCTTGCGGTCGATGTCGAGGATCGCCGAGGCCGGATCGGCGAGCAGGTCCTTCACTGAATCGTGGATGACGCCCATCTGCGAGATCAGCTCGCGCATGTTCTGCGCGCCGGCGCCGGAGGCGGCCTGGTAGGTCATCGAGGTCGCCCATTCGACGAGGTCGTTCTGGAACAGGCCGCCGAGGCCCATCAGCATCAGCGAGACGGTGCAGTTGCCGCCGATCCAGTTCCTGCCGCCCCTGGCCAGCGAGTCCTTGATCACGTTCATGTTGACCGGGTCGAGGATGATGACGGCGTCGTCGGCCATGCGCAGTGCGCTGGCGGCGTCGATCCAGTGGCCGTTCCAGCCGGCGGCGCGCAGCTTGGGGAAGACTTCCTTGGTGTAGTCGCCGCCCTGGCAGGTAATGACGATGTCGCAGGACTTCAGCGCGTCGATGTTCGACGCGTCCTGCAGCGGCGCGGCCGCTTCCTTGCCGCCGAAGACCGGGGCCTTGCCGCCGGCGTTCGAGGTCGAGAAATACACCGGCTCGATATGGGCGAAATCGCCCTCTTCCACCATGCGCTGCATGAGGACCGAACCGACCATGCCGCGCCAACCCACCAGACCAACTCGCTTCATCACTGCTTCCTCGGCAAAAAGCTCAACAAAAATGTAACGTTACCACAGATGCTGCGGCGCACCACGACGCAGATCAAAGCGCCGCGAGCACCGCGTCGCCCATCTCCTTCGTGCCGACCTTCTTCGTTCCCGGCTCGTAGATGTCGCCGGTGCGGAAGCCCTGTGCCAGCACCTTCTTGACCGCCCCCTCGACGCGCTGCGCGGCTTCCTCCAAGTTGAAGGTATAGCGCAGCATCATCGCCGCCGACAGGATGGTCGCCAGCGGGTTGGCCACGCCCTTGCCGGCGATGTCCGGGGCCGAGCCGTGCGACGGCTCGTAGAGGCCCTTGTTGTTGGCGTCGAGCGAGGCCGACGGCAGCATGCCGATCGAGCCGGTCAGCATCGACGCCTCATCCGACAGGATGTCGCCGAACATGTTGCCGGTGACCATCACGTCGAACTGCTTCGGCGCCTTCACCAGCTGCATCGCGGCGTTGTCGACCAGCATGTGCGTCAGCTCGACGTCCGGGTATTCCGGCGCCAGCTCGTTCATCACGTCGCGCCACAGCTGCGTCGTTTCCAGCACGTTCATCTTGTCAACCGAGCACACCTTGCGGTTGCGCTTCCTCGCCGCCTCGAAGGCGACGCGACCGATGCGGCGGACCTCGCTCTCGGTGTAGTGCATGGTGTTGAAGCCGAAGCGCTGGCTCTTGCCGTCGACGTCGCGCACCTCGATGCCGCGCGGCTGGCCGAAGTAGATGTCGCCGGTCAGTTCGCGGACGATCAGGATGTCGAGGCCGGCGACGACTTCCGGCTTCAAGGTCGACGCATTGGCCAGTTCCGGGTAGAGGATCGCCGGGCGCAGGTTGGCAAACAGGCCGAGTTGCTTGCGGATGCCCAACAGGCCGCGCTCGGGCCGTTGCTCGCGCGGCAGCGCGTCCCACTGCGGGCCGCCGACGGCGCCGAGCAGCACGGCGTCGGCCGCCTGCGCGAGCTTCTGCGTCGCTTCCGGATACGGGGTGCCGGTCGCATCCACCGCGCAGCCGCCGAGCAGCGCCTCTTCCATTTCGAAACCGAGGCCCAGCGCGTTCAGCACGCGCACGGCTTCCGCCATGATCTCGGGACCGATGCCGTCGCCCGGCAGCACGCAAATCTTCATCGTTCTTTCCTGTGTCGTGGGGTTATTGCGCGAACAGCCAGGGCTGCTCGGCACGGCGCTTCTCTTCGAAGGCGCGGATCTTGTCGGCGTGGCGCAGCGTCAGGCCGATGTCGTCCCAGCCGTTGAGCAGGCATTCCTTGCGGAAGGCGTCGACCGCGAACGGGATCGCCTTGCCGTCGGGACGGACCACCGCCAGCGCCGGCAGGTCGATCGTCAGCTTGTAGCCCGGCGTCGCCTCGACCTGCGCGAACAGCGCGTCGACCTCGGCGGCCGGCAGCACGATCGGCAGGATGCCGTTCTTGAAGCAGTTGTTGAAGAAGATGTCGGCGAAGGACTCGGCGATGATCGCGCGGAAGCCGTAGTCGAGCAGCGCCCACGGTGCATGCTCGCGCGAACTGCCGCAGCCGAAGTTCTGCCGCGTCAGCAGCACCTGCGCGCCCTGGTAGCGCGGCTGGTTGAGCACGAAATCCGGGTTCTTCGGCCGCTGCGAGCAGTCCTGCCCGGGCTGGCCGACGTCCGTGTAGCGCCACTCGTCGAAGGCGTTGGGGCCGAAGCCCGAGCGCTTGATCGACTTCAGGAACTGCTTCGGGATGATCGCGTCGGTATCGACGTTGTTGCGGTCGAGCGGCGCCACCAGCCCTTCGAGTTTCACGAATTTTTCCATTACTCCGTCACCTTCTGGACAGCCTCGCCGCCCTTCTTCATTCCTTCGCCGACCACTTCGCCGGCCTTGTGCATCGCCTTCTCGACCGCCTCGCCGCCCTTCTGGATGGCTTCGCCGGCGACCTCGCCGCCGCGCTGGACGTCCTTCTTCACGCCCTGCGCGGTATTGCAGCCGGCGAGCGCGGCGCCGACCAGCAGCGCGCCGAGCGCGCAACGCATGCGTTTCACTGCCATGACCTCGCTCAGAGGATTTCGCGGACGTCGGCGAAATGCCCGGCGATGGCCGCCGCGGCGGCCATCTGCGGGCTGAGCAGATGCGTGCGGCCGCCCGGTCCCTGCCGCCCCTCGAAGTTGCGGTTCGAGGTCGAGGCGCAGCGCTCGCCCGGCTCGAGGCGGTCGGCGTTCATCGCCAGGCACATCGAGCAGCCCGGCTCGCGCCATTCGAAACCGGCGGCGACGAAGATCCTGTCCAGCCCCTCCTCTTCGGCCTGCCGCTTGACCAGCCCGGAGCCCGGCACCGCCAGCGCCAGCTTGACGTTGGCGGCGACGTGCCGGCCCTTGAGCACGGCGGCGGCGGCGCGCAGGTCCTCGATGCGCGAGTTGGTGCAGGAGCCGATGAACACCTTGTCGATGGCGATGGCCGAGATCGGCGTGTTCGCTTCCAGCCCCATGTACTGCAGCGCACGCTCCATGCCTTCGCGCTTGACCGGATCGCTTTCCTTGGCCGGATCGGGCACCTTGTCGGTGACCGGCACCACCATCTCCGGCGAGGTTCCCCAGGTGACCTGCGGCGCGATGTCAGCCGCCGGCAGCTCGACGACGCGGTCGAAGGCCGCGCCATCGTCCGACTTCAGCGTGCGCCAGTAGGCAACCGCCTTGTCCCAGACCTCGCCGGTGGGGGAGAACTGGCGGCCGCGCAGGTAGTCGATGGTGGTGTCGTCGACGGCGACGAAGCCCATCCGGGCGCCGGCCTCGATCGCCATGTTGCACAGGGTCATGCGCCCTTCCATCGACAGTCCGCGGATCGCGCTGCCGGCGAATTCGATCGCGTAGCCGGTGCCGCCGGCGGTGCCGATGCGGCCGATGATCGCCAGCGCCACGTCCTTGGCGGTGACGCCGGGGCCGAGCTCGCCCTCGACGCGGATCTGCATCGACTTCGACTTCTTCTGCACCAGGCACTGCGTCGCCAGCACGTGCTCGACCTCGGAGGTGCCGATGCCGTGCGCCATGCAGGCGAAGGCGCCGTGCGTCGAGGTGTGCGAGTCCCCGCAGACGACGGTCATGCCGGGCAGCGTTGCCCCGTTCTCCGGGCCGACGACGTGCACGATGCCCTGGCGCTGGTCCTTGAACGGGAAGTAGGCGAGCGCGCCGACGCTGCGGATGTTGCTGTCGAGCGTATCGACCTGCAGGCGGGCGACCGGGTCGTCGATCGCGGCGGTGCCTTCGGCCTTGTCCCAATGGTCGGTCGGCGTGTTGTGGTCGGCGGTGGCGACGATCGACGACACGCGCCAGGGCTTGCGCCCGGCCAGCTTGAGGCCCTCGAAGGCCTGCGGGCTGGTCACTTCGTGCACCAGATGCCGATCGATGTAGATCAGGGCCGTGCCGTCGTCCTCCTGATGGACCACGTGGCTCTGCCAAAGCTTGTCGTAGAGGGTCTGCGCCATGTTCTGTCTGCTGCCGATGTCGGGGCGGGGAAAGAGGGGAATTATGTCACAGCGTCAGTGACTTGCGCCACCAGCAAAGCCGCTATCTGCGCGGCATGCCGGGGCGATAGAGCGGATCGACGCGGTCGGCGTGCACCTTGAGGTCGGCGATCCGCGTCTCGTGCGACGGATGGGTGGACAGCCACTGCGGCGGCGCCCCGTCGGACACGCGCCGCATCTTCTCCCAGAGCGAGATCGCCGCGTGCGGATCGTAGCCGGCGCGCGCCGCCAGCTCGACGCCGATGCGGTCCGCCTCCTGCTCCATCTCGCGCGAATTCGGACGCATGAAGGCGAGGTCGCCGGCCTTGCCGAGCACGCTCTGCCCGAGGCCGGGATCGATGCCCAGCGTCGAGCCGAGGAGCACGCCGCCGATCGCCGCGGCGACGCCGACGCCCATCGCCTGCCCGGATTTCTCGCGGCCGTGCTCGCGCAGCGCATGCGCGATCTCGTGGCCGATCACCGCCGCCAGCTCGTCGTCGGTCGGCTGCACCTTGTCGAGCAGGCCGGTATAGACCGCGATCTTGCCGCCGGGCATGCACCAGGCATTGACCTCGTCGCCTTCGAGCACGTTCACCTCCCAGCGCCAACCCGGCGCGTCAGGCCGGAAGGCGCCGGTCGCGGCGATCAGCCGAGCGGCGATCGCGCGCACCTGCGCCAGCTCCTCGGCGTCCGGATTCAACCGCCCCTTCGCCTGCGCCTGCTTCAGCGTCTGCCGGTAGGCGCCCTCGGCCTGCCGGTTCACCGCCGCCGCCGAGGCGAGCATCGTCTGCTCGCGCCCGACGCCGACGACGCCGGGGCGAGTCGTCTGCACCGTCGCGCACGCCGACAGCGCGATGACCGATATCACGAAGACCTTGCACCAGGACACGACCACCCTCCCGTTCAAGCTTCGCCGTCAACGCGCGAGCCCGGCGCCCGGCCGACATCGCCGTCGCGCACCCAGCCCCAGACCAGCCCGAAACCCGCCAGCGCGAAGGCGGCGCTGGCGCCGTAGGTGATCGCCGAGCCGAGGGCGTCCCAGCTCCAGCCGCTGAACAGGCCGCCGAGCAAGCCACCGGCGCCGAACGACAGGCTGGAATAGAGCGCCTGCCCGCGCGCCTGGCAGCGCCCCGGGAACCAGCGGTTGATCGCGGCGATCGCCGCCGCGTGGTAGGCACCAAAGGTCAGCCCGTGCAGCAGCTGCGCGACGAAGATGATCGCCGGCGAGTCGACGCCCCAGCCGATCATCGCGAAGCGGACGACCGCCGCGGCGAAGCTGGCGAGCAGGATCGCGCGCAGGCTGAAGCGCCGCAGCAGCCGCGACATGCCGATGAAGACGCCGATCTCGGCAAGCACGCCGAGCGACCACAGGGCGCCGATCGCCGTCTTGCCGTAGCCGTGCTCGGCGAGGTGGATCGAATAGAAGATGTAGAGCGCGCCGTGCGCCGCCGACATCGCAAAGCACGCGGCGAGCAGCGCGGCGACGCGCGGCTGGCGGACGATCTCGCCGACCGGCAGCGCCGTCCCCGCGGCGCAGTGCACCGGCGCCTCCGGCAGCAGCGCCGCGCAGGCGAGGATGCCGGCGAGGATCGCCAGGCACACCCACAGGATGGCGGAGAGCGGCACGAAGTCGAGCAGCGCGCCGGCCCCCATCACCGCGACGACGAAGCCGATCGACCCCCACAGCCGGATGCGGCTGTAGCGCGACGCCTCGTCGCGCAGGTGGTCGAAGGTGATCGTCTCGACCAGCGGCAGCGCCGCGCTCCAGAAGAAGGCCATGACCGCCATCGCCACCAGCAGTGCGGCGAAGTCGCTGGCGAGGAAGAAGGCGGCGAAGCCGAGCAGGCTCGCCGCCGCCGCCAGACGCACGATCGGCACGCGACGGGCCAGCCGGTCGGCGAGCGAACCCCAGACGTAGGGACCGAACAGGCGCATCAGCTGCATCTGCGACATCAGCAGGCCGATGTCCCAGGCCGAGAACGCCAGCGATTGCAGGTACAGCCCGAAGTAGGGCGAGAAGGCGCCGATGAAGGCGAAGTAGAAGAAGTAGTAGCCGGAAAGGCGCCAGTACGGCAGGCGGAGGGAAGAGGCGGGCATCCGGCAATTCTACCGGATGCGCCGGACGCGGCCGCGGCGCGGCGGCCGCCGGCAACGCTCAGGAAAGGGGCTTGCCGGACTGGTAGCCGACCAGGAGCCGGTACAGCTCGTCCTTCAGCTTGACGCGCTTCTTCTTCATGTCCTCGAAGGTCAGGTCGCCGACCGGAACGTCGGCCTCCTCCAGGCGCTCGACCTCCTGCGTGACCAGATGGTACTCGTCGCAGAGGCGGGCGAATTGGTCGTGGCTCGCCTGCAGCGCCTGAATCGCCGCGCGGTGCTCGGGAAACTCCTCGTGCAGGATGTGGTGCTCGACTTGCATGATCAGGCCCCTCCGTTATCCACACGCCGGCCACCCCGGCCGGAACGCTTGCTGCCAGTATATGCCCAAGCCATGGCCGGGCTCAAACCGGCGGTGGCACGCTCAGACCGACGGGCCGGAGCCGGGCGCGGCGGCGGGAATGCGCGGCGTCGCGCAGGAGACGTCGGCGCACTGCGCGCGGTGGCGCAGCGCGTGGTCGATCAGCACCAGCGCCAGCATCGCCTCGGCGATCGGCGTCGCGCGGATGCCGACGCAGGGGTCGTGGCGGCCGTGCGTCTCCACCGTCGCCGGGTTGCCGGCGCGGTCGATCGTCTGCCGCGGCAGGCGGATGCTGGAGGTCGGCTTGATCGCGATGTTCACGACGATGTCCTGGCCGGTCGAGATGCCGCCGAGGATGCCGCCGGCGTTGTTCGAGCGGAAGCCCTGCGGCGTCATCTCGTCGCCGTGCTCGCTGCCCTTCTGCGCCACCGACGCGAAACCGGCGCCGATCTCGACTCCCTTCACCGCGTTGATGCCCATCATCGCGTAGGCGATCTCGGCATCGAGCCGGTCGTACACCGGCTCGCCCCAGCCCGGCGGCACGCCGGCGGCGGCGACGGTGATCTGCGCGCCGACCGAGTCGCCGGACTTGCGCAATTCGTCCATGTACTGCTCGAGCTGCGGCACGATCGCCACGTTCGGCGCGAAGAACGGGTTGTTGCCGATCTCGGCGGCGCTCGCAAACGGGATTTCGATCGGCCCCAACCGGCTCATCCAGCCCTGGATCGTCACGCCATAGCGCTGCTGCAGCCACTTCCGGGCGATCGCGCCGGCGGCGACGCGCACCGCTGTCTCGCGGGCCGACGAACGGCCGCCGCCGCGGTAGTCGCGGAAGCCGTACTTCTGCGTGTAGACGTAGTCGGCGTGGCCCGGGCGGAAGGTCTCGGCAATGTTGCCGTAGTCCTTGCTGCGCTGGTCCTGGTTGCGGATCAGCAGGCCGATCGGCGTGCCGGTGGTCTTCCCCTCGAAAACGCCGGAGAGAATTTCGACGGTATCCGGCTCGCGGCGCTGCGTGACGTGGCGCGAGGTGCCCGGCTTCCTGCGGTCGAGCTCGGCCTGGATGTCCGCTTCGCTGATTTCCAGCCCCGGCGGGCAGCCGTCGACAATGCAGCCGATCGCCGGGCCGTGGGATTCGCCGAAGGAGGTGACGGTAAACAGGGTGCCGAGGGTATTGCCGGACATGGGGAAAGGCGCACGAATTGGGGATCGGCAAGTTTAGCACAGGGGGTCGGCGCGGCCTGCCGGCGGGGTCCGCATGCGGCCGGGCGGCACCGCCCACAGCGGCGCCGAGCAGTGGCATAATTCAAACGTTCGTTTCATTCGAACGCAAAACATAAAAGATTCAGGAGACAGTTCATGGCCTTAAACCGCTTCACCACCTGGTGGCTGCCCGCGGCCGCCCACCGCTCGCCCGCCCTCCTCGTCCGCGCCCGCACCGTGGTCAGCGTCGCCCTGCTCGCCGGGCTGGTGGCGCCGCTGTTCGCGGTGTCCTACTTCCGCATCGGCCATCCGGCGATGGGCATCGGCATCCTGATCGGCAGCGCCGGCATCCTGCTCGGCCCGGTGCTGCTGAAAGCCACCGGCAGCCTGCGGCTGGCCGCCGAATTCGTCGCCGCATCGATGTTCGGCATGGTGGTGTGGATGGTCTATGTGAACGGCGGCATCCTGTCGACCAGCATCGTCTGGTTCGCCAGCGTGCCGCTCGCCGCCACCTTCATCAGCGGCGGCGTCTCCGGCGGCTTCTGGTCGGCGGCGACGCTCGCCGCCTGCGCCGGCTTCCTGCTTGCCGAGAAGTGGGGCATCGCGCTGCCGCCGAGCCCGATCCCGGCGGCCGAGCACGCCGGGCTGCAGGCCAAGTCGCTGGCCGGGCTGACCGTCGTCGTCACCGCACTGGCGCTGGCCTTCGAGCGTGGCAAGAACCACGGCTTCGTGCGCCTCGAGGAGGCCCGCCAGGAAGCCGAAACCGCGTCGCGCGCGGTGGCCGACATGCTCAAGCAGGTGTCGGCGTCGATCGCCGCCACCGCCAGCGAGAGCACCGGCATCACGCAGAGCGCGGCATTGATCGCCGACACCATGCAGCGCCAGCGCGACCGCGCGACGGCGATGGCCGACAGCGCACGCGACATGATCGACGAGGCCGAGCGCTACGCCGCCGAGTCGCTGCATGCCGCCGACGTCGCCAAGGCAGCCGGCGCGCAGGCGGCAAGCGGTGGCACGGTGATGGACCAGGCGGTGGCCCGCCTCGACGAAGCCGACGGCGTCATCCAGAACGCCGCCGGCCGCCTCGCGGAGCTGGGCAAGCGCAGCGCCGAGGTGACCTCGATTGTGCAGCTGATCCGCGAGATCGCCGACCAGACCAACCTGCTCGCGCTCAATGCGGCTATCGAGGCGGCGCGCGCCGGCGAGCAGGGTCGCGGCTTCGCGGTCGTCGCCGACGAGGTCAGGAAGCTCGCCGAGCGCACGCAGAACTCGACCCAGGACATCGAGGCCAAGATCCGCCTGATCGTCGAAGGCACCGGCGCCGCCATCGAGGCGATGAGCGAGGGCAGCACGCACATGCAGGCCGGCCGCGCCGGTGCCGGCGAGGCGCAGCAGCGGATGAGCGGCATCATCGACGAGGCGCACCGGCTGGCCGGCCTGCTGCAGTCGGTGTCCAGCGCCGGACAGGCGCAACGCGCCGGTTTCGCCGCGCTGGCGAGCGACATGACCGAGCTGGGCGACAGCACGCGCAGCCTGTCCGCCGAGACCGACACCATCGCCGGCGCCATCCGCCGCCTCGACGCACTGATGATCAACCTCGGACAGGCGGCGCAACGCTGCGAAAGCGCCGCCTGAGGAAATACCCCGAGCTCGGTGCCCGGCACCTCGCAAAGCGCAGGGGCCAATGGCTCAAGTCGCCCTGGGGCACGCGTGGGCAGTGGTGAGGACGGACCCCGGATTCTCGGCAGCCGCCGTGCTAGAGTGAATCCATCCCCTTCACCGCGCCACCGCGATGGGCCACAAACCGAAACCACCGGCACCGCCGAAGCCGGCGAAACAGCCGCCGCCGCAAGACCTCAATCCGCGCCCGTCGGAAGACCAGCGCTGGCAGCGCACGGTGCGCTTCAACTGGGACAAGGGCGGCAGCCAGGGCGGGCGGCGATGAGCGGCGCCGTCCGCGTCGACGTCGTGTCCGACGTCGTCTGCCCGTGGTGCTTCATCGGCCGGCGCCACCTGCAGGCCGCCGTCGCCGAGTTCGCGCAGCCGGTCGCGGTGCGCTGGCTGCCGTTCTTTCTCAACCCGGACACGCCGCCCGCTGGCGAGCCCTACCGCCCCTTCCTCGAACGCAAGTTCGGCGGCGCCGATGCGCTGGAGAAAATCTGGGCGCGCGTGCGCGATGCCGGCCGCCAGGCCGGCATCGACTTCGCGTTCGAGAAGATCGCGCTGCGCGCCAACACGCTCGCCGCGCACCGCCTGATCCACCGCGTGCAGACGCGGGGAGGAAACGCCGATGCGCTGGTCGAGCGCATCTTCGCCGCCGGCTTCTGCGAGGGCCGCTTCGTCGGCGACCCGGCGGTGCTGGCCGATCTCGCCGCCGACTGTGGCGAGGATCGCGACGACACGCTCGCCTGGCTGCGCGGCGACGACGAGGCCGCCGCCGTGCAGGCCCAGGCCGCGCAACTCCGCCGGCTCGGCATCGACGGCGTCCCCTGCTTCATCTTCGACGGCCGGCTGGCCGTCTCCGGCGCGCAGCCGCCGGCGGTACTGCTCGACGCGCTGCGCCGGTCGGCCGTTCAGGCCTGAAAAAACTCCTCGAGCCGTTCGAAGACCGCATGGTCGGCGCCGTGGCGGCGCACCGCGAGCACGTCCTCGAGCTTCTCGACCTGCTTGATCATCTGCGGCAGACGGGTGTCCTCGTTGACCAGCAGCCAGATGCGGCTCTTCTCGCCGCTGCCGACCGGCATCACGAGGATGCCCTCTACGTTGTAGGCGCGGCGCGAGAAGAGGCCGACGACGTGGCTCATGACGCCGGCGTGGTTATTCACGTCCAGTTCGAGCACGGCGCGCGCCAGCGCATTGCGTTCGTTCGGGGAAATCGCGTTCATCGTTCAGCCTCCGATCATGTCTTTGTTGGCAGCGCCCGGGGGCACCATCGGATACACCTTCTCGTTACGGTCGATGCTGGCATGGATCAGGCACGGTCCCGGCGCATTCAGCGCCTCGGCCAGCGCGACGCGCGGGTGCGCCGCCTGGTCGAGGTCGACGGCGCGGATGCCGAAGCCTTCGGCGACCTTGATGAAGTCCGGCACCGCCTGGAACTTCGAGGCGTAGATGCGCTCGCCGTAGAACAGCGTCTGCTGCTGGTACACGAGGCCCAGCGAGGCGTTGTTCATGAGCACGATCTTGACGTTGGCGCCCTCCTCGGCCGCCGTCACCAGTTCCTGGATGTTCATCAGGATCGAGCCGTCGCCGGTGAAGCAGACGACGGTGCGCTGCGGTTCGGCGAGCGCGGCGCCGATCGCCGCCGGCACGCCGAAGCCCATCGTGCCGAGGCCGCCCGAGGTCAGCCACTGGCGCGGACGGCGCAGCGGGTAGGCCTGCGCCACCCACATCTGGTGCTGGCCGACGTCGGTGGCCACCGCCGCCTCGTCGTCGAGCGCGGCGGCGACCGCCGAGATCAGGCCGTAGTGCGTGCGCGGATCGTCGATGCCCGGCGTCTGCAGCGGATGCGCCGCCTTCAGGCCGGCCACATGCGACAGCCAGCGCTTCCTGAGCGTCGGTTGCACCTTCGGCAGCAGCGCCTGCAGCACCTCGCCGACGTCGCCGGTGATGCCGACGTGCGCGGTCTTGATCTTGTCGAGTTCGGACGGGTCGATGTCGATGTGGATGATCTTCGCCCCCGGGCAGAAGGCGGCGACCTTGCCGGTGGCGCGGTCGTCGAAGCGGGCACCGATGGCGACCAGCAGGTCGCATTCGTCGAGCGCGAGGTTCGTGCAGCGCGCGCCGTGCATGCCGAGCATGCCCAGCGACAGCGGATGGTCAACCGGCATCGCGCCGAGCGCCATCAGCGTCATCACCGTCGGCAGCGAGGCCTTCTCGGCGAGCGCGACGGCCAGCGGCGCGGCGCCGGAATGGACGACGCCGCCGCCGAGGTAGAGGATCGGCCGCTCGGCCTGCGCGATCATCTCGACCGCCTTCAGGATCGCCGCCGCGTCGGCGGCCGGCGCCGGCAGCGCGCGGCCGGGCGCCGGCCAGTCGCGCACTTCGATGCGCTGGCTCTGCACGTCCTTCGGGATATCGACCAGCACCGGGCCGGGACGGCCGGAGGCGGCGATGGTGAAGGCGCGCGGGATGACCTCGAGCAGCTCCTCGGCCGACGAGACGAGGAAGTTGTGCTTGGTGATCGGGATGGTCAGGCCGTAGGTATCGACTTCCTGGAAGGCGTCGGTGCCGATCATCGCCTGCGGCACCTGGCCGGTGATCGCGACCAGCGGGATCGAGTCGAGCTTGGCGTCGGCGATCGCGGTAAGCAGGTTGGTCGCGCCAGGGCCCGACGAGGCGAGGCAGACCGCCGGCTTGCCGGTGGCGCGCGCCATGCCCTGCGCCATGAAACCGGCGCCCTGCTCGTGGCGGGCGAGCACGTGGTGGATCTGGCCGCTTTCCGACAGCGCGTCGTAGAACGGCAGGATGGCACCGCCGGGAATGCCGGCGACGGTGGTGATGCCTTGCCGTTCGAGCAGGCGGACGACGATCTGCGCGCCGCTCAGGGTCTCCGCGCGCGGCGGTGTGGCAGGCTGGGCGGCGGCTTCTGCGGCCGCGTTCGGGGCTGCGGTCGGGGTCGATGACATCTGGCGCTCCTTTCGGTGGTTGCCTTCCGGGTTCGCCGAGGAGGGCCAGAAACGAAAACCCCCGCTCGGTTGGCACCGGCGGGGGTTTCTGGAAACTGGTCTGTGCTGCCTGCTGCTATACCCGCGACGGTGCGTGCGTTACGACGCCTACGACTACGCGTACTACCGGTACCGAAACGGCGAGCGCTGCCACGGTGGCGGCAGTGCGGGCGATGTCGGGGCGGCGGTTCATGGCGTCGGTCGTCGGTGGCGGGTTTTCGGAAAACGAGCGTCGATTATGGCGGCAGGCGCGGGCGTCATGCAAGCACTTTTTTGCCGGCGCCGCCTCCGCCCGCCGGCGGGACGAAAAAAGGCCGGGACAGAGCCCGGCCGGTACGCTGGCAGACAGCCGGATCAGGCCGCCTTCGCCTCGTCCTTCAGCGCGCGGCGCAGGATCTTGCCGACGTTGGTCTTCGGCAGCTCGTCGCGGAACTCGACGTGGTGCGGCACCTTGTAGCCGGTGAGGTGCTCGCGGCAGTGGGCGATCAGCGCCTCGGCGGTGAGGGCGGGATCCTTCCTGACGACGAAGATCTTCACCGCCTCGCCGGAACGCTCGTCGGGCACGCCGACCGCAGCCACCTCGACGACGCCCGGATGCATCGCGACGACGTCCTCGACCTCGTTCGGATAGACGTTGAAGCCGGACACCAGGATCATGTCCTTCTTGCGGTCGACGATGCGCAGGAAGCCGTTGTCGTCCATCACCGCGACGTCGCCGGTGCGCAGGAAGCCATCGTCCATGATCACCTTGGCCGTTTCCTCGGGGCGGTTGTAGTAGCCCTTCATCACCTGCGGGCCGCGCACGCACAGCTCGCCCGGCTGGCCGTGCGGCACGTCGAGGCCGTTGTCGTCGCGGATGGCGACCTCGGTCGAGGAGATCGGCAGGCCGATCGAGCCGTTGTATTCCTTCAGCGTCATCGGGTTGATGGTCACCGCCGGCGAGGTCTCGGTCAGGCCGTAGGCTTCGAGCAGGGGTTTGCCGGTGACCTGCTTCCACTTCTCGGCGACCGCCTTCTGCACCGCCATGCCACCGCCCAGCGTCACCTTCAGGTTGGAGAAATCGAGCGCGCAAAAGGCCTCGTTGCGCAAGAGCGCGTTGAACAGCGTGTTCACGCCGGTGATCACGGTGAACTTGTGCTTGGCGAGTTCCTTGGCGAAGCCGGGGATGTCGCGCGGGTTGGCGATCAGCACGTTCCTGGCGCCGATCTGGAAGAAGGTGAAGCAGTTCGCGGTCAGCGCGAAGATATGGTAGAGCGGCAGCGCGGTGATGATGCACTCCTCGCCTTCCTTGATCGCCGGC
This sequence comes from Azospira restricta, assembly GCF_016858125.1. Lineage (NCBI taxonomy): Bacteria > Pseudomonadati > Pseudomonadota > Betaproteobacteria > Rhodocyclales > Rhodocyclaceae > Azospira > Azospira restricta. The sequence continues at coordinate 3,541,501 of NZ_CP064781.1, forward strand.
TTGATCCACGCATAGGCCTGCAGCACGTTGCCGACGATGTTGCGGTGGACCAGCATGGCCCCCTTGGAAACGCCGGTGGTACCGCCGGTGTATTGCAGGAAGGCGACGTCGTCGTGGCCGATCTCGACCTTCTGCAGCCCGGCGCCGGCGCCCTTGGCCAGCACCGATTTCAGCGACACCGCGCGCGGCAGGCGGTAGGCCGGCACCAGCTTCTTCACGTGCTTGACGACGAAATTGACGATGGCGCCCTTGAGGCCGCCAAGCATGTCGCCCATCCTGGTCAGCACGACGTGCTTGACCGGCGTCCGCTCGAGCACCTCGGCCAGCGTCGCCGCGAAGTTATCCATGATGACGATCACGTCGGCGCCGGAATCCTTGAGCTGGTGCTCCAGCTCGCGCGGCGTGTACAGCGGGTTGCAGTTGACCACCACGTAGCCGGCGCGCAGCGCACCGAACATGCATACCGGATACTGCAGCGTGTTCGGCATCATCAGCGCGACGCGCGCGCCCTTGGGCAGCTTCAGCACCGACTGCAGCCAGGCGGCGAAGTCGCGCGACAGACGGTCGACGTCGCCGTAGGTCAGCTCGACGCCCATGCTGATGTAGGCGACCTTGTCGCGATACTTGGCGACGCCCTGCTCGAAGAGGTCGGCGACCGACTTGTAGGTGTTGATGTCGATCTCGGCGGGAATGCCGTCCGGATAGCTCTTCAGCCAAATCTTTTCCATCTGTCCTCCAGGTGTTTTTCAGGTTTGTTCGAATTTATGATGGGCCGCCCGGCAGGGCGGCCCCGGGGTCCTGTTCCCCGCAATCAGCCTTGGGCCTGCTCGCCCTCCGGCCAGTTGCGGATGTAGTTCTTCAGCATCTTGTTCTCGAAGCTCTGCTCTTCGAGCACGGCCTTGGCGACGTCGAGGAAGGAGATCACGCCCTGCAGCACGCCGCCGTCCATCACCGGCAGGTAGCGGGAATGCTTGTCGATCATCAGCCGGCGCAGCTCGTCGACCGGCATCGACGGCGGCACGGTGACCGGATCGCGGACCATCACGTCGCCGACGGTGATGCCCTCCAGCCGCCCCTTCTCGCGATTGACCGCCTGCAGCACCTCGCGGAAGGTGAGCATGCCGACCATGGCGCCGCCGTCCATGACCACCAGCGAGCCGACGTCGTGGTCCGCCATCGCGCTGATCGCCTCGGCCAGCAGCTCGTTCGGCGTCGCCGTGAACAGCGTCGCCCCCTTGAGGCGAAGAATTTCCCGCACTTGCATTTTGTAATCCCCTGTTACCGGTGTTATTCGAACGGCGTCTCAAACGACCGTTTGCCCTGCGATCCTATCCCAAGTCACTGCTTTGCGGAAGGACTTGCCGCGCCGTCCCGTCAATTGATTTCGAGCAGCGTCGCGTCGGCGAAGATCAGCGCGCCGCGCACCGGCTTGCCGGCGAAGATCGCCGCCAGCGCGCGGCAGTAGGCGGCAACCTGCGCGCGGTAGTCGTCGAGACGTGGCGTGTCCGGCCCGGAGCTCTTGTAGTCGAGCACCCAGAAGGCCTCGTCGTCCTCGACCAGGCGGTCGATGCGGCCGACCGTGCCGTCCTCGCCGGCGATCTCCATCTCGTTCCAGGCGCGCCGGTAGCAGGCGGGGTCGAAGAAGCGGCGCAGCGCCGGCGCCGCCAGCAGGCGTTCGGCGACGACGCCGGCGCGCCTCGCCTCGACGTCGGCGTAGCCGAGCGCGCGCCACCAGCCCTCGTCGGCGCGCGCCTCGGTACGCCGCTCGAGGATCGCGTGCACCAGGATGCCGAAGCGCGCCGCCGCATCCGGCGCCTCGCGCCGTTCGCCGACGGCCGGCAGCGCCGGCGACGGCGCCGGTGCGGCCGCCGGGCCGACGGCCAGCGCCGGCAGCACCGCCGCCGACGCCAGTTCGTCGCCGTACGCCGACTCTGCGCCGAGCCGCGCCAGCGCCGCCTGCAGCCGGTCGTAGGCGCTCGCCGCGTCGCCCTTGCGCGCGTTGGCGACGCCGCTGGCGATGAATATCTGCTTGGCGCGGGTGATCGCCACGTAGAGCAGGTTCAGCTCCTCGCGCGCGGCGGCCGCGGCCTCGGCCTCGAACAGCGCCTGGCGCGAGGCGCCGCGCTCCTCGCGGCGGCCGACGAAGGAGAAATGCGTCGGCCGCGGCGCCTCCGGCGGCCACGCGACGAGCACCTCCCAAGCCTTGTCCGACGGCGGCGGCGCGTTCGCGTCGAGCAGCCAGACCAGCGGCGCCTCCAGCCCCTTGGCGCCGTGGATGGTCATGATGCGCACGCGGCCGTCGGCGGCGACCGCCTCGTCGGCGGCGAGCTCGCCCTCGTCCGGCGCATCGTCGCCGGCGGCGCGGACGAGCGCGCGCAGCTCGTCGATGAAGCGCGGCAGGCTCGGGTAGCGGCCGCCGTCGAGGTCGAGCGCGAGCAGCAGCAGCGCCTCCAGGTTGGCCAGCGCCGCCCCGCGCCGCGCCTCGGGCACGGCCAGGCGGTAGCGCGCGAGCACCTCGCCCTCGGCGTAGATGCGGTCGAGCAGATCGTGCGCCGGCAACCGCGCGGCGGCCGGCAGCCAGGCCTCGATCAGGCGCGCCGCGCGGCGCAGCGCGGCGCTGCCGCCGCCCTCGCCGGCGAGGGCGACGAGCCGCGCGCGCCAGCCGGCCTCGGCGCGCGCCGCGAGCCGCAGCAGGTCGTCGTCGCTGCAGGCGAACAGCGGCGACTTCAGCGCGTGCGCGAGCTGCAGGTCGGCCGCCGGCGTCACCAGGAATTCGAGCAGCGCGACCAGGTCACGCACTTCCAGCGCGTCGAGCAGGCCGCCGCGCGACGCCGCGGCGAAGGGGATGCCGGCGGCGGCGAGCGCCTTCTCGACCGGCTTGATGCGGGCGCGCGTGCGCACCAGCAGCAGCACGTCGCCCGGGCGCAGCGACCGCTCGGCCGCCCCGTCGCGCACCAGCGTGCGGCCGAGCATGCCAGCGAGGCGCTCGGCAAGCTGGCCGGCCTCGCGCTCGCGGCGGCGGTCGGCGGCGTCGGCCGCCGGCTCGCGCAGCGGGTCGCGTAGCGCCGCCGGCGTCGCCGCCGCGCCGGCGGCGTCGCCGGCCGGCACGTCCTCGTCCGTGCACAAGGGCAGCAGTTCGACGCGCCCGGGCAGGCCGGCGGCCAGCGAATGCTGCGGCCGGAACGGCCGGAAGCCGGGCTCGGCGCCGAACAGCGCGTTGACCACGTCGACGATCGCCGGCGCGTTGCGCCGCGTCGCGTCCTGCGTCAGGCGCGCGGCGGCGAAGTGCGCGGCGAGGAACTCGGTGGCGCAGGCGAACAGGCGCGGCTCGGCGCGGCGGAAGCGGTAGATCGACTGCTTCGGGTCGCCGACCAGGAACACCGACGGCCGCGCGGCATCGCTGTAGGCCGCCAGCCAGGCCTGCAGGATCTGCCATTGCAGCGGGTTGGTGTCCTGGAACTCGTCGAGCAGCACGTGCCGGTAGCGCGCGTCGAGCCGGGCCTGGACGAAGGCGGCGCTGGCCTCGTCGTTGAGCATCCCCAGCACGCGCCATTCGGCGTCGACGAAGTCGATCTGCCGGCGCTCGGCCTTGAAGGCGTCGAGGTGCGCGAGGAAGGCGTTGTGCACGGTCAGCGCGTCGCGGTTGAAGGCAAGGTTTTTCTCCTCCTGCTGCTGCGCGAGACAGTCGAGCAGGCGCGCGCCGAGCGCCGCGTGCAGGTCGAGGAAGCGCGCCGCAGCGTCGGCGCCGAAGCGCTTGTCGAGCGTCTTCGACGGCTTGCGCGAACGCAGCGTGCCGGTGCCGGTGAGGAGGACGCCGGCGACGGCGGCGAAGCGCTCGTCCAACGCCTGTTCGCCCGCCAGCGCCGCCGCCAGTTGCGCGCCGAGGCGACGATCGCTGTCCAGTTCGCTCATTTCGAGGAAGCCGAGGTAGGCGTGGAATTCCGCATCCCAGCCCGGCGCGAAGAAAGCGGCCAGCGCCGCGCCATCGCCGGCGACGCCGAACAGTTCGCCCAGCCCGCCGACCACCGCCGCCACCGGCTCGGCCTCGCCGCCGACATGCGCCAGCCACTCGGCGCGGCGCGCCATGCCGCGCGCCAGCAGCGTGCGCGTGCTGGCCAGGCCGACCGTGGCGAGCAGGCGGACGAAGGCCTGCGCCGCGGCACCCGCCGGGTCGCGCTGCAGGCGGCGGGCAAAGCTCTGCCAGAGCTCCTCGAAGCGCCGCTCGCCGTCGTCGGCCAGCGTCGTTCCGGCGAGGTTGGCCGACAGCGGCGCCACCGCGACCAGCTGCAGGAACCAGCCGTGGAAGGTGTTCACCGCGAGCCCCGGCGGCGCGCCGGTGACCCGCTCGTAGAGGCCGCGCGCGCGGCGCAGCGTCGCCGCGTCGTCGCCGGCGCCGCGTTCGGCGAGGAAGCGCCGGGCCTCGTCGTCGGCCGCGGTGGCGAGCAGGCGCAGCCAGTCGACGACGCGTTCCTCGATCTCGGCGGCGGCCTTGCGCGTGAAGGTGATCGCCAGGATCTCGGCCGGCTGCGCGCCGGCGAGCAGCAGGCGGACGATGCGCGACGCCAGCAGCCAGGTCTTGCCGCTGCCGGCGCAGGCCTCGACGACGGCGCTGCGCGCCGGGTCGAGCGCGGCGGAGAAATCCGGCGCCGGCTCAGGCGTCGACGACATGGTCCCTCCGGCACAATCCGCGCGCCTCGCACCAGGCGCAGACGCGGTCGACGCCATGCGCCGGCAAGGCGGCGCCGGCACGCATCGAGCCGATCGCCGCGACCAGCCGCGCGCCCTGCGCCGCGGCTGCGGCGGCGAGGTCGCCGGCGCAGCGGACGACGTCGATGCGCTCGTCGTCGAGGGCGACGTAGGCGGCCTCGGCCGCACCGTCGTGCAGCAGCGCGTAGGCCGGCAGCTGCAGGTCGTCGGCTAGCCCCTTCCTCAGGTCGACGAGCTTCTTCGCCTTGTAGTCGAGCAGGCCGGCGCCGTCCGGGCCGCCGTCGATGCGGTCGATGCGCCCGTAGAGCTCGACCGCGGTGCCGTCGGCGAGCGGCAGCGACTTCGCCGCGCGCACTTCGGCGGCCTGCCAGCGCCAGCCGGCGGCCTCGCGTTCGCGCTGCCAAGCCAGATAGGCCGGCAGCCGCTGCTGCCAGCGCAGCCGCCAGCCGAGCGCCAGCCAGTTGTCGGCCTCGGCGGCGGCGAAGACGTCCTCGACGGCAGCGGCAAGCGCCGCCAGCGCGGCTGCGTCGTCGACTTCGGCGAGGCTGGGATGCGCCTGGTGGAAACGCTCCAGCGAGCGGTGCACGAGCTGGCCGTAGTCGCTCTTCTCCAGCTCCTCGGCGACCTCGTCGAGCTCGTTCAGGTGCAGCACGTGGCGGGCGAAGAACTGGTAGGGGCAGGCCACCAGCGAGGCCAGCCCGCTGACCGAAACGCGCGCCGGCACCTGCGCCGCCGGCACCGTCGGCCGCGCCCGCCGCGGCAGCGCCGGCGCCGTCGCCGGATCGACTGGCGCCGCTGCCGCCGGCGGCAGCGGCGGCCGCCTGAGGTCATCGTCCCAGGCCAGCCGGTGCAGCGTGGACAGCAAGTCGAACTCCGGCGCCAGCAGCCGGGCCTCGCCGGCTTCCTCGCGCCGCCAGGTGACGACGACGCGCGGCACCGTCGCCAGCAGCAATTCGAGGTCGCGACGCAGCGCGCGCTCGGCGTCCTCGCGCGTCGGCAGGCCGAGGTCGCGGCGCACCGCCTGGTTGAAGAAGCTCCCGCCGGCCGCCGCCGACAGCTGCTCGGCGTCGGCACCGAGCACCAGCGCCGCCTCGAAGCGGCGCAGGCGGACGTCGTGGCGCGGCAGCATGACGACCGGGCTGGCGATGCCGCGGTCGCGGAAGGCGCCGGCCTCGAACTCGCGGTCGAGCCAGTCGCGCCAGGCGGCGAAGGCGAACGCCGCCTCGCTGCCGGCAAGCTCGGCCTGGCGCTGCGCGAGCAGTTCGAGCAGTTCGCCGCCGGCAGCGTCGGCGGCGAGCGCGGCATCGGCGCCGACCGCCTGCAGCGCGCGCGTCAGCCGGTCGAGCCAGCGTGGCAGCGGCACCGGCTTGCCGCCGAGGATGCGCAGCGCGACCTCGAGCCGGTCGAGCAGGGCCGCGGCGAGGGTGCGCGCCGCGCCGGCCTGCGCATCGTCGTCGCGGCAATCGGCCAGCGCGCCGCGGAAGGCGGCGATCCCGCCGCGCGCGCCGGCGGCGCGGATCGCCCGCTCCAGCAGCAGCACCGCCGCCGCGCGCGCAGGGCCGGGGACATCGGCGAACAGGTGCGGCGACTTGCAGAGGTCGAGCAGGTCGAGGTGGTAGGCGCCACCGGCAGCGGTTTCCAGCAGCGCGTCGATGGTCGCGGCGGCGCGCGTGGTGGACAGTTTCCAGCCGGTCTCGTCGGCCGCCAGCACGCCGCGCCGCTCGAGCAACGCACGCAGCCGGCGCGCACTCAGCCGGTCCTCGGCGACCAGCGCGATGCGCCGCAAGCCCGCGCCGAGCCAGGCGCAGACCTGCGCCGCGGCAGCTTCCGCCTCCTGCTCGCGGCCGCCGACGGCGACCAGTTGCAGCCGCGCCGCCAGCGGCGAGGCGGGCTGCGCCCCGGCCAGCCGCAACGCGCGTTCGCGCAGCGGCGGCGCCTCGGCGGCGGCCTCCGGCCACGCGGCGGCGAGCACCGCGGCGAGCGGCGTCGCCGCCGCGTCGCGCGTCGCCGGTGCGCACAGCACGACCGGCTGCCGTGCCGCGTAGCGGTCGACGAATTCCAGTTCCGCCGGCGTCAGCCGCTCCGCCGGCGGACCGTCGAGCAGCAGGAACAGCGGCCGCGCCGCCGCCTCGGCCAGCCGCGCGAGGCGCAGGCGATAGACCGACGGGGCATCGGGGCGGCCGCTGGCGGCGAGCGCGCGCCACATCTCATGCACCACCCGCGCCTCGAAATTGAGCGGCGCCGAGGCGCGCAGCGCGTAGGCCCGCTCCAGCTGCGCGCACAGTGCCGCCTCGTCGTCGGGCAGGCGCACGGCGGCCGCCGACAGCTCGTCGGACAGCGCCGCCAGCTCGCCGGCGATGCCCCACAGCGCGCTGTCGTCGAACCAGCCGCGGGCAGCCAGCGCCGCGTGCAGCAGCACCAGCCGCTCGCTCTCCGGCAGCGGCGACGGGATGTCCGGCAGCGGCGCGCCGTTCGCCCAGCGGCGCAGCGTGTCGAACTGCGGCAGCAGCAGCGCCCGGCCGGCGGCGCGCGCCAGCGCCGCGCGCAGCTCGGCGGCGAGCGGCAGCGAGGAAACGAGGACGAGGTGGCGGGAAAGGTCGGGCAGGTCGCCGGCGCCGGCCTGCAGCAGCAGGCCGGCGGCGTGGTCGAGACAGGCCTCGTCCGGCGGCAGGGCGTGCGCCGAGACGGTCATCGGGACATCAGCGCAGCAGGTCCTTCAGCTTGTCGGGAACGCCGTTCTGGTCGTCGGCGTCGGGCAGCGCCGGCTTGCGCTCGGTGAGGGCCGGCCAGGTCTTGGCCAGTTCGGCGTTGAGCGCGATGAAGGCCTTTTGTGTGTCGGGCACGTCATCCTCGGCGAAGATCGCCTCGGCCGGGCATTCCGGCACGCACAGCGTGCAGTCGATGCACTCCGCAGGGTCGATCACCAGCATGTTCGGCCCTTCGCGGAAACAATCGACCGGACAGACATCGACGCAGTCGGTGTATTTGCACTTGATGCAGTTTTCGGTGACGACGTAGGTCATAAGGGCACTCTCCGGCTGGGACGCCAACTATAGCGCATCCACCGCCGGCGCCGCGAGCCAGCGGCCCGGCGCCGGCGTCGCCGACACCCGGCAGGATCAGGCGCTGCGGGCGCGCAGGCGGGCCGCGACCGACTCCAGGCGCGCCTTCTCGGCGAGCACCTTGCCGGCGTAGCGCTGCTCGGCGTCGTCGGCGGCGCCGGCGAACTGCTGCAGGCCCGGGATCAGGCCGCCGTTGCGCTGGATCGACTCCTTGAGCACGCGCGCGCCGACCCGGACATTCACCACCGGATCGAAGAAGGACAGCTCGTCGGCGCCCTTCGGCAGCTTGTCCTGATGGAAGCGCGGCATGACCTGCATCAGGCCCTGCGCGCCGACGACGCTTTCCGAGAACGGGTTGAAGCGGGACTCGACCGCGATCACCGCGACGATCAGCAGCGGATCGAGGCGCAGGTCGCGGCCGGCGATCTCGGCGGCGCCGAAGATCGGCTCGAGCGCATCCATCGACACGCGGTAGCGGCGAGCCACCGACTCCAGCGCCGCCCGCATGCGCGGCGTCAGCGGGTCGGCGGCCGGCGCCTCGGACACCGGCACGGCCTCCGGCGCCGCTGCCGGCAGCGCGGCGGCGGCCGTTTCCTGCGGCAGCAGCACGCGCAGATGCTCGAGCGCGCGGCTGTCGCCGCGATAGAGACCGAGCAGGGCGACGATGAAAAAGACGCCGGCGGCCATCAGGATGACTTGGAAAACGCCGGCGACCACGGTCGTGGCACGCAGCATCGAGGGCTTCAGATCGATCGTTGCAGACATGCTTTTCTCCTTCACTGTGTCGTCGCACGAGCACTTCCGTGCGGCTAACGGTTATGGGGTGGCGCAGCAGGGGGGTTGAAGAGAACGGCGGGGATGCCGGGATGCCCTTGGGGCGGGCAATCCGGCACGATCGAAGGCGCCGGATAGGTGTGCTGCGCCGCAGCAACAAACGCATTCTATTGATTTTACTGGCTATTGTCAATCCGACCGCAGCCCATACCAGTAGCATCACCGCATCGCAGCATCGGCGCGGGTTGGCCGGATATGCGCTCCGGCCGGCAGCGGCGGCCGCCGCCGTTGACGCGACCGACGGTGCCCGCGGTCGGCGCCGCCTTGCTTCCCATGCCGGAGGTTTTTCGCTACGATGCCGCTGTCGGACAAATTCCTTCCCGGAACTTCCACTCCGTTCAAAACTTTCCCCAAGCATTCAACGAGGCTTTTTCGATGAGCGAGCATATCCACTACGTCACCGACGACAACTTCGCGACCGAGGTGCTGCAGTCGCCGCAGCCGGTGCTGGTCGACTACTGGGCCGAATGGTGCGGCCCGTGCAAGATGATCGCGCCGATCCTCGACGAAGTGGCCAAGGAATACGCCGGCAAGCTGAAGGTGGCCAAGCTCAACATCGATGACAACCAGAAGACGCCGGCGCAGTACGGCATCCGCGGCATCCCGACGCTGATGCTGTTCAAGGGCGGCAACATCGAGGCGACCAAGGTCGGCGCGCTGTCCAAGGGTCAGCTCACCGCCTTCATTGACAGCAACCTCTAATCCCGCTAGTCTCCCCCCTGAAAGCCCCGCACGGCGCGGGAAAAGAAGAAAACGCCCCGCCCGCCCCGGGCTTTCAGGTGCAGTTTCCGTAGTCGCAACTCCAATCCCTACCGTTCCGATCCTTCCCGGCAGCCGTTCGCGCTGCGCCATCGCCACACATCCATCCGCCCTATGCGCCTTTCCGAACTCAAGAACTATCACGTCAGCCAGCTGCTCGAAATGGCCACGGCCAACGGCATCGAGAACGCCAACCGCCTGCGCAAGCAGGAACTGATCTTCGCGCTGCTGAAGAACCAGGCGAAGAAGGGCGAGAGCATCTTCGGCGACGGCACGCTGGAAGTCCTGCCGGACGGTTTCGGCTTCCTGCGCTCGCCGGACATCTCGTACCTCGCCGGCACCGACGACATCTACGTCAGCCCGTCGCAGATCCGTCGCTTCAACCTGCATACCGGCGACACCATCGAAGGCGAGATCCGCACGCCGAAGGATGGCGAGCGCTACTTCGCGCTGGTCAAGGTCGACCGCATCAACTACGCGCCGCCGGAAGCGACCAAGAACAAGATCCTGTTCGAGAACCTGACGCCGCTGCATCCGACGCGCCATCTGCAGCTCGAGCGCGACATGCGCGGCGAGGAGAACAAGACCAGCCGCATCATCGACATGATCGCCCCGATCGGCGCCGGCCAGCGCGGCCTCTTGGTGGCCCCGCCGAAGTCGGGCAAGACGGTGATGCTGCAGCATATCGCCCACGCCATCTCGGAGAATCACCCGGAAGCCGTGCTCATCGTGCTGCTGATCGACGAACGCCCCGAGGAAGTGACGGAAATGTCGCGCACCGTGAAGGGCGAGGTGGTCGCCTCGACCTTCGACGAGCCGGCGACCCGTCACGTCCAGGTCGCCGAGATGGTGATCGAGAAGGCCAAGCGCATGGTCGAGATGAAGAAGGATGTGGTCATCCTGCTCGACTCGATCACCCGTCTGGCGCGCGCCTACAACACCGTGCAGCCGGCCTCCGGCAAGGTACTCACCGGCGGCGTCGACGCCAACGCGCTGCAGAAGCCGAAGCGTTTCTTCGGCGCCGCGCGCAACATCGAGGAAGGCGGCTCGCTGACGATCATCGCCACCGCGCTGATCGACACCGGCAGCCGCATGGACGACGTGATCTACGAGGAATTCAAGGGCACCGGCAACATGGAGATCCACCTCGACCGGCGCATGGCCGAGAAGCGGATCTACCCGGCGATCAACGTCAACCGCTCCGGCACGCGCCGCGAGGAACTGCTGCTCAAGCCCGACGTGCTGCAGAAGATGTGGATCCTCAGGAAGCTGCTGTACAACATGGACGATCTGGAAGCGATGGATTTCCTGCTCGACAAGGTCAAGGCGACGAAGAACAACAACGAGTTCTTCGACGCGATGCGCGGCGGTCGCTAGGGCTGGACTTTCCTCGAATATTCGAGGATAATCGCGCGTTTTGCTGGGGCCGGTCACATCCGCCGGCCGATAGAACCGAAAGGAAACCCCATGAAAACCGGTACCCATCCCGATTACGAAGAGATCCAGGTGACTTGTTCCTGCGGCAACGTCTTCAAGACCAAGTCGACCATGAAGAAGCCGCTGCACATCGAAGTGTGCTCGGCCTGCCACCCGTTCTACACCGGCAAGCAGAAGATCGTCGACACCGCCGGCCGCGTCGAGAAGTTCAACCAGAAGTTCGGCAACCTGCGCAAGTCCGCCTGATCGCGACCTGCGCCGGCAGAAAGGCAGCCACCGGCTGCCTTTTTCATTTGCCCTGAACGATGATCGAACCGATCAAGAGCGGATTTCCCCTGCCGCCCCGGGGCTGGCCCCTGGTGGCGCTGCTCGCGGTTTTCATCCTCGCCGGGCTGATCGGGCACGATCCCTGGAAGAGCGACGACGCGATCACCATCGGCGTCGTCGCCGACATGCTGCAGCGCGGCCACTGGCTGGCGCCCTATCTCGCCGACCGCCCCTATCCGGACGTACCGCTCTATTACTGGACGGCGGCGCTGACCGGCGCCCTCTTCTCCTGGCTGCTGCCGCTGCACGACGCGATCCGCCTGGCCAGCGGCTTCTGGGTCGCGCTGACGCTGTTCCTGCTCTACCGCGCCGGCCGCGAGTGGCATCACGACGAACCGGCGCCGCACGAGTTCGCCATCGCCAGCGTGCTGGCGATGGCCGGCTGCCTCGGCTTCCTCGTCCATGCGCACGAGGCGCAGCCGATGCTGGTCGCGCTGGCCGGCCATGCCGCCGCCTACTGGGCGCTGGCGCTGATTCCGCGCAAGCCGCAACGCGCAGCGATCATCTTTGGCCTGGCACTCGGCCTCGGCTTCCTCGGCAACGGCTTCGCGCCGATGCTGGCGCTACTGCCGGTGGCGCTCGCCGCCTTCTGGCTGGCACCGGACCGGGCCACCGCCAGCAAGGCCCTGCTCGGCGGCGCCTGCCTCGGCGCCGCGATCGCGACGCCGTGGCCGATCATCCTCGCCGCGCTGCAGCCGGGCTATTTCGCGCAATGGCTGCACGGCGAACTGGCGCAGATCGGCAAGCCGGCGAGCATGGCCGCCACCGCCGGCAACTACCTGGCGATGCTGCCCTGGTTCGCCTGGCCGGCGCTGCCGCTGGCGCTGTGGACGCTGCGCTCGAAGCGCCGCCTGCTGCACGCGCCCTGCTACCGGCTGCCGCTGCTGGCGACCGCCGCGGTCTGGCTGACGCTGTCGGTCACCTTCGAGGCACGCAGCAGTTCGGCATTGCTGCTGCTGCCGCCGCTGGCACTGCTTGCCGCCCCCGGCGTCGCGACGCTGCGCCGCGGCGCGGCGAATGCCTTCGACTGGTTCGGCGTGATGACCTTCAGCTTCTTCTGCGTCCTCGCCTGGATCGGCTGGAGCGCGATGGTCGCCGGCTGGCCGGAGCGCCTCGCCGAGCGCGTCGTCAAACTGGCCCCCGGCTTCGTCGGCGAATTCCGTTGGCTGCCGTTCGCACTCGCCGTCGTCGTTACGCTGGCCTGGGGCTGGATGCTGACCACCGGCCAGCGCCAGCGTTCCCCCTGGCGCGGACTGGTGCACTGGCTGGGCGGGCTGACCGCGCTGTGGCTGCTGCTGATGACGCTGTGGCTGCCGTGGATCGAGTACGGCAAGAGCTACCGCTCGATCGGCACCGCGCTCAAGGCCGCGCTGCCGGCGAAGTACGGCTGCGTCATCGGGCGCAACATGTCGGATGCGAACCGGGCGCTGCTCGACTATTTCGCGGGCGTTCCGCTGCGCGCGGAAAAGGCGACCGCCAGCGGCCGCTGCAACTGGATGCTGGTGCTGCGGGATGCCAGCCAGGGCCGCAATCTCGAGATCGCCGGCTGGGAGGTGGCGGCGGAAATGCGCCGGCCGAGCGAGCGCAGCGAGCGCTTCGTCCTCTACCGGCGCGGCAGCTGATCAGCTGCCGGCGCCGCCCTCGCCGATCTGCGACTGCAGGTAGTTCTTCAGGCCGACCATGCCGATCAGTCCGAGCTGCTGCTCGAGCCAGTGGGCGTGGTCCTCCTCGGTGTCGTCGAGCATCTTCTCCAGCCCTTCGCGCGTGACGTAGTCGCCGAGCGCCTCGCAGCGCGCGATGACGGCCTTCAGGTCGGCGACGACCTGATGCTCGACGGCGAGATCGTTCTTCAGCATCTCCGGCACGTCGCGGCCGATCTTCAGCGGCGACGCCGGCGTCATCTGCGGCGTGCCTTCGAGGAACAGGATGCGGCGGATCAGCCAGTCGGCATGCTCGGTCTCGTCGTGCATCTCGTGCCAGATGCGCTCGAACAGCCGCCGGTAGCCCCAGTTTTCGTACATCCGGGCGTGGATGAAATACTGGTCGCGGGCGGCGAGCTCGCCGGCGAGCAGCCGGTTCAGCTCGGCGATGATTTCCTTGTGGCCCTTCATCTTCGCTCCTTATAGCTTGAGGAAGTTGTCGCGGTAGTAGCGCAGCTCGGCGATCGACTCGCGGATGTCGGCCATCGCCGTGTGGTCGGCCTTCTTCACGAAACCCTTGGCGACTTCCGGCTTCCAGCGCCGGCACAGTTCCTTCAGCGTCGACACGTCAAGGTTGCGGTAGTGGAAATACGCCTCCAGCGTCGGCATGTGGCGCGCCATGAAGCGGCGGTCCTGGCAGATCGAATTGCCGCACATCGGCGACACGCGCTGGCCGACCCACTCGGCCATGAAGGCCTGCGCCTCGGCGGCGACCGCCGCTTCATCCTTTGTAGACGCCCGCACGCGCTCGATCAAGCCGGAGCGGCCGTGCGTCGCCTTGTTCCAGTCGTCCATCGCGTCGAGCACCACATCGGGCTGGTGCACGACCCACACCGGCGATTCGGCCAGCGTTTCCAGGTTGGCGTCGGTGACGATCATCGCCAGTTCGATGATGCGGTCGCGATCGGGGTCGAGACCGGTCATTTCCATGTCCAGCCAGACCAGGTTGTTTGCGTCTTGTGCCATATAATCCGTTTGAACTCGTAAAGACGACATTCTGTCACAACGGCATGGCCGACACGCTCACCAATCTCTTCCTCGCCGCCCTCGCGCTTTCCGTCACCGTCCGCATCTGGCTCGCCCGCCGGCACATCGGGCACATCCGCGCGCACCGCGCGGCGGTGCCCGCCGGCTTCGCCGGCCGGATACCGCTCGCCGCCCACCAGAAGGCTGCCGACTACGCGGTCGCGCGCACCCGCTTCGGTTTCGCCGGGCTCGCCGTCGACACCGCGCTGCTGCTCGCCTTCACGCTCGGCGGCGGGCTCGCCGCGCTGAGCGCCTTCTGGTCGGCGCACGCAGACGGCATCTGGCACGGGCTGGCGCTGATCCTGTCGGTGATGGCGATTTCCGGCGCCGCCGACATCCCGCTCGCCGCCTGGCGGCAGTTCGTGATCGAGGAACGCTTCGGCTTCAACCGCATGACGCCGGCGCTGTTCGTCAGCGACCTGGTGAAGGGAGCGCTGCTCGGCGCCGCCATCGGCACACCGCTGGTGCTCGCCGTGCTCTGGCTGATGGCGGCAATGGGCGAGCGCTGGTGGCTCTACGTCTGGGCCGTCTGGTGCGCGTTCAACCTGGCGATCCTGTTCGTCTATCCGGCCTGGATCGCGCCGCTGTTCAACAAGTTCACACCGCTCGCCGAAGGCGACACCAAGGCCCGCATCGAAGCCCTGCTCGCGCGCTGCGGCTTCCGCTCGGGCGGGCTCTTCGTGATGGACGGTTCGAAGCGCTCGGCGCACGGCAACGCCTACTTCACCGGCTTCGGCAAGACCAAGCGCATCGTCTTCTTCGACACGCTGCTGGAGCGCCTGCAGCCAGCCGAGATCGAGGCGGTGCTGGCGCACGAGCTGGGCCATTTCCGCCATCGCCACGTGCAGCAGCGGATCGCGCTGATGTTCGCCGTCTCGCTCGCCTTCCTGGCGCTGCTCGGGCAGCTGATCGACGCGCCCTGGTTCTTCGCCGGCCTCGGCGTCGAGTCCGCGGCGGCGCACGGGCAGGCGATGGCGCTGGTGCTCTTCGCGCTGGCGGTGCCGGTGTTCGCCTTCCCGCTGACGCCGCTGGGCAGCCTGCTGTCGCGGCGCAACGAGTTCGAGGCGGACCGCTACGCCGCGGCGCATGCGAGCAGCGACGACCTGGTGCGCGCACTGGTCAAGCTCTACGAAGACAACGCGGCGACGCTGACGCCGGACCCGCTGCATTCGCTGTTCTACGACTCGCACCCGCCCGCGGCGATCCGCATCGCCCGCCTGCAGCAGGCCGCCACGCAATGAGCCGCGGCCTGGTCGTCGCCGCCCACGGCCGCCAGTACGTGGTCGAATGCGCCGACGGCGCGACCCGGCTGTGCTTCCCGCGCGGCAAGAAGAGCGAGCTGGCCTGCGGCGACCGCGTCGAGATCGCCGCCACCGGTGACGGCCAGGGGGTCGTCGAGAAGATCGCCGAGCGCACGAGCCTGCTCTACCGCTCCAACGAATTCCGGCAGAAGCTGATCGCCGCGAACGTGACGCAGATCGTCGTCGTCGTCGCCACCGAGCCCTCGTTCTCCGACGAGCTGGTGACGCGCTGCCTGGTCGCTGCCGCCAGCCAGGACATCCGGCCGCTGATCGTGCTCAACAAGTGCGACCTCGAGGAGCGCCTGCCGGCCGCACGCGAAGCCCTGGCGATCTACCGCCGCCTGGGCTACCCGATCGTCGAGCTGTCCGCGCGCGAATGCGGCAAGGCCTTGCTGCCGTGGTTGCACGGCCATACCAGCGTCCTCGTCGGCCAGTCGGGAATGGGCAAGTCGACGCTGCTGAACGCGCTGGTTCCCGGCGCCAATGCGGCAACGCGGGAGATTTCGGCGGCGCTCGATTCGGGCAAGCACACCACCACGCATGCCCGCCTCTACCACCTGGACGAGTCCTCTGACCTGATCGACTCGCCGGGGCTGCAGGAATTCGGCCTGCACCACCTCGACCTCGGTACGCTGGAGGCGGCGTTTCCCGAATTCCAGCCGCTGCTCGGGCACTGCCGCTTCCGCGATTGCCGCCACGACCGCGAGCCGGACTGCGCGCTGCGCGCCGCGCTCGAACGCGGCGAGATCGAACCCCGCCGCTTCGCCTGCTACCGCACGCTGCACGCCGAAGTCGCCTAGGGTAACGGCCAATGAAAAGCCCCCGGCCGGCGCAACAGTCCGGGCGGGGGCAATCGGTGACGGCGAGCGCCGCTCAGTCGGCCTGCGGCTGCTCGGCCATCTTCTTCTTGAAGAAGCGGGCGTAGTAGACCGACATGCCGATCGTGAACACGATCACGAACAGGCTGAACAGACCGATATCGCTACCAAACAGCAATTCCCAAGCCATGATGTAACCTCCCGTACTAGTTGGAAACCGAAACTGCCGCCTTCAGGCTCGCCGCGGCCTGGCCGTCGGCGTTCCAGTCGCCGGCGATGCGCCAGCTGCGCCCCTCGTCCTCCAGCAGCACATGCCAGCGCCCCTTCAGCGGGACCGTCAGACGGCCGATGTAGAAGCCTGCCGCGTCCTTCTTCAGCACCACGCTCTGGTCGGCGCCGGCGCGGGTCGGATGAACCACCTTCAGCAGCAGCGTTTCCGGCAACGCGGCCCCGTCGTTCGCCGCCAGGAAAAGGCGTAGGTCGAGGCCGTTGCTGCCGGCGATCAGTTCAGCCGCCAGGCCGCGCCCGGCCGCCGCCTGGTCGCGCGCCTGGCGCTGGTTCACCGCCAGCCCCTGCTTGTAGTAGTCGTCCTCGACCAGGCCGTCGTTGCTGCGCACCGCCAGCCAGGCGGTGACGAAGCCGGCGACGACGACGATCGCCGGTCCGGCCATCAGGATCCACGGCCAGGGTTCGCGGTACCAGGGCTTGCTGTCTTTGCTGAGCGTGTTCATGGCAGGAGGAAGGTGGCTTTCTCGCTGACGGCGATCTTTTCGTGGTTCTGCGCAGCGACTTCGAAACGGATCGGGTTGGAACCCTTCTTGCCGGCATCGGCTTCGACGCGGACGGCGACGCTGACCGACTTCAGGCTGGCGGCGGGCACCTCGACGAGGCGCTCGCCGGCGATGTCGATGCCTTCGAGGCCGCTGACGCCGAGCACGAAACGGTGCGCCGTCTCGCCGGTGTTCATGATGTGCAGCGTATAGAGGTTCTCGATGCGGCCGTCGTCGGCTTCGCGGCTGAGCACGCCGCGGTCGCGGATGACGTCGACCTTGAGCGGCACGCGCGTCGCCATCGACCAGCCGGTGGCGATGCAGATCGCCGCCAGGATGCCGCCGTAGAGCAGCGTGCGCGGCCGCATCAGGTGGGCGAGGATGTCCTGCTTGGTGTAGTGCTTCTCGAGCGCGGCCTCGGTCGAATAGCGGATCAGGCCACGCGGGTAGCCGACCTTGTCCATCACCTGGTCGCAGACGTCGATGCACGCGGCGCAGGCGATGCATTCCATCTGCAGGCCGTCGCGGATGTCGATGCCGGTCGGACAGACCTGCACGCACTGGCCGCAGTCGATGCAGTCGCCGAGCCCCATCGCTTTGTAGTCGGTGCCCTTCTTGCGCGGCGCGCGCGGCTCGCCGCGCTCCGGATCGTAGGAGATGATCAGTGTGTCCGGATCGAACATCACCCCCTGGAAGCGGGCGTACGGACACATGTACTTGCACACCTGCTCGCGCAGGAAGCCGGCCTGCATGTAGAGGAAGGCGGCGTAGAAGAGGATCCAGAACCACTCCCACGGCCCGAAGGACAGCGTCGTCGCGGCTGCGGTCAGCTCGCGGATCGGCGTGAAGTAGCCAACGAAGGTGAAGCCGGTCCACAGCGCGACCAGCAGCCACAGCGCATGCTTGACCGTTTTCAGCCGCCACCAGCGGGCGTCGCGCGGGCCCTTGTCGAGCTTCATCCGCGCCGGCCGCTCGCCCTCGATCCTGGCCTCGATCCACAGCAGGATTTCCGTGTAGACCGTCTGCGGGCAGACGTAGCCGCAGAACAGCCGGCCGCCGACGGCGGTGACGAGGAACAGCGCCAGGGCGCCGATGATCAGCGCGAAGGCCAGATAGAGCACGTCCTGCGGCCAGAGGACCAGGCCGAACAGGTAGAACTTGCGTTCGACGACGTGGAACAGCACCGCCTGGCGACCGTTCCACTCGAGCCAGCACATGCCGTAGAAGATGAGCTGGGTGAACCAGACCATGCCCCAGCGCCAGTTGGCAAAGAGGCCGGTCACGCTGCGCGGATAGACCTTCTTGTGCTTCTCGTAAAGGCTTTGCGTGTTGACGACGGCAACCTGGACGCCGGAGTCTTGCGGCTGATTCATGAGGGAATTCCTGATCTTCTTCAGAATTACACGAGTTACTAATATTCCGCGATGCGGATCATGCAATTTTGACGGATATCGGGAGCGGAGTCTTGTCGAAAAAAAGTGCGGACCCTCGCGGGTCCGCACCGTTGCAGCTTTACTTCTTGTCGCCGCCAGCCGACAGGCTGTAGACGTAGGCGGCCAGCACGTGCACCTTGCCGTCGCCGAGGAATTCCTTCCACGCCGGCATCTTGTTCTGGCGTCCCTTGGTGATGGTCTCGACGATCGTCGCCTCGCTACCGCCGTAGAGCCAGACCTTGTCGGTCAGGTTGGGGGCGCCCATCGCCTGCATGCCCTTGCCGTCCGGACCGTGGCAGGCGGCACAGGCGGCCGCGAACTTCTCCTTGCCCTTCGCCGCAAGCAGCGAATCGTTGGCCAGGCCGGAGAGCGAGCGGACGTAATGCGCCACTTCCTTGGCACCGGCAGCGCCGCCGACCGCATCCGGGTTGCCGCCGTAGGCCGGCATCATGCCCATGCGGCCATTGCCGATGGTTTCGACCAGCTGCTCCGGCTCGCCACCGTACAGCCAGTCGCCGTCGGCCAGGTTGGGAAAGCCCTTCGAACCCTTGGCATCCGAGCCATGACACTGCAAGCAGTAGGTCAGGTACAGGCGCTTGCCCATCTCCATCGCTTCCTTGTCGGCGGCGACGGCCTTCAGGTCCATCTTCAGGTACTTGTCGAACAGCGGCTTGATCGCGGCATCCACCTTCTCGACTTCGGCCTTGTGCTGTCCGGCCGAGGTCCAGCCGAAGGCTCCCGGGTAGCTGCCGAGGCCGGGATAGAGCGCCAGGTAGCCGAGCGAGAAGACGACGGTGATGACGAACAGCCAGCTCCACCATTTCGGCATCGGGTTGTTGTATTCCTCGAGGGTCTCGTCCCAGACGTGGCCGGTGGTCTTGCCCATCGTGATGGGAGCCTTGTTCTGCACGAACAGCAGCACCCAGCAGCCGACGATGCCGACCAGGACCGTCAGAATGACGAACCAGTTCCAGAACTCATTCACAAAATCGCTCATGATGTCTTCCTTTGTTCGAGGCGAGCCGGCCCGGCGTGGACGCGGTCGCCATCATCCTCTGCGAACGGCAGGTTGGCGGCTTCCTCGAAGCGCGCCTTCCTGTTCCCGCCGTAAGCCCACCAGACGATGCCGATGAATACCGCAAACGACAGCACCGTGACGATGGAACGCAGATCGTTGATGTCCATGATTTACTTGGTGTCCTTGAGCGCCGTGCCGAGGCCCTGCAGGTAGGCGATCAGGACGTCCATTTCGGTCTTGTCGCCGATGGCCGCCTTGGCGCCCTTCTTGTCTTCCTCGGTATAGGGCACGCCGACCTTCGACAGCGCGCTCATCTTGGCCTCGATGTCGGCACCGACGGTCTCCTTGGCCGCGCGCTTGGCGAGCCACGGATAGGCCGGCATGTTCGACTCCGGAACCACGTCGCGCGGGTTCATCAGGTGGGCGACGTGCCACTCGTCGGAGTAGCGGCCGCCGACGCGATGCAGGTCGGGACCGGTGCGCTTGGAACCCCACTGGAAGGGATGGTCATAAACGAACTCCCCCGCCACCGAGTAGCGGCCGTAGCGCTCCGTCTCGGCGCGGAAGGGGCGGATCATCTGCGAGTGGCAGTTGTAGCAGCCTTCGCGGATGTAGACATCACGACCGGCCAGCTGCACGGCGTCGTACGGCTTCAGGCCCGGCACCGGCTGCGTCGTGGACTTCTGGAAGAACAGCGGGACGATCTCGACCAGGCCGCCGACGCTGACCACGAGCAGGGTCAGGACGATCATCAGGCCGAGGTTACGTTCGATCTTGTCGTGCGTAAGCATTTTGTTTTATCTCCCTGAATCAGGCGTGATGGCCCGCCGGCGCGAGCACCGGGGCATCCGCGGTATTGCCGCCGGCCATGGTCTTGAACATGTTGTAGGCCATGATCACCATGCCGGAGAGGAAGAGCAGGCCGCCGACGAAGCGGATCGTCCAGAACGGATAGCTGCCCTTGACCGCCTCGACGAAGCTGTAGGTCAGCGTGCCGTCCGGGTTGACCGCACGCCACATCAGGCCCTGCATCACGCCGGCGATCCACATCGAGGCGATGTAGAGCACGACGCCGATGGTCGCCACCCAGAAATGCACCGTGATCAGCTTGACGCTGAACATCTCCTGCTTGCCGAAGAGCTTCGGCAGCAGGTAGTAGATCGAGCCGATCGAGACCATCGCCACCCAGCCGAGCGCGCCGGAGTGCACGTGGCCGACGGTCCAGTCGGTGTAGTGCGACAGCGCGTTCACCGTCTTGATCGCCATCATCGGGCCTTCGAAGGTCGACATGCCGTAGAACGACAGCGAGGTGATCAGGAACTTCAGGATCGGGTCGTCGCGCAGCTTGTGCCAGGCGCCCTGCAGGGTCATGATGCCGTTGATCATGCCGCCCCAGGACGGCGCCAGCAGGATCAGCGAGAACAGCATGCCGACCGACTGCGTCCAGTCCGGCAGCGCGGTGTAGTGCAGGTGGTGCGGGCCGGCCCACATATAGGTGAAGATCAGCGCCCAGAAGTGCACCACCGACAGGCGGTAGGAATACACCGGGCGACCGGCCTGCTTCGGCACGAAGTAGTACATCATGCCGAGGAAGCCGGCGGTCAGGAAGAAGCCGACCGCGTTGTGGCCGTACCACCACTGCACCATCGCGTCCTGGGCACCGGCGTAGCAGGAGTAGGACTTGAACAGGCTGACCGGGATCTCGCAGCTATTGACCACGTGCAGCAGCGCGACGGCGAGGATGAAGCCGCCGAAGAACCAGTTGGCCACGTAGATGTGGCTGACCGTGCGCTTGGCTATGGTGCCGAAGAAGACGACCGCATAGGAGACCCAGACCGCGGTGATCAGCAGGTCGATCGGCCATTCCAGCTCGGCGTACTCCTTGCCGGAGGTCATGCCCATCGGCAGCGTGATCGCCGCCAGCAGGATCACCACCTGCCAGCCCCAGAAGGTGAAGGCAGCGAGCGGGCCGCAGAAGAGCCGGGCGTGGCAGGTGCGCTGGACGCACCAGTAGGAGGTTGCAAAGAGCGCACAGCCACCGAACGCAAAGATGACCGCGTTGGTGTGGAGCGGACGCAGGCGCCCATAGGACAGGAACTCGATACCGTAGGTCAGGTCGGGCCAGACGAGCTGGGCAGCGATGAAGACGCCCATCGCCATGCCGACGATGCCCCAAATGACGGTCATGACAGCAAATTGCCGCACTACCTTATAGTTGTAGTTAGATTGCGTTTCCGACATGGAACCACCTCTTTATTGATAAAAAGGAAAGCTACACATGCTACCCCCCTGATATTTCTAGGTAGCGCGATGAGGATGGTATTTTAACCCATCTCAAGACGATTTGATTCATATCAAGTTGCGGCGCACAAAATCAAAAAGTCCCGATTTGGGCAAAAAAAAGGGTGCGTCGCAACGCACCCCAACCCCAACAGAGAAACGAACCGGTCTGCTCCGCCCGACAAAAACCGGGCAACCGCAAACCAACTGAGGCGGATTTTGCGCTCCGCCCCGGGCGCCGTCTTTGATTCAGATCAAGCATTTCCCTCACGACCGGAAGGGGTATCCTGCTGCGACGCAGCAGCCTCCGTCGGCGGTCGGTCGTCGTCCATCAGGATGCGGTAGGCCGGCCCTTCCATGTCGTCGAACTGGCCGCTCCTGACCGACCACCAGAACGCGACGCCAATCAGGAAGACAAGCACGACCGACAACGGGATCAGCAGGTAGAGACTTTCCATCGGGCCTCCGCGCGCTGCAGGCGCAGCGAGTTCAACACCACCAGCAGCGAACTGCCGGACATGCCGATGCCGGCCATCCACGGCGTGATGAAGCCGAACATGGCGAGCGGCAGGGCCACGAAATTATAGACAAAGGACCAGACCAGGTTCTGGCGCACGATGCGCAGCGTGCGCCGGGCGATCTGCAGGCCTTCGCGCAGGTGGTCGAGGTTCTCCGAGAGCAGCACGAAATCGGCCTGCGTCCGCGCCAGCGCGGCGCCGCCGCCCATCGCCACCGAGACGTGCGCCTGCGCCAGCACCGGCGCATCGTTCACGCCGTCGCCGACCATCGCCACCGTCCGGCCCAGACCCTGCAGGTGACGCACGAACTCGTGCTTGCCCTGCGGCGAGACGCCGGCGCGGACGTCGTCGATCCCCAGCTGCGCCGCCACCCGCTGCGCCACCGGCGGCGCGTCGCCGGTCAGCAGCGACACTGCGCAGCCAGCGGCCTTCAGCTCGGCGACCAGATCGGCGGCTTCCGGCCGCAGCTCGTCGCCGATGCGGAACACCGCCAGCCAGCCGCTCTCGTCGGCGAGCGCGATCGCCGTATCGTTCTGCTGCAGCAGCTCCACGCCGGCCGGCAGCATCGGCTCGCTGTGCACCGCCGCGACCCACTCGGGGCGGCCGATGCGCAGTTCGCGCCCCTGCCATTCGCCGACGACGCCGCTGCCGGGCACGTTGCGGTCGACGACGACGGCCGCCTGCGGCGCACCGGCAGCCTCGACCAGCGCCCGCGCCAGCGGGTGCTCGGACGAGCGCTCGAGCGCGGCGGCAAGCGCCAGGCACTGTACTTCGCTCAGCGCGCCGAGCGCCCGCGTTTCGAGCAGACGCATGCGTCCACTGGTCAGCGTCCCGGTCTTGTCGAACACGAAATGGTCGGCCCGCGCCAGCCCTTCGATGCCGTGGCCGCGCGTCACCAGCAGACCGGCGCGCGCCAGCGCGCCGCTGGCCACCGTCAGCGTCACCGGCGTCGCCAGCGACAGCGCGCAGGGGCAGGTGACGACCAGCACCGAGACGGTGATCCACAGTGCCTTGTCCGGGTCGATCGACCACCAGACCACCGCCACGGCGCCGGCGACGACCAGCAGCGCGGCGACGAAGCGGGCGGCGATCTTGTCCGCGAGCTCGACGATGCGCGGCTTCTCGGTCGCCGCCCGCTCCATCAGGCGGACGATCGCCGACAGCCGCGTCTCCTCGCCGACCTGCTCGACGCACATCAGCAGCGGACTCTCGCTGTTGACCGCGCCACCGGTCAGGCGGTCGCCGGGACGCTTCGGCACCGGCAGGCTCTCGCCGGTGAGCAGCGCCTCGTCGGCACTGCTCGCCCCCTCGAGGACGACGCCGTCGGCCGGAATCGACTCGCCGGGCTTGACCAGCACGACGTCGCCCGGACGCAGGTCGGCCGCCACCACCTGCATCGCGTCACGGCTCGCCGGATAGCCCGGCAGCCGCGTCGCCAGCGCCGGCAGCAGCTTGGCCAGCGCTTCGGTGACGCTGACCGCCTTCTGTCGCGCCACCATCTCCATGTAGCGCCCGCCGAGCAGGAAAAAGACGAACATCGTGACCGAATCGAAATAGACCTCGCCGGCCGCGGTGAGCGTCGCCCAGACGCTGGCGGCAAAGGCGGCGCCGACGCCGAGCGCGACCGGCACGTCCATGCCGACGCGGAACAGGCGCAGGTCGCGCCAGGCGTTGCGGAAGAACGGCGCCGCCGAATAGAAGACCACCGGCACGGTGAGCACGAAACTCGCCCAGCGCATTAGCTGCTCGATGTCGGCGGTCATGTCGCCGTCCTCGGCCAGATAGACCGGGATCGCGTACATCATCACCTGCATCATCCCGAAGCCGGCGACGAACACGCGCCACAGCGCGCTGCGCCGCTCCTTCCTCGCCAGCGCCTCGTTGCGCGCGGCATCGTAGGGATAGGCGCGATAGCCGATCGCGGCGACCGCGGCGAGGATTTCAGAGAGCTTCAGGCGGGACTCGTCCCAGCGCACGCGGGCGCGCCGGGTCGCGTAGTTGATGTCGACGCCGGTCACCCCCGGCAGCCGGGAGAGGTGTTGCTCGTTCAACCAGATGCAGGCGGCGCAGGTGATGCCTTCGAGGATCAGCGAGGCCTCGCGCTCGTGCTCGCCGAGCGCGCGCACGAAGCTCTTCTGGAACTCGGCGTGGTCGTAGAGCAGCAGGTTGCCCAGTTCCTCGGGCATCGCCTCGCGCGGCGAGCCGGGCAGCGCGTCGCGGTTGCGGTAGTAGTCGGCGAGACCGCTGTCGACGATCGAGTGGGCGACGGCCTGGCAGCCGAGGCAGCACATCGCGCGCGGCGAGCCGTCGATGGAAACGTTGAGGTCGGTGCCGTCGGGGATTCCCTGCCCGCAGTGGTAACAACTATTGCCGCTCATCGCCGAAACATCCGCCCGCCCATGAAAAAAGGCGGGAGGCAGCCTGCCTCCCGCCCTTCGAACCGGCGACAGTATAAATTATTTGGCGGCCATCCGGATTGCGCCGTCCAGGCGGATCACCTCGCCGTTCAGCATCACGTTCTCCAGGATGTGGCGCACCAGCGCCGCGTACTCGGCCGGCTTGCCCAGGCGCGACGGGAACGGCACCATCTTGCCGAGCGCATCCTGCACCTCGGGCGGCATGCCGAGCAGCATCGGTGTCTCGAAGATGCCGGGGGCGATGGTCATCACGCGGATGCCGGAGCGCGCCAGTTCGCGCGCGATCGGCAGCGTCATCGCCACGACGCCGCCCTTCGATGCGGCGTAGGCGGCCTGCCCGATCTGGCCGTCGAAAGCGGCGACCGAGGCGGTGTTGACGATCACGCCGCGTTCGCCGGCGGCGTTCGGCTCGGCCTTGCTCATCGCCTCGGCGGCCAGCCGGATCATGTTGAAGCTGCCGACCAAGTTCACGTTGATCACCTTCTGGAAGCTCGCCAGGCGGTGCGCCCCTTCCTTGCCGACCACCTTCTCGGCCGGCGCGACGCCGGCGCAGTTCACGAGGCCGTGCAGGCCGCCGAAACCGGATACGGCGGCAGCAATCGCAGCCTTGGCACTTTCCTCGCTGGAAACGTCGGTTTCCACGAAACGGGCCGCGGCCCCCAGCTCGCGCGCCAGCGCCTCGCCGGCCTCCTTCTGCAGGTCGGCCAGCACCACCCGGCCGCCGTTCTCCACCAGCATGCGGGCGGTACCGGCACCAAGACCGGACGCGCCGCCGGTCACCACGAATACGCTGTCTTGAATCTGCATCGCTGCTTCTCCTTGGTCATTCGAACCGGAAAATAGTAGCACGACCAGACGGTACCGTATGGAAATCGGATTCGAAACGCCGAGAAGTCGTGTGGCGGCCCAAAAAAATGCGCGGCAGTACCACGCCCTCAACACGAGCAGGAAGGCATCGACCGCCGATGCTGCGGAAACAGCCGTTCGTCGCCGACCGGATGCAAGTTGCCGGTGCCGGAAATACGATGCAGAGGGGAAAAGAGGAGTTGACGTGAAGAAAAACGGATTCTCAGTGGTGGAATTGCTGGTCGTCGTCGGAATCATCGGCATTCTGCTGGCGATAGCACTGCCGTCGTATCGGCAGTACGTGGTTTACGCCAACCGGGCCGCAGCGAAAGCCTTCCTGCTTGAGATATTCAGCCGGCAGGAGGTACGCATCGGACAAACGGGAGGCTACGCGGCAACCATCACCGAACTCGGCCTGACGACCCCGCCCGACGTCCAGGCCGCAGGCTATGCGATCACGATCACGCCGCAGACGCTGACCCTGCAGGCAGCAGCAGGTCTTGAACCGGCCGTCACGATGGCCGGATTCGAAGCCAAGGCGACCCCGGCCGCCGGCTCGGCCCAGGCAGCAGATGGGGAGCTGTCGATCAACCAGTTCGGACTCAAACTTCCGGTGGCCAAATGGTGACCCGCACCTGTTTCACAGCGCATCGTCCTCGCCGCGAGCGCGGCTTTACGCTTTCGGAGCTGATGGTCGTGTTGGCGCTGATGGCCATCGTCATGGGTTTCGCGATCCCCGGGCTGCGAGACCTGCTCGGGGGGCAGAAGGTCAAGTCGGCCGCCTTCGATCTGGTCAGCAGCGTCATGTACGCCCGCAGCGAAGCCGGCAAGCGCAGCGCATCGATCTCCCTCAAGGCGGCCTCCGGCAACGACCTGGCGTCGGGCTGGTGCGTGGTCTTCGGGACGGCGGCAAGCTGCAGCGTCACCGCTCCGGCGGCAGAAACGATGCGCGTCCACCAGCCCTACCCGACGGTCAGCTTCACCTGGAAAACGACGGCGGGACCGATCGTTTTCGGGCAGACCGGGCGAATCACTTCGCTGGTGTCGATCGAGGTTGCCGACCTCTCCAACGCGGCCTTCAAACGCTGCATCACCATCGACGTTACCGGCGTCCCCACCAGCAGGAGCGGCGCATGTTCATGACCCCCCCGAAACCGAATTCCGCCGAGCGGGGCTTCTCGCTGATCGAGGTAATGATCACCATCCTCATTATTGCAATCGGCTTGCTGGGACTGGCCGGCCTCCACGCGCGCGCACTCAACGCCGAGACGGAATCCTTCGCCAAGGGGCAGGCACTGGGACTGCTCCAGGATATCGCGCAGCGCTTCGAAGCGAACCAGCCCGGTGCGAAAGATGCGATCGCGGCCGGGATCAACGTCACCAATATCGGCACCAGCGGTTATGTCTGCGCCGCCGGCGCCCGCCTCGACACCGACCTGTGCGAATGGGATGCCGCGCTCAAGGCGACGACTGCCCTTCCCGGAGCAGTCGGCTGCGTGCAGGCCATCGCTGCGAGCTCGGAAATCCTTTTCTCGATCGCCTGGCGCGGGCGCGATACGGGATTTTCCCCGTCCGCAGCACAAGGCTGCGGCTCGGCAACGATCACCTCGGCGCGGCGCGTGGTATCCACAAGAATCCGTATTCCGAATCTGGGGAGTTGATTCATGATCCGACCATTCCGCCCGCAGGGCGGCGTCACGCTGATCGAGTTGCTGGTCGTCCTCGCCATCGGCGCCATCATCGCCGCGGCGATGGCCAGCCTGTTCGCGCAATCATCGACCACCCGAGAACAGGTCAACCGCACCAGCCAGCGCATCGAGAACGGCCGTTTCGCACTCGATGCGATCGCCGAGGACATCCGCCTCGCCGGCTATTACGGCGACCTCTGGCCGGTCGGCAACCTGGGCTACAACACTGACATCACCGGCAACGCCAACCCCTGCGCATCGACCCTCGCAGACATCCAGGCCCAGTGGGCCTGGAGCGTCGGCCCGCCGTCGTCGGCGACGGTGCCGGTTCCCGTAATCGGCCTGGAAGGCCATGGCGCCACTATCACGCTCCCCACCGGCTGCAGCGCCATCCTGCCCAATCTGAAGACGGGCACCGATCTCATCGCGCTGCGGCGCGCCTCGACGCTTGCCGTCGCCCCGTCGAGCCTGAGCGGCACGGGCGCGGTCGCGCTGCAGGTATCGACGCAGACCAATCTGTGCCCGGCGGAGCCCTCCGGCTTGATGGTGCACAGCAATCCGGCCAACCTCACCCTGCACCGCGCCGATCCGTCCTGCGGACAGACCGCGCTTGCCCGCCCGCTGGTCACCCACATCTACTACGTCGCCACCTGCAACAACTGCTCCGGCGGCGGCGACGGCATTCCTACGCTGAAGCTCGCCGAGATGGTCAACGGCGCATTCGCCGTCCGCTCGATCGCGCCCGGCATCGACCACCTGCACCTTGAATACGGCGTGGATACCGACGGCGACGGCGCAGTGGACGAATATCGGGTTCCGACCAACCACAACACGAAGCTGGACGACGTCGCCGGCCGCGAATGGTTCGACGTCGTCTCGGTCAAGGCCTACGTTCTCGCGCGCGACCTGGAAAGCACCACCGGCTTCACCGACAGCCAGAACCATACGCTCGGCACCAAGACCGTGGCAGCGTACGGCGACAGCATCAAGCGCAGCGTGTCGACGACCACGGTCCGCCTAGTCAATATGGCCGGACGCCGGGAGAGCTGACACCATGAAAGCATATATCCCCCTCGCCCATCCGCGCCAGCGCGGCTCGGTGCTGATCATCAGCCTGATCATGCTGGTCGTCCTGACACTGATCGGCATCTCGATGATCCGGATGACCACAACCAACCTGCAACTGGTCAACAACATGCAGGGACGGCACCAGGCGCTGGCCGCCGCCAATGACATCGTCAACCAGGTTCTGAGCAGCAGTTTCATCAACCCGTCGGACATCAACGGCACGCTCAACGCCGTCGCTGCCGCGTCCTACACCTATTCGCCGGAAGGCGAGGATGCGTCGAAGAAAACCTACACGGTGACGGTATCGAAACCCTGCCTGAAGTCGCTGACCTTCGCCACCGACAAGATCACCAGGATCATCCAGCCGCAAATTCGCGCCCGGATTGCTGCAATCAATACACTACTCGCAGCCAACCCCCCAGATGATGTCAGGGCCGAACTTGAAGCCGAACGCACGCTACTCGTGCAGCGTCACCAGCAATATCAAACTTGCGTGGACGACAAGGCCCCTTGCTACCTGACCCTTTGGCAATTCACCGCCACCGTCAGCACCGGTTTTCTCGGTGCGAAAACCAGCCTTTCCGCCGGCACGGACGTCGTCCTGAACAGCGAGACCGGGATTCAGGTCCGCAACGATTCCGCCCTTTACTGCACGAGCTGACGCCGTCGTGCGATCGACGAGGAGCATCGCCATCATGAGCATGAAAACCATTTCCCGAGCCGTAGTCGGCGCGTTGCTTGCGGCCGCGACCGTCTCGTTCGCCGATGACATCGACCTCTACGTCGGCGGCGAACAAGTCACCGGCGCTGAAACCAACGTCGTGATCTTCCTCGACAACAGCGCGAACTGGTCCAACGCCTCCGGCTGGCCGGCGACGCAGGGCGAGGCCGAACTCGATGCGCTGAAGGCAGTCATCGACACGCTCAACGACAGCATCAACGTCGGCGTCATGATGCATACGCGCACGGGAACCACCTCAGGCGCCTATGTCCGCTTCGCGGTGCGCCCGATGAACGCGACCAACCGGGCGAAACTGAAGGAAGTCTTCGACGACATCAAGAGCACGGCGCC
The DNA here is from genome assembly GCF_016858125.1 of Azospira restricta. Classification (NCBI taxonomy): domain Bacteria; kingdom Pseudomonadati; phylum Pseudomonadota; class Betaproteobacteria; order Rhodocyclales; family Rhodocyclaceae; genus Azospira; species Azospira restricta. The sequence continues at coordinate 3,570,582 of NZ_CP064781.1, forward strand.
GAACGCGCCGCAGGACAAGGTAGCCCAATCGGCCGACGGCGATCACGCGATCGAGGAGGTGTTCCGCTACTTCAACAGCAAGGCGCTGGGATTCACTGCCGCCCGCGACACGAAGGAAGACTACACGAACAACACGGCCTACTACGATGTCGGCGGCGGCGTTTCCGCCGCCCTCGACACGAAGGCCAACCCGGCCAGCGCACTTGGAACCCACGCCTACGCTACATCGGCAGCCACGACCTACAGCGGTCCGGCATCCTCAAACGCCGGCTGCGCCAAGAACTACCTGGTCTGGATCGGCAATACCTCGCTCGACGGCTCGACCGATACGTCCCGCCTGACCGCCGCCGCAGCACTGATCGGCGAGACGGCGAGCACGACGCAGATCTCGGTCAGCGGCAACAGCCAGCCAGGCAGCGTGATGATCGACGAATGGGCGCGCTTCATGTACCAGTATGGCGTGCCGACGACGATCGACGACCCGGCGCGCCCCGGCCACAAGAAGATGAACAAGATCATCACCTATGCCGTCGACACCTTCCCGGCCGACCCTGCCCCCACCGCCTGCATCGGCGACACCACCGGTGGTGCGCAACAGATCGGCCAGCACTACGTGATGCAATCGGTCGCGACCGCCGGCGGCGGCAAGTGCTATCCGGCGGCGAATACCTCGCAGTTGTCAGTCGCGCTGGCCAAGATCTTTTCCGAAATCCAGGCGGTCAACAGCGTCTTCGCCTCGGCCTCGCTGCCGGTCAGCGTGAACACCCAGGGCACCTTCGAGAACCAGATTTACATCGGCATGTTCCGCCCCGACAGCAGCGCACGCCCGCGCTGGCTCGGCAACCTCAAGGAATACAAGTTCGCCCGCTACTGCGACGAGAACAGCAACGACAAGGTCGACAGCGGCGAAGCGATCGCCGACAACGTCACCAATCCGACCTGCTCGTCAACCGACAAGCTGAAACTGTTCCTCGCCGACCGCAACAACAACCCGGCGGTCGATCAGCGAACGACGGCCGAAGGCGGCACCGGCTTCCTCGACCTGAACGCCGTCAGCCACTGGACGACCGAACAGTCGCCGGGGTTCTGGAGCTTCTTCCCCGACCCGGTCGCCGGTACCGACGACAGCCCTGATGGCCCGCTGGTCGAACGCGGCGGCGCCGCGTTCAAGCTGCGCAACCAGTTCGCGTCGGGTCGCAACCTCTACACCTGTCTCGGCACCTGCCTGTCGGGCGCGGCGGGCACCTCGCTGAACACGCAGACCTTCACCACCTCGAACACGACGATCACCGGCATGCTCAACCCGGGCGGCAAGAGCGTGACGCTGGCTCGCAGCGGCAACACCGTCACCGCGACCGCCAGTGCCGCCCATGGTTTCGCGGTGGGCGACACGGTGACCATCACCGGCGCTACGACGCCGGCGGAATACCTCGGTGCGAAGACGATCGTCTCGGTCCCGACGTCCACCACGTTCACCTTCGGCGTCACCGAGATGCCGCTCGACGACACCGGAAACGCGAAGGTCAGCGTTGCGCAAGGAAGCTTCGCGCTCGCCGACATCGACGTCACGGTCAGCGACTGGACCACCGGCGCCGCCACGGCGACCAGCCAGACCAATCCGGGCGGCTACGTGGTCGGCGATACGCTGCTGATCACCGGCGGTTCGCAGTCCTACGTCAACAGCGCCGCCGGCGGCGCGACCGTCAACGCAGCGGGCGGCGGCACGTTCAGTTATGCGCTGACGGTCCCGGTCCCGGTCTCGCCGGCGACCACCGCGGGCGTCAACTCGATCGGCGGCACCGATCGCAACAGCGCCAGCGTCCAGCGCCAGGAAAATCTGGTGGTCGTCGATGCCGGCTCCCGCGTAGACAACGTGATCACCCCCGGATTGACGACGGTCACGCTGAAGAATGTCGTGCCGACCGAATACAACGTGGTCGGGCGCACCATCGAACAGGAAGGAACCGACTGCAACAACCTCGTCGCCGGCTGGGCGCCGGTGCCAACGACCGGCAGCGACAGGCAGCGCTACTTCTGCTTCCGCCTGTTTACGCTGACCAACAGTACCGCGACCGCACAAAAGATCCTCGATCCGCAGCCGGTGAACATCACGCGATCGGTCGGCAGCCAGGTCGCGACGGCGACGCTGAAGAACGCCGCATCGCCCAACCTGAGCGGTTCGACGCTGACGATCAGCGGTTCGGTCGGCTACGACGGCGCCTGGGCGCTCGGCGGGGCCTACCCGGGCGGAGACCCGGCCGGCGCCGGCACCTTCGCCATCGCCGCGGATGGACGCTCCTTCACCTTCGGGCCGATCACGCTGAGCCCGGGCGCCCCGTCCGGCACCTACACCGCGACCCCCGGACTGGCGACCACGACGGTGGCGGCCGCCAACCTGATCAACTGGGTACGGGGTATGGACGTCGTCAACGACGAGAACCAGAACAACTCCTTCACCGACGTCCGCGCCAGCATCCACGCCGACGTGCTGCATTCGCGCCCGCTGATGTTCAACTACGGCGGCAGCACTGGCGTCGTCGGCTATTACGGGTCGAACGACGGCCTGCTGCACGCGATCAAAGGGGGTACCACCGATTCGGACGGCAATGAGTTGTGGGCCTTCATCCCGGAAGAATTCGTCAGCTACAGCAAGCTGTCCCGCCTGTACCTGAACGAACCGCAGGTCCGCTTCCCCAACCTGCTGTGCGGCATCACCCCGGCGCCGACCCAGCGCGACTACTTCTGGGACGGCGTGATGAGCGGCTACCAGACACCGGACGGCACGGCCAGCACCGCACCGTCGAAATCGCTGCTCTTCGCGGCGATGCGCCGCGGCGGACGGGCGGTGTATGCGCTCAACGTCACCGACCCGGCCAATCCCAAGTTCCAGTGGCGGATTACCAATGCCTCGACCGGCTACTCGGACCTCGGCCAGACCTGGTCGGAAGTGAAGCCGATCCGCTTGAAGGGGGTCGAAAGCGGTAGTGGCGTCACGAAGCAGGCCGTCGTCTTCGGCGCCGGCTATGACCCGACCGAGGAAGACAAGCCATCCGGGAGCCTCCGCAGCCCGACGATGGGACGCGGCGTCTATGTCGCCGACATGGATACCGGTGCCCTGCTCGCCTTCCTCCAACCGCCGGCCAGCGTCAAGAAGTACAGTTTCACCGCCGATGTGACGCCGGTAGATGTCGACGGCGACGGCAACGTCGACCGCATCTACGCGGTGGATACCGGCGGCAACCTGTTCCGCTTCGATGCCGACCAGACGGCAGCGCCGGGAACGACCTGGACGACCTACCATCTTGCCAAGCTGGGCGACGTCGATGACAACGGCGGCACCGATGCGCGCAAGTTCCTGTTCGCCCCGGCGGTTGCGCCGACGCTGGACATCGCCACCGGCCAGGCCGCGTATTTCGTGGCGATGGGCAGCGGCGACCGGGAGAAACCGCTGAAGCATCCGGTGACGGTCACCTGTCCGGCCTACTACGGCGGCAGCGGCACCTTCGGCGCGGCCGTGCAGGACCGCTTCTACAGCATCCTCGACAAAGTCCAGATTGGCAGCGACCCGACGACGATCAACGCCAGCCCGATCGTCGAGAGCAATCTCATCGAGGTGAATGCAAACCCCAACTCGCTCACCGCGTTCGATATGGGATCGACGGCCAAGGGTTGGTACATCTCGCTGAAGAACGAAACCGACGCGACGACGACGCTCGACGAGGAGAAGACGGTCAATTCGCCGCAGGTGGTCGGCGGCGTGATGTTCTTCGCCACCAATACGCCGCAGAGACCCGACACCTCGCTGGGCATCTGCAGCAATCTCGGGCAAGCGCTGGGCTACGCGGTCGACCCCTATACCGGCCTGCCGGCCTTCAACCGCGATAACACCTCGGGAACGACCAAGGCGGTCAACTACGCGGCCACACTGACCGGCGGCGGCCTGTCGCCGACCGTCACCTCGGGCGTCGTGATGATTGGCGGGAAGCCCTACTACGGGATCATCGGCGGCGGCGGCGGCGGAGTGGAAGGAGGCGTTATCCGTTCCGACAAGGTCAACCAGAACCCGCCGGGAATGCGCAAGAAGGTTTACTGGTTCTATCGCGCCGACTGACCTTCCGCCCCGCCCGCCATAAGCAACGGCTGCCCCGCTCCCGGGGCAGCCGTTTTTTTTGCCCAACTATCGCCACGGCAGGAGCATCCAGGTTTAGAGCCCGGCCTTCGCAACAGCGAAAAGCAAAAGGGCCCCCGAACAACCGGGAGCCCTTGCAGATTCTGGTGCTGCTGAGAGGAGTCGAACCTCCGACCTACTGATTACGAATCAGTTGCTCTACCAACTGAGCTACAGCAGCAGCGGACGCGGATTATAGCAGCTTTCCGGCGAAGAGAAGAACGGGATCAGCGCACCTCGAACTCGACGAGGACTTTCATGCGTGCCTTCACCGGCCGCTCGTCCTTGATCCCCGGGCGCATCTTCGCGTTGCGGAAAATTTCCGCCAGCGACTCCGCGATATCGGCCGGCACGTCGGCCGCATCGACATCGACGTGATCCACCGCGCCGGTGGCGCCGACATAAATGACCAGCACCACCTGCCCCTTGTCCCTGCGCATTCCTTGCGGGTCGTCTAGGCCGATGACGATCGGCTGCTCGGGGCTGGGCCGGACGTCAAGCCGATCCCCCGCGAGGTAGGCGCCCCGGTCGAACCCGCGCGGCAACGAGGCCGGCAAGAACGGCAGCGGCGCGGCTGACGACGGCTCATCGCCGGCGGAACCCTTGTGCTCACCGGCATCCGGAGCCGGCTCCGCCTCACGTCCCTCCGAGTCGCCGGCGACCCGCCCATTCGCCGCAAGTTGTTCGGCGGTCGACTCGAGCGCGATGGCCGGCGATGCTTCGAGCAGGCGCAGCCGCAACTCGATCCGCCCGCGCGCCGCCCCCCCGGACGACGGCGCGAACCCCGGCAGCCACAACAGCAGCAGGTGGAATGCGACAGACAGCAGCAGACAACAGCCCAGGCGTTTCGTCATCGTCAAAAGAAAACGACCTCCCGTCACCGACGTGAGGCCGTCGCGGCGTCAGCGCCTCAGGTCCGGCTCAGTCGGGAATTTCCCGCCACGAGGTCCGCCACGCCTTGAGCGAGGAGCTCGGCTGACCGCCATCGTCGATATGAACCTGCCCCGACGAATCGGTAACGATGGTCACCAGCTTGCCGTTCAGGAGGCGGACCGTCTTGATCCCGACCACCAGTGCGTTGCCACTGAGGCGGACGGCAACGGCACCGTCCGTCGCGGTATTCAAGGCGAGGCCGGTACTCAGGTCGATAGAATACTGGAAAGCATAGCCGCCCGCATTGCAGACATTGGCGTCGGGCACGTTGGCCGGCACCTTCCACAGGTTGAACGCCACCTGCGTATTGACGTTCACCCGCTCACCCGGGGAGGCATTGCCCGGATTGAGATCCATGTACCAGCCGTCCTTGGTCGACCAGTCCATCGCCGCACCGCTCACCGTACGGATCGTTTGGCCGCCGGCATTGGTCGACTGCGCCAGCGAGCGCTCCACCATCGTCGCCCCGCGAACGTCGCCAATGGTCGTCGCCGACAGCGTGTCCTTCAGCGCGTAGATCGTGTTCTGCGCGGTATCGGCGGAATCGCTGGTGCCGAGGTAGCGCCCGGTGGCGACCAGCACCGCGTTGTAGTTGGCATTGGACACCCGCACCGTGTTCAGCTCGGGCCGGATCGTGATCGGCTGCGGAATGCCGGTGCTCGTCTTCAGCTGCGCGAGCAGGGTCGCCTCCTTGCCGGCGGGGGCGATGTTGTCGTCGAAGTCGATCCGCCAGACGTTGCCGAGCAAGTCGCCGCCGTAGGCACGGCCGGCGACGGCGAGGCTGCCGTTCTCGAGATGGAAGTTCAACTGACCGAGACCGCTCGGCGTCGCCGCCGTGCCGGCGGGCGTCGTGCCGTTGATGAAGGTCGAGATCCGGTCGAGCAGCGTGCCGTCCATCGCGTCGAGAACGAAGACGTGGCCGTTGCCGTCGCTGGCGGCGGTCGACGACGGACAACCGCCCGCGGGGATGTTGTTGTAGCCGGAGGAGAACATCACCACCCAGCGGCCGTCCTTGCGGCGCAGGATCTGCGGCACGCTGTAGCTGAATCCCAGCTGTTCGTGGCTGAACTCCCACAGCCCTTTCGGGTTGGCCGGGTCGGTGACGTCGAGCGCGTAGTAGCCGCAGCCGCCCTTGTTCAGTCCACCGACGAGGATCGTTCGCCAGCTGTCGGCATCGGCACAGCCCGATGCCGTCGGCAGGATGCAGACGTCGGCGACCGCCGGCGGGCCGTCGACGAAGTACTGGTGATTGTTCGCGTAGCTGCGGTCGGCCAGCTTCCACAGATTGGGCATGACCTGGGACGGGACGAAGGCCCAGCGCTCGGCGCCGCTGTCGGCGTTGAAGGCGTGCAGCATGCCGTCGTTGGCGGCGACGTAGAGCGTTGCCGCGCGGTTCGCCTGCGCAGTCTTGAACTCGCCGTAGGTCGTGTCGTAGTCGTCGTAGGTATGCTTCGGTTCCTTCTGAAAGACCGGCACGGCATTGACGATGTCGCCGAGCACGTGCTCGCGCCCGCGGAAATAGGGATTGGCGTTCGCGTTCTCCTCCTCGTAGGTCGCCTGCCCGCGCAGATACTTGACGAGGTTGTCGCCGGCGCTGGCGTTCGTCTTCTGCGTGGCATTGAGGTCGTTGCCATCGACGCCGCACTGGTCCGGCTCAGGGGTCTTCGTGCAGAAGCCGTCGAAGTGCCCGCTCTTGCCGTCCGCCGCCAGGTTCGCATACGTGAACTCGCGCAGCTTGTTCGTTGCGCCCGCGCTGAAATACTTGATCGCCCGCCCGTCCTGGCCGGCCCCGGCGGCGGCGATGCGCGTATCGAGCTGGTCACGGGCCTGCCAGTCGGGACTGCCGGAGAGTGCGCCGGTGTTCGGATCGATGCGCAGCTTCTTCACTTCGCCATCCCAGGCGACGGTACGGTAGAGGGCGACGAAGACGCCGTTGTCGGTCGCGGTCGGCTGCAGCGTCGAGGTCGCGGCCGCCGAGGACGAGCCGGTGCGGGCCGAGATGCCGGCCAGCGCGGAACGGATGCCGTCGGCGAGGCTCTCGGCATTGGCCGCGCTGTAGTAGGTGCCGCGGCCGTTCACCGCCGCGTGCCAGAGGTCGTCGATGCGTTCTTCGCCGCTGTTGTTGATCGGGTCCGGCCAGGTCGGCGCCCCGTTCTTGATGTCGTAGTACTGGACCGTGGCGGCATCGGCGTCCTTGGCAGCCGTTTCGTAGTCGCGCTCGTAGAGGATCGTGCCGTTGGCGCCGAGGCCGATCGTGAACGTGGTCATGTGCTGCTGCTGGTTGACGTCCTTGCCGGCGCCGAGCACGTTGTTGTCGCACAGGTTGCCGTAGCTCGTCGAAGCGATCGTGTTGCTGCAGTTACCGAGCGCCGCGCTGCGCAGGTCGGTCATGTAGTAGTAGTAGGCGATGTCGCCGAGGGTGTTGGCGACGTTGTTGCCGTCGCGGTACGGCAGCGTCGCCGACGCCGCCGACCCGGCGACGTAGCCGGCGAAGGCGGTCGCGGCAAAGGTACGGGACTTGGTGCCGCTGTCCTTGACGACGTTGTAGACCGGCGTCACCGTCAGTCCGCCGGCCGCCGCCGGCGCCACGATCGTCAGCCGGTTCGGGCCGCCGTCGAAGGTCGCCGAGAAGCCGGTGGTACCGGTACGGTTGTTGATGCTGGTCGCCGCCGCGTTGCCGATCGTGTCGCCGTTGGTGCTGCACGACGCCGGCACCGACGCCGCATCGAGCAGTTCGACCGGGCCGCTGCCGGTGTTCACCGTGATGCTGGTGAAGCGATAGCAGGCATTGCTGCCGCTGCCGCTCTGGCCGCTCCAGCTGATCGTCGCCGACGCCGGCACGGCGGCAACGGGGCCGCCGTCGGTGTTGCCGACTTCGGTCGTGCCGTCGATCCGGTACGGGCCGTAGGTACTGGTCTCGTAATTGGTATTCCAGTAGCCGTCGGTCGACAGGATCGCGAAGTTCTGCTGACAGGAATACTGCACCGGATCCCAGCCGGCGATCTGGCCCGCATACATGCGCCCGGCGCGTGCCAGCGCCGCGCGCAGCGGCGTCCACCCGGCCGAACGGTTCTCCAGCAGGCGGGTAAAGAAATTCGTGCGATGCGTGCCGGTGAAGTCGTCGACTTTCAGATCGCTGTTCGGCATCGAGGCGCCGCCCGCGGAACCGCTCTCCTTGCTGGAAATGAAGAAGAGGCCGACGCGGTACTTGTCGGAAAGATCGGCGAAGGCTTCGGCCGTCGCCGCCTTCATCATGTAGGCGCGCTTGCGGTAGTAGCTGTACCAGTTCGCGTAGTTCGTCTTCGCCGCCTCGCTGCCGTTGGCGCCGGTCGGCGCTGCGATGTCGGCGGCGTTGGTCACGGCGCCGTACTTCGCATCCGCCAGGCAGCTCGTCTTGTTCAGGTCGCCGGCGGCAACGGGGGTCGTGTAGTAGTACTTCGGGCTTGCCGTCGTGCGCAGGTTGGCGGTATTGGACAGATCCCGCGTGGCGTTCGAGGTACTGTCGCCGCCGTAGGTGTAGCCCGGCACCGGGAAGTAGCCATCCAGCCGGGCCGCGGTGAAGCTGGCGTCGGGATAGCGCTTGACGCCGTCCGCATAGACCGCGCCGTCCGGCTTGTAGGGCGGCTTGTAGGTCACCGTCGGGTTGTAGGCGAGCGTGTTGTACCGGTACCAGCCCCAGCACCGGTCGTCACGGTGGGTACCATTGCTGTCGGGCATGTTCTCGTCGTCCATCGAGCCCGAATCGTCGACGATGAACGCCAGGTTCGGCTTGACGGTCGTCGCTGCGCTCAGCCCGTTGGCCAGCGGACCGTCGGCGAGGTCGGTCGGCGCGGCGGCGGCGGGCACGATGCTGCACAGTCCGGCAGCGGCGACGGCGACGACGATGACCCGACCCGACCGGAAGACGAAGGCTGCGCGCGGTTCCATGGAGCGCTCCATTTCTACGACGACTCGGCGACGCTGAGATAGGTTTCGGTATAGCTGACCGTATTGCGCGGCCCGCGCGAACGGACAACGATGCGGAACATCAGTGCGGAGAGGCCGCTGCCGCCGCCCCCCGCCGCGGAGAGGACCGTATGCCGCCCGTAATCGAGGCCGCCCTTGTTGATCTGCCGCGTCGTCAGCATCATGTTCGTCGGACGCGCGCAATTGTTGCCGACGGCATTGGCGTCGCCGACCGTCTTGCACATCCGGGTGATGACGTAGCTGGTCGTGTAGCCGTTCGCCGAAACCGCCGGCGACGCCTTGAGGCAGGCTGCGAAAGAACCGCTGGCGGCATAGGCGCAGTTGTCGTTGTCCCAGTCGACGAGGATGCGCGTGGCCGCCTTCGCGTGGCCGGCGATATCCAGCCCGTCCAGGCTGGTGGCGTAATAGGCGCCGGTCGGATCCTGCGCCGAGCAGCCGCTGGCGCAGCGGCTGTCGTGGAGGTCGGCCGGCGCCGTGCTCAGGCGGGCCATCAGCCAGGCCGAAGCGTTTTCGAGGGCGTTGTCGGCGGCGGCGGTGGTGCCCTGCTTGAAGCCGAGGTTGCCGAGGACCAGCGTGCCGGTATCGACCGAGCGGACCAGCGCCACGGTGGCGAGCGAGATCGACACCAGCGCGATCAGCACGATCATCAGCGTCAGGCCGCGCTGCCGATGCGCGCGCCGGCCCAGGGTCAGAGCGCGCATGCCGGATTCCCCGTTTTCTGCAGCCAGACGAGATTGCGGACCGGGATCGTGCTCTCGAACACCCGATAGCGATAGCGCTGCCAGTCGGCGCCGGTGGTATCCAGCTTGATCGCGACGCCGCTGGTGGCGACGCCGGGGTTGGGCCGCCAGCAGACCACCGCCGGATTCGGCGTCGCCGTGTTGCACTTGCCGGCGGCGGCGAGATCGGCCTCGTTCAGCGTGACGACGTCCTTCTCCGGAACCAGGCTGCGCGCGACCAAGGCGATGCGCAGCGCGCGCAACTGCTGCCACTGGGCGATGGTCGTCGGCTGCGTCGCCTCCCAGGTATCGACCACGCAGTCGCCATCGGCGTCCTTGCCGTACACCGCCTGCAGCTGGACGATCTGCGAGAACAGGTCCTGCGCGGGGGCCGCGCCCGTCGCCGAATCGAACCGGGTCAGACGCAGGTTGCTCCCCGCAATGTCGTAGGTGTGGTCGAGGAAACGGCCGAGGTTGACCAGATAGGAATTGGTCGGATAGCCGGACGACGGGAAAATGGTCTGTCCCCCCGGATGGTTCCATTCGCTCTGCCCCGGACTGTGCAGGACCTGGTTCTGCCCCTGCCCGCCGCCGCCACCTCCGCCGCCACCGCCGTCCTTGGTCACCTCGAACAGCGAGCACCAGTTGGTTGCCGACGGAGTCTCCGGCACCGCCACCATCAGGTCGTTTTCCTGGATGCCGACGTCGGACTCGACGAAGAAATTGGCCGCCTCGGCCGCATGATCGACGGTGACGCGCGTCGGCAGCGAAATGCCGACCTTGTCGCTGGCCAACGTCCGGATCGCATCCGGCGCGCCGTCGACGCCATCGATGATCGAGATCGGCGACATGGTCAGGGTCTTCGTCGGGCCGCCGCCGTACTTCATGCGGATCTCGCAGCCGAGCGCGCTGAGCACCGTGGTCAGCCCGTAGCCGGCGCTTTTCACGTCGCGTTCGACCGTGTACAGCGCGAGCGCACCGTTGAGCGTGGTGTCCGCGCCGCTCGTGATCGCGCGCTTGCGCTCTTCCGCAACCGCCATCACCTGGCCGATCACGACCACGGTAATGAGGCCGATGACCATCGCCACCAGCAACTCCACCAGGGTGAAGCCAGCCGCCGTCCGTCGCTGTTTCGATTCTCTGCGCATCGCCGTCCCCTAGCTGAGCACGTTCGCCGACAGGACGTAGTTGTGCGGAACGCCGACGCCCGGCGTCTGCCAGGTGACGGTGATGGTCACCGCCGTGCCGTTCAGGACCACGCTGGCGCTGCCTCCCGGCAGGTCGCGGCCGACCTTGGTCAGCCAGTCGCTGCACTGCGCATAGGTCTGCGTGCAGCTGCCGCCGCTGATTGCGTAATTGACCAGGTTGCCCTGGTCGATCCACATCTGACCGAGCAGCTGGTTGGCGAGGAAGGACGCTTCGGCCCGGTACTTGGCGTCGGTCAGGTTGGCCCCCATCGACCCCTGCAACGCGATCAGGCCGAGAATGCCGAGCGACAGCAGCACCACCGAGATGAGCGCCTCGATCAGCGCGATGCCCGCTTGTCGGAGCGGGGCGCGGGAAGAGGGGGGCGGCCTCGTTGTCATCGTGCGCCGCTCAGCATTTGCGGGGGTCGGAGGCGGCGCTGACCGCCGGATCGCACATGCGGATCAGGCCGCCGGCCGAGACGCGAACTTCGAGATTGCGGACGTTCGCGTCGGCCTGTGCCGAGGCGAAGACGACGCGTGCCAGCGGCTGGCTGGCCGCGGCATCGGCGCAGGCCGTCTCGATGCGGCCGAAGCCGTTGAAGGTGATGCACGAGGTCGCCGCACCGCCGGCATCGGCGGCACCGACGGTGACATCGGGCGAGCCCTCGCCGCCCGCCTTCTTCTGGATGATGCGCGGGACGACCGTCTCCGAGACCTCGGCCGCGCAGGCCGATGCTGGGTTGTCGCGGCTGACCACCCAGGAAACGCCGTCGGCACTGCGCAGGCAGCCGTCATCGAGGATCCTCGGGTTGGTCGACGAGACCATCCAGAAACTGACCCGTTCGTTGCGGCGCAGCGCCTCCATGCGGGCGAACTGGAGCCCGTTCTGCAGCGACTCGGCGGCGTTGCGGATCTGCACGTTGCGCAGCCAGGTCTGGAAGCTGGGGAAGCCGATCGCCATGAGCAGGCCGATGATCGCCACCACGACCGACAGTTCGACGAGGGAGAAGCCGCGGTCGCCGTGCATCGTCCGCCCCGCTCAGCACTCGCCGCCCGACACCAGCCAGCAGGACTTGGCGACGACGGCGCTCTTGAACAGGGTCGTTGCCTTGCCGTTGGCGTTGTTCAGCGTGAACGTGTGGCCGGCAGCGGCACCGCCGCTGCCGGTCGCCGTCAGCAGATAGGCCTGGTTCTGGCTGCCGGCGGCGCCGGTCAGCGCGCAGGTGTAGGTGAACTTCGTGTTCGCCAGCGCGAAGTTGATCCGGTTCGCCGTCCCGTCATGGCCGCACGGGGTGGCCTCGCCGACGCTGCCGTAGGCCCGGTTGTCCTGATAGAACTGCTCGAGCTTGACCCGGAAATCGGCCAGATTGGCAAACGCCTCCTGCAACGCCGCCCGGCGGACATAGTCGTCGTATTGGGGTATGGCGATCGCGGCGAGGATGCCGATAATCGCAACAACGATTATTAGTTCGATGAGCGAGAAGCCTCTCGCCCTTGTCATGACTCCGACCATGCCAGCCTCACGAATCCGCTTGTTTTTGTCGATGAATTAAGTATTTACGGCAAGCCGAAAAGCACCGGCGCCTGACGACGAACGGCAGAATACCATCCACCGGAGGGAATGGATACACCCAAGAATAGTGAAAACAAGCAGAAACCAGCCGCGGCGGCTGGTTGCTCAACAGGCAAAAAGCGAAGCAGTCAGCAGAACAACGCCGACAAACAAAGAATAATGATTGTGTTTCCCGATTTCCGGAATGGCGCCGGCGCCCCCGGCGGCGGACGGCTACAGCCCCGCCGGCAACGGGAAGGTCGTCGTCTCCTCGACCCCGCGCAGGTGGCCGACCTCGGCCGCCCCGAGTTCGCGCAGGCGCTGCACGACCGATTCGACCAGCGCCTCGGGTGCCGAGGCGCCGGCGGTCAGGCCGACGCGGCGGACGCCGGCGACCCAGTCGGCGCGGATTTCGCCGGCGTGGTCGACCATGTAGGCGCGGACGCCGTTCTTTTCCGCCACTTCGCGCAGGCGGTTGGAATTGGAGCTGTTCGGGCTGCCGACGACGATCACCACCTCGCATTCGCCGGACAGCGCCTTCACCGCGTCCTGGCGGTTCTGCGTGGCGTAGCAGATGTCGTCCTTCTTCGGGCCGACGATCGCCGGGAAGCGCGCGCGCAGCGCATCGACGATCACCCGCGCATCGTCCACGGACAGCGTCGTCTGCGTCACGTACGAGAGCTGCCCGGGGTTGCGCACCGCCAGCGCCGCGACATCGGCGACGGTCTCGACCAGGTACATGCCGCCGGAGGCCTGCCCCATCGTCCCCTCGACCTCGGGGTGCCCCTTGTGGCCGATCATGATCACCTCGCGCTCGTCGCGGCGCATCTTGCCGACCTCGACGTGCACCTTGGTCACCAGCGGGCAGGTCGCATCGAACACCTTCAACCCGCGCTGTTCCGCCTCTTCGCGCACCGCCCTGGAGACGCCGTGGGCGCTGAAGATCACCGTCGCCCCGGCCGGCACGTCGGCGAGGTCCTCGATGAACACCGCCCCCTTGGCGCGCAGGTCGTCGCAGACGAACTTGTTGTGCACGACTTCGTGGCGCACGTAGATCGGTGCGCCGAACTTCGCCAGCGCGCGTTCGACGATGGTGATCGCGCGCTCGACGCCGGCGCAGAAGCCGCGGGGATTGGCGAGGATGACTTCCATGGCTGTCCTTACAGAATGCCGATGATCTTGACTTCGAAGCGCACCGGCTGGCCGGCGAGCGGATGGTTGAAGTCGAACACGGCGGTGGTGTCGTTGAGTTCGCGCAGCAGGCCGGCGACGCCACCCGCGGTGCCGGGCAGGCCGCCATCCGGGGCGCTGAATTCGATCAGCGAATTGACCTTGAGTTCCATCTCCGGCGGCAGCGCGCTGCGCGCGATGCGCTCGACGAGGCGCGGATTGTGCTGGCCGAAGGCCTCGTCGGCCTCCAGCTGGAAGACGTGGTGCTCGCCGACGCCGACGCCGAGCAGGCAGGCCTCCAGCGTCGCCGCGAGCTGGCCGGCGCCCATCTGCAGCGTCGCTGGGCTCATGTCGAAGGTGCTGACGTGCTCGGTGCCGTCAAGGCCGCTCAAGCGGTAATGCAGCGTCAGGAAGCTGTCCGGCTGGACGGTCACGGGTTGGTTCATCAATCCTACTCCAGGGGGTTCAGGCGGCGCCCTTGCCGTCGCGCGCGCCGGAACCGAAAAACTGGTCCCAGACCATCAGCACCGCGCCGACGGTGATCGCCGCGTCGGCGACGTTGAACGCCGGCCAGTAGAAGCCGGCGGCGTGCCACTGCACGAAATCGACGACGGCGCCGAAGCGGAGGCGGTCGATCACGTTGCCGAGCGCACCGCCCATGATCAGCGTGAGCGACAGCGACAGCAGCTTCTGCGCCGCATGGCCGCGCAGCATGACGACGATCCACGCCGACACACCGACGGCCAGCGCGGTGAAGAACCAGCGCTGCCAGCCGTCCTCGCTCGCCAGGAAACTGAACGCGGCGCCGCGGTTGAAGGTGAGCACCCAGTTCCAGAACGGCGCGACGTAGATCGTCTCGCCGTAGGCGATGTTGGCGAGCACGACCTGCTTGCTGATCTGGTCGAGCACGATCACCAGCACCGCCAGCGCGTACCAGCGCGCCGGCGAGGCGCGCTCAGGCACAGGCACGCGGGTCGCCCTCGCCGAACAGGTTGCTGACGCAGCGGCCGCACAGGTCGGCATGCGCCGCGTCGGCCCCGACGTCGGCGCGCACGTGCCAGCAGCGCTCGCACTTGGCGTGCGCGAGCGGCGTCGCCGACACCGTTTCCTCGGCCGACTGGACGACCTTCGCCGCGGAAACGATGAACACGTACTTCAGGTCGTCGCCGAGCGAGGCGAGCGCGGCGTACTTGTCGCCGTCGGCGGCGAGCGTCACTTCCGCCTGCAGCGGTGCACCGATCCGGCCCTCGATGCGCAGATCCTCGAGCGCCTTGGTCACCTCGCCGCGGACACCGCGGATCAGCGCCCACTTGGCGAGCAGTTCGGCCTCGCCGTCCTGCGCCGGCAGCGCGTGCCAGGTCTGCAGCATGACCGAGTCGTCAGCCTCGCCGGACACTACCTGCCAGACCTCTTCGGCGGTGAACGACAGGATCGGCGCCATCAGCTTCACGAAGCTCTGCGTGATGTGCCACAGCGCGCTCTGCGCCGACCGCCGCGCGCGCGAGCCGACCTGCGTCGTATACAGGCGGTCCTTCAGGATGTCGAGGTAGAAGCCGCCGAGGTCCTCCGAGCAGAAGGTCTGCAGCGCCTGGACGACGCGGTGGAACTCGTAGCGCGCGTAGTCGGCCTCGGCATCGGCCTGCATCTGGCGCGTCATCGCCAGCGCGTAGCGGTCGATTTCCAGCCACTCGGCGACCGGCAGCATGTCCTTCGCCGCATCGAAGTCGGCCGTGTTGGCGAGCAGGAAACGCAGCGTGTTGCGGATGCGGCGGTAGGCCTCGACGACACGCTTGAGGATTTCGTCCGAGATCGACAGCTCGCCCGAGTAGTCGGTGGCCGCGACCCACAGGCGCAGGATGTCGGCGCCGAGCGTGTCGGACACCTTCTGCGGCGCGATCACGTTGCCCTTCGACTTCGACATCTTCATGCCCTTGCCGTCGACGACGAAGCCGTGCGTCAACAGCGCCTGGTACGGCGCGCGGCCGTCGATCGCGCAGGCGGTCAGCAGCGAGCTCTGGAACCAGCCGCGGTGCTGGTCCGAGCCTTCGAGGTAGAGGTCGGCCGGGAACGCGCTCTGCTCGGCGTGCGAGCCGCGCATCACCGACAGGTGCGTCGTGCCGGAATCGAACCAGACGTCGAGCGTGTCGCTCATCTTGCGGTACTGGTCAACCTCGGCGCCGAGCAGTTCCTTCGCGTCGAGCGAGAACCAGGCCTCGATGCCGGCCTGTTCGACGCGCTTGGCGACCGCCTCGATCAACTCCGGCGTACGCGGATGCAGCGCACCGGTCTCCCGGTGCAGGAAGAACGGGATCGGCACCCCCCAGTTGCGCTGGCGCGAGACGCACCAGTCCGGGCGCGTCTTCATCATCGCCTCCAGCCGCGCGCGGCCCCAGGCCGGGAAGAACTGCGTCTCGTCGACGGCGCGCTCGGCGACCCAGCGCAGCGTCGGCGCGTTCTCGTCGGCCTTGTGCTCCATGCCGATGAACCACTGCGTCGTCGCGCGGAAGATGATCGGCGTCTTGTGCCGCCAGCAGTGCGGGTAGCTGTGGCGAATCTTTTCCTGCCTGAGCAGCAGCCCCTTCGCTTCGAGCTCCTGCAGCACCAGCGGGTTGGCGTCCCACACCGTCTTGCCGGCGAGTTCGCCGACGGCGAGCGCCGGCGTGTTGCCGAGGAACCGGCCGTCGTCGCCGACCGGGTTGTTCACCGGCAGGCCGTAGCGCTTGCCGACCACGTAGTCGTCGACGCCGTGTGCCGGCGCGGTGTGCACCTGGCCGGTACCGGCATCGATGGTGACATGCGTGCCGCAGATGATCGCCACGTCGCGCGCCTGGAACGGGTGGCGCAGCAGGATCTGGTCGAGCGCAACGCCCTTGGCAGAACCGACCACCGTGCCTTCCAGTTCGTAGCGCTTCAAGCACGACTCGACCAGCTCGTGCGCCAGGATCAGCGCGCCCTTGGGGGTTTCGACCAGGTCGTAGTCGAATTCCGGATGCACGCTGACCGCCTCGTTCGCCGGCAGCGTCCACGGCGTCGTCGTCCAGATCACCGCGAAGGCCGGGCCGCGCAGGTGCGTCAGGCCGAAGGCGTTGGCCAGCTTGCCGGCATGGTTGTCATGCACCGGGAAGGCGACATCGATCGCCGGCGAGGTCTTGTCCTCGTACTCGACCTCGGCCTCGGCCAGCGCCGAGCCGCAGTCGAGACACCAGTTCACCGGCTTCAGCCCCTGGTACAGGTAGCCCTTCTCCAGGATGCGACCGACCGCGCGGATCTCGTCGGCCTCGGTCCTGAAGGCCATCGTCAGGTAAGGGTTGTCCCACTCGCCGAGCACGCCGAGGCGGATGAAGTCCTTCTTCTGCCGCTCGACCTGCTCGCCGGCATAGGCGCGGCACAGCTCGCGCACCTTGTCGCCGGGGATGTGCTTGCCGTGCAGCTTCTCGATCTGGTGCTCGATCGGCAGGCCGTGGCAGTCCCAGCCCGGCACGTAGGGCGCGTCGAAGCCGGCCAGCGTCTTCGAGCGGACGATGATGTCCTTCAGGATCTTGTTCACCGCGTGGCCGATGTGGATGTCGCCGTTGGCGTACGGCGGACCGTCGTGCAGCACGAAGCGCGGCCGGCCCTTGGCCGCCTTGCGGATCTTCTCGTACAGCTTCTTCTCCTGCCAATCCTTGACCCAGGCCGGTTCGCGCTTGGCGAGGTCGCCGCGCATCGGGAAGGGCGTGTCGGGCAGGTTCAGGGTGTGCTTGTAGTCAGCCATGTTGGTTACTCGAATCAAAGCTTGAAATACTGGCGGGCGGTGTCGACGTCGCGCGCGATCTGCGCCTTCAAGGCGTCGAAGCCGGGGAATTTCATCTCGTCGCGGATCTTGTGCAGGAAGCGGACGGTCAGGTGCGCGCCGTAGATGTCGGCGGCGAAATCGAACAGGTGCACTTCCAGGATGGGCCGCAGCACGGCGTTCGCCGTCGGCCGGTAGCCGAGGTTGGCGACGCCGGGCAGCGGCCTGCCGCCGAGCCCGGTGACCTCGACCGCGAAGACGCCGAGCAGCGGCGGCCGGTCGTGCTTCATGCGGATGTTGGCGGTGGCGTAGCCGAGCTGGCGACCGACCTTGTCGCCATGCACGACGCGACCGTCGATCACGTACGGACGGCCGAGCAGTTCGGCGGCGCGCTCGAGCTCGCCGGTCCACAACGCATCGCGTACCGCCGAGCTGGACACGCGGACGCCGCCCTCGACCACCGAGGCCATCGCCTCGACGCGGAAGCCGAACGATTCGCCGGCCCGCTGCAGCAGCGCGAAGTCGCCGGCGCGCCGGGCGCCGAAGCGGAAGTCGTCGCCGATGATCAGGTGCCGCACGCGCAGCGTCTTCACCAGCACGTCCTCGATGAACTGATCGGCGGAGAGACTGGCGAAAGCCCGGTTGAAGCGGCAGACGAACGCCAGTTCGATGCCGTCCTCGGCGATCAGTTCGAGCTTCTCGCGCAAGGTCGACAGCCGCGTCGGCGCCGACTCCGGTGCGAAGAACTCGCGCGGATGCGGCTCGAAGGTGAGCACCGCCGGCGGCAGGCCGCTCTCGCCGGCGACCGCGCACAGGCGCGCGAGCAGCGCGCGATGACCGAGGTGCACGCCATCGAAGTTGCCGATGGTGAGCACGGTCGCGCTGGGCGCGGGTTGCGAGGTGCCGCGGAAGACGAGCATCAGGAAAGCCGGAGGTCGACGAAAAAGGCTGAATTATAAAGGTTTACGGGCGGCCTTGCGGCGCCGCGAGCGGCGCTCGGTCACCCGCCAAGCGGACGTCCTCACGATACACGTCGTGCATCGCTCGGGCGCACCCGCGGGCACTGCTTTGCGACGTGCTCGCGCACATCATTCAGTCGAGCCTGGCGAGCTTCGACTTGGCGAGCGGCGGATTGAGCTTGAAGTACTTGCGGATGCCGGAGAGCACCGCTTCGGCGAGCCGGTCCTGGTAGACCTCGTCGTTCAGCCGGCGCTCCTCCTCGGGATTCGAGATGAACGCCGTCTCGACCAGGATCGACGGGATGTCCGGCGCCTTCAGCACGGCGAAGCCGGCCTGCTCGACGTGCGGCTTGTGCAGGTCGCCGACGCGGTCGAGCTCGCCGAGCACCGCCTTGCCCAGCTTCAGGCTGTCGTTGATCGTCGCCGTCTGCGACAGGTCGAGCAGCGTGCGGGCCAGCACCGGGTCCTTGGTATTGAAGTTCACGCCGCCGATCAGGTCGGCCGCGTTCTCCTTGTTCGCCAGCCAGCGCGCCGCCGAGCTCGTGGCGCCGTTCTCCGACAGCACGAACACCGACGCGCCGCGCGCATCCGGGCGGATGAAGGCGTCGGCGTGGATCGACACGAAGAGGTCGGACTGCACGCGCCGCGCCTTCTGCACGCGCATCTGCAAGGGCACGAAGAAATCGGAATCGCGCGTCAGCACCGCGCGCATGTTCGGCTCGGCGTCGATCTTCGCCTTCAGCCGCTTCGCCACGGCCAGCGTCACCGCCTTCTCGTGCGTGCCGCGACGGCCGACGGCGCCGGGATCCTCGCCGCCATGGCCGGGATCGAGGGTGATCGTCACCAGCCGGTCCACCACCGGCTTGCCCGGGCGCCGCGGCTCGGCCGCGGCCGGCGGCTGCGCCTCCGGCTTGTCCTCGAGCGGCAGCGGCTGCAGTTCCTTCTTGTCGAGCAGCGCCAGCAGCGGGTCCGGCGCGTTCGCCGGATAGACGTCGAGCACCAGCCGGTGGCCGTATTCGCCGACCGGCGCCAGCACGAAGACCTGCGGCGCCACCTCGGTCTTCAGTTCCATCACCAGGCGCACAACGCCTGGCTTGAAGCGGCCGGCGCGCAGCAGCTTGATGTACGGATCGTCGGCGGCGATCTTGCCGGACAGCCCGTCGAGCACGCCGTTGAATTCGACCCCTTCGAGGTCGACCACCAGCCGCTCCGGATTCTTCACGGTGAAGTGCGAGAACTTCACCGAGGCGTCGGTCTCCAGCGTCACGCGGGTGTAGTCGGCCGCCGGCCAGACGCGCACGGCGACCACGCTCGGGCCGCGCGCCGCCCGCGCCAGCGGCGTTACGAGGAGGACGAGGGAGGCGCCGCCGGCGAAGCGCAGCAGCTGGCGGCGGCGGCCGTCGGGAAGTCGCTCAGACATTGCCGGCCCTCCGGCGAACGGGGCGAGAGCACGGCGCGGCGGCCGTTCCCGGCGAAGGCGAGGGCGACGACGAGGTCCGGCGGCGGCACATAGCCGGCCGCCTTGTCGGGCCATTCGACCAGACAGACCGAATCGCTGCGGAAGTACTCGCCCAGACCTGCATCGACAAACTCTTCCGGATGGTTGAAACGATAAAAATCAAAGTGATACCAGTATAAGCTCGAAATTACGTAAACTTCAACCAGCGTATAGGTCGGGCTCTTCACCGGCCCGGCATGGCCGAGGGCGCGCAGCATCGCGCGCACCAGCGTCGTCTTGCCGGCGCCGAGGTCGCCGTCGAGGTACACCACCATCCCCGGCCGCAGGCGCGGCGCCAGCCGTTCCGCGAACGCGACGCTCGCCGCCTCGTCCGGCAGGGACACGGAAAGATCCGCAGAAATGGTAGGCTCGGGGCTATGCAAGAAAAAGACTCCGCAGTGGACTGGGCCGCACTGGCGGCACGCATCAAGGACTGGGGGCGCGAGCTCGGCTTCGCCGAAGTCGGCATTGCCCGCGCCGACCCGTCGGAGGCCGTCCCCGGCCTCATGCGCTGGCTCGAACAGGGCCGCCACGGGGTCATGGATTATATGGCCAAACACGCGCCGCTGCGTGCCGACCCGGCCGCGCTGCACCCCGGCACGACGACCGTCGTCACCGCCCGCCTGCCCTACTGGCCGGACGCCGCCGACGCCGCGTCGGTGCTCGCCGACGGCGCGCTCGCCTATGTCTCGCGCTACGCGCTCGGCCGCGATTATCACAAGACGATCCGCAGCCGCCTGCAGAAGCTGGCCGACCGTATCCGCGGCGAACTGCCGGAAGGGACCGACTTCAACTACCGCGCCTTCTCCGACTCGGCACCGGTGATGGAGGTCGAGTTCGCCCGCCTGGCCGGCACCGCCTGGCGCGGCAAGCACACGCTGTCGCTGACCCGCGGTGGCTCCTACCATTTCCTCGGCGAGCTCTACACCGACCTGCCGCTGCCGCCGGACGCACCTATTGCCGAGCACTGCGGCAGCTGCCGCGCCTGTCTCGACATCTGCCCGACGCAGGCGATCGTCGCGCCCTACGAGGTCGACGCGCGGCGCTGCATCTCCTACCTGACGATCGAACTCGACGGCGCGATCCCCGAGGCGCTGCGGCCGCTGCTCGGCAACCGCATCTACGGCTGCGACGACTGCCAGCTCGTCTGCCCATGGAACCGCTTCGCGACCGTCGGCGACCCCGACTTCGCCCCCCGCCATGGCCTCGACGCGGCCACGCTCGCCGAGCTCTTCGCCTGGAGCGAGGCCGAATTCGAGCAGCGCCTGCAGGGCAGCCCGATCCGCCGCATCGGCCACGAACGCTGGCTGCGCAACCTCGCCGTCGCCCTCGGCAACGCGCCGGCCACAGCGGCGACCGTCGCCGCGCTCGAAGCCCGCGACGACCACCCCTCGCCGCTGGTGCGCGAGCACGTCGCCTGGGCGCTCGCCCGCCAGCGGGGGAAATAAATCTTGCAATCCGGGAGCCCCGGGCTATAAAGTTCACTGCCTACGTCCCGATAATGGACATAGGCAGACCATGGTCGGTTTGCGCATCGCCTGCAACAGGTGGCGCGCCGATCTCTGAAACAGGGCAAACCCATCGAAAGATGGCGACGCAAAGTCACCGGCCTAAAGCGAACCTGCGGTTCGCTACGGTAGCGGGACCACCAGATAAACGAGGTTGATGTGGGCAACGACTACTCCTCCCGGCATGCACCGCACGATGTTTCGACATCGCGCCGTGGCTCGTCCTCGCCGCCGATGACGCCCGCCCTCCCCTGCGCTTCTCCTCTGGTACGCCACGCCACTGCCGCCGGCGCCCTGTGCACGACCACGCCACGCCCCGCTGCCACGGGCCGGCGCGAGGAGAATCCGTCATGGGTACCCAGGACAGCAAAGGCAAGGTAATCCCCTTCACCCCGCCGCCGGCCGCCGGTCGCGCGCGCAGCGAGACGCCGGACCCGGCGCAGCTGCTCGGCACGATGCGCGACCTGGCGCTGGCCAGGCGCCGCGGCTTCGACACCGTCGAGCACGTGGTGCCGCCCAGGCATGCCGCAGCACCGACGGTG
This sequence comes from Azospira restricta, assembly GCF_016858125.1. Classification (NCBI taxonomy): domain Bacteria; kingdom Pseudomonadati; phylum Pseudomonadota; class Betaproteobacteria; order Rhodocyclales; family Rhodocyclaceae; genus Azospira; species Azospira restricta. Next base: position 3,592,556 of record NZ_CP064781.1, read on the forward strand.
CCCGGCAGCGCGGCAGCACAGCCGTCGGGAGAGCTCGACGCCCCGCGGCTGAGCGCGCTGTTCATCGCTTCGCTCGACGACCTCATCTGCCAGCGTACGGCATCGTCCGTTGCCGGCGACTGGCCGCGGCAGGGCAATCGCCAGCTCGACAAGGTCGCCGCCGACATCGTCGACATGCTCTTCGGCTTCGTTCTCGACGACCCGCAGATTCCGCACGCCGCCAGCGAGTCGCTGCTCGCCGCGCAGCTGCCGATGCTGCAGATGGCGATGCGCGAGCCTGCCTTCTTCGCCGACTGGCAGCATCCGGCGCGGCAGCTCCTCAACGACATCGCCCCGCTGTTCAAGGAACACGGCGAACGCGGCGGCGACGCGACGGTATTCGCGACCTTCTTCGCCAGCGGCATGGCACGCGTACTCGACGAACTGGCCCCCAACGGCACAGCCTTCGCGATCCTGCACCATTCGCTGCGCGAATTCGTCCGCGACACCGGCAGCCGCACGCCCGATGCCGACGCCTGGCAGCGTGCCGAAGCCGCGGCCCGCAACTTCCTCGAGCGCCCGCTGCCGCCGCTGGTCCGCGATTTCGTCGCCGACCACTGGATCGACGTCCTCGAACGCACCGCCGAACATCACGCCGAGAACTCGCCGCAGTGGCTGGACGCACTCGCGGTCGTCGACGACCTGGCATGGAGCCTGACGGCGAAGACCGGCGAGGACGAGCGCTTCCGCCTGATCGCGCTGATCCCGGCGCTGCTTGCGCGCCTGAACCGCGGCCTCGACCTGATCGACGTCGGGCGCGAGGACCGGCGTCCCTTCTTCGACGCGCTGATCGACATCCACTCGCGCGTGCTGCGCATCGAGACGGCACCGGCGAAGACGCCGCCGCGTGCGGAAAGCGCCGACGAACAGGTCGCCCGCCTGCGACGCGGCGACTGGGTCGAGCTTCGTCACGACGACGGCGGCGTCACGCGCGAACGCCTGACCTGGATCAGCCCGCAGCGCGGCATTCTGGTCTTCTCCAACCACCATGGGCAGGGCGCCATCCAGATCGCGCCGGAAGACCTGGTCGACCGGGTGAAGACTGGCCGGGCGACGCTCATCTTCGACCAGCCAACGGACGCATCGGACAAGAACAGCGCCTAGGGGGAGGCATGAGCACTTCATCCGCGACCAAGATCGTTTCGATCAACGCCGGCGGGCGCGAGCGCAGCCCCGGGCCGCGCCTCGTCGCCGAATGCGGCGAGCAGCTCGGCGATGGCCTGTGCAACTGGCTCGCCGGAATCCGGACGGAGATCGTCGAAGAGTTGTTCGTCCTCGCCGACGGCACCCGCGACCGCCACCTGCAAACCCGCTACCTCGACCTGCGCCACGACCTCGAACGCGACTGGACGCGCTTCATCGAGGCGTTTCGCCACGCCCTCGCCGAGCAGGACGGCAACGCGGCCGGCGGCGCGGCCGGCGCGCTCGAGGTGCCGGACTTCGACGGCTTGCAACTGATCGAGGACGACGAGTTGGCGGAACGCATCGTGCTGCGCGAATTCGCCGCACAGCTGACAGAAACCTGCGATGCCGAACTGTACCCGCTCGAGCGGAGGATAGCCGCCCTGCTCGGGCACGACGAGCCGCGCGACGGCGACAATCCGCTCGCGCCGCAGCCGATCTGCCAGGCGCTGCTCGACGCCGGCGCCGCGCTCGGACTCGATGCCAGGGACCGCCTGCTGCTCGCCCGCCGCGTCGAGCGCCACCTGCACCAGGCACTGCCCGGCATCTATCGCGGCATCAACGACTACCTCGCCGAGCGCAACATCCTCCCCGACCTGAAGCGCAGCTATCGGCGCCGCCCGCCGGCAACGGCGGCAAAGTCAGCGGCGGCCGAACTGCCCGAGGGCGCCGGCGACATCCTCGGCGCGCTGCAACGGCTGGCCGCCGTCCGCGGCGGGCCCGGCCTGCTGCGCGCACTGCCGGTCGCCGACGCGGCGGCGCTGCCTGCTAGCAGCGTCGCCGCCAGCCCGGCGAGCATCAGCCACGCCTTTCTCGCCTCGCTCAACGAGGCGCAGCACGTCGATTGGCAGCCGACCGCCGGCATCGCGATGAATCAGGTCCGCGCGCTCCGCGATTCGGCGGCGGCGCAACAGGTCAGTCCGCTGGAGTCGGTGACGATCGACATCGTCGCCATGCTCTTCGACTTCATCTTCAACGACGCCGACCTGCCGGACACGGTGAAGATGCTCGTCGGCCAGCTGCAGATCCCGGTGCTCAAGGTGGCGATGCTGGACCATAGCTTCTTCGCCAACCGCCAGCATCCGGCGCGCCGCTTCCTCGACGGCATCACCGGCGTCGCGCTGCACTGGGGGTCGGGCGCCGGCGCCGACGATCCCTTCCAGGTCCGCCTCGCCGAGCTGGTCGGCCGCATCCAGCGGGAGTTCGAAACCAACGTCGAAATCTTCAGCGCGGCGATCGGCGAACTCGAAGCCTTCGTTACCGCCCGCGAGGAAAAGGAAGCCGAGACGCTGTCCGTCGCCGCCGAGGCCGCGGCGCGACGCGAAGCCGAAGAGGCCGCCGGCGAACGGGCGCGGCAGGCCTTGCAGCCGATCCTCGAGCGGCCGCAGCCGGACGTCGTGCGCGACTTCCTTGCGACGCACTGGGCGGCGGTGCTGCGCCAGAAGGCGCTGCTCCACCCGGCGGACGCGGCGCCGTGGCAGGAAAGCGTCGAGGTGGCCGAGCAGCTGGTGTGGAGCGTCGCCGCGAAGGCGGCGAGCGACGAACGCATGCGCCTGATCAGCGGACTGCCGATGCTGCTGGCGCGGATCAAGGCCGGCCTCAGCGCCGCCGGCATCGACGGCGAGGCGCGCGCCGCCTTCTTCGACGCGCTGGTCGAACTGCACGCTGCAGCGCTAAAGGGCGCACCGGCCGACGGCGACAGCCAGGCCGGAGCCGGGACGACGCCGGCAGCGGGCGAAGGCGACCTGCTGGTCACCCGTCACGTCGAGGACGGCGTCACGATCGAGGATGTGATCCTGGTCGGTGCCGCACCGATGCGCCGCGTGCGCGACCGCGAGGCGCTCGCGCAGGTGCGCGCGCTGAAACGCGGCGACTGGGTCGACTTCATCGACAGCGACGGCAGGATCGCCCGCGAGCGGCTGAACTGGGTCAGCCCGCACAAGGGCATCCTGGTCTTCTCGAACCATCGCGCCGCCCGGGCGATCTCGATCTCGCCCGAGGCCCTCGCCCGCCAGCTGCGCGACGGCGCTGCCCGCGTCGTCACCGAGGAATCCGTCTTCGGCAGGGCCATCGACGGCGTCATGCAGTCCCTGGGCGCAGCCTAGATCTTTTTGCATCGGGTGCTCTTCGGCACTCTCGGCAAGCCATCGTGACGGAAGGGCTTGCCGTTTTTTTTGCCCGGGAACATAATAACCAAGCGCTTGCTTGCTTAATAATTAATCAATCACTCCGGAGACCAGCCGATGACGACCCAGAACCCAACGCCCTACCCGCACCTGCTCGCCCCGCTCGACCTCGGCTTCACGACGCTGAAAAACCGCACGCTGATGGGCTCGATGCACACCGGGCTGGAGGAGGAGAAGAACGGCTTCGAGCGCATGGCGGCGTTCTACGCCGAGCGCGCCCGCGGCGGCGCCGGGCTGATCGTCACCGGCGGCTACTCGCCGAACCTCTCCGGCCGCGCCTACCCGCACGCCTCGCAGTTCTCGTTCCCGTGGCAGGTCGCCAGGCACCGCATCGTCACCGACGCCGTGCACAAGGAAGGCGGCAAGATCGCGCTGCAGATCCTGCACACCGGCCGCTACGGCTACCACCCGCTGTGCGTCTCGGCGTCGAAATTGCGCGCGCCGATCAACCGCTTCACGCCGCGCGCGCTGTCGAACTGGGGCATCAGGAAGACCATCGCCGACTACGCGCGCTGCGCGCGGCTGGCGCAGAAGGCCGGCTACGACGGCGTCGAGATCATGGGCTCCGAGGGCTACCTGATCAACCAGTTCATCGCGCCGCAGACCAACCAGCGCACCGACCAGTGGGGCGGTTCGTTCGCGAACCGCATCCGCTTCGCGGTGGAGACGGTGAAGGCGACGCGCGAGAAGGTCGGGCCGAACTTCATCATCATCTTCCGCCTGTCGATGCTCGACCTGGTCGAGGGCGGCAGCAGCTGGGAGGAAGTGGTCGAGCTGGCCAAGGCGATCGAGGCCGCCGGCGCCACCATCATCAACACCGGTATCGGCTGGCACGAGGCGCGCATCCCGACGATCGCCACGATGGTGCCGCGCGCCGCCTTCACCTGGGTCACCAAGCGCCTGAAGGGCGCGGTGAAGATCCCGCTGATCACGACCAACCGCATCAACACCCCGGAAGTCGCCGAGGACGTGCTCGCCTCGGGCTGCGCCGACATGGTGTCGATGGCCCGCCCCTTCCTCGCCGACCCCGACTTCGTGAACAAGGCCGCGGCCAACCGGGCGGACGAGATCAACACCTGCATCGCCTGCAACCAGGCCTGCCTCGACCACATCTTCAAGGGCAAGCTGACCTCCTGCCTGGTCAACCCGCGCGCCTGCCACGAGACGGTGCTGAAGATCGCCAAGGCCGAGTTCCCGAAGAAGGTCGCCGTCGTCGGCGCCGGCCCGGCCGGCATGGCCTGCGCGACGACCGCCGCCGAGCGCGGCCACGCGGTGACGCTGTTCGACGCCGCCGACCGCATCGGCGGCCAGTTCAACATCGCCAAGAAGATTCCTGGCAAGGAGGACTTCAACGAGACGCTACGCTACTTCGGCAAGCGCATCGAAACCAGCGGCGTCGAGCTGCGGCTGAACACCAAAGTCGACGGCGAACTGCTCACGGCCGGCGGCTTCGACCACGTCGTGCTGGCCACCGGCATCACGCCGAGGAAGCCGGCGATTCCGGGCATCGACGACGAGGCGATGAAGGAGCGGGTGGCGACCTACCTCGACATCGTCGAGGGCCGCAAGGTCGCCGGCAAGGCGGTGGCGATCATCGGCGCCGGCGGCATCGGCTTCGACGTCGGCGAGTTCCTGACGCACGCGCACGACGAGAAGAGCGAGATGGACCGCTTCAACGACGAATGGGGCATCGACCCGACCTACGCGCACCGTGGCGGCCTCAAGCAGCCGGTCGACGAGACCGCGCCGCGCCGGGTCTGGCTGCTGCAGCGCAAGGCGTCGAAGGTCGGCGACGGGCTGGCCAAGACCACCGGCTGGATCCGCCGCACGCTGCTGAAGAAGCGCGGCGTGCAGATGATCGCCGGCGTCAACTACGAGCGTATCGACGAGGCCGGCCTGCACATCACGGTAAACGGCGAAGCGAAGACGCTGCCGGTGGACACCATCGTCGTCTGCGCCGGCCAGGAACCGCGCCGCGAACTGCAGGCGCCGCTGCAGGCCGCCGGCATCCCGGTGACGCTGATCGGCGGCGCCGACGTCGCCGCCGAGCTCGACGCCAAGCGCGCGATCGCGCAGGGCACGCACGTCGCGGCAATCCTCTGACCATGCCGCGCCGCAAAAGCGAACCCGGACTGGAGCCGAACCGCCGCGCCGAGCTGCTGCGCGCGGCGGCGAAGCTGTTCGTCGACAAGGGCTTCGCCGCGACGACCACGCGCGACATCGCCGAGGCCGTCGGCATGCGCTCGGGCAGCCCGTTCTACCACTTCCGCAGCAAGCAAGAGCTGCTCAAGGCGGCGATGATCGAGGGCCTCGACGCCGGCCGCGAACGCCTGCTCGCCGCGATCGACGGCGTCGCCGACCCGGAGCAGCGCCTGCGCGTGCTGGTCCGCACCCATCTCGGCACGCTGCTCGAGGGCGACTGCCGCTCGCCGCTCCTGGTCAGCGAAACGCGTGCGCTCGACGACAAGGCGCGCGGCGAGATCGCCGCCGCCTTCGACCGTTACCAGGTACCCTGGCAGCAGGCGCTCGACGAACTGGCCGCGGCCGGCAAGCTGGCCAGCGCCGCGCCGCCGGTGCGCCTGCTGCTGTTCGGCATGCTCAACTGGTCCAGCCACTGGTACCGGCCGGACGGCACGCTGTCGGTCGACGAACTCGCCGAAGCCGCCGTCGCCCTGCTGCTGCGCCAGCCGCCGCAAGGAACAAAGCGATGAGCAGGCATCCGAAACCGGACACGATTGCGGCCGCCGACGGACAGCCGCTTGCCGCCCGCTTCTTCGCCCCCGCCGGAGCGGCGCGCGGCGCCGTGATCATCGCGCCGGCAATGGGCGTCGGCCAGGAGTACTACGCCGACTTCGCCCACTGGCTGGCACAGCAGGGCTACGCGGCGATCACCTTCGACTACCGCGGCATGGGCCATTCGCGCCGCGGCAGCCTGCGCGGCTTCAAGGCCGACATCTTCGACTGGGCGAGGCTCGACTGCGGCGCCGCCGCCGAGGCGCTGACGCAGCGATTTCCCGGCGTGCCGCTGACCTGGATCGGCCACAGCCTGGGCGGCCAGATCCTCGCCTTCTTTCCGCAGCACGCGCGCCTCGCCAAGGCGATCACCGTCGGCACCGGCAGCGGTTACTGGCGCGAGAACGTGTGGACGCTGAAGAGCTATGTCTGGTGGCTGTGGTACGTGATCGTGCCGCTGACGCTGCCGCTGTTCGACTACTTCCCGGGGCGCCGGCTGAAGAAGGTCGGCGACCTGCCGCGCGGCGTCATGGCCCAGTGGCGCCGCTGGTGCCTGCACCGCGACTACGCGGTCGGCGTCGAGGGCGAGCCGGTGCGCCGGCAGTACGCGGCGGTGACGACGCCGATCGTCTCGCTGTCCTTCACCGATGACGAGTTCATGTCGGCGAAGAACACCGCCTCGCTGCACGGCTTCTATACCGGCGCAGCGAAGACGATGAAGCGCATCGCGCCGCGGGACGTCGGCGCCAGGCGCATCGGCCATTTCGGCTTCTTCCGCCGGCGCTTCGCGGAAACGCTGTGGGCACGCCACCTGCTGCCCGAACTCGCGTAAGGGCCACGCCCCGGCCGGACGGCGGCGACCCCGGCAACGCCGCAGCTCAGCGGAAGACGTCGCGCAGTACGTCGGCGACGATCGCGGTGCCGATCTGCACCAGCACCAGGTCGGTGCCGGCCATCTGCCATTCGTAGCCGGGATGCCGGGGCAGCCGGCCGAGCATCGCCGACGGCGCGGCTTTCTTTGCGATTCCCGGCGGCAACGGCTTGCCGCGCGCGAGGTTCTTGCGGATCCCCGGCGGCAGCGGCTTGTGGCCGCCCATGCGCACGCCGGAATCGAGCGCGTACTGGTGCGCGATCGCCGCCGTGATGCCGGCGGTGATCAGCGCGCCGGCGGACACGCCGGCGTCGCCGTGCTCTTCCTTCTGCTGCTTGTGCTTGTTGCGTCCCTTGCCCTCGGGCGGCTCGGCGAACACCTGGGCGCTGGCGACGCCCAGCCCGAGCGCGACGACGAGGACACGAGCGGCGACGGAACGACGGGATGCGGACATGGCGGGAAACTCCGGTGGACTCGGGGAACGACCACGCTAGCAGCGACCGCCGGGCCGCGTCAATCCGCGGCGCCGGACGCGCGCGCCGGGGTCAGGCCACCGGCCGCGCCGGGTCGCTGCACCACTCGCTCCACGAACCGGGATAGAGCTTTGCGCCGTGCAGGCCGGCGATTTCCATCGCCAGCAGGTTGAGGCAGGCGGAGACGCCGGAGCCGCACTGCATGACCACCTGGTCCGGCGCGTTGCCGGCGAGCAGCGCGAGGTACTCCGAGCGCAGCAGCGCCGCCGGCTTGAAGCGGCCGTCGGCCTCGAGGTTGTCCTTGAAGAAGCGGTTGCGCGCGCCGGGGATATGGCCGCCGACCGGATCGATCGTTTCGTTCTCGCCGCGGAAGCGGTCCGGCCCGCGCGCGTCGATCAGGCACAGGTCCGGCGCACCGAGGTGCGCCAGCAGCCAGTCGGCATCGACGGTGCCGCCCTGCACGCGGCCGCTGAAAACGGCCGGCGGCCGCGCCGGCGCCTCCGCCGTCAACGGCCGCCCTTCCGCCTGCCACAGCGCGAAGCCGCCGTCGAGGAAGGCGACCCGGTCGTGGCCGAGCCAGCGCAGCAGCCACCACAGGCGGCCGGCGATCATGCCCTGCGCGTCGTCGTAGACCACGACCTGCGTGTCGTTGCCGATGCCGAGCTCGCCGAGGCGGGCGATCAGGCGCTGCGGATCGGGCAGTGGATGGCGGCCGTTCTTCCCGGTCAGCGGACCGGAGAGGTCGCGGTCGAGGTGCAGGAAGACGGCGCCGGGCAGGTGCGCCGCGGCATAGGCGCGCTCGCCGTAGCCGGGGTCGGCCAGCTGGTGGCGCAGGTCGACGACGCACCAGCCGGGGTCGCCGAGGTAGCGCTGCAGCGTCGCGCCATCGACGAGGGTCGTGTACGTCATCGATCAGGCGCCCCCCAAAAGGACTTCTTCGCGATGCGAATTACGCATCGCTCAAGCGGCGGCGCCGAGCCAGCCGGCGGCTTCGTCGGCGTCGCTGAAGATCTGCATCTCGGCGTTGACGAAGATCTGCGACAGCCAGGCCGCCCAGGTCAGCCACTGGCTGTCGGTGACGACGGCGATGCGGTTGAAGTCGTTGGCGTGCGTGCGCGAGAACTTGAGCTCCTCCCACGCGACGTCGAGCGTGAAGTCGGCCATCTCGCGCAGGTCGAAGAGCAGGTCGACCGGCCCCTCGAACTTGACCTTGAAATTGACCAGTTCCTCGAACTCCTTGTAGTCGGCAAGCGTGAACTCGCCATAGACGGCGACGCTGACGCGGTGCGGCTGGTGATCGGTGACGATCATGATCGGACTCCGTAGCGTTGTTGTTGTGCCTGTGCGTCCAGTTTAATCCTGTTCGGCGGGATTGGCGCGCGAAACGCGCGTCGCCGCGATGCCGCTGGCGACGATCAGCGCGATGCCCAGCCAGGCGTCGGCCGACATCGTATCGCCCCAGATCGCCATGCCGAACAGGCTAGCGAAGACGATCGCGCTGTAGGCCAGGCTGGCGGCGACGATCGGCTTGCCGCGCTTGTAGGCCCGCGTCATGCACAGCTGCGCGAGCGTCGCGAAGCCGCCGACGCCCAAGAGCAGCAGCCCGCCGCGCAGGTCGACCGGATGGAACTCGTAGGCCAGCATCCACAGCGCGCTGCAGACGGTGGCGAACAGCGAGAAGTAGAACACCGTGCGCGCCTCCGGCTCGCCGCGCGCACCGAGTTCGCGCACGTTGAAGTAGGCGAGCCCGGAGATGACCCCGGAGCCGAGCGCGATCAGGCCGCCGACGAACTGGTCGGCGGCGAGCGTCGGCTTCAGCAGCAGGACGACGCCGACGAAGCCGATCGCCAGCGCGACGACCATCCCCGAGCGCAGGCGCATGCCGGCGAAGGCGGCGAAGTAGACGGCGAGGAACAGCGGCGAGGTGTAGTTCAGCGTCACCGCGGTCGCCAGCGGCAGCATCGCGATCGCATAGAAGTACATCAGCAGAGAGACGAAGCCGCTGGCGCCGCGAAAAAGCTGCAACCGCCAGTACGGCGTGGCGAAGGCGATGCCGCGCGCGCGCACCAGCGCGGTCATCAGCACGAGCGAGATGGTGCTGCGGTAGAAGACGATCTCCGCCGCCGAAAAGTTGTCGGCGGCGAGCTTCACGCACACCCCCATGGCGGCGAAGAGCAGGCTGGCGACGACCATCCACAGGGCTTGCATGGCGTTCAATGAAGAACGCCGGCGGCTGCCGGCGTTCCCGCGGCCCCCTTCAGCGCAAGCTGTCGCCCATGATGCGGCGATAGAACTCGTGGAAATGCCGCATCCCGTCCTCCATCGGCGACTGGTAGGGGCCGGCCTCGCTGCGGCCTTCCTTCATCAGCGCGCGCCGGCCGCGGTCCATGCGCTCGCCGATGTCGTCGTCCTCGATCGCCGTTTCCATGTAGGCGGCCTGCTCGGCCTCGACGAACTCGCGCTCGAACAGCGCGATGTCCTCGGGGTAGTAGAACTCGACGACGTTGGTCGTCCGGTCGACGTCGCGCGGAATCAGCGTCGATACGACGAGCACGTGCGGATACCACTCGACCATGATGTTCGGGTAGTAGGTGAGCCACACCGCGCCCTGCTTCGGCTTGTCCTCGCCGTAGTAATCGCGCACCGCCTGCTGCCAGCGCGCGTAGGTCGGCGAGCCGGATTTCTGCAGGGTAGTGATGCCGACCCTCTGCACCGAGTACCAGTCACCGAACTGCCAGGTCAGGTCGTCGCAGGTGACGAAGTTGCCGAGCCCCGGATGGAAGGGAACGACATGGTAGTCCTCCAGATAGACCTCGATGAAGGTCTTCCAGTTGTAGTTGCACTCGTGTATCTCGACCTTGTCGAGCTTGTAGCCGGAGAAGTCGAAGTCGCCGGCGATGTTCATGCCGCCGAGATCGGCGTTGGCCGAGCGCGGGCCGGCGAAGAGCAGGCCGTTCCAGCGCTCCAGCCGTTGCTTGTCGAGGTGCAGGCAGGGGTTCTGCGGGAAGTGCGGCGCCCCCAGCAACTCGCCCTGGCGGTCGTAGGTCCAGCGATGGATCGGGCAGACGATGGTCTTGTCGATGCTGCCGCTGCCCTGCAGCATGATCGCCTGGCGGTGACGGCAGATGTTCGACATCCGCCACACCGCGTCGTCGTTCCTGACCAGCATCCTCGCGTGGTCCAGCCACTCCAGCGTGCGGTAGTTGCCGAGTTCCGGCACCATCAGTTCGTGGCCGACGTAGCCCGGGCCGGCATCGAAGATGAGTTTCTTCTCCAGTTCGAAGATCCTCTCGTCGAAATACCAGTCCACCGGCAGCTGGGCGGCCGCCGGCGCGAGTTTTACTGCGGAAGCGATGTCGGACATTCCAAAACCTCCAGGGGAAACCCCGGATCAAAGCCTGTAAAGAAAGGATTGTACCGCGCCGTCCAATTTGACCAAAAGCCCGTATTTACGGTATTTTTCGGGGTTTTCTTCGATCATCGGGCGCACTCGCCGCCCATCTCCTCACCATGGCAAAAACCACCCCGTCGGCCGACGCCGGCGTCGCCGGACTCAAGTTCGAAGCCGCGCTGGCCGAGTTGGAAACGCTCGTCGCCGCGATGGAGGCCGGCCAGCTGCCGCTGGAAGAGTCGCTGACCGCCTACCGGCGCGGCGTCGCGCTGCTGCAACACTGCCAGCGCCAGCTCGCCGACGCCGAGGAAAAGGTGCGCGTGCTCGACAACGGCGCGCTGCGCCCGCTCGACGGCGAGGGGGAACCGGCATGAGCATCGCCGCCGGCCAAGCGTTTGCCGAGTGGATGGCCGCCGTCCAGGCGCGCACCGAAACCTCGCTGTCCCGCCTGCTGCCGTCCGCCGAATCGATCCCGGCGCGCCTGCACCAGGCGATGCGCTACAGCACGCTCGGCGGCGGCAAACGCGTGCGCCCGTTGCTCGCCTTCGCCGCCGGCGAAATCACCGCGGCCGCACCGGAGGCGATCGACTTCGCCGCCTGCGCGGTCGAATGCATCCACGTCTATTCGCTGGTGCACGACGACCTGCCGAGCATGGACGACGACGTGCTGCGCCGCGGCCGCCCGACCTGCCACGTCGAGTACGACGAACCGACCGCGCTGCTGGTCGGCGACAGCCTGCAGTCGCTGGCCTTCGAGCTGCTAGCGCGGACACCGCAGACCGACGCCGACCGCCGCGTCGAGATGGTGCGCCTGCTCGCCGCCGCCGCCGGCTCCTGCGGCATGGCCGGCGGCCAGGCGATCGACCTCGAATCGGTCGGCAAGGCACTGACGCAGCCCGAGCTCGAACTGATGCACGCGCTGAAGACCGGCGCGCTGATCCGCGCCGCGGTACTGCTTGGCGCCTTGTGCGGGGCGCCGCTGGCGGACGCCGAGCGCGATGCGCTGGACCGCTTCGCGAAGCGCGCCGGACTGCTCTTCCAGGTCGTCGACGACATCCTCGACTGCACTGCGAGCACCGCGACGCTGGGCAAGACGGCAGGCAAGGACGCCGCCGCCGACAAACCGACCTACGTCAGCCTGATGGGCCTCGACGGCGCGCGCCGCTTCGCCGCCGAGCTCGAGGCCGATGCCCTGGCCTGTCTCGCCGTCTTCGGCGAGCGCAGCCGCCGCCTTGCCGAACTCGCCACCTTCATAGCGCGGCGGGAGTTCTGACCCCGGCCGCCCCCGCCGCCACACGACGCAGACACGATGAACGCTGAAGCGATGACCGATTTCACGCTGCTTTCCACGATCGCCTCGCCCGCCGACCTGCGCCGCCTCGACCGACGCGACCTGCCGCAGCTCACCGACGAGCTGCGCAGCTTCCTCGTCGACTCGGTGGCGAAGACCGGCGGCCACTTCTCGTCGAACCTCGGCACTGTCGAGCTGACGGTGGCGCTGCACTACGTCTTCGACACGCCTGAGGACCGGCTGGTGTGGGACGTCGGCCACCAGTGCTACGCGCACAAGGTACTCACCGGGCGGCGTGCGCAGATGGCGACGCTGCGCATGCACGACGGCCTCTCCGGCTTCCCCAAGCGCAGCGAGAGCGAATACGACACCTTCGGCGTCGGCCACTCGTCGACCTCGATCTCGGCGGCGCTGGGCATGGCGCTGGCCGCCAAGCAGAAGGGCGAGCAGCGCAAGGTCGTCGCGGTGATCGGCGACGGCGCGATGTCCGCCGGCATGGCCTTCGAGGCGCTGAACAACGCCGGCGTCGCCGACGCCGACCTGCTCGTCATCCTCAACGACAACGACATGTCGATCTCGCCGCCGGTCGGCGCGCTGAACAAGTACCTGGCGCGGCTGTTCTCCGGCCGCACCTTCAACGCCGCGCGCCGCGCCGGCGAGAAGGTGCTCGGCGTCGCGCCGCCGCTGCTGGAGTTCGCCAAGCGCGCCGAGGAGCACATGAAGGGCATGCTGACGCCGGGCACGCTGTTCGAGGAGTTCGGCTTCAACTACATCGGTCCGATCGACGGCCACGACCTCGACTCGCTGATCCCGACGCTGCAGAACCTGCGCGACCTGAAGGGGCCGCAGTTCCTGCACGTGATCACCAAGAAGGGCCAGGGCTACAAGCTGGCCGAGGCCGATCCGATCCTCTACCACGGCGTCGGCAAGTTCGCGCCCGACGTAGGCATCCAGCCGCCGGCGGCGGCGCCGAAGCTGACCTACACGCAGGTCTTCGGCGACTGGCTTTGCGACATGGCGGCGGCCGAGCCGCGGCTGGTCGGCATCACGCCGGCGATGCGCGAGGGCTCGGGCATGGTCCGCTTCGCCGAGCAGTTCCCCGACCGCTACTACGACGTCGGCATCGCCGAGCAGCACGCCGTCACCTTCGCCGCCGGGCTGGCCTGCGAGGGCCTGAAGCCGGTCGTCGCGATCTACTCGACCTTCCTGCAGCGCGCCTACGACCAGCTGGTACACGACGTCGCGCTGCAGAACCTGCCGGTGCTCTTCGCCATCGACCGCGGCGGCCTGGTCGGCGCCGACGGCCCGACGCACCACGGCACCTTCGACCTCTCCTACCTGACCTGCATCCCGAACATGGTGGTGATGGCGCCGGCCGACGAGGCCGAATGCCGCCGCCTGCTGTCCACCGCGCTGGCGCTCGACGGCCCGAGCGCAGTGCGCTATCCGCGCGGCGCCGGCATGGGCACGGTGCCCGACACCGACCTCGCACCGCTGCCTGTCGGCCGGGGGGAAATCCGCCGCCAGGGCCAGGGCGTCGCGCTGCTCGCCTTCGGCAGCATGCTGGCGCCGGCGCTCGCCGCCGGCGAGGCGCTCGAGGCGACGGTGGCCAACATGCGCTTCGTCAAGCCGATCGACCGCGACCTCGTCGCGCGGCTGGCGCGGGAACATTCCCTGCTCGTCAGCGTCGAAGAAAATGCCTTGATCGGTGGCGCCGGTTCGGAAATCGCGCGCGTCCTGGAGGAAGTCGGCAGTGGCACGCCGCTCCTGCGCCTCGGGCTCCCCGACCGCTTCATCGATCACGGCGACCATGCCCGCCTGCTGGCGGAACTCGGCCTCGACGGCGACGGCATCGTCCGCGCAGTGCGGGCAAGAACGCAGCAGCCCTGAGGCCCCAACGACAAATCGCCCCGAGCAGAGAACCGCAATGAACGCACCGCAAACCCCCGCCGCCATGGAAGATGTCCAGGGCTCGGCCGACACCCGCCAGCTCGCCATCAACAAGGTCGGCATCAAGGCGATCCGCCATCCGGTCAAGGTCCAGGACCGTACCGGCGGCGTCCAGCACACGATCGCCGTGTTCAACATGTACGTCAGCCTGCCGCACAACTTCAAGGGCACGCACATGTCGCGCTTCGTCGAGATTCTCAACAGCCACGAGCGCGAGATCTCGGTCGAGAACTTCCCGGCAATGCTCGCCTCGATGGTCGAACGGCTGGAAGCCGAGAGCGGCCATATCGAGATGAACTTCCCGTATTTCGTGAACAAGACGGCACCGGTATCGGGCGTGCAGAGCCTGATGGACTACGACGTCACCTTCATCGGCGAGATCTGCAGCGGCGAGGTCGTCTCCATGGTCAAGGTGGTGGTGCCGGTGACCAGCCTGTGCCCGTGCTCGAAGAAGATTTCCGAATACGGCGCGCACAACCAGCGCTCGCACGTCACCGTCACCGCCCGCCTCGACGAGCACATGTGGCTGGAGGAGATCATCGAGCTGGTCGAGGCCGAAGCTTCCTGCGAACTGTTCGGCCTGCTCAAGCGCCCGGACGAGAAGTTCGTCACCGAACGCGCCTACGACAATCCGAAGTTCGTCGAGGACATGGTGCGCGACGTCGCCGCGCGGCTGAACGCGGAGAAGCGCATCTCGGCCTACGTGATCGAGTCGGAAAACTTCGAATCGATCCACAACCACTCGGCCTACGCGCTGATCGAGCGCGACAAGACGCAGGGCTGATCCCGCGATCCCGCGCCCCTCCCCACCCTTGCCGGACCCGGCAAGGGCAACAAAAAAGGCGCCTCGCGGCGCCTTTTTCGCTGGTGACGGGAGGCTTACGCCTGCGCGTCGCCCTTGTTGCGGCTGACCAGCTTCTCCTTGATGCGCGCCGACTTGCCGGAACGCTCGCGGAGGTAGTACAGCTTGGCGCGACGCACGTCGCCGCGGCGCTTGACCTCGATCGAGGCGACCAGCGGCGAGTAGGTCTGGAAGGTACGCTCGACGCCTTCACCGGACGAGATCTTGCGCACGGTGAAGCCGGAGTTCAGGCCACGGTTGCGCTTGGCGATGACGACGCCTTCGTAGGCCTGCAGACGCTCGCGGTTGCCTTCCTTGACCTTGACCTGGACGACGACGGTGTCGCCCGGGGCGAAATCGGGAACGTTCTTGCCGAGGCGGGCGATTTCTTCCTGCTCGAGTTGCTGAATCAGATTCATTTTAAGCTCCTAAGTTTTCCTGACCGCATTGCTCCAGTTCGGCTTTGTATTCCGCCAGGAGTTGCGTTTCCTCTTTCGACAGCTGGCGTCCGGCCAACAACTCCGGCCGCCGCTGCCAGGTCCGCCCCAGCGACTGTTTCAGCCGCCAGCGACGAATCTTCTCGTGGTGACCGGACAACAGCACTTCCGGCACCCGCAAGCCCTCGTATTCCTCGGGCCGCGTATAGTGCGGGCAATCCAGCAGGCCCGACACGAACGAATCCTCTACCGCCGACTGCGCATCGTTGAGCACACCCGGCAACTGCCTGACGACGGCGTCGATCAGCGCCATCGCCGGAATCTCGCCTCCGGAGAGCACGAAATCCCCGATCGAGATTTCCTCGTCGACGCAACGCTCGATCAGTCGCTCGTCGATTCCTTCGTAGCGCCCACAGAGGAGGATCAATCCTTCCTCGGCCTGCGCCAGCCGCATCACGCGCTCGTGCGTCAGCGGCTTGCCCTGCGGCGACAGGTAGACGACGCGGCTCACCGCCACGCCGCGCTCGCGCTGCCGCGCCTTCGCCGCAGCGATCGCCTTCGCCAGCGGCTCGGGCAGCATCACCATGCCGGGGCCGCCGCCGTAGGGCCGGTCGTCCACCGTCCGGTAGTTGTTCTCGACGAAGTCGCGCGGGTTCACGAACCCGACCGACCAGACGCCGTCCTCCAGCGCCCGCCGCGTCACTCCGCAGTCGGTCACGGCGGCGAACATCTCGGGAAAGATGGTCACCGCATCGACGACGAAGGGCTTCACCAGTCGGCTTCCCAGTCGACGCGGATGCGCTTCTGCGCCAGATCCACGTCGAGCACCACGGTACCGACGAAGGGCAGCAGCAGTTCCCTGCCGTCGCCCGCGCGGACGCACAACACATCGTTGGCGCCGGTCTCGATCAGGCTGTCCACCTCGCCGAGCCGCTCGCCGCGGACGTTCACCACTTCCAGGCCGATCAGGTCGTCCCAGTAATACTCGTCTTTCCCGGCCGGCGGCAGCGCTTCGCGCGGCACACCGACCAGCGTTCCCTTCAGCGCCTCGGCGGCGTCGCGGTCGGCGACACCGGCCAGCTGCGCCACCAGCGCGCCGAGATGCACCCGGCTGCGCAGCACCGCCGTCTCACGCCAGTCCGCCGACGGGGCATTCTCCTGCCCCAACCACCACGCCGGAAGCTTGCTCCAGGCGTGCGGGTCGTCGGCGAAGGGATGCACCCTCACCCACCCCTGCACTCCATAGGCCCCGACGATCTTGCCGAGGACGACGAAAGGCCGGGCGGACGAGGCAGCCAGAATCTACCCCGGTTAGGCGGCGGCCTTGGCCGACTGCTTGACCAGGCGGGCAACGGTCGGCGACAGCTGGGCGCCGTTCTGCTGCCAGTAGGTCAGGCGATCGGTCGCGATGCGCAGCGACTGTTCGGCGCCGGACGCCACCGGGTTGTAGAAGCCGATGCGCTCGATGAAGCGGCCGTCGCGACGGTTGCGCGAGTCGGCAGCGACGATGTTGTAGAAGGGGCGCTTCTTGGCGCCACCACGGGCAAGGCGAATCACAACCATTGTGTTCTCTTCCGGATTCAGAAAAAGGGGGAGATTATAGCAAGAAAGCAAGACAAAACAATCCCCTAGTCAGCCCCGCAAAATCCCGCCGCCGCCGGCCGGAAAAAATCCCGGCGCCGACTGCGTTTCCGGGCGGCGAAGCGCCCAAGCTCTCCTATAATCACAGCGCCTTCCGACAACAGCACAAAATGAACGATTTTCGCATCGACGACGGCGACGCCCTCAGCCTGATCGACCTGCGCGCGATCCTCGACTGGCTGGCGACGCCGCCGGCGGACCAGGCCGAGGACGAACTGGCGCCCCTGCACACGCACCTGACCGCCCTGCGCGACACGCGCACGGCGGCGCATCAGCGACACCAGGTGCTCGACCTGCTCTACGACCGTGCCCACCGCACTGTCGGGCGGCTGCTGCCGGATCTGGTCGGCGTCGCGCTGCCGCTGTCGCGACGGGTGCGGCACACCGTGCGCGGACTGCAGGGGGTGCTGCTGAAGGTGGCCGAAGACTATCTGGCAACGCTCGACGAGCTCGACGAACGCCTCGTCAAGGGCTTGCGGCGACCGCCGGAACTGACGCTGTGGCGCGCCATCGATGCGCTGGCGACGCACCAGCTGATCAGCAACTACGCCGCTTCGCCTTACGGCGCCGACGTCTGGAAGCTGGCCAACCGGGCTTATCGCATCGCCGTCGAGGCGCAGTGCACGGACACCCACATCCGCGATGTCGAGGACACCATCGGTGACGCCTATCTGCGCGCCTGCCTGCTCGCCTGCGCGCAGCCGGCATCGTTCACCTCGCGCGAGATCGGTCTCGTCGTCGACTACATCCGGCGCTTCGCCAGCCGCGCGACGCCACTGCCGCAGCCGCAGGCAGCCGGCGCGGAAGGCGTCTTCTGGATCGATCTCGGCCGCGATGCGCCGCCGACCGCCGCCGGCAGGCGGCCGCCGCCGGACGACGCCTGGTGCTTCGCCTGCGAGCAACTGGCGCAACTCGCCGAAGAACAGGCCGAGGCGCTGGACGCCGGCGCGCGCGTTGCCGATCTCGACCTGCCGGCGGAGGCCGCCACCCCGGCCGGCCGCGGCGTCCTCCGCCGCCTCGCGCATCACTGGGGACACCCGGGCAAACGCCGCTTCCCGCGGCGGCGCCAGAACTACCGCGCCATGCTCTGCGTCGGCCTGCCCGCGCTGTGGCAACTATTCCGCGAACAGCAGGCGCCGGCCGGCGAGCCCACCCGCTGGATGGTCACCAACGAAAGCCCGGACGGCTACGCGGTCATGCACGTTTCCGGCAAGACCAGCCGCCTCGCCGCCGGCGACGTGGTCGCCCTGCGCACCGAGAACATCGACGACTGGCAGGTCTGCCTCGTGCGCTGGGCGCTCTCCGAAAATCCGGAACATCTCGAGCTCGGGCTGCAGATTCTCGCCACGCGCGCGACCCCCGCCCTGCTCGCCAACCCGGCGCGCGGCGTCGAGGCGGGGCAGCAGCCGGTACTGCTGCTGCCCGCGCTGCCGCCGCTGCGCCCGAGCGAGACGATGATCGCACCGGTCGGCGCGACGCTGCCGCCGCCGCAGCGGATGCTGCTGGTGATCGAGCGCGACAACCTCGAGATCCGTCAGGTGCAGGCGCCGCGGATGGAAGAGCGGACCGCCAGCGTCGAGGTCGTGGCGATCGAGGCCGACACCGCTCCCTGATCCCGTTCAGCGCACACGGCGGCGGCGATGCCGCGGCGGCGACGGCGCGAACTCGGGCAGGGTCGCGGCAACCAGCCCGCCGACGAGCACCACCGCCCAGGACAGGTACACCCAGAGCAGGAAGATCGGAACCGCGGCGAAGGCGCCGTAGATCGCCTTGTACGACGGGAAATAGCCGAGATAGAGCTCGAAGGCCTTCTGCAGCAGCAGGAAGCCGAGCGCGGCGAAGCCGCCGGCGGTGAAGGCATGCCGCCAGCGCACCGGCGCGTTCGGCACCGCGTGGTAGAGAAAGGCGAAGAAGAGGATCAGCACCGCCAGCGACAGCAGCTTGAACAACGGCGCCCGCATCCAGCGCAACTCGCCGAGCAGGCCGAACGAGGCGGTCAGCGCCGACGACGTCGCCGCCAGCAGGGCGCCGATGAACACCGGCCAGACAACGACGACAATGGCATAGAGCGCGAGACGATGCCACAGCGGCCGCGGCGCCCGCACCCGCCAGACGTGGTTGAAGGCGCGCTCGACGGTATTCATCAGCAGGAAGGCGGTGACGACGAGAACGGCGACGCCGAAGGCGCTGACCTCGGCGGCGCGCTTCGAGAACTGCAGCAGCTTGCCCGAAATCAGCCCGGCAGATCCGGCCGGCAGCAGGTGCGCGACCAGCAGCTTGTCGACATGGTCGACGAAGCTGGCGAAGGCCGGCACCGCCGAGACCATCGCCAGGATCAGCGCCGCCAGCGGCACCAGCGAGATCAGCGTGGTGAACGCCAGGCTGGCGCTGATCTGGTCGAAGTCCTCCTCGCCGAAGCGGCGGCAGATGCGGACCAGGAAGGGAAACAGGAACGATCGGGAAGCAGCCATAGGGTCGCTATAATAGCCGGATGTCGACGCCAGCCGACTGCCCCCGGCGCCACGCCGGCCTCGAACCGCCCGCCACCGTTTTCCTGATCGAACCCCGATGAGTCGTACCGCCTATCTCGCCGCCTGCATCAGCCTGGTCGCACTGATCTTCCTCGGCCTCGCCTGGGAATTGCGCCTCGCCCCGCTCCACCCCGGCGGCTCGGCGCTGGTCTTCAAGGTGCTGCCGCTGCTACTGCCGCTGTTCGGCATCCTGCACGGCAAGCGCTATACGTACAAATGGTCGTCGCTGCTGATCCTGTTCTACTTCGCCGAAGGCGTCGTGCGCACCACCACCGAGGCGCCGCCGGCGCGCTGGCTGGCGCTCGCCGAGATCGCGCTGGCCGCGATCTTCTTCGCCGCGGCAGTGAGCTACGTGCGGCAGACGCGCCGCCAATGAAAAACGCCGGGCATGCCCGGCGTTTCCCGTCGGCCGCGCGCAGCGCGCCTCAGACGTCGCCCTGCGGGTTCAGTTTCTCGCCCGACGAATACAGCTTGTTCAGTGCATTCAGGTAGGCCTTGGCGGACGCGATGACGATGTCGGTGTCGGCGCCGTTGCCGTTCACGATACGGCCGCCGCGCGACAGGCGCACGGTCACCTCGCCCTGGGCATCGGTGCCGGTGGTGATCGCGTTGACCGAGTAGAGCAGCAGTTCGCTGCCGCTCGCCGCGACCGACTCGATCGCCTGGAAGGTGGCGTCCACCGGCCCGCTGCCGCGCGCGCTGGCCTTCCGCTCGGCGCCGCCGACGGTCAGCGTCACCGCCGCCTGCGGCGTCTCGCCGGTCTCCGAGCAGACGCGCGAATAGACCAGCTTGTAGTGCTCGTCCTCGGGCGTCACCGTCTCGTCGGAAACGAGCGCCTGCAGGTCCTCGTCGAAGATCTCGTGCTTCTTGTCGGCGAGTTCCTTGAAGCGGGCGAAGGCGGCATTCAGCGCCTCGTCGCCGGCGAGCTCGATGCCGAGCTCGGCCAACCGGGTCTTGAACGCGTTGCGCCCGGAATGCTTGCCGAGCACCAGCTTGTTCTGCGTCCAGCCGACATCCTCGGCGCGCATGATCTCGTAGGTCTCGCGGTGCTTCAGCACGCCGTCCTGGTGAATGCCCGACTCGTGCGCGAAGGCGTTGGCGCCGACCACCGCCTTGTTCGGCTGCACCGGGTAGCCGGTGATCTGCGAAACGAGCTTCGAGGCCGGGACGATCTGCGTCGTGTCGATGCCGGTCTCGACCGGGAAGATGTCGGCGCGCGTCTTCACCGCCATCACCACCTCCTCGAGCGAGGCATTGCCGGCCCGCTCGCCGAGGCCGTTGATCGTGCACTCGACCTGGCGCGCGCCGACCAGCACCGCGGCCAGCGAGTTGGCGACCGCGAGGCCGAGGTCGTTGTGGCAATGCACCGACCACACCACCTTGTCGGCGCCCGGCACGCGCGCAACCAGCTGCCGGATCGTCTCGGCGAACTGGCCGGGCAGGTTGTAGCCGACGGTGTCCGGCACGTTGATCGTGGTCGCGCCGGCCTTGATCACCGCCTCGAAGATGCGGCACAGGAAATCGAGTTCGGAACGGCCGGCGTCCTCGGCCGAGAATTCGACGTCGTCGGTATATTCGCGCGCCCAGCCGATCGCCTTCACCGCCTGCTCGACGACCTGGTCCGGCGTCATGCGCAGCTTCTTCTCCATGTGGATCGGGCTGGTGGCGATGAAGGTGTGGATGCGGCCCTTGGCTGCCGGCCTGATCGCCTCGCCGGCGCGGCGGATGTCGTTCTCGTTGGCGCGCGCCAGCGAGCAGACGGTGGATTCCTTGATCGTCTCGGCGATCGCGTGGATCGCGTCGAAGTCGCCGGGCGACGCGGCGGCGAAGCCGGCCTCGATCACGTCGACCTTCATCCGCTCCAGCTGGCGGGCGACGCGGATCTTCTCTTCCTTGGTCATCGACGCGCCCGGGCTCTGCTCGCCGTCGCGCAAGGTGGTGTCGAAAATTACCAGACGTTCTTTCATGACTGACTCCAGCTATGGATATCCATCAGCGGCGCCGCTTCCGCGGGGCCGACCAGAAACTGCGCAAATTGGGGGGGAAGGATTTAGCGCGCGAGGCGCAGCAGCGGCCGCGCGAGCAGCAGGACGCGCAGGGAGAGGAAGCCGGAGAGCACGAATTTGGGCATGCGCCGACTATAAACACTGCCCGACGCCGCTGTCAATGCACTCAGGCGCCGTTGCCGACCCGGCGGCGCAGCAGCCGCCAGGCGGCCAGCGCGTAGCCGGACAGCGCATAGACGACGAAGAAGCCGAACAGCGTCACCTCCGGCTTCAGCGCCATCAGCGCGAAGACCAGCGCGATCGCCGCCACCGCCATGAACGGCACGCTCTTCCTGAGGTTGATGTCCTTGAAGCTGTAGTAGCGGACGTTGGTGATCATCGTCACGCCGGCGAACACCGTCGTTGCCGCGGCGAGCAGCGGGAAATCGGCGCCGGCGAAGCCGCTGTCGATCGCCACCCAGATGAAGCCGGCGACCAGGGCCGCCGCCGCCGGGCTGGGCAGCCCCTGGAAGTAGCGCTTGTCCATCACTTCCAGCGTGGTGTTGAAGCGCGCCAGCCGCAGCGCGGCGCCGGCGCAGTAGATGAAGGCGGCGATCCAGCCCAGCCGCCCGAGGTCCTTCAGCGCCCATTCGTACATCACCAGCGACGGGGCGGCGCCGAACGACACCATGTCGGAGAGCGAGTCGTACTCGGCGCCGAAGGCCGACTGCGTGCGCGTCAGCCGCGCCACGCGGCCGTCGAGGCCGTCGAGCACCATGGCGACGAAGATCGCCACCGCCGCCTTCTCGAAACTGCCCTGCATCGCCATGACGATGGCGAAGAAGCCGGAGAACAGCGCCGCCGTGGTGAACAGGTTGGGCAGGATGTAGATGCCCTTGCGGCGCAGTTCCGGGTTGAAGAGGGCCTTGCGGGGAAGCTTTGGATCCGCCATAAGTCGTCTGGTCGGGCGCCCAGCGGCGCCGGTTCGGCAAAAGAGTGGCGAAAGGATACCTTTTCGCGGGGCTGAAAGAAACTCGCCCGGCACGGGTCCGGGCGAGTTCGTCAGAAACAGCGGGCGACGGAGATCAGTTCTTCGACTGGTCGACCAGCTTGTTCTTCTTGATCCACGGCATCATGTCGCGCAGCTTCTCGCCGACCTGCTCGATCGGGTGGGCAGCAGTCAGACGGCGACGCGCGGTCATCGACGGATAGTTGGTACGGCCTTCCTGGATGAACATCTTGGCGTATTCGCCGGTCTGGATGCGCTTCAGCGCGTTGCGCATCGCATAGCGCGATTCCTCGTTGATGACTTCCGGACCGGTCACGTACTCGCCGTACTCGGCGTTGTTCGAGATCGAGTAGTTCATGTTGGCGATGCCGCCCTCGTACATCAGGTCGACGATCAGCTTCAGCTCGTGCAGGCACTCGAAGTAGGCCATCTCGGGCGCGTAGCCGGCTTCGACCAGGGTCTCGAAGCCCATCTTCACCAGCTCGACGGCGCCGCCGCAGAGCACGGCCTGCTCGCCGAAGAGGTCGGTCTCGGTCTCTTCGCGGAAGTTGGTCTCGATGACGCCGCCCTTGGTGCCGCCGTTGGCCGCGGCGTACGACAGCGCAATGTCCTTGGCCTTCTTCGACACGTCCTGATGCACGGCGATCAGCGACGGCACGCCGCCGCCCTTCAGGTACTCGGAGCGCACGGTGTGGCCCGGGCCCTTCGGCGCGACCATGATCACGTCGAGGTCGGCACGCGGCACGACCTGGTTGTAGTGCACGTTGAAGCCGTGCGCGAAGGCCAGCGCGGCGCCCTTCTTGATGTTCGGCTCAACGTCGTTGTAGTAGACGGCCGGGATGTTCTCGTCCGGCAGCAGGATCATGACGACGTCGGCGCCCTTGACCGCCTTGGCCACTTCCTCGACCTTGAGGCCGGCCTTCTCGGCCTTCGACCACGAGGCACCGCCCTTGCGCAGGCCGACCGTGACCTTGACGCCGGAGTCCTTCAGGTTCTGGGCATGAGCGTGGCCCTGCGAGCCGTAGCCAACGATGGTGACCTTCTTGCCCTTGATCAGCGAGAGGTCGGCGTCCTTGTCGTAATAGACTTTCATGGGAGTCCTTTCTGTGGGTCAAACTTTGAGGATGCGGTCGCCGCGGCCGATGCCGCTGACGCCGGTACGAACGGTTTCGAGGATCAGGCCGGTGTCGATGGCGCTGATGAACGAGTCGAGCTTGCTGCTGGAGCCGGTCAGCTCGATCACGTAGGTCGAGTCGGTGACGTCGATGATGCGGCCGCGGAAGATGTCGGCCATGCGCTTCATCTCCTCGCGGTCCTTGCCGGTGGCGCGGACCTTGATCAGCATCAGCTCGCGCTCGATGTGCGCGGCCTCCGACAGGTCGACGACCTTGACCACATCGACCAGCTTGTTCAGCTGCTTGGTGATCTGCTCCAGCACCTCGTCGGAGCCGGTGGTGACGATCGTCATCCGCGACAGCGAGGCGTCCTCGGTCGGCGCCACGGTCAGCGTCTCGATGTTGTAGCCGCGGGCGGAAAAGAGGCCGGAGACGCGCGACAGGGCGCCGGCTTCGTTCTCGATCAGGATGGAAATGATGTGACGCATTTTTCTTTTTCCCCGCTTAGAGATCTTCGGCCAGGATCATGTCGGTCAGGCCCTTGCCGGCCGCCACCATCGGGAAGACGTTGGCTTCGCGGTTGGTCATGAAGTCCATGAAGACGAGGTCGTTCTTGTGTTCGGTGAAGGCCTTCTTCAGCGCCGGCTCGACGTCCTCGGGACGCTCGATGCGCATGCCGACGTGGCCGTAGGACTCCGCCAGCTTGACGAAGTCCGGCAGCGAATCCATGTACGACTCGGAATAGCGGCTGCCGTAGAACATCTCCTGCCACTGGCGGACCATGCCCAGGTAGCGGTTGTTGAGGTTGATGATCTTGATCGGCAGGCGGAACTGCTTGGCCGTCGACAGCTCCTGGATGCACATCTGGATCGACGCCTCGCCGGTGACACAGGCGACCGTCGCGCCGGGGTTGGCGAAGGCGGCGCCCATCGCGTACGGCAGGCCGACGCCCATCGTGCCGAGGCCGCCGGAGTTGAGCCAGCGGCGCGGCTTGTCGAACGGGTAGTACTGCGCCGCCCACATCTGGTGCTGGCCGACATCCGACGTGACGATGGCGTCGCCCCTGGTCACTTCGTAGAGCTTCTGCACCACGTACTGCGGCATGATCAGCTCGCCGTTCTGCTTGTAGCCGAGGCAGTTCTTGCCGCGCCATTCCTCGATGCGCGCCCACCAGTCGGCGGTCTGCGCGGCGTTCGGCCTGCTGCCCTCGATCAGCTTGAGCATCTCGTCGAGCACGTCAGGGACGTTGCCGACGATCGGCACGTCGACCTTGACGCGCTTCGAGATCGACGACGGGTCGATGTCGATGTGGATGATCTTGCGCGGCTCCTCGGCGAAGTTCGCCGGGTTGCCGATGACGCGGTCGTCGAAGCGGGCGCCGACGGCGAGCACGACGTCGGCGTAGTGCATCGCCATGTTCGCCTCGACCGTGCCGTGCATGCCGAGCATGCCGAGGTTCTGCCGGTCGGTAGCCGGGAAGGCGCCGAGGCCCATCAGCGTGTTGGTGACCGGGTAGCCGAGATGGTGCGCCAGCCGCGTCAGCTTCTCCGACGCATCGGAGAGGATCGCCCCGCCGCCGACGTAGATGATCGGACGCTTGGCCTCGGCGAGCAGCTGCACTGCCTTCTTGATCTGGCCGAGATGGCCCTTCACCACCGGGTTGTACGAGCGCATCTGCACCGTCTGCGGGTACTCGAACTCGCACTGCTGGGCGGTCACGTCCTTCGGGATGTCGACCACCACCGGGCCGGGACGGCCGGTCTTGGCGATGTGGAAGGCCTTCTTCATCGTGTCGGCGAGATCGCGCACGTCCTTCACCAGGAAGTTGTGCTTCACGCACGGCCGCGTGATGCCGACCATGTCGACTTCCTGGAAAGCATCCAGCCCGATCGCCGGCGTCGGCACCTGGCCGGAGATGACGACGATGGGCACCGAGTCCATGTAGGCGGTGGCGATGCCGGTGACGGCGTTGGTCGCCCCCGGGCCGGAGGTCACCAGCGCGACGCCGACCTTCTGCGAAGAGCGGGAATAGCCGTCGGCGGCATGCACGGCGGCCTGCTCGTGGCGGACCAGGATGTGCTTGATCTGGTCCTGCTTGAACAGCTCGTCATAAATGTGCAGCACAGCCCCGCCGGGATAGCCGAACATGTATTCGACCTTTTCTTCCTGCAGGCACCTGATTAAAATCTCCGCACCGGTCATCTTCATCTGGTTCCGCCTTACAAACCTGGTTCTCGAAAAACGTGTAACCTTATCGGTTAGGCCCCGTTTGGTCAAGGAAAAGGGCCGCATCCCGGGCCGCTAGCCCCCTGATTTCCTGAAGGAACCCTCTCTGGCAACACAACGGGAACTGTCGGACTTCCTCGCCTCGGTCGAGCGCCGCGCCTTTCGCCAGGCAACCTACGCGATCCGCGACGAGGAAGGGGCGCTGGACATCGTCCAGGATTCGATGATGAAGCTCGCCGAGAAGTACGGCGACCGGCCGGCGGAGGAGTTCCCGATGCTCTTCCAGCGCATCCTGCAGAACGGCATCCGCGACCATCACCGGCGGCACAAGGTACGCTCGCTGTGGACCACGCTGTTTTCGGCGCTGTCGCCGAAGGACGAGGAGGATTTCGACCTGCTCGAATCGCTGGCGGTCGAAAACACGTCGAAGCTGGCCGGCACGCCGGACGGCCGCCTGGAACAGGCGCAGGTGCTGGCGCTGATCGAGAGCGAGATCCGCAAGCTGCCGCCGCGTCAACGCGAAGCCTTCCTGATGCGTTACTGGGAGGAAATGGACGTCGCCGAAACCGCACTCGCCATGGGCTGCTCGGAAGGCAGCGTGAAGACACACTGCTCGCGCGCAACGCACGCGCTGGCAACGGCCCTGAAAGCCAAGGGGGTAAGTTTATGAACGAACTTCATTTCGCCTTTCGGCTCCGGCAGCACCTCAACCGAGGACTGCAGGAGATCGACGGCGACAAGGCCGAGCGCTTGCGGCGCACCCGCGAGCGCGCGCTGGCCGTGCAGAAGCAGCCGTCGCCCCACCCCGTACTGGCGGGAGCCGGTCATTTTCTCCGTTTCCACAGCGAAAACCTGCGGCCGCGACACCTGATCGCCGCGCTGCTGCTGGCGCTGGCCTGCGCCCTCGCGCTGCAGTGGCACATCGAGGCGCAGATCGCCGAAATGAGCGACCTGGACAGCGCGCTGCTGGCTGACGACCTGCCGGTCGAGGCACTGATCGACGAAGACTTCGACTCATGGCTAAAGAGCTCGCAGGAGCGCTGATCCTCGCGCTGATCCTCGCGCTGGGCCTCGGCGCGCCCGCGTGGGCAGCACCGCCCAGCCCGGCAGTGGTGGTGACGCCGCCGCAGCCGGCGTGGAACGGGCTCAGCAAGGAACAGCAGGCGGTACTGGCGCCGCTGGCCGGCGAATGGGACCGCATGGAGAACTATCGCCGCAAGAAGTGGCTCGGCATCGCGCAGCGCTACCGGACGATGGCACCGGAGGAACAGCAGCGCCTGCAGCAGAAGATGCACGAGTGGGCCCGGCTGACGCCGGAGCAGCGCCTAGCCGCGCGCGAGAAGTACAAGGGACTCAACCAGCTGCCCCCGGAAGAACGGGCGGCCAGAAAGCAGAAGTGGCAGGAATACAGCCAGCTGCCCGCGGACGAGCGCCGCCGCCCGCGCCCCGCCGACACATCGACGGCGCCCCCCGCTCCCGCCGCACCGCCCCTACCCGCCACCGAGCAACGCTGATGACCGAAAGCGCAACCCTTTCCACGCCCGGCATCGTCCGGCGCCTTGCCGCGATGCTGTACGAACTGCTGCTCGTCAGCGCGGTACTCGCCGTCGCACTGGTGCTGCCGCACATGCTGCTCGGCGCCTTTGCCAAGGTGCAGGCCTCGCACCTGGCGGTGAAGATCCACTTCTTCGTGGTGCTGCTCGTCTATTTCACCTGGTTCTGGCTGCACGGCGGGCAGACGCTGGCGATGAAGACCTGGAAGATTCGCGTCGTCGACGTCGGCGGCGGCCGCCTGCGGCCGGCGCAGGCGGTCCTGCGCTACCTGGCCGCCTGGGTCAGCCTGGGTCTGGGCGGCATCGGCATCGTCTGGGCGCTGTTCGACCGCGACGGCCAGTTCCTGCACGACCGCATCGCCGATACGCGGCTGGTCGCCGCCTGAGTAATGCGCTTCGCGCATTTCGAGAAAGCCCCCTTCGGGCGCGCCTGAGCGGCGACTTCGAGCTGCGGCAGACGCAAGCGCCTGCTAGCGGCGCTCCACCCACCACAGCATGCCGGCGGCGGCGGCCATGAAGATCAGCGACGGCGCCGCGGCGCTGGTGAACGCCGGCCAGCTGTTGATCGCGCCGAGGTTGGAGAAGAGGCCGTTCAGCATGTGGAAGAAGATACCGATCATCACCCCGGCGAAGATCTTCAGGCTGACGCCGGCGACCCGGTTGTGCGTGTAGCCGAACGGCAGCGCCAGTGCGATCATCACCAGCACCGCGAGCGGATAGACCAGCTTCTTCCACAGCGCGATCTCGTAGCGCTGCGTCTTCTGCTTGTTGTCGCGCAGGTGCTTCAGGTAGGACGTCAGGTGCAGCAGCGACATGCTCTCCGGCCGCACCAGCAGCACCGACAGGATGTCCGGATTGAGCGCCGACTTCCAGAGCATTTCCGGCTGCGTACTGACCCGCCCCTTGCTGCCGTCGAGTTCGGTGCGGACGACGTTCCGCAGCCGCCAGCTGGCCGGCGGCACGTATTCGCCTTCGCCGGCCTCGCTCACCGACACCAGCTGCGCCTTGGCATCGAATTCGTAGATGCGGACGCTGCGCAGCTGCGCGTCGGGCGTCACCGCCCGCACGTTGACGAAGGTCATGTCGTCCTTGACCCAGAGGCCGGTACGGAACTCCGCCGCGACCAGCTTGCCGACCGCGGACAGGCGCAGCTGCTTGGCGGCGCGCTCGGCCGGCGGCACCACGGCTTCGCCGACCAGCAGCGTGACCGCGCCGAACACCGCCGCCACCTGCAGCAAGGTCCCGAGCAGGCGGCCGGTCGACAGGCCGGAGGCGCGCAGGACGGTGATCTCGGAGTGGCGGGCCAGCGTCGACAGCGCATAGAGCGCGCCGATCAGCACCGCGATCGGCATCAGCTCGTAGACCCGCCCCGGCAGCTTCAGCGCGAGGAAGGCCAAGGCGTGGTGCAGCTGGTAGCCGCCCTTGCCGACGTCGCGCATCTCGCCAATCAGGTCGAAGAAGCTGAACAGCGCGAGGAACGCGACCAGCACGAGCAGGACCGCGGCGGAGACTTCCCGGGCCAGGTAGCGCTTGAAGAGCTTCATCGCTGCAACCGCAGGAAGGAGAAGACGAGGATGCGCCGCGCGAAAAGCAGCGGCAGCGCGAGCACCATGACCAGATGCACCGAGACCAGGCCGAGTGCGAACGAAATCTTGCCCTGCGCGACCCAGGCCTGGGTCAGCGACAGCAGGTTGCTGTAGATCGTATAGACCAGCAGCGCCAGGATCAGGTTGGCCGAACGGCCAGCGCGCGGATTGACGAAGGACAGCGGAATCGCCAGCAGCGCGAGCACGACCGCCGACACCGGCACGTTGATCCGCCACAGCAGTTCGGCGCGGGCGCGCCGGTCGTCCGACCGCATCAGCTCACCGGTCGTCTCGGCGGCGATCGTGCGCTCGATGCCGCGCGCTTCCCGGGTCTCGACGCGCAAGGCGTAGCGGTCGAACTCCATGATGCGGAATTCCGGCGTGCCCGGCGCCACCTCGTAGCGGCGCCCCTTCTCCAGCACCATGAAGCGGTCACCGTTCTCGGCCGTCTCCTGGTAGCCCTTGCTGGCCATCGTCACGCCGAGCTTGCCGTTCTGCACCGAGCTGATGAAGACGTTCTTGACGAAGCTCTCATCCTCGCCGAGGGTCTCGACGAAGACGACGCGGTCGGTCGACGACGCCTCCTTGAAGCTGCCCGGCGCCACCTGCGACGCGTCGCTGCGCACCGTCATCTTCTGCTTGAAGTCGGCGCTCATCTCGTTCGCCCACGGCGACAGCAGCAGCGTCAGCAACGCGATGGCGAGCACCAGTGGCGCCGCGAACACCAGCACCGGCCGCACCCAGGCGGTCAGCGACATCCCCGAGGAGAACCAGACGACCATTTCCGAATCCCGGTAGCTGCGCGACAAAGACAGCAAAACGGCGACGAACAGCGTCAGCGAGAGCAAATAGGCCGAATAGTTCAAGGCAGCGAAGCCGAGCAGGGCCGCCACCGCCTCCGATGCGACCTTGCCGGCCGCCGCGTCGCCGAGCAGCCGGATGCCCTGGATGGCGACCATGATCGCGAACAGCGCGACGAAGACGCCGGCGGCGGATTGGGCGAACTCGCGCCGGACGGCGCGCTGGAAGACCATGCTTTGACTTATGAGAAAAGCTGCGGTGATAATCAGGTTTCAGTGCAAAACCTGCATTCAGGAGTGTCGAGTGGAATTTAGCATAAAAAGCGGCAGCCCGGAAAAACAGCGCAGCGCCTGCGTCGTCGTCGGCGTCTTCGAACCCCGCAAACTGACCCTTCCCGGCGAATTGCTCGACAACGCTTCGCGCAATTATCTTTCCGACATCATTCGCCGCGGCGACATGGAAGGGAAGCTCGGCTCCACGCTGCTGCTGCACAACGTGCCGGGCACGCTGTGCGACCGCGTGCTGCTGGTCGGCCTGGGCAAGGAAAAGGAATTCCGCGAGAAGGAATACTGCCAGGCGATCCGCGTCGCCGCGAAGACGCTGAACGAAACCGGCTCCTTCGACGGCACCGTCTTCCTCACCGAGATTCCGGTCAGGAAGCGCAGCGTCGGCTGGCGCGTCCGCCAGGCGGCGCTGGTCGCACAGGAGACGACCTACCGCTTCGACCAGTTCAAGAGCAAGAAGGACGACGTCCGCCGCCCGCTCCGGAAGCTGACCTTCGCCGTCGAACGCCGCAATGAGCTGGCGCCGGCCGAGGAGGCACTGGCGCAGGGCCTGGCGCTGGCCGAGGGCATGGCGCTGGCGAAGAACCTCGGCAACCTGCCGGGCAACGTGTGCACGCCGACCCACCTCGCCGAAACCGCGCAGCAGCTGGCGCAGGAGCACGGCCTCGACTGCCAGGTGCTGGAACGCGCCGACATGGAAGCGCTGGGCATGGGCTCGCTGCTCTCGGTGGCCAGGGGCTCGCACCAGCCGCCGAAACTGATCGTGCTGCAGCACAAGGGCGGCAAGCCAGGCGACAAGCCGGTGGTGCTGGTCGGCAAGGGCATCACCTTCGACTCCGGCGGCATCTCGCTGAAGCCGGGCGAAGGCATGGACGAAATGAAGTTCGACATGTGCGGCGCGGCGAGCGTGCTCGGCACGATCAAGGCCGCAGCGCTGATGAAACTTCCGCTGAACCTGACCGTCGTCGTGCCGACCGCCGAGAACATGCCCGGCGGCGGCGCCAGCAAGCCGGGCGACATCGTCACCTCGATGTCCGGGCAGACGATCGAGATCCTCAACACCGATGCCGAGGGCCGGCTGATCCTGTGCGACGCGCTGACCTACGTCGAGCGCTTCGATCCGGAAACCGTCGTCGACGTGGCGACGCTGACCGGCGCCTGCGTGATCGCGCTCGGCCACGTCGCCAGCGGCGTCTTCGCCAACAAGGACGGCCTCGCGCGCGACCTGCTCGACGCCGGAGAGGAAGCCAACGACCGCGCCTGGCACCTGCCACTGTGGGACGACTACCAGGAGCAGCTGAAGAGCAACTTCGCCGACATGGCCAATATCGGCGGCCGCCCCGCCGGCTCGGTCACCGCCGCCTGTTTCCTGTCGCGCTTCACCAAGAAGTACGACTGGGCGCACCTCGACATCGCCGGCACCGCCTGGAAATCGGGCGGCGACAAGGGCGCCACCGGCCGCCCGGTGCCGCTGCTGACGCACTTCCTGCTCGCCCGCGCCGGAAAGCTCAATTGACGCAGATCTTCTTCTACCACGGCGCCGCCGACCGCATCGCAGCGGCCGCCGGCCTGATCGCCAAGGCCTGGGCGCAGCGCAAGCCACTCGTCGTCTACGCCCCCGACCCGGCCGTCGCCGGTGCGCTCGACCGAGCGCTGTGGACGCGCAACCCGCTCGACTTCGTGCCACACGTGAACGCCGGCTCGCCGCTCGCCGGCGAGACGCCGGTGATCATCGCCGACCGCCTCGACGAGCTGCCGCAGGATGAGCGGCTGATGAACCTCTCCGGCGAGGTGCCGCCCGGCTTCTCGCGTTTCACCAGCGTCATCGAGGTGGTCAGCGAGGAGCCCGAGGTTCGCCAGCCGGCGCGCGAACGCTTCAAGTTCTACAAGGACCGCGGCTACGAGGTCCAGGCCCTCGACCTAGCGGGCAAGGCCTGATGGGCAAGGAGGACCTCGTCTCGCGCGCGGATTCGCTGATGCGGCGGCGGCGTAGCTTCGTCGCCGGCCCGACGTCGCCGGCAGCGCCCGACGTGCCGCCCGACACCGCGACGGCGGCGGCCGAAGCGGACGAGGACATCCCGGTCCTGACCGAGGAAGTGCTGCCGGAAACGCCGGTCGGCGTTGCGCCGCGCGACCGCTTCGACGAAACGCTGGCCGCGCGGCTGGCCTCCGAGTTCGCGCACACGCTCGAGCGGCGGCTGGCCGCGGAACTGCCCAGCCTGGTCGAAGCCAGCCTGGCCGTGCTCGAAGCCGACCTGCGGCGCGGCATCCTCGACACCGCCGACGGCGCGATCAAGGACTTCCTCGCCCGCCGCGAGCAGCTGCGGCTGCCGCTCGACGACCCCGACGACCAGGCCGGCCGCGACGCCTGAAAGCCGGCCGGTGGCCGCCGTCGATCCGGTATAATCGCCGGTTTTCCAAGCATTCCCTCCTTTTTCCTATGGAACTGGCCAAGAGTTTTGAGCCGGCGGACATCGAGCGCCGCTGGTACCCGCAATGGGAAGAGAACGGCTACTTCAAGGCCGGCCTCGACACCGCCAACACGAACGCCTTCTGCATCCTGCTGCCGCCGCCGAACGTCACCGGCACGCTGCACATGGGCCACGGTTTCAACCAGGCGATCATGGACGCGCTCACCCGGCACTACCGGATGCTCGGCCACAACACGCTGTGGCAGCCGGGCACCGACCACGCCGGCATCGCCACGCAGATCGTCGTCGAGCGCCAGCTCGACGCGCAGGGCATTTCGCGCCACGACCTCGGCCGCGAGAAGTTCCTGGAAAAGGTCTGGGAGTGGAAGGAATACTCGGGCAACACGATCACCAAGCAGATGCGCCGGCTGGGCACCTCGCCGGACTGGGAGCGCGAGCGCTTCACGATGGACGCCGGCCTCTCGAAAATCGTCACCGAGACCTTCGTCCGCCTCTACAACGAAGGCCTGATCTACCGCGGCAAACGCCTCGTCAACTGGGACCCGAAGCTGCACACCGCCGTCTCCGACCTGGAAGTGGTCAGCGAGGAGGAAGACGGATTCCTGTGGCACATCCGCTACCCGCTCGCCGATGGCTCGGGCAGCTTGACGGTCGCCACCACGCGTCCGGAAACGATGCTCGGCGACACCGCGGTGATGGTGCACCCCGAGGACGAGCGCTACAGGCACCTGATCGGCAAGACGGTGAAGCTGCCGCTCTGTGACCGCGAGATCCCGATCATCGCCGACAGCTACGTCGACCTCGAGTTCGGCACCGGCTGCGTCAAGGTCACGCCGGCGCACGACTTCAACGACTACGCGGTCGGCCAGCGCCATAACCTGCCGATCATCGCTATCCTGACGCTGGACGCGAAGATCAACGACAACGCGCCGGCGAAGTACCGCGGCCTGGACCGCTTCGACGCCAGGAAGGCCGTCGTCGCCGACCTCGAAGCGCTCGGCGTGCTGGAGAAGACCGACAAGCACAAGCTCAAGGTGCCGCGCGGCGACCGCACCGGCGTCGTCATCGAGCCGATGCTGACCGACCAGTGGTTCGTCGCCATGTCGAAGCCCGGCGCCGACGGCAAGAGCATCACCGAGAAGGCGCTCGACTGCGTCGCCTCGGGCGAGATCAAGTTCGTCCCGGAGAACTGGGTCAACACCTACAACCAGTGGCTGAACAACATCCAGGACTGGTGCATCTCGCGCCAGCTGTGGTGGGGCCACCAGATCCCGGCCTGGTACGGCGTCAATGGCGAGGTCTTCGTCGCGCACGACGAAGCCGAAGCCCGCGCGCAGGCCGACAAGGCCGGCTACGCCGGCGCGCTGACCCGCGACCCGGACGTGCTCGACACCTGGTATTCGTCGGCGCTGTGGCCGTTCTCGACGCTCGACTGGACGCCGGAGTGGCCGCAGAAGTCGAACCCGGCGCTCGACCTCTACCTGCCGTCGACGGTGCTGGTCACCGGCTTCGACATCATCTTCTTCTGGGTCGCGCGCATGGTCATGATGACCAAGCACATCACCGGCAAGATCCCGTTCAAGCACGTCTACGTGCACGGCCTGATCCGCGACGCGGAAGGCCAGAAGATGAGCAAGTCCAAGGGCAACGTCCTCGACCCGATCGACCTGATCGACGGCATCGGCGTCGAGGAGCTGGTGAAGAAGCGCACCACCGGCCTGATGAACCCGAAGCAGGCCGAGCAGATCGAGAAGCGGACGCGCAAGGAGTTCCCGAACGGCATCCCGGCCTTCGGCACCGACGCGCTGCGCTTCACCTTCCTGTCGCTGGCCAGCCCCGGCCGCGACATCAAGTTCGACCTCGGCCGCTGCGAGGGCTACCGCAACTTCTGCAACAAGCTGTGGAACGCGACCCGCTTCGTGCTGATGAACGTCGAAGGCCAGGACCTCGCGCTGTCGCACGAACAGGGCGCCGGCGGCGCCTGCAAGGTGCCCGAGGGCGGCGAGGCCAGGCTCGACTTCGGCTTCGCCGACCGCTGGATCGTCAGCCGCCTGCAGCGCACCGAAGCCGAGGTCGCCAAGCACTTCGCCGACTACCGCTTCGACCTGCTCGCGCGCGAGATCTACGAATTCGTCTGGGACGAGTTCTGCGACTGGTACCTCGAACTGGCCAAGGTGCGCATGCAATCCGGCAGCCCGGCCGAGGCGCGCGGCACGCGGCGGACGCTGGTGCGCGTGCTGGAGACCGTGCTGCGCCTCGCCCACCCGCTGATCCCGTTCATCACCGAGGAACTGTGGCAGGTCGTCGCGCCGATCGCCGGCCGCAAGTCGCACGACTCGATCATGCAGGCGCCCTACCCGGTCGCCCAGCCGGAGCGCATCGACGAAGCGAGCGAAGCCAGGGTCAAGCTCTTGAAGGACCTGATCTACGCCTGCCGCAACCTGCGCGGCGAGATGGGCATCTCGCCGGCGCAGAAGCTGCCGCTGATCGCCGCCGGCGACGCCGCGACGCTGACGGCCTACGCGCCGTACATCGCCGGCCTGGCCAAGCTCTCCGAGGTGCAGATCGTCGCCGACATCCCGGCCGACGAGGCGGCGCCGGTCGCCGTCGTCGGCGACTTCCGGCTGATGCTGAAGGTCGAGATCGACGTCGCTGCCGAGCGCGAGCGCCTGACCAAGGAGATCGCCCGCCTCGAAGGCGAGATCGCCAAGGCCCATGCCAAGCTCGCCAACGAAAGCTTCGTCGCCCGCGCGCCGGCCGCCGTCGTCGAGCAGGAGAAGAGGCGGGTGGCCGATTTCGGCGACACGCTGGCCAAACTGAAACCGCAGCTGGCGAAACTCGCCGGCAAATAAGGAAGCCCGATGTCCCAAGACAACAAGCCCTTCGTCGCCCGCCTGTTCCCGGCGCTGATGCTGTTCTGCCTGCTCACCGGCGCCTGGTCCTACGCGATCATCCAGGCCTGGCCGTGGGACAAGGACACGACCTGGAAGCCGGGCGTGCGCCTGCCGGTGATCTGCGCCAACGGCGAGGTCTGCTCGAAGCAGTATGCCGACATCGCCAAGGCGGTCGAGGACAAGCAGGTCATCGCGCTGCTGCCGAAGGAGCCGAACGGCGAGCTCAACGACGGCGAAGTCTGGCTGCGCTGGACGACCGTTTCCGGCAAGGACTGGGAGATGGAGGCGGCGATGTCCTCGTGGTACTTCGAGACCGCCGTCCGCTACTCGCTCAAGGACGGCAAGCTGGTCGCCGTCCAGTACCGCCACTACGACGCCAAGCTGTTCTTCTACGCGATGGGCGCCGCGCTGTTCACGCTCGCCGGCATCTACCTGCGCAGGTTGCGGCAGTAAGCCGCGGCAGCGGGCGCCGCCTACGCCCGCAGTTCCACCCGCACCAGTCCGCGCAGCGCGTTACCGAGGCAGAGCTCGGCGGCGCCGCGCAGGTCCGCCTCGAACAGCACGGCCTCCACGGCCTCCCCGCTGTCCAGCAACTGCCGGCGCAACACCCCCGGCAACAGGCCGCAGGCCAGCGGCGGCGTCAGCAGCGGCCCGCCGCGCGCGCGCCGCACGAAGACGTTGCTGCGCGCGCCCTCGCAAACCTCCCCCCGCTCGTTCAGGAAGATCGCGTCGAACAGCGACGGATCGGCGCCGACGCGCGCCAGCTCCCGGTCGAAGAGATCGCGCACGGTCGTCTTGTGGCGCAGCCAGCCGTTGCGCGAATCGAGGCGCAGCGGCGAGAGCGTGGCTGCCATCGTCGCCGGGGTCGCCGCCAGCGGCGCCGAGCCGAGGTCGAAATCGCCGCCGCGACCGAGCGTCAGGCGCACGCGGAAGACGCCGGCCGGCTGCCGCGCCGCCAGCGCACGCAGCGCGCCGGCAACGGCCTCGCGGTCGCAGGCGAAGGCGAGCGTCGCCGCCGACGCCTGCAGGCGATCGAGATGCAGCGCCAGCCGCGGGTAGGCGCCGTCCTCCAGCCGCAAGGTCTCGATCAGCCGGAAGCCGGGGTCGGCACGGGTGACGAAACTGGCTTTCAGCAGGCACTCGGCGTACTCGGCGGCAGGCTCGGAATCCCAGACGATGCCGCTGCCGACGCCGTAGCGCAGGCTGCCGTCGGCGGCGACCTGCAGCGTGCGGATGACGACGCTGAAGCGGAAGTCGCCGCCGGCGCCGACCCAGCCGAGCGCGCCGGTATAGGGCCCGCGCGGCGTCGCCTCCAGTTCGCGGATGATCTGCATCGCGCGCACCTTCGGCGCACCGGTGATCGAGCCGCAGGGGAACAGCGCGGCGAGCACCGCCGCCAGGTCGGCGTCGCAGTCGGCGGCGACGGCCGAGGTCATCTGGTGCACGCTGGGATAGGTCTCGACCGCGCACAGCGCCTCGACGCGCACACTGCCCGGCCGGGCGACGCGACCGAGGTCGTTGCGGATCAGGTCGACGATCATCACGTTCTCCGCCCGGTCCTTGGCCGACGCCGCCAGCGCCGCGCGCGCCGCGGCATCGGCTGCCGGATCGGCGCCGCGCGCGGCGGTCCCCTTCATCGGCCGCGAACGGATGACGCCGCCGGTGCGCTCGACGAACAGCTCCGGCGAGAACGACAGCAGGCAGGCTTCCGGCGTCATCAGCAGGCCGCCGTGCGCGACCGGCTGCGCTGCACGCAGGCGGGCGTAAAGCGCCAGCGGATCGCCGAGGCAAGTGCCGGCAAAGGGAAAGGTCAGGTTGACCTGGTAGCAGTCGCCGGCGGCGATGTAGTCGCGGATGCGGCCGACGGCACGCGCATGCGCGGCGGCGTCGAGCTGCGCGGCGAAACCGGCGACGGTTGCCGGCGGCAGCGGCGCGCCGGCCTGCCGGGCGAGCCAGGCAGCGACCTCGCCGGCGCTCAGCGCGCGGCGCTCGGCGAACAGCCAGCAATGGCCGAGCGTCCCCGTCGGCGCCGGACCGGCCGCCGGCTCGCAGGCGTAGCCAAGCTCGTAGTCGAGCGCGGCGACGGCATGCAGGCCCGCCGCCGTCGCCCGCTCGATCTCGGCGCAGACGGCGCGCAGCGTGCCGGCGGAAACAACCAGCGTTCGTTGCAGCCCGGAAAAGAGGAAGGAACCGCCGCCCGGCGCGTCGAGCAGGGCGAAGGGAGCTGGCATGGGCGGGACGGAAAAGGCGGAGCGGCGGCCGGGACGGCCGCGATGGCCTATTTGCGCTTCAGCACGTATTCGTAGACGTTCTCGGCCTCGCCGCTCGACACCAGCTCGTTGCCGGTCTGCCGGGCGAAGGCCTGGAAATCCTTGACCGAACCGGGGTCGGTGGCGAGCACGCGCAGCAGCTGCCCGGACTGCATTTCGGCGAGCGCCTTCTTCGTGCGCAGGATGGGCAGCGGGCAGTTGAGGCCCTTGACGTCGAGTTCGCGGTCGTACTGCATGGCGGAATCCGGAGTGGGTTCGAAGGAGTGAGGCGGGGGCGTATTGTACCCCCTGCCCGCTATTTCTTCTGCTTGGCCTCTTCCGCCTGCTGCTTCTTCAGCTCGCGCAGGCGGGCGTCGACCACCGACTGCTCGTAGAAATTGCCGTCGCCGGCGCGCTGCGCGAACTGCAACTGCTCGATCGCCTGCAGCAGCCGCCCCTGCAGCACGTACATCTCGGCCAGCGCGCGGTGCTGCTGCAGCTTGCGCCCCTGCACGGCGTGCGTCTTCGCCTGCAGGCCGTAAAGCTTGGAATCGCTGGTGTAGGACTGCAGCTGCTCGTCGAGGAAGGACTCCAGGCGGTCGTACTGGCGCAGCGAGAAAAGCGCGTCGGCGTAGCCGTAGGCGAGCGCGCGCGACAGCGGAAAGCGCAGCAGCGCGTCGCGGAAGATCGCCGCCGCGGCATTGAGGTCGCCGGCGCCGGCGCGGATCTCGCCGGCGAGGTTCTCGATCATCGCCGAACCGCCGCCCTTCTGCCGCCGCAACGCCTCGACCTCGCGCTCGGCCGCCGCGTAGTGCTTCGCGCGCAGCTGGGCGAAGGCCAGCCCATAGCGGGTGGCGGTCTCGGAGGCGAACTTGCGGTCGCGCAGCAGGCTCTCGAAGTCGGCGATCGCCTCCTTCGGCGTTCCCTGCTGCGCCCGCAGCTTGGCGCGCACCAGCTGGTAGTCGAGGCTGTCGCGGACCTGCCGGTACGGCGCCTGCTGCAGCCGGTTCTGCATGTCGCTGATGCGCTCGACGGTGATCGGGTGCGAGCGCATGTAGACCGGGGCGTTGTTCTCGTAGACGCGCGTCGAGCGCTGCAGGCGCTCGAAGAAATCCGACATCCCGCGCGGGTCGAAACCGGCCTTCTGCAGGATCTCGTAGCCGACGCGGTCGGCCTCGCGCTCGAAATCGCGGGAGAAGGCCAGCTGCGACTGGACGAAGGCGGCCTCGCTGCCGGCGATCGCGGCGCCGGCCGCCTGCGAGTTCGAACGCATCGCGAGCAGCGCCACCGCCATCGCGATCATGCCCAGCACCGACTGCTGCTTCTGGCTGGAAATCTGCCGCGCCAGGTGGTGCTGCGTGACGTGCGAGACTTCGTGCGCGATCACGCCGGCGAGCTCCGACTCGCTCTGCGAGGTGAGGATGGTGCCGGTGTTCACGCCGATGTAGCCGCCGAACATCGCGAAGGCGTTGACCTGGCTGTCGCGGATGGCGAAGAAATGGAAGTCGCCCCCGGGCTCGGCGCTGGCCGCCACCAGACGCTGGCCGAGCCGACCGAGGTATTCGTTCACCTCCGGGTCGTCGACGTAGGTCGGCTCGTGCAGCCGGATGTCGTTCATGATGCTTTCGCCGATCTTGCGTTCGAGCTGCGGCGGCAGGTCG
The DNA here is from genome assembly GCF_016858125.1 of Azospira restricta. Taxonomy (NCBI): domain Bacteria; kingdom Pseudomonadati; phylum Pseudomonadota; class Betaproteobacteria; order Rhodocyclales; family Rhodocyclaceae; genus Azospira; species Azospira restricta. The sequence goes on from NZ_CP064781.1 coordinate 3,631,917, forward strand.
GCGCGCGCCGACTCGCCGAGGTCGGGCAGACTGTCGGCGTACGCCAGCGGCGGGGAGAGCACCAGGGAGACGCACAGCACCGCGCTCAGCACCTGGCGTGGCAAGGTGCGGCGGGGGAAAGGGCCAAATGGCAGCCGTCGATTCATGGTGCTATGATAGCGCACCCGCAGCGCCCGTCCGCAGCGCTTTCCACCCATTACCATCCCGCGCATGACCGCCCATCCGCTTACCCATTTCGACGCCGAAGGACAGGCGCACATGGTCGATGTCGCGGCCAAGGCCGAGACCCACCGCGTCGCGCGCGCCGCCGGCAGCATCTTCATGCAGCCGGAGACGCTGGCGCTGATCGCCGGCGGCTCGGCGAAGAAGGGCGACGTCCTCGGCATCGCGCGCATCGCCGCGATCCAGGCATCGAAGCGCACCGCCGAGCTGATCCCGCTGTGCCATCCGGTGGCGCTGACCCGCGTCGCCGCCGAGTTCGCCGTCGACCGCGAGCACGGCGCGGTGCACATCGAGGTCACCGCCGAATGCACCGGCCGCACCGGCGTCGAGATGGAGGCGCTGACCGCTGCCGGCGTCGGCCTGCTGACCATCTACGACATGATGAAGGCGGTCGATCGCGGCATGCGCATCGAGGGCATCCGCCTGCTCGAGAAGAAGGGCGGCAAGTCGGGCCACTGGCACGCCGAACAGGATTGACCCGATGACGGACCGTACCGTGACCGAGGATTCCGCTCGCCGGCACTTCCTGCGTGCCGGCGGCGCCAGCCTGGCGACGATGGCGCTGGTGGCGGCCGGCCTGCTGCGACCGGCACGCGTGCTCGCCGCCGAATGGCAGAAGAGCGCCTTCACCGCCAACACCTTCGCCGGCGCGCTGAAGGCCTACGGCGCGACCCAGTCGACGGAAAGCCGCGACATCGTGTTCACCGCCCCGGACATCGCCGAGAACGGCGCCCAGGTCGTCGTCGAGATCGCCAGCAACCTGCCGGGCAGCCAGTCGATCGCCGTCTTCGCCGAGAAGAACCCGCTGCCGCTGGCGGCGACGCTGCACTTCGCCAACGGCGCGCTGCCGCAGGTGCGCCTCCCGCTCAAGCTGGCGGAAACGATGCGCGTGCGGGCGGTGGTGAAGACCGCCGACGGCAAGCTCTGGCACGCGCAGCGCGACATCCGCGTCACCCTCGGCGGCTGCGCCGGCTAGCACGGAACGGAAACCATGAGCGAACCGATCAAGATCCGCGCGACGCTGCAGGGCGAGATCACCGACATCCGCATCCTGCTGCAGCATCCGATGGAAACCGGTCAGCGCAAGGACCCGGCGACCGGCAAGCTGGTCCCGGCGCACTTCATCCAGACCTTCCTCGTCTCCGCCAACGGCAAGCCACTGGTCGAGGGCCAGACCAACACCGCCGTCTCGCGCAACCCGATGCTGGCGTTCAAGGCGCGGGGCCTGAAGGTCGGCGACAAGCTGCTCGTCAGCTGGGTCGACAGCAAGGGCGAGCAGCGCAGCGACGAAGGCGTCGTCGGCGCCGCCTGAATCCCGCGGCGGGCAAAAAAAACCCGCCTCACGGCGGGCTCTGCAAGCGTCCTGAGAGACTCAGGCGCGCTGGATGTTCGAGGCTTGCTTGCCCTTCGGACCCTGGGTCACGTCGAAGGAAACCTTCTCGCCTTCCTTGAGGGTCTTGAAGCCGTTCATCGTGATCGCGGAGAAGTGAGCGAACAGATCCTCGCTGCCGTCATCCGGAGTGATGAAACCGAAACCCTTGGCGTCGTTGAACCACTTGACCGTACCAGTTGCCATATTGCGACTTCCTTGAAAAAAGACTGAAACCGGGTTTGTGCCCGACTACCTGTTTGTGTTCGACGTCGGACTGCCCGGCGATCTCTGCTGGAGAATGCGCACGACTGCAACCACTTGGAACCAAACTGCGGCTTTTTTACTCGACTCATTCCGATGCGTCAAGCATTTTCGATGCTGCGACACAACAGCTGCGGCCGCGCAAATCTCACGGCACGACGCTATTGCACATTCAGGCCGAGCAATTAGAATCAAACCATGGCGACAAGGCATCAAGGAGACGGGCTTCTCGAGGCGCAACGGACGCAGGCGAAACTGCCCCCGCTCTACAAGGTACTGCTGCTGAACGACGACTTCACGCCGATGGATTTCGTGATCACCGTGCTGCAGAGGTTTTTTGGCATGGACCGAGAACAAGCGACGCGAATCATGCTCAAAGTCCACAACGAGGGTCGCGGCCTGGCCGGGGTTTACCCCCGCGACATCGCCGCCACCAAGGTTGAACAGGTTGCGGCCTTTGCCCGCGAGCACCAGCACCCGCTGGCTTGCGTCATGGAGGAAAATTAAATGATCGCGCAGGAACTGGAAGTCAGCTTGCACATGGCCTTCGTCGAGGCCCGGCAGAAGCGGCACGAATTCATCACCGTCGAACATCTGCTGCTGGCGCTGCTGGACAACCCGTCGGCGGCGGAAGCCCTGCGCGCGTGCGGCGCCAGCATCGAGGTGCTGCGCCGCGACCTGAACAAGTTCATCGCCGAGCACACGCCGACGGTGGCCGGCGAGGACGAGATCGACACGCAGCCGACGCTCGGCTTCCAGCGCGTGATCCAGCGCGCGATCCTGCACGTGCAGTCCTCCGGCAAGAAGGAAGTGAACGGCGCCAACGTGCTGGTCGCGATCTTCGGCGAGAAGGATTCGCACGCCGTCTACTACCTGCAGAAGCAGGGCGTGACGCGGCTCGACGTGGTCAACTTCATCTCGCACGGGATCAGCAAGGTGCCGCAGCAAAAGGCGCCGGCCGAAGCCGACGCGGAGACCGAAGGCGAGCAGCAGGCGAACGCCGGGCCGCTCGAGAACTTCACGCTCAACCTCAACGCGCTGGCACTGGCCGGCAAGATCGACCCGCTGATCGGCCGCGACAAGGAGCTCGAGCGAGTGATCCAGACGCTGTGCCGGCGGCGCAAGAACAACCCGCTGCTGGTCGGCGAGGCCGGCGTCGGCAAGACCGCGATCGCCGAAGGCTTGGCGCGCCGCATCGTCGAGGGCGAGGTGCCGGAGATCCTCGCGCACGCCAACGTCTACGCGCTCGACATGGGCGCACTGCTGGCCGGCACCAAGTACCGCGGCGACTTCGAGCAGCGCCTGAAGAGCGTGCTCAAGCAGCTGCAGGACAACCCGAACGCGATCCTCTTCATCGACGAAATCCACACGCTGATCGGCGCCGGCGCCGCCTCGGGCGGCACCCTCGACGCCTCCAACCTGCTGAAGCCGGCGCTGTCGTCGGGCACGCTGAAGTGCATCGGCGCGACCACCTACAACGAGTACCGCGGCATCTTCGAGAAGGACCACGCGCTGTCCCGCCGCTTCCAGAAGATCGACGTCTCCGAGCCGTCGGTGGCCGAGACCGTCGAGATCCTGAAGGGCCTGAAGCCGCGCTTCGAGGCGCACCACGGGATCAAGTACTCGGCCTCGGCGCTGACCTCGGCGGTCGAGCTGTCGGTCCGCTTCATCAGCGACCGCCACCTGCCGGACAAGGCGATCGACGTGATCGACGAGGCCGGCGCGGCGCAGCGCATCCTGCCGAAGTCGAAGCAGAAGAAGACGATCGGCAAGCAGGACATAGAGGAGATCGTCGCCAAGATCGCGCGCATCCCGTCGACGCACGTCACCACTGACGACCGCAGCAGCCTGAAGAACCTCGACCGCGACCTGAAGGCGGTGGTCTTCGGCCAGGACGCGGCGATCGACGCGCTGGCCAAGGCGATCAAGATGGCGCGTTCCGGCCTCGGCAACCCGGGCAAGCCGATCGGCGCCTTCCTCTTCTCCGGCCCGACCGGCGTCGGCAAGACCGAGGTCGCCAAGCAGCTCGCCTACTGCATGGGCATCGAGCTCCTGCGCTTCGACATGTCCGAGTACATGGAGCGCCACGCGGTATCGCGGCTGATCGGCGCGCCACCGGGCTACGTCGGCTACGACCAGGGCGGCCAGCTGACCGAGGCGGTGACCAAGAAGCCGTACTGCGTGCTGCTCTTGGACGAGATCGAGAAGGCGCATCCGGACATCTACAACATCCTGCTGCAGGTGATGGACCACGGCACGCTGACCGACAACAACGGGCGCAAGGCCGACTTCCGCAACGTGGTGATCATCATGACCACCAACGCCGGCCAGGAAGCGATCCAGAAAACGACGATGGGCTTCACCACCGAGAAGAAGGCCGGCGACGAGATGGTCGAGATCAAGCGCCTGTTCACGCCGGAGTTCCGCAACCGGCTGGACGCCGTCGTCTCCTTCAAGGCCCTCGACCACGAGGTGATCCTGCGTGTCGTCGACAAGTTCCTGATGGAGCTCGAGATGCAGCTGCACGAGAAGAAGGTCGACGCGATCTTCACCGACGCGCTGAAGGAACACCTGGCGAAGAAGGGCTTCGACCCGCTGATGGGCGCGCGGCCGATGGCGCGGCTGATCCAGGACACGATCCGCGCCGCGCTCGCCGACGAGCTGCTGTTCGGCAAGCTCGCCAGCGGCGGCAAGGTCACCGTCGACCTCGGCGCGGACGACAAGGTGAAGCTGCTCTTCGAGGAGGAAGCGGCCGAAGTCGTCTGACCCGGCTTGCACCCGAACCGACAGCCATGCCAAAGTGCATGGCTGTTTTTTTGCCTATCGATCCAGGGAACCCAGACCATGACCTTCAAGACCCCCGACCTCTGCGACGAATTCGAGGCCGAGCTCGGCAAGTCGCTGCGCGTCGTCGCACCGATGTTCAAGCACTACGGCGGCCGCAAGGCCTTCAGCGGACAGATCGTCACGCTCAAGCTGTTCGAGGACAACTCGCTGGTGCGCACCGCCTTCGCCGAAAACGGCAAGGGCAAGGTGCTGGTCATCGACGGCGGCGGCTCGCTGCGCTGCGCGCTGGTCGGCGACCAGCTGGCGATCCTCGCGCAGCAGAACGGCTGGGAGGGTGTCGTCGTCTACGGCTGCATCCGCGACTCGGGCGACATCGCCGGCATCGACCTCGGCGTGCGCGCGCTCGACACGCACCCGCAGAAAAGCATCAAGCGCAACGTCGGCGAGCGCGACCTGCCGGTGAGCTTCGGCGGCGTCACCTTCCACCCTGGCGACTACCTCTACGCCGACGAGGACGGCGTGCTGGTGTCGGCGAAGCCGCTGCGCTGAGCTGCCGCCAACGGCGACGGCGCCCGCAGGCGCCGTCGTTTGCCCTCGCCCGCCGGCCGGCGGGCCGTCAGACCTCGAGCAGTGCCGTGCTGTCGACGCCGACGCGCACGTTCCCCCAGAAGCGGCCGCCGATCATGATCGGCATGTTGATCTCGGAGAGGATTTCGCCGGTGTCGCGGGCATAGGTCTGCAGCAGCATCGGCGAGGTGTTCTTCGCCGCGCGCTGCCCGGTCGGATCGGTCCAGATGCGGCGCGTGCGGTTGCCGACCAGGTCGGCCTGGTAGTCGCCGGTGAGCGGTTTCGAGTACTTCAGGTTGTGGATGCCGATGTAGGCCTTGCTGTCGATCACGATCGAGTACAGCCCGCCTTTCATCTGCGCCAGCGCCGCCTCGAACAGCGGCTGCACCTCGCGCTCGAAGTCGGGGAGGTAGCTGACGTTGAACTTCTGCGGATTGGTGTTCGGAATCGGCTGGAAATTCTGGTCCCAGATGTTCACGCCGCGCTGCGCCAGCTCGGCGAACTTCTGCTGGATCGCGTCGCGGAAATCGCGGGTCTTGTCGACGTTGTAGTCGAAGGCGCCGCGGCCGATCTTGAAGCGCGACACCAGTTCCTGCACGCTTTCGGTGGCGCCGGAGAGTCCCGCCGTCGACTCCGCGGAGCCCGACATGTTGCCGGCCACCTCCGCCGACAGCGCGTGGATGTGAGTGACGTTGTCGTGCACCTGGGCATTGGTCGCGGTCAGCTCCTCCATCGCCGACGCGATCTGCGCCAGCTGCTCGCTGGTATGCTCGAAGTCGTCGACCATCTGGCGGAACTGGGCCGACGAGCGCTCGACCACTTCCCGCGTCGTCCGGATGTCGGCGTTGATCACCTCGTTCTCGCTCTGCGTCTCGCGCACCAGCCCGATCATGCCGCCGATGTTGTCGTTGATCTCGGTAGTCGCGACGTTGACCCGCTCGGCGAGCTTCCTGACCTCGTCGGCGACGACCGCGAAGCCGCGGCCGGCCTCGCCGGCGCGCGCCGCCTCGATCGCCGCGTTCAGCGCCAGCAGGTTGGTCTGGTCGGCGATCTCCTTGATCAGGCCGGCGATCTGACGGATGCTGTCCGAGCGCTGGCTGAGGTTGCCGACCGTGTCGTTGAAACGGCCGAGCTTGTCGGTCACCGACTGCACCTTGGTGACGATGTCGAGCATCTCGTTCAGCGAGCTGCGGGCAGTGGCGAGGTTGCTTTCGGTCGAATGCGAGATCACGTCGGTGGCACCGGAGACCTCGTCGATCGCCCGCGTCGCCTCGTTGCTGGCGGTGAACACCGCCTCGGTGATTTCCCCCTGCTTGGTCGCCTTGGCCGAGGTTTCGCTGACGTTCTTGCGCACCACGACCGCTTCGCGGGCGATGCTGACGCTGCTCCTACGCACTTCGTGGATGATCTGCCGCATCTTGTCGGCGAAGCGGTTGTAGCTGTTCGCCAGCTCGCGCAGCTCGTCGTGCGAATAGACCGGCAGGTCCTTGGAGAAATCGCCTTCGCCGCGACCGATCTCGTCGAAGATCTTGGTGATCGCGCGCACCGGGCGGACGATCAGGAAACGGATGTAGAGAATCTGGCAGATGTTCCAGACCAGCGCGAAGACGGTGACGCCGATCATCACCCACAGGCCGCTGTCGAACGCGGCCTGGACCGACCCCAGCAGTTCGGCCGAGGCGCCACCCCGGGCGATCAGCTCGCGGATCTTGCCGGTCTGGTGGATATAGACGCCGAGATAGACGAGGTCGAGCAGGAACAGCAGCAGGAAGCTCGACAGTTTTCGCGTCAGGCTGCCCCAGAACGTGCGCTCGGACCAGTCGTAGAAATCCCAGAACAGCTTCATTTCCCTCTCCCTGAATCATTCTCGCCGCGCGATGCCGCAGTCTTATGCAAATTGTAGCAACGGCGATACCGGCAGGAAATTGAATTGTGTCGAAAGTGTTTTTACCTAGGCACACCATTTCACAGGCCGGACAACATTTCGCAATGCAAAAAGAAACGGCTAAACCCCTGTAAGAAAACGAATAAAAAAACATCTTATGTCTTATATAAGACACTTGTCTTGCCCCCCATTCCTCTCTATACTGCCCCCATCGGCTGAAGGTTGATGAGCAGGTCGGAAAGACCGCCCGACGCCGCCGGCTTGAACCGTGTATTAACCCACATTGAGGACAGACCATGAGCACTCGCGAACAACGCATCGCCGCCCTGGAAAAAGACTGGGCTGAGAACCCCCGCTGGAAGGGCATCAAGCGCAACTACTCGGCCGCCGACGTCGTCCGCCTGCAGGGTCACCAGCAGATCGAGTACACGCTGGCCAAGAACGGTGCAAACAAGCTGTGGGCCAAGGTCAACGGCGGCGCCAAGAAGGGCTACGTGAACGCCTTCGGCGCGATCACCGCCGGCCAGGCGATGCAGCAGGCGAAGGCTGGCCTCGAGGCCGTCTATCTGTCGGGCTGGCAGGTCGCCGCCGACGGCAACACCTCGGAAACCATGTACCCGGACCAGTCGCTGTACGCCTACGACTCGGTGCCGACGATGGTCCGCCGCATCAACAACACCTTCAAGCGCGCCGACGAAATCCAGTGGTCGCGTGGCATCAACGAAGGCGACAAGGGCTTCATCGACTACTTCCTGCCGATCGTTGCCGACGCGGAAGCCGGTTTCGGCGGCGTGCTGAACGCCTTCGAACTGATGAAGAACATGATCGCCGCCGGCGCCGCCGGGGTGCACTTCGAAGACCAGCTGGCTGCCGTGAAGAAGTGCGGCCACATGGGTGGCAAGGTGCTGGTTCCGACCCAGGAAGCGATCGAGAAGCTGATCTCGGCCCGCTTCGCCTCCGACGTGATGGGCGTGCCGACGCTGATCCTCGCCCGTACCGACGCCGAAGCCGCCAACCTGCTGACCTCGGACCACGACGCCAACGACAAGCCGTTCTGCACCGGCGAGCGCACCCAGGAAGGCTTCTACCGCGTCAAGAACGGCCTCGAGCAGGCCATCTCGCGCGGCGTCGCCTACGCCCCGTACGCCGACCTCGTCTGGTGCGAGACCGGCACGCCGGACCTCGGCTTCGCCCGCGAATTCGCGCAAGCCGTGCATGCCGCCTGCCCGGGCAAGCTGCTGTCGTACAACTGCTCGCCGTCGTTCAACTGGAAGAAGAACCTCGACGACAAGACCATCGCCAAGTTCCAGGACGAACTGTCGGCGCTGGGCTACAAGTACCAGTTCATCACGCTGGCCGGCATCCACATCAACTGGTACAACACCTTCAAGTTCGCCAACGCCTACGCGGCCGGCGAAGGCATGAAGCACTACGTCGAGATGGTCCAGGAACCGGAATTCGCCGCGCGCGAGCAGGGCTACACCTTCGTCTCGCACCAGCAGGAAGTCGGCGCCGGCTACTTCGACGACGTCACCACGGTGATCCAGGGCGGCTCGTCGTCGGTCAAGGCGCTGACCGGCTCGACCGAGGAAGAGCAGTTCCACTAAGCGGTCCTCCTCTGCCGCAAGGCGGAAGCCAGGGAAAGCCGCACCCGCGAGGGTGCGGCTTTTTCATTTGGGCGCCGGCGGCCGCTCGAGGATCCGCTGCAGCACGCGCACGCGGTAGTCGTCGCTGATCGGCAGCGGCGCCAGCAGCGCGTGCCACGGGACGCCGGGGAGGAAGGCCTTGACCGCGGCGACGTCGTCCGGCAGCGCCGGGTTCTCGGGGTCGGCGAGCAGGTGGCGGGCAGCGTCGGAGGCGATGCGGGCGATGTTGGCGCGCGGCGTGTCGGCGCCGCGGACCAGTTGCATGATCAGCGGCGGCAGTTCCCAGGCCTCGATCAGTCCGAGCGACAGCTGCTTGAAGGTGAAGCCAGCGGTTTCCGTCTGCGCCTGCGCGTTGCGCGCGGCGAGGCCGAGGTGCAGCGCCTCGCGGGCGCGTTCGGGCAGTTCCGGAGCGAAGGCCCACAGCATCAGTTCGCCGATCTCGCCGAGCAGCGCGGCGAGCGCGACCTCGTCGGGGGACACGTCGGCGCGATGCGCCGCCCAGTGCAGCGCGATCTTGGCCGACAGCACCGCCCGCGCCTCGCAGGCGACCAGCCCGGGGTTCGCGTCGTCGCACAGCGGGCTCTCGGCACAAGCCTCGCTCAGCCCGCGCACGCCGACCTGCTGCACGGCACCGAGCAGCGTCGTCGTGTCGTGGCCGAGCGCCGCACCGCGCCGGCGCTGGCCGCGCCGCAGGAGGCGCAAGGCGAGGAAGGGGTCGCCCACCGCGATCGCCGCCATCTCTTTCGGCGACGCCTGCTCGACGTCGAGCGCCTCGATCAGCGCGCGCGAGCGGGGCATCATCGGGATGTCCTTCTCGCGCAGATAGGCGATCCACTGCGGCAGACCCCAATGCTGCCGATGATTGTCCACGCGCGGCTCCTTTCCGCAGGCGGCCCGGCGATCCGTCGCCTGCCCCTGTTGGACAGATTGTCGTCACGAAGATGCCGGAGCTTGAGCCCGGCCGTTCTTCGCCGATCCGCTCAGCCCGCCTCCCAGTAGGCGGCGCGGCCGTAGGTCTCCTTCAGCAGGTCGACGAACAGGCGCAGCCGCAGCGGCATGTGCCGGCGCTGCGGAAACACCGCGTAGATGCCCATCGGCGGCGCCTGCCAGGCGTCGAGCACCGACGAGAGCCGGCCCTCCTTCAGGTCCTGGCCGACCTCCCACAGCGAACGCCAGGCCAGCCCGCGGCCGGCCAGCGCCCATTCGTGCAGCACGGCGCCATCGTTGCATTCGAAGCGTCCGCTCACTTTCCACGACTCGGTGACGCCCGTTTCCGGGTTCTGGAAGATCCAGCCGCGCTGCTGGCCGAGCGAGAAGCAGTTGTGCCGCGCCAGGTCGGCCGGCGTCCGCGGCACGCCGTTGGCGACCAGATAGGCCGGACTGGCGACGACGACGCGGCGCATCTCGCCGAGACGGACGCTGACCAGGCTGGAGTCGGTCAGCTCGCCGATGCGGATCGCGCAGTCGATGCCTTCGTTGATCAGGTCGACGATGCGGTCGGAGAGGTCGAGGCTGACCGTCACCTCCGGGTTCGCCTGCATGAACGCCCCGACCAGCGGCGCCACGTGGCGGCGGCCGAAGCCGGCCGGCGCCGACAGCCGCAGGTGGCCGGCGGCGCGCACGCCGCCGAGCGAGACCGCCGCCTCGGCATTGGCCAGGTCGTTCAGCACCCGCTGGCAGTCCTCGAGGAAGGCCTGCCCCTCGAAAGTGAGCGTCAGCTTACGTGTCGTGCGCAGCATCAGCCGCACGCCCAGCCGCGCTTCGAGCGCGTCCAGCCGGCGGCCGACGATCGCCGGCGTCACCCCTTCCGCGCGGGCGGCGGCGGACAGGCTGCCGCGGGTGGCGGTGGCGACGAAGGCGGAGATTTGCTTGAAGGTATCCATCCGCCAATCTTATACAAAAAGTAAACAATAAACGCGACGATTATCGCCTTCCGTCGCTACCGATAACGGAATACACTGCAGTCCTATATAAGACTCGGTGCCCACCATGGACGCTTCGCAGTTCGCCAGTTTCGCCCTGATCGCCGCCGGCGCCTTCCTCGCCGGCGGCATGAACGCGATCGCCGGCGGCGGCACCTTCTTCTCCTTTCCGGCGCTGTTGGCCGCCGGCGTGCCGCCGGTGACGGCGAATGCCAGCAACACCGTCGCGCTGTGGCCGGCCAGCCTGTCCAGCGCCTGGGCCTACCGGCGGGAAGTGATGAAGCACAAGAAGTGGGCGCTGATCCTGATCGCCGTTTCCTTCGTCGGCGGCATCTGTGGCGGCCTGCTGCTGCTCGCCACCTCGAACGCCGCCTTCGCGAAGCTGATCCCCTGGCTGCTGCTGGTCGCCACCGCGCTGTTCGCCTTCTCCGGCCAGGTGCAGCGCATCGTCGGTTGGATCAAGGGCAAGCTCGGCGCGGCGCAATCGAACGAGCCCGGCAGCATCGGCGGCGCCGCCTTCCAGCTCGTCGTCGCCATCTACGGCGGCTTCTTCGGCGCCGGGCTCGGCATCCTGACGCTGGCCGCGCTGGCCATCCAGGGCTTCAGGGACATGCAGGAGCTGAACGCGCTGAAGAACGTCGCCTCGGCGGTGAACTACACCGTCGCCGCGATCACCTTCATCGTCGCCGGTGCGATCAGCTGGCCGCACACGCTGGTGATGCTGGCGACCGCCATGATCGGCGGCTATGCTGGAGCATCCCTGGCCCGCCGCCTGCCGGCCCTGTGGCTGCGCCGCCTGGTCGTCACCGTCGGCGCCAGCCTGACCGCCATCTATTTCTTCAAGACGTATTTCTGAACCTCACCCAAAGGAGCAAGCATGAGCCTCAACCTCCCCGCCGGCGTGCAGATCAACGCGCCGCTCAAGCCCGGTTACGAAACCATCCTGACGCACGACGCGCTGGCCTTCGTCGCCAAGCTGCACCGCGCCTTCGAAGGCCGCCGCCAGGAGCTGCTGAAGGCCCGCGTCGCCCGCCAGGCGCGCATCGACGCCGGCGAGATGCCCGACTTCCTGCCGGAAACCAAGCACATCCGCGAAGGCGACTGGAAGATCGCGCCGCTGCCGAAGGCGCTCGAGCGCCGCCGCACCGAGATCACCGGCCCGGTCGAGGCGAAGATGATCATCAACGCCTACAACTCGGGCGCCGATTCGTACATGACCGACTTCGAGGATTCGAACAGCCCGAACTGGGACAACCAGATCCAGGGCCAGGTCAACCTGTACAAGGCGATCCGCCGCGAGCTGTCGTTCAAGAACGAGGCCGGCAAGGAATACAAGCTGAACGACCAGATCGCCACGCTGCAGATCCGTCCGCGCGGCTGGCACCTCGACGAGAAGCACGTCACCGTGGACGGCCAGCGCGTCGGCGGCGGCATCTTCGACTTCGCCCTGGTCTTCTTCCACAACGCCAAGGAGCAGATCGCCCGCGGCGCCGGCCCGTTCTACTACCTGCCGAAGATGGAGTCGCACCTCGAGGCGCGCCTGTGGAACGACATCTTCGTCATGGCACAGGAGCACGTCGGCCTGCCGCAGGGCACGATCAAGGCCACCGTGCTGGTCGAGACGATCCTCGCCACCTTCGAGATGGAAGAGATCCTCTACGAGCTGCGCAACCACTCCGCCGGCCTGAATGCCGGACGCTGGGACTACATCTTCTCGTGCATCAAGAAATTCAAGAAGAACAAGGATTTCTGCCTCGCCCAGCGCGGCGCGATCACGATGGAAGTGCCGTTCATGCGTTCCTACGCGCTGGCCCTCGTCCAGGCCTGCCACAAGCGCGGCGCGCCGGCGATGGGCGGCATGTCGGCCCTGATCCCGATCAAGAACGACCCGGTGGCCAACGAGAAGGCGCTCGCCGGCATCCGCCACGACAAGACCCGCGACGCCAAGGACGGCTTCGACGGCGGCTGGGTCGCGCACCCGGGCCTCGTCGCCATCGCCCACGAGGAGTTCGTCAAGGTCCTCGGCGACAAGCCGAACCAGTGGGAGAAGCAGGTCGAGGGCACGTTCGGCCCGAAGGACTGGCTGAACTTCCAGCCCGAGCAGCCGATCACCGAAGCCGGCCTGCGCAACAACATCAACGTCGGCATCCACTACCTCGGCAGCTGGCTCGCCGGCAACGGCTGCGTGCCGATCCACAACCTGATGGAAGACGCCGCCACCGCCGAGATCTCCCGCTCGCAGGTGTGGCAGTGGGTGGTTTCGCCGAAGGGCGTGCTCGACGACGGCCGCAAGGTCACCGTCGAGATGGTGCGCGGCATGATCCCCGAGGAACTGGCCAAGGTGAAGGCCACCGTTACCGCCCAGGGCGAGGACACCGCCACCTACGACCAGGCGGCGGAGATCTTCGACAAGATGTCGCTGACGCCGGAGTACCCGGAGTTCCTGACGCTGCCGCTGTACGAGGCGATGGCGTAAGCCGCGACACCTAGCCGCACAATGAGAACGGCGCTCCGGGAAACCGGGCGCCGTTTTTTATTTTTTGTATCGAATATATCGACTTTTATCATTATTTTCAGACCGATCGGCATGCAATAGACTGGCACCGTCATCCCGATGGAGTGCCGCCATGCTCGCCGCCCTCACCCAGCTCCTGATCTTCCAGCTCGTCGGCGAAGTCATCGCCCGCGGCCTCGACCTGCCGGTGCCGGGCCCGGTGCTCGGCATGCTGCTGCTCTTCCTCGCGCTCGCGCTGCGCCGCGGGCCGGACAGGGAACTGCAGACGACCAGCCACACCCTGCTGCAGCACCTGTCGCTGCTGTTCGTTCCGGCCGGCACCGGCATCGTCGTGCATCTCGACCGCGTCGCCGACGAATGGCTGCCGCTGCTGCTGTCGCTCGTCGCCAGCACCGTGCTGACGCTCGCCGTCACCGCGCTGACGATGCGTGCGCTGGCCCGTCGCAGCGCGCCGGGAGAGCACGCATGAATCCGCGCATCGCCGACCTCTGGGTCTACCTGTCGGCGTCGCCGCTGCTCGGGCTGACGCTGACGCTGCTCGCCTACCAGGGCGCCTGGTGGGTCCATCGCCGCTGCGGCGCCAGCCCGCTGGCCAACCCGGTGCTGATCGCCGTCGCCGCGCTGGTCGCGCTGTTGCTCGCCACTGGCACGCCGTACCCGACCTATTTCGACGGCGCACAGTTCGTGCATTTCCTGCTCGGCCCGGCCACCGTCGCGCTCGCCGTGCCGCTCTACCAGCAGTTCGGCCGCGTCCGCGCGATGCTGCTGCCGGTGCTCGGCGGACTGCTCGCCGGCAGCCTGACGGCGGCGCTGTCGGCGGTCGCGATCGCCCGCCTGTTCGGCGCCAGCCCGGCGACGCAGCTGTCGCTGGCGCCGAAGTCGGTGACGACGCCGATCGCCATGGGCATCGCCGAGCGCCTCGGCGGCATCCCGTCGCTGACCGCGGTGCTGGTGATCGCCACCGGCATCCTCGGCGCCGTCGGCGCGCGCTACCTGTTCGACTTCCTGCGCGTGCGCGACACCGCGATCCGCGGCTTCGCGCTCGGCGTCGCCTCGCACGGCATCGGCACCGCCCGCGCCTTCCAGGTGAGCGAGCAGACCGGCGCCTTCGCCGCACTGGCGATGGGCATGAACGGCATCGTCACCGCCCTGCTGGTCCCCTTGCTGATCCCGCTGTTCGGCCAGGCCGCTAGCTGAAAAAGAAATCGACCAGCGCCGGATCGACGTCGGCGACGCCGGCGTGCTGCCAGCTCGGCGCGCGGTCCTTGTCGACCAGCAGCGCGCGGATGCCCTCGCGGGCATCGCCATGGGCGAAGCAGTGCCGCATCAGTCCGCGCTCCATGCGAAAGCACGCCTCCAGCGCGAGGCCGCGGCCGCGCCGCAGCTGCTCGTGGGTGACGCACAGCATCAGCGGCGAGAGCTTCTCCAGCTGCGCCAGCGTGTGCGCCGACCAGGCCCGGCTGCCCGCCCCGGCGTCGCCGGCCAGCGACGCCATGATCGCGGGAACGCTGTCGCTGGAAAAATGCTGCGCGATGGCCGCCAGGACTTGCGCATCGAAGACGTCGGGCACTGTGCCGCTCGGGACGTCGGCCGGCCAATCATCGGCGTCGATGCGCGCGAGCAAGGCTGACAGGTCGTCGAGAGCATCGCTGCGCACCAGCCGGTCGGCCAGCCCGCAGGCCAGCGCATCGGCACCGCTGATGGTCTGGCCGACGAGGCCGAGGTAGTTGGCCAGCGCCGGCGGCAGCCGTGCCAGGAAGAAGCTGGCGCCGACGTCGGGGAAGAGGCCGATCGCCGTCTCCGGCATCGCCATGCGCGTGCGCTCGGTGACGAGGCGCAGCGCGCAGCCCTGGCCGATGCCCATGCCGCCGCCCATCACCACCCCGTCCAGCAGCGCGATGGTCGGCTTCGGATAGCGGTGGATGCGGCAGTCGAGCGCGTACTCCTCGTCGAAGAACTGCCCGAGCTCGGGCGCCTCGGCCAGCGCGTCGCGATACAGCGAACGGATGTCGCCGCCGGCGCAGAAGGCCCGCCCGCCGGCGCTGCGGAACAGCACCGCGCGCACCGCCGGATCGTCGGCCCAGGCGTCGAGCTGCGCGGCGATCTGCCGGATCGTCGGCAGGTCCAGCGCATTGAGCACCTGCGGCCGGTTCAGCGAAACGATGCCGACGCCGCCGATGCACGAGAACAGGACTTCCGTACCCCGCAGCCGATCGTTCATTTCGCCGCCCCGCCGCTCACGGCTTTTCCCCGATCATCCGGCGATAGAGCGCGATCGACTCGCCGACCACGCCGCGCCGGAAGGCCAGCACGCAGAGCACGAAGATGACGCCCATGATCACCGTCACCAGCGAGCCGACCTTGTCGGCGAGCAGGTTCTGCAAGGCGACGATGACGGTGGCACCGACCAGCGGTCCGAGCACCGTGCCGACGCCGCCGACCAGCGTCATCAGCACCACTTCGCCGGAGGCATGCCAGTGCGCGTCGGTCAGCGTCGCGAAGGTGAACACCAGCGTCTTGGTCGCCCCGGCCAGGCCGGCCAGCGCGGCCGACAGCACGAAGGCGAGCAGCTTGTAGCGGGCGACGTCGTAGCCGAGCGAGATGGTGCGCGGCTCGTTCTCGCGGATCGCCTTCAGGATCTGCCCGAACGGCGAATCGATGATGCGCCGGATCAGCCAGAAGGCGCCGCAGAAGATCGCCACGACGAGGTAGTAGAGGTTGGTGTCGTCGCTGAGGTCGATGCCGAACAGGCTGCCGCGCGGCACGTCCTGCAGGCCGTCCTCGCCGCCGGTGAAGGACGAACGGATGAAGACGAAGTACACCATCTGCGCCAGCGCCAGCGTGGTCATCGTGAAATAGATGCCCTGGCGGCGGATGGCCAGGCTGCCGACGACCCAGCCGAGCGCCGCGGCGCCGGCGGTGCCGAGCAGCAGCCCGACCAGGGTCGGCACTTCCCAGACCTTCAGCGCATGCCCGGTCAGGTAGGCGGCGCTGCCGAGGAAGGCGGCGTGGCCGAAGGAGAGCAGCCCGGTATAGCCGAGCAGCAGGTTGAAGGCGCAGGCGAACAGCGCGAAACACAGCACCTTCATCACCAGCACCGGATAGATCGCCAGCGGCGCGAGGAGGAGCAGGACGACCCCGGCGAGGTAGGCGGCGCCGGTCTTGCCGAAAACGGTGTTCATGATTGCTGCCTCCCGAAAAGCCCGGACGGGCGAAGCATGAGCACGATGGCCATGATGATGAAGACGACGGTGGCGCTGACCTCCGGCCAGAACACCTTGGCCAGGCCCTCGATCAGGCCGAGGCCGAGTCCGGTGACGACGGTGCCGAGGATCGAGCCCATGCCGCCGATCACCACCACGGCAAAGACGACGATGATCAGGTTGGAGCCCATCAGCGGCCCGACCTGCGTCGCCGGCGCCGCCAGCACGCCGGCCAGCCCGGCCAGGCCGACGCCGAAACCGTAGGTCAGCATCACCATCAGCGGCACGTTGATGCCGAAGGCCTGGGTCAGCTTGGGATTCTCGGTGGCGGCGCGCAGATAGGCGCCGAGGCGCGTCTTCTCGATCACGTACCAGGTGAAGAGGCAGATCGCCAGCGAGGCGACGATGACCCAGGCGCGGTACTTCGGCAGCATCATGAAGCCGAGGTCGAGGGCGCCGCCGAGACCTTCCGGGATCGGATAGGGCTGGCCGGCGACGCCGTAGGAATCGCGGAACAGCCCTTCCATGATCAGCGCCAGGCCGAAGGTCATCAGCAGGCCGTAGAGGTGGTCGAGCTTGTACAGCCACTGCAGCAGCAGGCGCTCGATCACGATGCCGATCAGGCCGACGGCCAGCGGCGCCAGCAGCAGCATCCACCAGTAGCCGACGCCGAGGTACTGCAGCCCCATCCAGGCCAGCATGGCGCCGGCCATGTACAGCGCGCCGTGGGCGAAGTTGATGATGTTGAGCATGCCGAAGATCACGGCCAGGCCGAGACTCAGCATCGCGTAGAAGGAGCCGTTGACCAGCCCCAGCACCAGCTGCCCGTAGAGGGCGGCCAGCGGAATGCCGAACAGTTCAGTCATGATGGGTTCCCCGATGGAGGCGGCCGGCGGCGGGCGCCGCGTCTTGCCGGTGCAGGTTCACGTTCATCGCGCTCACACTCCCAGGTATTGCTGCAGCAGCGGCTGCTTCTCGGCCAGCTCGTGATTGGCGATCTCCGCCACCACCTGGCCGTGCTCGACGATGCACATGCGATCGGCCAGCGGCGCGGCGAAGCGGAAGTTCTGCTCGACCAGGACGATGGTGTAGTCGCGCTTCTTCAGCTCGCCGATGATCTCGGCCAGCTTCTGCACGATCACCGGTGCCAGGCCTTCCGAGATCTCGTCGAGCAGCAGCAGCCGGGCGCCGGTGCGCAGGATGCGCGCCATCGCCAGCATCTGCTGTTCGCCGCCGGACAGCCGGGTGCCTTGGCTGTGCCGGCGCTCCTTGAGGTTCGGGAACATCGCGTAGAGCTCGTCGATGCTCATGCCGCCGGACGAGACGCGCGGCGGCAGCAGCAGGTTTTCCTCGCACGACAGCCCGGCGTAGATGCCGCGCTCCTCCGGGCAGTAGCCGACGCCGAGCTGGGCGATCTTGTGCGGCGAGAGGCCGACGACCTCGCGGCCGTTGACCATGATCGACCCGGTCCGCCGGCCGGTCAGCCCCATCAGCGCACGCAGCGTGGTGGTCCGGCCGGCGCCGTTGCGACCGAGCAGCGACACGCACTCGCCGCGCCGCACCGAGAAATCCATGCCGTGCAGGATGTGCGATTCGCCGTAGAAGGCATGCAGGTCGGAGACCCGCAGGTATTCGGTAGCGCTCATCTCAGGCCTCCTGCAGGGCCGCGCCCCGAAGGAAGCCCCCTTGGGGGGCCCCGAGGGCGGGTTGGCCGCCGCGGGGGGCAGCGAACGAAGCGGGCGCGGGGGGCGTTTCCTCATGCCCGGCCGGCGACGCCAGTGCCGCCGCCTCGCTGCCCATGTAGGCCTCGATCACCGACGGGTTGGCGGAGACCTCGGCGTAGGCGCCTTCGGCCAGGATCGATCCGCGCGCGAGCACGGTGATCCGGTCGCTGATCCCGGAAACGACCTTCATGTTGTGCTCGACCATCAGGATCGTGCGGTTGGCCGAGACCTGCTTGATCAGTTGCATGACGCGGTCGACGTCCTCGTGTCCCATGCCCTGCGTCGGCTCGTCGAGCAGCAGCAGCTCCGGATCGAGCGCCAGCGTCGTGGCGATTTCGAGCGCCCGCTTGCGCCCGTAGGGCAGGTCGCCGGTGCGCATCGTCGCGTAGCTCTCCAGCCCGACCGCGGCCAGCAGTTCCATCGCCCGCTCGTTGAGGCGGTCGAGGCTGCGCCCCGCCTTCCAGAAGTGGAAGCTGGTGCCGAGCTTGCGCTGCAGCGCGATGCGCACGTTCTCGAGCACCGACAGGTTGGGGAAGACGGCGCTGATCTGGAAGGAGCGGACGACGCCGCGGCGGGCGATGCGCTCGGGCGCCTCGCGCGTGATGTCGCTGCCGTTGAAGCGGATCTCGCCGCGCGTGGGTTCGAGAAACTTGGTCAGCAGGTTGAAGCAGGTGGTCTTGCCCGCCCCGTTCGGCCCGATCAGCGCGTGGATATGCCCGCGCCGTACCTTCAGGCTGACCTCGTTGACCGCGACGAAGCCGCGGAACTCCTTGGTCATGCCCGATGTTTCGAGGATGTAGTCGTGTTCGTTTGCCAAGATGGGTGTCTCCTCCATCCGTTGTTCTTCATCCGCTGCCGGCCTGACGGGCCGGCAGCGGAGCTTCAGGCGCGTGCCTTACGCGGGCGCATTCGCGTGCGCCCCCAGCAGGTTGAAGATGCTGCCGAAGTCCAGCCCGCCGTTGCCGGCCTTGCTGTGCAGGTCGTACAGGTTGCGCGCGAGCGCCCCCATCGGCACGCTGGCGCCCACGGAGAGCGAGTTCTCGACGGCCAGGCCGAGGTCCTTCAGCATCAGGTCGACGCCGAAGCCGCCGGCGTAGCCGCGCGACGACGGCGCGCTGTCCATCACGCCGGGGCACGGGTTGTAGACCTCGAGCACCCAGTTGCGCCCCGAGCTCTTGGCCATGATCTCGGACAGCACCTTCGGGTCCATGCCGTTGGCCATGCCCAGGCGCAGCGCCTCGGCCGTGCCCGACATCAGGATGCCGAGCAGCATGTTGTTGCACACCTTGACCGTCTGCCCGGCGCCGCTGTCACCGGCATGGAAGATGTTCCTGCCCATCTTCTCGAGCAGCGGCCGCGCCCGGTCGAGCGCGCCTGCCGCGCCGCCGACCATGAAGGTCAGCGTACCGGCCTGGGCGCCGCCGGTGCCGCCGGAGACCGGTGCGTCGAGCATCGCGAAACCGCGCGCGGCGGCCGCCACGGCGACCTTGCGCGCCGCTTCCGGGGCGATCGTCGAGCAGTCGATGAACAGCGTGCCGGGGGCAGCACAGTCGAGCACGCCGCCCGCGCCGAGGTAGGTCGCCTCGACGTGGCGCGACGCCGGCAGCATGGTGACGACCGCGTCGGCACCGGTCACGGCGGCGGCGGCCGATACCGCCCGCTCGCCGCCGACAGCCGCCAGCGCGTCCATCTGCGCCGCCGACAGGTCGAAGCCGCTGACGGCGAAACCGGCACGGGACAGGTTCTGGGCCATCGGCAGGCCCATGTTGCCGAGGCCGATGAAAGCGATCTTCATGCTGGCCTCACTTCAGCGAGATGGTGGTGTTCACCTTGCCGGCCGAGCTGCCTTCCTCGAACCAGCGGGCGGTGACGGTCTTGGTCTGGGTCCAGAAGGCGATCGCCTGCTTTCCGTTCGGGCCGAGGTCGCCGAGCTTCGAGGCGCGCGAACCAGTGAAGCTGAAGTAGGCGACCGGCACCGGGATCGGCACGTTGATGCCGAGCTGGCCGACGTCGATCTCGTTCTGGTACTTGCGCGCCGCCCAGCCGCTCGACGTGAAGATCGAGGTGCCGTTGCCGTTCGGGTTGGCGTTGACGAAGGCGATCGCCTCGTCCAGCGTGTCGACGCCGACGACGCACAGCACCGGCCCGAAGATCTCCTGGTCGTAGATGTCCATGCCCGGCTTGACGTCGGCGAAGACGGTCGGGCCGACGAAGTTGCCGGACTCGTAGCCGGGCACCTGGCAGTCGCGGCCGTCGAGCAGCAGCCGGGCGCCCTGCGCGACGCCGCTGTCGATCAGGTTGATGACGCGCGTGCGGGCATTCCTGTTCACCAGCGGACCGAGGTCGGCCGAGCGGTCGGTGCCCGGGCCGACCTTCAGGCCGCGCGACTTCCCGACCAGGTCCTCCAGCCAGTTGCGCGCGTCGCCGACCAGCACCGCCACCGAGTTGGCCATGCAGCGCTGGCCGGCGGCGCCGAAGGCGGAACCGATCAGGTTGTTGAGCGCCTGCTCCTTGTTGGCGTCCGGCATGATCACGCAGTGGTTCTTGGCGCCCATCATCGACTGCACGCGCTTGCCGGCGTCGGAAGCGCGGCGGTAGATGTGCGTGCCGACGTGGGTCGAGCCGATGAACGACAGCGCGCGGATGTCGGGATGGTCGCAGATCATGTTGGCCACCTCGGCGCCGCCATGCACGACGTTGAGCACGCCGGCCGGGACGCCGGCCTTGTGCGCCAGCTCGACGAGCATCATGGTCGAGGTCGGGTCCTGCTCGGACGGCTTCAGCACGAAGGTGTTGCCGGCGGCGATGGCCAGCGGGAACATGAAGCAGGGCAGCATCACCGGGAAGTTGAAGGCGGTGATGCCGGCGCCGACGCCGATCGGCTGCAGCAGGTTGTACACCTCGACGCCGGTGGCGGCGTTCTCGGCGATCTCGCCCAGCTGCAGGCTGGTGATCGTGCACGCGTGCTCGACCGCCTCGAGGCCGCGGCCAACCTCGCCTTCGGCGTCGGGCAGCGTCTTGCCGTGCTCGCGGGTGATCATCTCGGCCAGCGGGCCGACGTTCTCGCGCAGCAGCTGCTGGAACTTGAGCATGATGCGCAGGCGGCTCGACAGCGAGGTGTTGCGCCAGGTCTTGAAGGCTTCCTTGGCGGTCGCCACGGCGAGTTCGACTTCCTCCGGCGTGGCGAACGGGACGCGGGCGACGACTTCCTGCGTCGCCGGGTTGGTCACGTCGCGCCACTCCTTGGCGCGCGACGGGTAGGCCTTGCCGCCGATGAAATGATGGATGGTGGCGACTTCAGTCTTGGAGGTGGACATGGTGGATCTTCCTTTGCAAAAAAACGGAGGCACGGATGCTGCGGGGGTTGGCGTTTCCTGCCACTGCGCCTGACGCGGGCGAACCCTCCCCCGCCGGCCTGCCGAAAAGGCAGGCCGGAATGGGGTGTTACTGGCGAGATGACGGGCTTGGAGTCTTGGCGCGGGCTACTTCGCCGCAACCAGCGCGCAGGTCGAATCCTTCAGCGGCTTGAAGGCGATCTGCGCGGGGATGGTGGACACCAGGTTGTAGTAGTCCCACGGGCCCTTGGACTCGCTCGGCTTCTTCACCTGGAACAGGTACATGTCGTGCGCCACGCGGCCGTCGGGACGGATCGTGGCGTTGCGCATCACCGGGTCCTTGATCGGCAGCTCGCGCATCTTCTGCGTGACGACCTTCCAGTCGTCGCTCTTGGCGGCAGCCACGGAGCGCAGGTAGTGCAGCACGCTGGAATAGACGCCGGCCTGCACCATGGTCGGCTTGAAGCCCTTGTGCAGTTTCTCGAAGCGGGCGGAGAAGGCGCGCGTCTCGTCGTCCATGTTCCAGTAGAAGCCGTCGGAGAAGACCAGCCCCTGCGCGGTGTCGAGACCCATCGCATGGACGTCGGTGAGGAACAGCAGCAGCGCCGCCAGCTGCTGGTTCTTGTCGCTGCCGATGCCGAACTCGCGCGCCGCCTTGATCGCATTGACCGTATCCTGGGCGCCGTTCGACAGGCCGATGATCTGCGACTTGGACGCCTGCGCCTGCAGCAGGAAGGACGAGAAGTCGTTGGCGTTGAGCGGATGGCGGACGTTGCCGACGACGTTGCCGCCGTAGGTCTTCACCACCTCGCTGGCCTCCTTCTCGAGCGAATGGCCGAAGGCGTAATCGACGGTGACGAAGTACCACGACTTCGCCCCCTGGCGGGTCAGCGCCGCCGCCGTCCCGGACGCCGCCGAATAGGTGTCGAACATCCAGTGGAAGCCGTTCGGCGCGCAGTCCTCGTTGGTCAGGCGGGTAGTCGCCGGGCCGCTGTACAGCGCGACGCCGCCCTTCTCCTTGATCAGCTTCTGGATCGCCAGCGCGCCGGCGGAGTTGGTCAGGTCGGCGAGCACGTCGACCTTGTCGCGGTCCAGCCACTCGCGCGCCTTGGCCGAGGCGATGTCGGCCTTGTTCTGGTGGTCGGCCGACAGCACCTCGATCTTCATGCCCTTGCATTCGGCCTTCAGGCAGTCCTCGACCGCCATCTTGGCGGCGACGACGGAGCCGGGGCCGCCCATGCCGGAATAGGTGCCGCCCATGTCGGTGAGCACGCCGACCTTGACGACGCCGTCGGAAACCTGCGCCTGGGCGGCGGCGGAGAAGGCCAGCAGAACGGCGGCCAGGGATTTTTTCAGTTGCAGCATGAGTTGTCTCCTACTCGTGAATGTGCGGTCGCGGTTGCATGTCGTTTTTGTTACCGTGCGGCGAGTATATTTAGACATTTCTGCAATAGAATAGAGAACCAAAGCAAACTTGCTGTGCATTTTTGCAAAGCCAAAAATCATGAACAATCTCCGGATCGACTGGGACAACCTGCGCATCTTTCTCGCCGTCGCGCGCAGCCAATCGGCGCTGGAAGCGGCCGGGCAGCTGGAACTGGATCACTCGACGGTGACCCGGCGCCTGCACCGGCTGGAAAAGGAAATCGGCAGCAAGCTGTTCGACCGCACCACGCAAGGCCATCGGCTGACGCCGACCGGCGACCGGCTGCTGGAAGCCGTCGAGCGCATCGACAACGCGCTGAGCACCGTCGACGCCGAGATCGGCGGCGACAGCCAGGTGCTGACCGGCCAGGTCCGCCTCGGCGCGACGGAGGGCTTCGGCAGCTTCTTCCTGGCGCCGCACCTGGCGGATTTCTGCGCCCGCCACCCCGGGATCACCGTCGACCTGCTGCCGGTACCGCGCTTCGTCAACCTCTCCAAGCGCGAAGCCGATCTCGCGGTCAGCATCGAACGCCCCGAGAGCGGCGCCTACGTCGTCTGCAAGCTCGCCGACTATCGCCTGCAGCTCTACGCCACCCGCCACTACCTCGACCGCAACCCGACCATCTCCACGCTCAGCGACCTGCAGATGCACCGCTTCATCGGCTACGTCGATGAACTGACCTTCAGCACCGAATTGCGCTACCTGAGCAAGCTGGCCCCCGGCGCCGCGGTCAAGCTGCGCAGCACGAGCATCGTCGCCCAGTTCTTCGCCGCGCGGCAGGGGCACGCGCTGGCCGTGCTCCCGTCGTTCATCGGCAACACCAGCCCGGACCTGATCCCCGTGCTGCCGCGCACGGTCGAGGTGGTGCGCTCGTTCTGGCTGATCGCGCCGAGCGAGCGGCGCGAGATCGCCCGCGTGCGCGCGCTGTGGGATTTCCTGCGCGAACGCGCCGACCGCAACCGCGCCTACCTGATGGGCGAGACCGACAGCATCGTCTGGAGTTGAGCAGCGGCGGCGATGCGATAATCACCGCCATGACGATCCTGATCGAAATCATCCTCAAGGCCGGCCGCTCGGCGATCGAGCTGTCGCTGTTCGTACTGCTGCCGGTGATGGTGGTGATGCTGTCGCTGATGCGCATGCTGGAGGCCCGCGGCGTGCTCGACTGGCTGGTCGCCCGGCTGACGCCGTGGCTGAAGCCGGTCGGCCTGACCGGGCTGGGCGTGTTCGCGGCGCTGCAGATCAACTTCGTCAGCTTCGCCGCGCCGGTGGCGACGCTGGCGATGATGGAGCAGCGCGGCGCCTCCGACCGCCACCTCGCCGCGACGCTGGCGATGGTGATGGCGATGGCGCAGGCCAACGCCTCGTTCCCGCTGGCCGCGCTCGGGCTGACCCTCGGGCCGGTGCTGGCGCTGTCGCTGGTCGGCGGCCTGGCGGCGGCGGCGGTCACCTACCACCTGTTCGGCCGGCGGCTGGACAGCGCCGAGCAGCGCCTCGACGAAACGCTCCATCACCCGGTCGCGGACGACGCCAAGGGCGTGCTCGACGTGATCAACCGCGCCGGCGCCGAGGCCTTCAAGATCGCCATCGGCGCGATGCCGATGCTGGTGCTGTCGCTGGTCGTGGTCACCGCGCTGCGCGCCGGCGGCGCCGTCGATGCGCTGACCTACCTGCTGGCGCCGCTGCTGGCGGCGGTGCAGATCGACAGCGCGCTGATCCTGCCGGCACTGACCAAGTACCTGGCCGGCGGCAACGCGATGCTCGGGGTGATGGACGAGATGCTGCGCCAGCAGCAGGCCACCGTCGCGCTGCTCAACCGCAGCGCCGGGTTCCTGATCCACCCGCTCGACCTGGCCGGCGTCGCCGTGCTCATTTCCGCCGGCAAGCGCGTCGCCACGGTGTGGAAGCCGGCGGCGCTCGGCGCCGGCGTCGGCATCGCCGTGCGTACGCTCGGCCACGCCTTCCTGGCCTGAGCCTTGAATCGCCCGGCCGGCAACCCCATACTACGGGAAACCCGAGAGGCACGCCGGAGGCCCGACGATAACCGGCATCCCCCAGGGGCAGGAGGAGGAGAAGATGGATTTGCAGACGTGTTCGTTCACGCCCGCCGGCGGCTGGACGAAGGGGCTGTCGTCGGCACTCGATTCGGAACGCACGCTGGTGTTCGTTTTCGGCGCGCCGGAATTCCGCGACGACGACCGTGCCGTCGGCGAACTGCGGCGCACCTTTCCCCGCTCGCACATGCTCGGCTGCTCGACGGCCGGCGAGATCGCCGGTGTGCTGGTCAACGACCACAGTCTGTCGGTGGCGATCGTCCGTTTCGCGCACAGCGACGTCGAAATCGCCGCAGCGCAAATTAGCGGCGCAGCCGACTCCTTCGCGGCCGGCGCCAGGATCGGCGGCTCGCTGCCACCGGACGGGCTGCGTGCGGTATTCGTGCTGTCCGACGGACTCAAGGTCAACGGCAGCGAACTGGTGAAAGGGCTGAACGCCAGCCTGCCCGCAGGAACCGTCGTCACCGGCGGGCTCGCCGCCGACGGCGACCGCTTCGAACGCACCTGGGTGCTGCACGACGGCCGCCTGCAAAGCGGTGTGATCGTCGCCGCCGGACTCTACGGCGACCGCCTGCGCGTCGGCCACGGCTCGCGCGGCGGCTGGGACAGTTTCGGTCCCGAGCGGCGCGTCACCCGTGCGGCCGGCAACGTGCTTTACGAACTCGACGGCAAGCCGGCGCTGTCGCTTTACAAGGAGTACCTCGGCGAGCGCGCGGCGGGTCTGCCGGCAACCGGTCTGCTCTTCCCGTTGTCGATCCGGCTGGACACCGAGGATGCACCGAATCTGGTGCGCACGATCCTCGCCGTCGACGAAGCGGCACAGTCGATGACCTTCGCCGGCGACATCCCGCAGGGCTGCATGGCCCGCCTGATGCGCGCCAATTTCGACCGCCTGGTCAACGGCGCCAGCATCGCCGCCGACCAGGCCGCCGGATCCTCGCCCGCGGCGCCGACGCTGGCAGTCGCGATCAGCTGCGTCGGCCGCCGCCTCGTCCTCGGCGAACGCATCGAGGAAGAGACGGAAGTCGCGCTCGAGCACCTGCCGCCGGGAACACAGCAGGTCGGCTTCTATTCCTACGGCGAGATTTCGCCATACGCCTCCGGCTCGTGCGATTTGCACAACCAGACGATGACGCTGACCACCATCGCGGAGTGCTGAAATGCTCCCCCCACCCTCGACCTTCGCGCAGGGCTTGCCGATGCGGCAAGTCCGTTCGGTCGGCACGGCGGGAAGGCTGACGATGCCGCGCGCTGCGCCGGCGACCTTGACCGGCCACTGAGCGCGTACCGGCAAAGCCATGAGCGAGCTGAACCCCCTGCTACTCCGCCAATTGAAGCGCCTTGGCATCGGCGACCTCGACATGCCGCCCGACCCTGCCCAGTGGCGGCAGTTCGTCGAGCGCGTCAGCCGCGCCTACACCGAGGCCGATCAGGAGCGTTATCTGCTGGAGCGCTCGCAGGACATTTCCTCGCGCGAGATGCAGGAACTGTACGCCCAGGTCGAGGAAGCGCAGCGCATCGCCGGCCTCGGCAACTGGTCGTTCGACCGGCGCCGCCGGGAAGCCCGCTGCTCGCCGGAAACATTGCGCCTGATCGGCCGCCCGCCGTATGCGCCGCCGCCGTCGTACCGCGAGGTGCTCTACCTCGCGCATCCGCGCGACCGCCGGCTGCTGCGCGACGCGGTGCACGGCGCGATGCGGCGCGGCGCCACCTTCGACATCGAGCTCCGGCTGTTGCCGCCGCCGGGAGATCGCACCCGCTGGGTGCGGGTCCGCGGCGAGCCGCTGCGCGACGAGGGCGGGCGCATCGCCCGCCTGCACGGCACGGTCACCGACGTCACGCAGCGCAAGACGATCGAGGTCCGCCAGTCGATGGAATACGCGGTCACCCGCCAGCTGGCGGAGGCCGGCTCGCCGCTCGCGGTTTTCCCGCAGATCATGGCGGTGGTCGGCGAGGTTCTCGATGCCTCGTGCGGCATCGCTTGGCTCGCCGACCGCGACGACGGCGTGCTGCGGCAGGCCGCCGCCTGGCTGCCATCGTCCCGGCCGTCGTGCGCCGGCGATTCCGAGCAATGCCCGCCGCACGCGGCGGTGACGGCGCCAGCGCTGGTCCTGCGCGCGCTCAACGAGGACCGCGTGCTCAGCGGCGGAAGCGGCTCCGAAGCCCCGGCGCACGCCGACTGCCGCCCCGACGACGGAATCGCGCTGCCCATCCGCATCGGCGAGAAACGCTACGGCGCGCTGCAGTTCTACGCCCACCGCATCCGGCCGCGCGACGTCACGCTCGAACGCAGCTTCCACTTCGTCGGCCGCCTGATCGGCATGTTCCTCCGCCGCAAGGAAGCCGAACTGGCGTTGCGCGAAAGCGAGGCGCATTTCCGCGCGCTGGTCGAGCAGGCCTCGGACAGCCTTTTCGTCCATGATGCATCCGGCCGCCTGACCGATGTCAACCGGCGCGGCTGCGAGAGCCTCGGCTACACCCGCGACGAGCTGCTGTGCCTGCGCATCGCCGACATCGACGAAGGCTTCACGCCCGAGGAACAGCAGCGGCTGGCGGAGCGCCTCGCGAAAGGCGCGCCGGCCGCCCGCGAGAGCCGCTTCCGACGCAAGGACGGCAGTGTCTTTCCGGTCGAGCTGTCGATTGCCCCGATCGAGATCCGCGGCCAGCGCCATCTCCTTTCGCTCGCCCGTGACGTCACCGAGCGCCAGGAACTGCAGGCGCACATCCGCTACCTCGCCTACCACGACGCACTGACCGGGCTGCCCAACCGCGCCATGTTCAACGCCGCCCTGAACCAGGCACTGGCGCGGGCGCGGAGGAGCGGCAAGCGGCTGGCGCTGATGTTTCTCGACCTCGACCGCTTCAAGAACATCAACGACACGCTCGGCCACGACGCCGGCGACAGCCTGCTGCGCGACATGGCGCAACGCCTCGCGCAATGCCTGCGCGCGAGCGACGTGATTGCGCGCATCGGCACCGAGGACGATCTCGTCGCCCGCCTCGGCGGCGACGAATTCATCGTCCTCGTCGAAGACGTCGACGACGTTGCGCAGATCGGCCGGATCGCGCACAAGATCCACGAGGCGCTGCTCGGCGAATGCTACGTCGCAGGCCATCCGGTACACATGACCGCCAGCATCGGCATCAGCATTTTCCCGGACGACGGCGGCGACGAGCTGACGCTGATGAAACACGCCGACATCGCAATGTACCGGGCGAAGGCGCAGGGCAAGGACAACTACCAGTTCTATTCGGCGCAGATGGACGTCCACTCGTCGGCGCAGCTCGCGCTCGAATCGGGCTTGCGCCAGGCGCTCGCCCGCGACGAGCTGCTGCTCTACTACCAGCCCAAGGTCGACCTGGCGAGCCGGCGGATCGTCGGCGTCGAGGCACTGCTCCGCTGGCGCCACCCCGAGCAGGGACTGCTGCCGCCGTCATGTTTCATTCCGCTCGCCGAGGAAACCGGACTGATCGTGCCGATGACCGTCTGGGTGCTCGACTCCGCCTGTGCCCAGGCGGCGCGCTGGCGCGCGGCCGGCCTGCCGCCGCTGCGCGTCGCCGTGAACCTCTCGCCGCGCCAGTTCAACGACCGGCACCTGCTCGACGACATTCTCGCGGCTGCCGAACGCAGCGCTATCGATCCCGGACTGATCGAGATCGAGATCACGGAGAGCATGGTCATGCACGACGCCGACCGCGCCGCGACGACCCTACGCGCACTCAAGGCGGCCGGGATGCGCGTCGCGATCGACGATTTCGGCACCGGCTATTCCTCGCTCGCCCACCTCAAGCGCTTTCCGATCGACGTGCTGAAGATCGACCGCGCCTTCGTCAAGGATCTGCCCGACAGCGAGGCGGAATCGGCGATTGCGCGCGCAATCATCACGATGGGACGGGGGCTGGGCCTGACGATCGTCGCCGAGGGCGTGGAAACGGCCGCGCAGATCGACTTCCTGCGCACCCATGGCTGCGACGAAGCCCAGGGCTTCTATTTCGGCCATCCGATGGAGCCTTCGCAGCTCGAATCGCTGCTCGCGCAGCCCCCCCGGGTCGCGCCATGAGGCGCTGCGGCGAAGCCGGCGCCTTGCGCCAACGGACTCACAGCTCGGTGTACTTGATCGCCCGCCCCTGCACCTTCTCCGGCGGGTACTTGGCGCGGTTCTCCACCATCTTCGCGGCGAAGGCTTCGGCGAGGTCGATCTCGAGCAGGTCGGCGACGCGGATGACGCCCATCAGCACGTCGGAGAGCTCGTCGGCGACCGCCTTCCGGCGCTCCGGCGGCAGCCTGAAGCTGTCCGCCTCGGAGCACCAGTTGAAGTGTTCGAGCACCTCGGCGGCCTCGACGGCGAGCGCGATGGCCAGGTTCTTCGGGTTGTGGTGCCGGTCCCAGCCGCGTTCGGCGACGAATTGGCGAACGACGGCGCGCAGTTCTTCGAGCTGGGTCATGACCTTGGATCCAGTGGGGGATGTGCTACTGTAACGCCCTCCCGTGTTCGTCACCAGATCGACCCGCCGTGCTCCGCCGTCCCCTCCTCATCCTCGCCTGCCTGCTCGCCACCGCCGTCCCGCTGCCCGTCGCGGCGGAAGGCGTCGACGTCGGCAACCCGTCGATGCTGCGCAACCTGGTGCCGGCCGAGCAGCTCGAACGCGCGTCGGCACAGCAATACCGGGATCTGCTGCGCGAAGCGGCGGCGAAGAAGGCGCTGGCGCCCGACGGCCACCCGCAGCTGGAGCGCATCCGCCGCATCGGCACGCGCCTGGTGCAGCACGCGGCGCGCTTCAACCCGCGCGCCGGGAAATGGCAGTGGGAAATCAACCTGATCGGCTCGAAGCAGATCAACGCCTTCTGCATGCCCGGCGGCAAGATCGCCGTCTATACCGGCCTCGTCGACGGCCTGAAACTGACCGACGACGAGATCGCCGTCGTCGTCGGCCACGAGATCGCGCATGCGCTGCGCGAGCACGCGCGGGCGCGTATGGTGAAGAGCGGGCTGACCCAGCTCGGCGCGATCGTCGCCGGCGAGCTGCTCGGCGGCGGCCGCTACACCGACGTCTTCCAGTTCGGCGGCGACATGCTGACGCTGAAGTTCTCGCGCAACGACGAGACCGACGCCGACCTGGTCGGCCTCGAACTGACCGCGCGCGCCGGCTACGACCCGCGCGCCGGTATCACGCTCTGGCAGAAGATGAGCGCGGCGAGCAAGGGCGAGCCCTTCGCCTGGTTCTCGACGCACCCCTCGGGACCGAACCGGATCAAGGAAATCGAGCGCCAGCTGCCGCAGGTGATGCCGCTCTACGAGCGCGCCGCGGCCGGCCGCTGACGCGGCGGCGTTCAGATCGCGCCGGCGGCGCGCAACGCGGCGATGCGCGCCGCGTCGTAGCCGAGCCCAGACAGCACCGCATCGGTGTGCGCGCCGAGCGCCGGCCCGATCCATTCCGTCGCCCCCGGCGTCGCCGACAGCTTGGGCACGACGCCCGGCATCCGGCAGTCGCGCCCGCCCGGCAGCGTCACCGTCTGCAACATCTCGCGGGCGAGGAACTGCGGATCGGCGAACATGTCGGCGACCGAGTAGATGCGCGAAGCCGGCACCTCGGCCGCGGCGAGCTTCGCCAGCACCTCGGCCTCGTCGTGCGCGGCCACCCAGGCGTCGATCAGCGCGTAGAGCTCGTCGCGGCGCGCGTCGCGGCCGGCGTTGTCGGCGAGCGACGGATCGCCGGCGAGATCCGGCCGCCCCATCGCCAGCGCCAGGCGGCGGAAGATCGCGTCGCCGTTGGCGCCGATCGCGACGTGCTTGCCGTCCCGCGTCGTGTGCGTGTTCGACGGCGTGATGCCGGGCATGATGTTGCCGGTGCGCTCGCGCACGAAGCCGAAGACGTCGAACTCGGGCACCAGCGACTCCATCATCGCGAACACCGCCTCGTACAGCGCGACGTCGACGACCTGCCCGCGGCCGCCGTTCACCTCCCGGTGACGCAGCGCCATCAGCGCGCCGAGCGCGCCCCACAGCGCGGCGATCGAGTCGCCGATCGAGATGCCGGTCTTCACCGGCGGCCGATCGGGGAAACCAGTCACGTAGCGCAGCCCGCCCATCGACTCGCCGATCGCGCCGAAGCCCGGCTGCGCCGCCAGCGGCCCGCTCTGGCCGAAGCCGGAGAGGCGCAGCATGACCAGCCCCGGGTTCTCGGCGGCGAGCGCCTCCCAGCCAAGGCCCAGCTTCTCGAGCACGCCCGGGCGGAAGTTCTCGACGACGATGTCGGCCTCCCGCGCCAGCGCGCGCACGATGGCGACGCCCTCCGGGTGTTTCAGGTTCACCGTCACCGACTTCTTGTTGCGCGCCTGCAGGTACCACCACAGCGAGGTGCCCTCGTACAGCTTGCGCCACTTGCGCAGCGGGTCGCCGCCGTCGGGGGATTCGATCTTGATCACCTCGGCGCCGAACTCGCCGAGGATGCGCGCGGCGAACGGGCCGGCGATCAGCGTGCCGAGTTCTAGGACCTTCAGGCCGGCGAGCGGCTTGGCGTTGTCGTTCATGCTGCCTCCGAAATGACAAAGCCCCCGATTGCGGGGGCTTTGCCGTGCGTCCGAACCGAATTACATGCGCGCGATCATCGCGTCGCCGAAGGCCGAGCACGACACTTCGGTGGCGCCGTCCATCAGGCGGGCGAAGTCGTAGGTCACGACCTTGTCGCCGATCGCCGCTTCCATCGACTTGATGATCAGGTCGGCGGCTTCCTTCCAGCCGAGGTGGCGCAGCATCATTTCGGCGGAGAGGATCAGCGAGCCGGGGTTCACCTTGTCCTTGCCGGCGTACTTCGGCGCGGTGCCGTGCGTCGCCTCGAAGCACGCGTACTGGTCGGAGATGTTGGCGCCCGGCGCGATGCCGATGCCGCCGACCTGCGCCGCCAGCGCGTCGGAGATGTAGTCGCCGTTCAGGTTGGTGGTGGCGATCACGTCGTATTCGGCCGGGCGCAGCAGGATCTGCTGCAGGAAGGCGTCCGCAATGGAGTCCTTGATCACGATGCCGTTCGGGAGCTTCAGCCACGGACCGCCGTCGATCTCGACGCCGCCGAATTCGCGCTTGGCGAGCGCATAGGCCGTGTCACGGAAGTTGCCTTCGGTGAACTTCATGATGTTGCCCTTGTGCACGATCGTCACCGACTTGCGCTTGTTGGCGATCGCGTACTTGATCGCGGCGCGCACCAGGCGCTCGGTGCCCTCGACCGAAATCGGCTTGATGCCGATGCCGGAGGATTCCGGGAAGCGGATCTTCTTCACGCCCATCTCTTCCTGCAGGAACTTGATCACCTTCTTGCAGGCCTCGGAGCCGTTGGCCCACTCGATGCCGGCGTAGATGTCCTCGGTGTTCTCGCGGAAGATGACCATGTTGCACAGCTCGGGCTGCTTCAGCGGCGAGGGCACACCCTTGAAGTACTGCACCGGGCGCACGCACTGGTAGAGGTCGAGCTCCTGGCGCAGCGCGACGTTCAGCGAGCGGATGCCACCGCCGACCGGGGTCGTCATCGGCCCCTTGATCGACACCGAGTATTCCTTCAGCGCGTCGAAGGTCTCCTTCGGCAGCCATTCGTCGGCGCCGTAGATCTGCGTCGACTTCTCGCCGGCATAGACCTCCATCCAGTGGATCTTCTTCCTGCCGCCGTAGGCCTTGGCCACCGCCGCGTCGACCACCTTGATCATCACCGGCGTGATGTCGACGCCGATGCCGTCGCCCTCGATGAACGGGATGATCGGATTGTCCGGAATCGCCTGTCCGGGAACGATTTTGGAACCACCTTGCGGAACCTTGATGTGCGAAGTCATATCCACTCCAGATGCGATGATGGGTAGCGGTCATGAAAGCCGGCCCGGAAATCGCTCCCCGGGCCGGCAGTTTGGTTCATCAATTATGGAGCAAAGCCTGCCGCGTGTCAGTTCTCGAACGCCAGACGCGTGCTGCGCTCCGCCCCGGCCGGCCTCGCCGGCGCAAGCGACGGCCGGAAGCGGCGCGACAGCCGGGTCGCCGGCGCTTCGACCCAGCGATGGAAGACGGCCGCGGCGGCCAGGCTCAAGGCGAAGGCGGCGACGAGCGCGGCCAGCGCGGCCTGCGGGCTGGACCAGCCCATGCGCGCGCAGACGGCGCCGACGAGCACCAGCACCGGGAAATGGACGAGGAACAGGCTGAAGGAGATCCGCCCGAGCGCCGCCAGCCAGCGACTGCGCGGCCAGCGCTGCCCGAGGCCGGCGTATTCGACGACGAACAGCATCGTCGCGAAAACCATCGCCACCACCACGCGCCAGCGCCATTCGAAACAGATGGCGAGCAGGAGCAGCGCCTGGTAGGCGAGGAAGTGCCGGCGCTCCCCGTGCTGCACCGCGTGATGGACGAGCACGCCCATGAAGAAGTAGGGGAAGAAGTAGAGCCCCCAGGCTTCCCATTCCGGGTTGAGGTTGAAGTGAAAGAGCGAGAAGGCGGCGGCGCACCAGCCGAGGCGCAGGAACCAGCGTCCGTCGCCGCGGCCGAAGCGGCGCTCGCCGGCGAGGATGAGCGCGTAGGCGAGGCTCAGCTGGAAATTGATGCAGACGAACCAGAGCCCGGCGGACAGCGGCTCGTAGCCGAGGATGTCCTGCAGGAAGAAGACATGGGCGAGCAGCTGCAACAGGTTGACCGGACTGCCGAGGACGTCGTCCGGCACCCAGCCGCGGGCAAAGGCGTAGATCGGGATGACGATGGCGACCACCGCCAGGTAGGGCAGGCCCAGCCGGCAGTAACGCTGCACCGCGAAGCGCCCGAGCTGACGGAAGGACCACAGGCGGTTGCCGATGGTCCGCGCCGCGACGAAGCCACCGACGACGAAGAACACCTGGGTTGCCCGGGCGTGACGGGCGAGAAAGTCGAGGACGTCGCCGGCCAGCGGCGCGGCCCAGTCGCGCAACGGCGCGTAGAGCGCGAAATGGTGGGCAACGATGATGAGGGCGGCAAGCGCCCGCAAGGCCAGGATGAACAGCGAATTCGACGGAACGTTCACGACGGGAGACTGCGAAACGAAGAAGCGGAATGTCGGCGCGAGCGACCGCCGCTGCGCGCCCCGCCAAGAAAAAGGCGAAGCCGCTGCCGGCTTCGCCTTCCTGGCGTGCCCGACGCGGGGTCGGGCAGGCGCGCATTATACAGCAGCGGCGGGCATTGCCTTCAAGGCCGCGTTGAAGGTCGCGCTCGGGCGCATCACCGCCTCGCGCTTCGCGGCATCGGCCAGGTAGTAGCCGCCGATGTCGGCCGGCTGCCCCTGCACCGCCGAGAACTCGGCGATGATCTTCTGCTCGCTCTCGGCGAGCGACTTGGCCAGCGGCGCGAAATGCGCGGCGAGTTCCTTGTCCTCGGCCTGCGCGGCCAGCTCCTGCGCCCAGTACGTCGCCAGGTAGAACTGCGAGCCGCGGTTGTCGAGCTCGCCGGTCTTCGGGCGCGGCGACTTGTTGTTGTCGAGCAGCTTGCCGGTCGCGGCATCGAGCGTCTTCGCCAGCAGCTTGGCGCGGGCGTTGTTCTCCTTGATGCCGAGCTCTTCGAGCGACACCGCGAGCGCCAGGAACTCGCCGAGCGAATCCCAGCGCAGGTGGTTTTCCTGCGTCAGCTGCTGCACGTGCTTCGGCGCCGAGCCGCCGGCGCCGGTCTCGTACATGCCGCCGCCGTTCATCAGCGGCACGATCGACAGCATCTTCGCCGAGGTGCCGAGTTCCATGATCGGGAACAGGTCGGTCAGGTAGTCGCGCAGGATGTTGCCGGTCACCGAGATGGTGTCGAGGCCGCGGGCAACGCGCTCGAGCGTGAAGCGCATCGCGCGCACCTGGCTCATGATCTGGATGTCGAGGCCGGTGGTGTCGTGGTCCTTGAGGTAGAGCTTCACCTTCTTGATCAGCTCGTTCTCGTGCGGACGGTAGGGATCGAGCCAGAAGATCGCCGGCATGCCGGAGTTGCGCGCGCGGGTGACGGCCAGCTTGACCCAGTCGCGGATCGGCGCGTCCTTCACCTGGCACATGCGCCAGATGTCGCCCTGCTCGACGTTCTGCGTCAGCAGCACTTCGCCGGTGGCGAGGTCGACGATATTGGCGACGCCGTCTTCCTGGATCTCGAAGGTCTTGTCGTGCGAGCCGTATTCCTCGGCCTGCTGCGCCATCAGGCCGACGTTGGGCACGGTGCCCATGGTCTTCGGATCGAAGTTGCCGTGCCATTTGCAGAAGTTGATCATCTCCTGGTAGATGCGGGCGAAGGTCGATTCCGGCATCACCGCCTTGGCGTCGTACTGCTTGCCGTCGGCGCCCCACATCTTGCCGCCGGCGCGGATCATCGCCGGCATCGACGCATCGACGATGATGTCGTTCGGCGAGTGGAAGTTGGTGATGCCCTTCGCCGAGTCGACCATCGCCAGCGCCGGGCGGTGCTCCTGGCAGGCGTGCAGGTCGCGGATGATTTCGTCGCGCTTCGATTCCGGCAGCGTCTTGATCTTCTCGTAGAGGTCGACCATGCCGTTATTGACGTTGATGCCGAGCTCGTCGAACAGCTTGCCGTGCTTCTCGAAGGCTTCCTTGTAGTAGATCTTGACGCAGTGGCCGAAGACGATCGGGTGCGAGACCTTCATCATCGTCGCCTTGACGTGCAGCGAGAAGAGGATGCCGGCCTCGCGGCAGTCGTCGAGCTCCTTCTCGTAGAACTCGCACAGCGCCTTCTTGCTCATGAACATCGAGTCGATGATCTCGCCGGCCAGCAGCGCGACCTTCGGCTTCAGCACGACGGTCTTGCCGCTCTTGGTGACCAGCTCCATCTTGACGTCGCGCGCCCGGTCCAGCGTCATCGACTTCTCGCCGTGGTAGAAGTCGCCGCCGTGCATGTGCGAGACGTGCGACTGCGACCACTGCTTCCACTCGCCCATCGAATGCGGGTGCTTCTTGGCGTAGTTCTTGACGGCGCCCGGCGCGCGGCGGTCGGAGTTGCCCTCGCGCAGCACCGGGTTCACGGCCGAGCCGAGGCACTTGCCGTAGCGCGCGCGGACCGCCTTCTCCTCGTCGCTCGCCGGATTTTCCGGGAAGTCGGGGATCGGGTAGCCCTTCTCCTGCAGCTCCTTGATGCAGGCCTTCAGCTGCGCCACCGAGGCACTGATGTTCGGCAGCTTGATGATGTTGGTGTCGGGCAGCAGGCACTTCTTGCCCAGCTCGCCCAGGGTGTTCGGCACCTTCTGCGCATCGCTCAGGCATTCCGGGAATTCGGCAAGTACGCGTGCGGCCACCGAAATGTCGGCCTCCTCGATGTCGATCCCGGCCGGTGCGGTGAAGGCGCGGATGATCGGCAGAAAGGAGCAGGTCGCCAGCAGCGGCGCCTCGTCCGTGAGCGTATAGATGATCTTCGACTTGCCTGCAGCCATGCTACCCCCCGAAATTGGATTGACGTGGAAAAAACGGACGAAGTCTACACGCCTCCGCTTTCATCAGGCTTACAGAAATGAAACATCTTTCCACAATCCGGGATGGAGTGATGCAGCGACGCAACACCCTGGGTGCTAGAATCCCCGGCCCAGCCCCTCCTTCCCCGAGCCGCCGTCGATGGACATCTCGACCGTTCAGAATCCGCTCGCGCAGCGCGTGGCCGATGCCATGATCGAAGGCTTCAACCGCCACTACCGCAACATCCGCCTCTACGGCCAGCAGGCCAAGACGCTGTTCGAGAACGCGCAGTGGCTGGAAGTGCAGAAGGCGGTGCGCGAGCGCATCCGCTCCTACGACGAGCGCGTCGACGACAACGTCGCCCGCCTGCGCGAGGAGTTCGACGCCGACCACATCGACGACCAGACCTGGCAGCAGATCAAGCTCTACTACATCGGCCTGCTGGTGAACCACAAGCAGCCGGAGCTCGCCGAAACCTTCTTCAACTCGGTGACGACCAAGATCCTGCACCGCAGCTACTTCCACAACGACTTCATCTTCGCCCGGCCGGCGGTATCCACCGAATACATCGAGTCCTACCCGCCGGTCTACTCGAGCTACTACCCGTCGGCGCACGGCGGCCTGCGGGCGACGGTCAAGCGCATCATCCAGGACTTCGACTGGCAGCGCCCGTTCGCCGACCTCGACCGCGACATCGACTGCATCATGCGCAGCGCCGAGAAGCACCTCGGCGGACAATGGCCAACCGCCGAGGCGAACTTCCAGATCCAGGTGCTGTACTCGGCCTTCTACCGCAACAAGGGGGCCTACATCATCGGCAAGGCGATCAACGGCCACCTCGAGCTGCCGTTCGCGATCCCGGTCCTGCACGACGACAGCGGCCGGCTGTTCATCGACACCATCCTGCTCGACGCCTGGCGCATCTCGCTGCTGTTCTCGCTCTCGCGCGCCTACTTCATGGTGGACATGGAGGTGCCCTCGGGCTATGTGCAATACCTGCGCACGATCATGCCGAACAAGCCGCGTTCCGAGCTGTACACGATGATCGGGCTGGGCAAGCAGGGCAAGACGATGTTCTACCGCGACTTCTACCAGCACCTGAAGCACTCCGAGGACAAGTTCATCATCGCGCCCGGCATCAAGGGCATGGTCATGCTGGTGTTCACGCTGCCCTCGTACCCCTACGTGTTCAAGATCATCAAGGACGTCTTCGGCAGCTCGAAGGAAGTCGACCGCGCCACCGTCGAGCGCAAGTACCAGCTGGTGAAGCAGGTCGACCGCGTCGGCCGCATGGCCGACTCGCTCGAGTTCTCGCAGGTGGCGCTACCGCGTGCGCGCTTCTCGGAGGACCTGATGGACGAGCTGCGCACGCTGGCGCCGTCGATGTTCGAGGAGGAAGGCGACGACGTCGTGATCAAGCACCTCTACATCGAGCGGCGGATGGTGCCGCTCAACCTCTACCTCGACCGCGCCGACGAGGCGAAGACCGAGCACGCGGTGCGCGAGTACGGCAGCGCGATCCGCGAGCTGGCGCTGGCCAACATCTTCCCCGGCGACATGCTGTGGAAGAACTTCGGCGTCACCCGCTACAACCGCGTCGTCTTCTACGACTACGACGAAATCGAGTACATGACCGACATGAACTTCCGCCACATCCCGGAAGCGCCGGACTACGAAACCGAGATGTCGGGCGAGGTCTGGTACTCGGTGGCGAGGAACGACGTCTTCCCGGAGGAGTTCGGCACCTTCCTGCTCGGCTCGCCGAAGGTGCGCCAGGCCTTCCTCAAGCACCACCGCGACCTGCTCACCGCCGAATTCTGGCAGCAGACCAAGGCGCAGATCCTGGCCGGCAAGGTGCCCGATTTCTATCCTTACCCGGAAGAGTTGCGCTTCTGCAACGCCTACCCGCGTAGCTGAGCGCCGCTACGCTTCCGCCCCCGTAATAACCGGAAGGAATAAGCTCCTGCCAATTCGTTATTTTTTGCACTTACCCAGTCGGGCTAGACTCGACCCATGGTCGCGCGCGGCAGCGCCTGCGGCCGTTCCTGCACAACCCACACCGGAGAAGAAGATGAACAGGCTCCCCCTCGCCGCCTGCCTGGCCGCCCTGGCGCTCGTCGCCGGCCCGGCCGCGGCCCAAGATCCGAACCTCGCGCGCAACCTCGCCGCGACCTGCGCCAATTGCCACGGCACCAACGGCAAGGCGGTTCCCGGCACCGCGATGCTCACCCTCGCCGGCCAGCCGAAGGAGAAGATCGCGCAGAGCCTGCACGAATTCCGCGCCGGCAAGCGCGAGGCGACGGTGATGCACCAGATCGCCAAGGGCTACACCGACGCCCAGATCGACCTGCTCGCCGCCTGGTTCGCGGCCCAGAGATAAGGAGAAGAAGATGTTCGATCGTCGCGATTTCCTGAAGGCCGCCGGCGCCAGCGCCGGCCTCGTCGCCCTCGGCGGCTGTGCAGG
Organism: Azospira restricta; assembly: GCF_016858125.1. Classification (NCBI taxonomy): domain Bacteria; kingdom Pseudomonadati; phylum Pseudomonadota; class Betaproteobacteria; order Rhodocyclales; family Rhodocyclaceae; genus Azospira; species Azospira restricta. The sequence goes on from NZ_CP064781.1 coordinate 3,670,725, forward strand.
CGCCGGCAGCAAGCCCGGCGGCCACGTCGTCGTCGTCGGCGGCGGCTACGGCGGCGCTACCGCCGCCAAGTACCTGCGCATGTGGAGCAACGGCAGTGTCGAGGTGACGCTGGTCGAGCGCAACCGCGAATTCATCTCCTGCCCGATCTCCAACCTCGTCGTCGCCGGCGAGCGGACGCTCGCCGACGTCACCGTCAGCTACGAGGGCCTGAAGAAATGGGGCGTGCGCGTGATCCACGATGACGTCGTCGGCATCGACGCCGAGAAGCGCCGCATCAGGCTCGCCACGTACGGCGAGCTGGCCTACGACCGCGCGGTGCTGTCGCCGGGAATCGAGTTCATGTGGGACCAGGTGCCGGGACTGAACAACGCCGACGCGCAGGCGAAGATTCTGCATGCCTGGAAGGCCGGCCCGCAGACCGTCGCGCTCAGGAAGCAGCTGGAAGCGATGAAGGACGGCGGCGTCTACGCGCTGACCGTGCCGAAGGCGCCGTACCGTTGCCCGCCGGGGCCGTACGAGCGCGCCTCGGTGATCGCCCACTACCTGAAGACGCACAAGCCGAAGTCGAAGGTGCTGGTGCTGGATGCCAACGAGGACGTCGTCTCGAAGAAGGGCCTGTTCGTGAAGGCCTGGCAGGAGCTGTACCCGGGCATCGTCGAATACCGCCCGAACAGCGAGCTGCGCGACGTCGACGTCGCCAACCGCACGGCGATCCTCGAGTTCGACAAGGTGAAAGCCGACGTGCTCAACGTCGTGCCGCCGCACCGCGCCGGCGACCTCGTCGCGAAATCCGGTGCCAAGCTCGCCAACGGTCGCTGGGCCGAGGTCGACTGGCGGAGCATGGAGTCGGAGAACGTCAAGGGCATCCACATTCTCGGCGATTCGACACTGTCGGCGCCGCTGATGCCGAAATCCGGCTTCATGGCCAACCAGCACGGCAAGGTCGCCGCCGCGGCGATCCTCAACCTGCTCGCCGGCGAGGCGCCGAACCCCGAGCCGATGATGGCCAACACCTGCTACAGCTTCGTCGACGCGAAGAACGTGATCCACGTCGCCTCGGTGCACAAGTACGACGCCGAGAAGAGGACGATGCTGGTCGTCCCCGGCGCCAGCGGCGTCTCCGCCGCGCGCAACGAACTGGAAGGCAGCTACGCGATCGGCTGGGCGAAGAACATCTGGGCCGACATGCTGGCCTGACCGCCTCCGCCAGAAACACCAAGGGCCGGCAGCTGACGCTCCCGGCCCTTTTCCGTTCCAGATGCAGTTCAGAATCTCGAATCACGCCTGTTGCGAGCGGAGTTTCTCTGGCCTGCTTACTTTAGGCATTCGTCATCAGCTAAAATGCTGCAGCTATTTTCCACGAACGGGCGCCGGTATCCACTCGACAATCGACCAAACAGCAAGGTGAAACCAAGGCGAAATAACCCTCCTTTGGCACCGGCAAAAACTGATCGGGTCGCAGAAAAAACAAGAGGAAGATGTATGTCACAGCCTTTGCAATGCATAGCCGTCGCCGTCGCCTGCGCAGGACTACTCGGTCAGGCACATGGCATGACACCAGCCGAACTATTTGAAAAGGTTTCGCCAAGCGTTATGGTGGTACGCGGCTTGAGCGAAAATGAGTCCCCGATCCGTCAAGGCAGTGGCGTTATTACCGGCAGCAAAACGGTCATCACGAACTGTCATGTCATCGCCAGGGCGAAAATGGTGCAGGTCAGGCAGGGGGGGATTTCGTATCAGGCTCAGCTCGAACACGCAGACATTGAACGGGATCTGTGCCAGCTTAGCGTCCCGGATCTGAAAGCCCCTCTGGCGTCAGTTGCAGTACCGTCACAGGACGCGAAGGTTGGTCTGCGCATTTTCACCATCGGGGCGCCCAGCGGACGGGAACTAACGATGAGCGATGGACTTCTCTACGGCTTGCAATCCGCTGGCGACAAGGGTGGGCCGCAAATAGAAATCTCGACGCCCATTCCACCCGGAGTAAGTGGCGGCGGGGTATTCGACGAAAGAGGAAAACTCCTTGGCATCGCATCCGCCCTCACAGCAAAAATCCATGTGAGGGGAAATGGCTTAGTCAGTCCGGCGATTTGGATCGCCGAAGTTCCGCAACGCGCAAAGCAACAAAAAGCGAATGCGGAAGAGATACAAAGTCATCAAAAAAGTATTGCCCCCCCTTCTACCCCTGTAGCAAGAAAAATGGGGGCAGAAGAACTGCGACTGCAAATAGCAAACGCAGGGCCGTTTACCGTAGGGGAAAAAGGTCGACCAGTACAATTCGACTCGAACGGCTGGTGGAGCATAGATGCAAACGTGAATGGCTTGCCACGCCGAGGGTATTCATCAGTCACTGCTGACGGATGGCTCTGCTTAACTCAGACATTTCCGCATACCGGCGAGCAATTTTCAGGTTGTTATGACGCTGAGCATACCGCTACCGGGCCTGTTGCATTAACAGAAAGAAAGGCAAAGCCATGACCCGGAAGGATTGCGTGAAAGTTCTCATTACAGCAATGGCACTCGCACTGCTCCCCGGATGCGCCTCAATTACCCATGATTCTTCACAAAGGATTCGGCTTGAAACCCGCCTGCCCGATGGTGGAGCCGCTGAAGGCGCCGACTGCGCACTTCAAAGCGACGGCAAACGGTATGAACTGAAGACGCCAGGAACCGTCGTCGTTGCCCGCTCGGGGAGCAACCTCGAGATCACGTGCCGCCACCCCTCCTTTCCGGAAGCAAAAGCGACTGCCGTATCGCGCGCCAACGCTGGAATGTACGGGAATATCCTGCTGGGAGGAGCCATCGGTGCAATCATCGACCATAGTAGCGGGAAGGCCTACAACTACCCCACCTGGCTACAACTCGTGATGGGGAAAATTCTGTGGTTCGACCGATCAGACGAAACCGACGGACTCCCATCCGTCGCTCGTGTAACTGGCACAATCTCGGAAGAACCCGCCATATTCGACCAAAAGGTCACGATGGATGACCTCAAAGACCTGATGACAACAGCAAGGTAACACCATGGTTTGCCCCATCACTAGCAGGACGTAGACCGAACACAAAACGAATCCCAGGCCAAAAAAAAACCCGCCGGAGCAGGACTCGGACGGGTTTCTCGGGGAGGCGGCCGAATTACTTCAGCTTCACTTCCTTGTAGGCGACGTGCTTGCGGGCCTTGGGATCGTACTTCTTGATCTCCATCTTTTCCGGCATCGTCTTCTTGTTCTTGGTCGTCGTGTAGAAGTGACCGGTACCGGCGGTCGACTCGAGCTTGATCTTTTCACGCATGGTTCGGGTTCCTCTCTATCAGACTTCGCCGCGGGCGCGCAGGTCGGCCAGGACGACGTCGATGCCCTTCTTGTCGATGACGCGCAGGCCGGCGTTGGAGACGCGCAGACGCACGAAGCGGTTCTCGCTCTCGACCCAGAAACGGCGGTACTGCAGGTTCGGCAGGAAGCGACGCTTCGTTTTGTTGTTTGCGTGGGAAACGTGGTTCCCAACCATCGGGGCTTTGCCCGTCACTTGGCAGACTCGCGCCATGGTTGTTGCTCCGTTAGTAATCTTGGAAGAGGAAAGCCGGCGATTCTAATCCAACTTTCCGAAAAATATCAAGCTCTTTTTGTCCGCCGGACGGCCCGCCCTAACGCGCCGCCTGCGCCGTCGCAGGCGCCTCCGGCAGCCGGTAGCGCTGCTCGCGGTAGAGCCAGGCCGGCAGCAGCGAATGCGCCAGCGCGCGCTGCTCGATCGCCACCCCGTCGGCCGGCGGCGGCACGGCATCCAGATGCTTCCTCGCCGGATCGTAGCGGCCGTGCGTCGGCGCCTTGTCCGGGCGCAGGACGACCACCTGCTGCCCCTCCATCCATGCGTAGTTCTCGTTGTACTGCATCATCGCCCGTCCCGGCAGCCCCTCCGGCTCCCGCGTCAGGTCGCGGCCGGGCATCGGGTGGCGGGCATCGACGCCGAGCAGCGACAGCAGCGTCGGCGGCAGGTCGATCTGGCTGGCGACGGTCTTCACCGTGCGCGGCTTGATGTCGGCGCCGAGGATCAGCCCCGGGATGTGGAAGCGCTCGATCGGCACCAGCGTCTCGCCGCGCACGCGGATGTCGTGGTCGGCGACGACGACGAAGAGGGTGTCCTGCCAGTACGGGCTCTTCTTCGCCTTCTCGATGAAGCGGCCGAGCGCCCAGTCGGTGTATTTGACGGCGTTGTTGTCGGTGCCCTTCGGCTGCTCGTAGAGCTCGATGCGGCCGTCGGGGAACTCGAACGGCGAATGGTTCGACGAGGTGAACACCAGCGTGAAGGAGGGCAGGCCGTCGCCGTGCTTGGCCAGCAGCCGCTCGTGCGTCTTGTTGAACAGGTCCTCGTCGGAGACGCCCCAGCTCGCCTTGAACACCGGGTTCACATAGTCGTTCTCGTCGGTGACCCGGGAGAAGCCGTTGGCGAGGAAGAAGCCGCGCATGTTGTCGAAATGCGACTCGCCGCCGTAGATGAATTCCGACTCGTAGCCGGCGCGGCCGAGGATGCTCGCCAGCGACGAGAAGTTGCGCTGCGCCAGCGACAGCTTGACCACCGCCTGCGCCGGCGTCGGCAGGAAGCCCGTGGTGACCGCCTCGATGCCGCGTACCGAGCGCGTGCCGGTGGCGTAGAGCTGCTCGAACCACCAGCCGTCCTTCTTCAGCTTCTCGATCTCCGGCGTCACCGGCACGCCGCCGAGCGACTCGACGAAGGTCGCGCCGAGGCTCTCCTCGAGGATGATCACCAGGTTCAACGGCCGTTCGCGGCGCACCGTCGCCGGCTGCTCGGTCAGCGTCGGGATCTCGGGGTCGCCGAGCAGCGGTCGCGGGTCCTGCAGCAGCTCGCGGGTGGCGCGCACGTGGCGCAGGATCTCGTCCTCGGCCATCTTGCCGTACACCTCGCTCGAGCGCGCCTCGTGGCGCATGCCGTAGATCGCGTAGGTCACCGAGTAGGCCGAATTGAGGACCAGCGTATTGACCATAGGGTCGCCGGTCAGCGCGAAGCTCGCCGGGTTGGCCGGGCGATGGTCGACGCTGGAGCGGACCGCGAACAGCGCGACGAAGAGCACCAGCGGCCAGGTCAGCAGCACGCGCACCCAGCCCCAGCGCGGCGCCATCGACAGCCACGGCCGCAGCAGCCGCATCGCCCCCCAGACGGCCGCCGCGGTCAGCAGCACGCCGCCGACGAGATGCAGGCGGAAGCCCTCCCACAGCATCGGCAGGACCTCGCCCGGATACTTCAGGTATTCGACGTAGAGCCGGTTCGGCCGCGAGTCGTACTCGGCGATGAACGCCGGTGACGAGACCTCGAGCAGCACCAGGAGCGCGATCGCGAGCAGCACCCAGAGGCCGCTCAGGCGCCGCCAGAAGCCCCACAGCGGCCGCCACGCCAGCAGCGGCACCAGCAGCAGCAAGGGCACGCTGAAGATGCCGATCTGCATCAGGTCGTTGCGCAGGCCCTGCAGCAGCAGCTCCGGCCAGGCGCCGGCGGCGGCGACGCGCTCGGCCTGCCACAGCATCAGCGCGGCCCGCGAGGCGGAGAGCAGCGGTAGCCCGACCAGCAGCAGCATCGCCAGCGGCGCATAGGGACCACAGACAGCGAGGCGCTGCCACAGCATTTCGATCCGACCGTTCGCCGGGCGGGCGTCGATCACAGGAGGCATGGGAGTGTTCTTCTCGGGGGAATGAATGGGGGACTGCATGATCGGGGACGAATTTTAAACCAGACTTAAGCGCCGGGGCCGACGCCGTACACCACTTAAGGGACGGTTAAGACGCGGCGGAAATACTGCGCCGGTCACTCACCCGACCGGACGAGGAAGGACCGCCATGCCCGACCACCCCCTGCCGCAGGCCCAGCCGGCGACGGCGCCGCACGCAAGACCGGGAACGATCCCGCGCCGGCTGCTCGCTCGGACCGTCCTCGCCCTCATTGGTTCCGCGCTGGCGATCGCCGCCGTCGCCCAATACACCGACCTCGACCTGCGCCTCGCCGCCCTCTACTACGACCCGGCGCACGGGAATTTCCCGTGGGACCGCAGCTGGTTCGGGCGAGACTTCATGCACGGCTACCTGAAGAACGTCATCGTCTGGTTCGGCTTCCTGCTGATCGGCGGCGCCCTCGTCGATCTTGTCGTGCCGCTGCGCTTCGCGCCGCTGCGCCGCATGCAGCTGCGCTTCCTGGCGCTGGCCGCGGCGCTGGAGCCGCTGCTCGTGCGCAGCCTGAAGGAAAGCTCGAACCTGCACTGCCCGGTGGCGATCGACCTCTACGGCGGCAGCCAGCCGCTGCTGCGCCTGCTCGACCCGGTGCCGGCCGGCTGGCACGCGGGGCACTGCTTCCCGGCCGGCCACGCCAGCGCCGGCATGTGGCTGTCGGCGCTGGCCGTTCTCTGGCTGCCGCAGGCGCCGCGGCAGGCGCTCGCCGTCTTCGCCGGCGGTCTCGGCGTCGGCCTGGCGATGGGCTGGGTGCAGCAGATGCGCGGCATGCACTTCCTCTCGCACACGCTGGCCACCGCCTGGATCAGCACGACGCTGCTGCTCGCGCTGCTGCTGCTGTTCTGGAAACCCCTGCAGGCCGCCGCCGCGGACGTCGCACGGCCCGCCGGCAGCCGCATCGGCGGCTGCGTTCCGGGAGCCGGCCGATGAACGCCCTGCGCCGCCTCGCCGCCGCCTGCAGCCGGCGCTTCCAGTGGCGCGTCGAAACGCTGGCGCTGGCGCTCAGCCTGTGGTTCACCGTCGCCTGCAACCCGCTGTTCTGGGCTGCCGCGCTGCACGAGCGGGCGCTCACCGAGGCGCATACGCTGGCCTACGCCGCGGCGCTCGGCGGCGTGCTGACGGCGCTGCATTTCGTGCTGCTCGCGCTCTTCGCCACGCTGGTCCCGCGTCGCGCGATACGCCCGCTGTTCGCCGCGCTCGCGGCCGGCACCGCGGCTGCCGCCTATTACATGCGCGCCTATCACGTCTATCTCGACCCGGAGATGATCCGCAACGTGCTGCATACCGACGTCCGCGAGGCCGGCGAACTGTTCTCGTGGGGCATGCTGCCGCCGTTGCTGGGCTACCTGCTGCCGCCGCTGGCGCTGCTTGCGTGCTGCGAGCTCCGCGCGCTGCCGCGCGCGCGCGCCGCCGGGTTCCGCCTGGCCAGCATCGCCGCCGGCACGGCCGTCGCCGCGCTGGCGACGGTGGCGGCCTTCCAGGACCTGTCGGCGCTGGTCCGCGAGAAGAAGGAGGTGCGCTACCTGATCACGCCGGCGAACTACCTCTATTCCGCAGCGCGCAACCTCGTCGCCGACACCAAGGCCGACACCGTCGCCCGCCTGCCGGTCGGCGCCGACGCCGCGCCGGCGGCGAGCTGGCAGCAGCGCGCGAAGCCGGCGCTGCTGGTGGTCGTCGTCGGCGAAACCGCCCGCGCCGCGAACTGGGGCCTGTCGGGCTATGCGCGGCAGACGACGCCGGAGCTGGCGGCGCTCGACGTCATCAATTTCGCCAAGGTCACCGCCTGCGGCACCAGCACCGAGGTGTCGGTGCCGTGCATGCTGTCGCCCTACGGGCGGCACGCCTACGACGAGCGGCGCATCCGCGGCAGCGAGGCGCTGCCGCACGTGCTGCGCCACGGCGGCTTCCGCGTCGCCTGGCTGGACAACCAGTCCGGCTGCAAGGGCACCTGCGACGGACTGGAGAACTGGCGCCCGGATCGCGCCTCGTCGCCGGCCGACTGCCCGGACGGCGGCTGCCGCGACGGCGCGCTGCTCGCCGGCGCCCGCCAGCTGACCGCCGGACCAGCCGGGAACACCGTGCTCTTCCTGCATCCGATCGGCAACCACGGCCCGACCTATGCCAAGCGCTATCCGCCGGAGTTCCGCCGCTTCACGCCGACCTGCGAAACCGCCGACCTCGGCCGCTGCACGCAGCAGGAGATCGTCAACAGCTACGACAACGCGCTGCTCTATACCGACCACGTGCTCGCCGCGGCGGTGGCCTTCCTCAAGGAAAAGCAGGCGACCCACGACACCGCGCTGCTGTTCGTCTCCGACCACGGCGAATCGCTCGGCGAAAAGGGCTTGTACCTGCACGGCATGCCGTATGCGATCGCGCCGCAGGTGCAGAAGGAGGTGCCGATGGTGCTGTGGCTGTCCGCCGGCTATCGCGACAGCTTCGCGCTCGACGCCGACTGCCTGCGCCGCCGCGCCGCCGCGCCGGCGACGCACGACCACCTGTTCCACACCGTGCTCGGCCTGCTCGACCTGCAGACGGCGGCCCGCGACGCCGATTACGACCTCGCCGCCGGCTGCCGGCGGCCGCCGACGACGATCGCCGCGACCCCGCCTGGCGGTGCCCCCGGCCCGGCCGGCAAGGGTTAATCGTGGCTTAAGGAAGCCCGGCGATGCTGGCGGCCATCCCGACGAACCAAGCCGCCACCTGCGATGACCACCGAGCCGACCGCCCCCGCCCCCTTCCACGCCGGCGAGATCGCCGCCCAGCAGCGTTGGCAGACCGCGTCCCTGTGGGACGAAGCGCGCCGCCGGCGACTGCTCTGGGACCACCTCCCGGAAGCGTTCCACGCCAGGATCGCGGCGGCACCGTTCTTCTTCCTCGCCACCAGCGGCGCCGACGGCCGCTGCGACTGCTCGTTCAAGGGCGGCGGCCCGGGGCTGGTGCGCATCCTCGACAGCCGCCGCTTCGCCTTCCCCGACTTCGACGGCAACGGCGCCTTCATGAGCCTCGGCAACCTCCTGCAGAACCCGCAGGTCGGCTGCCTGTTCATCGATTTCGCCGACGGCGCCCGGCTGCGCGTGAACGGCCGCGCCCGCATTCACGAAGACGACGCGATCGCGGCGCTCTTCCCGGCCTGCCGGCGTGCCGTGCTGGTCGATATCGAGCAGGTCGTCCCGAACTGCCCGCAGCACATTCCCCGACTGCTTCCCGCCTGACAACCCCCACGAGGTATCCACACATGGCTGATTCCTACCGCATCGCAGTGAACGTCGAATGGACGAGCAAGTGCAACGCGCTGTGCACGATGTGCCCGCGCGACGCGATCGAGCATCCGCAGCTGATGGCCGACCGCACCTGGCAGCAGACGTTGAAGCGCCTGTCGCCGCAGGAGGTGTTCCGCGTCGTGATCGCCGGCTATGGCGAGCCGACGACGCATCCGCAGTACTTCGACTTCGTCGAGGATGCGCGCCGGCACCCGGTGCGCTTCGACATGGTCAGCAACGGCCACCTGCTCGATCCCGAGAAGCTCGCCCACCTCGACGGGGCGGTCGGCCTGCTGATCGTCTCCTTCTCCAGCATCGACCCCGACGTTTACGGGCGCGTCCACGTCAACCTCGACCAGCGGCGCGTGATGGAGAACCTGAAGGCGGCGCAGCAGCTGTTGAAGCGCACGACGCTCGGCATCAGCCTGACGCCGATGCCGGAATGCCTGCCGTCGCTGCCGGACACCATCGCCTGGCTGAAGGCGCAGGGCATCCACGCGCTGACCATGTCGCCGACGCTGTACAACCGCGGCGGCAACCTCAAGGAACACGCGCTCGCCAGCGAGCGGCTGCGCGCGCTGATCCGCGAGCACGGGCTGCATTCGCAGGAGCTCGACTTCATCCCGAGCGGCCGCGAGATCTTCCGCCAGTGGTGCAGCAACCGCTACAAGTGCGTGCCGCGCAACGTCGACCTGTTCATCGCCGCCAGCGGCGACTACCTGTACTGCTACAACGACGTCGGCCACCGCCACCCGATCGGCAACGTCGCCGACGACCCGCTGCGCGCGGTGCTGCGCCGGCGCGAGGACATGGCGGCGATCCCGGCGCTGTGCGACGACTGCAACATGCGCGACCGCTACGGCGCCGGCGAGCTGCTGCAGACCGGCATCAGCTTCGTCCGCCAGCGCCTGCGGCAGGTCGCCTAGAAGAGCTCCAGGGGCATGCCTGAAGCGGCGGCGCCGGGCTTAAGTCGGGGTTAAGGATCGCTGCCTAAGATCGGCCCATCACCATTCCCGGGAACCCCCGATGCCGACCGCCAAGCGCACCGTGTTCGACTACCAGCCCCCCGCCGTGACGACGACGCATACCGTCGCCGGCTCGCCGCGCCGCCAGGAGGCCGAGGACTTCGTCCGCGCGGTCTTCGCGCGGCGCTACGGCGCGCAGGTGCCCGTCTTCGCGCCCAACCTGACGCTGTTCGAGCAGAACGATCGTGTCGTCGCCGCCACCGGCTGGCGGCCGGCCGGCGACGGCCGCCTGTTCCTCGAACGCTACCTCGACCAGCCGATCGAGGCGGCGATGGCGCAGCTCGCCGGCCAGCCGGTGCAACGCGAACGCATCGTCGAGGTCGGCAACCTCGCCGCCGAGAAAGCGGGCAGCAGCATCCACGTGATCCTTACGCTGGCGCGCCATTTCGACCGCCTCGGCCACGACTGGGTGGTGTTCACCGCGACCCGCGAGCTGATCGGCATCTTCACCCGCCTCGGCCTGCCGCTGCTGGCGCTGGCGCCGGCCGACCCGGCCCGCCTCGGCGACGAGGCGGCGGCCTGGGGCAGCTATTACGACACGCAGCCGATCGTCGTCGCCGGCCGCATCCGGCTCGGCCTCGGGCGTTCCGCGAAATCGACGGAGGCGCAGGCATGAGCGGCGCCCGCCTGTTCGACGCGCTCCGCGCCTACGCCCCCGACGCCCCGGTACTGCAGGGCGAGGCGCAGGTCTGGCGGGCGGCGGCGTTGCGCAGCGCGATCGACGCGCTGGCCGACCGCCTCGCCGGCACCCGCTGCCTCGGCCTGCTCGCCGACAACGGCCCGGACTGGGTGATCGCCGACCTCGCCGCGCTCGCCGCCGGCGTCCCGCAGGTGCCGCTGCCGACCTTCTTCAGCCCGGCCCAGATCGCGCACGTGCTCACGCAGAGCGGCGCCGACGCGGTGCTCACCGACCAGCCGGAGCGCATCGCCGCGCTGCAGGCCGGCTTCGCCGCCACCGGCAAGTGGAGCGGGCTGGTCCTGATGCGCCGTCACGCCCCCGGCAGCGAGCTGCCGGCCGGCACCGCGAAGATTTCGTTCACCTCCGGCAGCACCGGCGCCCCGAAGGGGGCTTGCCTGTCCGCCGACGGCCTGCTCGATACCGCCGCGGCGGTCGCCGAACGCCTCGCCGATCTGCCGATCGCCCGCCACCTGACGGTCCTGCCGTTGTCGCTGCTGCTCGAGAACAGCGCCGGCATCTACGCGCCGCTGCTGCGCGGGGCCACGATCCAGCTGCCCGGACTGGCCGCGCTCGGCTGGCGCGGCATGGCCGGCTTCGATCCCGGCGCGCTGCAGCGCTGCGCGGCGACGCTGCAGCCGAACAGCGCGATCCTGGTACCGGAGCTGCTCAAGGCGTGGACCCTGCAGCTCGCCGCCGCCGGCCTGCGGGCGCCGGGCAGCCTCGCCTACGTCGCCGTCGGCGGCGCCCGCGTCGCCCCCGAGGCGCTCGCCCGCGCCCGCACGGCCGGCCTGCCGGCCTACCAGGGCTACGGCCTGACCGAGTGCGGCTCGGTGCTCAGCCTGAACCGCCCCGGCGACGACGGCGACGACGTCGGCCGCCCGCTCGGCCACGCCGCGCTGCGCATCGAGGACGGCGAAGTCGTCGCCGGCACGCGCGCCTTCCTCGGCTACCTCGGCATCCCCGCCGCCGCGCCGGGAAGCGGCTTCGCCACCGGCGACCTCGGCCGGCTCGACGCCAACGGCCACCTGCAGCTCGCCGGCCGGCGCAAGAACCTGCTGATCACCTCCTTCGGCCGCAACGTCGCGCCGGAATGGGTGGAAGCGGCGCTGCTCGCCCAGCCGGCGATCGCGCAGGCGGTCGTCGCCGGCGAAGCCCGGCCCTGGCTCGCCGCGGTGCTGGTGCCGGCCCCCGGCGCCAACGGGGCGCAACTCGCCGCCGCCGTCGCCCGCGCCAACGCGACGCTGCCGGACTACGCGCGCATCGGCGGCTGGTTCGCCGCCCCACCCTTCACGCCGCACAACGGCCAGGCGACCGGCAACGGCCGGCCGCTGCGCGCCGCCATCCTCAACCACCACGGCGCCGCACTGGCGGCGCTCTATGAAGACGCTTTGCCCGCAGAGGAACCCGCTCATGCCGTTTTATGAAGAACTGACCGCCGCCACCGCCGCCGATCGCGCGCAGCTGCTGGCGGCACCGATCATCGCCGACTGCCTGCAGGGCCGCGTCACGCCGGAAAGCTACCTCGCCTTCCTCGGCCAGGCCTACCACCACGTCCGGCACACGACGCCGCTCTTGATGCTGCTCGGCGGCCGCCTGCCGGAGCGCCTCGGCTGGCTGAGGAAGGCCGTCGCCGAATACATCGAGGAGGAGATCGGCCACGAGGAGTGGATCCTCAACGACATCGTCGCCGCCGGCGGCGACGCCGAGGCGGTGCGTGCCAGCCGGCCCGAGCTGCCGGCCGAGCTGATGGTCGCCTACGCCTACGACCTGGTTAACCGCGGCAATCCGGCCGGCTTCTTCGGCATGGTCTTCGTCCTCGAGGGCACCAGCGTCGCTCTGGCGCTGACCGCCGCCGACCGCATCCAGCAGGCGCTCGGGCTGCCGAACAAGGCCTTCTCCTACCTGCGCTCGCACGGCACGCTCGACCAGCAGCACACGCAACACCTGGCGGCCCTGGTCAACGCGATGACGCCCGAGGACCAGGCGGAAGTCCTGCGCTGCGCCCGGATCTTCTTCCGCCTCTACGGCGACATCTTCCGCGCGCTGCCGGCGTACCGCGAAGACGCGCGCAGCGGGGAGGTCGCCGCATGCAGCTGAACAACGCCCGCATCCTGCTCACCGGCGCCACCGGCGGCCTCGGCCAGGCGCTCGCGCAGCAGCTCGCCGCCGACGGCGCGCGGCTGCTGCTGGCCGGTCGCGATACCGCGCGGCTCGCCGCGCTGAACGCCGCGCTCGGCGGCGAGCACTCCAGCGTGCGCGCCGACCTCACCCGTCCGGAAGGGGTCGCCGCCGCTGCCGGCGCCGCCCGCGAATTCGGCGCCAACGTGCTGATCAACAACGCCGGCGTCGGCGGCTTCGGCCTTTACGAGCGACAGGACTGGGACGAGATCGACTCCCTGCTCGCCACCAACCTGGCGGCGCCGATGCGCCTGACGCACGCGCTGCTGCCGTGGCTGAAGGCGCGGCCGCAGGCCGTGATCGTGAACATCGGCTCGACCTTCGGCAGCCTGCCGTTCGCCGGCTTCGCCGCCTACTCGGCGGCCAAGGCCGGCCTGCGCGGTTTCTCGCAGGCGCTGCGCCGCGAGCTCGCCGACACGCAGGTGGCGGTGATCCACCTGGCGCCGCGTGCGATCGACACGCCGCTCAACAGCGACGCGGTGAACGCGCTCAACCGCGCGCTCAACAACCGCAGCGACGACGCCGATGCGGTCGCCCGCCAGGTCGTCGCCGCGCTGCGCGCCGGCGACGGCGAGCGCCACTTCGGTTTCCCCGAGCGCTTCTTCGCCTGGCTGAACGGCGTCGCACCGACGCTGATCGACCGCGGCCTCGCCGGCAAGCTCGCCGTGATCAAGCAGCACGCCCCCACCCGATAGAGAACGAAAGGAGTCCCCGATGAAAATCCACCGCACGCTCGCCCTTGCGCTCGGCCTCGCCGCCAGCACGCTCGCCGCCGCCACGACGCCGGAAGAGCTGATCCGCCCGATCCAGGAACAATGGGCCGAGATCAAGTACAAGCAGCCTGAGAAGCAGCAAGCCGAGAGCTACGGCAAACTCGCCGCGCAGGCAAAGAAAATCGTCGAAGCCAACCCCGGCGTCGCCGAGGCGCTGATCTGGGAAGGCATCGTGCTCTCCAGCGAGGCCGGCGCCAAGGGCGGCCTCGGCGCGCTCGGGCTGGCCAAGGAAGCCCGCCAGCGCCTCGACGAGGCGTTGAAGCTGAACGACAAGGCGCTCGCCGGCTCGGCCTACACCAGCCTCGCCACGCTCTACGCGAAGGTGCCCGGCTGGCCGATCGGCTTCGGCGACAAGGAGCGCGCCGAGGAGTACTTCAAGAAGTCGCTGGCGATCAATCCCAACGGTATTGACCCGAACTTCTTTTATGGCGAGTATCTGGCCGAACGCGACCGCATCGCGGAGGCGCGCAGCCACCTCGAAGCGGCGCTCAAGGCGCCGCCGCGCCCCGGGCGCGAACTGGCCGACAGCGGCCGCCGCCAGGAAATTCAGGCGCTCTTGGCCAAACTGAACAAGGAAGGGAAGTAATTGCGGGTCCTGCTCGTCGAAGATGATGCCCTGCTCGGCGACGGCATCCGTGCCGGGCTGAAGCTTGCCGACTACGCCGTCGACTGGGTGCGCGACGGCGAGGCGGCACGACTGGCGCTCGCCGACCACGCCTACGACGCCTGCGTGCTCGACCTCGGCCTGCCGAAGAAGGATGGCCTCGCCGTCCTCAAGGAGGCGCGCGCGCGCGGCAACGCGCTGCCGGTACTGATCCTCACCGCCCGCGACACGCATGCCGACAAGATCGGCGGGCTCGACGCCGGCGCCGACGACTACTTGACCAAGCCCTTCGACCTCGGCGAACTGCAGGCGCGGCTGCGCGCGCTGATCCGCCGCGCCGCCGGTGCGCCGACGCCGGTGCTGGAACATGCCGGCGTGACGCTGGAGCCGGCGAGCAAGCGGGTGACGCTGAACGGCCAGCCGGTGACGCTGTCGGCGCGCGAGTACGCGCTGCTGCACGACCTGCTGACGCACAAGAACCAGCTGCGCACCCGCGCCCAGCTCGAGGAAAGCCTCTACGCCTGGGGCGAGGAAAAGGAAAGCAACACCGTCGAGGTCTACGTCCACCACCTGCGCAAGAAGCTCGGCGCCGACTTCATCCGCACCGTGCGCGGCTTCGGCTACCAGCTCGGCGAACGCGTCGCGCGCGGCGGGGACGACTGATGGCCGGCCTGCTGCACGGCCGGTCGCCGGGTTCGCTGCGCTGGCGCCTGCTGCGCTGGGTATCGCTGGCGACCTTGCTGATCTGGAGCCTGGCCGCCGCGCTCAGCTACCGCCAGGCGCGGCACGAGGTACAGGAGCTGATGGACGGGCAGATGGCGAAGACCGCGCGCCTGCTCGTCGCCCAGGCGCGCACCGACGCCGGCCGCCTCGCCGCCCTGCCGGCGAACATGAACGGGCTGCGCGGTGCCAAGATCCGGCGCAGCGAACTGGTCCTCGAATACCGTATCGTCCGCAGCGACGGCACGACGCTGCTGGCGTCCGCCAACGCGCCGGCGACGCCGGTCGGCACCGCCCTCGGCTACGCCGAGATCGAACACGACGGGCAGCCGTGGCGCAGCCTGGTGCTGGAAACCGCGGACGGCGCCTACCGCGTTCAGGTCGCCCACGCCAACAAGTCGCGCGACAAGGAGGCGCTCGAGATCGCGCGCAAGACCGTGCTGCCGCTGGCGCTGCTGCTGCCGCTGATGATCGCGCTGATCTACCTCTCGGTGCGGCGCGGCCTGAAGCCGCTCGACGACCTCGCCGCCGACGTCGCCGCGCGCTCGCCGGAGAACCTCGCGGCGCTGGCGCCGACCGCCGCACCGCTGGAAGCGCAGCCGCTGGCGAAGGCGCTCAACCGGCTGCTCGGCCGCCTGTCGGCGACGCTCGACAACGAGCGCCGCTTCACCGCCGACGCCGCGCACGAGCTGCGCACGCCGCTCGCCGCGCTGAAGGTGCAGGCGCAGGTGGCGATGGCGACCAGGGACGCAGCCCAGCACCGGCATGCGCTGGCGCAGGTGATCGCCGGGGCCGACCGCGCCACGCGGCTGGTCGAGCAGCTGCTGCGGCTGGCCCGGCTGGACCCGCTCGAACGCGTGCCCGACCCGCAGCCGGTCGACCTCGCCGGGCTGGCACGGACGGCGGTCGACGAGGCGCGCGCCGGTGCCGACGAGAAGGGGCAGACGCTGACGCTCGCCGCCGACGCGGCGGCGGTGAGCGGCGACCGCGACCTGCTCGCGGTGGCGCTGCGCAACCTGGTCGACAACGCCGTTCGCTATACGCCGGAGGGCGGCCGCATCGAGGTGCGCGTCGGCTGCGAGCACGGCGCGGCGTGCGTCGCCGTCGCCGACAACGGCCCGGGTGTGCCGGCGGCGGAGCTGCCGCGACTGGTCGAACGCTTCTACCGCGGCCGCGAAGCCGGCGCCGAAGGCAGCGGCCTCGGGCTGGCGATCGTCCGCCGCATCGCCGAACTGCACGGCGCCCGGCTGGAGGTCGAGAACGCCGAGGCCGGCGGCTTCGTCGCGACGCTGCGCTGGGGGCCCGGCGCCGCAAGCGCCCCCGCTTCCGACTGACCGCCTCCGCCCTCCCGCCGCCTTAAGACTCGCTTCAGACTCGGCAGCGACAATCCTCGCCTGCCGGCAGCGCGCCGCACTCCCGTCGCGCCCAGCCACGCGCACTGCCTCCGGCGCGAACCGCCGCCGGACCCGAAACCGCGAGGACTCCCGACATGGACATGGCGCAGACCGCAAGACGCGCGCGCACCGAAGACCGCATCGACTGGCGCGCGCTCGCCCGCGCCTACCTGTTCTTCTGGTATTTCTCCGGCGTCAGCCATCTCCTGCTGCTGGCCAGCGGCGCCACCGGCTTCTTCCCGTTCCGCCAGGGCCTGCTGGTCAGCGCGCTGTGGCTGGTGCCGCTGCTGCTGCTGCCGCGGCACGGCCGGCGCATCGCCGCCCTCGTCGGCGCCGTGTTGTGGGCCTGCTCGCTGGTCAACCTCGGCTACTTCGCGATCTACGGCCAGGAGTTCTCGCAGAGCGCGCTGTACATCGTCTTCGAATCGAACCCGGCCGAGGCCGGCGAGTACCTCGGCAACTACTTCGCGTGGTGGATGCCGCCGGCGGCGCTCGCCTACACCGCCGGCGCCGTCTGGCTGTGGCGAGGCCTGCGGCCGCTGGCGATGCCGCGCCGGCAGGCCTGGGCGATCGTCGCGCTGGTGCTGCTGGTCGTCTTCCTGCCGGCGACGCTGAAGACCGCGCGCAAGCGCTCGCTGCTCTCGGAGGCCTGGGCCGAATCGGTGATGAACCGGCTGGAACCGGCCGTTCCCTGGCAGTTCGCCTTCGGCCTGGTCAGGTACGAGGAACAGCTGGCGCAGATGCAATCGCTGCTCGAAAAGAACAAAAGCCTGCCGCCGCTGGCGAAGCTCGTCGACGCCAACGGCGGCCTGCCGGCGACGCTGGTGCTGGTCATCGGCGAATCGACCAACCGCCAGCATATGGGCCTCTACGGCTACGCGCGCGACACCTCGCCGCAGCTGCAGGCGCTGCACGGGCAGCTGACCGCCTTCGACAACGTCATCGCCTCGCGCCCGTACACGATCGAGACGCTGCAGCAGGCGCTGACCTTCGCCGACCAGGAGAACCCGGACCTGCACCTGAGCCGGCCGTCGCTGATGAACCTGATGAAGCAGGCCGGCTACAAGACCTACTGGATCACCAACCAGCAGACCCTGAGCAAGCGCAACACGATGCTCACCAACTTCTCCGAGCAGACCGACGAGCAGGTCTATCTCAACCACACGCGCTCGCAGAATTCCTACCAGTTCGACGGCAACGTCCTCACCCCCTTCGCGCGCATCCTCGGCGACGCGGCGGAGCGCAGGTTCATCGTCGTCCACCTGCTCGGCACGCACATGCGCTACGAATACCGCTACCCGCCGGAGTTCGAGCATTTCAAGGACGCTTCCGGCCTCCCCGGCTGGGTCGGCGACAAGCACCTGGCGATGATCAACCACTACGACAACGCCGTCCGCTACAACGACTTCGTCGTCGCCAGCCTGGTCGAGCGCCTCGCCGCCGCCGGCGGCAGATCGTTGATGCTCTACTTCGCCGACCACGGCGAGGACGTCTACGACACGCCGCCGCACGATTTCATCGGCCGCAACGAGGCGAGCCCGACGCCGGCGATGTACACAGTGCCCTTCCTGCTGTGGCGCTCGCCCGAGTGGCAGGCGGCGCATCCGCGCAGCTTCGCCGGCCAGACCGGGCGCCTCTACCAGACCGCGCACCTGATCCACACCTGGGCCGACCTCGCCGGCCTGTCGTTCGACGGCTACGACCCGACGAAGAGCGTGGTGAACGAGCGCTTCAAGGAGCGCCCGCTATGGGTCGGCGCCCCCGGCTCGGCGAAGGGCCTCGTCGACCTGCGGCCGATGCTGGCGGGCGGCGGCCGCGGGCGCTGAGGGGGCGACGGCAGGCGGCGATCAGACCCGCCCGCGCTCCGCCAGCGACAGCGGCGGCGCCGTGCCGGCGACGATGAAGTGGTCGAGCAGGCGCACGTCGACGAGGGCCAGCGCGTCCTTCAGCGCCCGCGTCAGCGCCTCGTCGGCCGCCGACGGCTCGGCGACGCCGGACGGGTGGTTGTGGGCGAGGATCACCGCCGCCGCGTTGTGCGCGAGCGCGCGCTTGACCACCTCGCGCGGATAGACCGAGGTCTGCGTCAGCGTGCCGCGGAACAGCTCCTCGCCGGCGATGAGCCGGTTCTGCGCATCCAGCCACAGCGCCAGGAAGACTTCGTGCGGCCGCCCGGCGAGCGTCAGCCGCAGGTAGTCGCGCACCGCCTGCGGCGAGGTCAGCAGCTCGCGCGCGGCGAGCCGTTCGCCGAGCGCGCGCTTCGCCATTTCCAGCACCGCCTGCAGCTGCGCGTACTTGGCCGCGCCCATGCCGGGCACCGCGGCGAACTCGGCCTGCGTCGCCGCGAACAGCCGGTTGAGGCTGCCGAAGCGGGCAATAAGCTCGCGCCCGAGGTCGACCGCGCTCTTGCCCCGCATGCCGACGCGCAGGAAGATCGCCAGCAGCTCGGCGTCGGAGAGCACGCCGGCGCCCTGCGCCAGCAGGCGCTCGCGCGGACGCTCGTCCGCCGGCCAGTCGGTGATCGCCATGCCGCACCCCCTCACGTACAATTGGTCGAGACGCATTCTACCGATATGACCATGGAATTACAGGGCAAGCACATCGTTCTCGGCATCACTGGCGGCATCGCCGCCTACAAGGCGGCCGAGCTGACCCGGCTGCTGGTCAAGGCCGGCGCCACGGTGCAGGTGGTGATGACCGAGGGGGCGACGCATTTCGTGACGCCGGTGACCTTCCAGGCGCTGTCCGGGCGCACGGTGTTCACCGACCAGTGGGACGGCCGCGTCGCCAACAACATGGCGCACATCGACCTGTCGCGCGAGGCCGACCTGATCCTGGTCGCGCCGGCGTCGGCCGACTTCCTCGCCAAGGTCGCGCACGGGCTCGCCGACGACCTGCTGACGACCATGGTGCTCGCCCGCGACTGTCCGCTGCTGGCGGCGCCGGCGATGAACAAGCAGATGTGGGAGAACCCGGCGACGCGGCGCAACGTGTCGACGCTCGCCGCCGACGGCGTGACGCTGCTCGGCCCCGGTTGCGGCGATCAGGCCTGCGGCGAGACCGGCGACGGGCGCATGCTGGAGCCGGAGGAGATCGTCGAGGATTTGGTCGCCTTCCTGCAGCCGAAGCTGCTCGCCGGCAGGAAGGTGCTGATCACCGCCGGCCCGACCTTCGAGGCGATCGACCCGGTGCGCGGCATCACCAACCTGTCGTCGGGCAAGATGGGCTTCGCCGTCGCCCGCGCCGCGCGCGAAGCGGGCGCCGAAGTGACGCTGGTCTGCGGCCCGGTCAGCCAGCCGACGCCGCGCGGCGTGACACGGATCGACGTCACCGGCGCACTCGACATGCACCGCGAAGTGATGGCGCGCGCCGCCGCGCAGGACGTCTTCGTCGGCGTCGCCGCAGTCGCCGACTACCGGCCGCAGGCCGCTGCCGAACACAAGATCAAGAAGGACGATGGCGCGCCGCCGGCGATCATGCTGGTCGAGAACCCGGACATCCTGGCCGAGGTCGCGGCGCTGCCGAAGCCGCCGCTGTGCGTCGGCTTCGCCGCCGAGAGCCGCAACCTCGCCGACTACGCGCGGAAGAAGCGCGCGAAGAAGAAGATTCCGCTGATCGCCGGCAACCTGATCGAGCACGGCTTCGGCGGCGAGGACAACACGCTGGTGCTGTTCGACGACGCCGGCCAGACGCCGCTGCCGCCCGGCCCGAAGAGCGAACTGGCGCGCGCGCTGGTCGCCCACATCGCGCGCCTGCTGCGGGGCGATTGATGACCGACGACGAGCTCGTCCGCGCCGGCACGCGCCGCGTCGTCGGCCGCGCCGCGCTGCGCCGCCTGGGCGCCCTGGTGCGCGAATGGCAGGCGGAGGAGGCGGCGAAGGCGGTGCTGGCGAAGCGCTTCAGCGCCGGACTCGCCGTCGCCGCGCTGCTCGCGCTCGCGCTGTTCCACTGGCTCTACCGCTGATTCCCGACACCGACAGGAAACCTCCATGCATCGAATCGACGTCCGCATCCTCGACCCCCGCCTGCGCGACACGCCGCCGCACTACGCCACGCCGGGCGCCGCCGGCCTCGACCTGCGCGCCTGCATCGAGGCGCCGGTGAAGATCCACCCCGGCGAGACCATGCTGGTCCCCACCGGCATCGCCATCCACCTCGCCGACCCCGGTCTGGCGGCGATGATCCTGCCGCGCTCGGGGCTCGGCCACAAGCACGGCATCGTGCTCGGCAACCTGGTCGGGCTGATCGATTCCGACTACCAGGGCGAGATCATGGTGTCGACGTGGAACCGCGGCAAGGAGCCGTTCACGCTCAACCCGCTCGACCGGCTGGCACAGCTGGTGGTCGTGCCGGTACTGCAGGTGGCGTTCAACATCGTCGACGAATTCGTCGCCAGCGATCGCGGCGACGGCGGCTTCGGCAGCACCGGGCACGCCTGAGTGCGGGACGCCCGGGTAATACGCTTCGCGTATTACGAAGAATCCCCCTCGGATGAGGGCTGACGCTCAGCGGAAGCGGTAGCGCACGAAACGCCGGGAGGTGGCGACCCACAGCCCGGCGACGAGGAAGGTGAAGAAGAGCGGGATCGACCAGTTGGCCATCGTCAGGCCGAGGATCGATTCCTTGCTGGTGCAGAAGCCGGTGGCCATGAACATGAACGGCCACTGCATGCCCAGCCAGTCGACCAGCTTCTCGATCGGGTTCATCTCGCCGTAGCCGCACTGCACCGCGAGTTCGGGGTAGAGCTGCATCCACGTCTGGTAGCCGGCGGTGGCGAGGCCGCCGGCGGCGGTCAGCGCGATCAGCAGCCCCCAGGTCTTGCGCGCGCCGGGCGCGGCGACGCCGCACAGCGCCCAGAACGCCACCAGCAGGTAGAGCACGCGCTGGAAGATGCACAGCGGGCAGGGGTTGAGGCGCATCAGCTCGCCGATGACGAGGCCGGCGGCAACGAGGCCGGCGGAAGCAAGGGCGATCAGCGCAAACGCGGCGCGCGGGGTCTTCGGCAGGGTCATGTCAGATCAGGAAATGGCGTAGCGGCGCAGGCGCAGCGAGAGTTGTTCGAGTTGGCGGATGCCGGAGGCTTCGGCGCGACGGCACCAGTCCTGCAGCTCGGCGACCAGCTGTTCGCGCGTCGCGGTCGAGCGCTCCCAGACGGCGGCGAGCTCGCCGCGCATGCGGTAGGCCGTGGCCAGCGCGCCGCTCTCGGTGAGCAGCGCGTCGAAGCGCGCGCGCAGTTCGTCCGGCACGGCGCTGCCGTCCATCGCCAGGCAGCGCTTCAGCCCGCGGAACCGGCGGCGGTCGGCAAGCTTCGCCAGCTCTTCGCGGTACATCGCCTTCAGCGAGCGCGCGTAGCTGGCGAGCAGGTCGTAGCGGTGCGTGATCACCGCCTGCAGCGTGTCGCCGTCGACCTGCGGCCGCGGCGCGCCGAGGCGCAGGACCGGCGCCACCCGCTTCACGCGCGCCATGCCGAGCATCTCCAGGAGGCGGATGTAGCACCAGCCGATGTCGAACTCGTACCACTTGTTCGACAGCCGTGCCGAGGTGGCGAAGGCGTGGTGGTTATTGTGCAGTTCCTCGCCGCCGATCAGGATGCCCCAGGGCACGATGTTGGTCGCCGCGTCGGCGCAGGCGAAGTTGCGGTAGCCCCAGAAGTGGCCGACGCCGTTGATCACGCCGGCCGCCCAGAACGGGATCCAGACCATCTGCACGCCCCAGATCAGCGCCCCCGGCAGCACGCCGAACAGCGCCACGTCGATCGCCAGCATGAGGACGATGCCGTACTTGTGCAGCGGCGTGTAGACCTTGCGCTCGAGCCAGTCGTCGGGCGTGCCGTGGCCGAAGCGGGCGAGCGTCTCGGCGTTGCGCGACTCGCGCACGTAGAGGAAGACGCCGCCGAACAGCACGCGCGGCAGGCCGAGCACCTGCGGGCTGTGCGGGTCGTCGGCGGTCTCGCAGCGGGCGTGGTGCTTGCGGTGGATCGCCGCCCACTCGCGGGTGATCATGCCGGTGGTCAGCCACAGCCAGAAGCGGAAGAAGTGCGACGGCAGCGGCCCCAGTTCGAGCGCGCGGTGCGCCTGGTGGCGGTGCAGGAAGATGGTGACGGCGGCGATCGTCACGTGCGTCAACGCCAGCGCGGCGAGCACGTAGCCCCACCAGGGCAGGTCGAAGACGCCGTCGGTCATGGTCGTTCCTTTCGCATCGGGTTGCCGATTCTACGGCGCGGGTACGCGGATCGCATTGCTGCGTCGCAACGTTACACGAGAAACATTCTTGCTACACTCTACCGCTTACAAAAGTAATAAGCAGCATGCCGCTGCAAAAAAAACCCCACCACACCAGGAGACTCGTAATTGACTCGCACGGCCAAGGCCGCTGCCGGGCGCCCCCCCGGTAACGAGACGGCCCGCCTGCTGGCGCTCTTTGGCGCCTGCACGCAGCGGCGCACGCACGCCGCCGACACCGCTTCGCTGCTCGATGGCATCTGCGATGCGCTGGTCGAAACCGGCGGCTATCGCATCGCCGCGATCCAGCTCGCCGACCCGACGCGCGGCGACCCGCTACGCGCGCTGCGCGTCGCCGGCGACCAGCCGCCGCTGGTCTGGTCCGAGCTCGACCGCCTCGACCCGCCGGCACTGACGCTGCCGCTCGCCGCCGCCGGCCGCGAAGTCGGCAGGCTGCGCGTCGCCCGCGGCGACGGCCCCGTCGGCGATGGCGAGCGACAGGCGCTGCAGGCGCTCGCCGCCGACCTCGCCTTCAGCGCCGAGGCGATCCGCGCGAAGAACGCGCAGCGCCAGCTCGACGAGCAATTGCGCCAGCTGTCACGGGCGCTGGAATCGAGCTCGAACGGCGTGATGATCACCTCCTCGACGCAGCTCGACCACCCGATCGTCTATGTCAATCCCGCGTTCGAGCGCATCACCGGCTACAACGCCGCCGAGGTGGTCGGCCAGAGCGGCCGCTTCCTGGTCCGCGACGACCTGGCGCAGAAGGGGCTGAACGAGATCCGTGCGGCGCTGCGCGAGCGCCGCGAGGGACACACCGTGCTGCGCAACTACCGCAAGGACGGCCAGATGTTCTGGAACGAGCTGTCGATCGCGCCGGTGCGCGACGAGAGCGGGGAGATGACGACGCACTTCGTCAGCATCATCAACGACGTCAGCGAGCGCATCGCCTACGAGCAACAGCTCGAATACCACGCGACGCACGACGTGCTGACCGGGCTGGCCAACCGCAACCTGCTGCACGACCGCATCGACCAGGCGATCCTGCAGGCGAAGCACGCCGGCAAGCTGGTCGGCGTGCTGCTGCTCGACCTCGACCGCTTCAAGCTGATCAACGACGGCTTCGGCCACGCGCCGGCCGACAACCTGCTGAAGGCGGTCGCCGACCGCCTCCGCCATTCGGTGCGCGACACCGACACCGTCGCCCGCCTCGGCGGCGACGAGTTCGTCGTCGTCGCCGGCAACGTCGACGATGCGGACAACGTCGCCGGCATCGCCGCCAAGATTTCGCGTCAGCTGGCGCAGCCGCTGGTCGTCGAGGGCAAGGAGGTGTTCGTCACCGCCTCGGTCGGCATCGCGCTCTACCCGCGCGACGGCGAGCATGGCGAGAGCCTCTTGCGCAACGCCGACGTCGCCATGTACCGGGTCAAGGAGCACGGCCGCAACAACTACCGCTTCTACGCGCCGGAAATGAACCACATGGCGCTCGACCGGCTGGACATGGAAGGCAACCTGCGCCGCGCCCTGGAGCGCGACGAGATCACCGTCTTCTACCAGCCGATCCTGTCGCTGGAGAGCGGCCGCATCATCGGCGCCGAGGCGCTGGCACGCTGGAACCACCCGCGCATCGGCATGATCCACCCGCCCGAGTTCATCCCGCTGGCCGAGGAAACCGGACTGATCATCCCGCTCGGCGAGCGCGTGCTGCGCCTCGTCTGCGCGCAGCTCGCCGCCTGGCGCAAGGCCGGCCTGCCGCCGCTGCGCGCGGCGATCAACATCTCGGCGCGCCAGTTCCGCCAGGACGACCTGCCGCGGCTGGTCGGCCGCGTCCTCGACGAAGCCGGCCTCGCCGGCGACGCGCTCGAACTCGAGCTGACCGAGAGCATGGTCATGCACGACGTCGACAACGCGATCGCCATGCTGCGCGAGCTGAAGCAGCTCGGCGTCGACCTGGCGCTCGACGATTTCGGCACCGGCTACTCCAGCCTCTCCTACCTGAAACGCTTCCCGATCGACGCGCTGAAGATCGACCGCTCCTTCGTCCGCGACATCGACAGCGAGGCCGACGACGCGGCGATCGCGCACGCGGTGATCGCGATGGCGCACAGCCTCGGCCTGCGCGTGATCGCCGAGGGCGTCGAGAACGAGGCGCAGCTCGAACTGCTGCGCCGCTACGGCTGCGACGACTTCCAGGGCTTCCTCTTCAGCCGCGCGGTGCCGGCCGAGGAGTTCGCACTGCTGCTGAAGAGCGGGCGGACGATGCCGCCGGCGGAGTGCGAGGCATGAAGCGCCAGCTCGGCTGGCGGCGCGTGCCGCGGCAGGACCTCGCGCGCCACCTGCGCGAGGTCGAGATCGTCGCCTCGGAAGCGGTCGGCGAGAGCAGCATCTACCACTGCCGCAGCACTTCCGGCGAATCGATCGCCATCTCGCTGCCCGGCGAAGTCGGCCTGATCGTCGACATCGCCGTCGCCGTGCCGCCGGCGCTCGACCGCCGGCGCCGGCGCGCCGCCGCCGGCAGCAACGCCGACTAGGCGCCGGCGGGCGCCGCGGCTTTCCGGCGGCCCCGGCGAGCGGCTATCATGGCGGCCATGAACACCCGCATCCTTCTCGTCGAGGACGACGACCGCCTCGCCGAACTGACCGCCGAATACCTGCGCAAGAACGGCTTCGACGTGGACATCGAGGCCCGCGGCGACGCCGCCGAAACGCGCATCCTCGCCGCCCGCCCCGACCTCGTCGTGCTCGACATCATGCTCCCCGGCCAGGACGGCTTCGCCGTCTGCCGCGCGGTGCGCCCGCACTACGACGGCATCATCCTGATGCTGACCGCACGCGACGAGGACATCGACCAGATCCTCGGGCTCGAGCTCGGCGCCGACGACTACATCACCAAGCCGGTGCCGCCGCGCGTGCTGCTCGCCCGGATCAAGGCGCTGCTCCGCCGTGCCGCGCCGGCGGCCGGCGAGGAAGGCGCGGAAGGCGGCGGCGATTCGCTGACTTTCGGCAACTTCCGCATCAGCCAGCAGACGCGCAGCGCGACACTGGCGGGCGAAGCGATCGACCTGACCACCGCCGAGTTCGACCTGCTCTGGCTGCTCGCCCGCCACGCCGGCAGCATCCTGTCGCGCGACGACCTGCTGCAGCAGCTGCGCGGCATCGGCTTCGACGGGCTGGACCGCTCGATCGACGCGCGCATCTCGCGGCTCAGGAAGAAGCTCAACGACGACCCGGACAACCCGACGCGGATCAAGACCGTGCGTGGCAAGGGCTACCTCTTCTCGCGGCATGACTGGCAGTAACCCCGCCGGCCCGGCGACACCGAAGCGCCGCTTCAGCCTGCCGGCCGGGCGCTACCAGTTCTCGCGGCTGTTCTTCAACGCCTACCTGCTGACGATGGGCTCCTTCGTGGCCATCGCCATCGTCGCCGACTTCGTCATCAGCACGGCCCTGCGCGATATCTCCGACGACTACACGCGGCGCTTCATGCAGGGCACGGTGGCGATGATCGAGGAGGACCTCTTCCGCCAGCGGCGCAGCGAATGGACGAAGCGCATCAAGACCCTCGGCGAGCGCTTCAACTACAAGCTCGGCATCGCCGAGCGCGACGAGATCCGCCTGCCGGCCAGCCAGGGCATCAAGCTCGACGCCGGCGAACTGGCGGTCAGCGCCGACGGCGAGATCGTCTACCACCGGCTGAAGAACACCGCGCAGATCCTCGTCATCGGCCCGCTGTCGCCGGACCGCGACCCGGACAACCGGCGCTTCTTCACGCTCGAGATGCGCATCCGCCTGCTCACCTGGGGGCTGATCGGGCTGTTCCTCGCGGTCGCCGTCTGGTTCTGGCTGCGCCCGGTATGGCGCGACCTGGAGGCGCTGCGGC
The DNA here is from genome assembly GCF_016858125.1 of Azospira restricta. NCBI lineage: Bacteria > Pseudomonadati > Pseudomonadota > Betaproteobacteria > Rhodocyclales > Rhodocyclaceae > Azospira > Azospira restricta. The sequence goes on from NZ_CP064781.1 coordinate 3,697,192, forward strand.
AGACCGCGCGCGCGCTCGGCGAGGGCGACTTCGGCGCGCGCGCACCGGCCGCCCGCAACACCGCCTTCGAGCTGCTCGCCGAGACGCTGAACGCGATGGCCGAGCGCGTGCAGCGCCTGATCGCGACGCAGAAGGAGCTCTCCAGCGCGATCTCGCACGAACTGCGCACACCGATCGCGCGCCTGCGCTTCGCGCTCGAGATGCTCGCCGAGACCGACGAGCCGGCCGAGCGCGAACGCCTGTGGCAGATGATGGAGGAGGACCTCGACGAGCTCGACAACCTGATCGACTCCAGCCTGACCTATGCCCGCTTCGAGCGCGAGCAGCCCGAGCTGCACCTGGTCGGCACCGAGTTCATCCCCTGGCTGGAAGAGCAGGTCGAGGACATCCGCCCGCTCGGCGGCAAGCTGGTGCTGACGCTGGACACCGGCCGGCTGCCGATCGCGCTGCGCGTCGACCTCGACCGCAAGACGATGCCCTTCGCCGTGCGCAACCTGCTCAGGAACGCGATCAAGTACGCGCAGGTGCGGATCGCGGTCAGCGCCGAGCTCGTCGACGGACGCATCCGCATCAACGTCGACGACGACGGCATCGGCATCCCGGAGGAGGAGCGCGAACGCGTGTTCACCGCCTTCACCCGGCTGGACCGCTCGCGCGACCGCACCACCGGCGGTTACGGCCTCGGCCTGGCAATCGCCCGGCTGGCGCTCGAACTGCACGGCGGCACCGCCACCGCCCACGCGTCGCCGCTCGGCGGCGCCCGCTTCACGCTGGAGTGGCCCGCCCGGGCGCCCCGCGAGTAACCCTCCCCCGCCGAGCCGGCCCCCGTCGTAGCCGGCTTCCGCCCGCCCCCGGCCGCTTGCCAGCGGCATTCCCGCCGTAACAAAGCGTTACAAAACGCTTACTCAAGCGCAACAGACTTCCCCCCGGGGAGGCCCTACTATGCGATCCATGACGCAAGCCGATGCAGCCGAACGGAGACAGAAATGAACAACGAAATCCAGAAGATCCGCGACGAATTCCTCGCCCAGGCGTGCCGCTACCTGTTCGGCGCCGCAGCCAACTGCCACGCGTTCCGCCCGCTGGACTTCGGCCTGCCGGCACTGCAGCCGATCCCGGTGACGAACCGGGGCTGCCAGCGCTAGACGTACCGATTACCTCCCCCTGGACCCATCCCTCCGACTGATGGGTCACTTCACCCGCGCCATCCCCCGGCGCGGGTTTTTTCTTTCCGGATTCCCTTTCCCTATTTCGCCCCCGCCAGCTCGGCGGCATTGAGCAGCCGCACCTCGCGCTGCGGGAACGGGAACTCGATGCCCTCGGCGCGGAACGCCTTCCAGATCGCCAGGCTGATGTCAGAGCGGATGCCGCCGGTGCCCTCGCCCGGATCGGGAATCCAGAAGCCCAGTTCCAGTTCGATGCCGTTGTCGCCGAAGGCGACGACGATCGCGCCCGGCGCCGGGTCGGCGAGCACGCGCGGCTGCGCGGCGGCGGCATCGACCATCAGCTGCATCGCCCGCTCGAGGTCGCTGTCGTAGGCGACCGAGGCGCGCACCGCGAGGCGGACCTGGCTGTCGGTGTAGGTCTGGTTGCGGATGATGTTGGTCACCAGGTATTCGTTGGGGACGATCACCTCGGTCCCGGTCAGCGTGCGCACCACCGTGTAGCGCGTGGTGATCTGCGTCACCTCGCCGGTGGTCGCGGCGTCGAGCGCGATCACGTTGCCTATGCGGATCGAGCGGTCGAGCAGGATCATGAAGCCGGCGACATAGTTCGAGGCGATCGTCTTCAGCCCGAAGCCGAGGCCGACCGCGAAGGCGCCGCCGAACACCGAGAGCGCGGTGATGTCGATGCCGACCAGCGCCAGGCTGGCGAGCAGCGCGACCACCGCCAGCACCGACTTGCCGGCGCGGGCGAGCACCACGCGCACGCTCGAATCGATACTCTCCGAGCGCAGCAGCCGGTGCTCCAGCCAGCCGGCGATCCACAGCGCGACGAACAGCGTGCTGAGCGCGGTGAACGCGCCGTTGAGCACCAGCCAGAGATCGAGCTTCTGCTTGCCGAGCGAGAACTGGACCGACTCCAGCCCGGCGATCACCGGCCCGGCCAGCCCGGTCAGGTACAGCGCCAGGCACAGCCAGACGCTGCCGGCGATCACCCGCTCCGAGGCGGCCAGCCAGCGCGCGCTGGGAAAGGCGTAGCGGAGCGAGAAGACGGTCGCGCGCACCAGCGCCAGCGACAGGAACAGCGGCACCGCCAGGTCGAGCAGGCCAACCGGCGCGTACGGCCGCATCACGGCGCGCGTGACCAGCACCAGCAGCAGCGCCGAGAGCGGGAAGACGATGCGGCGCAGCCCGAGCTCGCCGGCGGTCCGCGCTTCGCCGCCGGCGTGCGGGCGGCGGCGGAAGCGCCACTGCAGCAACAGGGCGATGCCGATGCAGACGGCCAGCGCCAGCGCTTCCCAGACGATCGACGGATCGCGCAGCTCGCGCAGGAACTGCTGCGGCAGGTGCAGGAACCCGGCCTCCATCATCGGCGCTCCATCGCCAGCGCAAAGAAGCCGTCGCTGCCGTGCGCCTGCGGCGACAGGCGCAACGCCTCGCCGGCGGCGGGCGCGATGCCGGCGACGCCCTGCTTCGCCAGGATCTCCGCGGCCGGCAGCGGCACGAAGTCGGGATGGGCGGCGAGGAAGGCCTGCACGACGCCGTCGTTCTCCTCGGCGAGCAGGCTGCAGGTGGCATAGACCAGCCGCCCGCCCGGCTTCACCAGCCGCGCCGCGGCGGCGAGGATGGCGCCCTGCTTGGCGACCAGCTCGGCGACGCTCTGCGGGCTCTGCCGCCACTTCAGGTCGGGGTTGCGGCGCAGCGTGCCGAGGCCCGAGCACGGCGCGTCGACCAGCACGCGGTCGAGCTTGCCGGCGAGCCGCTTCACCTTCGCATCGCTCTCCGACTCGATGCGTACCGGATGCACGTTGGAGAGCCCGGAGCGCGCCAGCCGCGGCTTCAGGTTGGCCAGCCGCTTCTCGGCGACGTCGAAGGCGTACAGGCGGCCGCTCGAGCGCATCAGCGCGCCGAGCAGCAGCGTCTTGCCGCCGGCGCCGGCGCAGAAGTCGGCGACCATCTCGCCGCGCTTCGGCGCGACCAGGAAGCCGAGCAGCTGGCTGCCCTCGTCCTGCACCTCGATGTCGCCGGCGACGAACAGCGGATGCTTGGCGAGCGCCGGCTTCTCTTCCAGCCGGATGCCCAGCGGCGAATACGCGCAGGCCTCGGCGGCGATGTCGTCGGCGGCGAGCCGCGCCAGCACCGCCTCGCGCGTCGTCTGCAGCGGATTGACGCGCAGGTCGAGCGGCGCCGGCCGGTTGAGCGCCATCGCCAGCGCCTCGGTATCGGCGCCGAACTGCGCCTGCAGGCGTTCGTACAGCCAGTCGGGCAGGTCGCAGCGCACCGCCGCCGGCCACTCCTCGCCCTTCGCCGCCTTCGCTGCCGCCAGCCAGGCGGTTTCGGCCTCGCGCGTCACCGGCGCCAGTTCGCGCAGGTTCCAGCCGCGCAGGCAGAACAGCGCGGCGAGCAACAGCCGGCGCGGGCTGGCGTCGCCGTCGCAGCGCGCCGACAGGCTGCGCAGCCGGCGCAGCACGGCGAAGCAGGTTTCGGCGACGAAGCCGCGGTCGGCGTGGCCGAGCTGCCGGTGCTCGCGGAAATAGTGCGAGAGCACGGCGTCGGCCGGGTACTCGAAACGCAGCAGCGCGGCGAGCGCGGCCTCGGCGTGGGCGAAGAGGGCGGGGGTGAATTTCATACGTTCAGCCTTGTTCACGGGGCGGCGGCCGGCGGCGGGTCGAGGCGGATGTCCTCGGCCAGCTGCTCGAAGCTTTCGCCCTTCTTGTCGATGTGCCGGATTTTAACCGGCAGCAGGTAATTGTCGGGCGCCAGCCAGACTTCGGTGGTGGTTTCGCCGCTGGCGCGGAAATGCAGCGTCCACATCGGCTGCCGCGGCGTCTCCACCCATTCCTTGCCGAGCAGCTCGAGGCGGTAGGTGCCGAGCTTGCGGCCGGTGGCAATGGCCAGGTCGCCGGTGCGCGCCAGCCAGCCGAGCTGGTAGTTGAACGACAGCAGGTCCTGGGCGCCGGCCGGCAGCGGCGCCGTTGCGCCTTTGCCGAAGCGGACGAGGCCGGCCTCGCGGTCGAAATCGACCTGTTCGACGCGCTCGCGTTCGCGGTCGAGGCGGCGCGACACATAGCGCTCCGGCTGCAGGCCGCCGGCGACCAGCGCCCCGCTGCTTTCGGTCTCGACGCGGACGGCGCGCAGCCAGGCGGCGACGCCGGTGGTTTCCATCACCGATTCGATGCGGTAGCGGCCGTCGGCCATCTGCCAGCGATGCCGGGCGCTGCCGATCAACGTCGGCGGGTCGCCGCGATGGACGACATAGCGGATCTCGCCGCTCGCCGGCAGCTGCGGCGACGTCGCCGCCGGCTCGACCGCGGCCGGCGGCTCGGCGGCCGACGGCATCGCTTCGGACGACGGCGGTGCGGCCGCGGCCGCGCCGGCGTCGGCGACGGCATCGACTCCGGCCGCAGCCTCGGTTGCCGCAACCTCGGTTGCCGCAACCTCGGTCGCCGCGACCGCGGGCGGCGCCGACGGCGGCCGCACCGGGCGCCGTGCCGGCTTCGCCGCCCTGGCGGCGGGCGCGGGTGGGACCGCGACCGGGGCGACACGCGGCTGCAGCACGATTTCGGCCTGCAGCGGCGCCGGTTCCGGCGACGGCGTCGGCGCCGGTTCGACGTCGGGTAGCAACAGCGCCGCCGCGTGCAGCCCGAGCGAGGCCAGCAGCGCGGCGGCGAGGGCGAAGGGCATGACCTAGGGCGAGATCAGCGCTGCCGGCTGCGGTCGCTCGGCAGCAAGCCGCACGCGCCCGCCGTCGAGGCTGAGCCGCCCCTCGGCGAACCAGCGCACGGCCAGCGGATAGACGAGGTGCTCCTGCTGCAGCACGCGCGCGGCCAATGTCGCCTCGTCGTCGGCATCGAGCACCGGCACCGCCGCCTGCACGACGACCGGGCCGTGGTCCAGCGCCGGGGTGACGAAATGCACCGTGCAGCCGTGGATGCGCACGCCCATCTCGAGCGCCTTCCGGTGCGTGTGCAGGCCCGGGAAGGCCGGCAGCAGCGACGGATGGATGTTGAGCAGGCGGCCCTCGTAGCGGCGCACGAAACCCTCGGTGAGGATGCGCATGAAGCCGGCGAGCACCACCAGGTCGGGCGCGTAGCCGTCGATGCAGGCGGCGAGCGCGGCATCGAAGGCCTCGCGCCCGGCGTAGGCCTGGTGGTCGACGACGGCGGTCGGCACGCCCTGCGCGGCGGCGGTTTCCAGCCCCCTGGCGTCGGGCCGGTTGCTGATCACGGCGGCGACGCGCACCGGCAGTTCGCCGCGGGCGACGGCGGCGAGCAGCGCCTCCATGTTGCTGCCGCGGCCGGAGATGAGGATGACAATGGACTTCATGGGCTTATCTGATGATGGCGGTGATGGCCCCGACCGGCAGGAAGACGGCCGAGGCGATGTTCTGGGTGAGCCGGGAGACCGCGCGGCCGTGCTTGTCGGCGACCACTTTCGCGAGCAGGTCGAGGAGGCCGACGATGCGGCCGAACTCGCGCTCGAACGACAGGTTGCGGTTGGCCGGGTCGAGTTCGTTGGAGAGCAGCAGCAGCTCGCCGTTCACCGACTTCGCCGAGGCCAGCTTCCACATCGCGATTTCCAGGTTGCGGGCGCAATTGTAGAGCTTCTGCTCGTTCAGGTCGTCGAGGATGTAGAAATCGTCCTTGTCGTCGAAGGCCGCATGGACCATCGTCAGCAGCCCGGCCATCAGCGCCAGCACGCGGTCGCCGGCGTAGTCCTCGCGGAACGCCAGCATCGCCGCGGCGCCCTCGCGCTTGCCTTCGAGTTCGGGGAAGTCGAGCCGGCGCGACGCGAAGAGGCGGGCGACGGCCGGCTCGATGCCGGTCTGGCCGCTCTTCTTCCACTCCTTCGGATTGCGCCGGTAGAGCTTCTCGGCGAAGCGGCGGAGACCCGCCAGCACCTCGCCGCGGACGGTATCGATGATGCGGTCGACGTCGGTCTTCGCCAGGTATTTCGCATCGACCACGGTTTCCGTCCTGCCGCCGGCGCCCATCTTCGTCGCGCAGGCGGCGACGAACGGAAACAGGGGCAGAAGGATCAGCGCACGACGATGCATGCCGCATGATAGCACCCGCCCGCCGGAGCGCCCCACGGGCGGGACAGCCGGCGCCGGGCCGCGATCGTCCCCGTCCGCGGGAGCGGGGATGGGAGAAAGCTCGTCGCCTCAGGCCGGGGTTTCGCCCTTGCGGTGCTGCCACCAGCCGTAGGCCACCGGCAGCAGCGAGACGACGATGATGCCGACGATGACCACGGTCAGGTTCTGCTTGATCCACGGCACGTTGCCGAACCAGTAGCCGGCGAGCGTCAGCGAGGCGACCCAGAGCACGGCGCCGCCGACGTTGAAGGCGGTGAAGCGCGCATAGCCCATCGCGCCGATGCCGGCGACGAAGGGCGCGAAGGTGCGCAGCAGCGGCAGGAAGCGCGAGATCACCACCGTCTTGCCACCATGCACCTCGTAGAACGCATGCGTCTTCTGCAGCGCCGCCTTGTTGAACAGGCGCGAGTTCTCCCAGTGGAAGACCTTCGGCCCGAGGTAGCGGCCGACATGGTAATTGACTTGGTTGCCGAGCACCGCCGCGACGATCAGCGTCGCCATCAGGAGGCCGAGGTCCATGCCGCCGAGCGCGGCCAGCGCGCCGGCGACGAACAGCAGCGAATCGCCGGGCAGGAAGGGCGTCACCACGAAGCCGGTCTCGGCGAAGATGATGAAGAACAGGATCGCGTAGATCCACGGCCCGTACTGCTGCACCAGCGTGGCGAGGTACTTGTCGAGGTGGAGCAGGATGTCGAAGAACTGGAGGAGCAGGTCCATCGGGATCGGCGGGCGGGGCACGGGGGAGGGCCGCCATTCTACCCGATCCGACGCGGTGTTCGCCGGCGGACGGCAGCCGCTATACTCCGCCCATGACTCGCGCCGAGCAGACCGTCCGCCATTTCCGCCACACGCTGCTGTGGCCGCTGCAGTTGGAGGTCGCCGGCGACGATCGCCGGCAGCCATGGCTGCGGCTGGCCGACTGCCCGCCATGGCGGCGCGTCGAGGACGAATTCACCGCTGACCCGGCCGAGTTCAAGGAACGGCACTACAAGGAATTCGTCACCTTCCTGCCCTACGTGCAGCGCTTCCTCTACGGCGAGAGCCGCTCGCCGCGTCGCGCCGCCGACGATCCGCCGAGCGACCCGCCGATGCAGGTGCTGCGCCGACACGACCTGGCCGCGATCCGCGCCGTGCTGCGCGAGGGCGAGGCGCCGGTGACGCTCGCCGTCGCCCACGTCGACCTCTACTTCTTCCGCGACCTCGACGTCGTGCTGCTGAACATCGAGCTGCACGCCGACGACCTGCCGCTGTCGACGGTCGAGGAGCTGCTCTACCGCTTCGGCCGCGCCTATCCGTCGGGCTGGGACGAACAGGGCAACGGCGTGCACAACCTGCATGCCGTCGAATTGCTCGGGCACGACGGCCAAGTGCTGGCGGTCTCGGATTCGGGCGCCCGCGACAAGTTCCTGCATTTCGTCTGCGCCCACCGCGCCCCCTGCCTCGCCGCGCACTGGGCCTGGCTGCTGCGACCGCTGGCGCTCGACCACAGTGCCGACGAGGGCGCGCTGCGCTACCGCCTGATCGAATACCACCGCATGCCGGTGATGGCCTACCTGGCGCTCGACGACCCGCGCGCGCTGGCGCGCGAGGATTTCATCCGCCTCGCGCTGATCTCGCACGTCCGCCCCGGCGACCCGCTGCCATGGACCGACCCGGCGATCGTCGAGTTCGAGCGCCACTACTGCGACGACCGCTACTGGACCGACAGCGACGCCGGGCCGAACACCCGCTTCCTGTGCTCGGGGCCGGCGCTGCTGGTGGTCGGCGAGGCCGGCGACGCCTACTTCCGCGACCGCGAGCGGGGCATGCTGGCACAGTTCCGCCACCAGTACTTCCTGCTCTTCCTGATCGCCCATTTCCACCGCGCGGCGCTGCTGGTGTTCTCCGACCGCCTGGTCGACGCGATCAACGACCTCGACATCGGCGACGCCGACTCGGTACGCCGCTTCAAGCGGCGCATCCGCGCGGTATTCGCCACCTTCCTCCGCTTCACGCACCGCTACTGGTTCCACGAGCTCTCGGAGCGCGGCCAGGTGCAGTCGCTGTTCCGCCGCGCCGCCGGCCAGCTCGGCAACGACGCGCTGTTCGCCGAGGTCAAGGAGCAGATCCGCGACATGAGCCAGTACCTCGACAGCGACAGCCAGCGGCGGCAGTCGAACACCGTCGTGCGGCTGACCGTGGTCACCGTCTTCGGCCTGATCACCACCGTCGTCACCAGCTTCTTCGGCATGAACCTGCTGGCGCTCGCCGACGTGCCGCTGGCCGAGAAGATCCACTATTTCATCATCGGCACCGTCGTGTTCACGGGGCTGGTGTTCTTCGCCATCGCCCGCTCGAAGCGCCTCTCCGACTTCCTCGAGACGCTCTCCGACGAGCGCCTCGGCGTCTTCGCCAAGGCCGCCGCCTTCGCCGACGTACTGTTCGTGCGCCGGAAGCGATGAACGCCGCCATCACCTCGCGCCCTACGGCACAATCCGGGATAATGCCGCCTTCGCCTTCCTCCGGCCGGCCATGCCCGTCATCCGCCAACTTCCCGACCTCCTGATCAGCCAGACCGCCGCCGGCGAGGTGGTCGAACGCCCCGCCTCGGTGTTGAAGGAACTGCTCGAAAACGCGATCGACGCCGGCGCGACGGCGGTGCAGATCGCGCTCGAAGAGGGCGGCGTCAAGCTGATCCGCATCGCCGACGACGGCTGCGGCATCGACCGCGACCAGCTGGCGCTGGCGCCGACCCGGCACGCGACCTCGAAGATCGCCTCGCTCGAGGACCTCGAGCGGGTGGCGACGATGGGCTTCCGCGGCGAGGCGCTGGCCTCGATCGCCGCCGTCGCCCGCATCACGCTGACCAGCCGCGCCGCCGGTGCGCCGCACGCCTGGCGGCTCGCCGGCGAGCCGGGCGCGGCGCCCGAACCGGCAGCGCTGATCGCCGGCACCGTGGTCGAGATGCGCGACCTCTACTACAACACGCCGGCGCGGCGGAAGTTCCTGAAGGCCGAGGGCACCGAGTTCGCGCACTGTGCGGAAGCGGTGAAGCGCATCGCGCTCGCCCACCCCGGCATCGCCTTCACGCTCACCCACAACGGCCGCGTCTCGCTGCAGCTGCCGCGCGCCGACGCGCGCCGCCGCGCGGCGGCGATCCTCGGCGACGACTTCCTCGCCGACGCGCGCGAGGTGGCGGCCGCGGCCGGCCCGCTGCGCCTGTCCGGCATCGCCGCGCTGCCGGCGCACGCCCGCGCCCGCGGCGACGCCCAGTACTGCTACGTGAACGGCCGCTTCGTACGCGACAAGGTGCTCGCCCACGCGCTGCGCGAGGCCTACCAGGACATGCTGCACGGCAGCCGCTACCCGGCCTACTGCCTGTTTCTCGAACTCGACCCGGCGGCGGTCGACGTGAACGTGCACCCGGCGAAGACCGAGGTCCGCTTCCGCGACTCGCGCGCGATCCACCAGTTCGTCTACCACGCGGTGAACAAGGCGCTGTCGGCGCCGCTCGGCGGGCTGGCGGCGGGCGCGGAGAGCAGCGCCGGCAGGCCCCTGGCGGCCGTCCCCGACGCGGCTCCGGCGACACCTGCGGCACCCGCCCCGGCCGCACCGATCTACGTGCCGCCGCGGCAGGCCTCGCTGCTCGCCGCCGAACCGGCGGTGCGCGCCTACACCGACTTCATCGCCGCCGCGCGGCCGTTGGCGGCGCAGACCTTCGCCGACGCGCCGCGCTTCGCGCCGGCGGCAAGCGCTACCGCGACTGCAAGCGAGCCGCCGCCGGCCGGCATGCCGCTGCTCGGCTACGCGCTGGCGCAGCTGCACGGCGTCTACATCCTCGCGCAGAACGCCACCGGCCTGGTCGTCGTCGACATGCATGCGGCGCACGAGCGCATCCTCTACGAGAAGCTGAAGACCGCCGTCGACGCGCACGCGATCGCGACGCAGGCGCTGCTGATCCCGGCGGTGTTCGCCGCCAGCGCGTTCGAGGTCGCCGCGGTCGAGGAACAGGCCGACGCGCTCGCCGCGCTCGGCTTCGAGCTCGCCGTCGTCGGCCCGGCGCAGCTCGCCGTGCGCGCGGTGCCGGCGCTGCTGCAGGCCGGCGACCCGGCGGCGCTGGCGAAAGCGCTGCTCGCCGAGCTGCGCGAGCACGGCGCGACGCAGCTGATGACCGCGCGCCGCAACGAACTGCTGGCGACGATGGCCTGCCACGGTGCGGTGCGCGCCCGCCGCCAGCTGTCGCTGCCTGAAATGAACGCGCTCTTGCGCCAGATGGAGGAGACCGAGCGCGCCGACCAGTGCAACCACGGCCGGCCGACCTGGGTGCAGCTGTCGATGGACGAGCTCGACCGGCTCTTCCTGCGCGGCCGATGAGCGCCGCCGCGCCGCTGCCCCCCGCGATCCTGCTGCTGGGCCCGACCGCGTCGGGCAAGACCGCGGCCGCGCTGGCGCTGGCCGACCGTTTCCCGGTCGCGCTGATCTCGGTCGACTCGGCGCTGGTCTATCGCGACATGGACATCGGCACCGCCAAGCCCGACCGCGACACGCTGGCGCGCTACCCGCACGCCCTGGTGGACGTGATCTCGCCGGAGGAAAGCTACTCCGCCGCGCGCTTCCGCAGCGAGGCGCTGGCGGCGATGGACGCCGCGCGCGCCGCCGGCAAGGTGCCGCTCTTGGTCGGCGGCACGATGCTCTACTACAAGGCGCTGCTCAGCGGCCTCGCCGATCTGCCGCAGGCCGACCCGGCGCTGCGTGCCGAACTCGACGCCGAGGCCGCCCGCCGCGGCTGGCCGGCGCTGCACGCCGAGCTCGCCCGGCACGATCCGGAAACGGCGGCGCGGCTCGCGCCGAACGATTCGCAGCGTCTGCAGCGCGCGCTCGAGATCCTGCGCTTGACCGGCCGGCCGATGTCGGCGCTGCTCGCCGAGGCCGCCGCCGACGGCCCGCCGCCGTGGCACTTCCTGTCGCTCGGCCTGCTGCCGTCGAATCGCTCCGTGCTGCACGCGCGCATTGCCGAGCGCTTCGACGCGATGCTCGCCGCCGGGCTGGAGGACGAGCTTGCGTGGCTGCGCAGCAAGTACCGGCTCACCCCGGAGCTGCCGTCGATGCGCTGCGTCGGCTACCGCCAGATGTGGGAGGCGCAGGACGGGCTGATCCCGCGCGGCGAGCTGCGCGAGCGCGGCATCTACGCGACGCGGCAGCTGGCCAAGCGCCAGATCACCTGGCTTTCCAACTCGCTCGACTGCGAGCGCTTCGACTGCCTCGCCGGCGACCTCGTCGGCCGGCTCGTCGACCGCGTCGCCGGCTGGCTCGGCGCGCGCGCGTAATCGCGCACCCGGCCGCCGCTCAGCGGCGGAACGCGTCGGCGGCGATGCCGTGCCGCGCCAGCTTGTCGTACAGCGTCTTCTTCGGCAGCTGCAACAGGTCCGCCGCGCGCGCGACGTTGCCGGCGCACTGCTGCAGCGCGTTCTCGATGATTGACCGCTCGGCGCGCTCGACCTGCGCGGCGAGCGCCGGCGAGGCCTCGCCGGCGGCTTGCGCGAAGCCGTCGGGCAGGCCCAGGCAGAGGCGGTCGGCGACGTTCTTCAGCTCGCGCACGTTGCCTGGCCAGTCGTGGGCCTGCCAGCGCAGCAGGTCGGCGGCGCCCCACTCCGGCGCCGGCCGGCCGTAGCGCTGCGCCGCCTGGTGCAGGAAGTAGCCCATCAGCAGCGGCAGGTCCTCCTTGCGCTCGCGCAGCGGCGGCAGGTCGAGGCTGGCGACGTTCAGCCGGTAGTAGAGGTCGGCGCGGAAGCGGCCGGCCGCCGACAGCTCGGCGAGGTTCTCCTTGGTCGCCGCCAGCACGCGGCAGTCGACCGGCACCGCGGCGTTGCCGCCGAGGCGCTCGACGACGCGCTCCTGCAGCACGCGCAGGAGCTTCGCCTGCAAGGCGAGCGGCATGCTCTCGATCTCGTCGAGGAACAGCGTGCCGCCGCTGGCGTACTCGACCTTGCCGATGCGCCGCTTGCCGGCGCCGGTGAAGGCGCCGGCCTCGTGGCCGAACATCTCGCTCTCGAACACGCTCTCCGGCAGCGCCGCGCAGTTGATCGCGACGAAGGGCCCGCGGCGGCCGCTGGCAGCGTGGATGGCGCGGGCGACGACCTCCTTGCCGCAACCGGTCTCGCCGTTGATCAGGATGTCGACGTCGGTCGCCGCCAGCGCGGCGATCAGCCGGCGCACCGCGACCATGCCCGGCGACTGGCCGATCACCGGCACCTCGCCGTGCTCGTCCAGGCGCTCGCGCAGGCGGCGGTTCTCCAGCAGCAGCGCGCGCTTCTCCAGCGCCTGCTGCACGACCTTGGTCAGGCGCTCGGCGGCGAACGGCTTCTCGATGAAGTCGTGCGCGCCCTCGCGCATCGCCTGCACCGCCATCGCCACGTCGCCGTGGCCGGTGACCAGCACCACCGGCAGCTCGCGGTCGCGCTGGCGCAGCTCGCGCAGCAGCGCCAGTCCGTCGCGGCCGGGCAGGCGCACGTCGCTGACGACGACGCCGGGCAGCTCGCGGGCGAACGCGGCGAGCGCACCTTCGGCGTCGGCGAAGGCGCGCACCGGCAGGCCGGCAATGGCCAGCGTCTGCTCGCAGCCGCGGCGCACGTCGGGGTCGTCCTCGACCAGGAAGACCGGCAGCCGGCCGTAGCCGGCGGACTCAGCGGCCATTGCGCACCTCCTTGGCGTAGCTGGCGGCGTCGATGTCGACGATCTCGACCGACAGCTGCAGCTCGGCCCCCGGCGGCGGCGCGCAGGCGTCGGCGAGCGCCGCCAGCACCGCCTCGGCGAGCGCCCGCTTGGCGCCGGGCGGCCGCCCGGAGAGCAGCGCGACGCGGACATGGGCGAAGGCGCGCGGCGCCGCCTCGACGCCGACGCACCACTGGTCGAGGAGCAGCGCGCGGCTCTTCAGGTCGCTCTCGGCGAACAGGCTGGAGGCGAGGAGCGCACGGTTCAGCCGCGGCAGTATGTCGGGCGCCAGATGGGGGGCGAGGTTGTCGGTGTATTCGAGGGTCAGATGAGGCATGGGGCGTCTCCGCAGGCAGTCGAGTCGAGCAGCAGCGCGAATTCGGCGCCGCTGCCGTCGAGGTTCTTCGCTTCCAGCCGGCCGCCGAAGCCCTCGACGATGGCCAGCGAGATCGCCAGCCCGAGGCCCAGACCTTCGCCGGCCGGCTTGGTGGTGTAGAAGGGTTCGAACAGGTGCGGCAGCGCGTCGGCCGGAATCCCGGGGCCATTGTCGCGCACCGCGATGCGTACGCGCCCGCCCTCCTCGGCGACGCGCAGCTCGAGGCGCGGCTCGTCGTGGCCGGAGACCGCGTCGAGCCCGTTGCGCAGCAGGTTGACCAGCACCTGCTCGAGGCGCACCGCCTCGGCGACGACGTAGCGTCCGCTGCGCACGGCGCTGCCGTCGATCGTCGCGCCGAGCTCGCGCCGACGCGGCTCGACGATCAGCAGCGCGTTGGCCAGCGCGTTGTCCACCGGCACCGGCCCCAGCGCCTCCGGCGCCTTGCGCGCGAACGACTTGAGCTGGGTGACGATGGTCCCGAGGCGGCCGGTGAGCTGGCTGATCGTCTGCAGGTTCTCGCGCACCTCGCCGAGGCGGCCGAGGTCGAGCAGCGCGACGGCGTTGTCGGAGAAGGTATGCAGCGCGGCGAGCGGCTGGTTCAGCTCGTGGCTCATGCCAGCCGACATCTGGCCGAGCACGGCGAGCTTGCCGGTCTGCACCGCGGCATCGCGGGTGCGGCGCAGGATCGCCTCGGTGCGTTCGAGCTCGGCGACCTTCGCCGACAGGTCGGCGGTGCGCTCGGCGATGCGCGCCTCCAGCTCGTGGTGCGCGCGCCGGCGCTCCTCCTCGCGCCGCCGGCGCAGGCGCAGGTGTGCGGCGACGGCGGCGGCGAAGGCGCTCGCGAAGCCGGCGGCGACGCCGGCGACCAGCGCCGTGACGCGCGCTTCCGCCGGATCCGACAGCAGCACCAGCGACCAGCCGAGATGGCCGACCGGCTGCGCCTGCACCAGGCGCTCGTTCTGCCGCCCGTCGGGCAGCGCCAGCGGCACCGGCCCGCCGCCGCTGCGGCGCAGGTCGCTGCCCGGCGCCAGCGGCGACAGCGGATGGCTGCCGTACTGCCGCTGCTCGACCAGCCGCGCGCGCGTTTCCGCGTCGAGCGGCGCGAGCGCCCGGTAGCGCCAGTCGGGCAGCGAGGAGAGGAAGACGATGCCGGCGGCGTCGGCCAGCATCACCGTGTCACCGCTCTTCGCCAGCGCCTGCTCGAAGGCCTCCAGCCCGACCTTGACGGCGACGACGCCGCGCACCTGGCCACCCAGGCGCACCGGCGCGGCGAGGAAGTAGCCGGGCTCGCCGGTGGTCGCACCGACCGCGTAGAAGCGGCCCAGCCGGCCGGCCAGCGCCTCGCGGAAATAGGGCCGGAAGGCGTAGTTCTGGCCGACGAAGCTCTGCGGCAGGTACCAGTTGCTCGCCGCCAACGTGTTGCCGTCGCGGTCGATCAGGTAGGCGGCGGCGACGCCGGCCTCGCCCTGCACCGTCTCCAGGTAGCGGTTCGCCGCCGCCCGCCGCGCCGCATCGGACGGACTGGCGAGCAGCGCCGCGAGGTCGCGCTCGAGCACCAGCAGCCCGGGCAGCGATTCGTAGCGGGTCAGCGTCGCCTCCAGCGACAGCGCGTAGAAGTTGAGGCGCTGCCGCGCCAGCGTGCGTTGCGCCTCCAGGCTCAGCGCGAAGGCGACGAAGTAGACGAGGACGCCGACGACGACGCAGCCGGCCAGCGCCAGCCCGATGCGGCGCAGGTCGGTGCGCGAGAAGGAGAAGCGCAGCGCGCTCGCCGGGGGCATCAGGGTCATCGTCGGCGGGCTCAGTGCAGCAGCTGGCCGTCGCGGCCGACGATGCTGAGGTCGACGAAGCGGCTACCCTCGCGGCGGCCGCCGGAGAAATCGACGCTGATGCCGCCGGCGTCCCAGCCGCGCAGCGTCTCCAGCGCGGCGACGAGGGCGGCACGGTCCGGCGCGCGGCCGGCGCGGCGCACGCCCTCGGCGAGCGTGCGCGCGTACAGGCAGCCTTCGAGCATGGTGTAGGAGAGGCGCGTCTCGCCGGCCGCCGCCAGCGCCCGCGCGGCGCCGCGTACCAGCGGGATCTCGCGCCGGCCGGGGCTGGGCAGCACCTGCGCCAGCACCAGCCCGCGCGCCGCGGCGACGCCGATGCGGTCGACGATCTGCGCCGCGTCGTTGACGCTGACGCCCATCAGCTGCCCGGCGTAGCCGGCGCCGCGCATCGCCTTGACGAAAGCGGCGCTGGCCAGCGTGTTGGAGATCATGATCACGCCCTGCGGGTCGACGCGCGCGAGCGTCGCGGCGGCGGCGCCGACCTCGGTGCTGTTCTTCTCGTAGCTGGCGAGCGCGGCCGGCTGCAGGCCGTGCCGCGCCAGCGCCGCCTCGACGCCGGCCAGCCCCTCGCGCCCGAAGGGGTCGTTCTGGTAGAACACGGCGAAGCGCTGCAGGCCCATGGTGGTGGCGGTGTCGACGATCTGTGCGGTTTCGTCATCGTAGCTCGCGCGCAGGTGAAAGACGAGCGGGCTCCCCGGCACGCGCAACGAACGCGCGCCGGTACGCACGCCGACCAGCGGGATGCCGGCGGCGGCGAGCAGGCCGTCCTGCTGCAGCGCCTGCAGGTTGCCGGTGCCGACGAGGCCGAGGAAGGCGATCGGCTGCTCGCGCGAGAGCGCCTCGCGCGCCTGGCGCACCGTTTCGTCGGCGCGGTAGCCGTCGTCGCGCGTCAGCAGGCGCAGCGTGTGGCCGCCGGCGCCGCCCTGGCGGTTGACCTCCTCCAGGCAGGCGCGGGCGCCGAGCATCAAGTCGCGGCCGGTGGCGGCGAGCGGCCCCGACAGCGGCGCCACCTGCACCACGGTCAGTTCGCGCGCCGTCCCCGGCGCGCTGGCAAGGACGAGACAGCAGACGAGTGTCGACAGACGCAGTTTGTTCATGGCCGGGCTCCGGGGGTTGCGGGAAGGGCTCAGACGCGGAAGGCGGCGACGGCGACGCGCAGGCCCTGTGCCAGCCCGTCGAGCGCCTCCGCCGCCTGCGCCGCGCTGCCGCTGGCGACGTCGTTGTCCTGCGCCATGCGCGCGATGTGGCGGATGTCGTCGGCGACGCGCGCCGAGCCGCCGCGCTGCTCGCGGATCGCCGCCGCAATCGCGGTGACGCCTGCGGCCGCCTCGCCGACGCGGCCGTGGATGTCGGCGAAGCTGCGGTCGAGGTCGCCGCAGTGCGCCTCGCTGCTCGCCAGCGACTCGGTGCCGTGCGCCAGGCACTGCTCGACCGCGCGCGAGCGCTCGCCCAGCGCGCGCGTCGTCTCGTCGATGCGGCTCGCCGCCTGCGCCGAGCGCTCGGCGAGCTTCCTCACCTCGTCGGCGACGACCGCGAAGCCGCGCCCCTGCTCGCCGGCGCGCGCCGCCTCGATCGCCGCGTTCAACGCCAGCAGGTTGGTCTGCTCGGCGAGGTCCTTCACCTCCGAGGTCATGTGCACGATGGTGCCGGTGGCCTCGACGAACTGGCGCACCGCCTGCGCGATCTCGTCGAAGGCGTCCTTGACGCGGCCGGTCTGGCCGAGCACCTGGCGCAGCGTGGCGTCGGCGGCGGCCGCCGCGGCAGCGCTCTCGGCGGCCATGCGGTGCACGCGCTCGGCGGTGTCGGCGATCGAGGCGACGCCGCTGCTCATGCCGCCGACGGTCGCCGCCGCCGTCGCCGCGACTTCCGACTGCCGGCACGAGCCGTCGGCGACGCGCGCGGCGCCCGCCGCCAGCGCCTGCGCCGCCTCGGCGACGCGACCGGCATCGTCGGTGACGCGGCGGGCGACGTCGCGGAAGCGGTCGATCACCTCGTTGCAGGCGCTCGCCGCCGCGCCGATCTCGTCGCCGGCGGCGACCGCCGCGCGGTGGCCGAGCTCGCCCTGCCGCCAGGCTTCCGCCGCGCGCTGGATCGCCGTCACCTGGCGCAGGATGCGGGCGCGCACCAGGAAGCTGACGGCGAGCGCGATGGCGATCGCCAGCGGCACGACGCCGGCGATGATCTGCACCGTCGCCGCGGTGTTCGCT
Organism: Azospira restricta; assembly: GCF_016858125.1. Classification (NCBI taxonomy): domain Bacteria; kingdom Pseudomonadati; phylum Pseudomonadota; class Betaproteobacteria; order Rhodocyclales; family Rhodocyclaceae; genus Azospira; species Azospira restricta. Next base: position 3,714,549 of record NZ_CP064781.1, read on the forward strand.
GCCGCCGCGTCGTTGGCCTCGCGGCTCAAGCGCTCCTCGAGCGCGGCGAGCGCGGAGAGCGGGCCGTGCATCGCGGCGTAGCCGGCCTCGGCCTTGCCCAGGTAGGTGGCGGCGAAGGCGACGTCGTCCGCCGCCACGTCGACGACGTCGAGCACCGCCTGCCGGTAGCCGCGCGCCGCCGCCCGCGCCGCGTCGAGCTGCTGCCGCTCCGCGGCGGCCAGCGCCGGGCGTTCGGCGAGCTGCGCGAGCGTCGCGTCGAGCGCGTCGAGGCCGGCGCGGATATCCTTGCCGAGGCGGTCGACGCGCTCGGCCGGGAAGTTGCTGGTGACCCAGGCGAGCAGGCGATAGACGTCGCGCAGCGAGGCGTCGAGCAGGCCGACGCCGCCGCCGGCGGCCTTGAAGTGCTCGAAGCGCACCTGGCTGAGGTGGGCGATCGCCTGTTGCTGCTCGCGCAGGCCGAGGTAGGAAACGGTCGCCACCGCGAGCAGCAGGGCGACGGTGATGACGGGGGCCAGGGCGAGCTTGGCCCCCAGCCGGAGCCGGTCCAGGAAACGCATGCCATTCTCCTCCGCGGGGCGCCGTGCGGCCTTCTGCGGGCCGCTGCGGCGTCCGGTGTTGCGGGCTTCGCCCTTACTTGTAGATGCCGGCGACGGCGACGATCTCGCCGATCGGCTCGTAGTAGGCGACCTTGTGCTCGACCTTGCCGCTGGCCGGGTTCTTGTACTTGTAGTCGACCCAGCCGGACTTGCCGGCGCGGGCGTTGTCGATGATCTCCTTGCGATAGAACTTGCCGTCGACGTCGGGCACCTCGTAGGTGTTCTTGCCGACCAGCTTCGGATTCACCGGGTGGGCGACGATGACGCCGCTGAGGTCGTAGGCGAAGACGTACAGCTCGCCCTTGTGGTACGGGCCGTTCTCGGTGCCGACCTCGGCCAGCAGCTTGTCCTTGCCGGCGGCCTTGTAGGCGGCGGCGGCCTTCTTGACCAGCGCGACGGCGTCGTCCCGGGTCGGCTCGGCGGCCTGCACGGGGACAGGCGCAGCGGCGATGAGGGCGGCGCAGACCAGCGCCGCCGGGCGTGCGAACAGGTTCATGATTGTCTCCTTGGGGTCGGGGTGCGGCGCGGTTTCAGTCGACCGCGGCCAGCTTCATCTCGTCGGCGGCGTGGCGCTGCTGCTCCTCCATCACCAGCCGGCCGAGCTCGCGCTTCAGCTCGTTGAACTCGGCCGAGGCCGGGTCGCGCGGGCGCGGCATGTCGACGACGTGGTCGCGCTTGATCGTTCCCGGCCGGTAGGTCATGACGACGATGCGGTCGGCGAGGTAGATCGACTCCTCGATCGAGTGCGTGACGAAGAGCACGGTCTTGCCGAACTCGGCCCAGATGCGCAACAGCTCGTCCTGCAGGTTGCGCCGGGTGAGCGCGTCGAGCGCGCCGAAGGGCTCGTCCATCAGCATGATCGGCGAGTCGAGCGCGAGCACGCGGGCGATCGCGACGCGCTGGCGCATGCCGCCGGAGAGGTCCTTCGGGAAGCGGTCGCGGAAGTCCTTCAGGTGCAGCATCTCCAGCAGCTGGTCGATCTTGGCGGCGACCTCGCCCTTCGCCTTGCCCTGCACTTCGAGGCCGAAGGCGATGTTCTGCGCCACGGTCATCCACGGGAACAGCGCGTACTCCTGGAAGACCATGCCGCGGTCCGGCCCCGGCGCGGCGATCCTGCGGCCGTCGACGGTGATCGCGCCGGACGAGGGCAGCGAGAAGCCGGCGACGGCGTTCAGCAGCGTCGACTTGCCGCAGCCCGACGGCCCGAGCAGGCAGACGAACTCGCCCGCCTGCACTTCGAGGTTGATGTCCTTCAGCGCCACCACGTCGCGCTCGGCGGTACGGAAGACCTTCTGGACGTTATTGACGACGATCTGGCTCATGGTTCAGTGCTCCAGGCCGCGGTGCCAGCGCAGCAGATGGTTGTTCAGGCGGGAGACGGCGGTGTCGATGAAGAGGCCCAGGAGGCCGATGGTGATCATGCCGGCGATGATCTTGTCCGACCACATGAACTCGCGCGCCTCGAGGATGCGGAAGCCGAGCCCGTCGTTCACCGCGATCATCTCGGAGACGATGACGACGATGAAGGCGGTGCCGATGCCGATGCGCACGCCGGCGAGGATGTACGGCGTCGCCGCCGGCAGGATCACGCGCAGGAACATCGTCCACTGGCTGACGCCGAGGTTCCGTGCCGCGCGCAGGTAGATGCCGTCGACGTGGCGGACGCCGGCGATGGTGTTCATCAGCACCGGGAAGTAGGCGCCGATCGCGATCAGGAACACCGACGGCGGATTGCCCAGCCCGAACCACAGGATCGCCAGCGGGATGTAGGCGATCGGCGGGATCGGCCGCAGCACCTGGATGAGCGGGTTGAACAGCGCATACAGCCGCGGGTTGGCGCCCATCAGCAGCCCCATCGGCAGCGCCAGGCCGGCGCCGACGACGAAGCCGACGATCACGCGGTAGAGGCTGGCGACGGCGTCGTGCAGCATCTCGCCGGACAGCGCCCAGGCCAGCCAGCCCTGCGCCGCGGCGTCGTGCGCCGCGGCCGGCAGCAGCGAGGCCCACCACTTGGCGGCGACCGCGGTCGGCGCCGGCATCACCACCGGCGAGACGAAGCCGGCGCGCGCGCAGGCTTCCCAGACGAGGAGGACGACCAGCGGCACCAGCGCGCCGTGGACGAAGGATTTCAGTTTGCCTGTCATGATCGCCTCACATCACCTTCAGTTCGCTCTTCGCCTTCTGCAGCAGGTCGAGCTTGACCCACTCCTCGGCCTTCGGCGGCTTCGCCATGCGGCCGACGCCGTACTTCTGCATGAAGTCGGTGGTGATGTCGATGTGCTGGTAGCTGACGTCGTAGGTGTAGTCGGCGTTGTCCATTGCGTCACGGAAGTCCTGCGCCGTGATCTGGCCTTTGAACATCTGCTCGCGCACGTACTTCTCGGCCAGCGCCGGCTCCTTGTTGAACAGTGCGGTCGATTCGACGAAGCACTTCATCAGCCGCTGCGCCACCGCCGGCTTCTCCCTGTACATCTTCTCGGTCATCACCAGCAGGCGGTAGGGCTCGCCCATCGCGGTGCTGTAGGGCTTCATCACCTCGACCCCGAACTTCTTGTTGAGCGCCTGCGAGGACTGCGGCTCGGACTGGCACATGGCGTCGATCTGCTTGGTGAACAGCGCCTGGTTGAGGTCGGCGAAGGCGAGGAAGACGATGTGCACGTCCTTGCCCGGCTTGTCCGACCAGGAGAGGCCGGCCTTCTCCAGCTCGGCGTAGAGCAGCAGTTCGTGCGCGCCGCCGCGGGTGACGCCGACCTTCTTGCCCTTCAGGTCCGCCATGTTGCGGATGCCGGTGTCGGTGCCGGCGACGATGCGCGCGCCGCCCTTGGCGAAGCCGGCGACGGTGTAGATCGGCACGCCGTTGGCGCGCCCCGAGATGGCGCCGTCGGAGGCCAGCGCGGCGATGTCGATCTCGCCGGCGACGATCGCCGGCATGATGTCCGGCCCCTTCGGGAACATCCGTTCCTCGACCTTGAGGTCGTATTTGGCGCACAGCTCCTTCATGTACGAAACCGCGCCGTAGTGGGCGAATTTGAGGTTGCCGAGGCGCACGACGTCTTCTGCGTGCGCGGCGAACGAGGCCGCGGCGAGCGCGGCGGCGATGAGCGATTTCCGGTTCATGGTGTCTCCTCCAGTCGGGGTGGGTCGATGCGTACTGCAGGCAAGTGCATTGCAGGACCCGTGCCCGCCGTCTCCGGCACCGGCAAGCCGATGATTTGCAAGGAGAACAGCGGCGGCAGATGGCGCCGGCGCCAGCTCCCGGCTTGCGGATTCCCGCACACCGCCGCGCGGCGCGTGCGGAAATCCGCAAACCTGCCCCCTACCGCCGCCCCGGGGCGGTTGTTATAGTTGATTGGACGGGGTCACGCCGTCCGGCAGTCAGAACAACCTTGCGGGGAGCGAAAATGAAGCGACAGAGCAGACAGCTGCGGCCACGTCCGCCGGCCGGCACGCCGGCCCGCGCCGCCTTCGTAAAGCGCCCTGCGCATTACGCAGAAGTACCCTTGGGGTACGCCTGAGCGGAGCCCGCATGCGCCGACGCCTCCTCGCCCTCGCTGCCTGCGGCGGCTTCTTCCTCGCCGGCTGCGGCCCGAGCGAACCGCTCCGCCTCGGCTTCATCGGCGACCTCAGCGGCCGCGTTGCCGACCTCGGCACCGCCGGCCGCAACGGCTTCCTGTTCGCGGTCGAGCAGATGAACGCCAGCGGCGGCGTGCAGGGCCGCCATGTCGAGGCGCTGGTGAAGGACGACGGCAACGATCCGGAGAAGGCCCGGCAGGCCGCCGCGGAACTGGCGGCGGCAGGCGTGGCGGCGATCATCGGGCCGATGACCAGCGCGCAGGCGGCGCCGGTGCTGGCGGCCGCCGGCGGCGTACCGGTGATCAGCCCGACGGCGTCGACCACCGAACTCTCGGGCAAGGACGACATGTTCCTGCGCGTCACCAGCGACACCCGCGGCTATGCCGAGCTGAGCGCCCGCTACCACTACTCGAAGGGCGGCGTGCGCCGCATCGCGGCGCTCTACGACAGCCGCAACCTGGCCTACACGAAGAGCTGGCTGACCGACTTCCGCAACACCTTCGCCGGCCTCGGCGGCGACATGGTCGGCGAGCTGCCCTTCGCCGACGGCGCCGACCCCGAGGCGCTGATCCGGCAGCTGCTCGAAGTGCGCCCGGAGGCACTGCTCTTCGTCGCCGGCGCCGCCGACACCGCACGCCTGGTACAGGCGGCGCGGCAGATCGACGGCGCGCTGACGCTGATCGCCGCCGAATGGGCGGCGACCGAGCAGCTGGTCGCCGACGCCGGCCCCGCTGCGGAGGGCGTCTACCTGCCGCAGCAGTTCGACCGCGAGGACCGCTCGCCGGAATACCGCCGCTTCCGCAGCGCCTACGAGGCACGCTTCGGCCAGCCGCCCGGCTTCGCCGCGGTCGCCGCCTACGACGCGACGAAGGCGGTGCTCGACGGGCTGTGGCGGGCGAAGCCGACGACGCCGGTGAAGACCGCGCTGCTCGACTACGGCCCCTTCGCCGGCGTGCAGCAGGGGATCAACTTCGACCGCTACGGCGACACCACGCGCAAGGCCTTCATCACCGTCGTCCGCGACGGCCGCTTCGTGCTCGTCGAATAGCGCCGCCGGCGCTGGCCGACGCCGCCGATCGGCGCTACAGTGCGCGTCCTCTCTGAACCGCCGACCCCGTCATGAACGATCCCCGCCCCCTCCCCCACCGCAGCGCCGCCGTCATCGGCGGCGGCCCGGCCGGACTGATGGCGGCGGAAGTCCTCGCCGCCGCCGGCGCCGCCGTCGACGTCTACGACGCGATGCCGTCGGTGGCGCGCAAGTTCCTGCTCGCCGGCAAGGGCGGCATGAACATCACGCACGCCGAGCCGCCGGAGCGCTTCCTCGCCCGCTACGGCGAGCGCCGCGCCGAGATCGCGCCGCTGCTCGCGGCCTTCGGTCCGGACGACCTGCGCGACTGGATCCACGGCCTCGGCATCGCCACCTTCGTCGGCAGCTCCGGCCGCGTCTTCCCCACCGACATGAAGGCGGCGCCGCTGTTGCGCGCCTGGCTGCACCGGCTGCGCGCCGCCGGCGTGCGCTTCCACCCGCGCCACCGCTGGCTCGGCTGGGACGCGAACGGCGCGCTGCGCTTCGCGACGCCGGCGGGCGAACTAACGCGGGCGGCCGACGCCACCGTGCTCGCGCTCGGCGGCGGCAGCTGGGCGCGGCTCGGCTCCGACGGCGCCTGGCTGCCGCTGCTCGCCGCGCAGGGGATCGCGGTGGCGCCGCTCAGGCCGGCCAACTGCGGCTTCGATGTCGGCGGCTGGAGCGCACATTTCGCCGAGCGCTTCGCCGGCGCGCCAGTGAAGACGGTCGCCGCGCTGCAGCCGGACGGCAGCCGGCGCGCCGGCGAATTCGTGGTCACCGCGAGCGGCGTCGAGGGCAGCCTGGTCTATGCGCTGTCGGCGATGCTGCGCGACGCGATCGAGCGCGACGGCGAGGCGACGCTGACGCTGGACCTGCTGCCGGACTGGCGCGAGGAGCGCCTCGCCGCCGAGATCGCCCGCCCGCGCGGCGCGCGTTCGCTGGCCAGCCACCTGCAGAGCCGGATCGGGCTGAAGGGGGTGAAGGCCGGCCTGCTGCGCGAGGTGCTCGGCCGCGACGCGTTCAACACGCCGCCGCGGCTGGCGGCGGCGATCAAGGCGCTGCCGCTGCGGCTCACTGCGCCGCGGCCGCTCGACGAGGCGATCAGCAGCGCCGGCGGCGTCCGCTTCGAGGAACTGGATGCGCAGCTGATGCTGCGGCGGCGGCCGGGCGTCTTCTGCGCCGGCGAGATGCTCGACTGGGAGGCGCCGACCGGCGGCTACCTACTCACCGCCTGCTTCGCCAGCGGCCGCGCCGCCGGCGCCGGGGCGCTGGCCTGGCTGCGCGGGGCGCCGGCTACGCCCGCAGCCGGCGCATGAAGCCTTCGATGTAGGCCGGGCGCAGCGGCTTCAGGATGTAGCCGCGGGCGCCGAGCTTCGCCGCCTTGGCGACGAAGGCACGGTCGGCGCAGCCGGTGACCATCACCACCGCCGTCTCCGGGCTCAGCTCGCGGATCAGCGGCAGCGCCTCGAGGCCGCCCATCACCGGCATGTTGACGTCGAGGCAGACGATCCCCGGGCGCAGGCTGCGCACCGCCTGGATCGCCTCGGCGCCGTTGCCGACCGTCTTCAGCACGCGCAGCCCGCAGTTGTCGAGCAGGCCCTTCAGCATCAGGCGGACGGCGGCGCTGTCGTCGGCGACGACCACGGTGCCGCGGTCGACGGCGGCGGCTTCGACCGGCGTCGGCGCAACAGCTGCGGCGTCGGCGGCCGGCGGCGGCAGGTCCGCGGCCGGCCCCTCGTCGTCGGCGGCCGCGGCGCGCGCCCGTGCCTCGGCGATGGCGGCCAGCTCGGCGACGATCTGCGCCTGGCTGAACGGCTTGCGCACGAAGCCGGAGGCGCCGGCGTCGGCGGCGCGCTGCTCGATGTCGGCCTCCTGCGAGCCGGTCATGAAGACGACGTCGATCGCCGGCGATACGGCATGCACCGCCTGCAGCAGCGCCAGCCCGTCGCGGCCGGGCAGCTGGTAGTCGAGGCAGACGAGGTCCGGGCGCAGCTCGCGCAGCCGCTCCTCGAGCGCGGCGCCGTCGGCGAGCGTGCCGACGACCTGGTGGCCGGCGCTGGTGCAGAGCGCGGTGAGCACCTTGGCGATGCCCTTGTCGTCGTCGACGATCAGGATGTTCACGGAAAAAACTCGGTCGCGGGCGGAGCGCACACGATACCGCGAAAGGGGCGCCGGCGGGGCGCCCCGGTCGGGTCAGGCGGCGACGGCCCGGTGCTCGCCGTCGCCCTCGCCGGCCTCGCCGGCGCTCACCTTGCTGGCGAGCAGGCTATACACCGTCGGCACCACGAACAGCGTGAAGAAGGTGCCGAGCAAGAGGCCGCCGACGATCACCCAGCCGATCTGCTGGCGCGACTCGGCGCCGGCGCCGGTGGCGAGCGCCAGCGGCACCGCGCCGAGCACCATGGCGCCGGTGGTCATCAGGATCGGGCGCAGGCGCAGCACCGCGGCGTCGACCACCGCCGCCTTGATCGCCAGCCCCTTCTCCTGCAGCTGGTTGGCGAACTCGACGATCAGGATGCCGTGCTTGGTGATCAGGCCGACCAGCGTGACCAGGCCGATCTGGCTGTAGACGTTGAGCGTGCCGCCCGAGAGCCACAGCGCGAGGAGCGCGCCGGTCATCGACAGCGGCACGGTGAGCATGATGATGAAGGGGTCGCGGAAGCTCTCGAACTGCGCCGCCAGCACCAGGTAGATGAAGGCCAGCGCGAGCACGAAGGTCAGCGCCAGCGACGCCGACGAGGCCTTGAACTCGCGCGACTGGCCGGCGTAGTCGACGGCGTAGCCGGCCGGCAGCGCGCGCGCCGCGGCCGCCTCCATGAACTTCAGCGCCTCGCCCATGGTGTAGCCCGGCGCCAGGTTGGCGGTGATCGTCACCGCGCGGCGCTGGCCGAAGTGGTTCAGCTCGCGCGGACTGACCCGCTCGTCGACGTCGACCAGGTTGGCGAGCGGGATCATCGCGCCGTTCTTGCCGCGCACGTAGATGTCGCCGATGTCGTCGGGGCGGCGGCGGTCGTCCGGGGCGACCTGGACGATCACGTCGTACTGTTCGCCGTCCTGCTTGTAGCGCGTCACCTGGCGGCCACCGAGCATCGTCTCCAGCGTGCGGCCGACGGCCTCGACCTGGACGCCGGTGTCGGACGCCTTGTCGCGGTTGAGCGCGACCGCGAGCTCCGGCTTGTTCAGCTTCAGGTCGGTGTCGACGTTGGTGATCCCCGGATTCTTCGCCACCTCGGCGAGGATCTTGCCGGTGATGCCCTGCAGTTCGGCGTAGGACGCCGAGGTCACGATCACGAAGTTGATCGGCCGCTCGCGCGGACTCTGCCCGAGCGAGGGCGGCGTCACCGGGAAGGCGAGCACGCCGGGGATGCCCGCGAACTTCGGGAACAGTTCCTTGACCACGGCGAGCGAGTTGCGCGTGCGTTCCTTCCAGTCGGCGAGGCCGACGAAGGAGATGCCCTGGCTCACCGTCGGGTTGCCGGAGACGACGAAGTAGCGCTCGACGTCGGCGGTCTTGCTGTAGATGCCTTCGAGCTGGCGCGCGTACTTGTCGGAGTAGTCGAGCGTCGCCCCCTCCGGGCCGACGAAGACGCCGAGGATGATGCCGCGGTCCTCGACCGGCGCCAGCTCCGACTTCAACACCTTGAGCAGGAAGACGCTGGCGACGGCGACGACGACGAAGCCGAGCATGACGATCCAGCGCCGGTTCAGCGACGCGGCGAGCACGCGCTGGTAGCCTGCGGTCAGCGCGTTCAGGAAGTTCTCGACGGCGACGAAGGCGCGGCCGTGCTTCTCCTCGTGCTTCAAGAGCAGCGAGCACATCATCGGCGACAGGGTGAGGGCGACGAAGCCGGAGACGAGCACGGCGCCGGCCAGCGTCAGCGCGAACTCGACGAAGAGCTTGCCGGTGCGCCCGGTCATGAACGCCACCGGCGCGTAGACGGCAGCCAGCGTGATCGTCATCGCCACCACCGCGAAGCCGATCTCCTTCGCCCCCTGCAGCGCCGCCTGCAGGCGCGGCATGCCGTCCTCGATGTGGCGGAAGATGTTCTCCAGCACGACGATCGCGTCGTCGACGACGAGGCCGATCGCCAGCACCAGCGCCAGCAGCGTCAGCGTGTTGATGGTGAAGCCGAACATGAACATCAGCGCAAAGGCGCCGATCAGCGAGACCGGGATCGTCACCAGCGGGATCAGCGTCGCGCGCACATTCCTGAGGAAGAAGAAGATGATCGCCAACACCAGCAGGATCGCTTCGCCGATGGTCTTGAACACCGCGTCGATCGAGCGGTCGATGAACACCGACGAGTCGTAGGCGATGTTCACCGTCATCCCCTGCGGCAGCTCGGCGGTGACCTTCGGCAGCTCGGCGCGCAGCGCCTTGGAGAGTTCGAGCGGGTTGGCGGTGGCCTGCTTGACGACGCCGAGGGCGACCGCCGGCCGGCCGTTGAAGCGCACCGTGCTGCGCTCGGAGGCGGCGCCGATCTCGACGCGGCCGAGGTCGGCGATGCGCACCGGGTAGCTGTTGCCGCGGCCGTCGGCGGCCTGCTTGACGATGATCGCGGCGAACTGGTCGGGCTGCGCCAGGTCGGTCTGCGCGACCACCGAGAACTCGCGGCTCTGGCTCTCGATGCGCCCGGCCGGGACCTCGACGTTCTGCCGGCGCAGCGCGTCCTCGACGTCGGCCGGGGTCAGCGCGTAGGCGGCCAGCCGCTCGCGGTCGAGCCAGATGCGCATCGCGAACTTGCGTTCGCCGAAGATACGCACGTCGGCGGCGCCGGGCAGCGTCTGGAAGCGCGGCTTGACGATGCGGTTGGCGACGTCGGTGACCTGCAGCGCCGAATGCACGTCGGACGAGAACGCGATCCAGATGATCGGGTTGGCGTCGGCCTCGACCTTGGCGATCACCGGCTCGTCGATGTCGGTCGGCAGCTTGTTGCGCACGCGCGAGACGCGGTCGCGCACATCGGAGGCGGCCGAATCGGGGTTGCGTTCGAGCTTGAAGCGGACGGTGATCTGCGAGTTCTCCTGGCGCGAGATCGAGGTGATCACGTCGACGCCCTCGATGCCGGCGAGCGAATCCTCGAGCGGCTTGGTCACGCGCGACTCGATGATCTCGGCCGAGGCGCCGCGGTAGGTGGTGTCGACGGTGACCACCGGCTCGTCGATCTTCGGGTATTCGCGCACCGGCAGGCGGGTGTAGGAAACGAGGCCGATCAGCATCACCGTCAGCGAGAGGACGGTGGCGAAGACCGGCCGCCGGATGCAGATATCGGAGATTTTCATGACGCGGCCTTGGCCGGGGTTTCAGGCTTGGCAGCCGGTGCCGGCGTGCCCGGCGGCGGCGCCGCCGCGTCGCGCACCGGCGCGCCGTCGCGCAGCTTCAACTGGCCGGCGGCGACGACCACGTCGCCTTCCTTGAGCCCCTCGACGACCTCGACCTGCGCACCGCGGCGCAGCCCGGTCTTCACCGGCACCTTCTTCGCCTTGCCGTCGACGACGGTGAACACGAAGGCCTGCTGCGGGTCGGCGACCAGCGCCTGCTCGGGGATCATCAGCGCATCGTCGCGCGCCTCGAAGATCAGCCGCGTGCGCACGAACATGCCCGGGCGCAGCTGGCCGCCGGCGTTGTCGAGGCGGGCGCGGCAGGCGATGGCGCGGCCGTTGGCGTCGACCAGCGGGTCGATCGCGGCCAGCGTCGCGGTGAAGCGCTCGCCGGGCAGCGCGTCGGAGACCACCTCGACCGGCTGGCCGACCTTGAGCCGCGGCAGCATCGCCTCCGGCAGCCGGAAGTCGACCTTCAGCGTGCGCATGTCCTCGAGGTTGATCAGGTCCTGCCCTTCCTTGACGTAGTCGCCGACGCTGACGTTGCGGATGCCGACGACGCCGGAGAACGGCGCGCGGATCTGCGTCTTCGCCTGCTTCGCCTCGGCCAGCGCCAGCGCCGCCTGCTGCACGCGCAGCGTCGCCGCGGCGCTGTCGAGCGCCTGGCTGCTGATGAACTTCTTCGCGAACAGCTCCTCGTTGCGCTTGAAGGTCGCCTTCGCCAGTTCGAGATTGGCGCGCGCCTGCGCCAGCTCGGCCGACTGCGTCGCGTCGTCGAGGGCGACCAGCACGGCGCCCTTGCCGACCGGCACGCCGTCCTTGAAGTTGATCGCGGCGATGCGGCCGGCGGTCTCCGGGCGCAGCGTCACCGACTCGTTCGAGCGCAGCGAGCCGACCGCGGTGGCGTCGATCACCAGCGACACGCGGGCGACTCGGGTCAGCTCGACCGCGGTCGGGAAGCCGCCGGCCGGCGGCGCGCCGGCGCCCGGCTTGGCCGCCGCGGCGTTGCCGGCAGCCGGCGCGGCGGCGCCGGCCGGTGCGCGGTAGGCGTTGTAGGCGAGATAGGCGAGGCCGCCCAGGGCGAGCACGGAGACGATGGCCACCCCATGGCGGCGCAGGGATTTCTGCATGGTCTTCCTTCGGAATTCGGCGGGATCAGGTTGCGTTCACTAATGACCGACCGGTCAGTAAATCGGATGCCATTGTACCTCGGCACGGCCGCCCCCGCCGCCGGCGGGGGCACACACCGGACGGAACAGACCGCGCCGCGGCGGAAAAGGTTCGCCGTCCATACGTGCTTGCCCTTATGTCGACCGCATTGACGCCCCGACGGCGATCCCTTAGGGTGGCCGCTCCCGCGCCCCGGGCGCGCCGTCCCTCCCCGCGACCATGAGAGCCGTCTGGACCTACCGCTGGGCCGACCTGCCCTGGCTGGGCATCACGGCAGTCATCTACGCGCTGCTGGCGAAGATCGCCCTCACCTTCCATTCGGCGAACGGCCTGGTTACCGTTTTCTGGCCCGGCGCCGGCGTGGCGCTGGCGGCGCTGCTGATCGGCGGCCGCCGCTACTGGCCGGCGATCTACCTGGGCAGCATCGCCGGCCAGGTGTGGACGGGCCAGTCGCCGACCGTTGCAGCGATCGTCGCTATCGGGGACGTGGCCACGCCGCTGCTCGCCCGCTGGCTGCTCCTGCGCGACGACAGCTTCGATGCCGCACTGCGCACGTCCCGCGACTATTTCCGGCTGTGCTGGCTGGGCGGCGCGCTGAGCCCGCTCGCCAGCGCGGTGATCGGCATCGGCACGCTGCTCCTCGCCGGCAAGATCGCCGCCGCCGGCGCCACCGGCGAGTTCGCGCACTGGTGGATGGGCGACGCGCTGGGAATCATCGTCATCACACCGCTCGTGCTTATTTGGCGGCGGCTGCCGCAATACGGCGCATGGACCACGCCGGAAGCGGCGGGGGTGCTCGGCCTCTCCTTCCTGCTCGGCCAGGTCGTCTTCCTCGACTGGTTCAGCGAGGTCTTCGGACTCATCAACCGCGGCTACTGGCTGTACCTGATCGTGGTCTGGGGCGCCGTGCGGCTGGGCGTGCACGGCGTGCTGCTGATCGTGCTGACAGCGACGCTGCAGGCGCTGACCGGCGCCGCGAGCGGCATCGGCTATTTCGGCGACGACCTGGCGCGCACCGGGCTGACCAACTTCTGGGCATACACGATGATCCTGGCCACGGTCGGCACCGCGCTGGCGCTGATCATCGCCGAGCGCGCACGAGTCACCGCCCGGCTGCGGTCGAGTGAAACCCGCTATGGATCGCTGTTCGAGAACATGATGCACGGCCTCGCCCACTGTCGCATGATCTATCGCAACGGGGTTCCCGTCGATTACGAATACCTCGCCGTCAACCCGGCGTTCGGCAAGGTCTCGGGGCTGCCGCAGGACGTCGTCGGACGCCGCATCAGCGAGCTGGTTCCCGGCTACGCGCGCGACAACCGGATCTCGCTGGAGACCTTCGGCCGCGTCGCGACGACCGGCGAGCCGGTGCACTGGGAGCATTATTTCGCCGCCCGCGACCGCTGGTTCGCTTTCGCCGCTTACCGGCCAGCCCCCGGCGAGTTCGTCGCGCTGATCGAGAACATCAGCGAAAGGAAGCGCGCTGAGGAGCAGTTGCGCAAGCTGTCGCTGGCGGTCGAACAGAGCCCGGCCAGCATCGTCATCACCGACCTCGACGGCCGCATCGAGTACGTCAATCCGGCCTTCTGCGCCGCCTCCGGCTACGGCGCCGACGAGGTGCGCGGGCAGAATCCGCGCATCCTCATGTCCGGAAGGACGCCGCGCGCGACTTACGCGGCGCTGTGGGAGACGCTGCTCGCCGGCAGGATCTGGAGCGGAGAATTCGTCAACCGGCGCCGCGACGGCAGCGATTACCACGAGTCGGCGACGATCGCGCCGCTGCGCCGCGAGGACGGGACCGTCACCCACTACGTCGCAGTCAAGGCCGACATCACCGAGCTCAAGCGGGCGATGACCGAGCTGCGCATCAGCGAGGACCGCCTGCGCCTGGCGAAGACCGCCGCCGGCCTCGGCATTTTCGACCGCGACGTGGTCAACGATCTCCTCGCCTGGGACGAGCGGACAAGGGAGATCTGGGGGGTCGGCGCCGACGAGCCGGTCAGCTTCGGCACCTTCCTCGCCGGCGTCCATCCCGACGATCGCGCCGCCACGCTGGCCGCCATCGACCGCGCGCTGAACGCCAGCGGCAGCGGCCAGTACAGCGTCGAATACCGCGTGATCAACGCCGCCGACGGCAGCGTCCGCCACGTCGCCGCCAACGGCCAGGCCTTCTTCGAAGGCGGACGCGCCGTCCGCTTCGTCGGCACCGTGACCGACATCTCGCTGCGCAAGCGGCTGGAAAGGGAGCTGCAGGAACGGCGCAGCGAAATGGAGCTGCTGATCAACCAGCAGGTCGCGGCGCAGACCGCCGCCGCCATCGCGCACGAACTGAACCAGCCGCTGGTCTCGATCTCCGCCTACAGCGAGGCGGCGCTGCGCATGCTGCGCGGCGGCAACCGCCACCCGGAGAAGCTGACGCGCGCGCTCGAAGGCGCCATCGACCAGGCGCAGCGGGCCGGGCGGACGGTACACGAGCTGCTCGATTTCCTGCACAAGGGCGAGGCGACCCCTGACGCGGTCAACCTCAACGAGCTGGTGCAGGATGCGCTGGCAATCGCCGAGGAAAGCGGCTACGGCGGCTTCCGCGCGGTACTCGACCTGCAGCCGGGGCTGCCGGCGGTCGTCGCCAACCGGCTGCAGCTGCAGAAGGTGCTGGTCAACCTGCTGCACAACGGCGTCGAGGCGATGCGCGGCGCCGGCGTGCCGACCGCGGCGATCACCATCCGCGTCCGTACCCTCGCCGGCCAGAGCATGGCGCACGTGACCGTGCAGGACAGCGGGCCCGGCCTCGACACGGAGATGGCGCACCGCATCTTCGAGCCCTTCTTCACCACCAAGCAGCACGGCATCGGGCTCGGCCTGGCGATCAGCCGGGCGCTGATCGAAGCGCACGGCGGCCAGCTGTGGGCCGACCCCGACGCCGGCCCGGGCGCGACCTTCCACTTCACGCTACCTTTCGCCTCATGAGCAACGACGATGCTCTCATTTACGTGGTCGACGACGACGCCGCCGTTCGTGATTCGTTGACGCTGCTGCTCGAACAGGAGGAATTGGCGGTCGAGAGCTTCGACAGCGCCGAGGCCTTCCTCGCCGCCTGCCGCCCGGCGCCGCGGCGTTGCGCAGTGGTTGACGTGCGCATGCCGGGGATGGACGGGCTGCAGCTGCAGGCGGAAATGGCCCGGCGCGGCATCGCCGTGCCGATCGTCTTCCTCACCGGCCACGGCGACATCCCGATGAGTGTGCGCGCGATCCGCGCCGGCGCCGTCGACTTCCTGACCAAGCCGGTGACCGCCCTTGCACTCGTCGACAGCGTTCGCCGCGCGATGGGCGAGAGCGAGCAGCTGAGCCTGCGCGCCGAAGCCAATCAGACGGCGGAGGCACGCGTCGCGAGCCTCACCGAGCGCGAACGCGAAGTGATGCTGCTCGCCGTCGGAGGCCTGTCCAACAAGGAAATCGCGCGCCGACTCGGCATCAGCCACCGCACGGTGGAGATCCACCGGGCGCGCGTGATGCACAAGACCGGCGCCGGTTCGGTGCTGGAGCTCGCCCGCATCGCCGACGACTGCAGCCTGCGCAGCTGAGCTGCCGCGCCGCGGTCCGGCATACGTGCTCGCGCGTATTCCCCTGTCCTAGCAAGACTCTTAACATGGGCGGAAAATGCTTTCCGCCTGGTCAGTGCCGCGGCCAGAACCGGCTGGAACGGGCCGGAGCGCGGAAGGTTCCGGCCGCCGGCGGCGACGGAAACAACAACGACAGGAGACGGAGACGCCATGAGCATTATGCTGATCGACAAGAACGACGCCTGTCGGGTGGTCTGCGATGGCCGCTTGACCTTCCAGTTCGCGCGCGAGCTCGAAGACCGGGTGATCGACGCGCTGCGCCGCTATTCCCGCTTCGAGCTCGACCTCTCCGGGATCACCGAGATCGACCTGCACGGCTTGCACCTGCTGCAGCTGCTGACCACTGTCGGCGGCGACAAGGTGAAGACTGTCGCCGGATCGCCCATCGTCGACCAGGCGCGCAAGCGCCTGCTCACCTCCAGTCGCGGCACCTGGCTGCGCGGCACCCCGGAAGAGCGGGCGCGCGCCGCGTGACGCGCGCCGCCCCGAGCTCGCCTCACACCCCCCGCGGCAGCCAGCGCAGCAGCGCGCCGTAGAGCCGGTCGGGGTCGACCGGCTTGGCGATGTGGTCGTTCATGCCGGCGTCGAGGCAGCGCCGGCGGTCGTCGCTGAAGGCGTTGGCGGTCATCGCCAGGATCGGCGTATCGGCGTAGCCGGCCAGTTGGCGCAGCGCGCGCGTCGCCTCGAGGCCGTCCATCAGCGGCATGTGCATGTCCATCAGCACCAGGTCGTAGTGATTGGCCGCGGCCTTCACCACCGCGTCGTGTCCGTCCCAGGCGACGTCGGCGTGCAGGCCGGCGTCGCGCAGCAGTTCGAGCGCGACTTCCTGGTTGATGCGGTCGTCCTCGGCGAGCAGGATGTTGCAATGGCCGTAGCCGGCGCGCAGGCGGGCCTCGGCGTCGACGACGTCGGCGGGCAACGCCGACGCCGGGCCGGCCGCCTTGCCCAGGCGCACCGTGAACCAGAAGCGGCTGCCGACGCCGGGTTCGCTGTCGACGCCGACGTCGCCGCCCATCAGCCGCGCGAAGTGGCGGGTGATCGACAGGCCGAGCCCGGTGCCTCCGAAGACGCGGGTGGTCGAGGTGTCGGCCTGTTCGAAATCCTCGAAGATCGCCGCCCGCTTGCCGGCCTCGATGCCGATGCCGGTGTCCTCGACCTCGAAGCGCAGCAGGACCGTGTCGGCGTCCTCCTCGACCGTGCGCACGCGCACCGCGACCCAGCCGTGCTCGGTGAACTTGACCGCGTTGCCGAGGTAGTTGAGCAGCGCCTGCGACAGCCGCGTGGCGTCGCCGAGCAGGCGGTCGGGCACCTTGCCGATGTCCTCCTGGAAGAGCAGTCCCTTGGCCTGGATGCGCTCGCCGACGATCGCCCGTACGCTGTCGATCAGCGCGCGCAGCGAGAACTCGCGGCGCTCGAAGTTCATCCGCCCGGCTTCGATCTTGGACAGGTCGAGGATGTTGTTGAGCACGCCGAGCAGGTGGCCGGCGGCGCCGGCGATCTTGTCCAGCCTGTCGCGCTGCGCCGGCGTCGGATCCTGCCGCTGCAGCAGGTGGGTCAGGCCGAGCACGGCGTTCATCGGCGTGCGAATCTCGTGGCTCATGTTGGCGAGGAAGGTGCTCTTCGCCCGGTTGGCGCGTTCGGCAGCCTCCTTCGCCAACATCAGGTCGTGCGTGCGCTCGACGACCAGGTCCTCGAGCCGCTGCCGGTGTGCGGCGAGGTCCGCCTCGGCCTGCTTGCGCGCGCTGACGTCCATCGACACGCCGCGGATGCCGCTGATGCGCCCGCCGGCGTCGCGCGCGACGCGGCCGCGTGCCGCCAGCCAGCGGATCTCGCCGTCGGTGCGGCGGATGCGGAACTCGATCGCGTAGTCCTCGCCGCTGGCGAGCGCGGCGTGGCCGACGGCGACGAAGGCCTCGCGGTCCTCGGCCACGACCAGTTGCGGGAAGGGCGGATAGCCGCCGGCGGGGCGCGGCCCGAGCAGGAACTGCGGGTCCTCGCCCCAGCGCAGTTCGCCGGACGCCGCCTCCCACTGCCAGGCGGCCATCGCCGCGGCATCCAGCGCCAGCCGCAGGCGCTGCTCCGAATCGCGCAGGTCGGCTTGCGCCGCCTCGATCGCCGCCGCCATGCGGTTGAAGGCGGCGATCAGCCGGCGCAGCTCGGGCGGGCCGTCGGCGGCGATGCGCGTCGCCAGCGCCCCGTGCGAAAAGGCCTCCGCCCCCGCCTCCAGCCGGTGCAGCGGGACCAGGCCGGCGCGCAGCACCAGCCACAGTCCGAGCACGTTGAGCACGACCGTCAGCACGAGGATGCCGACATGCGCCTGCAGCCGGCCCCAGGCGCGATTCGCCGCAGCCGTCGCGGTCAGCGTCAGCAGGAGTTCGCCATAGACGCGGCCGCCGACCTCGACCGCGCCCCGGCCGGCGACGTCGCGGAAGCCGAACAGCGCGACGAACCACTCCGGCGCGCGCTGCGGCAGCGGCCGGTCGATGCTCGACAGGCGGGCGCCGCCGGCGTCGACGAATTCGACCCGCGCCACCAGCGCGCGCATCACCTGCCGGTCGAGCGCCTGCTGCAAGGCCGCGAAATCGCCGAGGACGACCTCCTCGGCGATCGACGACGGCAGCGTCGCCAGCTCCTGCTCCAGCTCGTAGCGCAGGTCGCTGTTGGCGTAGGCCGCGTCCTGCCGGGCCAGCACCAGCAGCAGCGCCGCGCCGGCCGCGACCAGCGCGACGCAGGTGGTCAGCAGCAAACGGGCCGACAGCGACAGGCGCGCGAGGGGAGCGGCGGCCATCGCCTACTTCAGCTCCTGGATCAGGGTGTTGCGGTAGAACTCGACGTAGTTCCGGTAGTCGGCCGGCGTCGCCGCCCGGAAGCCGAGCGGCGGCAGCTGGCCGACGACGGCGGCGGCAGCGGCGAGGAGGCGGGCCCCCTCGGCGTCCTCGTGCAGGCCGGTGAAGGCGCCGGCGACGGCGGCGACGACGGCCTGCGGCACGCGCGGGTGGGCGGCGACCGGCAAGTTGAAGTAGGGCTGCGACTCCCACAGGATGCGGTAACCGATCCGCTCGCGCTCGGCGTAGGCCTTCATGACCACGCCGTTCACGCCGGCGGCGACGATCCGCCCGGCCTTCAGCTGCGCCATGATCCCTTCCTGGTTGGCGCCGAAGACCGGCACCACGGCGACCTGCTGCCGCAGCAGCTGGTCGTAGGCCAGCGCGTAGCCGACGAAGGCGGAGCGCGACGGAAAGCCGACCTCCTTGCCGGCGAGATCCTGCAGCGCGCGCACCGGCGATTCGGCGAGGGTGACGATCTGGCCGGTGATCGCCTCGTCGCGGGTACGCAAGATCACCCGGTAGCCGGCGGCGGCGACCTTCGGCTGGAAGATGTGGTTGGAGTAGATGAAGTCGTACTCGCCGCGCTCGGCGGCTTCGCTCGACTCGACACCGGTGCGGGCGACGCGCAGCGCCAGCGTGACGCCGGCCTTGCGCCCGACATGGTCGAGGATCGGGTTCCAGTACTGCGCGGTGAGCAGCGCACTGCGCTGCGGCAGCACGCCGAAGGAATAGGCCTCGGCCGCCGCCGGCAGCGGCGCGAGCGCGGCCAGCAGCAGGAGCACCGCAGCGGCGCAGCGCCGGCAGGCGAAGCACAGTCCGGCGACGAACGCCGGCCAACCGGCGGCGCCCGGCGCCCGTTCAAGCGCATGCGACATCGGCATTCCCTCCGTTCGGCGACCGGCCGCCGGCCGGTCGGCCGTCGCCCTGTCGCTGGCACCCACTGTACACCAGATTGCCCGCGGCTTCCCGCCGCCGCCATCCGAATGTAATATGCCGCACGGCAGGCGTGCGGCTGCGCGCCGAAGATACCAAACAATGCTCCAGCAGAGCGTGAAGTACCAAAAGGGGGAGGCACCATGTCAGATCGTCGCACTTCGGTGGCGAGGAAGCTCATTCTCGTCCTCGCATCCAGCATTACCATCGTTCTCGCCGCGGCCGCCTTCGGGCTCTCCGGCTTTCTCACCGACAAGCTCGAACAGAAGGCGCTGGAAGGCCTGCAGGGCACCAACCGGATGGTGATCGACATGATCGACACCTACAACCGCTCGCTGCAGCAGACCGTGCAGCGGCTGAACCGCGTTTTCGCCGCCAACTACCCGCAGCCCTTCACGCAGGACGCCGCCGGCCTGCTCCACCACGGCGGTGCGCCGGTGACCCTCGCCGACACCGCGATCCCCGACCGCTTCACCGCCAACGCCGCAGTCGCCGCGACGGTACTGACGCGCAAGGGCGACGACTTCGAGCGCACGTCGACCTCGATCAAGGACGAGCACGGCAAGCGCGCTTCCGGCGTGCCGCTCGGCGCCAGCCATCCGGCGGTGCCGGCGCTGCTCAGGGGCGAGCCCTACACCGGCAAGGCGAAGATGCTCGGCCGCGACTTCATGACCCACTACGAGCCGATCAAGGACCGCGACGGCAAGGTGATCGGCGCCTTCTTCGTCGGCCTCGACTTCACCGAGGGCCTCGCCGCGCTGAAGAAGAAGGTGCTGGCGGTGAAGATCGGCGCCAGCGGCTACGCCTACGCAATGGACATGGGCAAGGACAAGGGCGTGCTGACCATCCACCCGGCCAGCGAAGGAAAGTCGCTGCTCGGCGTCAAGGACGTGAACGGCAAGCCCTTCGTCGACGAAATGCTGGAGAAGAAGGACGGCATCGTCACCTACTGGTGGCAGAACCCGAACGACACGGCGGCGCGCGAGAAGGTCGTGGCCTTCGCCCACTACCCCGACTGGAACTGGCTGATCGCCTCCGGCAGCTACCTCGACGAGTTCAACGCGGAAGGCAAGGCGACCGGCCGCGGCCTGCTGCTAGTGACGCTGCTGCTGATCCCGGTGGTCGTCGCCCTCGTCTGGTGGAGCACCCGGCGCTGGATCGCGCGGCCGCTGGAAGCGGCGGCCTCGATTGCCGGCCGCGTCGCCGAAGGCGACTTCACCGGCCGCATCGAAGCCGCCGGCGGCGACGAGATCGGCCGCCTGATGCGCTCGCTGGCGGCGATGCAGGAGCACCTGGCGCAGACCATCCGCGAGGTGCGCAACACCGCCGCCAGCGTCGCCGCCGACGCCGACCAGCTCAACTCGGCGGCGTCCACCGTCGCCAGCGGCTCGCAGGAGCAGGCCGACGCGGCGAGCAGCATGGCCGCCTCGGTCGAGCAGATGAGCGCCAGCATCGACATGATCTCGCAGCATTCGGGCGACGCGCAGCACATCTCGAGCGACTCCGAGCGTGTCTCGCTGGAGAGCTCGGAGACGATCCGGGCGGCGGTCGAGGCGATGAACCGCATCGCCGACACCGTGCGCGACGCCTCGCAGACGGTCGAGACGCTCGGCCGCGAGATCGCGGAGATCTCGGTAATCGCCGGCGTGATCAAGGAGATCGCCGACCAGACCAACCTCCTCGCACTGAACGCGGCGATCGAGGCGGCGCGAGCCGGCGAGGCCGGCCGCGGCTTCGCGGTCGTCGCCGACGAAGTGAGGAAGCTCGCCGAGCGCACCAGCAAGTCGACGCACGAGATCGGCGAGATGATCGCGCGCATCCAGCGCGGCACGCAGGAGGCCGTCGCCAACATGAACCGCGGCGTCGGCGAGGTGAGCAGCGGCGTCGAGCTGGCGGCGCAGGCCGACGAGGCGATCCGCCGCATCCGCGACGGTGCGCGGCAGGTGACGCAGGCGGTGGCCAGCATCTCGGACGCGATCCGCGAGCAGAGCGTCGCCAGCACGACGGTGGCGAAGGGCCTGGAGACGATCGCGCGGATGACCGAATCGAACAACGCCGAGGCGCAGAACACGGCGACCGCCGCCGAAGAGCTGCAGTCGCTGGCACGCGCGCTGCACGGCAACGTCGAGCGCTTCCGCGTCTAGCTCGGCGGCGGGGGCTTGGCCGCGCCCCCGATCGGCTACACTTGGCGACTTTCGGCGGCGCTCGCGCGCCGCGGGCCACGGCAAGGGACGAGCAGATGTTCGGATTCGGCAACCGCGACAAGACGATCCGGGCGAAGATCGACGATCTTCGCCCCGGCCACTTCATCGAGCTGGAGGGCGGCTGGTTCGCCCACAACTTCATCCGTTCGAAGTTCCTGATCGAGTCGCCGCGCGTCGTCGACGAACTGCGCGCCGCCGACATCCGGACCGTGCTGGTGCACCCGGACAAGAGCACGATCCCCTTCCCGGCGCCGCCCGACCTCGAGCTGCCGCCGCGCGAAAGCGCCGTCGCCGCCGACGCGCCGGCGGCCGTCGCGGCGACGCCGGCGGCACGGACGCTGCCCACCTCCGCCGCCGCGGCCGAGGCCGACGACGCGCCACCGCCGGCCGCCGGCCGCGGCGTGCCGAAGCCGGCTGAAGCGCCGACGGCAGCGCCGTCGCTACGCGAGGCGCTGCAGCGCGGCGGCGAGATGCGGCGCCGGCAGGAAGCGGCCGAAGCGGCGCACGCCAGCGCGCTGCAGGAAACGCAGTTCGTCATGAAGAACCTGCTGGCGCCGGGCGCCGCCGTCGCCGAGCGCACCCGCGCCTTTGTCGGCGACGCCGTGGCCACGGTGATGGCCGACGACGCGACGCTGCACCTGCTCTCCAGCCGGCACGGCGAGATGTCGCTGCGCTTCCACGCGCTGCAGGTGATGACGCTCGGCCTGCTCACCGGCAAGCGCCTCGAGTTGTCGGCAGAGGAAATGCACGACCTCGCCACCGCCGCGCTGTTCCACGACACCGGCGTCAGCCGGCTGCAGGACTCGGTGCGCATGGCCGCCGGCGGCGGCAGCCGCATCGAGCAGGACGCCTACCAGGCGCACGTGCTGTACAGCGTCGAGATGGCGAAGAGCAATGCGGCGGTGTCGAAGGCGGCGCTGGCGGCGATCCTCACCCACCACGAGGCCTGGAACGGCAGCGGCTACCCGAAGAAGCTGGCCGGCGAGGACATCCCGCTGCTCGGCCGCATCCTCGCCGTCGCCGACCGCTACGACTATCTGGTCAACCCGTCCGCCAGCCCGCTCGGGATGACGCCGGCGGAAGCCCTCGCGCGGCTGTTCCAGGTCGAGGGTGCGCGCTTCGACAAGCGCGTGCTGCACGCCTTCGCCAAGTCGATCGGCGTCTACCCGCCGGGATCGATCGTCCAGCTCTCCGACGGCCGCTACGGCATCGTCATCGGCGTCAACACCGAGGCGCTGATGTGCCCGTCGGTGCTCGTCTACGAACCCTCGGTGCCGAAGAGCCAGGCGCCGGTGCTCGACCTGCTCGAAACCGCCGACATCAACATCAAGAGCTGCGTCGCCGCGGCGCTGGTGCCGAAGGACGTGCTCGACTACCTCAACCCGCGCGGGCGGGTGGCCTACTTCTACTCGCGCCCGGCCGGCTGAGGCCGGGACACCGAAGCTGTCGATATTCGTTGTGCCTTTATGGCTCTTACCGGCCAGAAGCGGACGCTCACCCGATCAATTCAATAGCTGCCATTCACGTTCTTACCCGCTCTGAAGGCAAGTGTTTCACCATGTATGATTGCTTTGTCATAAGAATCAATTGGTGTGCGGGTGTGCGGAATCTAAGCCCGCATAACTGCTGCTAACAGGGGGTCCTATGTCAGGTGTAGTGGTTGCCATTCAGACAGCTCTTGAGACCATTGATTATCTTCGGAGCGATTACAGGAAGCTTCAGGATAATGAAATCGAAATTCAGTTGGACGGATTGTCCAGCAAACTGGCATTACTAGAGCATGCATTCTCCAGCCTTGGCAAGGAACTGACAGCCGCACAAAGGCATATAAGCCAGATCACCTGCAATCCATCGCCTCGAATCGAAGGTTGTTTCATCGCCGGTACGCTGGTGCGAACCATAGAGGGCCCAGTTTCGATTGAGAAAATACAACCCGGCCATCAAGTCTTGACGCAGGCAGATGAAGGTACGAACCCCGCATACAGAAAGGTCACTAGGATTGTCTCTAGTGAAAGCAAAGCGATTTGGGTTATCAAGGCGCGAACGTTTGATGCATATAAACCCAAAGAATTTCAAGAGCCGCTCATCCATAACCTTTACGCAGCTGAATTCCATCCGTTTTGGGTGGAGGGAATCGGCTGGACTGCCGCACGATACCTAAAAAGTGGGCACCGGCTTAGGCTTGCTGATGGAGGATATGCAACTGTAGAGACCGTATGGCCGGTCCTCCGAACACCAATACCCGGCGTAGGCTGGGTATCGAAAGATATCGCGGGCGCTTACGATGGTCTGCAGCGAGCCCATATCGTTGATTTCAGAGACGGGTGCAATCTTTGGCACTACCACTGGCTGATGGATGAACACTGTGGCATACCCTATTGCGAAGGATTAGCCTGGGGCAAGGACGAAGGCCTGTTCGACAGCGGCGAATTTTCAGAAATCTTCTACGGCGATAGCCCAAATTTTTACGCAAAAACATTCAACCTAGAATTGGAAGGTTCTCAAACATATTTTGCTGGTGAATTGGGAGTGTGGGTACACAACACAAACTGTGCTCAAGGCTAGCTTCGCTACCGCCTTTGACGATGGCGTCGAACGTCCGCTGCCTCAAAAAGTTTGATCGCCCGCTTTGGGTCGGTAGCCGTCCGCAAGCGACAGCAATTCAAGCAGCCGCCAGCCTCCAAACCCGCCAGCCCCCTGAAAACAAAAACGCGAGGCCCGGCCTCGCGTTTTTCGTTGCGGCAGGCTTCGCGCAATCAGATGACGATCGTCTGCGCCTCGTCGCCCTGGCGGACCTCGATCGCGCCGATCTCGACCGCCTTCTCGCCGGCCGCCTGCAGCTGCGCCAGCGCCTCAGCCAGATGTTCGCGGGCGACGACGACGACCATGCCGATGCCGCAGTTGAAGACGCGGTGCATCTCGGCCTCGGCGACGCCGCCTTCCTTCTGCAGCCAGTCGAACAGCTTCGGGCGCTGCCAGGCCGACTTCTGCAGCACGGCCTTGACGCCTTCCGGCAGCACGCGCGGCACGTTCTCGGTGAGGCCGCCGCCGGTGATGTGCGCCATGCCCTTGACCGGCAGCGCCTGCATCAGCGCCAGCAGCGGCTTCACGTAGAGGTGCGTCGGCGCCATGATCGCGTCGGCGAGCGTGCGTGCCTTGCCGTCGACCTCGTCGAACGGGGCGTCGAGGTCGGGTTTCGCGCGCTCGATGATCTTCCTGACCAGCGAGTAGCCGTTGGAGTGGGCGCCGCTGGAGGCGATGCCGATCACCGCGTCGCCGGGGACGATGGTCGAGCCGTCGATGATCTTCGACTTCTCGACGACGCCGACGGCGAAGCCGGCCAGGTCGTATTCGCCGGCCGGGTACATGCCCGGCATCTCGGCGGTCTCGCCGCCGATCAGCGCGCAGCCGGACAGCTCGCAGCCCTTGGCGATGCCCTGCACGACCGCGGCCGCGGTGTCGACGTCGAGCTTGCCGCAGGCGAAGTAGTCGAGGAAGAACAGCGGCTCGGCGCCCTGCACCAGGATGTCGTTCACGCTCATCGCGACGAGGTCGATGCCGACCGTGGCGTGGCGGTTCAGCTCGAAGGCCAGCTTGAGCTTGGTACCGACGCCGTCGGTGCCCGACACCAGCACCGGCTCGCGGTACTTCTTCGGCACCTCGAACAGCGCGCCGAAGCCGCCGATGCCGCCGAGCACGCCGTCGCGCAGCGTTTTCTTGGCGAAGGGCTTGATGCGGTCGACCAGGGCGTCGCCGGCGTCGATGTCCACGCCCGCGTCGCGATAGGAGAGAGATTGCTGCGTCATCAGGAAATCCGTCTGGAGAACGGCCGGGTGCTAAAATGCGCGGCCTTGAAGATGTAAAAAGCGAATTTTACCCGAAACGGCCCCGGCGCGCGCCGCCCCGGCGCCGCCCAGCCCACCCCGTACATGCGCCAGCTGCTCCTCGACCTCGTTCCCGACCTTCCGCCGACGCTGGAGAACTTCGCCGCCGGCGGCAACGCCGACGCGCTGACCGCGCTCGCCGGCTGGCTGGCCGCGGACAACCGCGAGCCCTGCCTGTTCCTGTGGGGCGACAGCGGCGCCGGCAAGAGCCACCTGCTGCGCGCCGCCGCGGAGGTCTATATCGACGCCGCCGCCGACCCGCTGCTGGCGACGGCGCCGGCCGACGCGCCCTTCCTCGCCGTGGACAACGTCGAGGCGCTCGCCGGCGACGGCCAGATCGCGCTCTTCAACCATTTCAACCGCCTGCGCATGGGCGGCGGCCGGCTGCTCGCCGCCGCCAGGCTGCCGCCGGCGCAGCTCGACCTGCGCGAGGACCTGCGCACGCGGCTGGGCTCCGGCCTGATCTACCGGCTGCGCCCGCTGTCCGACGCCGAGCAGACCGCCGCGCTGGCCGAGCAGGCGGCGCGCCGCGGCATGCGGCTGCCGGCCGACGCGCTCGCCTACCTGCAGGCGCGCGCGCCGCGCGACATGCGCTCGCTGGCCGCGCTGCTCGCCGCGCTCGACCGCTACTCCCTCGAACACAAGCGCCCGATCACGCTGCCGCTCCTGCGCGAAGTGCTGCAGGCGCCGCTGCACGACTGACACTCCCCGACGACGACCATGACCGCCTCCCTCGACCTCGCCCTGTTCGACCTCGACAACACGCTGCTCGCCGGCGACTCCGACTTCGAGTGGGCGCAGTTCCTGATCGGCCGCGGCGTGCTCGACCGCGAGCTGCACGAAGCGAAGAACCGCCGCTTCTACGAGCAGTACAAGGCCGGCACGCTGGACATCCACGAGTTCCTCGACTTCCAGTTGAAGCCGCTGTCGCGCCATTCGCGCGCCGAGCTCGACGCCTGGCACCGCGACTTCATGGCCACCCGCATCCGCCCGATCATGACGCCGGCGGCGAAGGCGCTGGTGCGCGAGCACCTCGACCGCGGCGACGTCTGCGCCGTCGTCACCGCCACCAACAGCTTCGTCACCGGCCCGATCGCCCGCGAGTTCGGCATCCCGCACCTGATCGCGACGGTGCCGGCGGTCGAGGACGGCCGCTTCACCGGCAAGCCGCGCGGCACGCCGTCGTTCCGCGAGGGCAAGATCCTGCGCGTCGAGGGCTGGCTGGAGTCGCTCGGCCTGTGCTGGCAGAGCTTCGGCCGCTCGTACTTCTACAGCGACTCGCACAACGACCTGCCGCTCTTGCAGAAGGTCAGCGACCCGGTCGCGGTGGACCCCGACGACACGCTGCGCGCGCACGCCGAAGCCGCCGGCTGGCCGCTGCGCTCGCTGCGCGGCGCCGTGTCATAATCGCCGCCTGCCACGGCGCCCCCGACCCGACAATCTCCTGACGCGATGATCCGAAAGTTCATTTCCCGCGTATCGAAGGCCCTCGGCCGCAAGAAGCCGCTCTCGTCCGAGCCGGCGGTGATCCCGCATTCCGTGCACGGCATCCGCCGCGAGCACCTCCACAGTTCCGCCCGGCGCGTCTGCGAGACGCTGCAGGACAAGGGCTTCAAGGCCTACGTCGTCGGCGGCGCGGTGCGCGACCTGCTGATCGGCGAGGATCCCAAGGACTTCGACATCGCCACCGACGCGACGCCGGAGCAGGTGCGCGCCGCCTTCCGCCGCGCGCGCATCATCGGCCGCCGCTTCCAGATCGTGCACGTGATGATCGGCGCCGAGACGCTGGAGGTGACGACCTTCCGCGGCGAGCTCGGCCACGACGCGAAGAAGGACGCGCACGGCCGCGTGCTCCACGACAACGTCTTCGGTACGCAGGCCGAGGACGCCGCGCGCCGCGACTTCACGGTGAACGCGCTCTATTACGACCCGGCCAGCGAGACCATCGTCGACTACCACCACGGCGTCGCCGACCTCAAGCAGAAGACGCTGCGCATGATCGGCGAGCCGCGCGCGCGCTACCGCGAGGACCCGGTGCGCATGCTGCGCGCGGTGCGCCTCGCGGCCAAGCTCGGCCTGGTCATCGACCCGGCGGCCGAAAAGCCGATCCGCGAGATGGCGCCGCTCTTGGAGAACGTGCCGCCGGCGCGCCTCTTCGACGAGATGCTGAAGCTGCTGACCTCCGGCCACGCGGTGAAGTGCCTGAAGCAGCTGCGCGACGCCGGCCTGCACCACGGCCTGCTGCCGCTCCTGGACGTGATCCTCGAGCAGCCGCTCGGCGAGCGCTTCGTCATGCTCGCGCTGGAGAACACCGACCAGCGCGTGCGCGCCGACAAGCCGATCTCGCCCGGCTTCCTCTTTGCGACGCTGCTCTGGCACGAGGTGCTGGCGCAGTGGGAGCGCATCAAGGGCAAGGGCGAGCGGCCGATCCCGGCGCTCTTCGCGGCGATGGACGAGGTGCTCGACTCGCAGGCCGAGAAGCTGGCGATCACCCGCCGCATCGCCGGCGACATCAAGGACATCTGGGCGATCCAGCCGCGCTTCGAGGCGCGCGCCGGCAAGAAGCCGTACGGCCTGCTCGAGCAGCCGCGCTTCCGCGCCGGCTACGACTTCCTGCTGCTGCGCGCCGAGTCGGGCGAGGTGCCGCAGGAGCTGGCCGACTGGTGGACCCGCTTCATCGACGCCGACGGCGACGAGCGGGCGGCGATGCTGCTGCCGGAAACCGCCGAGAAGAAGAAGCGCCGCCGGCGCAAGAAGCCGGCGGGGGGCCGCGGCGAGACGCCGGCCGGCGAGTGAGCGCCGCCGCCGGCAGCTTTTCCCGATGACGCACCAGGCCTTCGTCGCCCTCGGCGCCAACCTCGACGACCCGGCCGCGCAGGTGCGCGCCGCGCTCGCCGCGCTCGACCGGCTGCCGCAGACGCGCGTCGCCGCCGCCTCGTCGCTGTACCGCACGGCGCCGATCGGGCTCGCCGGGCAGCCCGACTTCATCAACGCCGTCGCCGAACTGCGCACCGGCCTCGCCGCGGAAGCGCTGCTCGACGCGCTGCTGGCCACCGAGGCCGACTTCGGCCGCGTCCGCGCCGCGAAGAACGGCCCGCGCACGCTCGACCTCGACCTGCTGCTCTACGACCAGCTCACGCTCGACCGGCCGCGCCTGCACCTGCCGCATCCGCGCCTGCACCTGCGCGCCTTCGTCGTCGTCCCGCTCGCCGAGATCGCGCCCGACTGCCGCATCCCCGGCCGCGGCACGGTCGCCGCCTGGCTGCCGGCGGTGGCGACGCAACGCATCGAGCGGCTGCGATGAGCGCGCGCCGCGGCGGGGGGCGCGGCTGGTGAGCCTGTTCGCCAACATCCCGGTGCTGTGGAAGACGGTGCTGCTGCTCACCGCGTCGAACGTGTTCATGACCTTCGCCTGGTACGCGCACCTGAAGAACCTCAACGACCGGCCGTGGTGGATCGCCGCGCTCGCCTCGTGGGGCATCGCGCTGTTCGAGTACCTGCTGCAGGTGCCGGCGAACCGCATCGGCCACCACGAACTGTCGCTGGCGCAGCTGAAGATCCTGCAGGAGGCGATCACGCTGACCGTGTTCGTTCCCTTCGTCGTCTTCTACATGCAGCAGCCGCTGAAGCTTGACTATCTTTGGGCCGGGCTGTGTATCCTTGGCGCCGTCTATTTCATCTTCCGCAACTGAATCAACCGACAACACGACACAGGGGCATCGCATGTTTGGCAAAGGAGCGGCGCTGCGGGCGCTGGAGGAAAAGCTGAAGGCGCTGGAAAGCGAGAACGCGCAACTGCGGCAGCAGGCGGCCGCGGCCGAGGCCCGCGCCGGCGACGCCGAAGCGCGCGCAGCACGGCTGCAGCGGGAGGAGGACGCGCAGCTGGCGCTGTTCGAGCAACTGCGCGCCTACCGCGATTCGCTCGGCGAATCGCAGCAGACGCTGGCGACGCTGGCCAACCGCCTGCGCGACGAAAAGCAGGAAACGGTGCGCGCCGGCGAGCTGGCGGGCGCCGGCAGCGCCGCAGTGAACCAGATCAGCGGCGAGCTGACGCAGCTCGCCGCCGACTCGCGCCAGGCGATGGACAAGGTGGTCGGGCTGCAGGCGAGCGCCGAGAAGATCGGCGGCATCGTCAACCTGATCAAGGAAATCGCCGACCAGACCAACCTGCTGGCGCTGAACGCGGCGATCGAGGCGGCGCGCGCCGGCGAGGCCGGCCGCGGCTTCGCCGTCGTCGCCGACGAGGTCAGGAAGCTCGCCGAAAGGACGACGCTGGCGACCAAGGACATCTCCGAGCTGGTCGGCACCATCCAGCAGGAAACCTCCGCCGCCAACACCAGCATCGGCCACCTCGCCGAGCAGTCGGAGGCTTTCAGCGAACAGGGCGCGCGCGCCTCGGCCAGCATGGCCGGGATCACCGCGCTGGCGCGGCAGATGGAGCAGGCGATCGCCGTCTCGGCGCTGCGCAGCTTCGTCGAGCTGGCCAAGGTGGACCACCTGATCTTCAAGTTCGACGTCTACCAGATCGCCCTCGGCGTCGTGCGCAAGCGCCCGGAAGAGCTGTCCGAACACACCGCCTGCCGCCTCGGCAAGTGGTACTACGAGGGCGAAGGCAAGGCCTGCTTCGCGCGGCTCGACGGCTACCGCGCGATGGAGGAGCCGCATGCGCAAGTGCACCGGCACGGGCGCGACGCGATCGCCTGCCACGTCGCCGGCGACTTCGCCGGCTGCGTCGCGGCCGTCGCCCAGATGGAACGTGCCAGCGCCGGCGTGCTGCAATGCCTCGAGCGCATGGCGGTGAACGGCGAAACCTCGCCCGACGTGCTCTGCCTGGAACACTGAGGCCGCCGGAGTCCGCATGCCGCCGCGCAATGTTCTCGAAACGGCCCGCCACGTCGTCGTCGAAGGCCCGATCGGGGTCGGCAAGACCTCGCTCGCGCGCCGGCTGGCGGCGCACCTCGACGCGCAGCCCTTCCTCGAACAGCCGGAGCTGAACCCCTTCCTGACGCGCTTCTACCAGGATCCGCCGCGCTATGCGCTGCCGACGCAGCTGTTCTTCCTGTTCCAGCGCATGGACCACCTGCGCGAGCTGGCGCAGCCCGACTTCTTCGGCCGCCGCGTGGTCGGCGACTACCTGCTGGAGAAGGACCCGATCTTCGCGCAGCTGACGCTGTCCGACGACGAGTACGGGCTCTACCGGCAGATCTACGACCGCCTCGCGCCGCAGGCGCCGACGCCCGACCTGGTGATCTACCTGCAGGCCAGGCCGGAGACGCTGATCGCCCGCGTCAGGAAGCGCGGCATCGACGTCGAACGCAAGATCAGCGACGCCTACCTGACCCTGCTCGCCGAGCGCTACAGCCGCTTCTTCTACAATTACGACGCGGCGCCGGTGATGGTGGTCAATTCCGAGAATCTCAACTTCGTCGACCGCGACGACGATTTCCGGCTGCTGCTCGAGCGCATCGAGGCGATGCGCGGCCAGCGCGGCTACTTCAACCGGGGAGAGTGATTCCATGTCCACCCAGAGCGCATTGTCGACGACGCGGCGCATGACCCACGTCGACCTGACGAAAATGAAGGCCGCCGGCGACAAGATCGCCGTGCTGACCTGCTACGACGCCAGCTTCGCGTCGCTGTGCGACGCCGCCGGCGTCGACGCGCTGCTGATCGGCGATTCCCTCGGCATGGTGCTGCAGGGCCACGATTCGACGCTGCCGGTGACGGTCGCCGACATCGCCTACCACACCGCCGCCGTCGCCCGCGGCTCGCGGCGGCCGCTGATCATCGCCGACATGCCCTTCGGCAGCTTCCAGGAATCGCCGCAGCAGGCCTTCCGCAACGCCGCGGCGCTGATGGCCGCCGGCGCGCAGATGGTCAAGATCGAGGGCGGCGCCGAGATGGCCGAGACCACGCACTTCCTGACCAGCCGCGGCGTGCCGGTGTGCGCGCACGTCGGCCTGACGCCGCAGTCGGTGCACCAGCTCGGCGGCTACCGCGTGCAGGGCAAGGACGACGCCGGCGCGACCAGGCTGAAGGCCGACGCGCTGGCGCAGCAAAGTGCCGGCGCGACGCTGATCGTGCTCGAGGCCATTCCCGAGGCGCTCGCCGCCGACGTCACCGCGCAGCTGGCGATCCCGACGATCGGCATCGGCGCGTCGAAGGAATGCTCCGGCCAGGTGCTGGTGCTGCACGACATGCTCGACATCGCGCCGGGCCGGAAGGCGCGCTTCGTGAAGAACTTCATGGCCGGCCAGCCCTCGGTCGCCGCCGCCATCGCCGCCTACGTCGCGGCGGTCAAGGACGGAAGTTTCCCGGCGGCGGAGCACTGCTACTGATACACTGCGCGCGAATTTCAGATCCAAGCGCCCCACAGAGGGCCCCGGGAAGTCGCTCCAGGAGAAACAGCACATGCAGATCCATTCCCGCATCGCCGACCTGCGCGCCGCGCTGCAGGGCCGCGGCCAGAGTGCAGGCAAAATCGCCTTCGTCCCGACCATGGGCAACCTGCACGAGGGCCACATCAGCCTGATGCGAGAGGCGCGCGCCCACGGCGACACGGTGGTCGCCAGCATCTTCGTGAACCGCCTGCAGTTCGGCCCGAACGAGGATTTCGACAAATACCCGCGCACCTTCGCGGCCGACTGCGAGAAGCTCGCCGCCGCCGGCGTCGACATGCTGTTCGCGCCGACCGAGGCCGACCTCTACCCCGAACCGCAGGAATACCTGGTCGAGCCGCCGGCGATCCAGCACCTGCTCGACGGCGAATTCCGCCCCGGCCATTTCCGCGGCGTCGCCACGGTCGTGCTGAAGCTGCTCAACATCGTCCAGCCGCAGGTCGCGCTGTTCGGCAAGAAGGACTACCAGCAGCTGATGGTCATCCGCAACATGGTCCGCCAGCTGGCGCTGCCGGTCGACATCGTCGGCGGCGAGACGGTGCGCGCCGACGACGGGCTGGCGCTATCCTCGCGCAACGGCTACCTGTCGGCCGACGAGCGCCGCGAGGCGGTGCGCCTCAGCGCCGAACTGCGCAAGATCCGCGACGCGATCCGCGCCGGCAGCACCGACTACGCCGGCCTCGAGCGCGCCGCCGTCGCCGCGCTGGACGGGGCCGGCTGGAAGACCGACTATGTTGCAGTGCGACAACAGGCCAACCTGCTGCCGCCAACCGCCCCCGGGCAAGCGCTGGTGGTGCTTGCCGCCAGCCGCCTGGGCACCACGCGACTCATTGATAACATTGAAGTTTGAGCAGTGCAGCATGGCCGTTGACAGGCGCGCTTTTGTCGTTACAATGCCGTTCCCCCAACTCATCTTGCACGGGTGAAGCCGCCATGCAAAGAACGATGCTCAAATCCAAGCTGCACCGCGTGACGACGACGCACGCCGATCTTCACTACGAGGGCTCCTGCGCCATCGACGAGGATCTGCTGGAAGCCGCCAATATCCGCGAGTACGAGCAGATCGACATCTGGAACGTGAACAACGGCGAGCGCTTCACCACCTACGCCATCCGCGCCGAGCGCGGCAGCGGCGTCATCTCGGTGAACGGCTCGGCCGCCCGCCGCGCCGCGCCGGGCGACATCCTGATCATCGCCACCTTCGCCAGCTACACCGAGGCGGAGCTGACCAAGTACGAGCCGGCGCTGATCTACGTCGATTCGCAGAACCGCATCGTCCGCAAGGGCCACAAGATCCCGGTGCAGGCCGCTGCCTGACCGCCCTTCCGGTCCATGAAAAAGCCGCGATTGTTCGCGGCTTTTTTGCGTTTACGCGACTCCCGGCCGCCAGGACTGGCGCTGCTCAGGCGCTCTCGCCCCCCTCCTTGGCCTTACGCGGACGGCGGCCGCCGCGCGCCGGCGCCTTCTTCGCCCCGGCGGCTTTGCCGGCTTCGTCGGCAAGCGTCGGCACTGCCGCTTCGACCGGCGCGGCGACGGCAGCGACGCTCGCTGCCTCATCCACTGCCGGCGTCGCCGACGACTTGCCGCGACGCGAACCCTTGCCGCCGGCCTTGCCGCTCGCCTTGCCGCCTGCCTTGGCGGCCAGCGCTTCGGGTGCGGCCACGCTGTCCGCCGCCGGGGCGGGCGCCGCAACCGCTTCCGCGGCCGCCGCTTCGCCGCCCACCGCCGGCTCGGCCGCCTTGCGCCCGCGGCCGCGGCCGCGACCGCGCGCCGCCGGCGCGGCCTCGACCGCGGCCGGCGTTTCCTCGGCGGCCGGCGCCTCCGCCGGGGCAGTCGCCGCGGCGACCGGCTCGGCCGGCGTCACCCGCGCCGCGGCACGCGTCACGTAGGTGCCGGACTTCTCGTCGCGGCCGACGCCGATCAGGCCGCGCGCGGCGGCGTCCTCGAGCAGCGTGCCGAAGGCCTTGTAGCCGTAGTAGGACTCGTTGAAGCCGGGGTTGCGGCGCTTGATCGCCTCCTTCAGCACCGAGGCCCAGATGCGCTCGACGTCGCCGCGCACGGCGATCAGGTCGTCGAAGGTCGCCGCGGCGAGTTCGATCGCCTTCGCCTTCTTCGCTTCGG
This sequence comes from Azospira restricta, assembly GCF_016858125.1. NCBI lineage: Bacteria > Pseudomonadati > Pseudomonadota > Betaproteobacteria > Rhodocyclales > Rhodocyclaceae > Azospira > Azospira restricta. Next base: position 3,748,264 of record NZ_CP064781.1, read on the forward strand.
TCTCCTCGCGACGCGCCTTCTCCTCTTCCGGCGAGCGGCGCGGCGGGGCGTCCTTGCTGTCGCGGCGATTGCTGGCGGCGCGCTTGGCCTCGCGTTCGCGTACCAGGTCGTCGTAGAAGATGAATTCGTCGCAGTTGGCGATCAGCAGGTCGGAGGTCGACTGCTTGACGCCGACGCCGATCACCTGCTTGGCGTTCTCGCGCAGCTTGGACACCAGCGGCGAGAAGTCGGAATCGCCGGAGATGATGACGAAGGTATCGACGTGCGACTTGGTGTAGCAGAGGTCGAGCGCGTCGACGACCATGCGGATGTCGGCCGAGTTCTTGCCGGACTGGCGCACGTGCGGGATCTCGATCAACTCGAAGTTGGCCTCGTGCATCGTGGCCTTGAACGCCTTGTAGCGCTCCCAGTCGCAGTAGGCCTTCTTGACGACGATGCTGCCCTTGGCCAGCAGGCGTTCGAGCACCGGCTTGATGTCGAACTTCTCGTACTTGGCGTCGCGCACGCCCAGCGCGACGTTCTCGAAGTCGCAGAACAGCGCCATGCTGGTGGTGTCGGAAGCAGCCATGAATCTCTCCGGAATCGGCGTGAAGGAAGCGTTCAGTATACCGCCAGCCCAGCCGGACCGCCCGTTTTCCGCGGGTTTGCGCCGATCGCGGCGAATTTTCGGAGAAGAGGTTGACCTTCCCACGATGGCAAGGTCGAAGCTGCGCGCATTGCATCTTTCGAGGAGTCCGCAATGAACGCAGAACTGACGCTCACGATCGGCGGCATGAGCTGCATGTCCTGCGCCGGCCGCGTCGAGAAGGCCTTGCGCGCCATTCCCGGCGTCGTCGGCGCCGACGTCAATCTGGCCAGCGAGCGTGCCCAAGTGCGCATGCACCGGCCGCTCGCCGCCGAGGCGCTGATCGCCGCCGTCGCGGCCGTCGGCTATGCGGCACGGCTGCCGGAGGCCGCTCCCGCGCCGGCGGCGCCGCCGTCGCGCCGCGGCGAAGGCGCGCTGCTCGCCGTCGGCGCGCTGCTGGCGCTGCCGCTGATGCTGCCGATGCTCGCCGACTGGCTGGGCAGCCACTGGATGCTGCCGGCCGCGTGGCAGTTCGCGCTGGCGACGCCGGTCCAGTTCTGGCTCGGCGCGCGCTTCTACCGCGGCGCCTGGCACGCGCTGCGGGCGCGCGCCGGCAACATGGACCTGCTCGTCGCGATCGGCACCAGCGCCGCCTACGGCCTGTCGCTGTACTTCTGGCTGGCGCTCGGCGAACAGCATCTGTACTTCGAGGCGGCGGCGCCGGTGATCGTCTTCGTCCGCCTCGGCAAGTGGCTGGAGGCGCGCGCCAAGCGGCAGACGACGGCGGCGATCCGCGCGCTGCAGGCGCTGCGCCCGGAGACGGCGCGCGTCGTCCGCGCCGACGGCGAGGCCGAGGTGCCGGTCGCCGAGGTGCGGCGCGGCGAGACCGTGGTCGTGCTGCCCGGCGCCCGCATCCCGGTCGACGGCGTCGTCGCCGCCGGCCGCTCGGAGGTCGACGAGTCGATGATCACCGGCGAGAGCCTGGCGGTCGCCAAGGGCGAAGGCGACGCCGTCACCGGCGGCGCGATCAACGGCGACGGCCGCCTGCAGCTGACCGTCACCGCCACCGGCGCGGAAACCGCGCTCGCCCGCATCATCCGCCTGGTCGAGGCGGCGCAGGGCGCCAAGGCGCCGATCCAGAGGCTGGTCGACCGCGTCGCCGCTGCCTTCGTGCCGGCGGTGCTGGCGGTCGCCGCGGCGACGCTGGTCCTCGGCGGCCTCATCGGCGGCGACTGGAGCCAGGCCCTGCTCAACGCCGTCGCGGTGCTGGTGATCGCCTGCCCGTGCGCGCTCGGGCTGGCCACGCCGGCGGCGGTGATGGCCGGCACCGGCGCCGGCGCCCGCCACGGCATCCTGATCAAGGACGCGGAGGCGCTCGAGCGCGCCGGCGCGGTCAGCACGGTCGCCGTCGACAAGACCGGCACGCTGACGCAGGGCCGCCCGGCGCTCGTCCATCGCCAGGCGGTGGCGCCCGGCGTGCCGCTGCTGGCACTCGCCGCCGCGCTGCAGCAGGGCAGCGAGCACCCGCTGGCGAAGGCGACGCTGGCGGCGGCCGCCGGCGAAGGGCTGGCGCCGGCGCCGGCAGCCGAGCTGCGGGCCTTGCCCGGCCGCGGCATCGCCGGCCGCGTCGACGAACTGGAACTGCACCTCGGCAGCACGCGCTACATGGCCGAGCTCGGCGTCGACCTCGGCCCGCTCGCCGCGGCCGGCACGGCGCAAGCCGACGCCGGGCGCAGCCTGGCCTGGCTGGCGGCGCGCGATGCCGGCGGCGGCGCGACCTTGCTCGGCCTGCTCGCCTACGGCGACCCGCTGAAGGATGAAGCGCCGGCGGCGATGGCCGCGCTGCGCGCCCTCGGCGTCGACACCGTGCTGGTTTCCGGCGACCATCGCGGCGCCGCGCGGGCAGTCGCGCTGCAGCTCGACATCGACGACGTGCGCGCGGAGGTGCTGCCGGCCGACAAGGCGGCGACGGTGGCGCGCCTGCAGGCGGCCGGCGAGGTGGTGGCGATGGTCGGCGACGGCATCAACGATGCACCGGCGCTGGCCGCCGCCGACGTCGGCATCGCCATGGGCAATGGCACCGACGTGGCGATGCACGCCGCCGGCGTCACGCTGATGCGCGGCGACCCGCGCCTGGTGGCGGCGGCGATCGACCTGTCGCGACGGACGCTCGGCAAGATCCGGCAGAACCTGTTCTGGGCCTTTGCCTTCAACGTCGTCGGCATTCCGCTCGCCGCCTTCGGCCTGCTCAGCCCGGCCTTCGCCGGCGCGGCGATGGCCTTCTCCAGCGTCGCCGTGCTCGGCAACGCGCTGCTGCTGGCACGCTGGTCGCCGGCCGCCATCGGCGGAGCGCGGCGATGATGCGCAGCGGTTATCCTTCCCCTACTTCTTCCGGTTTTGCGGAGCGCAGCGATGAACATCGGCCAGGCAGCACAACAGAGCGGCGTCAGCGCCAAGATGATCCGCCACTACGAGACGATCGGCCTGCTGCCGGCGGCAGCGCGTTCGGACGCCGGCTATCGGCGCTACAGCGAGAAGGACGTGAGCACGCTGCGCTTCATCCGCACGGCACGCGACCTGGGCTTCGGGCTGGAGGCGATCGGCGAGCTGCTGTCGCTGTGGCGCAACCGCCAGCGCGCGAGCCGCGAGGTCAAGCGGCTGGCGCAGGCGCACATCGCGACGCTGGAAGCGAAGGTCGCCGAGCTGAACGGGATGATCGGCGCGCTGAGGGAGCTCGCGGCGCACTGCCACGGCGACCACCGGCCGGACTGCCCGATCCTCGAGGGGCTAGAGCAGGCGGCAGCGCCCCTTCAGCCGCAGCCCAAGGGCACGTCGTCGCGACGCGTCGAGCCCATCGCTCAGGCAGCGCGCAGGCCGGCGAGATAGGTGTCGATGATCGGCGCGGCGTAGTCGGCGAGCGGGAAGAGGGCGTTGTCCAGCGTCCAGTTCAGCAGCAGGCCGTCGATCAGCGCGATCAGCCCCTCCACCGCCGCCTGCGGGTGATGACGGCGGGCGACCAGCCCCTTGTCCTGCGCCTTCCGCATCGCCGCCTCGAGCAGCACGCGGTGGCGGCGCGCGCAGTCGAGGTGCCGGTCGCGCGCGTCGGCCATCTCGCCAACGTACTCGCTCTTGTGGATGGCGATCTCGAACACGCGCTGGTGCTGCGGATCGCGCGCGACCTGCATCAGGAAGTCGAGCGCCAGCTCGCGCATCGCCGCCAGCGGGTCGTCGGCCTCGAGCAGCGCCGGGTCGAGACAGCCGGCCTCGGTCGGTGCGATCACGCGCTGCATCATCGCGTCGAACAGGTCGGCCTTGTTGGCGAAATGCCAGTAGATCGCGCCGCGGGTGACGCCGGCGGCCTCGGCGATCTGCGCCAGCGAGGTGCGCGCGACGCCCTGCGCGTGGAACACCCGCTCCGCCGCATCGAGAATGCGGTGGCGCGTTTCCAGCGCCTCTTCCTTGGTTTTGCGAACCATCTTTTTCCTCCCGTCGCGATTGAACCACAGCCCCGCCGGCGACTCCATGTGCACGGAAACCGCGCCGGTGCCGCCGGCGGTGACGGGCTATTTACATACATACACGCATGTATGTATTATCCGCTTTCCTACCCCGGAAAAACAACCCCAACCCTGACCGGCAGCGGCGATCCCGTTGCCGGCGACGACAAACACGAGGTCGCCATGGCACACCCCGACGTATGTTTCTCCACTGACAAACCGGCAGCGAGCGCTCGCTCGCACTTCCCGCTGTCCCGCCGCGGCGCGCTCGCGGCACTGCTCGCCGCCGCGGCGCTGGCCGCCTGCGGCCAGGGCGCCCCGAACGGCGGCATGCCGCACGGCCCGGTACCGGTGGCGGCGGTTGCGGTGCAGCCGGAGAACCTGCCGGTCAGCTTCGAGTACACGGCGCAGACCCTCGGCGCGCGCGAAGTCGAGGTGCGCGCCCGCGTCACCGGCATCCTGGAGAAGCGCAACTACGTCGAGGGCAGCCGGGTCAAGGCCGGCCAGTCGCTGTTCACGATCGACCCGGCGCCGTTCGCGGCCGCGCTGGCGCGCGCCGAGGCCGATGTCGCCGCCGCCGAGGCGCGCCACGCGCAGGCGCAGCGCGACGCGGCGCGGCTGCAGCCGCTGATCGCGGCGAAGGCGGTCAGCCAGAAGGAATTCGACGACGCGGTGTCGGCCGAGGCGATCGGCCAGGCCGACCTGCTCGCCGCGCGCGCCCGGCTGCGCGAGGCGAAGCTGAACCTGGAGTGGACGCGCGTCGAGTCGCCGATCGCCGGCGTCGCCAGCCGCGCGCTGAAGTCCGAAGGTTCGCTCGTCTCCGGCCCGGACGTGCTGCTGACGACGGTGACGCAGACCGACCCGATGCAGGTGATCTTCGGCATCCCCGACAACGAGCGCCTGAAGCTGCGCCAGGAGGTCGATGCCAGGCGCCTGCAACTGCCCGCCGACGGCCGCTTCCAGGTCAGCCTGAAGCTGGCCGACGGCAGCTCCTACGCGCAGACCGGCCACACCGATTTCGCCGACGTACGCGTCTCGCGCGAGACCGGCACCAGCGAGGGCCGCGCCGAGGTGCCGAACCCCGCCGGCCTGCTGCAGCCCGGCCAGTTCGTCCGCGTCCAGCTCTCCGGAGCGGTGCGCAGCAACGTCTTCCGCGTGCCGCAGCGCGCGGTGCTGGAAGGGCCGAAGGGCAAGTTCGTATTCGTCGTCGGCAAGGAGAACAAGGCCGAGATCCGGCCGGTGAGCACCGACGAATGGCGGGGCGGCGACGTCGTCGTCACCTCGGGTCTGACGGCCGGCGAGCAGGTGATCGTCGACGGCGTCCTGAAGCTCGGCCCCGGCGCGCCGGTGCAGGTGGCAACGCCGGCGACAGCGCCGGCTGCAACGCCGGCCGCGGCGCCCAAGGCGGGCGACGCCAAGGCGGGGAGCTGAGCCATGTTCTCGCGCTTCTTCATCGATCGGCCCATCTTCGCGATGGTGATCTCGATCTTCATCATGATCGCCGGCCTCGCCGCGATGCGCGGGCTGCCGATCGCGCAGTATCCCGAGATCGCGCCGCCGCAGGTGATCGTCGCCGCCACCTACCCCGGCGCCTCGGCCGAGGTGCTGGAAAAGACCGTCGCCGCGCCGCTGGAGACGCAGATCAACGGCGTCGAGGGCATGCTCTACATGAACTCGACCTCGGCCTCGAACGGCCGCGTCGAGCTCTACGTCACCTTCGAGATCGGCACCGACATCGACCAGGCGGTGATCAACGTCAACAACCGCGTCAAGCAGGCCGAGGCACGGCTGCCGCTGGAGGTGCGCCGGCAGGGCATCCAGGTCGACAAGTCCTCGTCCTCGTTCCTGCAGGTGCTCGCCTTCACCTCGCCCGACGGCCGCTACGACGACCTGTACACCAGCAACTACGTGACCCTGAACGTGCTCGACGTGATCAAGCGCATCCCGGGCACGACCAACGTGCAGATCTTCGGCGCCAAGGACTACGCGATGCGCGTCTGGCTGAAGCCGGACCGCCTCGCCCAGCTGAAGCTGGCGAGCGGCGACATCGTGCGCGCGATCAACGAGCAGAACGCGCAGTACGCGGTCGGCCGCATCGGCCAGCCGCCGACGGCCGGCGGCCAGGAGCTGGCGCTGACCGTGAACACCAAGGGTCGGCTGGCGACGGTCGCCGAGTTCGAGAACATCGTCGTGCGCGCCAACGGCGACGGCTCGCTGCTGAAGCTGAAGGACGTCGCCCGCATCGAGCTCGGCTCGCGCGACTACGACTTCATCGGCCGCCTCTCCGGCAAGCCGGCGACGCTGGTCGGCATCTTCCTGAAGCCCGGCGCCAACGCGCTCGACGTCGCGCAGGAGGTGAAGAAGACGATCGGCGAGCTGTCGACGCGCTTCCCCGACGGGCTCACCGTCGACATCCCGTACGACACCACCGACTTCGTCCAGGTCTCGATCCGCGAGGTGCTGAAGACGCTGGCCGAGGCGATGCTGCTGGTCTTCCTCGTCGTCTACCTGTTCCTGCAGAACTGGCGCGCGACGCTGATCCCGACGCTGGCGGTGCCGGTGTCGCTGATCGGCACCTTCGCCGGCCTGCACCTGCTCGGCTACTCGATCAACACGCTGACGCTGTTCGGCATGGTGCTGTCGATCGGCATCGTCGTCGACGACGCCATCGTCGTGCTCGAGAACGTCGAGCGCATCATGCACGAGGAGAAGATCGCGGCGAAGGCGGCGGCGATCCAGGCGATGCGCGAGGTGACCGGACCGGTGATCGCGATCGTGCTGGTGCTGTGCGCGGTGTTCGTGCCGATCGCCTTCCTCGGCGGGCTGACCGGCGAGCTCTACCGCCAGTTCGCGGTGACCATCGCCATCGCCGTCGTCATCTCCGGCGTCGTCGCGCTGACGCTGACGCCTTCGCTGTGCGTGCTGATCCTGAAGCACGAGCACAAGGCCGAGAACCGCTTCTTCGCCGCCTTCAACGCCTGGTTCGCGCGCGTCACCGGCCGCTACACCGCCGGCGTCGCCTGGCTGATCCGCCGCGGCGCGCTCGGCCTCGTGCTGTTCGCCGGCATGGTCGCGCTCGCCGCCGGCTTCTGGAAGATGACGCCGGGCAGCCTGGTGCCGGACGAGGACCAGGGCTACTACATCACCGCCGTGTACCTGCCGGACGGTGCCTCGCTCGAGCGTACCGACCGCATCGTCAGCCAGGTCGACGCGATCATCCGCGAGAACCCGAACGTCGCCAAGACAGTGGCCTTCACCGGACTCGACTTCATCGGCGGCAGCTTCAAGAACAACGCCGCGACCTTCTTCGTCGTCCTCAAGCACTGGGACGAACGGCAGGTGCCGGCGAACGCGCTGGTCGGCGAGCTGTTCATGAAGACCGCGCACATCAAGGAGGCGCTGGTGCTGGCCTTCGGCCCGCCGGCGATCTTCGGCCTTGGCAACTCCGGCGGCTTCGAGTTCTACCTGCAGAACCGCGGCGAGGGCGACGCCAAGCGCCTGGCCGAGGTCAGCGAAGCCTTCATCGGCAAGCTGCGCCAGGATCCGACCTTCGCCATGGTGTCGTCGATGTGGCGTTCGAACGTGCCGCAGCTCGACGTCGCCGTCGACCGCGAGAAGGCGAAGGCGCTCGGCGTGCCGCTCGACGGGCTGTTCGACACGCTGTCGGCGACGCTCGGCACCTACTACGTGAACGACTTCAACAAGTTCGGCCGCGCCTGGCAGGTGCTGCTCTCCGCCGAGCCCGGCTTCCGCGCGCGACCGACCGACGTCAACGGCATCTACGTGCGCTCCGAGCGCGGCGAGATGGTGCCGCTCGGCGCGCTGGCGCAGGTGCGGCAGACGACCGGCCCGGAGACGCTGGAGCGCTTCAACAACCTGCCGTCGGTGAAGATCATCGGCTCCGGCGTGCCCGGCATCTCGTCCGGCCAGGTCATCGAACGCGTCGAGCAGATCGCCAAGGAGACGCTGCCGGCGGACTTCGGCTTCGACTGGGGCGGCGCCTCGTTCCAGGAGAAGAAGTCGAGCGGCGATTCGGGCTTCGCGCTCGGCTTGGGCGCGCTGATGGTCTTCCTGATCCTCGCCGCGCAATACGAGCGCTGGTCGCTGCCGCTCGCCGTGCTGCTGGCGCTGCCCTTCGGCACCTTCGGCGCGCTCGCCGCGGTCTGGCTGCGCGGCATGTCGAACGACGTCTATTTCCAGATCGGCCTGGTCACGCTGCTCGGGCTGGCCGCGAAGAACGCGATCCTGATCGTCGAGTTCGCGATCTACAAGCACCAGGAAGGGATGAGCGCGGCGGCGGCGGCGATCGAGGCGGCGCGGCTGCGCTTCCGCCCGATCCTGATGACCTCGCTGGCCTTCATCCTCGGCGTGCTGCCGCTCGCCATCTCGCACGGCGCCGGCGCCGGCGCGCGGCAGGCGGTCGGCACCGGGGTCATGGGCGGCATGCTGGCGGCGACCTTCCTCGCCATCTTCTTCGTACCGCTGTTCTACCGGCTGATCGCCGACCGCCAGCTGCGCGAGGCGCGCAGCACCGACGAACTGTTCACCGAAGTGCACGCGACGCACGCCAAGGCGCACGAGAAACTGATGCGGCGCGTGCAGAAGGAAGAAGCCGCAGGAGACAACGATGAGTAAGTTGAAGCAACCATATTTCAAACTCGCCCCGCTCGCCGCCGCCGCGCTGCTCGCCGGCTGCGCCGTCGGCCCCGACTACGCGCGGCCGGAACTGGAGCTGCCGCAGGCCTGGGCGCAGCGCACCGCGGCCGGCAACGCCGCCGCCGCGCAGGTCGCCGACCGCGCCGGCGAACGCTGGTGGACGCTGTACGCCGACCCGCTGCTCGACCGCCTGGTCGACGAGGCGCTGGCGCACAACGCCGACGCCCGCGTCGCCGCGGCGCGCGTGCTCGAAGCGCAGGCGCTCGCCGGCATCGCCGAATCCGACCGCTACCCAACGGTGACCGCCGGCCTCTCCGGGAACCGCACGCAGAGCTCGCTGAAGGGCGCGATGCCGCTGCCGGCGAACATCCCGCGCATCCAGAACAGCTACCGGGCGACCGTCGACGTGGCCTGGGAAGTCGACCTCTGGGGCAAGTACCGGCGCGCCGACGAGGCTGCCCGCGCCGACCTGCTCGCCGCCGAGTCGGCGCGCGACGCGGTGCGTCTGGCGCTGACCGCGCAGGTCGCACAGCAGTATTTCGCGCTGCTCGCCGCCGACGCGCAGGAAGCCACGGCCAAGCGCACGGCGGCCGGCCGCGACGAGAACCTCGCGCTCTACCGGCTGCGCGCCGAGGCCGGCCTCGGCTCCGAGTACGACCTGCGCCAGATCGAGGCCGACGCCGCCGATGCGCGCGCCCGGCTGGCCGAGCTGACGCAGGCACGCGACCGCGCCGAGAGCGCGCTGGCGCTGCTGCTCGGCCGCTCGCCGCGGGCCGTGCTCGAGGACACGCCGGAGCGCGGCGCACCGGGCGCGTTGCCGGCGCTGCAGGTGCCGGCCGGGCTGCCCTCCGACCTGCTGCTGCGCCGCCCGGACCTGCAGGAAGCGGAGCAGCGGCTGGTCGCCGCCAACGCCCGCATCGGCGCCGCCCGCGCGCAGTACTTCCCGAGCGTCGGCCTGACCGCCTACCTCGGCAGCGAGAGCACCGCCTTCTCCGACCTGTTCTCCGGCCCGGCCGGCATCTTCCAGTTCGCCGCGGCGATCACGCAGCCGATCTGGAACGCCGGCCGCATCGGCTTCAACGTCGCCGCCGCGGAAGCCCGCCGCGAGCAGGCGCTGGCCCAGTACCGGCAGGCGGTGGCGGCGGCGTTCAAGGACGTGCGCGACGCGCTCGCCGCGCAGCGCGCCGCGCGCGACAAGCTGGAGGCGGAGACGACCCGGGCGGCGGCGCTGGAAAAGGCGCTGCAGCAGGCCCGCCTGCGCCACGACGCGGGCATCGCCAGCCGGCTCGAGGTGCTCGACGTCGAGCGCAACCTGCTCGCCGTCGAACTCGCGCGCATCGACAGCGAACGCGCCGCCCGCGCCGCGCTCGCCGACCTGTTCAAGGCGCTCGGCGGCGGCTGGCCGGCGGCGGCGCAGGGCTGAGCCGCAGCCGGCGCCGGCTGCGGCATCATGCCGCGGCGGGCGGCGCCGGCGGCCGGGTATAATGCGGGCCTCGCGCCGGGGACGCCTCGCCGTCCCCGGCCTCCGCAACCTCACGCCCGACCGCACCGCCAGCGATGAAAATACTGCTCGCCCTCCTCCTCGGCCTCGCCGTGCTGCTCGCCGGCTGCAGCGAACCGCCGCCGGCCTTCAAGTCCACCGACATCTCCGGCGTCGACTGGGGCAAGGACTTCGCGCTCACCGACCACACCGGCCAGCCGCGCCGGCTCGCCGACTTCAAGGGCAAGGCGGTGGTCCTCTTCTTCGGCTTCACGCAGTGCCCCGACGTCTGCCCGACGACGCTCTCCGCGATGCGCGAGGCGGTGAAGCTGCTCGGCGACGACGGCAAGCGCGTGCAGGTCGTCTTCGTCACGCTCGACCCGGCGCGCGATACGCAGGCGCTGCTCGCGCAGTACGTGCCGCAGTTCGACCCGGGCTTCGTCGGCCTGCGTGGCGACGACGCGACAATCGCCGCGCTGGCGAAGGAATTCAAGGTGTTCTACGCGAAGCAGCCGGGCAAGACCGCGGACACCTACAGCATCGACCACTCGACCGGCAGCTACGCCTTCGACCCGCAGGGTCGCCTGCGCCTGCTGCTACGCCACGGCGAAGATCCCGCCAACATCGCCGCCGACCTGAAACTGCTGCTCGCCGGCAAATGACCTACCGGAGTCCGTCCCCATGAAACGCCTGCTTCTCGCCCTCGCCGCTGCCATCTCATTGACTTCGCAGCCGGCGCTCGCCGCGCCGCCGACCCCGAGCCAGATCAACCTCGACATCGGCACGCCGCCGGTGATCGCGGTGCGGCACTCGTTGGCGCAGCGCCAATCGCGCCTGATCCGTTTCTTCGACGCCGGCATCATGGGTCTCGACATCAACGGCATGGTCAAGGTTCGCGACCAGGAAAGGCTCAGTCGGCAACACCTCTCCGTACAACAGGCGGCCGGCAAGACGATCGACCAGGAAAATCCGGACCGCATGTCGCTGATCTACGCGATCGCCGAGGCGCATGGCGGCAAGGAAGCGATTCCCGTGGTCAAGGAAATGATGGCCAAGCGCTGGCGCGAGCAGTTCAAATCCGGCTGGTGGATGGAGGACGAGCACGGCAACTGGATCAGGAAACCCTGAGCGGCACCGCCGCGCCTGCGGCGATTTGCCGCAGGCGGCGGCCCCCGTCCCGCCGTCTATAATCGCGCGGCCGGCCCCGTCGCCGGCGCCTCTCACTGGAATTGCGAAGGAGCCCCGCTTGAAACCGATCCGTAGCCAAGCCGCCGCCGCGCTGCTCGCCCTCTTCTCGACCGGCGCGTTTGCCGCCGACCTCGACGTGAAGACGCCGTGGGTCCGCGGCACCGTCGCCGGGCAGAAGGCCACCGGCGCCTTCATGGAGCTGAGCGCGCCGGCCGGTGCCGTCGTCGTCGGCGTCGCCAGCCCGGTCGCCGGCGTCACCGAGATCCACGAGATGAAGATGGACGGCGGCGTCATGAAGATGCGCCCGACGCCGCGCCTCGAGGTGCCCGCCGGCAAGACGGTCAGCCTCGCACCCGGCGGCTATCACGTGATGCTGATGGACCTCAGGCAGCAGCTGAAGAAGGGCGACACCGTGCCGCTGACGCTGCAGGTCGAAACGAAGGACAAGAAGATCCAGTCGGTCGAAGTGAAGGCCGAAGTGCGCGAACTGACCGCCAGCACCGCCGCCAGCGACCACAAGCACGGCCACCAGGGTCACTGACCCGCCCCGCGGCGCACCGCCCGGTGCGCCGCCTCTTGCCTGCGGACGCCGCTACGCCATGCGGCGCTGCAGCGTCGCCAGCGCCGCCAGCAACGCCGCCGCCGCGACGCCGTGGCCGACGATCAGCCACAGGCCGAGGCCGCTGGCGACCGCGGCCAATCCCATCACGAAGACCAGCACGAGCAACGCTGCCAGCGCCAGCGCCGCCGGCCGCCGTTCCGGCCGGCGCAGCGCCCGCCACGCGGCTGCGCCGAGCAGCAGCAGTGCAAGCAGCGCGAAGGCACGGTGCAGCAGGTGCAGCGCGGCAGCGCCGGCATCGCCCGGCAGCGCCGGTGCGGCCGGCTGCAGCAGCGGGTTCAGTGCCTGCCAGCCGGCGGCCAGCGATCCGCCGTCGCAGCCGGGCAGCGACGGGCAGGCGGCCGCCGAATAGGTGGCGCCGATCCAGGCACCGAGCAGGACCGCCGCCGTCAGTGCGCCGCCGCCCAGCGTCAGCAGCCGGCAGCCGGGCGCGGAGGCCGGCGCGGCCTCCTGCTGCGCCGCCAGCGCCGTGCGCCAGGCGAAGCTGACCAGGCCAAGGCCGCCGACGATGTTGAGGAAGCCGACCAGCGCCCGGCGCGGATCGGCACTGAGGAAGCCGAGGCCCGACAGTGCCAGCATCAGCAGCAACAGCAGCACCGCGTAGCGTGCCGCCGGCAGCGGCGACGGGCGCAGGCAGCGCCAGACGAGGACGATGGCGAGCAGCAGCGCCGCCGTCGCGGCAATGCGGTGCAGCAGGCGGGCGGCGCCGTAGTGCAGCGGCGCCGGCTCGCCGGAGAGGATCTGCGCGTAGCAGGCCGGCCAGTCGGCACAGCCGACGCCGGCCGCGTCGAGGCGCAGGTAGGCACTGACCGCGACCACCAGCAGCGAAAGCGCGGCAATCGCCAGCGCCAACCCGCGCACGACGGCGCGGCGGCGGTCGTCAGCGCTCACCGGCGGCCACCGGCGGCGGCAGGCGCCACCCGCAGCTCGTGGTTGAGCCACAGCAGCACGCCGAAGACGACCATCGCCCCGCCCTGGTGGGCGGCGCCGAGTGCGACCGGCACCGCCAGCAGCAGCGTCGCGATGCCGAGCCCGATCTGGGCCGCCAGCACCACCAGCAGCGCCGTCGCCGCCAGCCGCGCGCGCGCCGACACCGGGCCCCGGCGCAGCTGGAACCAGAACCACGGCACCAGGAAGGCGAGCAGCCAGGCACCGAGCCGGTGGTCGAACTGGACGGTGGCCATGTTGTTGAAGAAGTTCAGGTACCACGGCTCGATCATGAAAATCTCGGGCGGAATGACGTGCCCGTTCATCAGCGGGAAGGTGTTGTAGGCCTTGCCGGCGCGGATGCCGGCGACGAAGCCGCCGGTGATCACCATGTAGAAGACGAGGATCGCCAGCCAGAAGCCGATCCGCTGCAACCGGCGCAGCGCGGCGTCGGCGGTCGCCCGCGCGCGCTCGGCGACGAGGTCGAGCGCCACCCAGAACATCGAGATGAAGATCAGGAAGGCGATCGACAGGTGCGCGGTCAGGCGGTACTGGCTGACGCGCGGATCGTCGACCAGTCCGCTCTTGACCATGTACCAGCCCATCGCCCCCTGCAACCCGCCGAGCGCGAAGATGCCGAGCAGCTTGGGCACCAGCTGCGGGGAAATCTTCCGGCGCAGCCAGAAATAGGCGAAAGGCACGAAGAAGACGACGCCGATCAGTCGCCCGAGGACGCGGTGCAGGTATTCCCAGAAGAAGATCCCCTTGAATTCGTCGACCGACATCTGGTGATTGACCTTCTGGTATTCGGGGGTTTTCTTGTACTTTTCGAAGGTTTCGTCCCATTCCTGCGCATTCAGCGGTGGAACGATACCGACGATCGGCTGCCACTCGACGATCGACAAGCCGGAATGGGTCAGGCGGGTAATGCCGCCGACGACGAGAATCGAGAAAACCATTGCACTGCAGATGAACAGCCAGGTGGCGAGCTGGCGGCGGGCGGAGCGGTCCATGCGCGAATCCGGGAGCTGAAAAAGGAAAGGATTATAGGCGCTTTCCCGCCCGCCATTCCATGCGACAATCCGCGCCCCCTGCGACAATCCGCCGCATCTTTTTGATGTGCGTCAATTCACCGTAAAGCCCACTGCGGGTATGCTTCGCGCACTGTGCCGAAGTACCGTAAAAGTTTGTCTTTTTTGCGATTTACCGTGCGCCGCAAGCGCCAATAACGATGGAGGGTAACAAGATGGCCGACAACAACGACGACGACGTTCCGTTCATGCAGAAGCTGCTCGACAACCACTTCCTTTTGCTGTTCCTGGGTGTCGCCTCGCCGACGATCCTCTACACGCTGTGGGGCATCGTCGACATCATGAACACTCCGCTTGCCAAGTAATTTCAACCAATAGAGGGAGAACTCAATGAGTGCAATTCTGCCGCCGTCGGAACGGCTCTGGTGGAAGGAACCGATCGCCAAGACCGAGTGGTTGTGGATCGCGATCGCCTTCGTCTGGGGCATGATCATGTTCGTCATGATGATCTACTGGCACATCTACGGAAAGCAAAACCTTTCCAACGAGGCCTACAAGACCACCCCCGAGGCGTTCGCCGCCAAGGCCGAGAAGTTCATCGCCGAAAATACCATCCGCAAGGAAACCGACCAGGAAATCCCGGTGGTCAAGGTTCCGGCCGGCGGTGACGGCTACCTGATCGCCCGCCTGTGGAACTGGTACCCGATCCTCGAACTCGAGAAGGGCAAGGAATACAAGATCCACCTGTCGTCGATGGACTACAACCACGGCTTCTCGCTGCAGCCGGTGAACATCAACATCCAGGTGGTCCCGGGCTACGAGCACGTGGTCAAGATGACCCCGACCTCGACCGGCACCTTCGCCATCGTCTGCAACGAGTTCTGCGGCATCGGTCACCACTCGATGCTCGGCCGGATCTACGTGAAATAAGGGGGAATAAATAGTGGCAACCACTTACCGCACCTGCCCGGCATCCGGGCTTCAGTTCGAGGCGCACGCCGAGAAACTGATGAAATGGAATGCCGTCGTCGCCGTGCTCTGGCTGCTCGTCGGCGGCATCACCGCGATCGGCGTCATCATGACCCGCTGGCCGGCGTTCAAGCTGCTGCCGCCGGACCAGTTCTACACGATCCTCACCGCGCACGGCATCGACATGCTGCTGTGCTGGATCATCTTCTTCGAGATGGCGGTGCTCTACTTCGCCTCCTCGGTCCTGCTGCGCTGCCGCCTGGCCGCGCCGAAATGGGGCTGGGTGCAGTTCTGGCTGATGGTCGTCGGTAGCGTCATGACCAACGTCGCCATCTTCCAGGGCGAGTCGAGCGTGATGTTCACGTCGTACGTGCCGATGCAGGCCGCGCCGCACTTCTACCTCGGCCTGATCCTGTTCGCCGTCGGCGCGCTGATCGGCTGCGGCGTGTTCTTCGGCACGCTGGTCGTCGCCAAGAAGGACAAGACCTACACCGGCTCGATCCCGATGGTCACCTTCGGCGCGCTGACCGCCGCGATCATCGCCGTGTTCACCATCCTCACCGGCGCCGGCATCCTGCTGCCGACCTTCCTGTGGTCCGTCGGCCTGATCAAGGAAATCGACGCCCAGCTGTACCGCATGGTCTGGTGGGGTCTGGGCCACTCGTCGCAGCAGATCAACGTCTCGGCCCACGTCGCCATCTGGTACCTGATCCCGGCCATCGTCATCGGCGCCAAGCCGCTGTCGGAAAAGGTGTCGCGCGGCGCGTTCCTGATGTACATCCTGTTCCTGCAGCTCGCCTCGGCCCACCACCTGCTGTCCGACCCGGGCATGAGCGCCGAGTGGAAGGTGCTGAACACGTCGTACTTCATGTACTTCGCGGTGATGGCCTCGATGATCCACGGCTTCACCGTGCCGGGCGCGATCGAAGCGGCCCAACGTCGCAAGGGCTTCACCAACGGTCTGTTCGAGTGGCTGCGCAAGGCGCCGTGGGGCAACCCGGCCTTCTCGGGCATGTTCATCTCGCTGGTGTCGTTCGGCTTCCTCGGCGGCATCTCCGGCGTCGTGCTCGGTACCGAGCAGATCAACATGCTGATGCACAACACCTTCTACGTGCCGGGCCACTTCCACACCACGGTCGTCACGGGTACGACGCTGGCCTTCATGGCGGTGACCTACCTGCTGGTGCCGACGCTGTTCAAGCGCGAAATGATCCACCCGAAGCTGTGCCAGATCCAGCCGTACCTGTTCGGCATCGCGATGTCGATCACCGGCCTCGTCATGATGGGCGCCGGCACGCTGGGCGTTTCCCGCCGTCACTGGGACATGGCCTTCTCGGGCGCGCCGTTCCAGTATGAGTGGCCGGGTGCCGCCTACCTGATGATGGGCATGACCGGCTTCTTCGGCGTGATCACCATCATCGGCGGCGCGCTGTGGATCTACCTGGTCGTCGGCTCGCTGCTGTGGGGCAAGAAGCTCGAAGGCGGCGCCGTCTCCGACAAGCCGACCCCGATCCCGGCCGCGACGCCGGCCGCTTCGGCCTCGCATCATGGCAGCGACCACGTCGGCGTCCCCGGCACCGTCGTCCTGGTGATGGCCCTGCTGGTCTCCTTCGTGCTGTACTACTTCGTGAACTGGAAGTACCTGTCCGAAGTCTGGCTGCTGAGCTAAGCGCAGCTTCCCCGCGCCTCCGGGCGCGGGGCCTGCCTCAATCGCCCTTGTCCGCAGGGGCGATTCAAGCAGGTTCCCGATCACGAACCACTCCATCGAGCGCCACACAAGAACGCCTATGCAATCGACGACGCCCACCGCCAGCGCACCCGGTCTCACGGTACGCACCATCCTCGGCCTGTTCAAACTGCGCATCGGGGTGGTGATCACGTTTACCGCACTGGCCGGCCTCGCGGTCAGTTCCGGCCCGAGCCTGTCGGCGCTGCAGCTGATCGTGCTGACGCTGTCGGTGCTCGTCTCGTCGGCCGCCGCCGGCGCCTTCAACCAGTATTACGAGCACGACCTCGACCCGAAGATGGCGCGCACACGCAACCGCCCCTTCGTCACCGGCCAGATCAAGCACGGCCCGTTCTGGCTCGGCGTCATCGGCGTGCTGACGGTAACCTCGGTCGGCGCCGCCTGGCTCGCGCTGAACGCCTGGGCGGCGCTCTACGTCTTCCTCGGCGCCTTCTTCTACGCGATCGTCTACACCGTCTGGCTGAAGCGCCGCACCTGGCTGAACATCGTCTTCGGCGGGCTGGCCGGCAGCTGGGCGGTGCTCGCCGGCGCCACCGCCGCCGACCCCGGCCACGGCGCCGTGCCGCTGGCGCTGGCCTTCGTGCTCTTCCTGTGGACGCCGCCGCACTTCTGGTCGCTGGCGATCGCCTGCCGGGACGACTACGCCGCCGCCGGCGTGCCGATGCTGCCGGTCGTCGTCGGCAACGAGCGGGCCGCCCGGACCATCTTCTACAGCACGCTGGCGCTGGTCGCCGCCTCGCTGCTGCCGGCCGCCTTCGGCCTCGGCTGGGTCTATCTCGGCGCCGCCGTGCTCGGCGGCGGGCTGTTCATCCAGAAGGCCTGGCAGCTGACGCGGAATCCCGAGCGCAAGACCGCGCTCGCCTGCTTCCACGCGTCGCTGATCCAGTTGACTCTGGTGTTGCTGGGCGCGATCATCGACGCCCAATTCTGACCGGACCCTGCGGGTGACCCTTCGCTTCCTCCTGGCCGCATGCGCGGCCGCGCTCTCGCTGTCGCTGCCGGCCGCCGCCGCCGACGACGCGAACCCGGACAAGCCCAAGTTGACCGCCCGCCCGGCGACCTCGCTCAGCCCCGGGCTGACGCTGACGACGCTCGACGAGAACGCCGCCTTCGAGCGCTCGCAGGCGGCGATCGGCCAGCCGGTCGGCAACTTCGCGCTGCTCGACCGCGACGGCAAGCCGGTCGAAATGTCCCGCTTCAAGGGCAAGCCGCTGCTGGTCAACTTCATCTACACCGCCTGCTTCCAGGTCTGCCCGACGACCACGCGCAACCTGCAGAAGGCCATCGACGAGACCGTCAGCGTGATGGGCGCCGACCGCTTCAACATCGTTACCATCGGCTTCAACCAGCCCTTCGATTCGCCGCAGGCGATGAAGGACTTCGCCAAGCGCTACGGGCTCGACCTGCCGAACTGGGAGTTTCTCAGCCCGGCGCCGGCGATCGTCGGCGACGTGACGCAGAACTTCGGCTTCAGCTACGTGGCGACGCCGGCCGGCTTCGACCACCTCAACCAGGTGACGCTGGTCGACGCCGACGGCAGGATCGTCCGCCAGGTCTATGGCGAGAAGTTCACGCCCAAGGACCTCGCCGAGCCGTTGAAGCTGCTGATCGCGAACTCGGCGATCCCGGCCGAGGCGAGCACGGTCAAGGAGCTGATGGAACGGGTGCGCATCCTGTGCTCGGTCTACGACCCGGTGTCCGGCCGCTACCGCACCAACTACTCGGTGTACATGATGGTCGCCGGCTTCCTCACCTTCGTCGGCTTCACGATCTACCTGTCGATCAACATGTGGCGCAACCGGCGCCGCGAAGACCCGCCCGTCGCCTGAGCCAGGTGCGGAAGCACCTTGCGCGGAAGTACTCCCGGGGTGCGCCCGAACCAGGTGCGGAAGCGCCTCGGGAACGCCTGAGCCGCCGCCGGCGAAATCGGCCGGAATTGATGCGGGTCAAGTCGCCTTGATGCGGCGAAGAATATCATTAGCGGCTAATAAACCAACGCTGCCAGTACGGATATTCCCGCGGACGATTCCGTGATCCTCGAAGCCCACTTCCGCCAGCTCATCCGGGTGCCGTTCCAGCGGTGCGAGGAGGCCTTCGACCTGTTTTTCGGCGGCGCGCACAACCCCTTGCGCCACCTCGGCGCGCTCGGCCTGTTCCTGCTCTGGATCATCGTCGGCAGCGGCCTCTACCTGTACATCGCGCTCGACACCGGCGTCGCCCAGGTCTATTCGTCGATCGGCGCGCTCTCCGAGGAGCAGTGGTACTTCGGCGGCATCCTGCGCAGCCTGCACCGCTACGCGTCCGACGGCTTCGTGCTGGCGATGGGCCTGCACCTCGTCCGCGAGTTCGCCTACGGCCGCTACACCGGCTTCCGCTTCTACTCGTGGCTCACCGGCGTGCCGCTGATCTGGCTCGCGTTCGCCAGCGGCATCGGCGGCTACTGGATCGTCTGGGACCAGCTGGCGCAGTTCTCGGCGATCGCGACCACCGAGCTGCTCGACTGGCTGCCGATCTTCAGCGAGCCGTCGGCGCGCAACTTCCTCGCGCCGGACTCGATCAACGACCGCTTCTTCACGCTGCTGGTGTTCATCCACCTCGGCCTGCCGATCCTGCTGCTCGCCGCATTGTGGGCGCACGTGCACCGCATCTCGCGGGTCGACCACCTGCCGTCGCGGCGGCTGATGGGCGGCACGGCGGCGACGCTGCTGCTGCTCGCGCTGGCGAAGCCGGCGACCAGCGACGCGCCGGCGAACCTCGCCGCGGTGGCGGCGGAAACCCGCCTCGACTGGTTCATCCTCTTCCTGCACCCGCTGACCGACCTCACCTCGCCCGGCACCGTGTGGACGCTGCTGTTCGGCGCCACCGCGCTGCTCTGCGCGCTGCCCTTCCTGGCGAAGCGCACGCGGCAGCCGGTCGCCGTCGTCGATCCGGCGAACTGCAACGGCTGCACGCGCTGCCAGGCGGACTGCCCGTATGCCGCTGTGACCATGGCGCCGCACCCGACGCGCGCCGGCTATCAGGTTGCCGTCGTCGACGACGCGCTGTGCGCGAGCTGTGGCATCTGCGCCGGCGCCTGCCCGTCGTCGACGCCCTTCCGCAGCCAGCAGACGCTGCTCACCGGCATCGACCTGCCGCAACTGCCAGTCGATGCGCTGCGCGCCGAGCTGGAGGCCAAGCTCGCCGCGCTCGCGGGCGAGACGCGCGTGCTCGTCTTCGGCTGCGCCCACGGCGCGCACGCCGGGAGGCTGGCGGCAGCCGACACCGCCGTCATCGAGCTCGTTTGTGCCGGCATGCTGCCGCCGTCGTTCGTAGAATACGCGCTGCGTACCGGCGCCGACGGCGTACTCGTCGCCAGCTGCCGCGAGAGCGGCTGCGACTACCGCCTCGGCGAGCGGTGGACGATCGAGCGCCTGAGCCGCCGGCGCGAGCCGCAACTGCGCGGCCGGATTCCCGCCGAACGGCTGGCCGCCGCCTTCGTCTCGGCCAACGACGACGGCGCGCTGGCCGCCGCGCTCGCCGCCTTCAGAAACAGGCTGCGCAGCCTGCCGGCTGCCGGCGAAAAGCTTCAACCTTATCTTCGGAGAACCGCCCACCATGCTTAAACCCGCCGCCGCCATCGCCGGCCAGGTCGTCCTCTACGGCGCCTTCGCCGCCTTCATCGGCTACTTCGCGACCGACCCCGTCTACCGGCAGATTCCCGACGACGTCGCGGTGATCAAGGTGTCGTTCAGCCACCTCGGCGACCGCGAGTGCCGCAAGCGCACGCCCGAGGAACTGGCCAAGCTGCCGCCGAACATGCGCGCGCCGATGGACTGCCCGCGCGAGCGTTCCGACATCCGCTTCGAGCTCGACATCGACGACCAGAACGTCGTCCGCCACGTGCTGCACCCGACCGGCCTCTACAAGGACGGCATCTCGACGATGTACCGCCGCCTCGAAGTGAAGGCCGGCACGCACAAGTTCTCGGTGCGCATGCAGGACAACGTCAAGCAGGAGGGCTGGAAGTTCATCAAGGAGGAAACGGTCGAGCTGAAACCGGCGCAGGCGATGGTCATCGACTTCCACCCCGACAAGGGCGGCCTCTTCTTCAAGTAAGCCTCCCGTCAAGCATTCGCCCTCACCACCTTCGAGCGGACAAGAAAATGGTCAAGTTACTGCAAGCAACCCTGCGCTGGTGTTTCATGCGCGTCGAAAACGTGTTCAACCTCGCCTTCGGCGACAAGCTGAACCCCTTCTACCACCTCGGCACGATCAGCTTCTGGCAGTTCTGGCTGCTGGTCGGCACCGGCTTCTACCTGTACATCTTCGCCGACACCGGCGTCCACGACGCCTTCGAGTCGGTCGAGGCGATCACCCACGACCAGTGGTGGGCCGGCGGCATCATGCGTTCGATCCACCGCTACGCGACCGACGGCATGATCCTGACGATGTTCCTGCACCTGATCCGCCACTTCGCCTACGACCGCTACCGCGGTTTCCGCGCCTTCTCGTGGATCACCGGCGTCGTGCTGCTGGTGCTGGTGTACGTCGCCGGCATCAACGGCTTCATGCTGGTCTGGGACAAGCTGGCGCAGTTCGTCGTCGTCGCCGTCGCCGAGTGGTTCGACGTGCTGCCGATGTTCAACGGCACCGTGATCCGCAACTTCCTCTACGAGGGCAGTGTGAACAGCCGCCTGTTTACCCTGCTCGCCTTCATCCACCTCGGCGCGCCGCTGATCGTCGTCTTCATCATGTGGGTGCACGTGCAGCGCGTGCCGCGTGCGCACATCAATCCGCCGATACCGATCCGCTATGCGGTGACGCTGATGTTCATCGCGCTGTCGCTGATCAAGCCGGTGCTCAGCCAGGGCGGCGAAGCCGATTTCTCGGTGGTGCCGACCAACATCGGCTTCGATTGGTTCGAGCTGGGCGTGCTGGCGCTGGTCTATGAAATGGACCCGCTGAAGCTGTGGTACCTGGTCGTCGGCGCCGGCATCGTCTTCGTGCTGGTGCCGTGGCTGCCGCCGAAGCGCCACGGGGCCGCCAAGGCGGAAGCGGCGATCACCTTCCATCCGGCCAACCGCGCGGTGAAGCAGCGCTTCGACGAGACCATCCTCGACGCCGGCCTGCGCCAGGACATCAACCTGCCCTACGAATGCCGCAACGGCGGCTGCGGCGTCTGCAAGTGCACGGTGCTCGCCGGCAAGGTCGATCCCGGCCTCTACCAGCCGAACGCGCTGTCGGCCGAGGAACTGGCGCAGGGCAAGGTGCTCGCCTGCTGCGCGACCGCGCTCGAGGATGTCGAGATCGAGTACGACGCCAGCGCCGTCCGCACCAACATCAAGGAATACACCGCCAGCGTCGTCGAACTGACCCGGCTGACGCACGACGTCATGCGCGTCACGCTGAAACTGCCCGGCAGCGAGCGGATCCAGTTCAAGGCCGGCCAGTACATCAACATCATCCTCGACGACGGCCAGCGCCGCGCCTTCTCGTTCGCCAACCCGCCGCACTACGGGGACATCATCGAGCTGCAGATCCGCCTGATGCCGGGCGGCAGGTTCACGACGCACGTGTTCGAGGGCATGAAGGTCGGCGACGCGGTCCGCTTCGAAGGCCCGATCGGCGACTTCACGCTACGCGAATCCGACCGTCCGATCGTCTTCGTCGCCGGCGCCACCGGCTTCGCGCCGGTGAAGAGCATGGTCGAGGACGCCTTCCGCCGCGGCATCAAGCGCCCGATCCACCTCTACTGGGGTGTCCGCCAGCTGAAGGACCTCTACCTGCCGGAACTGCCGCAGCAGTGGGCGAAGGAACATGCGAACTTCCACTTCGTGCCGGTCATCTCCGAGCCGGCGCCGGAGGACCACTGGACCGGTCGCACCGGCATGGTGCACGAGGCGATCCTCGCCGACTTCCCCGAGCTGAAGGGGCACGAGATCTACGCCTGCGGTTCGGTGCGTATGGTCGAGGCGATCTTCCCCTTCCTCAAGGCGCACGGCGCCGAGGACGGCCAATGCTTCTCCGACGCCTTCACGCTGTCGGCGCGCTCGATGGCCTTGCAGCCGCAGGCGAAGTAAGAGACGGCCCGACGAAAAAGGCCGCCCGGCATTGCGCCGGGCGGCCTTTGTTTTTGCCGGAGTCGGCGGCTTACCTGGCGGCGACCAGCCGGCGCAGCAGCGGATCGAGTTCCTCCTCCCTGACCGCGCCGTAGAGCGAGAACGCCACCTTGCCGTCGCGCCCGAGCACGATCGTGTACGGCATGCCCTTCACCGTCAGCGCCGGCGAGCCGCCGGGGTTGGTTCCCGCCGCCAGCAGCGGATAGGCCACCGGCGTCTTCTGCACGAAGGCCTGCATCTTCTCGGTCTCGTCGAGGCCGATGCCGACGAACTGCACGCCTTCGGCGGCGAAGCGTTCGGCCAGCCGCGACAGCATCGGCATTTCCTCGACGCAGGGTGGGCACCAGGTCGCCCAGTAGTTGATCACGCGGATCTTGCCGTTCCACTGCGCCAGCGCCTGCGGCACGCCCTTCAGGTCGGGCAGCGTCATCGCCATGAGCGCGTCGGCGCCGGCCTGCGCCGCTTCGCCGCTGACTTGGCGCGAGGCGCGCGCCTGCTGCGCCAGCTGTTCCTGCGACGGCATCTGGCTCAGCGTGTACATGCGGTAGCCGAGATAGCCGACCGTCGCCAGCGTCAGCATGCTGGTGAAGCCGAGCAGCGCCATCGCCTTCTTTTCGTTCATGCCGGCCTCCGCTTGCTCATCGCCTTCAGGCAGACGAGGATGAACATGATGCCGCCGATCACCGCGATCGCGCCGCCGGCGCCCATCATGCCCATGCCGATCTGCTGCGGCAACGTCACCAGCGCTTGCTCGGCGCCGGCGACCTTGCGCTGCACGCCGTAGCCGCCCGACCAGGCGAGGCCGAGGACGTGGATCAGCTGGCCGGCACCGTAGACGTAGGGCTGCCAGACCGCCATCCGCCCTTCCGCCTTGCCGAAGCCGAGCATCGGCAGCAGCACGTAGGCCAGCCCCATGAAGGCCAGCGTCACGCCGACCGTCGAGCCATGGTAATGCGCGGGGATGACGACGTTGGCACCCTGGATCAGGTAGCCGAGCACGCCGCCCAGCGCGAACAGCACGAACGAGGCGACGAAGGCCGATTTCGCCGGATGCGCGGCAACCTTGCGCACGCCCCACAGCGACAGCATGCCGACGACGATCAGCGGCCCCATGTACGGGTGGCCCCACTTCATCAGCTTGGCGAACAGCTCCATGTGCGGCAGTGAACCCGGCGGCACGGTCAGGTAGATCAGCGGCACGGCGAGCAGCGGGAAGGCGGCGACCAGGAAGAGGACCGCCTGCGCGCGCGGCGAGGCCTTCGACGGCTGCCCGAGATGCGCGCCGATCCACAGCCAGGCGACGACCATCAGCAGCGCGTGCTGGAACTGCAGCGTGTGGCCGCCGCCCCAGAACAGCACCTCGAAGTAGATCGGCTCCTCGACCTTGGGCACCATCGCCCACGACCAGTAGAACGCCGCCAGCGCGAAGGCGGCAGCGACGGCGCCGAGGAAGCTGCCGAAGCGCAGCGGCTCGGCGGCGATGCGCTGCGGCCAGGTGGTGAGCAGCGCGCGCAGCACCGCCAGCGTGAAGCCGGCGCCGCAGATCCACAGCGCGGCGAAGAAGACCTCGTGCTTGAGCACCGGGATGTAGTTGTTGAGCACCGGTTCGGCGCCCGGGAAGAACGGCGACACGGTCATCACCAGCGTACCCAGCGCCGCCAGCGCGAAGCCGGCCCAGCCCAGCCCGGCCAGCCCGGCGCCGCCGACCGCGCTCCAGATCACCGCGGCGAAGGCCATGAACCAGACGGCGACGGAGAGATCGACGTGCACGATCAGCGCCGAACGGAAGAATTCCTTCAGCGGGAACACGTCCTGGATGCCCGGCGTACGCGAGAACACCAAGAGCAGCGCGAGCAGGCCGGAGCCGATCAGCGCCATCACGCCCAGCCACAGCCAGGCCCGCGCGAGCGCCGTCGGCGCCCCGGGAGAAACCTTCACCACGTCTTGCGAATCCACAGGAACAGCCTCGCCGAAAAGCTGCAAATTATAAGGCCTGGCCGGGGCCGAAACCAGCGCGGGCAGCGGATCCCGGCGGCCCGTACTTGCCTCGCGCAGCGACAAGTGCGAACATTCGCGCGACGCGCGCTGCCGCGCCCGCCTACTCGGATACCCTGCATGCACGGAAACCATCAAAGCATCAACATCGAGGCGCTGCTCGCGCATGTGCCGCTGTTCAACGGACTGATGCCGGCCGAAATCGCCCGCATCGCCCGCGGCACCCGCGAGATCCACGCCGCCCGCGGCGACATCCTGTTCCACAAGGGCGACGCCTGCGCCGGTTTCCACCTGATCGTCTATGGCCAGGTCAAGCTCGCCTTCACCTCGCCGCAGGGCGGCGAGAAGGTCGTCGAGATCCTCAGCCAGGGACAGACCTTCGGCGAGGCAGTGATGTTCATGGACAAGCCCTACCTCGTCTACGCGCAGGCGCTGACCGACTCGCTGCTGCTGCACATCTCGAAGGCGGTGATCATGGAAGAGTTGGAGAACGACCCCAAGCTCGGCCGCAAGATGATCGCCGGCATGGCGATGCGCCTGCACCACCTGATCACCGACGTCGAATCCTACTCGCTGCACTCCGGCCGCCAGCGCATCATCGGCTACCTGCTGCGCGAACAGCTCGACTCCGACGAGGCCGAGAAGGCGGTCACCGTCACGCTGCCGACCAACAAGGGCGTCATCGCCTCGCGGCTGAACCTGACGCAGGAGCACTTCTCGCGCATCCTGCACGAGCTGTCGGACAAGGGGCTGATTACGGTCGAGGGGCGGAAGATCCACATTCCAGATGTGGATAAGTTGCGGGATTACGATCTGTAGCCCCGCCCGGCTGACTCCCGCCCCATACCGGTACCCGACGGAGCGTTGCTGCAGCCGCGTTCCGCGGGGCAAGGGCACCGGCCATCGACGAACTCAACGGTGGCAGGAGAATTGCTTCCAAGCTGATGGTCCGCATACAGGCCGCCCGATGACCGACGCAAATCGCCGCCCACGCCAGAAGCTGCTCGCCCAGTTCCTGAGTTACGTCGCCGTCGGCGGCACGGCATTCGTCGTCGATTTCGGCGTCCTCTATTTTCTTACCGAGCACCTCGGCGTCCACTACCTCGGCTCGGCCACCGCCGGCTTTCTGACCGGGCTCGTAGTGAACTACCTGCTCTGCATCGTCCTCATCTTCGATTTTCGCGCCATCGACAAAGCCGCCCACGAGTTCGGCCTGTTCGCCGTCATCGGCATCGCCGGCCTGCTGCTGAACAACTCGCTGCTCTGGCTGCTCACCGAACTTGCGGGTTTCCATTATCTGGCGTCGAAACTCGTTGCCGCAGCGCTGGTGCTGATCTTCAACTTCACGCTGCGACGCCAGTTGCTGTTCTCCGACAACCGCCTTGCCCGCCGCCTGGGCGGCCGCAAGTTTGCCGAGACCCGATAAGCCATGCCGCCGCAGCCTCCACGCGTCATCATCATCGGTGGCGGCCCCGCCGGCCTGACCGCCGCGCTCGAACTGACGCGCCGCTCGCCGATCAAACCCCTGGTCCTCGAAGCCCTCGACGACGTCGGCGGGATATCCCGCACCGTCGAGTACAAGGGAAACCGCATGGACATCGGCGGCCACCGCTTCTTCTCCAAGTCAGACTGGGTGATGAACTGGTGGCGCGAGATCATGCCGCTGCCGCCCTCGCCGCCGGCGCCGAAGGAGCTGCTGAACCACGTACCGGCCGCAGACCGGGTCATGCTGCTGCGCTCCCGGCTGTCGCGGATCTTCTTCTTGCGCAAGTTCTTCGACTATCCGATCTCGCTGTCGGCGCGGACGATGGCCAACCTCGGCCTGTGGCGCCTGCTCAAGATCGGCGTCACCTACGGCTGGGCGTCGCTGTTCCAGCGCAAGCCGGAAAGGCACCTCGAGGATTTCTTCGTCAACCGCTTCGGACGGGAGCTCTACCGGACCTTCTTCAAGGACTACACGGAGAAGGTCTGGGGCGTTCCCTGCGACCGGATCAGCCCGGACTGGGGCGCGCAGCGGGTCAAGGGCCTGTCGATCACGCGCGCCCTTCTGCACGCCGTGCGCTCGCTGCTGCCGAAGGGGGACACCGGCGACGTCCGACAAAAGAAGACCGACACCAGCCTGATCGAGCGTTTTCTCTACCCGAAGTACGGACCCGGCCAGATGTGGCGGATCGTCCGCGACGAAGTCACGGCCAACGGCGGCGAGGTCCGGCTGGGCTGCCGCGTGAAGCAGCTGCGCCACGACGGCAAGCGCGTGACGCACGTGGAATGGGAGGATGCCGACGGCCACCTCCACGGCGCCGGATGCGACTTCGCCATCTCGTCGATGCCGGTCAGGGAACTCGTCGATGCGATGAACCCGGCGGCGCCGGCGACGGTTGGCGAAGTCGCCAACGGCCTGATCTACCGGGATTTCATCACCGTCGGCGTGCTGCTGCGCAAGCTGCGGCCACAGCCGGCACCGACGCCCGGCGAGCGGCGCCTGAACCTGCTCCCCGACACCTGGATCTACATTCAGGAACCGGATGTCCGCATCGGCCGCCTGCAGATCTTCAACAACTGGAGTCCGGCACTGGTCCGCGACCCGGACACGGTGTGGCTCGGCACTGAGTATTTTTGTCAGGAAGGTGACGATCTTTGGCAGCTCGACGACGAAGCGATGGGCAGACTGGCCACGGCCGAACTGGCCAAAATCGGCCTCATCGACGAAGCGGATGTACTCGACTTCCACGTCGTGCGCGTACCGAAGGCCTACCCGGCCTACTTCGGAACCTATGATCGTTTCGACGAGATCCGTCAGTGGACCGACGCGCTCGCCAACCTCTTTCTTGTCGGCCGCAACGGCATGCACCGCTACAACAACCAGGATCACTCGATGACCACCGCCAAGTTGGCTGTCGATGCAATCATCTCCGGAAGCACCGACAAATCCCCGCTGTGGTCGGTCAATCTGGAAGCTGAATATCACGAGGAAAAGCAGGACGCGACAAAATGATGCGCGAGGACAACATCTACGTCACGGCGGTGATGCCCTGCCTGAACGAGGAGAACTCGATCGGCATCTGCATCGACAAGGCGTTCCGCTGCTTCGCCGAGCTCGGCATCCGTGGCGAGGTCGTCGTCGCCGACAACGGTTCGACTGACCGCTCGGTCGAGATCGCCGAATCGCTGGGCGCCCGCGTCGTCCATGAAAGCCGGCGCGGCTACGGCGCCGCCCTGATGTGCGGGATCGAGGCCGCCAAGGGGCGGATCGTCATCATGGCCGACGCCGACGATTCCTACGACTGGCTGGCGATGGGCGACTTCATCTGCCAGATCGAAAACGGTTTCGACCTGGTGATGGGCAACCGCTTCAAGGGCGGCATCGCGCCCGGCGCCATGCCGCCCCTGCATCGTTATCTCGGCAACCCCGTCCTGTCCACGGTGACGCGCCTGCTGTACGACATCCCGATCGGCGACTTCCACTGTGGCATGCGCGCTTTCACAAACGATGCGTACAAGCGCATGAAACTGCGCACCGACGGTATGGAGTTCGCCACTGAAATGATCGTGTACGCCGCCCAGGCCGGGTTGCGCATCGGCGAAATCCCGACGACGCTGTCCCCCGACAAGCGGGGACGGCCGCCCCACCTGCGTTCGTTCCGCGACGGATGGCGCCATCTGCGCTTTATCGTCACCTACGCGCCGGACTATCTCTACATGGCGCCCGGCAGCCTGTTCTGGCTGCTCGGCCTGCTCGGCCTGATCGGTCTCGTGAACGGCCCGGCGCAACTGTTCGGTCGGGTCCTCGGCATCCATTTTCTCGTTCTCGCCAGCATGCTGTTCCTGCTGGGGAACAGCATCCTCACATTCGGCGTTCTGGCCAAGGCCTACCACAACGCACACCATCCCCTCCCGCCATCGCTGTTCAGCCGCTTCCTGCGGCGCTTCACGCTGGAGAAAGGCGTACTCACCGGGCTCGCGCTATTCCTGATCGGCGCCTCGACCGATGCCTACATCCTGTTCCAATGGATCGAGCGACACCAAGGAGCGATGGCCGACACGGTTCACCTGGCGATCGTCGCCGGTACCGCGACCATTCTCGGACTTCACCTCGTCTTCTCGTCGTTCCTGCTCAACATGATGAAGGCCGGAAGCCCCGCCCATGCGCACGGCAGGGCATAGCGCCGGCGAGGCAATCCTCTACGATCCGCGCTGGTCCGGACAGCACGGCATAGGACGGTTCGCGCACGAGATCATCTCCAGACTTCCCGGCGCTCGCCCCCTGGCAATCAACGCCAGAAGGCTGTCGCCGATCGATCCTCTGGCGATCACCGCCGGGCTCATTGGAAAACGACAATGTGCCTATTTCTCCCCGGGCTTTAATCCACCCATCGCCGCTTCGATTCCCTTTGCATTCACGATCCACGACCTGATTCATCTTAGGTTTCCTGGCGAGTCGTCCCTCCTTCGCCGCCTTTACTACCGCACAGTCGTGAAGCCGGGCGCGCGTCGGGCAAGCTGTATCTTTACGGTTTCTGAGCATGCAAAAGCCGACATCCTCGATTGGGTTGACCTGGACGAACACAAGGTGGTGGTTGTCCCCAATGCGCCCTCCGACCTGTTTTCACCCAACGGTCCACGCCACGAATCAGGCAGCCCTTATTTTCTCCACGTTGGCCGTCGTGCCCGCCACAAGAACATTCCTCGACTGGTAGCCGCCTTTTCGCGCGTCAAGATGCGTGATGCGCGACTATTCTTTACCGGACACCCGGATCCCGAAACGGAAGCGTTGATTGCCATGCACAAGATCGGCAACCGCGCAGGCTTCACTGGGCCCATTGACGACTCGACGCTGGCCAGCCTTTATCGCGGGGCACTGGCGCTCGTCTTTCCGTCCCTTTATGAAGGATTCGGCCTCCCTGTGCTGGAAGCCATGGCTTGTGGAACCCCTGTGATAACGTCCACACACCCTGCCCTAATGGAGACGGCAGGCTCAGGCAATGCCCTGTTCGTCCCGCCGGAGAGTGAAGAGGCCCTGACGCAGGCAATGGATCGGATGACCGAGGCCGCAGAGGGCCGCGCCGAGCTTCGCACGCGCGGAATCATTCGTGCCGGAGCGTTTTCCTGGCAGGACAGCGCAACGGTGGTTGCCAGAGAACTCACCCAGGCGCTTCAGGCATGCCAGTGAAGGTCGGCATGCCCGAACACGACCGCGCCATGCCCTCGATGAAGAGCTATCTGGGCAGCGCCTTCTGGCTGCTCGTCGAAAAAGTTCTCCGTCTGACCAGCGGCCTTCTCGTAGGCATCTGGCTGGCCCGCTACCTTGGTCCCACCGACTTCGGCTCTCTCAGCTACGCGCTTAACCTGGTCGCCCTCCTGGCCGGGTTTTTAACCCTGGGGCTCGACAACCTTATAGTCCGGGAACTCGTCAAAGCGCCCGACCGCGAAGACCGGCTGCTCGGAACCGCGCTCGGGATGCGCATCGCAGGCCTAGCCCTGTCAGCTGTCGCTGCCTGCGTCATTCTTGCCCACAGCAACGCCACGACTGAAACGCGGTTTTTGGTCGGGCTGATCTGGCTGTCCACCCTCTTCCAGCTGCTGAACTTGATCGAACTCCATTTCCAGGCGCATGCAACGACCAGGAACACCGCCATCGCCAATAGCGCGGCAACCATCCTTTCGGCGCTGCTCAAGGCGGCATTGATTTGGAACGAGGCGCCCTTGGCGCTGTTTGCGGCAGCTTCGATTCTGGAAACGTCGATTCTTGCGATCTTTCTCGCTTCGTTCTACCAGAAGGCCGGGCGACGCATATTGCGCTGGCGCTTCGACTGGGCAATCGCGAGCCTTCTCGCGCGACAGGGGTGGCCGCTGTTTCTTTCGGCGCTCGCCATCGCGGTCTATTCCCGGATTGACCAGATCATCATCGAAGCCTTGCTGTCGGCCGAAGCCGTCGGTCATTACGCGGCAGCAACCCGATTGAGCGAATCCTGGTTCTTCATTCCGACAATCATCTGCAATGCGTTGCTGCCTTCGGCCATAGCCGCAAGGTCGGCCAGCGCGGAAACATACCGGCACATTCAGTTCAGGATATACCGCAGCATGTTTGTTCTAGGTGGCGCAGTTGCGCTGCCGGTGACGCTGCTCAGCGATGAGATCACCCTGCTGCTATACGGACCGGCCTACACGTCGGCCGGCACAGTTCTTTCGATTCACATCTGGAGCGGCTTGTTCGTCGGCCTGGGATGCGCGTCCAGTCTTTGGCTGATTGCGGAGGGCCTTACTCGGTATTCCCTATACCGGACATTCATTGGCGGGGTAGCTAGCGTCACCCTGAATTTCCTATTGATTCCGAAACTTGGTTTGACAGGAGCCGCGATCTCGGCGCTGTGCAGCTATTTCATTGCCACCTTCAGCCTGCTGTTGTTTTCCAGAACACGGGCCTGTGGCATCGCCATGCTATTCCCCCGTATGCCAAAGTAATGAACGGACACGTCGAATGTTGAAAACCTTCGTCAAACTGGTCGGCAACGCTCGTCCGCTGGCCGACCTGATCAACAACGGCCCGCTTTCGGAGGACGGCTGGTTCTTGAGCTGGCACCGCAAGGAATCTATCGACGCCCAAGGCAAACCGATCCCCTGGATGACTTACCCGGCAATCGAATTCCTCAGCCGTCACCTGCCCAAGAACATACGCGTGCTTGAATATGGCTGCGGCAACAGTACCTATTGGTGGGCAGCACGTGCCGCATCAGTCGTGAGCATCGAGCACGACCCCGACTGGTATGCACGAACACGCCCCAAGCTCCCCCCTCATTGCACCCTTAAGCACATTTCCCTTGAAAACGAAGGAGACTATGCACGAGCAAGCCTTGCCTACGACCATGCGTTCGAGATCGTGGTTATCGACGGAAGGGATCGTGCCAGCTGCCTTCAGCACTGTCCGCAGGCACTTACCGATGACGGAATCATCATCCTTGACGACAGCTGGCGTGAGCACTACCAGGAAAGCATCAGAAAATTGCTCAGCAAGGGTTGGCGACGTATCGAGTTCATCGGTTATGCGCCGATCTCCAGCGCCAGAGGCGAAACGTCGATTTTCTATCGAGACGGCAACCTTCTCGGTCTCTAGTTCATCGCTGACGGGAAGCCACCATGGAAACGGCCGTTCTCTTCCTTGTTTTCAATCGCCCGGAAACGACCCGACGCGTGTTCGCCGCGATCAAGGCAGCCGCCCCGGCAAGGCTCTACGTCGCAGCAGACGGACCACGAGCTGGCCGCCCGGATGACCAGAAACGCTGCAAAGAGGCTCGGGAAATCGCCGCAGCAGTGGATTGGCCATGCTCCGTCAAGACACTTTTCCGGGAGAAAAACCTGGGCTGTCGCGTCGCGGTCAGCACCGCGATCGACTGGTTCTTCGAATGCGAAGAGCAGGGAATCATTCTGGAAGACGATTGCCTGCCAGATGCCTCCTGGTTCCCGTTCGCCAGCGAAATGCTTGCGCGATTCCAAAACGAAGAACGGGTAATGTGCATCTCTGCAAGTCACTTCCATGGCGCCAACCATCAGCCGGAATACAGCTATTTCTTCAGCCGATACAACCATTGCTGGGGTTGGGCCACCTGGCGACGAGCCTGGCAGCACTACGACAAGGAAATGGAAGCGTGGCCGCAACTCCGGAACACCGGATGGTTACTCACTATGGGGGGAGGGACCCGTCTGTTTTCTCACTATTGGTCGAGCATTTTTGATTTGGCCCATGAAGGAAAAAAAATTGACTCATGGGCATATCGGTGGACCTTCTCGTGCTGGACACGAGAAGGGCTGACGGTGCTGCCGGCTCGTAATCTGGTCACCAATATCGGGTTTGGCGTTGACGCAACCCATACGACACGAACCTCGACCGAATCGGGCACTCCAGGCCTGGAACGTATCGCCTTCCCGCTTCGACACCCGACCGCGGTCATTCGCGATGAATGGGCGGACCGATGGACCGATCGCCATGTTTTCGGAATTTCGGCACTCGCGATCACAAGAAGAAACATTGAAAAAATCCCTCTCGTTCACGCCTTGATGGCATCATTGTCCAGCATCCGTTCTGCATTACGGGGACGCCCGTGATCCGCGGTTCCTTCGATGGCCGACCGCATCCATTCGCGCACGCTCTTGCGGCAACGCCATCCACTGACATCAAGCCAAGTGAGCACTGACACGATTGCGGTATGGGGGTTTCGGCTTCCGGCCCACCTTCTAGGCGCTTCGGACCGGAAGTATCTGGCCTCGCTCCCGCTGGAATTGCCAAGCATCGAATGGCTCTGGTCCGAAATGGACCGGATATGGGTTGCCTACGGCTTGAACAACAAAGTCCCGGACCAGCCGCTCCTTCAGCAGTACTACAGCCACCCCGTTTGGATCGCGAACGGCGTATTCACTGCTCAAGACCCGATTTCCGCATCCCATAGAATCGCAATTGCACACTACGTAGGACGGCTGGGAACGAAGGAAGTGGCCGATTACGGCGGCGGATTCGGAGAACTCGCGCGCACGATATCGACCCACACAGAGGCAGCCCGCGTCGCCGTGATCGAGCCCTATGTCACGGCTGTTGCCAAGGCACTATCGGCAGGAAACGAACGCATTTCCTTTCTTCCAAGCCTCGATGACGAGCGATACGATCTCATCATTGCCCAAGACATACTTGAGCACGTGGCGGATCCCCTCGGCACCACAAATGCACTTTCGAGAGCGTTGAAGCCGGGAGGATTCGCGATCATCGCGAACTGTTTTTTCCCGGTGATTCAATGCCATCTTCCGGCCACATTTCATTTGCGGCACACGTTCCGATTCGTTGTGCCATGCCTCGGACTGAAATACGTCGGCAGGGTCCCCGGGGCAGAGCATGCCCAGATATTCGTCAGGAGTGGCGCGCCTGACCTTGCAAAGCTAAGGAATATGGAACGCGCCAGCCAGACGTTAGGTCCCGTACTGAACGCTCTAGGGGACGGATGGGATGCCTTGCGACGGAAACTGAACCGATGACCCCTCTCCTCGTCTCGAACTCCGACGGCGGCGGCGGAGCGGCCCGTGCCGCAACTAGACTGCACCGCGCCTTACTTGGACAAGGCATACATGCCCGAATGCGTGTTCGCCACAAAACCGGCGACGAACCGTCGGCGGAAGGCTCCGGCAACTGGCACGGCAAGCTCGCAGACCGGCTGCGCCTGCCGATGGGCGACCTGTACAAGCGACTGCAGAGAACGACCAATACGGCGCCGCACTCCGCCAACCGGATGCCGTCCCGGTGGGCCCGGCTGCTCGACACGTCCAACGCCGATGTGATCAACCTGCACTGGCTCGGCGACGAAACGATGTCGATTGCGGATATCGGCCGGATCCGGAAACCGATCGTCTGGACGCTGCACGACATGTGGCCTTTCTGCGGAACCGAGCACTATGCGGACGACTCGCCCACGGCTCGCTGGCGACGGGGCTACACGGCTGACAATCGCAACCCCGCGGATACAGGCATCGACCTCGACCGTCTGGCCTGGCACGACAAGCGACAGGCATGGCGGAGGCCGATGCTGCTGGTGGCGCCGAGTAACTGGCTCGCAGCCTGCGCCCGTGGGAGCGCATTGATGTCCGGCTGGCCGCTGACGGTGATTCCCAACGCGCTCGACACCGGCCTCTACAAGCCGCTCGACCGCACCTTCTGCCGGCATGCGCTCGATCTGCCACAGGACGGCCGACTGATTCTTTTTGGCGCCCTCGGCGGCGGACAGGATCCGCGCAAAGGTTACGATCTTTTGCTCGGGGCGCTGGCCAGACTCCGCCTACAAACGATGCAGGAAAAAGTCACCTGCGTGGCGTTCGGCGCCAGCCAACCATCGCCGCCTCCGGAGCTGCCGCTGCCCGTGCGGTGGCTTGGGCGAATCCAAGACGACTTCTCGCTGGCCCTGCTCTACAACGCGGCCGACGTCACCGTCGTGCCGTCGCGGCAGGAGAACCTGCCGCAGGTCGCAACCGAGGCACAGGCCTGCGGCTGCCCGGTGCTGGCCTTCGACTGCACTGGCTTGCCCGATGCCGTGCTGCACCGGCACACGGGCTATCTGGCACGCCCCTACGATCCGGACGATCTGGCGGAAGGGCTGCGCTGGCTGCTAGACGACGAAGATCGCCGCCGCTCGCTGGGCGTCGCTGCGCGGCAACGGGCTGTCCTACTGTGGCACCCGGACATCGTCGCGAAGCAGTATCTGGAAGTCTATCGGCAGGCCGTCGACAGTCTACCGACGAACGGGTAACACACGGCCTGACGATGCGGACGACATCTCCTTATTTCAGCGTCGTGATCGCCACGCACAACGGCGCCCGCACGCTGCATCGCTGTCTTGACAGCATTGCCAGACAGCGTTTCCGAGAATTCGAGGTACTGGTCATAGACGGCAATTCCAACGATGGAACGCTGTCGATCGTCGCCACCCACGGCGATCTCGTCAGTCGGTTGGTTTCGGAGCCGGATCGGGGAATCTACGACGCATGGAACAAGGCCGTCGCGATCGCACGCGGAGAATGGCTCTGCTTCCTCGGGGCGGACGACTACTTCTGGGACGCCGACGTCCTCGGCGATTACCGCGCCTTCTTCGCCGAGACGGTCACCACCCGCTTCGTCTACGGCCAGATCATGAAGCTCGGGGAAAGCGGCGAGGCGCTCGGCATCCAGGGCGAGCCGTGGTCGGTTGCGGCACGACGCTTTCCGCATGCGATGACCGTCCCCCACGTCGCCAGCATGCACCATCGTTCGCTGTTTGAGCACGGGCGATTCGATGCCGAGCTGAAGATCGCCGCCGACTACAAGTTCCTGCGCGAAGAACTGCTGAGCCGAGGTGCCACGTTCTTCCCGAGGATCATTGCCGGGGCGCAGACTGGCGGTGTGTCGACCAAGCTCGACCAGGCCATACCGTCGGTCCTCGAACTGCGCCGCGTGCTCCGAGACGCCGGCGGCGTGCCGCTGGCCTGGTACCTGCAGTTCGCCAAGACGGTAGCCAGCGTCGCCGTCAGAAGCCTCTTAAAACCATGAAGATCCTGCTGCTCGCCGCGCTCTATCCGCCCAACGCCCGGGGAGGCGCCGAAATCGTCGCCGAGCAGATGGCGCGCGGCCTGGCCGGCCGCGGCCACGAAGTTGCCGTACTCACCCTGAGCCCGTCAGGAGTCGAGGATGAGACAACGGTCGACGGAACCCGGATCATCCGAATTCCGCTGATCAACCTCTACCGCAATCTCGACGCGGCAGGGAAGTCCGTCTGGATGAAGCGCCTGTGGCACGCTGTCGACATCTACAACGCGCCGATGGGTCGCAAGGTCGAGCAGATCATCCGGGAACTGACACCCGACCTCGTCTGCTCCCACAACCTGCCCGGCTTCTCGGTTGCCGCACTTGCAGCCGCTCACCGGATGAGGGTTCCGCTGGTGCAAGTCCTGCACGACAACTACTTCATCTGCCCGCTGAGCACCTGCTATCGCAACGACCAACCCTGCGCGAAGCACTGCCTGGATTGCCGCCTCGCCCGCTGGCCGCACCGCCGCCTGAGCGCCAGCGCCTCGGCTGTGGTCGGTGTCAGCGCCTTCACGCTCGACAGGGTGACCCGGAACGGGATGTTTGCTGGCGTGCCACGCTTCGTCATCTACAACACGCGCAACCTGCCCTTTGCCGAAAAGACGGGGCCAATGGTTGTCGGGGGCCCCCACAGGTTCGGCTACCTCGGCGCGCTGACCGCACACAAGGGCATCGAGTCGCTGATCTGCGCCTTCCGCGACGGTATCGCCACGGGATCCGCTACGCTGACAATCGCCGGCACAGGTGAACCGGCATACATCGCCCACTTGCAGCGAATCGCCGACCCGGCGCCGATTCGCTTCGTCGGGCAGATGCCGGCACAGGATTTTTTTGCAAGGATCGACACCCTGGTCGTTCCCTCGTTATGCCACGAAGCGCTCTCGCTCGCGGCCATCGAAGCCGGCCTCGCGTCAAGGCCGGTCATCGCGGCGCGGCGCGGCGGCCTTCCAGAGGTGGTTGCCGATGGCCGGAACGGCCTGCTGTATGATCCCGACATCCCTGGCGCCTTGTCAGCCTGCATGCAACGATTGATTGACGACAACCCGCTTTATGAGCAACTTGCGAACAGCGGCCGTAACGCCTCATCGAGCTTCGGCGACATCGAAGCTTGGCTATCGCACTACGAGTCGGTGTTCAATTTTGTCCTTACTAACCGAACTTCACCAAAAAACAGATGAACTGGTCTTCCAGCCGCGCGAATGAGCTTAACGAAAAACTTTCGCGACTCAAGGACAAGGGCGGCATTCGTTACACCTTCGTACCGTCGGAGCGTGCGCAGTCCGCATTCCAGAACGGTTACTTTCCCGAACCGACGCTGCTCGACGCCGAACTATCCGCCTTTGCTCCTCACCCCTTCGAATACATACCATTTGATCCGGCAGCGAAGGTCGACATCGTCCTTACGTCGGTGCACGGCGGTGAGAACGAACCGGAAAAGCTGTGGGAACTCCGCCAGCAAGTCGGCGATGAGACGCTGATCGTTTCATGGCTTTGGGACAACCATGTTTCCCACATCGCCAATGTCAAAACGTCCCTGGCGTCTGACGTCGTATTCGCCAGTCATGACTACGAAGCTGGCTATCTTCACACCCCGGTCACCCCGGTCGGCCCTCACATTCCATTGTGTTGCGCACAATGGACGACGAAGCAGGCAGCGGAATTCTTCGACGAATCCCTTTCCCGGCCGCGCTGTCACAAACTCCTCATCAACTATCTGGTGCAGGCGCCCGCCTCCCAACTGCGAACGCGTGTGCTCGAGGCGTATCGCGACGGACTGGAAGAGGCCGACGTTTTCGTCATGACAAAAGCCGAGCGTGCTCGCTATTTCGAACTGTCGCGACGAGAACGCTTTCTTGATTGGGCCTCGTACAAGGCGACGGTCATTGTGCCAATGGGCAGGGATCTATCGA
This sequence comes from Azospira restricta, assembly GCF_016858125.1. Lineage (NCBI taxonomy): Bacteria > Pseudomonadati > Pseudomonadota > Betaproteobacteria > Rhodocyclales > Rhodocyclaceae > Azospira > Azospira restricta. The sequence continues at coordinate 3,786,038 of NZ_CP064781.1, forward strand.
CCCGCGTCTTCGACGCCTTGCTGACCGGCCAGATCATCATCGTCCCCGACATCATCGACGATTTCGATACAGTGATTCCTCCTATCGAACATGAGCGGCTTGGCATCGTCCACACGCCGTCGCTGGAACTGGCAGACGTACGTGAGGCGGCCCGCAAGGCGCTGGCGCTGTTCGACACAATGGGAGAGGACGGCACCCGTGCCCGGCACCGATATGCCCTGGAACACCACATGCTGGTTAACCGGGTCGAGCAAATGCTCTATGCGTTGTGGCTACTGATCGACGGTCAGTTTAGCGTTGAAGCGGCGCAGGCACATTACGGCATGGCGCTCTATCTGAGACGCACCGGCATCCGCGGAAGCGATAATGGCCGGCGAACGGCATATAGCGAAAGTGCGAGCGAAAACCAGACCGCACTGCGGCTCCACATCGGCGGCTGGCAGCGCCGAGACGGCTGGCAAATCATGGGCGTAAGCTCCCGGCCGGAAATCGACATCATCGGCAACATAAAGGATCTCTCATCGTTTGCCGACGACTCGGTCACCGAGATCTATGCATCACACGTCCTCGAGCACATTCCACATCGGGAGTTGCTTGACGTTCTGAAAGGCATTCAGCGGGTGCTGGTGCCGTCAGGCAGGTTTTACGTCGCCGTGCCCGATCTTGCTGTCCTCTGTTCTCTCTTCACAGCCCCAGAGCGAACCATGGAGGAAAAGGCCAAGATCATGGCCACGATGTTCGGAGCGCAAGCCGACCCACATGATTTTCACTACACCGGTTTTGACTTCGACATGATGGCGTTGTACTTGTCGCACGCCGGATTCTCGAGTCTTGAACAAGTCGAATCATTTGGCCTTTTTGACGACACCAGCGAAGCCAGATTGTTCGGCCACCGAATCTCGCTGAATCTCGTTGCAGTCAAGTAACGCCTGCTATCTCGATCCGCCGTCGCCCTTGTCCGCTACCCTGCTGAACGACAATATCGCACCGACGCAGATGAATCAGAACCGAACCGCGCTCGTACACGAATGGCTGACCGACTGGGGGGGAAGCGAAAGCGTGCTGGCCGAAATCAGCCGCTGCTTCCTGCGCCCGGACCTTTTCGCGCTGATCGATTTTCTTCCGGGCGAGGCGCGAGCCAGAATCAATCACGGCAGGCTGACGACGACGTTCATCCAGTCGCTTCCGTTTGCCCGCAGCCACTTCTGGTACTACCTCGGACTGATGCCGCTCGCAGTCGAGTCCCTCGATCTCAGGGACTACGAGCTGATCGTTTCCAGCAATCACGCGGTCGCCAAGGGCGTGCTGACCAACGCGGAGCAATTGCATCTCAGCTATGTGCATTCGCCGATGCGCTATGCCTGGGACCTGCATCATGAATACCTTGCCGACTACGGCATCGACCGCGGACTGCGAGGCTGGCTAGCGAGGCTGATGTTCCATCGTCTTCGCCACTGGGACCGGCAGACGGCAAGCAACGTCGATCTCTACATCGCCAATTCCCATAACGTCGCCCGCAGGATCTGGCGGACCTATCGACGCCGGGCATGGGTGATCCCCCCCCCGGCCGACCTGGATCGTTTCTCCATCGCCGCCGCGAAGGACGACTATTACGTGGTGGTTTCCCGGCTCGTCTCGTACAAGCGCGTTGACCTGATCGTCCGTGCGTTCGGACTGATGCCGGAGCAAAAACTGCTCGTCATTGGCGACGGGCCTGAACTCGACAATCTGAAAAAGATGTCGGGCACCAACATCGAATTCCTCGGTCGCCGGCAGGATGGCGAGGTCGCCGAATATCTTGCCCGAGCCAAAGCGCTCGTATTTGCTGCCAACGAGGACTTCGGCATCACCCCGGTCGAGGCGCAGGCGGCGGGCACCCCCGTCGTTGCCTACGGGCAGGGCGGCGCACTTGAAACTGTCATCGACGCCACACGATCAGCCAATGGAACCGGCGTATTCTTCACCCGGCAAACCCCGGACGCCTTGTCGGAAACCATTCACCTGCACGAGCACACCCTCGCCGCCATCTCACCGGAAGACTGCCGACGGAACGCACAGCGCTTTTCCGCTCAACTCTTCCACGAGCGTTTTACTTCCTTGCGCGATCGGGCCTGCACGGCGTGGGAATACACGCGACAAAGACCGGGATCATTCGAGTCGGCCGTATTTGATGAGTGACCGAACGGCGCACCTTCCCAGGACAAACCTCCTCCTGACCCTCCTCTGCGGAGTGTTGCTGTTGTATTTCCCATGGGAGGGGCGCCCGCTATGGGAGATTCTTTATGCCGACGACGTCATCTCGTACCCGGTCTTTCTGGCGCTGGCATTGTCGCTCTTCTTGCCGGATCGCGGACGCATCCCTTACCGGAAAGTGCTGGCACGGATCGGCGAGCATCCCGGAGCGATCGGCTTGTCGGTGTTCGCCGCCTTGTCGCTGCTGTCGCCGCTGATTTATCAGGGCAGGCCGCTATCGACCGACGAGTACCTCCTCTGGTTTCAGGCGCACACGTTCGCCCAAGGGAAATTGTTCGCAACCTATCCCCGTGAATGGCTGCACCACCTGCTGATTTCCCCCGATCTGTTCCTGACCGACTGGGGAAAGGGAACGATTCTCTCGCCGTACTGGCCCGGGTTCTCGTTGCTTCTTGCGCCCTTCGCAGCACTCGGCGTTCCCTGGATGTGCAACCCCGCTTTGACAGGCCTTTCCGTTTTTCTACTGGCGGCGATCGCGCGAGAACTGTTTGCGGAAAGCGAAACCCGGGGCGCCGTCCTCCTGCTGGCACTAGCTTCGACCTGTTTTCTGCTCAACGGCGTAACGTTCTACGCCATGCCGGCGCACTTGCTGTTCAATGCGCTGTTCACGTGGCTGGTCGTGCGCCCGTCAACGGGAAGGCTTTTCCTTGCCGGGGTTGCAGGCTCCGTTGCACTGGTGCTGCACAATCCATTGCCGCATATCCTGTATGCCACTCCCTGGGCACTGTGGTTACTTTTTCGACGCCCGTTCGACTGGAAGCAGCCGACGGCACTGCTGGCGGGCTACCTTCCGCTTTCCCTGATTCTGGGCGTCGGCTGGGCGATCCTCAGACTCAACAGCAGTTGCCCGCTGCCCTGCGGCGGAGCACTCCCGGCTGCGCCGATCGCTGCGAATTCCACCGCCGGATTGTCGGCCTTTGCAACCAGCGCATTCGTTCTTCCGAATCTCGACATTCTCGAGTGGCGTACGGTGGGATTCGTCAAACTGGTTCTGTCCAGTGCCCCCGCGCTGATCCTGCTGGCGTGCATCGCTCCCGTAACAAAAGATGTCCGGCTGCGCTGCCTGGCCGCCTCGGCGCTGCTTACGCTGGCGGGGTACTTCTTTATCCCGTTCGACCAGGGATTCGGCTGGGGCAACCGCTATTTTCACCCGGCATGGCTAACGCTGCCCTTGCTGGCGACAGCGACCTTGCAAGGATGGACGCGAACCGCACCCGAGTCGCCAAGCTACAACAAGGTCATGCGCGCGGCTCTTCTTTGCCTGATCACGCTCGTCCCGACCAAGGCGCTCATCATGTACTTCCACACAAAGGAACACTGGAGCCATCTCCCCCCGCACACGGGGGCCTCAAGCGAGATCATCTTCAAGAACAGTTACGGCAACTGGGGGCTGTTTCTCGTGCAGAACCCGCCCGACCTCAGCGGCGCCCCGACCATATTTGTCAGTCTCGGACGACGGCGGGATATTGAATTTCTCCGTACCAATTTTCCGGACGCCAAATTCATTGGTTCCAACCTGTACGGAACAACCTACCAACTGCCTCCATCACAAACTCCACGACAGCGCCTGCAGGAAGCATCGATCAAGAGGGACTGACGTCCGGGAAGATCATTCGCTTGCAGCGACAGTCCCCCTGGTCAGGAAATTCCGCGCGTCCGACTGTGCCCCCTTGTCCTCGCCCCGCTTCGTGTATTCAAAGAACTGTGGGATGGCGATCGCCGCCAGGATGCCGACAATCGCCACCACGATCATCAGTTCGATCAGGGTAAATCCGTCGAGTTTCTTCACGAACACCACCTCCACGTCGTCAATTGCGAGATAACCTTCTCTAATTTGACCGATTCCAAACCCAAGGATTCAACCCATTCATGCTTGGAGCATCAGCCGTTGAGCGAATGTGACGAAGTAAAATTATTCAGCAAATCCAAATGGAGCCAACAAGATGGGAGCGTGGGCGAAAGCTCTGGGCACGGCAAGATCGCTTGTTGTGAAATACTCGGGTGTAGCTCCGGTTCCTGCCGGAGGATTCTCTGCCGTACTCCTGCTGACTTTGCTCGGGACCTATGCGTATGTCGTTCTGGCGAACACCGACTTTGCTCTCGGCCATCTCCGCGTGAATTACGCAGGGGGCTTCGTTCGCAGAGGGTTTCTTGGCGAAGTGGCATTCCAATTGTCCCCATGGGTCAATCCACGGGCATTCCTCGCTGCCACCTATCACGTCTTGTACGTGGGATCGGCTTACCTGACGATACAAATGCTCGCGGCATCTGTATCGTCAAGATTTTTGATCATCTTGATATTTTTTTGTCCCGCCGCATTCATTTTTCCCGTCGCTGACACTGAAGCGCTCTATCGAGCAGACATTGTCGCCATCGCAGTCTTTGCATTTCACGCCCGTTTTCCGGAGATAAACAGAAGCGTCCTCGCTGCTCTGCTGCTGGCTTCGATGTTAACGCACGAATTGCAGCTATTTTTTTTGCCTTTCCATGCAAGTCTGCTGATCCTTCGGCAGAAGAGCATTTGGCCATTGCTGCCAACGGTAGCTGTCGCCCCCTTTGTCGCCATGCACACAGGGGAGAGCGAACTGATTCGCCGTGCAATTTGCGACTCTTGGCGGGGAATCGACTGCCCGCAACTACTTGACTGGGGAATCGAGCGAAGCTTCCAGGCCAGCTTGTCCACCCTGCAAATGGCTGGCATCGGATATTTTTTCGGTTTAATTCTTGCACTCGTGCCACTGGCAATCCTCGTATCCAGAAGCCAGAACTGGTCACCCAAGCACACTTCGCTTGCGCTGTTTTCGTGCACTTTCGGAGCACTGCTCTTTCTTGTTGGCGTTGATTACGGGCGTTGGATCAGCTTGATTGTGCTGCATATGACGATATTCGTTGCTTGCAGCGGAGCGGCCTTTAGATTCTTTCTGCCAATTAATGTAGAAGAAAAGATCGCAATCGCCTTCCTATACGTCTTTTTATGGCGACTGCCACACACTAGCACTGACGGCATCCTGCGTGGAAAGCTATATGTGTTTCTTTCGAATGCGCCATTCACCGATGTCTGGCACTGGGTCTTGTTGCCGCTTGGAACAATTCCCCTTATCCTCTTGGCAGCCTCGCTCGTCAAGCGCCGACGCGCAGCGCGCTAAGGCTCCTATCAAATGCCACCCCAACTCGAAGGATTCCAAATCTGTGGATTTAATCCATCAGACGCGAGTTGCCAAAGGCCGTCAGTAATATCGTCCGTGTTTCCATTCCACAACCGCCTGAGGATCAGCGCTCGTGCCATTTCCGGTGTGGCATAGCGATTCGTGCAGAGCACCAACAAGGTCTTCTCCAGTTGCGGCTCGAATGCTGTTGAATGCGCAACACTTCGTATCGCTTGTTCACCTAGAACGCAAGAAAACCAATCAAGTTCATACCCCGGTTCAATCGCGATATTGTCAAACCTCGGCAAGGGCGGGACGAACAGACCGGCAACCGCCTCGGACCGGATTCGCTCATTGACATACCTGTTGGCTGCCAGCGTCTCCATTACGTCACCGAGTTCCCAGGCCAGGCGAGAATGGGTGAGCCATTGGTTGAGCGAAGGATGAGCCGAGATTAGCGATCGGGATGTTGACCACGCGTAGAGCAGGGCCCCATACCGGACCCTTGCCGGCGCCTTGCGATTTATCGAAACAAGAAAATTGAGTAACACCCGGTCCTGCAAACAACCCGAGAAGTCTTCCCGCGACATTTCGAGACTCGTCGCAAAGGGCGAAGCGATCCACGAATCAAGATCGAGGAAATCGGTCATATCGGCCGCATCGATCTCCGTTTCCGAATCGACAAGCAAGCCCTTGGCTTCCAGTTCACGAATCCTGTCACCCTTAACGGCAAACAGATTCAAATCGTGGACCGGCAGTTCTTTACATTCCGGCGCAGGAACCAAATACTCCCCGTTCCCCAGAATGCGATAAATGCGATAGCCGAGTGCCTCAAGTTCTCGTCGAGCACGAGAGTCTGTACCCGCATCAGAGCGGAACTCGAACATGATCAGCGGCGAATTTCTCCGAAGAAATTCCCAGCCGCCGGTGACGACCTTATGCTCGCCCCCCTCGACGTCGATCTTCAGGAATTCAACGCCATCCCATCCCATTCTGTCGGCCAGGGTATCCAGTCTCGCCACGGCGACTGTTTCGACCTCCACGCCCTCATCGACATGCTCGGCCAAGGACGCCAGCTCGCTGTCGTCCCCCTTGAGATACCCATGGCCATCAAAATCCGAGATTGCCTGCGGGATGATGGATACATTGCCCAGACCTGAGGTTTCACAGCTCGCCTCCAGATACTTCCGCGGATGCGCACCCGGCTCTATGGAATACACATGTCCGCCAGCACCGACCGCACGCGCTGCTGCCAGTGTATAGACACCGAGATTGGCGCCGACATCGATCACACGCATTCCAGGCCGAAGCCATCGAACCAGAAACGGCAGTTCCCGCTCGAACCACTCCTCCTTTTCCAGAAGGACATAGGTCGATGAGTTATCGACATATTCGGGAACGAATATCGTGTATCCCTGTTTGGTCTTTATGTTCAGCATATGGATGACATTCAGTGACGCCAGACGGAATTTCTGGCTTAGAGGCTACTCTCTGCGTAACGACTGCGGAAGTCTGTGCATGAGTAAGCATAGAGATTGCTGCCGCCGCTCACCCGCTTGTCCACCGGTAGGCCTGACTGACCGGAAACCTCCGGCCAGTGGGCAAGGACCCAGTCGAGCGCCGGATCCGCGCACAAATAGACCACCCCGGCGGGCGTCAGCGCTTTGGTCACGTAGTCGCCGGGATGATCCCGGCCGTAGTGCCTCTCCGGGTGCCGCCTTCGGAATTCGGCCAGAACCCGCACCTCCTCCGCCATCGACAATGGTGCAGCTTCGGTCACGGAGGCCACCGCGGCCCGTTTCCAACGCTGGCCGACAAGCAAGACCCGCTGCTCGGAAAACACGAGCCCCGACAAGTGATACTCACCGACATAGGCCGCCGTGCCGACCCCGAACCACACGTCCTGGGCACGCCCCGGCCAGTAGACGGTCTGCCCTCGATGAAACCCGGAAAATGCCGCCAGCCTTCCGGCTTGAAACGCCCCTTCCCAACGGCTGGCCGCGAGGTCGCGAGTGTCCCAGTGACCGGCGACCCAAGCCAGGGAGGCCAACAACATCGGAAATGCCAGCAACGGCCGCGACAGGAGTGCCAGCAATAGGCAGGACAGGAGTACGGGCCCCACCCCGAAGCCACCGCCACCGACAATGCCCCGCAACGTGTGTTCGACCGTCCACCCAAGGTGCGTGAGCGCCTCCCCTTCGAGGCGGACGTCGGCAATGAACCCGGGCAGCGCAAACAGCGTCGCAATGATCGCCAATACACGAAGCAGCCCGGCGGACGACGACAGGCGATTGATCAACCGTGGTGCGGCACTGAAAGCCACCCAGGCGGCCATCAACAGGACCCCGGCAAATGGCCGACACAGGATCAGTATTGCAGCGATCAACGCGACTCGATACCAGCCCTCCGCATCGGCACGCCCGGTGCGCCACGCCACATCGATAAGCGCAAACACCGAAAAATAGGCCGCCAGCCAAACCGCCCGCCAGGGTTGCGCCTGCACCAGAATCGTCATCGGCAGGTAGTTCGATACCAGCGCCGACAGCAAGTATCCAGCGCCTGCCAGCAGCGCCAACACCCGATAGGTGCGACGAAAGCCCTCCGCCCCCCAGCCCCCGCCGATCAGCAACGCGGCCAGCCAGAACAAAAGGGAATTCAGTTGCCGCCAGTCGTTCCCCAGCACCAGAAGGTCCCGCGTGGTCTCCTGGAGAAACGTCAGGCGCTCCGGCGAAAGCGCCTGCAGGGCGGAAGCCGCCGGATGCAACAATGTCAGCAACGGCAGCAGCAGGCCCGCGATTACCGCAGCGGCCAACCATCGTTCGGAAAGCCGAGTGGCAACGAGGCAGAACACGGCCCAAATCCCGAACAGCGGATGCAGGACGACCGAACACGCAGCCAGCAGCCAGGGGACGAACGGGCGCTGGCGGACATCAAACACGAGCGCGGCAATCGCGAGCGGAATCGCCAAAACCCGCGCGGTGGCAAAACTTTCGTTAAGAACGAACGTACTGCCGGCCGGCGATATGTTGAGAGAAAAGACCGCACAGCAAAGAAAGGCAACCGATCGTGGCAGAGGCTCGGAAAACAGCCGCTTCGCCGCGAACCACGAAGCGGCGAGCCAGAGGAAGCCCCCCATCGCGACGAGGACACGCGCACCGTCCGCGATACCGGCCAGATCGATGAGCCCCCCATAGAGAGGGGAAAACAGCGTATAGGAATCCTGCGAGCCGAACAGAAACCACGGGTCTCTGGCATACGCTTCCGGCGCCAGCCAATTCAGCGCCATCAGCAGATACAGATTCGCGTCCTGATAAATACCGGCGTAAGGGTGCGCCGCCATCCACAACGTGGCGCCGGCGACGATCAGCGCCGCATCGAATCGCCGGGGCGCGCTCAACACTCCGAAAGGCCGCTGACTAGGGGTCTGCGAACGCCTTCCGTATAGTCCTGCCACATACGGAAGTAGAGATCCTCCAGTGCGCCGGCCATCGCCGCCATGTCGAACACCGGCAGGGCCGGCCTGTCGGCCAGATGTGCGCGGTACCTGCCAAGCTGCTCGCGGTCCCGGTAAAGAGCGATCGCTATCCCGGCGTATTCATCGGGCGTATGCGCGATAAGCGACTCGAGCCTCGCGGCACGCAGGAGGCTTGCACCCACGCGCCCGGCAAACGTTTCGCCGAGGAGTGCAACCATCGGCACGCCCGCCAACAAGGCGTCCCCCCCGGTCGAGTGCGAATTGTAGGGAAACGGGTCGAGCGCCACATCGGCCAGCTGCATACGGGCGAGATGGTCCACTTTGTCTGCGACACGAGGCGCGAAGATCAGCCGTTCGGCGGCCACGCCACGCGCGACCATCTCTTGCGTCAGCCGTGGCTTCGCGTCGCCGCCGACTGCGCCGAGCCACAAGCAACTGTCCGGCGTCTCGCGCAGAATCCGGCTCCAGAGGTCGAACACGTCGGGGTTGTACTTGTAGCTGTTGTTGAACGAACAATAGACAAAGGCCGATTCAGGCAAGCCGGCCTGCACTCTGGTCGACATCGGCCCCGGCAGCGTCCTGGTGTCGACCGGCATGTAGGACCACGGCAGATGCGCGAGTGTCTCCGAATAGAATTGGGCCGATTCGACTGGTGTCACAACAGGATCGCCGATCAGGTAGTCGGCCAGCTTTTCATGGCCGATCGTTCCCGCAAAGCCGAGCCAGTTCGCCTGGATCGGCGCACAGCGCAGGGCAAGTGCTTCCGGCCTTCCCTCTGCGGTCCAGCCATGAAGGTCGATCAGGATGTGTATGTCGTCCTGACGGATCCGCTTCGCGGTTTCCACGACACCGACGCCAGAGAGATCGACGAAACGGTCGAACGCCACCTGCAGTCTTCGCCGCACCTCGCTGCCATCGTCGCCCCCCAGGGAGTAGCCGATCACCTCGACACGCTGTCGGTCATGGCGCTCGATCAATTCCGATATCACCTGTCCGACCGGGTGGTTGCGGAGATCCGCCGAAAAATAGCCGATCCTCAGGCGTTTCGGCTGCTCGACGCGCAGGCGACCATAATCGTTGTCATCGGCCTCCAGATAGGGGGGTCTGATCTGCGAGCGCAAGTAGTGGTGCGCAATCGATTTCAGTTCGGCACTGGAGAGACCCGGCCAGGCCAGCGGCACGAAAGGATTGCCGGACGGCACCGAAAATCCGGCCGACTTCTCCCGCATGGCCGATAGGTGCTCGCGAAATTCCGACCACTCGCAGCGCTTCAGATTGACGGCGAGCAACTGCGACAACACGCCGAGATCGTCCGGATTCCCCTGGTGAAGTTCGTTGAAACAGGTCCATGCCTCCTCGACCCGGTTGGCGCTGAACAGGGCATCTGCCAGCATCGAGATCGCTTCGACGAAATCGCCGTCGTAGCATTCGATCGCGCGCAGCAACGGCGGCACGGCGTCGTTCCAGCGGTGCATCCGGAGATAGGCCACCCCCAGATTCTTCAGCGTCTCGGGATCATCGGGCTGAAGCGCCAGCGAGCGCTGGAAGGAGGCGGTCGACTCGTCCCAGCGCATCTGCATCGACAGCACGATGCCGCGGTTGTTGTGCAGCTCCGGATCGTTCGGGGAACGGGCGATGGCCGCCTCGATGACCGGGAGCGCCTCTTCGTACCGGTCGGTGCCGATCAGCGCGAACCCCAGCGCCTTCATCGCCAACGAATGCCCCGGCCGCTTGGCCAGCATGCGCCGCGCCGCCGTTTCGACCTCGTCGTACTTCTCGGCGTCGACCAGACGCAGCAGCGCCATCGACTCCGGATCGAGCACCGAATGCTTCGGTGCTGCACCTCGGTTCCTTCTCTTCTTGTCTTTTCCCACGGTGCTACTTCACGGCAATCAGGTTAAGGGAAATCGGGATGGAATCGACCCTTGCCTCGCTCGCATCAGCGAAGAGGCCGAACGATGCGACCCGCTCGACGCTGTCAAAGCCCGCTTCCTGCAGGTAGTCGCGCAGAAAATCGAGATTCAGGCCGACATGATTGAAATCGGCCATGTTCATCTGGCCGCCGAACAATGCGCGCATCATGCCGAATCTGGTCGCCTGATCATACACAGGACTTGCCAGCATCCACGCAAGCGCATCCAGATCCGGCACCGAGAGATAGAGTCGGCCGCCGAGAACCAGCATCCGGCACAGGTCCTTCAGATAATCTGCGACGTCGGCCAGTCCCAGCCGCTGCACGACATGCGCGCAATAGATCTCGGAAAACCCCTCATCCCCGAAGCGGTGCAGATACAGCAGATCGCCGTCGTAATCTACGCCGTCTCCGGGCTCCGCCGCAAACACCTTCCAGCCATCCGCTGCACCGGTGCCGCCGATGAGCAGGCGTGGCGCCGGTGCCACATCGGCCGCTGGCACCTCCACGCCAGCGGCTGGCCCGCACGCTGCTACCGCAACAGGATGTTCGTCGCAGTATCGGTGCCACATCGACCGCATGGCGTCGGCAAAATCACGCGCCATCGCTGCCTCGTCGAGCAGCCGACTGTTTTTCAGGACAGCACGCAACGCCCCGCGTATCAGCCCGAGATTCTGGAAATCGGACGCCAGTTGTGCAGCTATTTCGACATACTCTTCCTCGCCGTCGGCGACCAGATCCTCGAGCCCGGCATTGCTGAGCAAGCTCACGCCGACGCGGGACACGTGCCTGTCCCCTGCCAGCGAAACGACAGGAACCCCCATCCAGAGCGCTTCGCAGGTCGTCGTCGTGCCATGGTAAGGCGTGGTGTCGAGGACGATGTCGATCTCCTCGTAGGCGGCAAGGTGATCCTTGAGCAAGTGTTTCGGTGCCAAAACCTCGATCCGGTCAGCGGCGATGCCATGGTCAGCGAATTGTGCCCGCAGGAATGCTCTGGCGCCGTCGTCCTGGAAACCGATCGCCGACTTGAGCAGCAGTCGCGATTCCGGCACTGCATGCAGAACCCGCGCCCACAGTGCGATGCACTCCGCTCCGATCTTCATGCGGGTACTGAACGAACCAAAGGTGATGAATCCGCGCTTGAGACAAGGCGCCGCCGACACCTCGGGCGCGTGTTCCGGCGGGGTATAGCAAAGGAAGCTGCGCGGCAGGCGCCACAGGCGCTCGACGTGGTACTGATCGGCCACGCCTGCCGGGTCGGCGTAAGCATCGGTCAAGCGGTAGTCGATCTGCGCCAGCCCGGTCGTATCCGGGTAGCCGATCCAGCTCACCTGCACGGGTGCCGGCTTTCGCGCCAGAGCAGTCAGGCGATTGTGACCGGTATGCCCGGAAAGATCGACGAGAATGTCGACCCTGTCATCCCGGACCTGCGTACAGAACTCGCTGTCGGACAGCCCAAAGACCGGTCGCCAACGGGTAAACAGCCGTCGAAAGCTTTCCGTCCGATAGTCCGCCGTCGGATAAGTATAGTAGGCCCACAGCTCGAATGATCGCCGGTCGAGCTTCGACAGAATAGAGAGGATAAAGTAGCCGACCGAGTGTTGCCGGAAATCACCGCTGACGAACCCGATACGAAGCCGGCGAGTTCGGTCAGGCACATTCGTGTGCGCCACCGGTTCCTGCGGGAAAAGCGCGCCATAGTCGCAGTGCATGCGGAACAGCTCGTTTCGGTCATGCATCCGATAGTGCGACATCAGCAGCAGGCCATCCCAGGCATTTGCGTATTTTTTCTCCAGCGCGATGGCCTTCCTGTAGGCGTCGGCCGCCTCCTGCAGACGCCCGCGCTGCAAGTTGCAGATCGCCAGGTTGCACCACGCCTGGGCGAAGCGATCGTCGACCGCAATGGCCCGGCGCAGAAAGTCCTCCGCTTCGTCGTATTTTTCCATGCAACGCAGAACGAAGCCCAGGCCGTTCAGCGCGGCCGCAGATTCCGGTCGGATCGCCACGGCGCGCCGCATGAAATAGCACGCCTCCGTGTTGCGATCCAGCCTCGCCAGAAGATCTCCGAGGGCCACGTGCAGATCGGGATGGTCCGGATTCCCGGCAAGCGCCTTGCGATAGCTCGCCTCAGCCTCCCCCCATTCCCGACGTTGGACCAGCATCCCTCCCAGACCGCAGGCCGCTTCTGGATACGCAGGCGACAACGCCAGGGCCCGCCGGTAACTTTCCTCGGCGGCATCCTTCCGACCCAGAGCCAGCTGCATCTCGGCACAGCGGCAATGCGCCTCGGGCTCGTCCGGAAAGCGCTCGCGGACCAGCTCGTAGCTCGCCAGCGCGGCGGCAAAGTCGCCCGATTTCTTCAGTAGATTGCCTGGCTGCAATAGATCGGCAAGCGCCTCGCGGTTTTCCATATCAGATTGTTCCTTGTGCGGCAAAATCATGGCCACCGATCACTGCCTCTCGACGGCCTTGAGGAAGGCGGACTCCAGCGACAGCGTCTGGCGCACCTCGATCAACGCATGACCGGATTCGCGAAGGCGGGCGAGATGCTCCCACAGTTCGGCAGAGCACACTTCGCCGATCCAGCGCCCCGGAAAATCCTCGCGCATGCCTGCCACCGGAATTTCGCCAAAGGTTCTGACCAAGACCAGATCCTCCTCTCCCGTCAGTTCCGCCGGGGAGCGCACCGCCCGCAGTCGCCCTTCATGGACCAACCCGAAGCGGTCCGCAAGACGCTCGACGTCATGCAGCACATGCGAAGAGAAGAAGAGTGTTCCACCACCCCGCTTGTACTCGGCGAGCGTATCGACGACCGCGCGACGGCCGATCGGATCGAGCCCGGACAGGGGCTCGTCGAGGACAAGGAGACGCGGCTTGATGCACAGCGCCTGCGCCAGGGCAACCCTCTGCACCATGCCCTTGGAAAACGTGCGCAGCGCCTTTGTGGCTACGTGCCCCAGTGCCATTCGATCGAGCCATTCCATGCAATGAGCGCGACGATCGCCGACCTCGACGCGATGCAGTGCCAGCCCCATCTCCAGAATCTCCATCGGCGTCAGGCAGTCCTGCAGGTAGGGGCTCTCCGGCACATAACCGACGCCCCTGCGCGCACATGGAAGCACTGCCGATTCGCCGAAAATCAGGACATGGCCATCGGTCGGACGCAGCAACCCCATGATGATCTTGATCGTCGTGCTCTTTCCTGCACCGTTCGGTCCGACGAAACCGAACGCTTCGCCGGGCTCCACGGTCAGCGAGATACCGCGCAGGGCATGCACAGCCTCACGCGACCAGGACTTGCGATAGACCTTGGCCAGGCCGTCAACCACGATCGCTGCGGTCATGGATTTCCCTTCTTCTGCGAAGCGAACACCGGCATTCCATCGTCGTCGAGCGCATACCCTTCGCCCAAAGGATCATCGGGGATGGCGCCGATCCATCCATCGCCGACGAGGTCACCAAGCTTCGCCAGTGGCCGGCCATGGCGCTCGCGATAGGCAGTAGCAAGATCGCGCAAGCGGGCCAAATCCTGCAGCCGGTTTGCCCGCACCTGCAGATAGCGGCGGAAACTGCCTGCATTCGCTCCCTTCGCCATCGCGTCGACGATGTTCGCCGCACTCGCCGTGTCGTAGCCCTTCTCGAACCAGCGCGCGGCGACATTCTGCAACGCCCACCGGTCCGGCTCCTCACGCGCCCGTGGTACCGCCTCGAGCAACAAGCGCCCGCCCGCGACCGGATCCTTCATGAAATGGTAATAATGAAAACCGAGATAAAACAGGGGCTGCCAGTCCGCCGGGCGCGCATCGGCCGCCTGCCGCAACACGTGCCGCGCCGCATCGGTCTGGCCGTTCCACGGCAGGGTGGCGGCGGCGATGTAGTAATTGTCCTCATGGGCGGGGTTCAGCCAGGCAAGGTCCTCCTGCAGCCGACCTTGGGTCGCATAGTCTGCGGCCGTCATTTTTTCGGTCGCAGCGACCAGCACCCGAAACCCGTTGAGGTTTGCTGCCAAGTGCTGGTCTCCGCCGGCCAGCAGCACCTGCGCAAATCGCGGCAGCGCCACCAGCAATTCCGACTTCGCTTGACCGCGGCTGACCGAATCCAAGGCCTGCAGCGACAGTCCGTAGCCTGCAGCACACACAAGCAATGCGATCCCTGTCAGGGCGAGCCGCAACACCTTAGTGCAATTCCCGTCGTTCGAAGATCAGGTTGCCAGCCAACAAGGCCATGCCGATATAGCCGGCTGCCATCAGCAATGCCCACAGGATGGCGCCGTCAGGCAGCGGCACCTGATAGAGCGGCCAATCCCGCCAATCGAGTCGGGACAGATCCGGCAGCAGCCAGCGGACCGCTGCCAGGATCGGAGAAAACCTTGCAACAAGTTCGGCCTGGCCGTCCGCACCGGCAGCCAGGTACGCCATTGCCGGCCCCAGTGCCTTGCCGGCAATCGCAAACGCCATGCCCAGCGTAAGCGGCAGCGCCGATACCGTCGAGATCGACGCGAGACACAAGGCGAACGCAGCGATCAGCGCCGAGTCCACCCACAGCCCGAAGAGCGTCACCCAGAAGGGCAACCCGAGCGCCGGCATGAATTCCTGCTCGTAACGGGTGGCCAGAGCAACGACGAGCGAGAGAAGCAGACCGAAGATGAGCAGCGCAAGCGCTGACAGCAGCAGCACCGCGACATAGCGCCCGAACAGAAAGGCCGATCGCGGCACCGGATAGGCCAGCGAGAAAAACACGGTGCGGCGCTCGATTTCGCGAACCACGAAATCCTGGATCCAGAGCAGGCTGAGCAATACCAGCGAGACGCGAATTCCGGAAAGCCCGATGTCGAGCGCCACCGTCCGCGGCTGCCGCGGCGAGAAAGCTGCGGAAAAATAGGCGAGGAAAATCGTCAGCACACCCAGTGCAAAGACCAACTGCAGAGCCCGCCCGCGAATGCCCATTCGCAGGCCCGACACGACAAACTGGAGCATGCTCCCCCCGCAAAAAATCGGCGCGCCCTTGGGCGCGCCGGTTTCGTCTGCTTTGCCGAAAAATCAGCTGGTCGGAGCCTTCGTAAAAGCAGCCGCCGCATCGCTAACCGTACAACCTGAGGTCGCGCACGGTGTACCTGTCACCGCACCGCCGACCGACGATCCGGCAAACATGTTGCGCCCCTTCACCGACACGGCACCGACCCGCATGTAGGTGGCATCTTCATCGTAAGCCAAGGCCACGTTGTTCGAGCAACGCGCCGTAAAGCCGGCCTTGATGAAGTAGGTTCCGCCCTGAACGCTGACCGCCGCCGAAGTGCCGGAGCCCCCGGAGCAGACGGTAACCGCCATCGCATCCATGGAGGCCGCTGCAGCCGTCGCAAGAACGGCACCGAGAATCACTTTTTTCATCGCCGTCTCCTTGATCAGTTGGTCGAGTTCGAGATGCCGAGGGTCAGCAGGTTGCGCGCATCCGACTGCGCGGCCTTGTCCTCGCCCTTCTTGGTGTACTCGGAGAACTGCGGAATGGCGATCGCAGCCAGGATGCCGATGATCGCGACGACGATCATCAGTTCGATCAGGGTGAAACCCTTCTGCATGGACTTCTTCATTATTTCCTCCT
Organism: Azospira restricta; assembly: GCF_016858125.1. Lineage (NCBI taxonomy): Bacteria > Pseudomonadati > Pseudomonadota > Betaproteobacteria > Rhodocyclales > Rhodocyclaceae > Azospira > Azospira restricta. Next base: position 3,802,422 of record NZ_CP064781.1, read on the forward strand.
GTTCAATAACGGCGGGAAACCGTTGCGACACTATACACAAGATCCATGCCAGCCCATACCCCGACTGGCACAAGGGATTTCGACCGCCACCCGCGGGCAGACTGACAAAAAACGTCACCCCACCCGAAGATTGTCAGCCCAGGAACGTCACCCTCCGACCTCGTCGATCTGCCCCACATCCAGAAACCGCTCCGCATACCGCAGATACACCCTCTGCCGCACGAACACCTCGAACAGGTCGGGATCGATGTGCCCACCCTCGGCGAACTTGCGGAGGATGCCGAGCGCCTCGGACAGTTTCATCGGCGGCTTGTACGGCCGGTCCTTGGCGGTCAGCGCCTCGAAAATATCGGCGATGCCCATCACCCGCGCCTGCACCGACATCTGCTCGCGGGTGAGGCCGCGCGGGTAGCCCTTGCCGTCCATGCGCTCATGGTGGCCGCCGGCGTACTCGGGCACGTTCTTGAGATGCTTCGGCCACGGCAGCGCCTCCAGCATCTTGATCGTGGCGACGATGTGGTAGTTGATGATCTCGCGCTCGGCGGCGGTCAGCGTGCCGGCGCGGATGGTCAGGTTCTCGACCTCGTCGGCGGAGAGGAAATCCGCCCGCAGCCCGTCGGGGCCGGCCCACGCGTACGCGGTCGCGATCTGCCGCACGCGCGCCTGGTCCTCGGCGCGCATCGCCTCGCCGCCGATGTTGCAGCGGCGCAGGAAGTCCCGGTCGTCGTCGATCTGCCGCAGCGTCGCCGCGTAGCGGGCCTCGGCCGCGTCGCGCGGCTCGCCGGCAGCGATGGCCTTCAGCATCGCGATCTCGGCATCGCGCCTGACCACCTCGAAGCGGGTATCGACGAGGTGAATGCGGTCGAAGAGGGTTTGCAGCTTGGTCGCCTTGTCCACCACGTGCACCGGCGTCGTCACCTTGCCGCAGTCGTGCAGCAGGCCGGCGATCTTCAGCTCGTAGCGGTCCTTGTCGCTCATCGTGAAGCCGGCGAGCGGCCCCTCGGTGGTGTCGTTCACCGCCTCGGCGAGCATCATCGTCAGCACCGGCACGCGCTGGCAGTGGCCGCCGGTGTAGGGCGACTTCTCGTCGATCGCGGTGTTGATCAGGTCGATGAAGGATTCGAACAGCGTCTCCAGCTGCGTGATCAGCAGCCGGTTGGTCAGCGCCACCGCCGCCTGCGAGGCGAGCGACTCGGCCAGCCGGCGGTCGGCGTCGGAGAAGGCGCGCACGCTGCCGTCGTCGTCGCGCGCGTTGATCAGCTGCAGCACGCCGATCACCTCGTTTTCGTGGTTCTTCAGCGGCACGGTGAGGAAGGACTGCGAGCGGTAGCCGGTCTTCTGGTCGAACTTGCGCGTACCGGAGAAATCGAAGCCGGCGGCCGCATAGGCGTCGGCGATGTTCACCGTCTCGGCATGGATCGCGCTGTAGGCGGCGACCAGCGAGTTGTTCGGCGCGCCGTCGTCGCCGAACAGCGGCAGGTCGGGGAACAGCGCCGAGATCGGCTCGCCGGTGGTGCCGCCGAAGGCGATCTGCAGCGAATCGGTGCGCACGATCTCGAAGCGCAGGTGGCGGCCGTCGTCGGTGGTTCGGTACAGCGTGCCGCCGTCGGCCTGCGTGATCGCCTTCGCCGCGAGCAGGATGTTCTCGAGCAGGCGCGCGATGTTGCGCTCGTGCGACAGCGCCGTGCCGATCGTATTGAGCTGTTCGAGGCGGCGGAAGAGGTCCTGCAGCGTGGCATCCATGGTCGGCATCCTACTTGATGCACACCGCCCGCACCTGCGCGATATCGGTGATGCCCTGCATGACCTTCTCGATGCCGTCCATCTTCAGCGTGCGCATGCCCTCGTTGAGGGCCTGGGCCAAGATCTCGGCGACCCGCGCCTTCTCCTGGATCAGCTTCTTCACCGGGTCCGTGCCGACCAACAGTTCGTGCAGGCCGACGCGCCCCTTGTAGCCGGTGTCGCCGCAGGTCGAGCAGCCCTTCGCCCGGTATAGCGTGAACTTGCCGTCCTTCGCGTAGCGCTGCTGCCAGTCCTTGTAGACCGCCTCCATCGCCGCCTGCGGGTCCTTCACCCAGGCCGGGGTGTTGCGCAGCTCCTCGCTGTATTCGGCGAGCAGCTGCTTCAATTCGTCCGGCGTCGGCTGGTAGGCCACCTTGCATTCCTTGCACAGGCGCTTGGCCAGGCGCTGGGCGAGGATGCCGAGCAGCGCGTCGGAAAAGTTGAACGGGTCCATGCCCATGTCGAGCAGGCGGATGATCGACTCCGGCGCCGAGTTGGTGTGCAGCGTCGCGAACACCAGGTGACCGGTCAGCGAGGCTTCGATGCCGATGCCGGTGGTCTCGGCGTCGCGCATCTCGCCGACCATGATGATGTCCGGGTCGGCGCGCAGGAAGGCCTTCATCACCGTCGCGAAGTCGAGCCCGGCCTTCTTGTTCACCTGCACCTGGCGCAGCCCCTTCTGCGTGATCTCGACCGGGTCCTCGGCGGTCCAGATCTTGGTATCGGGCTTGTTCAGATAGCCGAGGATCGAGTGCAGCGTCGTCGTCTTGCCGGAGCCAGTCGGGCCGCAGACGAAGAACAGGCCGTAGGGCTTCGAGATGCACTTGATCAGGTTCTCGTGGTTGTGCGGCGAGAAGCCCATCGCGTCGAGCGGCAGCGGCTCGCCGGCGGCGAGGATGCGCATCACCACGTCCTCGACGCCGCCGGCCGTCGGGATCGTCGCCACGCGCAGCTCGATGTCGAGCGGCCCGAACTTCTTGAACTTGATCTTGCCGTCCTGCGGCCGGCGCTTCTCCGAGATGTCGAGGTCGCACATGATCTTCAGCCGCGTCACCAGCGCGTTGCGGTAGGAGGCCGGCACCTCGATGTAATTGACCAGCGAGCCGTCCTTGCGGAAGCGAATCTGCACCTTGTCCTTGCCCGGCCGCGGCTCGACGTGGATGTCCGAGGCTCCCTGCTGGTAGGCGTCGACGATGATCTTGTTGACCAGCCGCACCAGCTCGTTGTCGGCGGCGGCACTGATGTCGTCGGCACCGATCTCGCCCGGCTCGCCCTCGTCGAGATCGGAGAGCAGGTCGCCGACCGAGCCCATGTCGGCGAGCGCGCCGTAGAACTGGTCGATCTGCTTGCGGAACTCGCCGTCGCTGGTCACCCGATAGACGATCCTGCCCTTCGGGAAGATGTTGTTGACGATGCGCGAGGCGCGGATGCGCTCCGGGTCCGGCGCGACGACGACGATCCCTTCCTGCGTCTCCTCGACCGGCAGCCAGTGGTTCGACTCGACGTACTCGCGGCGCAAGTTCTTCAGGAGGTCCATCGGCTTCACCCGGTCCGGCCGAAAGGGCTCGTAGGGAACGCCGAAGAACTTGGCCAGCGCCTGCCCGATCGCCGCCGGCTTGACCTGGAACTCCTTGATCAGCACGTCCTCGAGCGGCAGCCCCTTGCGCCGCGCCGAGCGCTGCGCCAGATCGAGCTCGCCCGCCGAAATCACCGCCGCGACGACCAGCTCGTCGTACTTGCCGCGCGCCGCCGGCGGCGGCTTCTGCCGCTGCGTGAAGGCCACCGCCAGCGTCTGCGCCAGCCCCTGCACGCCCTCCTCGGCGACCGCCGGAAACGGCGCGTCGTCCCGGTTGTTGATCAGCTGCACGACGCCGAGGAGATCGCCGGATGCGGCATCGAGGATCGGCGCCACCAGCATCTGCTTCGAGCGGTAGCCGGTGCGCTTGTCGACTTCCTTGAGGAAGGCCATGTGCGGGCTGTAGCGGGCGAGTTCGGCGCCGTCGTAGACGTCGTGGATGTTCACCGGCCGGCGGTTGGCGGCGACATAGCCGGCGATGCTCTGGTCGGAGATCGGCAGGCGCAGGTCCTTGAACGAATTGAGGCCGGTCTTCACCTTGGAGACGATGCTCTGCTTGTCCTCGCCCAGCGCGTAGATGGTCAGCCGGTCGCAGTTGAACAGCGTGCACAGTTCCTGCGACAGCTCGAGCATGATCTCGTCGATGTTCGCCGTCGCATGGATCTTGTTGGTGACCAGCTGCAGGTTCTTGAAGAAGGCGAGGCGGAGGGCCGCGTCGTCGGCGCCGGCATGCGTGGGAGGAGTGAGGTTGCCCATGGTGTTTCCGTTCAGGAATTGCCGGGCGGGCGCAGCCCGCCTTCCAGCCAGTAGGCGTGATAGCCGTGCTGGGAGAGGATGAAGGCCGCCGCCGAACTGCGGCGGCCGCTCTGGCAGTAGACGATGTATTCGGTATCGGCGGCGAGCGGGCCGATCGCGTTGCGGATTTCGTTGAGCGGGATGTTGATCGCGCCGGGCAGCCGGTCGTGCTGGAACTCGGCGGGGAAGCGGACGTCCAGCCAGACCGCGCCGGCCGCCACGCGCCGCTCCGCCTCGGCGCGCGAGACGCGCTTCAGGAGCGGCTCGCGCAAGAGCTCGATGAAGTCCTGCTTGCCCAGGCGCAGCAGCACGCCCTTGGTGCGCATCGTCACCGTCGCGTTGCGCTGGCCGTCGGCAACCAGCGCCTCCTCGCCGAAGGCGTCGCCCGCCTTCAACTCGGCCAGCGGCAGCGCGGCACCGCCGACGCGGCGCGTCACCTCGCAGCGTCCCGATTCGATCAGGTAGTAGTAGTCGCCCTCGTCGCCTTCGCGCAGCACCACCTCGCCGGCCTTGACGCTGATCCGCTCGAAGCGCCGCAGCAGCGCGTCGATGTTCGACGGCGGCAGCTGCGCGAAGGCGCCCGAAGTCAGGATCTCGGCGCGGAAAGCACCAGTCAGCGTGCGCCAGTCGGTGGCTTCGGCGGCGTCGCTCGCCTGCGCGCTGAGCTGGTCCCAGGTGAGCATGATGTCGAGTAGGTGCTCGTCGATGCGGATCAGTTCGACGGCGGTGATCGCGCGCACCGCGACGGCCTGCGCCAGCTCGTTCGGCAACGGACGCAGCGCGGCGTCGCAGCCGCCGACGAGGACCTCGACCAGGCCGCCGGCGTGGCTCACCTTCAGCTCGCCGGCGACGAGATAGACGACCTGCCCGCCGAGGCCGTGCAGGCGGAAGGGATCGCCGCCGCGCGGCACCGTTTCGACGCGGCAGAGCGCAGCCAGCTCGCGCAGCCGCTCGTCCGAGAGCGCGCCGAGCGGCGCGAAGGCGCGCAGGCGTTCCGGGGTCAGGGTCTTCGTCTCGCCCATCTCAGAACTCCAGGACCACGTTGGTCTGCAGCATGTGCGGCTTGAAGTCGCCGATGCAGGTCGCCAGCTCGCCCATCGTCAGCTCGATCTGCCCGGGCTTCAGGTGCGTGATGTGGATCTCGCAGTCGCGCTCGAGCTTCATCAGCTCGGCCGCCAGCATGTCCGGGCACATGTGCTTGGAGATCCGCGCCAGCCGCTCCTCGCGGTTGGAAAAGGCGCATTCGATGATCAGGTGGCGCAGGTTGCCGATCCGGTTCACCACCGGCCAGAAACGGTCGTTCACGGTCGTGTCGCCGGTGAAGACGAGGCTGCCGGCGCCGGAGTCGAGGTGGTAGCCGACCGCCGGCACGGTATGCTCGGCCGGCACCGCGGCGACCGTCAGCTCGCCGAGACGGATCTTCTGGCCGACGCGCAGCGGCCTGAACTGCAGGAAGGGCGCCTCGGCCGTCGGGATCTCCGAGAAGTCCGGCCACACCGCCCAATTGAAGATGTGGTTCCTCAGGATCTGCAGCACCGCCTCGGTGCCGTGCACGATAAGCGGCTTGTCGCGCATGTCGCCGACGGTGTCGATCATCAGCGGCAGCGCGGCGATGTGGTCGAGGTGCGTGTGCGTCAGGAAGACGTGGTCGATCATCGCCAGCTCGGCCATCGACAGGTCGGCGACGCCGGTGCCGGCGTCGATCAGCACGTCGTGGTTGACCAGGATCGAGGTGGTGCGCAGGTGGCGCCCGCCGATGCCGCCGCTGCAACCGAGGATTCTCGCCTTCATGCACTGGCTTCCATGCGATTACTTCGTCTCGAAGGTAGTGACGCCGTCCCAGCCCTCGCCCGGCGGGTGCTGGCGGTAGTACGCGATGCGCTCGGCGTAGAGGCGGTAGAGCTTGCAGTCCGGCGCCTGCCGCGTCAGGTTGTAGAGCTGCACGTCGGCCTGGTCCCAGTCCTGGGCGCGGTAGAGGCGCAGCACCTGCTGCCACAGCTTGAGCGCATCGAGGACGTCCTGACCGACCTCGCCGACGGCAGCGAGCGGCTCGTAGATCGCCACCGGCGCGTCCTTGCCCTTGACGCGGACCCGGTCGAGCTCGCGGAAGACGACGTCCTTGACCGCCGCCCGCGTCGTCTCGCCGACCAGGATGCCGACGCCGTACTGCTTGGTGAGGCCTTCCAGCCGCGACCCGAGGTTCACCGCGTCACCCATCACAGTATAGGACTGGCGCACCGGCGAGCCCATGTCGCCGACGGTCATCGTCCCGGTATTGATGCCGACGCCGATGTGCAGCTCGGGCCAGCCGCGCGCCTTGAACGGCGCATCCAGCTTGCGCAGCTCGCGCTGCATCGCGAGCGCGGTGAGCACGGCGTGGCGCGCATGCTCCGGATCGGCGACCGGCGCCCCCCAGAAGGCCATGATCGCGTCGCCGATGTACTTGTCGAGCGTGCCGCGGTTGTGCCGGATCACCGTCGTCATCGCGCCCAGGTACTCGTTCATCAGCTGCGTCAGCTCCTTCGGGTCGAGCCCCTCGGAGATCGTCGTGAAGCTCCTGACGTCGGAGAAGAGCACGGTCAGCTCCTCGTTGCGCCCTTCCATGCTGTAGTTCTCCGGATCCCGGCTCATCTCCTCGACCAGCTCCGGCGGCACGTACTGGCCGAACAGCCCGGTCAGCTGCCGCTTGCTGCGCGACTCGACGAAGTAGCCCCAGGACATCGACAGCGCGTAGAGGGCGAGGATCAAGAGCAGCGTCGAGGCCAGCGGGATCAGCAGGCCCGACTGCCACAGCGCGAAGTTGAGCCCGGCGGCGGCGGCGAGCACGCCGAACGCGAGCAGCGACGCCCGGGCCGGCGAGAAGAGCGGCAGCAGCAGCGCCAGCACGAGGCCGCAGAGGGCGACCATCAGCACCTCGGCGCCGAGCACGTAGGCCGGCTTCTGCTTGAGGCGACCGTCGAGCATGCCGGCGACCAGGTTGGCGTGGATCTCGACCCCGGGATAGGCGCTCGCCACCGGCGTCGCCCGCAGGTCCATCAGCCCCGGCGTCGAGGTGCCGACGATGACGATCTTGCCCTGCAGCGCCTCGACCGGCAGCCGGCCGTGCAGCGCGTCGGCGATCGGCAGGTAGCGGAAGCTGCCCTGCTTGCCGCGATAGGGGATCAGCGTCGCCGCCGACTCGTCCACCGGGATGCGCACCGTGCCCCGCGGCGTCGGCAGCTCGAGCCATTCGAGGCCGGCGTAGTCGCGACCGGCGCCGTCGTCGGCGAAGCCCGGCGCCACCGGCGGCTGGCCGAGCAGCAGGCGGACGATCGCCAGTGACAGCGACTCGTAGTAGCCCCCCTGGTACTCGACCAGCATCGGCACCCGGCGCGAAACACCGTCGAAATCGACCAGCGGCACGAAATGGCCGGCACTGGCGGCGTTCTGCTGGTAGGCGGGAAGGTTCGCGCCGTAGCCGTTCCAGGTGGTGATGGCGAGGCGGTGCCCCTTGAAGGAGCCCGGCGGCAGCACCGGTTCGGGCAGCTGGCCGGCGGTCTGCGCCGTCGACAGGTTGGTGAAGTAGTAGCCGAGGACCACCGGCCGCTTCGCCATCGCCTCGGCGAAGCGGCGGTCGTAGTCGAGGCTCTGGCGCAGGCCCTTCAGCGCCGCCTGGTAGCCGGGGTCGTCCTTCAGTTCGCGGCGGCCGATCGCCTCCAGCGACTTCAGCCCGGAGCTGTCGTCGGGCTCGGCGAAGACGACGTCGAAGCCGAGCACGGCGATGCGGTAGTGGTCGAACAGGCGGTCGAGCAGCGCCGCCATCTTGTCGCGGCCCCACGGCCAGCGCCCGCCCTCGGCCAGGCTCTTCTCGTCGATGTCGAGGATCACCACGCGCTCGTCGACGCCGCCCGGCATCGTCAGCCGCAGCCGCGCGTCGTAGATGAAGGCGTCGATCACGCTGACCAGCGGGATCGGGTAGAAGCGGCCGGCATGGCCGAGGAAGGCGAGCGTGAGCGCCAGGCCGAGCAGGATCGGGACGAGGTGCTTCTTCAGGGTTGCCGCTACGGCCATCGCTCCGTCCGGACTCAGGTCTTCAGGAAGAATTCCATCTTCACGCCGGCGATCTCGATCACGTCGTGGTCGGCCAGCGGGTGCGCCTGCGCGTCGAGTGCCTTGCCGTTCACCACCGGGAACTGCGCGCCCTCGACGTGGGTGATGAAGTAGCCGTGCGGCCGCCGGGCAATCACCGCCACCTGCACGCCGGGCTTGCCGAGCGTGGTCAGCGACTTGGTCAGCTCGAGCTCGCGGCCGGCGTTGCTGCCGCTCAGGATCTGGATCGCCGCCGGCGGCTGCGCCTGCACCGGGGCGGCCGCCGCCGGCGGTGCCGGCTGCGCCGCCGACGCCGACGCCGACGCCGCGGGCGCGGGCTCGGCCGCCGGACGCAGCATGTTCGAGCGCATCACCATCGTCTTCTCGAAATCGGGCGAATCGCCCGCGGCGGCGGACTGCTCGGCGATGTACTTCAGCTTGTACTTGCCGAGCTCGACGACATCGCCATTCTTCAGGAAGTGCTTCTTGACCGGCTGGCCATTCACCAGCGTGCCGTTGGTGCTGTTCAGGTCCTCGAGGAAGGAGTCGTTGAGGATCGTCACCACCGCCGCGTGCTCGCCGGAGATCGCCAGGTTGTCGATCTGAATGTCGTTGTGCGGCTTGCGGCCGATGGTCATCCGTTCCTTGGCGAGCGGAATCTCCTTCAGCACCAGGCCGTCCATGGAGAGAATCATCTTTGCCATTGTCTTCCCGTCCCTTACTTGAAGCAGTTGAGGAATTTCGCCCACCAGCCGGTGGCGGCCGGAAACTCTCGCAACACCTTGACCAGGATCACCGACACGTTGTCGCGCCCGCCGTTGTCGTTCGCCATCTGGATCAGCTGCGTCGCCGCCAGTTCCAGGTTGGCGCCGAGCGACTGCAGCGTCAACGCGATCTCGTCGTCCTCGACCATGTCGTTGAGGCCGTCGGAGCAGAGCAGGTAGAGGTCGCCCGGCAGCACCTCGTGGTCGTGGATCTCGGTCTCGACCTGCGGATCGACGCCGAGCGCGCGCGTCACCAGGTTCTTGTTCTGCGAATGGCGGGCCTCCTCGGCGCTGATCATGCCGGCGTCGATCTGCTCCTGCAGCAGCGAGTGGTCGCGGGTCAGCTGCGCGAGGGCGTCGCCGCGCAGCCGGTAGAGGCGCGAGTCGCCGATGTGCGCGGCGGTCAGCCGGTTGTCGTGGAACAGCGCCAGCACCAGCGTCGTCCCCATCCCGGCGTACTGCGGCTGGCTGGCGGCGGCGTTGAAGATCGCCGCGTTGGCGCGGGCGACGCGGTCGCGGATCGCCGCCTGCGCGTAGCGGCCGCCGTCGGCCTCGGGCGTGTCCGGTGAGCGCGCGACGAAGGCGTTCTCCAGTTCGGTCGACAGCACCGTCGTCGCCATGCCGCTGGCCACCTCGCCGGCGTTGTAGCCGCCCATCCCGTCGGCGAGGATGACCAGGCCGCGGTGCGGATTGCCGAAGACGGAATCCTCGTTGTGCGAGCGAACCATGCCCGGATCGGTCTTGGTGACGATCTCGAGCGATTCGGAGAGACTCTTGCCCACGTTGGCTCCTAGAGGTTGAGGTCGAAGCCGGCGGCCGGCGCGGCGGCGGGCGCCGGGGCGGCGTTCATGCACTCACGCAAATCGCGCGCCATCTCGTCGCCGCTCTGGTAGCGCTGCTCGACGTCCTTGGCCAGCGCCTTGTCGATGATCGCCGTCAGGCAGGGCGGCAGGTCCGGACGTTCGGCGCGGATGTCGGCCGGCGGCTCGTTGGCGATCTTGAACATCAGCTGCGCCATCGACTCGCCGGAAAACGGCAGCTTGCCGCAGCACAGCTGGTAGAGCGTGACGCCGAGCGAGAAGAGATCGGAGCGGCCGTCGATCTTCTTGCCGGCGAGCTGCTCCGGCGACATGTAGCTGGGCGTGCCGAGGACCATGCCGGTCTTCGTCTTCGACGAGTCGGTGATGCGCGCGATGCCGAAGTCGGTCACCTTGACCTGGTCGCTCGTCGCCTCGTACATGATGTTGGCCGGCTTCACGTCGCGGTGCACGACGTTGTTGCGGTGCGCATAGGCGAGCGCCTCGGCGACGCGGGCGACGATGCCCATCACCTGCGGCAGCGGCAGCAGGCCGCTGGGCTTGGTCTGCGGCACCAGGTCGCGGCCCTTGAGGAATTCCATCGCGATGTAGGCGAGGTCGTGCTCCTCGCCGGCGTCGAAGATGGTGACGATGTGCGGGTGGTTGAGGCGGCCGGCCGTCTCCGCCTCGCGGAAGAAGCGCGTCTTGACGTCGGCCAGCTCGTCCTCGTCGAACTCCTGCGACAGCGCCATCGTCTTGATCGCGACGACGCGGTTGATCTTCGGATCGCTGCCGAGGTAGACGACGCCCATCGCGCCCTTGCCCAGCTCCTTCTCGACCTGGTAGCGGCCGAGCATCGGCTTCTGCACGTCGCCGCCGTTGAGGATCAGCGTGCTGGCGTTGCTCCGCCCGCCGCTGCCGCCGAGCATCACCGTCTCCGACATCTGCTTGGCGCGCGCGATGCGCTGCGGCAGGTCGCGGAAGTCGAGTCGATACTCGGCCATGTAGCGGAACACCGCCTCGGCCTTGTTGAACTGGCGCTTGCGCTCGAAGTCCAGCGCCAGGTTGTAGAGGTTCTCCAGCAGTTGGTCGTCGAGCGGGCACTTGCGGAACTTGTCGAAGGCCATGTCGAGCTGCCCCTGCCCCTGGAAGGCGAGGCCGAGCATGCGGTTCGACTCGGCCGACTCGGCCTCCGACTTCTCCTTGCCGCGCTCGGTGACGAGGAAGCGCTTGGTGGTCAGCAGCAGGTGGCCGACCAGCAGCAGCGTCGCCGCCGCCATCAGCTGGATCCACATGCCGGCACCGACCATCAGGCCGAAGTGGGCGCCAACCAGCGCCGTCAGCAGCACGGCGGTGGCGAGCGCGCCGACGCCGGCGGACAGTTGCGGCAGCACCACGATCAGGTAGAAGGCGACGAGCACGAAGACGCCGAGCGAAGCGTAGCCGCCCCAGGGCGGCGTCACGAAGAAGTGCTCCTGCAGGATCGACGACACCGAATGCGCCAGCGTCAGCACCGGCTCCATCGCAGGCGACACCGGCGTCACCTGCGGCGCGCCGACGCCGCCGGCGGTGGCGCCGATGAGCACGATCCTGTCCTGGTACTTGCTCGCCGGGATCTTGCCGGTGAGCACGTCGTAGAACGAATCGACCGGGAAGGCCGGCTTGTCGCCGCGGTCCTTGTAGAAGAAGGTGTTCATCTGCGTCAGGCCGTCGGTCGGGATGCGCAGCTTGCCGAGCCGCACCTCCTCGCCGAGCCGCGCCTGGATATCGGCCGGGCCGAGGTTGAGGCTCTTCGCCGCGACCAGCAGCGACAGCGACGGGAAGTAGAGGTCGTAGTAGCGCAGCACCAGCGGCTCGGCGCGGATGCCGCCGTCGACGTCGGCGTTGGCGTTGAGGTGACCGATGGCGACCGCGCGCGTGCCGAGCGCCTCGATCGGGTACTGCACCGAGGCCGCCGGCAGCGCGTCGCCGCCGGCTTCGCCGACCTGCGGCAGGCGGTTTCGGGCGACGTACTCGGGCAGCGGATGGTCCGGCCGCCCCTTCGGGTCGCCGAGGCGGAACAGCATCGGCATCACCACCGAATTGGCGCGCTTGAGGCTTTCGGCGAAGCTGCGGTCGTTGTTCAGCCGCGCCTCGGCCTCCTTCAGCAGCGCCCCCATCTCGGCCAGCGGCGGCGAGTCGCCGCCGGCCGCCAGCGCCTGCTCGTGCAGGCCGGCGAGCTTGGTCACATAGGCGTAGCCGGGATCGATCTGCGGCTCGAAGAAGAGCGCGGTGTTAGCGACCACTTTCGCCTTGGCGCCAGCGAGCAGGTCGGCCATCTTCGCGTGCAGGTCGCGCGGCCACGGCCAGCGGCCGAGGTTGGCGATCGACGCATCGTCGATCGCGATCACCGCGATGCGCGCCAGCGGCTCGCGCGACGAGGCCTGGACGCCCCAGTCGTAGGCCTTGCGCTCCAGGCTCTGGACGGCATCGCCACCGGCCAGCGCGAGCATGACCAGCGACACGACCAGCCCGAGGAACCAGTCCGCCTTCCAGAAACCGGTCTTGCGCATGCCTGCCTCCGTCATCCGGCGCGACGCCGTCTTTTCGTTCAGTGGTAGCAGGAATGCCGCTCGGAGAGGAGCAGGCCGCTACGCTTTGTTCATGGCCGTTCCCCGGCAGCCCCGCCTCCTTGGGGCCGGCGTCCGCCGAAAATCGGAAAAAGAAACAGTCGACTGCCCGGTATTCTTACAGTGGCGCCTCAAAACAGTCAATGTCGGCGCCATGCGGCAGGCGGGATTCCGCTCACTCGGGGGCGATCGCGGCAGTCCGCAGCCGCCGCGTTTCCATCCATTTGCCCAGCGCCACGACCAGCAGCGCCGACAGCGCCGCGGCGAACGACGCCGACCCTGCCGGGAAGGCCGCGACCAGCCCGCCGACGGCGGGGTCGCTCCAGATCATCGAGCCGGCGACCCAGCCGAGCAGGGCGCCGCCGATGACGACGACCACCGGCCAGCGCTCCATCAGCCGCAGCACGATCTGGCTCGACCAGACGATCAGCGGGATGCTGACGACGAGGCCGAAGAGCAGCAGGCCGAGGTTGCCGTGCGAGGCGCCGGCCACCGCAATGACGTTGTCCACGCTCATCACGAAATCGGCGATGACGATCGTGCGCACCGCGCCCCACAGGTGGTCGGCCGCCGAGACCTCGTGGCCGTCGTCGTCCCCGGGCAGCAGCAGCTTGACGCCGATCCACAGCAGCAGCACGCCGCCGACCAGCTTCAGCCAGGGCAGGTTCATCACCACGGCCGCAGCCATGGTCAGCACCACGCGCAGGCCGACGGCGCCGGCGACGCCCCACAGGATGCCTTGCCGGCGCTGCTCGGCGGGCAGGTTGCGGCAGGCCAGCGCGATGACGACGGCGTTGTCGCCGGAGAGCACCAGATCGATCATGATGATCTGCAGCACGGCAACCCAGAATTCGGGCGAAACGAAGGATTCGGGCACGACAACCTCGGGCGGCGGATGGAAACGGAAGGCGCGGATTCTAGCGCGAAACCCCGCGCCGACGCCGCGACGCGACGCCCCGGATCGCCGAACAGCCCCTATAATCGCCGCCATCCCGCCCGCATCGAGACGCCGAAAAATGCAAAGAAGCCGCCGTCAACCGTCCGCCGGCCCCGCCCCGCAGCGCCGCGCGCTGGCCGTCCTCGGCGCCGCGGCCGGCCTGCTGCTGGCGTCGCCCCTCACCGCCCACGCCGCCAAATGGCTGACCGTCGCCGGCGGCAAGTCGGCGGCGGCCAAGGTCGAGGTCGACACCGCCAGCATCGACCGCAGCGACGGCAAGGTGCGTGCCTGGCACCGCGAAACCTACCCGACGCGGCGGCTGCAGGACGCCTGGGCCTTCACCTACGCCGGCCTGACGCAGCACAGCGAGTTCCACTGCGACAAGCGCAGCGCCGCCCCGCTGCGCCGCCTGTACCTCGCCGCCGACGGCAGCGAGCTGAAGAGCGAAGGCTTCGACGGCAAGGACGCGGCGCCGGTGGTTCCGGACTCGCCGCTGGAAGCGGTGCTCAACCACGTCTGCCGCAAGCCGGCCGCGATGCCGGCGCCAGCGCCGGCAGCGGCGAAGCCCGTCGCCGAACCGGCGTCCGAGCCGGCGAAGCCGGGCAAGGCGCGCGGCAAGGAGGAGCCGCCGCCCCCGCCGCCGAAACCGCCGGCCGCCTGGAGCTACGACGGCAAGCTCGGCCCGGCGCGCTGGAGCAAGCTATCCGAGGATTACGCCGCCTGCGGCGACGGCCGGCGGCAGTCGCCGATCGACATCCGCGCGCCGATCCGCGCCGACCTGGCGCCGATCCGCTTTTCCTGGAAGCCGCTGCCACTGACGATCGTAGACACCGGCCACACCATCCAGGTGAATGCCGACGACGGCGGCCACATCGTCGTCGACGGCGAGGAATACCAGCTGCAGCATTTCCGCTTCCGCCACCCCGGCGAGGAGTTGGCCAATGGCAAGCGGGCGGTGATGAGCGTGCAGTTCGAGCACCGCAGCAAGTCGGGGAAGATCGCGATCCTCGCGGTGCCGCTGGTCGAGGGCAAGGAGAACCGTCTGGTGCGCACGTTGTGGAACGCGCTGCCGCTGGCGCCCGGCCAGCCGGTCAGCCCGGCCGGCGCCAAGATCGACCCCGGCCAGCTGCTGCCGCAGAAACGCGAGTACAGTACCTACCTCGGCTCGCTGACGACGCCGCCCTGCACCGAGGGCGTGCTGTGGCTGGTACTGAAGCATCCGGTCAGCCTGTCGCGCGAACAGATCGCCGACTTCGCCAAGGTCTACAAGAACAACGTGCGGCCGGGGCAGGCGGCGAACGGCCGGGTCGTGAAGGAATCGCGCTGACCGGCGCGACGACAGGAGACGGACATGGACGGATACCACCTGCGCGGCGGCTGCCATTGCGGCGCGCTCCGCATCGACATCGGGCTGCCCCGCCCGCCGGAAACCTACGGCCCGCGCGCCTGCGATTGCGACTTCTGCCGCAAGCACGGCGCGGCCTATTTCTCCGATCCGGACGGATCGCTGCGCGTCATGGTCGGGGACGCGCGCTTCCTCGGCCGCTATCGCCAGGGCAGCGGCATCGCCGAGTGCCTGCTGTGCACCAACTGCGGCGTTCTGCTCGGCGTCGCCTACCGCGAGGACGAGCGCCTGTACGCGGCGATCAATTACCGCGTCGTCGAAGGCGGAGTCGTCTTCGGCGAGGCGCAACCGGTATCGCCGAAAACGCTCACCGCGAACGAGAAGGTCCGGCGCTGGAAGGCGCTGTGGTTCGCCGACGTCGCGCTGGTCGGCGACAGCGCCTGAGTGATGTGCAGCGCGCATCGCGAAGCGAAGGGGAACCAGAAAAACCAGCCGCTGGTGCATCACTCGAACCGGGGAATCCAGTATTGCGCCAACGAGTACCCGGCCATTCATCGGCGGCGCGCTCTGGTCTGCTCGATTCCCGACGCTTATGACTGCTATCAGAATGCCCCAGCAGAACGGATCAATGGCATTCTCAAGCACGAGTTCCGGCTTCAGCAGCCCGACGATCTACACCGGGCTCGGCGCATGATCAGCCAATCCGTTGCCATCTACAACAATCCGGAGAGGCCGCATCTCTCGCTACAAGCGAAAAAGGCGCCCTATGAGGTTCATCGGGCGTCTTTGCAGGCCTGCAACAATGTGGGCCTGTCCGTCTCCACAGGTGTCAACTTGGGGCGGGACGGGTCATTGGCCAGGCATGATGGCGATCTTTACTTCATCCGGGGTGCCGACCATCGCAGCGTGTTGGCGGGGGAAGGGGCCTGGTTGAGAATCAGATTCCCGTAACATTGCGCGGATGGCGCGGATAGAGTGTCCTGGCAGCCTCAATCTTTAGCTGGGAGAGTCGGCTTACTCGATAAAGGGCAGCCTGACTCAATGCATCCTTGCGTACATAGCTCCCCGCACGAATCTGGCGAACGCCCGATACGGAAGGCCCTGCCTCCTCATCGATAATCATGTATTGCTCCGAAAACCCGGGGTCGGCATACAGATCGAAAGCGATTGCCCACGGTCCGTGAACATGAATAAAAGTTGGCCTTGCTTCTTCCAATAGGTATCTTCGAAGCGCTGTCTTGTCACGGTGAATCAAACGCCCGATGCGGCGATCGCAAAGACCAGCCAGATCGACGATTCGCAGCCGCGAATACATCAGGGCGCCCCCTATGTCCGGCGCGCCCAGGCTGGCTTCCTCGAGGCCGAGGAACTCGGCATAGGCGTTGAATCGGTCAGCATAGTTCTTTGCCACGTCCTCAATCGGAACTGTCGGCGCTGCCAGAAAGCGGTCTATCCGAAAAACAAAGTTGCCAGAAGCACCAGACAGGAAAACCAAAACTACCGAGGCTGGCAAGGCCTTGTGAATGAAATCGCCACCTGCAAACCAGACCCGGAAGAGTGCCGCAAGCACCATAAAAACAAACAGATAAAGAAGTGGGAAAAGAGGAGTCGCAAAGCGATACTCCCCCATCCAGTCCCGCGGTAAAACCTCGTATGCGGCAAGTCCTGCAGCGATGAAGAAGAAGATAATGGCAAGCGACTTCGCCTCGACCAGTCGTGACCGGCCAAGCATCAGCAACGGGAAGCCCGCCAAGACGAGCAGGGCAACGTCGCTCCCTACCGGAAAGGCCGAATTAGCCAGCAAATCCGCCAGTGTTCGCAGGATACCGAACGCCCCTTCCTCAACGATCCGGTAAGCGTTGCTGCCGGGCTTCGCGTAATAAGTGTTTGGCAGCCACTCGCCAAAATAAGTCGTGCGAAACCACAGGTAAGCCCCGACTAACATGGAAAGCGGAAACAAATACGCGCTGAATTGCTGGGACCTAATCCGAAGGCTGCACGCGGGGCCAAACAACAGTGCAGCGGGAAAAAGGACGGAATATACGACTCCATCAGGGCGAGTCAGTGTAATAAGAGCGCTGAGAGCACCGGCCATGATCGCAAGACTCGATGGCGTCTCTTCCTCCGACGCAAGTACGCAAAGGAAGAGCAAGGAGCAAATCAGCGTTGCGTACAGTGGATTCTCGAGGCCAGAGGTCGTCCAGATGACGAAACTCGGATTGGCCGAACAACAGGCGAGCACAGCAAACGAAAAAACCGGCGCGTTCTCGCTGAGCATGTAACGAATCAGCCCATGCAGCGAGAGAAAAGCACAAAGAATCAATGCAATGCTTATTAATTTTGGCGTCCAGACCGGATCAAAGCACCCGAATAGCTCGGCCAACGCGAGTCCGAATGTCCACGCGGGATTCGAGAATCCTTCGACAGGCGGAACACCGGACTGAGACACCAAACCGAATCCAGCGGCGAGGTTCCTAGCATACGCAAACGATATGCCTGCGTCATCGACCAACCAGTTTCTGTACAGCGATGCATGCAGAATATATAGCAGCCATGCACATACGGGCGGCCACCAGCCAGCGACTCGATGCCACCCAAAATGCCTGAACTGCAGCTGCGGCCGATCTTCCCGCGCTTCGAACTTGCTCGCAATCATGATCGTCCTATTAGAATCAAACAAAAAAGGCGGGAACCCTTTCGGGCCCCGCCTTGGTAATACAGGCAGCTGGCTAGACGCCCTTTTTTAGAGCATCGCCTTCAGCAGCTTGCCCATCTCGGACGGGTTGCGCGTGACCTTGAAGCCGCACTCTTCCATGATCGCGAGCTTGGCGTCGGCGGTGTCGGCGCCGCCCGAGATCAGCGCGCCGGCATGGCCCATGCGCTTTCCGGGGGGGGCGGTGACGCCGGCGATGAAGCCGACGATCGGCTTCTTCATGTTGTCCTTGCACCAGCGCGCGGCTTCCGCCTCGTCCGGGCCGCCGATCTCGCCGATCATGATGACGGCGTCGGTGTCCGGATCGTCGTTGAACATCTTCATGACGTCGATGTGCTTCAGGCCGTTGATCGGGTCGCCGCCGATGCCGACCGCGGACGACTGGCCGAGGCCCAGCTCGGACAGCTGGCCGACCGCTTCGTAGGTCAGCGTGCCGGAGCGGGAAACGACGCCGATGCGGCCCTTCTTGTGGATGTGGCCGGGCATGATGCCGATCTTGATTTCGTCCGGGGTGATCAGGCCGGGGCAGTTCGGGCCGAGCAGCAGCGTCTTCTTGCCGCCCTTGGCTTCCTTCTCCTTCATCCGGTTGCGCACCATCAGCATGTCGCGGACCGGGATGCCTTCGGTGATGCAGATGACCAGGTCGAGGTCGGCTTCGACCGCTTCCCAGATCGCCGCGGCGGCGCCCGGGGGCGGCACGTAGATCACCGAGACGGTGGCGCCGGTTTCAGCGGAGGCTTCCTTGACCGAGGCGTAGATGGGGATGTCGAAGATCTTCTCGCCGGCCTTCTTCGGGTTCACGCCGGCGACGAAGCAGTTCTTGCCGTTGGCGTATTCCTGGCACTTTTCCGTGTGGAACTGGCCGGTCTTGCCGGTGATACCCTGGGTGATGACTTTGGTGTCTTTGTTGATCAGGATGGACATTCGTAACTCCCTTACTTGACCGCGGCGACGATCTTGGTGGCGGCTTCCGCCATCGAGTCGGCGGAGATGATCGGCAGGCCGGAATCCTTGAGGATCTGCTTGCCCAGATCTTCGTTGGTGCCCTTCATGCGGACGACCAGCGGCACGGACAGGTTGACGGCGCGCGAGGCGGCGACGACGCCGGAGGCGATCGTGTCGCAGCGCATGATGCCGCCGAAGATGTTGACCAGGATGCCCTTGACCTTGGGGTTCTTCAGCATCAGCTTGAAGGCTTCGGTGACCTTCTCGGTCGTCGCGCCGCCGCCGACGTCGAGGAAGTTGGCCGGCTCGGCGCCGAACAGCTTGATCGTGTCCATCGTCGCCATCGCCAGGCCGGCGCCGTTCACCAGGCAGCCGATGTTGCCGTCGAGCGAGATGTAGGCGAGGTCGAACTGCGAGGCTTCGACTTCATCCGGGTCCTCTTCGTCGAGGTCGCGCATGGCGACGATCTCTTCCTGGCGGTAGAGGGCGTTCGAGTCGAAGTTGAACTTGGCGTCGAGCGCCTTGACCGTGCCGTCGCCTTCGTGGATCAGCGGGTTGATCTCGGCCAGCGAGGCGTCGGTCTCCATGTAGCAGGTGTACAGCTTCTTCAGCGTATCGACGCACTGCGGGATCGAGGCTTCGTTCATGCCCATGCCCTTGGCCAGCGTCAGCGCCTGCTCGTCGGTCAGGCCGACCAGCGGGTTGATGAAGACCTTGACGATCTTCTCCGGGGTCTTGTGCGCGACTTCCTCGATGTCCATGCCGCCTTCGTAGGAGGCCATCATGGCGACGGTCTGCGTGGCGCGGTCGGTCAGCGCGGCGACGTAGTATTCGTGCTTGATGTCGGCGCCTTCCTCGATCAGCAGGTTGCGCACCTTCTGGCCCTCGGGCCCGGTCTGGTGGGTCACCAGCTGCATGCCGAGGATCTGGTTCGCGTATTCGCGCACTTGTTCCAGCGACTTGGCGACCTTGACGCCGCCGCCCTTGCCACGGCCGCCGGCGTGGATCTGGGCCTTCACCACCCAGATGTTGCCGCCCAGCGTTTCGGCCGCCTTCACCGCGTCGTCGACGGAGGTGCAGTGGATGCCGCGCGGGACCGTGACGCCGAATTTTTTCAGGATTTGCTTGCCCTGATATTCGTGAATCTTCATGCGCTTTCCTTGCTTGGTTGAGGTTGCGAGCGAGTGGGCAGGAGGATGTCCTACCCGGTTTTACTTCCGCGGTACCAGCGCGGGTAATAGCGCCGGACCGCTTCCGAATGCGATTCGAGGGCGTGGCAGCGGTCGAGCTGGAAGGGCTTGACGCCGCTGTCGGCGTTGTCCTGCACGTCGCTGGCGAAAGTCTGCAGCGCCGCCGTCGGCAGGTAGGTGAGCAGCTCGGTGATGTGCGAACAGCCGTGGATGCCGCCGAGGCGTTCCTTGACGTCCTTGCGGAAGCCGCGGAACAGGTTGAGGCCGATCAGGTGCCTGCGGTAGTCCGGCGCGATCGCGGTACAGTGGTTGTCGTACGGAGCCGCGTCGCTGGCGGCATCGGCGTCGAGCACGTTCATCTGGTGGTCGATGGTGACGCGCACCCACATGTCGTGCACCGGCTCCCCCTTGGGGATGGTCTTCGACGAGATCGGATATTCGTGGTTCTTGGTGTCGGTGATGCGCGCCTCGATGTCCCAGCGGCCGTCCACGCGCTTGTAGCCGAACAGCTGCACATTGCGCAGCTGCACCAACGTGCGCTCGACACTGGGAGGCGGCAGGGGCATGTTCGGGTTTCCGGGGGGAGGCGGTGACGCGATCTTTTATTAGCCGGAGGATGATAGCACAAATACCCCTACGGATTGTCACGAAAATTCATAATTATGAATTTTCGTGACTCTGCGGACCTTAACCGCCGGACTGCAGGCCGTACTTGCGGATCTTGTCGTGCAGCGTCGTCTTCGCCACCCGCAGCGCTTCGCTGGTACGGGCCAGGCTGCCGTCGTTGCGGCGCAGTTCGGCGGCGATCAGCGAGCGCTCGAAGCGCTCGACCGCCTCGGCCAGCGACAGGCCGCCCTCGCCCTCCATCACTTCGGCCGGCGCCATCACGTCGTTCTTCAGGCCGAGCGCGAAGCAGTCGGCGGCATTCCTGAGCTCGCGCACGTTGCCGGGCCAGTCGTGCGCCATCAGCCGATGCACATCCTCCGGCGCCACCACCGGCAGCGGCCGCTGGTAGCGCTCGGCGGCCTGCATCACGAAGTGCTCGAACAGCAGCGGGATATCCTCGCGCCGCTCGCGCAGCGGCGGCAGGTCGATGGTGACGACGTTCAGCCGATAGTAGAGGTCGGCGCGGAAGCGGTCCTTCTGCGCCAGGACCGCGAGATCCTCCTTGGTCGCGGCGACGACGCGGCAGGCGACCTTGATCGGCTGGTTCGAGCCGAGCCGCTCCAGCTGCCGCTCCTGCAGCACGCGCAGCAGCTTGATCTGCATCGCCATCGGCATCGTTTCCAGCTCGTCGAGGAACAGCGTGCCGCCGTTGGCGTGCTCGATCTTGCCGATGCGCCGCTTCTGCGCGCCGGAGAAGGCGCCCGGCTCGTGCCCGAACAGCTCGCTGTCCAACAGCGTTTCCGGCATGCCGCCGCAGTTCAGCGCGACGAAGTTGCCCTTCGCCGTCGGCCCGTTGTCGTGCAGGCAGCGCGCCACCAGTTCCTTGCCGGTCCCGGTCTCGCCGCGGATCAGCACGTCCACCGCCGAGCCGGCGACCTCGTGCACGCGCCGGCGCACCGCCGCCATCTGCGGCGAGCGGCCGATCAGCATCGCCTCGATGCCGTCGCGGTGCTCGAGGCGGCGGCGCAGCGCCGCCACCTCCAGCGTCAGCGCCCGCTTTTCCAGCGCGCGCTGCACAACCTCGACCAGGTGCTCGGGCGAGAAGGGCTTGGGGATGAAGTCGTAGGCGCCGCTGCGCATCGCCTCGACCGCCAGCGAGACGTCGCCGTGGCCGGTGATCATGATCACCGGCAGCGCCGCCTCCAGTTCGTGCACCCAGCGCACCAGCTGCAACCCGTCCATCCCCGGCAGGCGCATGTCGGTGACGACGACGCCGGGAAAGCCGGCGGCGAGCTTGCGCTGCGCCTCCTCGGCGGCGGCGACGGTGGCCACCGGGATGCCGGCGAGCTGGATCGCCTGCTCGCAGCCGAGGCGGACGTTGGCGTCGTCCTCGACGAGCAATACGGACAATTGCGGATTCATGATCTGACGGTTTCCTCTTCTCCCTGTTCCGCCGCGGCCGGCAGCACGATGACGAAGCGCGCGCCGCCGCCCTCGCGGTTCTCGGCGATCAGGTCGCCGCCGAACGAGCGCACGATGTCGCGCGAAATCGCCAAGCCCAGCCCGAGCCCCTCGCCCGCCGCCTTGGTCGTGAAGAACGGCTCGAACAGCCGGTCGAGCACGGCTTCCGGCAGGCCGCAGCCGGTGTCGGCGACGGCCAGCGCGATGCCGCCGTCGGGGCGCTCGGCGGCGGCGATTTCCAGGCGGCGCTCGCTGCGGTCGTTCATCGCGTCGGCGGCGTTGCCGATCAGGTTGATCAGCACCTGCTGCAGGCGGTTGTGGTCGCACCACGAGAAATGTTCGCCGGCGACGCAGCGATTGTCCACGACGACGCCGGCCTGGCGCAGCGACTGGTCGAGCAGGAACAGCGCGCTGCCCACCGCCTGCGCCACGTCGACCCGGCTCGGCACCGCCGGCGACTTGCGCGCGAAGGTCTTCAGCGGACGGATGATGCCGCCCATCTGGTCGGTGAGGTCGCAGACGATGCGCAGGTTGCGCTCGGCGGTGCCGGCGTCGCCGCGGTGCATGAACTCGATGGCGTTGGCGGCCAGCGTACGCACTGCGCCGAGCGGCTGGTTCAGCTCGTGCGTGATGCCGGTCGCCAGCTGGCCGAGCACGGCGAGCTTGCCGGCCTGCACCAGCTCCTCCTGCGCCGCGCGCAGCGTCTGCTCGGCGCGCAGGCGCTCGACCACTTCCGCCTCCAGCGTCTCGACCGTGCGCGTCAGGTCGGCGGTGCGCGCGGCGACCTTCCCTTCCAGTTCGCGGTTGGCCGCCTCCAGCGCCGCCTGCACCTTCAGCCGCGCCTGCAGCACGCGGCGGCGCTGGCGCAGGTAGAGCAGGCAGAGGATCAGCGTCGCGCTCGCCGCCGCCGCCAGCGCGCCGTGCGCCAGCGCCTGCGAGCGCACCGGCCGCACGCTGGAGAGCACCAGCAGGTGCCAGGCGGTGCCGGGCAGGTTGCGGCTCATCACCAGATAGTCGCTGCCGCGCGATGGCGGCCCGAGCGATTCGGCGGGGCGCCCGGAAAAATTGACGACGATGCCCGCCTCGGCCGCGGCGGCATCGATGCCGAGCGACATCGTGCCCAGCTGGCGCCCCTCGAACTGCCGCCGCACCAGCTCGCTGACCTGCTCGCCGGACAGCGGGCGCAGCGTCGCGTAGCGCCACTCGGGCGGCGCCGAGAGCAGGACGACGCCGTTGTCGTCGGCGATCAGCGCCGGCGCGTCGTTGGTCAGCCACTGCCGCTCGACGGCGCGGATACTCGCCTTGAGCACGGCGACGCCGACGATCTTCCAGTCCTGGCGCTCGTCGCGGATCGGCTGCGCGAAGAAGTAGCCGGGCTCGTCGCGCACGCCGTCGACGGCGTACTGGCGGTACGGCGCGCCGCCGATCGCCGCCTGGAAATAGGAGCGGTGCGAGAAATCGGCGCCGAGCAGGTTGTCGGTGAGAATCCAGTCGCTGGAGGCGACGACGCGGCCGCGCGTGTCCATCACGAACACTGCCAGGCTGTCGACGTGCTGCGCGCTCAGCCGCTCCAAGTAACGGTTCACCACCTCCTGCTGCGGCGAGCCGGCGCTGTGCCGGGTGCGCAGCAGTTCGAGGACGTCGGCGTTGAGCGCGAGAATGCCGGGGATGTGCGTCACCCGCGACACCTCGGCGTCGACCGCGGCGGCCAGCAGGTCGAGGCGGTGCCGACCCTCCTCGCGCAGCAGGTGCATGCCGTAACGCTCGGACGAGGCGTAGCCGGCGACGCCGGCGGCGACCAGCACGGCCAGGATGAGCAGCGCGCCGAACCAGCGGCTGCGGCCGAAGCTGGCGAACGAGCGGAAAAGGGCGGCGGCGGTCATCGCGGGGAACGGGGCATGGACGGCGCCTATTGTACGGCGTAAGGCCGGCGCCGGCCGCCGTGCCGGCGCCGGCGGCCGCTCAGGCCAGCGCGCTCGGCGCCGTGAGCACCTCCGGGCGCAGTACCCGATCGAGCTCCTCGCGCGTCATCAGCCCCATCTCCTCGACCAGCTCGGCGACGCCGCGGCCGGTGGCGAGCGCTTCCTGCGCAACGCGCGTGGCGTTCTCGTAGCCGACGTAGGGATTGAGCGCGGTGGCCAGCCCGGCCGAGGTGCGTACGCGCTCGGCGAGCAGCTCGCGGTTGGCGGTGATGCCGGTGACGCAATGCGCGGTCAGCGTACGGCAGCCGGCGGCGAGGTGCTCGACGCTCTTGAACAGGCTGTGCGCGATGATCGGCTCGAAGGCGTTCAGCTGCAGCTGGCCGCCTTCCGCGGCCATGGTGATGGTGACGTCGTTGCCGATCACCTCGAAGGCGATCTGGTTGACCACCTCGGGGATCACCGGGTTGACCTTGCCCGGCATGATCGACGAACCGGCGGCGCGCGGCGGCAGGCGGATCTCGTTCAAGCCGGCCTGCGGGCCGCTGGAGAGCAGGCGCAGGTCGTTGCAGGTCTTGGAGAGCTTGCAGGCGATGCGCTTCAGCACGCCGGACAGCTGCACGAAGGCACCGCAGTCCTGGGTCGCCTCGATCAGGTTCGGCGCCGGCTCCAGCGGCAGGCCGGAGAGTTCGGAGAGGTGGCCGATCGCCAGCTTGGCGTAGCGGATGTCGGTGTTGATGCCGGTGCCGATCGCGGTGGCGCCGAGGTTGATCTCGCGGATCAGCGCGATCGCCTCGTTCAGCCGCGCCTCGTCCTCGCCGAGCATCACCGCGTAGGTCGAGAACTCCTGGCCGAGCGTCATCGGCACCGCATCCTGCAGCTGCGTGCGGCCGATCTTGAGGATGTCCTTGAACTCGTCGGCCTTCGCCTCGAAGGCCTCGCGCAGCTCGGCCATCGCCGACAGCAGGCCGCGGATCGACAGGCAGGTGGCGACGCGCAGCGCCGTCGGATAGACGTCGTTGGTGCTCTGCGACATGTTCACGTGGTTGATCGGGTGCAGGTAGGCGTAGTCGCCCTTCTGCCGGCCGAGCAGCTCGAGCGCGCGGTTGGCGATCACCTCGTTGGCGTTCATGTTGGTCGAGGTGCCGGCGCCGCCCTGGATCACGTCGACGACGAACTGGTCGTGCAGCCGGCCGCCGGCAATCTCCTGGCAGGCAGCGATGATCGCGAAGGCGCGCGTCTCGTCGAGCTGGCCGAGCTCCTTGTGCGCGAGCGCCGCGGCGTGCTTGATCAGCGCCAGCGCGCGCACCAGGTCGGCGTAGCTGCCGATCGGCTTGCCGGTGATCGGGTAGTTCTCGATCGCGCGCAAGGTATGCACCCCCCAGTAGGCGGTGGCCGGAACCGGCGCGTCGCCGAGAAGGTCGTGTTCGAGTCGTGTCGTGCTCATGCTGTCTCCGTAATGATGAACTGAACCATGGCTGCCGATCGCCCGGGCGGCGAACGGATATTTCCTGACCGAGCGCAGGATTTGCGCCGCCCAGTCGCCGCCGGCGGGTAGCGGCCCGCCGACGGCAAGATCGTGCTCGCGTCGTGTTTCGCTCATGCGGCCTCCAGTGTGCTCAACTGCAGTCGAGGAAGGGAGCCGGCCCGCCCGGGCGCACCCCACGGGCACTTCTTCGCAATGCGCTCGCGTCATGGCTCAGGTACCGGCAACAAAACTGCGGATGCCCGAGGCGACGAACTGCACGCCGATGCAGACGAGCAGGAAGCCGGTCAGGCGGCTGACGACGTTCACGCCCTCGCCGCCCAGCCAGCGCGAGACGACGCGCGCGGAGCGGAAGACGCCGTACATCAAGAGGCAGGTGGCGAGGATGCTGAAGACGGTGGCGGCGTAGGCGGTCGCACGCAGCGCGCCGCTCGGCAGCTCGGCGATCTCGGTGGAGATGCCGATCACCGTGGCGATCGCGCCGGGGCCGGCGATGCCGGGCATCGCCAGCGGGAAGAAGGCGAAGCCGGTGGCGGCGCCGGCCGCAGCCGGCTTCGGGAAGAGCGCCTCGGTGGTGCCGAACAGCATGCGGTAGCCGATCACCGCGACGGTCAGGCCGCCGGCGACGCGCAATGCGCCGTAGGAGATGCCGAAGGTCTCGAGCACGGCGACGCCGGCGAACAGGCAGGCGGTGAGCAGGGCCAGCGCATAGACGCAGGCGCGACTCGCCTCGCGCTTGGCCGCGGTCTCGTCGAGGTCGGCGGCGAGCGAGGCGAAGAGCGGGATCTTCGACAGCGGGTTGGTGATCGTCACCAGGCTCAGCAGCCCGCCGAGGAAGAAGCTCGCGACCAGCTTGTAAAGCGTCGACTCCACGCTCACGCCGTCCGGAAATGGCCGAGGCCGGTCTCGAGCGAGCCGGCCAGCTGGTCGAGCTCGCGCGCGGTGTCGGCGACCGCGGCGGTCGCCCGGTCGTTCTCGCCGACCATCTCGGCGATGCGCTCGACGCGGCCGGAGACCTCGCGGCTCGCCGCCGACTGCTCGTTGAGCGCCGACGACACCTCGTCGATCACCGCGATCACGCGGTTGGCGCCGGCATCGATCGCCGCCATCGCGTCGCCGGCGGCGCAGGCCACCTGCAGGCCGGCCTCGACGCGCTCGACCGAGCGCGCCATCTGCGCCGCCATCGAGCGCGTGCCGCCCTGGATCGCGGCGATCATTTCGGCGATCTCGCGCGCCGAGCGGTTGGTCGTCTCGGCCAGCTTCCTGACCTCGTCGGCGACCACCGCGAAGCCGCGGCCGGCCTCGCCGGCGCGCGCCGCCTCGATCGCCGCGTTCAGCGCGAGCAGGTTGGTCTGGTCGGCGACGTCGCGGATCACCGTCGTGATCGACGAGATCTTCTCCGAGTCCTCACCCAGCGTCGTCACCGTCGCCGCCGATTCGCTGACCAGCTCCGAGATCGCGCGGATCTCGCCGACCATCGTCCGGATCAGGCCGGCGCCGTCGCCGGCCTGGCGGCCGGCGTCGGCCGACAGCGCGTGCGCCTCGCCGCCGAGCGCGGCGACGTGCGCGATACGCTCGCTCATCTGCTGCAGCGTCGCCGCCATCGCGCCGGCGGCCTCGACCTGCTGCCGCGAGCCGCGGCCGGCCCCCTCGGCCGCGGCCGAAAGGTTGGAGGCGGCGCTCTTCAGCCGCGCCGCGTCGCCGCGCATGCCGGCCAAGAGCCGCGTCAGCTCGCGCGCGGTACGGCCGGCGGCCTGCTGCACGCGCTGGATCTCGCGCCCGCCGCTGCCCGACACCTGGCCGGTGAGGTCGCCGGCGGCCATCTTCTCCATCAGCGCCACGGTCTCGGCGAGCGGACCGCGCACGCTGGCCGTCAGCCAGACGCCGAGTACCGCCGCGACCAGGCCGGCGACGCCGGCGAGCGCCAGCGCGACAGCGCGCGTGCGTCCGGTCTCGTCGGCGATGTCGGCGGCGCGCGCCCGGCTCTGTGCCTGCACCAGCTGCCGCGCCTCGCCGATCGCCGCGGCGACCTTCTGCATCTTCGGCCCGCCGTCGTTCTGCAGGATGCCCATGGCGACGCTGGAGAGGAACTGCATCGCCTCCTCCATCGCCTTGTCCTGCGGCACCACCGCCGCCTCGAAGCCGCTGCCAATGCGCGCCAGCAGCTCGCGCTCGGCGGCGTCGGCACCGCTGTCGGCGGCGAGCTTGCGGAGCGCGGCGAGCGCCTCGGCGAAGCGCTTCTTCTCGGCCAGATAGACCGCCTGCTCGCGCTTCATCACCTCGGCGTCGGTGAAGATGATGTTGTTCCGCACCGCCGTCTGCATCTGCTGGAACGAATCGGCGAGCTGCGCGATCTGCGCCTCCTTGGCCAGCGACACCGAGGCGATGCGCTCGGCGGCGCGGTCGACGCGCGCCAGGCTGAAGGCCGTCCATGCCGCGACGGCGACGAACAGCCCGACCACCACGGCAAAGGCCAGTGTCAGCTGCTGGCCGATCGACAGACGGTTGATCGCGTTCATGATGTCCTGTCCTCCCGCCGGCGGCGCCGGCATCGCTTTCGTCGTGGTCGTCATCAGTTCGGCAGCCAGTCGGTGGGCGCCTTGAACGAGTCGCGCAGCAGGTAGCTCATCGCCAGCCCGAGGTTGACGCCCTTCGGCGGGATCGGCGACTCGAACCAGCGGCGGTAGATGCGATGGATCTCGTTGCTGACGATCAGCCGCGTCACCTCGCGGTCGACCAGCTGCTTGAACTCGGGGTCGTCCCTGGCGAACATGATCGCCAGCGGCTCGATATTGAGCGCCTCGCGCGTCACCTCGAACTTCTCGGGGGCGCCCGACGCGGCGCGCAGGCTGTAGAGCAGCACGTCGTCCATGATGAAAGCGTCGGCCTGGCCGGCCTGCAGCACGGCGAACGATTCGGCGTGATCCTTGGCCTCGACCAGCCTCGCGCGCAGCGTGCGGCGGGTGTCGGCCTCGCGGAACAGCTTCTCGGCGGTGGTGCCGCGCGTCGTCACCACGGTCTTGCCGGCGAGGTCGGCGATCGAGGCGATGCCGCTGCCGGAGCGGACCAGCAGGCGCGTCGTGGCGATGTAGGTGGGCACGGTGAAGGCCACCTTCTGGCGGCGCTCGGCGGTGCTGGTGGTGGTGCCGCACTCGAGGTCCACATCGCCGCGCATGACGGCATCCATCCGCGTCGCCGAGCTCACCGGCACGTAGCGGACTTCCAGCGGCCGGCGCAGCGACTGGCGCAGCGCATCGACGATGCGCAGGCAGAGGTCGATCGAGTAGCCGATCGGCCGGCGCTCGGCGTCGAGGTAGGAGAACGGCGGCGACGAGTCGCGGTAGCCGATGCTGACGACGCCGCTCTGCGCGACACGGTCGAGCACCGGCGCCGCCAGCGCCGGCACGCTCAGGAACAGCGAAAGCAGGAATGAGAAGCGCCCTGCACGGCGAAGTGCATTCATTGTTTGTCTCCTCGAAGACGCCCGGCGTTGTTGTTGTTTTTCGCCGGGCCGGTCGGACGTCAGTGGTGGAGGATCTTGGCGAGGAAGTGCTGCGCCCGCTCCGAGCGCGGCGTGCCGAAGAAGTCTTCCTTGGCGGCGTCCTCGACGATCTTGCCCTGGTCCATGAAGATCACGCGGTGCGCGACGCTGCGGGCGAAGCCCATCTCGTGCGTGACGCACATCATGGTCATGCCTTCCTTGGCCAGCTCGACCATGACGTCGAGCACCTCGTTGACCATCTCCGGGTCGAGCGCCGAGGTCGGCTCGTCGAACAGCATGCAGATCGGGTCCATCGCCAGCGCGCGGGCGATCGCCACGCGCTGCTGCTGGCCGCCGGAAAGCTGGCCGGGGAACTTCTCGGCGTGGGCCTTCAGGCCGACGCGGTCGAGGAACTTCAATCCCTTCTCGCGCGCCTCGTCCTTCGAGCGGCCAAGCACCTTCTCCTGCGCGATGGTCAGGTTCTGCGTGACCGTCATGTGCGGGAACAGCTCGAAGTTCTGGAAGACCATGCCGACGTGCGAGCGCAGGTTGTTGAGGTTGGTCTTGGGGTCGCTGAGCGAGGTGCCGTTGACGACGATGTCGCCAGCCTGGAAGGGCTCCAGCGCATTGACGCACTTGATCAGCGT
Source organism: Azospira restricta (assembly GCF_016858125.1). Lineage (NCBI taxonomy): Bacteria > Pseudomonadati > Pseudomonadota > Betaproteobacteria > Rhodocyclales > Rhodocyclaceae > Azospira > Azospira restricta. Next base: position 3,831,543 of record NZ_CP064781.1, read on the forward strand.
CGACTTGCCGGAACCCGACGGGCCGCAGACGACGATCACCTCACCCTTCTGCACCGACGTCGTGCAGTCGGTGAGGACCTGGAACTGGCCGTACCACTTGGAAACATTCTTGATTTCGATCATTTGGCGAACCTCGCTTGCAGACGCTTCACCAGCAGCGAGGCGGAGAAGCAGATAACGAAATAGATGACGCCGGCGAAGAGCAGCAACTCGACCAGGCGGCCGTCGCGGTCGCCGACCTTGTAGGCGGTGCCGAAGAAGTCGGAGAGGCCGATCACATACACCAGAGAGGTATCCTGGAAGAGGATGATGGCCTGCGTCAGCAAGAGCGGCGTCATGTTGCGGAAGGCCTGCGGCAGCACCACCAGGCGCATCGTCTGCGCCGGCGTGAAGCCGAGCGCGAGGCCGGCCGAGACCTGTCCCTTGGACACGCTCTGGATGCCGGCGCGGATGATCTCCGAGTAGTAGGCGGCCTCGAACAGCGCGAAGGCGACCAGCGCCGAGGTCAGCCGGATGTCGCCGATGTCGTCGCCGAAGATCGCCTTCAGGCCCTGCGGCACGATCAGGTAGAACCACAGGATGACCATCACCAGCGGCACCGAGCGGAACAAGTTGACGTAGCCGGCGGCGAGCTTGGCGAGCACGACGTTGTGGCCGAGGCGGGCGATCGCCAGCAGCGTGCCCCAGACGATGCCGACGACGATCGCGGTGATCGTCACTTCCAGCGTGATCAGCATGCCCTTGGCGAGCAGCGGGATCGCGCCGGGAATGGAGGTCCAGTCAAAATCGTACATGGCTCACTTGCCTCCGATGAAGCCCGGGATGCGGACTTTGTTTTCGAGGCGACGCATCAGGAACATCACCGTCACGTTGATCAACAGGTACATCACCGTCACCGCGATGAAGGCCTCGTACGGCTGCGCGGTGTAGTCGACCAGCTGCTGCGCCTGGCGGGAGAGCTCGATCAGGCCGATGGTGGTGGCCACCGCGGAGTTCTTGAAGATGTTCAGGAACTCGGAGGTCAGCGGCGGCAGGATGATGCGGTAGGACATCGGCAGCAGCACGTAGCGGTAGGTCTGCGGCAGCGTGAAGCCCATCGCCAGGCCGGCGGCCCGCTGTCCGCGCGGCAGCGAGTTGATGCCGGAACGCACCTGCTCGGCGACGCGCGCCGAGGTGAACAGGCCGAGGCACAGCATCGCCGCGAAGAACTGCTGCCACAGCGGGTTGCTCTGCTTGAAGGCGGTGCCGAGCGCGGCCGGCAGCAGCTCGGGCAGCACGAAGTACCACGAGAAAAGCTGCACCAGCAGCGGCACGTTGCGGAAGGCCTCGACGTAGCAGGTGGCGAACCCGGACAGCCAGCGGTTCGGCACCGTGCGCAGCACGCCGAAGATGGAGCCGACGATGAGGGCGATCACCCAGGCCGACAGCGACAGTGTGACGGTCCATTTCAGGCCGGTGAACAACCAGCCGAGATAGGTGTCGTCACCGCTCGCGGAGGGCTGCAGGAAGACGCCCCAGTTCCATTGGTAACTCATTGATTACATCCCCGTTCTTGTAATTGCCCGGGCGGAAACTCCCGCCCGGGCGCGACATCCGCTCAGTATTCCCAGAAGATGCGCTGCAGCTCCTTGCTGTCCTGCGTCCGGGTCAGCGCCACCGCCGCCAGGATGCGGGCCTTCTGCGGGTTCAGGTCGTGCGCCACCACCCAGTCGTACTGATCGTCCGGCTGCTCGGCGTTGCGCAGCACGAAGCCGCCGGCATTGACGTGCGACGAGCGGATGATATGCACGCCCTGGCCGCGCAGTTCGCGCAGCGCCGGCACGACGCGGTTGCTGACCGAGCCGTTGCCGGTGCCGGTGTGGATGATCGCCTTGGCGCCCTTGGCGGCGAACGCACGGTAGGCGGTGTCGCCGACGTTGCCGTGGCCGTAGGCGATCTCGACCGGCGCCAGCGCGTCGATCTGGTCGATGTCGAACTCCGAGTTCACCGTATGCCGCTTGGCCGGCAGGCGGAACCAGTAGTTCTTCCCTTCGACAACCATGCCCAGCGGGCCCCACGGGCTCTTGAAGGCCTCGGTCTTGATGTTGACCATCTTCGACACGTCGCGGCCGCTGTTCAGCTCGTCGTTCATCGCCACGAGCACGCCCTTGCCGCGGGCGTCCTTGCTGGCGGCGACGTTCACCGCGTTGAACAGGTTCAGCGTGCCGTCGGCCGACATCGCGGTGCCCGGGCGCATCGAGCCGACCAGCACGATCGGCTTGTCGCTCTTGACGACCAGGTTGAGGAAGTAGGCGGTCTCCTCCAGCGTGTCGGTGCCGTGGGTGACGACGATGCCGTCGACGTCGGCCTGCTTCACCAGCGCCGAGACGCGCTTGCCGAGGGTCAGCAGGTGTTCGTTGGTGAAGCTCTCGGAGGCGATCTGGAAGACCTGCTCGCCGCGCACCTGGGCGACGTCGGCGAGCGCCGGGATGCCGGCGATCAGCTTGTCGACCGGCACCTTGGCCGCCTGGTAGGTGGCGCTCTTCGCGGCATCGGCGCCGGCGCCGGCGATCGTGCCGCCGGTGGCGAGGATGACGACGTTCGGCTTGCCGGCGAAGGCCGGCAGCACGACGACGCTGGCTGCGATCAGCAGGCAGCGGGAAAGAAAGCGATTCAGCATGAAAATCCTTTGTCAGGTGTGGGATCGGCGGCCGCCGGCCGCGGCGGCCGGCGGCATGTGCTCGTTATCGTTATTCGTAGGCCTTGTCGTTCGGGGCCTTGTGCAGTTCCTTCATCTCCGCCGACATCGGCATGTTGAGGTTCAGGCCCTTCGGCGGGATCGGGTTCATGAACCACTTGGCGTAGATCTTGTCGGCTTCGCCCGAGGTCTGCACCTTGGCGATCGCGGCGTCGACGACCTTCTTGAAGCCGGCGTCGTCCTTGCGCAGCATGCAGCCGTAGGCTTCCTTCGACTGCGCGGTGCCGACCACGTCCCAGTCGGCCGGCTTCTTGGCCTTGGCGATCTCGCCGTAGAGCAGCGCGTCGTCCATCATGAAGGCGACGGCGCGGCCGGTTTCCAGCGTCAGGAAGGATTCGCCGTGGTCCTTGGCCGAGATGATGTTCATCTTCATCTGCTTGTCTTCGTTCATCTTGCGCAGCAGGCGCTCGGAGGTGGTGCCGGCGGTGGTCACCACGTTCTTGCCGGCGAGGTCCGGGAAGTCCTTGATGCCCGCATCCTTCTTGGCCATCAGCTTGGTGCCGATGACGAAGAAGGTGTTGGAGAAGGCGACCTGCTTCTGGCGCTCGGTGTTGTTCGTCGTCGAGCCGCACTCGATGTCGACGGTGCCGTTCTGCACCAGCGTGATGCGGTTGGCCGAGGTCACCGGCATCATCTTGACGTCGATCTTGTCCATCTTCAATTCGGCCTTGATCGCATCGACGATCTTGCGCTGCAGTTCGTAGGCATAGCCGATGACCTGCTGCTTGTCGTCGTAGTACGAGAACGGAATCGACGATTCGCGGTGGCCAAGGGTGATCGAGCCGGTGTCCTTGATCTTCTTCAGCGTCGCGCTTTCCTGCGCGAAGGCGGGTGCGGCGAAAACGGCGGCGGCAACGGCGGTGGCAAGTACGGAGGGCAGCAGTTTCATGTGGTTGTCTCCAGACGTGATTGGGTTTGTGGTTTCCGGCATCGGTTCGAGCCGCTTACCTCACAGCACGAGCCGTGCCAAGCACCCATTCACCTATAAGCAACTGATTCACCGCACTTGTTGCGACGCAACAGAGACGGCGGCCGTTCGACTTTCCGAACAGCCCCGCCGAACGCCGTTCGGAAAACCGAACGGCCGGGGTGCCGCGCGCCCGCCGGCGCCCCGGCGGGTGGCCGCTCAGAGCCGGTCGTGCGGCCGCTTGTACAGCGCGCGCAGCTCGTCGCTCAGCGGATAGGCCAGGTTGATTCCCTTCGGCGGCAGCGGGCTCATGAACCACTTGTGATAGATCTTCTCCGCCTCGCCCGAGGTCATCAGCCGCGCGATCGTGCCGTCGACCAGGCGCTTGAACGCCTCGTCGCCCTTCGGCAGCATGCAGGCATAGTTCTCCGACTGCAGCGGGCGGCCGACCACCGCCCAGTCGTCGGCCTTCTTCGCCTTCGCCTTCTCGCCGTGCAGCAGCGGCTCGTCCATGACGAAGGCGGCGGCACGGCCGGTCTCCAGCGTCAGGAAGGCCTCGCCGTGGTCCTTGGCGCTGATCAGGTTGAAGCCGAGCTTGCGTTCCTCGTTCATCTGGCGCAGCAGCCGCTCGGCGGTGGTGCCGGCGGTGGTGACGACGTTCTTCCCCTTGAGGTCTTCCAGCTCGCCGATGCCCGCATCCTTGCGCACCATCAGGCGGATGCCGTAGAGGAAGAGGTGGTTGGAAAAGCCGACCTGGCGCTGGCGCTCGACGGTGTTGGTGGTCGACCCGCACTCGAGGTCGATGGTCCCGTTCTGCATCAGCGGGATGCGGTTGGACGAGGTCACCGGCAGCAGCTTGACCTGCAGGTTCGGCAGGCCCAGCTCGCCCTTGATCGTGCGCACGATCTCGTTCATGAAGTCCTGCGAATAGCCGACCACCTGCTGCCGGTCGTCGTAGTACGAGAACGGGATCGACGATTCGCGGTGGCCGAGGGTGATCGTGCCGGCCTCCTTGATCTTCGTCAGCGTCGGGGAATCCGGCGCGGCGCCGGCGGGCAGGGACAGCAGGCCGACCGCGATCGCGGCCAGCAGGGACGGCAGGGTTTTCATCGGGGTTCTCCTATCGGGGTTTGCACAAGGCACGCCGACTCTAAGCAGCGCCGCCCAAGGGAGGGATCGCCCATGCGAAAAACGCATCGGGTCCGGCGAAAGGCGCATCGAACGCCCGCCCGTGGTGCATTGCGACCTAGTCTGGGCGTCCCTCGTCACCCTCGGGCAAGCATCATGGAAAAAATCGTCGGCATCCTCGGCGGCATGGGACCGCTGGCCACGGCCGATTTCCTGCGCAAGCTGGTCGAGCGTACCCCGGCCGCACGCGACCAGGAGCACGTTCCGGTCGTCGTCTACTCGGTGCCGCAGCTTCCCGACCGCAGCGAAGCCATCCTGCACCACGGCCCGTCGCCGCTGGCGGGGCTGCTGCAGGGCGCCGCGGTGCTGCGTCGCGCCGGCGCCGGCTGCATCGCCATCCCTTGCAACACCGCGCATTTCTGGGCCGACGAGCTGGCCGCGCGCAGTGCGCTGCCGGTGCTGCACATCGCCGATGCGGTCGTCGCCGAGCTGGCGGCAAGCGCGGCGGCGGGCGCGGCGATCGGCATCCTCGGCACCGCCGGCACGCTCGCCGCCGGCATCTACCAGCAGCGCCTCGAACGCCAGGGCTATCGGGTCGTACTCCCCGACGCCGACGACCTCGATCACCTGCTGATGCCCGGCATCCGCGCGGTCAAGGGCGGCGACCTGGCGACCGGCGGCCGCCTGCTCGCCGCCGCCGGCACGGCGCTGCAGGCGCGCGGCGCCGCGCAGCTGGTGCTGGCCTGTACCGAGATCCCGCTGGCGCTGGCCGCCGTCGCCGCCCCCGGCCTGCCGCGCTGCGTCGACGCCACCGCCTGCCTGGCCGCGGCCTGCATCGACTGGTGGCGTGCCGCCGACGCGCCGGGCGCAGCGCTTCTCGGGTACAGTGGGCAGCGTACGTGATCCGTCGCCACGGCGGCGAGATCCCGGTTGAAGCGGAGACGGCGGCGTGGACATCAAGTGGATCGAGGACTTTCTCTGCTTTTGCGACCTGCGCAGCTTCTCCCGCGCCGCCGACCAGCGCCACATCAGCCAGTCGGCGTTCAGCCGCCGCATCCAGGCGCTCGAGGACTGGCTCGGCGTCACGCTGATCGACCGCAACTGCCAGCCGCCGGCGCTGACCGCCGCCGGCCGCGTCTTTCGCCACTTCGCCGCCGACCACGTGCGCCGGCTCTACGAGGCGCGCGCGACGCTGCGCGGCCAGCATGCGGAAGGCGACGACACGGTGCGCTTCGCCGTCGCCCACACGCTGTCGCTGACCTTCTTCCCCGCGTGGTTCGCCGCGCTGCGCCAGCGCTTCAGCCAGCTCCAGGCGCAGGTGCTGGCGACCAACATCATGGAAGGCGCCCACCTGCTGAGCGAGGGGGCGACCGACCTGCTGCTCTGCTATCACCACCCGCAGTTCCCGATCCTGCTCGACCCCGACCGCTACCCCTTCGTCGTCCTCGGCAGCGAGCGCCTGCTGCCCTATTCGAGCTGCGCCGCCGACGGCCGGCCGCACTTCACGCTGCCCGGCCAGCCCGGCGTGCCGCCGCCGCTGCTCGCCTACGCCTCGGGCACCTTTCTCGGCCACCTGGTTGAGATGATCCTGCTCGACCCGCCGCAGCCCTGCCACCCGCAGACCTGCTTCCAGACGCACATGTCGGAGGCGCTGAAGGCGATGGTGCTGGCCGGGCACGGCCTCGGCTGGCTGCCGGAATCGTGCGTGCAGGAGGAGGTCGCCGCCGGCCGCATCGCCGCGGCCGGTTCGGCGGACTGGGGCACGCGCATGGAGATCCGCGTCTACCGCGCCGCCGGCAACCGCCGCGCGGCGATCGAAACGCTGTGGCAGCATCTGGCGCGCGGCGACGGCACGCCGGCGTGAGCTGGCCGCGGCCGGCGACAAATTCGCGCGGCCGGCACTTCGCCGCATACAATCCCGCTCGTTCGCGCCTTCGCCGCGCCCGCCGACCGCCGCCATGAAAACCACCCCCATCGATTACGCCATCCGCCCCCTCGACCCAGCCGCCCACCTCTTCGAAGTGAGCTGCCGCGTCGACCGGCCCGACCCCGCCGGCCAGCGCTTCGCACTGCCGGCGTGGATTCCCGGCAGCTACCTGATCCGCGACTTCGCGCGGCACATCGTTGCGATCAAGGCTGAGGCCGGCGGCCAGCCGGTGGCGCTCGCCAAGATCGACAAGCACACCTGGCAGGCCGCCGCGCTGCCGGCGAAGCAGGCGCTCACCGTGACCTGCACCGTCTACGCCTGGGACCTGTCGGTGCGCGGCGCCCACCTCGACCGCACACATGGCTTCTTCAACGGCACCAGCGTCTTCCTGCGCGTCCTCGGCCAGGAAGAGGCGCCGTGCCGCGTCGACATCCGGCCGCCGCACGGCCAGGGCTACGCCGGCTGGCGCGTCGCCACCGCGCTCGAACCGGCGCGCGGCGAGAAGGGCGCGGCGCAGGCGCACGGCTTCGGCCGCTACGCCGCGGCGGACTACGACGAGCTGATCGACCACCCGGTCGAGATGGGCACCTTCACGCTGGCGAGCTTCAAGGCCTGCGGCGTGCCGCACGAAGTGGCGATCAGCGGCCGCCACGACTGCGACCTGAAGCGGCTCTGCGCCGACCTGAAGAAGATCTGCGAATGGCAGATCCGCTTCTTCGGCGAGCCGGCGCCGATGAAGAAATACGTCTTCCTCGTCACCGCCGTCGGCGACGGCTACGGCGGGCTGGAACACCGCGCCTCGACGGCACTGCTCTGTGCGCGCGACGACCTGCCGTACGCCGGCATGGACGGCGTGCCCGAGCGCTACCGGACCTTCCTCGGGCTGTGCAGCCACGAGTACTTCCACACCTGGAACGTGAAGCGCATCAAGCCCGCCGCCTTCGTCCCCTACGACCTCGACCGCGAGAACCACACCACGCTGCTGTGGGCCTTCGAGGGCTTCACCTCGTACTACGACGACCTCGCGCTGCTGAAGAGCGGCGTCATCGCGCAGCCGGACTGGCTGGAGCTCGCCGCGAAGAACCTCGACGCCGTGCTGCGCGGTCCCGGCCGGCTGACGCAGTCGCTCGCCGAATCGAGCTTCGACGCCTGGAGCAAGTACTACCGGCCGGACGAGAACACGCCGAACGCGGTGGTCAGCTACTACGCCAAGGGCGCGCTGGTGGCACTGGCGCTCGACCTGACGCTACGCGCCGGGACGAAGGGCAAGGTGTCGCTCGACGACGTGATGCGCGCGCTGTGGCGACGCCACGGGCAGACCGGCGCCGGCATCGGCGACGGGACGATCCGCGCGATCGCCGAGGAATTGTCGGGGCTCAAGCTGAAGCGCTTCTTCGCCGACGCGGTGCACGGCACCGCCGACCTGCCGCTGGCGAAGCTGTTGAAGCCCTTCGGCATCGCGTTCGTGCGCGAGGCGGCGAACGCGTCGCCAGCGCTCGGCGCGAAGACCGCCGGCGACGGCGGCGAGCTCAAGCTGGCGACGGTCTACCGCGGCGGCGCCGCGGAACGCGCCGGGCTGGCCGGCGGCGACGTGCTGCTCGCGCTCGACGGCCTCCGCGTCACGCCGGCGACGCTCGACCGCCAACTCTTGCGGAAACGGGCCGGCGACACCGTCGTCGTGCACGCCTTCCGCCGCGACGAGCTGCTCTGCTGCGAACTGCGCCTCGACCCGCCGGCGCTCGATACCAGCAAACTCGTCAGCAACGGCGAGCGCAACGCGCTGCGCGCCGGCTGGCTGGGCAGCGAAGGGAAAGGCCGGCGCTGACCGGCGGCGGGCGGTGCGCCCGGCCGCCGGTCAGCGCGTCAGGGCGTCCTCCGGAGAGGACTTGTTCGCGAAGCGCGACGCGCTTCGCTCAGTGCGCCCCCCGAGAGGACTTGTTCGCGAAGCGCGACGCGCTTCGCTCAGTGCGCAATCGGCTTGAAGCCGGGGTCGTCGAAATAGGTCGCGTACTTCTCCAGCGCGCCGATCACCTGCACCGCGCCGCCCTGGCGCTTGACGCCCTTGGCCTTGCCGGCCATGCCTTCGGCGCCGCCGAGCAGCTCGCCGACGACGACGTGCAGCTGCGCGTCGGCCTCCGCCGACAACTTGCAATTGGCGACGATCTTGCCGACCTCGTCTTCCACCTTGTGCGCCAGCTGGCCGTAGCCCTTCGCCGACAGCCGGTTCTCGTGGATGTCGTGCAGCGCGCCGGCCATCATCTGGCGGATGCTGCCCATCGACTGGCGCAGCGCCGCGTCGGTCTCCCACTTCTTGCCGGCGTTGAGCTGCAGCGTCGCCGGCGACGCGGCGTGCTCGTGCCGGTGGGCGCCGCTCTCGCCCGCCGCCAGCACCGGCGTCGCCGCCGTCAGGGTCAGCGCGCCGAGGATGACGAGGGCCTTGCGTTTGATGCTTTTCATGCGTTCATCTCCATTCCGTTGGCGATGCCGGGCGGCACCGCTTTCCGAAACGGACGGCGCGACGGAAAGTTCCGCGCAGCGCGTCGCGGCACCGGACGGAACCTCGCCGCGCCGGCCGCCTCCAACGAGGCGAAAGGAGGCCCGCATGCGCCCTGATCCGCTTCCCGTCACGCTGAGCGCCCATGCGCGCCGGCGCCGTACGCTCGCCACAGCGCTGGCCGCGCTGCCCGCCTGCTGGCTGCCGGCCTGGGCGCAGCCGGCCGCGCCGCGTCTCCCGACGCCGGCGCAGACCGAAGGCCCGTTCTATCCGCTGGAGATTCCACGCGATGCCGACCACGACCTGCTGCAGAACGGCGCGCTGAGCTATCCGGAAGGCCTGCCCGCCTGGCTGGAAGGCAGCGTCAGCGACCTCGCCGGGCGCCCGCTCGCCGGTGCGCAGGTCGAGATCTGGCAGTGCGACCACGCCGGCCACTACCACCACCCCGGCGACGGCGGCCGCGCCGACGCCCGCTTCCAGGGCTTCGGCCGCGTCACCGTCGGCGCCGACGGCCGCTACCGCTTCCGCACGATCCGCCCGGCCCCCTACAGCGGCCGCACGCCGCACATCCACCTCAAGGTCCGCCTGCGCGGACGCGAGCTGCTGACGACGCAGGTCTACGTCGCCGGCGACCCCGGCAATCCGCGCGACTTCCTCTGGCGCAGCCTGACCCCCGCCGAGCGCGCAGCGCTGACCGTACCCTTCGTTCCCGGCAGCGACGGCCTGCGCGCCGAGTTCGCGATCGTCATCGCCGCCTGAGCGAAGGGTACGACCCTGCGCGAAGAAGTCCCCTTGGGGGGCGCCTGAGCAATGTGCGCGAGCACATTGCGAAGAAGGACCCTTGGGATGCGCCTGAGCGACGACGCGTCCCCGGCGAAGCGCACCCGAGGGGCTGTTGCGCACTTTCTTTTGCCCGGCGCCGCATCTAGACTTTTATTGGTTTACCTCGCACAGGCAGCACGCGCCGCGTCGACACCGCAGCCCGGTGCGAGCCGCCGCGATGCGGAGTGGAAGCACGGGGGTTGATCATGGCAAACAGCGTCGATCTCGTCATTCGCGGCGGGCAGGTGGTGGACGGCAGCGGCGCGCTGCCGGTCGTGGCCGACGTGGCGATCGACGCCGGCCGCATCGTCGGGGTCGGCCGGACCGGCGCCGTCGGACGCGAGGAAATCGACGCCCGCGGCATGATCGTCACGCCCGGATTCGTCGACATCCACACGCACTACGACGGGCAGGTCACCTGGGAAAACCACATGGTTCCCTCGACCGCCCACGGCGTCACCACGGTGGTCATGGGCAACTGCGGCGTCGGCTTCGCACCGTGCCGACCGGACCAGCACGAACTGCTGATCCGGCTGATGGAAGGCGTCGAGGACATTCCCCACCCGGTCCTGGTCGACGGCATTCCGTGGACCTGGGAAACCTATCCCGAATACCTGGACTTCCTGTCCACCCGGCAGTACGACATGGACATCTGCAGCCAGCTGCCGCATGCCGCGCTGCGGGTCTACGTCATGGGGCAACGCGGCGTCGACCGGGAGCCGGCGACGGCCGAGGACCGCCGGCGCATGACCGCTCTGGCGCGGGAAGCGCTGGCCGCCGGTGCGCTCGGCATCAGTACCTCGCGCACCTTCTTCCACCGCTCCAGCGACGGCAAATCGACCCCCAGCTTCGAGGCCGCCGAAGAGGAATTGATGGCGCTGGCGGACGCCCTGCGCGCCGAGGGACGCGGCGTGATGCAGCTGATCACCGACTTCGCGGACGAGGAGCAGACCTTCGCACTGCTGCACCGCCTCGTGCAACGTTCGGGCCGGCCGCTGTCGGTCTCGCTGCTCGAAGGCGGCTACGGCCCGATGACGCTGCGCTGGCAGGAAGTGCTCGACTGGGCCGCGGCCGCCAGCCGGGAAGGCGCCCCGATCCGCGCGCAGGTGCTGAGCCGCGCGATCGGCGTCATGCTCGGCCACGAGCTGACGCTGAACACCTTCTACACCACCCCGACCTACGGCGAACTGGCGAAGCTGCCGTTCGCCGAGAAAATCCGCGCCCTTCGCGAACCGGCGGTGCGCGCCCGCATTCTCGCCGAGGCGGCCGACCCCGACCCGACCATCGTGCTCGGCCGGCTGGCACGCGAATTCGACCACATGTTCCTGCTCGGCGATCCGCCGGACTACGAACAGCCGTTCGAGCAGAGCATCCTCGCCCGCGCGCAGCGCCTCGGCACCACGCCCGAGGAACTGGCCTACGACCTGATGCTGGAAAACGACGGCCACACGATGCTCTACGTCACCCTGTGCAACTACGAGCACGGCTCGCTGGCGACCTCGCTGCGCATGATGCGCCACCCGGCGGCGGTGCTTGGCCTCGGCGACGCCGGCGCGCATTGCGGCACGATCTGCGACGGCAGCTTCCCGACCTTCATGCTCGCCTACTGGGTACGCGACCGGGTCCGCGGCGAGCGGCTGGGCCTGGCCGAGACCGTGCGCATGCTCAGCCGGGACTGCGCCCGCGCGGTCGGACTCGCCGACCGCGGACTGCTCGCCGCCGGCTACCGGGCCGACGTCAACGTGATCGACCTCGGCCGCCTCCATCTGCACGCCCCCGAAGTCGCCCACGACCTGCCCGGCGGCGGCCGCCGGCTGGTGCAGCGGGCTGACGGCTTCGCCGCCACTGTCGTCGGCGGCACCGTCGTGCACCGCGACGGGCAGGCCACCGGCCAGCTCCCCGGGCGCCTGCTGCGCGGCCGCCCTGCGGCACTGCACTGAAGCAACTTCACTCGCGGTGCAGGCGCTCGAACGCCGACGGCCCGACCGGCTGCGCCGCCAGCAAACCGGCCAGCCGCTCGCGCTGCAGCGGCGTCAGCAGCTCGCGCTCGCGCAGCAGCTGGCCGACCACCAGTTTCTGCTGCTCGTCCTGCAGGCGGGCAATCGCCGCCCGTTCGGCGTCGATGCGCGCGTGGTCGGGTTGGGCCGAGAAGATCTCGACGATCATCCGGTCGCGGTGGCCGCGCACCTCCTCGGCACCCGCGGCGAGGCGGGCGAGGAAGGCATCTTCCGCCTCGTGCCAGTGGCGGCGCTGGCGCTCGTCGAGCCCCAGGTACTGCGGCAGGTTGACGGCGGCCGCTGCCGCCGGCTCGCCGACGGCCAGGCTGCGCCAAGCGACGGCACCGATGACGCCGGCGTTGACCAGCAGCGAGAGGACGAGCGCGAAGCGCAGCAGAGTCGTTTTCATCGGGGCATCCCCTTCGGGTAGCAGGCATCGGAGCCGAGGCAGGCGCTGCCGGGCGGCATCGGGTCGAACACGCGCAGCGCGCTGACCAGCGCCGGCTGGGCGGCGGGAACGGCGGCGCCGCCGAGCAGCGCCGAGCCGAGGCCGACGCCGAGCGCGAGCGATGCGGCGGCGCCGAGCGTCGCCGGCAGCCAGGCGAACCACGGCCAGCGCGCGCGCGGCGCCGGCCGCCGGGCGGCGACTTCGGCGAGGCGCCCGGCGAGCACGCCGGCGAGGTCGTAGCCGAGCGTCTCCTCGCGCATCGACGCGAAGCCGGCGGCCATCCCGCGCAGGGCCGCGATGCGCGCGGCGCACGCGGGACAAACCGCGAGATGGGCCTCGACGTATCGCTGCGCAACGGCGTCGAGTTCGCCGTCGAGCCAGGCGGACAGGGTTTCGGAATCCGGCTGGTGGCCGGCAGGCAGCTTCTCGTCAGGGCGGTCTTCAGCCATCGCGGCGCTCCCCGGTGTGGCGTTGGTAGTGGTCGAGGGCCGCCGCGCGGGCGCGGGCGATGCGCGACTTGACGGTGCCCTCGTTGATCCCGAGCGTCGCCGCAATCTCGGCGTAGCTCATCTCCTCCAGCTCGCGCAGGAGCAGCACCTCGCGCTGCTCGGCCGGCAACGCCGCCAGCGCGCGGTCGAGCGCGGCGATGCGGCGGCGGTCGTCGAGGCGCTGGTCCGGGCGCGGCGCCGGATCGGGCCAGGCCGCCTCGCCCGCGTCCGGTGCCAGCTCGTCGAAGGCGACGAAGCCGAGCACTTGCCGCCGGCGCAGCAGGTCGAAGGCGGCGTTGCGCGCAATGCGGAACAGCCAGGCGCGGAACGGCGCGTCCGGCCGCCACTCGGGCAGCGACTGGTAGACCTTGAGGAAGGTGTCCTGGGTCAGGTCCATCGCCTCGTCGCGGCTGCCGACGAGGCGCAGCAGGAAGCGGAAGACGCGGTCCTGGTGGCCGCGCACGAGCGCGGCGAAGGCCTGCCGGTCGCCGCCGCGCGCACGCGCGACGACGGCAAGGTCCTCGTCGCAGCGCGCTTCGTCCGTCGGCGTTTCCGGCATCACTCCCGTTCCATCCCTTTCTCCCGGCCAGCATCGATTCTGCCGCAGGCCATGCCGCCGATAACGATCGCGGAACCGAAAAGTTCCACCGTTCAGCGCATCTCGAAGGCTTCCTGGTGGAAGTGCGGCGTCCGCCCGAGCGCGCGCAGCCCCTGGCGCAGGCTGGCGGCGAGGCCGGCCGGCCCGCAGAACCAGATCTCCGCGTGCCGCTCCGCGGCGAGCGTCGCGGCGGAAAGGCGGCCCCCGTCCGCCGCCGCGTGGACATGCAGCCTTATGCCCGGCAGCGCCGCGCACAGCGCTTCCAGGCGCGCGACGAAGCCGTCGCCGGCACGGTCGCGCGTGCAGTAGTGGAGGTCGGCCGCGGGCGCCTCGGCCGGCGCCGCCTGCAGCGCCTCCAGCCAGGCCAGGAACGGCGTCACGCCGATGCCGCCGGCGATCCAGATCTGCTGCGCGCGACGCTCGCAGCGGGCAAGGTCGAAGCGGCCGTAGGGCCCCTCGACGCGCACCGGCCGGCCCGGCCGCAGGCGTTCGCCGAGGCCGGCCGTGTAGTCGCCGAGCGCCTTGATCGCGAAATGCACGACGCGGTCGCCGCGGTCGGCGCCGGCGAGCGTGAACGGATGCGCGCCCTCGCCGTCGTCGAAGGTGACGAAGGCGAACTGGCCGGGACGGTGGCCGGACCAGGCCGCGTCGAGCCGGCAGGCGACGGCGAGCACGTCCGGCGCCGGCCGCTCGACGGCGATGACCTCGCCGCCGACCGTGCGCGCCCGGCCGATGCCGCCGGCGAGCGCGCGCAGCGCGCCGTAGCCGCCGACAGCCAGCAGCAGCGCGAGCAGCGCCCCCGCCGGCTGCCGCCAATAGGCGGTCGGCGCCAGCAGCGCGGCATGGGAGGCGAGCAGCAGGTAGAGCACCGGCATCGCGCGGTGCAGGAAGCGCCACGCGCGGTAGGGGAAGCGCTTCCACAGCGAGACGACGAGCATCGCCAGCAGCGCGTAGATCGCCCACTCGCCGAGGTCCTCGGCGAGATGGCGCAGCGCCTCCAGCACGCCGGCGAACTTCTCCTTGGGCAGCCGCCCTTCGCGGCTGATCGCGGCCTTCAGCAGGTCGTCGCTCATCTCGACCAGCCAGTGCAGCGCGGCGAAGGCGACAGCGAGGATGCCCGCCCACTTGTGCGTGCGGTAGATGCGGTCCATGCCGCCGAGCGGCGTCTCCGCCCACGCCGGGCGCGTCGCCAGCAGCATCGCCAGCGACAGCAGCGCGACCGAGAGCAGGCCGCTCAGGTAGAGCGCCTGCTGGCGCGCGACCCACAGCGGGTGCACGGCCGGCGGCGCGACGGTGGTGAACGCGTCCCAGCCCCAGGCGGCGGTGACGGCGGCGATCAGCGCGACAAGCAGGGTTTTCATGGCACTCCCGTCGACGATGGAGGAATCGGCGGCGACCGGTGCCGCGCGCGTCGCCGGGACGCGGGCGAAGCGCCGGCGCCGCACCTGTTCACTTGGCGGTCGGCGCGGACGGCGCAGTCGCCGTCACCGGTGCCGGCTTCGCGGCCGCCGGCAGGTCGTCGCGGCAGCGCCGCTCGCTGCAGTCGACGCCGTCGCGGCTGCGCATCGGCCCGCGCTCGTCGCGGTAGCGGTCGCGCGCGCGACGCTCGATCACCTCGCCGCTCTGCGCGTCGAGGTAGAGCTTGACCCGCTCGCCGCTGCGTTCGGTCGCACGCGCCTCGTAGCCGCCGCGCTCACGCTCGATCTTCTCGATGTTGCGGTAGCCGGCCGCTTCCAGTTTTTCGTGGACCTGCGGGATCGACAGCCAGCCGCGTCCGGCCGCCGCCGGCGGGTTCTTCTCGCCGGCGAAGGACGGCGCAAGAGCGCCGCCGGTGAACAGCGCGCCGGCGACGGCGCTGATGGCAAGCAGCGCGGGAACGGTTTTCAGTGCGGACATGATGTAGCCTCCTTGAATGAATGCCGGATCTCCGGCCATGCTTCGATGCTGCGCCGGCCCCGCTGAACCGCTGCTGAAGCCGCCGTTCAGGTGGCATTCATCAGGCGGCGAGCCGGGCGGCAACGCTTCAGTCGCCCCCAAGGGGGCTTCTTCGCGAAGCGCGTAGCGCTTTGCTGAGTCGTACCCAAGGGCACTTCTTCGCAATGTGCTGACGCACATGGCTCAGTCGTCGTAGTAGCCGCGTTCGGCGTCGGTGTGGCAGGCGGTGCAGTTGGCGCGCGTGCGCACCTCCTTGTGCTTCCACTCCCAGGCCGGTACCTCGCGGTGCTCCCTGACCCACTTCGGCAGTTCGCTGATGCGCTGCGGCGCCGCGCCGGCCGCGACGCCGCGCTGCAGCTTGCCGCCGTAGCGGGCGCCGGCGGCGCTGTCGGCGGCGTTGGCGACCAGGTAGTCGGCGATTCGCCGCGCGGTCGCGGCATCGACGCTGGCGTCGTCGCCGAAATGGTTCTTCAGCTCGCCCATCATCTTTTGCCAGGAGCGCGCCGGCAGCATCGACGGCGCGAAGGCGAGGTGGCAGCTGCCGCACTCCTCCTTGACCACCGGGTCGGCGACCGGCGGGTAGTAGTGGCCGCCGCCGGCCTGCGCACGGCCAAGGACGAGGGCGAAGAAGGCGACGGCAGCAAGGCCGAGTGCGAGCGGGCGAAACGGAATCTTCATGACGATCTCCTGGCGTTGGCGGGCATGCTCACTGGCTGCGCATGTAGCTCAGCCAGTCGCCCTTCTCCTGCGCCGTGCATTCGCGGCCGAGGACCTCGTTGCAGTTGCGCCGGAACCATTTCTCGACCTTGGCCGGGTCGGCGTAGCGCGCCGGCGACGCCGACAGCGCCATCGCCTCGACCGCCTTGCCCGCCGGCGTGCGGCCGGCGGCGCGCGCATCCTTGCCGTGGCAGCTGGTGCAGGCCGGCGTCTCCGGCTTGCCGCCGGCGAAGCTGCGCTCGTGCAGCGCGCGACCGCGCTCCGCGGAAAAGCCGGCGAAGGCGGGATCGGCCGCCTTCGCGGCGGCGGCGTAGTCGGCCAGCCGAGCGTCGATCGCGGCCGGCGCGGCGGCGGCGAGCAGCGGCGCGGCCAGCGCGGCTAGAATCGCGGTATGCAGGGTTCGCTTCATGACGTTCTCCTCGTCGGGGTCTCGGTGCAGCGAACTATGCGCGGCCCCGCCTGAACGCTAAGTGAAGCGCCCGTTCAGCCGCCGTTCAGCTCGCCGGCGCTAGAAAGGGGACGTGACTACCGTGCCAGGGAGAACCCTCATGGACCGACGCAAGCGCCGCCCGACCGCCGCGCGCCTCGCCGCCGCGGCGCTGGCGCTCGCCGCGCTGGCCGCGGCGGGCAACGGCGTCGCCGGCGGCGACCATGACCACGACCGCGCGCGGCAGGCGCTGGAAGCGGGCGAGGTACTGCCCTTGCGCACGATCCTCGAACGCGTCGAGCGCACGCATCCGGGCAAGGTGATGGAGGTCGAGCTGGAGCGCGAGGGCGGCCGCTGGCTGTACGAGATCAAGCTGCTGCAGGCCGGCGGCACGCTCAGCAAGCTGAAGGTCGACGCGCGCGACGGCAGCGTCGTCGAGCCGCGGCGGCGCCATCGGGAAGGGGAGGAGAAACGCTGATGCGCATCCTGGTCGTCGAGGACGAGCCCGTGCTGCGCGGCCAACTGAACGAGGCGCTGGCCGCCGCCGGCTACGCCGTCGACAGCGCCGACAACGGCGTCGACGCGCATTTCCTCGGCGACAGCGAGCCCTTCGACGCGGTCGTGCTCGACCTCGGCCTGCCGCGGCTCGACGGCCTCAGCGTGCTGCGCCGCTGGCGCGCCGCCGGGCGCACGATGCCGGTGCTGATCCTCACCGCACGCGACGGCTGGCACGAGCGGGTGGCGGGAATCGACGCCGGCGCCGACGACTACCTCGGCAAGCCCTTCCACGTGGAGGAGCTGCTCGCCCGAGTGCGCGCGCTGATCCGTCGCGCCGGCGGCCACGCCAGCGCCGAGCTTACCTGCGGCCCGCTCGTGCTCGACACGCGCAGCGGCCGCGCCAGCGTCGACGGCCGGCCGCTGGCGTTGACCAGCCACGAGTACAAGGTGCTCGCCTACCTGCTGCACCACGCCGGCAACGTCGTCTCGCGCAGCGAGCTGACCGAGCACATCTATGCGCAGGACTTCGACCGCGACTCGAACACCGTCGAGGTGTTCATTGCCCGCCTGCGCAAGAAGCTGCCGCCGGGACTGATCGAGACCGTGCGCGGCCTCGGCTACCGGCTGGCCGCGCCGCGATGAACGCGCCAGCGCCCCCGTCGCCGGCAGCGCCGCGGGCGCGCGGCTCGCTGCGCCTGCGCCTGCTCGCCGGCACGCTGGTCTGGGTGGTGCTGTCGATCGCCGCTGCCGGCTGGAGCCTGTCGCAGCTCTTCCGCGACCACGTCGGCGAGCAGTTCCACGCGCTGCTGGCCAGCCACCTCGACCAGCTCACCGCCGGCCTCGCGCTCGACGCGCAGGGCCGGCCGCAGCTGACGACGGCGCCGGCCGACCCGCGCCTCGCCCGCCCCTACGCCGGCCTCTACTGGCAGGTCGACCGCATCGGCGGCGAGCGCGGCGCGCTGCGCTCGCGCTCGCTGTGGGATGCCGTGCTCGCGGTACCGGCCGACGCGCTGGCCGACGGCGAGATCCACCGCCACCGCGTGACCGGACCGGACGGTGCGACGCTCGGCCTGGTCGAGCGCAGCGTGCGCATCGCCGACGCCGACGGCGGCGGCGAATCGGCCTGGCGGCTGCTCGTCGCCGCCGACGAGCAGCTGCTGCAGGAACCGCTGTCGCGCTTCGCCGGCGCGCTCTGGCTGGCGCTCGGCATCCTCGGGCTGGGGCTGGCACTGGCGGTGGTGGTGCAGGTCGGCGTCGGCTTGGCGCCGCTGCGCGCGCTGCGCCGCGCACTGGCGCGCATCGGCAGCGGCGAGGCGCGGCGGCTGGAAGGCGATTACCCGGCGGAAGTGATGCCGCTGGTCGACGAGTTCAACGGCGTGCTGGCGCACAACGCCGAGGTCGTCGAGCGCGCGCGCACGCAGGCGGGCAACCTCGCGCACGCGCTGAAGACGCCGCTCGCCGTGCTCGCCAACGCCGCCGACGGCCGCGACGACGAGCTGGCCCGGCTGGTCGCGGAGCAGGTCGGCAACGCGCGCCGGCAGGTCGACTACCACCTCGCCCGCGCGCAGGCCGCGGCCAGCCGCCTGCCCGGCGCACGCACGCCGCTGGCGCCGGCGGTCGACGGCCTGGTGCGCGCGCTGCGGCGGCTGCACGCCGCGCGCGGCGTCGAGCTCGCCGTCGCGCCGCTGCCGGCGGCGCTGGCGTTTCGCGGCGACGCGCAGGACCTGCAGGAGATGCTCGGCAACCTGCTCGACAACGCCTGCAAGTGGGCGGTGCAGCGGGTCGTGCTGGCCGCGGAGCGCGACGGCCGGCAACTGGTCGTCACCATCGACGACGACGGCCAGGGGTTGCCGCCCGAACGTCGGCAGGAAGTGCTGCGGCGCGGCGTGCGCGCCGACGAGGCGGTGCCGGGCAGCGGGCTGGGGCTCGCCATCGTCGCCGACCTCGCCCGGCTCTACGGCGGCGAGATCGCGCTCGCGGAGTCGCCGCTGGGCGGCCTGCGCGCGCGGCTGACGCTGCCGGCGGCCGACTGATCCGGCCCGCTCAGTGCGAGCGCTCGCGCAGCGCCCGCCAGAGGATGCCGCCGATCAGCGCGGCGGCGACCACCAGGCTGAGCAGCGAGGCCAGCCAGAAGCCCTCGACGCCCATCGGCTGCGGCCATTTGAAGGCCAGCCACCAGCCGCCGAAGAGGCCGACCCCCCAAAAGGCGACGGTGTGCACCAGCATCGGCGCGAAGGTGATCTTGTAGCCGCGCAGCGCGTAGGCGGCGATCGTCTGCACCGCGTCGAAGAACTGGTAGAGCGCGATGTAGCCGATCAGCGACAGCGCCACCGCACGCACCGCCGGATCGCTGCTGTAGGCGAAGACCAGCGGCTCGGCGGCCAGCCAGAGGACGACGCCGAGCCCCGTCGACAGGCCGCCGGCGAGCAGCAGGCCGGCGCCGATCGCGGCACGCGAGCGCGGCCAGTCCTTGGCGCCGGCGGCCTGCCCGACCTGCGCCAGCGTGGCGATGGCCAGCGCCAGCGGCAGCATGTAGCAGAGCGCAGCGAGGTTGGCGACGATGCGGTGGCCGGCGACCGCGGTCGCCCCGAGCTGCGCGACGAACAGCGCGATCAGCGTGAACGACGTGATCTCGACGAAGTTGGAGAAGCCCATCGGCAACCCGAGGCGCAGCAGTTCGCGCAGCGTCGCCCGGCGCGGCGCCTGCCAGTCGGCGAACGGCCGGAAGCGCGCGAGCCCCGGCGAGCGTGCCACCCACAGCGCGGCGAGCGCGCAGCCGACCCAGTTCACCAGCAGGTTGGAGAGGCCGCAGCCGAGCGCGCCGAGCGGCTCGCCGAAGACGCCGGTGACCAGCGTCCACGCCAACGCGCCGTGCAGCAGCGTGTTGCCGAGGCTGATGATCATCAGCGGCCGCGGCTGCCGCAGCGCGTTGCAGAAGGAGTAGAAGGTCCGGTAGAGCAGCGCCGCCGGCATGCCGAAGGCTAGGATGCGCAGGTAGGCGCGCAGCTTCTCCTCGACCGCCGGCTCGATCGTCGACAAGGCCAGGATCGGATCGGGGAACCACAGCAGCAGCATCCCCGGCGCGGCGAGCGCGAGCGCCAGCCACACCGTCTGCTGCAGCGCCCCGGCGACCTCGCCCTCGCGCCCGGCACCGACGTGGTGGGCCACGGTCGGCGCCACCGCCTGCAGGATGCCGACCAGCGCGAACACCACGGCGATGTAGATACCGCCGCCGACCGCCACCGCAGCGAGGTCGACGGTGCCGTAGTGGCCGAGCAGCACGGTGTCGATCACCATCATGCCCATCGACGCGAGCTGGGCGATCAGGATCGGCCAGGCGTGGGCGACGATGTTCGCCGACTGTTTCTTCAGCATCGTCCGGCCTTCCGCCGGCATTCGCCGGCTTGCGCAAAATATCCAACATGGATAATCTCTACCCCCACCGCGGCCACTCGCCGCTGCAGAGCGAGCCGCCATTCACCAAGGGAGAGCCGCCGGCCGTGGACACCACCTGCCCCTACGCGCTGCTGGGCATCGCAAGCGACGCCAGCACGGCAGAGATCACCGCCGCCTATGCCCGCGCGCTGGGCCGCATCAGGGAGCGGCTGGCCGCCGGCAATCCGCTGCCGCCGGAACACCTCGACGCCGTCCGCACTGCGCACCGGACGCTCACGGAACCGGGCGCGCGTAACGCCTACGACCGGGCACTGGCCGGCCGCCTGGCGGCGAAAGCGCCGCCAGCCGCGGCCGCAAACGCCGCCGGGCATGCGGCAGGCGGCGAGGCGGCGGTCGAATTCAGCGGACAGGGCCACGAATACCTGCGCATCTGGCTGGTCAGCGTGGCGCTGACGGTGCTGACGCTGGGCATCTATTCCGCCTGGGCGAAGGTTCGCCGCGAGAAGTATTTTCACCGCAACTTCATTGTCGATGGCGCGTCGTTCGACTACCACGGAAATCCTCGGGCCATCCTGCTCGGACGGATGGTGCTGGTGGTGTTGGTCGGGCTGGCGAGCTTCGCGGAGCATCTCGGCAAGACCGCCAACATCCTCGCCTCGCTCGCCAGCATGTTCGTGTTTCCTTGGCTGCTGGTGCGCTCGCTGCAATTCCGCGCGCGCAACACGAGCTACCGCGGCATGCGCTTCTGCTTTTCCGGTACCTACCGGCAGGCCCTCGCGCTGTACCTGCTGCACGGCGGCCTGACCGTGCTCACGCTCGGCCTGTACTTCCCCGCCTTCCTGCGCCGGCAGAAGGCGTTCGCCGTCGACCACCTCGCTTTCGGCGACGCCCGCTGCCGCTTCGCCGCCGGCACCGCGGCATTCTACCGTGGCCTCGCGCTACCGATGACGCTGTGGATCGTTGTCGGCCTCGGCACGGTTGCGCTTTTCGCCGCGACCGCCGCCGGTATCGGCAAGGGCGGCGTCGGCCTGATGACGATGCTGTTCGGACCGCTGCTTGTCGCGGGGCTGGCGCTGGTGGTTAACCTGGTGGTCGTTCCCTATGCGCGCGTGGTCGGCACCAACCTGCTGTGGAACGGCGCGCAGCTGGGCGACGTCCGTTTCCGCTGCACACAGCGCGTCCGCACCTACCTCGGGCTCACGCTCGGCAACTGGCTGCTGACGCTGCTCACGCTCGGCTTCTTCTGGCCGCTCGCGCAGATCCGGATGGCGCGCTACCGCGCACGCAACCTCGTCGTCCTCAACCCGGCTGCGCTCGACGGGATCACCGGCCGCGCACAGGCGTCGCCCAACGCGCTGGGCGACGCGGCGACCGATGCTTTCGACCTGGACATCGCGCTCTAGATGCTGGCTGCGACCTACTATGATGGATCTAGCACCCGCCGGCACCCGGTCGGGCTAGAGGTACGCGACGGCCACCTGCTGATCGACGGCAACGGCGTACAGCGCCGCATCCCCGTCGGCGAGGTCGATTTCGGCGAAGCGGTTGAGGGCGCACCGCGCAGTATCAGTCTCCCCGGCGGCGGCTGCTGCGAGGTGCACGACAACGCTGCGCTGTCACACCTCCTCGCCACCGCCGGCATTGGCGAATCACTGGTCGTACGCATCCAGCGCCGTTGGCACTGGGCGCTCGGCGCTTTCATTGTCGTCGTCGCCAGCGCTGCGGCCGCTTATCTATGGGGATTGCCCGCGCTCGCCCAGCAGCTCGCACCGCACGTCCCGCCGCTTGTCGCGCGCACCTTGTCCGACGCCGCACTCGCCCAGCTCGACCGGGGCGTCCTGCGACCCAGCCGCCTGCCGCCCGCCCGCCAGGAGGAAATCCGCCGGCAGGCCGCCGCCCTGCTTACGCCGCAACAGACGCCGCCGTGGCGGCTGCATTTCCGCCAGGCGCCCCGGCTCGGCCCGAACGCGCTGGCGCTACCCGGTGGTGACATCATCATTCTCGACCAGCTGGTCGAGCTGCTCGGCGACGAACGACAGATCCAGGCAGTCGTCGCCCACGAGGTTGGACATCTCGCGCACCACCACGCAATGCGCCGGCTGATCCAGGACGCGACCCTGTCGCTTGTCCTCGCCGCCTGGTTCGGCGACGTCTCGTCGGCCGCGGTCGCGACCAGCGGCAAGCTGCTGCAGTCCGGCTACTCCCGCGAGGCCGAGATCGAAGCGGATGCCTACGCCGCGTCGCGGATGGCGCTGCGCTACGGCACCGTCGAGCCGATCGTCGAGGTGCTGAAGAAGCTCGACAAACATGCCCCCGCTCCCGGCAACAGCCTGTTCGCCTCGCACCCGGATGCCGCGACGCGCATCGCCGCCGTTCGCCGCCTTCAGCAATGAACCCGATCACGAACAACGCCCCCCGTCTGCTTCCGACCCTCTTCCTGCTCGGTTACAGCATGGCCGCGCTATTCGCCGCGCGCCTGCCGATCCCCGCCGGCTGGCCGGTCGCCACGCAGGGGCTGCCGCCGCTGATCGGCCCATGGGCAGGCTACTGCGCCCTCGTCGGACTGCTCTGCGCGCTGGTTGATCGGGTCGATGGTGCGCATGCCGTCGGTGCCTACCGCCTCTTCGGCCGCTGGTTCTGGTTGGCCGGAATGCTTATTGTCGCCGTCTCGGCCGGGCTGGCGCTAGCGCGCATCGCCTACGCCGACGACCTGTTCCGGCCGGCGCGACTGGCGGCGGCCATCATCATCGCGCTGACCGCCTTCGTCGTGCTGGCCTACCTGTCGCAGCAGCGTGCGCCGCGCAGGGCCACAGCGACGACCTCCGAAAGCCCTCGCCGACAACGCACGAAGGCGGCGCTGGCCATCGCCCTCACGGCGCTCGCCGCCTTCATGCTGCACCAGCGCTACTCGGAGAAAGTCGAGCGAGATCGTTTCTACGACCAGCGCGACGCCGACGAGCGCCGGGCTGCGGCAACGTGGCGACACGACATCGATTTCTTCCGCGGCGGCGAAACGGTCGCGGAGCTCACCGCGAAGATGCAACGCGAAGGCTACGTGCTTCGCTGCTACAGCGACCTGCGCTCGGAAGAGCGCCTGCAGGCGGATGACCGCTCGAACTGCTGGGCGAACCTCGGCACCGCATGGGACCAGCCGGCGCTGCTGATCGCCTTCGCCTTCGGCGACCGTGGTTTGCGCGACTACGTGCTGCGCTTTCCCGAAGGCTCGTGGCGCGGAGTACAGGCGCACCTGGACCGCACCGGCCGCCGCCTCGACTTCACGATGGGTGTAGACCACGAAACCGGCGGACCGATCTTCGGCTGGGCCTTCGACAGCGGGCTGGTAATGTCCGCCGCACCACCCCGTGGCGGAGAAATCACCGTCGCCTGGCAGGCAAAGGAGGAAGTCGCCAAGCGCCACTGCCCTTACCAGTCGCCCCGGCGAGCCGGGAAAAACCCCAACGGCGTCACCGTTCCACTCGCCAGGGTCTGGCCCGGAGTTGACTGCGACAAGGCCATGTACGACGACTGACGTGGATCAAGGCGCCCTCGCCACCGGCAGGTCAGACTGCCCGGTTCAGGGAGGATAAAAATGACCGATCGCAACAGCCTCGAACCTATCGAGAGAGCCAGCCGCGACGAGCTCGTCGCACTGCAGACCGAGCGCCTGAAATGGTCGCTCCGGCACGCCTACGACAACGTGCCGCACTACCGGAAGAAGTTCGACGTCGCCGG
This sequence comes from Azospira restricta, assembly GCF_016858125.1. Lineage (NCBI taxonomy): Bacteria > Pseudomonadati > Pseudomonadota > Betaproteobacteria > Rhodocyclales > Rhodocyclaceae > Azospira > Azospira restricta. The sequence continues at coordinate 3,855,794 of NZ_CP064781.1, forward strand.
CGTCCACCCGGACGATCTGAAGACGCTCGCCGACCTCGCGAAATTCCCGTTCACGACCAAGCAGGACCTGCGCGACAACTACCCCTTCGGCATGTTCGCGGTGCCGCGCGAGGAGGTCGTGCGCGTGCATGCGTCGTCCGGCACCACCGGCAAGCCGACGGTGGTCGGCTACACGCAGCAGGACGTGGACATGTGGGCGACGCTGATGGCGCGCTCGATCCGCGCCGCCGGCGGCAGGAAGGGCGACATCGTCCACGTCGCCTACGGCTACGGCCTGTTCACCGGCGGACTGGGCGCCCACTACGGCGCCGAGAAGCTGGGCTGCACGGTGATCCCGATGTCCGGCGGGCAGACCGAGAAGCAGGTGCAGCTGATCATGGACTTCCAGCCGGACATCATCATGGTCACGCCGTCGTACATCCTCAACATCGCCGACGAGTTCAAGCGCCAGGGGATCGACCCGCGCGACACCAAGCTGCGCATCGGCATCTTCGGCGCCGAGCCGTGGACCGACCAGATGCGCAAGGAGATCGAGACCACCTTCGGCATCGACGCGATCGACATCTACGGCCTGTCGGAAGTGATCGGCCCCGGCGTCGCCAACGAGTGCATCGAAACGAAGGACGGCCCGGTGATCTGGGAGGACCACTTCTATCCCGAGATCATCGACCCCAGCACCGGCGAGGTGCTGCCCGACGGCGAGCACGGCGAGCTGGTGTTCACCTCGCTGACCAAGCAGGCGCTGCCGGTGGTCCGCTACCGCACGCGCGACCTGACCCGGCTGTTGCCGCCGACGGCGCGCTCGATGCGGCGGATGGGCAAGATCACCGGCCGCTCCGACGACATGCTGATCATCCGCGGCGTGAACGTCTTCCCGTCGCAGATCGAGGAACTGATCCTGAAGCGCGACAAGCTGTCGCCGCACTACGTGATCGAGGTGTACCGCGACGGCCATCTCGACGCGATCACCGTGAACGTCGAGATGAAGCCGGAATTCCAGTACGCCACCGCGGTCGAGAAGGAGTTCGCGGCGAGCGACCTGCAGCACCACATCAAGTCCTACATCGGCATCTCGGCGAAGGTGCGCGTGGTCGAGATCGGCGGCATCGAGCGCTCGATCGGCAAGGCCAGGCGGGTCATCGACAAGCGCCCGAAGTAAGCCGGCAGGCCGGCGGCGGGCCGCCGCCGGCGTTGTTTGCTATCATGCCGCTGGTTTTCCGGCGGCCTGCCGCCGCCCCTCCACCCTGCCCTGCCGATGCTGCCCACCCCCAAACACAGCGCCGACGTCATCCTTCCCGCCGGACGCGACAAGAACACGGCCTGGCCGACCGAGAAGCTGATCGCCATCGGCACCTCGACCGGCGGCACGCAGGCGCTCGATTCGGTGCTCCGCCGGCTGCCCAGCGCGGTACCCGGCATCGTCGTCGTCCAGCACATGCCGGCGCAGTTCACGACGACCTTCGCCGAACGCCTGAACACGCACTGCGCGATCGAGGTGCGCGAGGCGACGGACGGCGACCGCGTCGAACCCGGGCTGGCGCTGATCGCGCCCGGCGGCAAGCACATGCTGGTCCGCCGCAGCGGCGGGCATTACTGCGTGAGCGTGATCGACGGCCCCCCGGTCAATCGCCACCGGCCGTCGGTGGACGTGCTCTTCCGCTCGGTCGCCAACTGCGCCGGGCCGGCGGCGACCGGCATCATCATGACCGGCATGGGCGACGACGGCGCCCGCGGCATGAAGGAGATGGCCGACGCCGGCGCGCACACGGTGGCTCAGGACGAGAAATCCTGCGTCGTCTTCGGCATGCCGAAGGTGGCGATCGAACTCGGCGCGGTCCGGGAAGTGCTGCCGCTCGACCGCATCCACGAGGCGATCGTCGCCGCCGGCCGGCGCTGAGCGCCCGCCCCCTCCCTCACACCAAACGGATCTTCAGTTCGCCGACGCCGGCTACGCCGCCTTCCAGCACGTCGCCGCGCACCACCGTCGACACGCCGGCCGGCGTGCCGGTGAAGATCAGGTCGCCCGGCGCCAGGCGGACGAAGGTGGACAGGTTGGCAACCACCTCGGCGACCTTCCACGACATGTCGGCGAGGTCGCCCTGCTGCCGCATCTCGCCGTTCACCCTGAGCCAGATCGCGCCCTGCTGCGGGTGGCCGATCGCCGCCACCGGATGCAGCAGGCCGGTCGGCGCCGAGGCATCGAAGCCCTTGCCCATGTCCCACGGATGCCCCTTTTCCTTCGCCCGGGCCTGCACGTCGCGGCGCGTCAGGTCGAGGCCGACGGCGTAGCCGTAGACGCACTGCAGCGCCTTCGCCACCGGGATGTCGGCGCCGCCGTTGCCGTGCGTCGCGGTCTCCGGGCCGAGGGCGACGACCAGCTCGACCTCGTGCTGCAGCTTGGCGGTGGCCGGCGGATAGGGCACGTCGCCGCCGGCAACGACGGCGTCGGCCGGCTTGGAGAAGAAGAACGGCGGCTCGCGGCCGTCGGCCTGATCAAACGCGCCCATCTCGCGCGCGTGGTCGGCGTAGTTGCGGCCGACGCAATAGACGCGGCGGATCGGAAAGCGGGCGGTACTGCCGGCGACGGCGAGGCCGGGCTGCGGGGCAGGGGGAAAGACGTAGCTCATGGGCTTCCTGTCGTTGTGTTGTCGTGTCAGACGGGGTTATCGATATCGACGAATTCGCAGTCGAGGCCGAAGCGCTCGGCGAGGTGCGCGGCCAGCGCCGCCGCGCCGCCGCGCTCGGTCGCGTGGTGGCCGGCGGCGAGGTAGGCGACGCCGGACTCGCGCGCGAGATGCACGGTCTGCTCGGAGATCTCGCCGCTGACGTAGGCGTCGACGCCGAGCGCGATCGCCTGCTCGAACCAGCCCTGCGCGCCGCCCGAGCACCAGCCGATGCGCGCCACCGGCCGCGACGACTCGCCGACCAGCAGCGGCTGGCGGCCGAGGCCGGCGGCGATCGCGGCAGCGAGGTCGCCGGCGGTGGTCGGCGCCGCCGGGCGGCCGAGCCAGGCGATGTCCTGCTCGCCGAAGCGGCCCTCGGCGATCCAGCCGAGGCGGGCGGCGAGCTGCGCATTGTTGCCGAGCTCGGGGTGTGCGTCGAGCGGCAGGTGGTAGGCGTAGAGGTTGAGGTCGTGGGCGAGCAGCGCGCCGATGCGCGCGCGGCGCAGGCCGGTGATGCGGCCGTCCTCGCCCTTCCAGAACCAGCCGTGGTGCACCAGCAGCGCGTCGGCGCCGCGCGCGACGGCGGCGTCGATCAGCGCCTGGCTGGCGGTGACGCCGGCGACGATGCGCCGCACCTCGGGTCGTCCTTCCACTTGCAGGCCGTTTGGGCAATAATCCCGGAAGCGCGCCGTGGCAAGGGTTTCGTCCAGGTAGCGCGCCAATTCGTCACGATTCATGCGGGGTTCCGTTCGCTGGCTATGAACAGGTTGTGGCTGATTTTTGCACAAACGGTGACGGTTAGTCTTGCCGTCTTCTTCGTCGTCAGCACGCTGAAGCCGGAGTGGCTGGGCGAGAAGCCGGGGATCGTGCGCATCCGCGAGGCAGCGACGAGCGGCGAGCCGGCGAAGGCCGTCGCCTCCTACAACGACGCGGCGCGCAAGGTGGTACCGAGCGTCGTGCACATCTACACGACGCAGGCGCCGCGCAAGCAGCGCCACCCGCTGCTCGACGACCCGATCTTCCGCCATTTCTTCGGCGACGGCCTCGAGGACGAGCAGCGCAGCCGCTCCGGGCTCGGCTCGGGGGTGATCGTCAGCGACGAGGGCTACGTGCTGACCAACTACCACGTGGTCGAGATGGCCGACGCGATGGAGGTGGCCCTGAACGACGGCCGCAAGCTGCGCGCCAAGGTCGTCGGCGCCGACCCGGAGACCGACCTCGCGGTGCTGCGCATCGTCGCCGACAAGGCCAACGGCAAGGCGGAGGATCTGCGCCTGACGCCGATCACCTTCGGCCAGATCGACAACGTCCGCGTCGGCGACGTCGTGCTGGCGATCGGCAACCCCTTCGGCGTCGGCCAGAGCGTGACGATGGGCATCGTCTCGGCGCTCGGCCGCTCGCAGCTCGGCATCAACACCTTCGAGAACTTCATCCAGACCGACGCGGCGATCAACCCCGGCAACTCCGGCGGCGCGCTGACCGACGCCGCCGGCAACCTGATCGGCATCAACACCGCGATCTACTCGCGCTCCGGCGGCTCGCTCGGCATCGGCTTCGCGATCCCGGTGTCGACGGCGAGGAACGTGATGGAGCAGATCATCCAGACCGGCAGCGTCACCCGCGGCTGGATCGGCGTCGAGGCGCAGGAGATCACCCCGGAGCTGGCCGAGAACTTCGGCCTGCCGGATACGCGCGGGGCGCTGATCGCCGGCGTCGTCCGCGGCAGCCCCGCCGACGGCGGCGGCATCCGCCCCGGCGACGTGCTGCTGGCGGTCGACGGCAAGCCGGTGAACAATCCGCAGGGCATGCTCGACCTGATCGCCGCGCTGAAACCGGGCGAGGCGGTACCGTTCAAGCTGCGCCGCGACAAGGCGGTGGTCGACGCGCAGGTGAAGATCGGCAAGCGTCCGGCGGCGACGCGCAGCCCGCGGGAGTAACGGAGGCGCACCATGTGCCAGCTGCTGGGGATGAACTGCAACGTCCCCACCGACATCTGCTTTTCCTTCACCGGCTTCCAGGCGCGCGGCGGCGCCACCGACGTGCATGCCGACGGCTGGGGAATCGCCTTCTTCGAGGGCCGCGGCGCGCGCGTCTTCCTCGATCCGCAGCCCTCGTGCCGTTCGCCGATCGCGGCGCTGGTGCGCCAGTATCCGATCCGCTCGAAGAACGTCGTCGCCCACATCCGCAAGGCGACCCAGGGCGTCGTCGCGCTCGAGAACACGCACCCGTTCATGCGCGAGGCCTGGGGCCGCTACTGGATCTTCGCGCACAACGGCAATCTGCTCGGCTTCGGCCCGGCGCTCGACGGCAGCTTCCTGCCAGTCGGCAACACCGACAGCGAACGCGCCTTCTGCTGGCTATTGCAGCGGCTGCGGCAGGCCTGCGGCGCGACGCCGCCGAGCCATGAGCGGATCTTCGACGTCGCGCGCGAGGTCGCGCTGGAAGTCGGGGCGCTCGGCGAGTTCAACTTCCTGCTCGCCGGCAGTGACTTCCTGCTTGCGCACGCCTCGACGCAGCTCGCCTACATCGTCCGCCAGGCGCCGTTCGCGCAGGCGCACCTGAAGGACGAGGACGTCACCGTCGACTTCAGCGAAGTGACGACGCCGGACGACCGCGTCGCGGTGATCGCGACGGTGCCGCTGACCGACAACGAGGACTGGCAGACGATGCCGCCGGGAACGCTGTGGCTGTTCGCCGAGGGCGAGCCGGTGCGGCAGGCGGCGACGGTGCCCGGCGCCAAGCGCAAGGCGGCGGACGCCGCCGCGGGGGATCAGGAGCGGTCCTGAATGCGCCGCTCGTCGGCCTCGCTGGCCGGCGCCCAGGCGTCGGCCGGCGCTTCCTTCGGCGGCGGCGCGCTGACGAAGCGGGCGAAGAGGATGCCCAGTTCGTAGAGGATGCACATCGGAATCGCCAGCGCCAATTGCGAGACGACGTCCGGCGGCGTGACGATGGCGGCGATGATGAAGGCGATGACGACGAAGTACGCGCGCCACTCCTTCAGCTTGTCGATCGTCACCACCCCCATCTTGACCAGCACGACCAGCACCACCGGCACCTCGAAGGCGACGCCGAAGGCGAGGAACATGGTCATCACGAAGGACAGGTAGGCCTCGATGTCCGGCGCCGGCGTGATGCTCTTCGGCGCGAAGCTGTTGATGAAGGTGAACACCTGGCCGAAGACGAAGAAGTAGCAGAAGGAGACGCCGATCAGGAACAACAGGTAGCTGGCCACCACCAGCGGCAGCGCCAGCCGCTTCTCGTGCGCATACAGGCCGGGGGCGACGAAGGCCCACAGCTGGAACAGGATCACCGGCAGCGCGAAGACGAAGGCGACCAGCATCGTCACCTTGATCGGCACCATGAACGGCGTGATGACGCCGATCGCGACCATCTTCGTGCCCTCGGGCAGCGCCTGCGTCAGCGGCAGCGCCAGCACGTCGTAGACCTCGCCCGGACCGGGGTAGATGCAGAGGCCGACGAAGACGACGGCGAGCGCGATCAGGCAGCGCAGCAGCCGGTCGCGCAGTTCGACGAGATGGGAAACGAAGGATTCTTCCGGCTGGCTCATGCGGGCTCGCGTGCGGCGCTCAGGCCTTGGCCGCCGGCTCGGCGGCAGGGGCGGCCGGCGGCGTGGCAACGGCATCCGCGCCCGGCACCGGTTGCGCAGCCAGCGCCGAGAGGCCGGCGACGGCATCGTCGACCGTCGCCTTCGGCGTCTCGGCGACGCTGTTCGCGACCTCGTTGAGCGAGGCCTCGGCCGACTGCATTTCGGTGCTGATGCTGCGTTCGAGGCTGCGTGCCGAATCCTGGACCTGCGCCTGCAGCTTCTTCAATTCCTCCAGCTGCATCTCGCGGTTGATGTCTGCCTTGACGTCGCTGACGTAGCGCTGCAGCCGCCCGAGCAGGTGGCCGGCGGTGCGCGCCACCTTCGGCAGCCGCTCGGGGCCGAGCACGACCAGCGCCACGACGGCGATGACCACCATTTCGGAGAAGCCGATGTCGAACATGTAAGGATGGAATCAGGCGGCGGAACGCAGCCGGCACCGGGATGAGGCCGGCGCCTGCGGGCTCACGCGCAAGCGCTCAGGACTTGGTCTTTTCCTTGACCTCGCCCTCGATCGTCTGGCCGGAGCCGGAGACCTGCGGCGGCGTCTGCGCGGCGTCGGCCGGCTTGTCGCCGTCCTTCATCCCTTCCTTGAAGCCCTTCACCGCGCCGCCGAGGTCGGAGCCGATGTTGCGCAGCTTCTTGGTGCCGAAGACGAGGAGGATGATGACGAGGACGATCAGCCAGTGCCAGATGCTAAAGCTACCCATGTGTGTCTCCTAAGATTCTGTCTCAGATTCTTTTCAGCATCGGCCCGACCGGTTCCGGCCCGCCGACGATGTGCAGGTGCAGGTGCGGCACTTCCTGGTTGCCGATCCGCCCGGTGTTGATGATGATGCGGAAGCCGTCGGGGCTGCCCTGCTCCACCGCGATGCGGTTGGCGACGGCGAGCATCCGCCCCAGCACCGGCGCGTCGGCGTCGGTGACGTGCGCCAGCGACTCGACGTGGCGCTTCGGGATGACCAGCACGTGCACCGGCCGCGCCGGGTTGATGTCCTTGAAGGCGAGCAGCTCGTCGTCCTCGTAAACCTTGCCCGAGGGGATCTCGCCGCGGACGATCTTGCAGAAGATGCAGTTCGCGCTCATGCCGAGGTTCTCGACTTCTTCTCGTCGACGCCGGAGATGCCCTCGCGACGGCGCATCTCCTGCAGCAGGTCGTCGATCGACAGGTTGTTGAAGGCCAGCAGCACCATCAGGTGGTACATGACGTCCGCCGATTCGCGCACGACGTGCAGCTTGTTGCCTTCCTTGCCGGCCATGATCAGCTCGGCGCATTCCTCGCCGATCTTCTTCAGGATCGAATCCGGCCCCTTGGCGAACAGCTGCGCGGTGTAGGAACTCTCCGGGTCGGCATTGCGGCGCGAGGTCAGCGTCTCCGACAGGCGGTGCAGTACGTCATGCGTGTTGTGCATCATTTTGCGTAGATTTCCTTCGGGTCTTTGACAACCGGATCGACGGGCACCCAGCGCCCGCCCTGCAATTCGTGGAAGAAGCAGCTCTGCCGGCCGGTGTGGCAGGCGATGCCGCCCTCCTGCGCGATCGCCAGCAGGATCACGTCGCCGTCGCAGTCGGTGCGGATCGCCGACACCTTCTGGTAGTGGCCGGATTCCTCGCCCTTCTTCCACAGCCGGGAACGCGAACGCGACCAGTATACCGCGTTGCCGCTGCGCACCGTCTCCTCCAGCGCCTCGCGGTTCATCCACGCGAACATCAGCACGCGGCCGCTTTCGGCGTCCTGCGCGATCGCCGGCAGCAGGCCGGCGTCGTCCCATTTCAGCGCCTCCAGCCACGGCAGGGCCGGGTTCAGGTCGCTCACAGCCGGACCTCGATGCCGCGCTCGCGCATGCGCTCCTTGGCCTGGCGCACGGTGTATTCGCCGAAGTGGAAAATCGACGCGGCGAGCACCGCGTCGGCATGCCCCTCGAGCACGCCGTCGGCGAGGTGGTCGAGGTTGCCGACGCCGCCCGAGGCGATCACCGGGATGTCGACGGCGTCGGCGACGGCGCGGGTCAGCGCCAGGTCGAAGCCGTTCTTGGTCCCGTCGCGGTCCATGCTGGTCAGCAGGATCTCGCCGGCGCCCAGCTGCTGCACCCGCTTCGCCCATTCGATGGCGCACATGCCGGTGCCCTTGCGGCCGCCGTGCGTGAACACTTCCCAGCGCCCCGGCGCCGACTGCTTGGCGTCGATGGCGACGACGATGCACTGGTTGCCGACCTTGGCCGACGATTCGGCGACGAGGTCGGGATTCTGCACCGCGGCGGTGTTCATGCTCACCTTGTCGGCACCGGCGTTGAGCAGGCGGCGCACGTCGGCGATCGCGCGCACGCCGCCGCCGACGGTGAGCGGGATGAAAACCTGCTCGGCGCAGGCCTCGACGATGTGCAGGATGATGTCGCGCTGGTCCGAGGACGCCGTGATGTCGAGGAAGGTCACCTCGTCGGCGCCCTGCTCGTCGTAGCGGCGCGCGATCTCGACCGGGTCGCCGGCGTCGCGCAGGTCGACGAAGTTGGTGCCCTTGACGACGCGGCCGGCGGTGACATCCAGGCAGGGAATGATGCGCTTGGCGAGCATTACTTCTGGCCGAGCTCGTCGGCGAGCTGCTGCGCCTTGGCGAAATCCAGCGAGCCGTCGTACACGGCGCGGCCGGCGATGGTGCCGGCGATGCCTTCGGCCTCGACCGCGCACAGGTTCCTGATGTCGTCGAGCGAGGACAGGCCGCCGGAGGCGATCACCGGGATGCGCAGCGCCTGCGCCAGCTTCACCGTGGCGTCGATGTTGATGCCGGAGAGCATGCCGTCACGGCCGATGTCGGTGTAGATGATCGCCTCGACACCGTAGTCCTCGTATTTCTTCGCGAGGTCGACAACGTCGTGGCCGGTCATCTTCGACCAGCCGTCGACGGCGACCTTGCCGTCCTTGGCATCGAGCCCGACGATGATGTGGCCGGGGAAGGCGCCGCAGGCATCGTGCAGGAAGCCGGGATTCTTCACCGCGGCGGTGCCGATGATCACGTAGGAGAGGCCGTCGTCGAGACAGCGCTCGATGGTGTCGAGGTCGCGGATGCCGCCGCCGAGCTGCACCGGAATCTCGTTGCCGACCTCGGCGAGGATCGCCTTGATCGCGCTCTCGTTCTTCGGCTTGCCGGCGAAGGCGCCGTTCAGGTCGACCAGGTGCAGGCGGCGGGCACCCTGCTCCACCCACGCGCGCGCCTGCGCGGCGGGGTCGAGGTTGAACACGGTCGCCTCGTCCATGAGGCCTTGCTTGAGGCGGACGCACTGCCCGTCCTTCAGGTCGATCGCGGGAATGATCAGCATGGGAAAACGCTAGATGCGATAAATGAGTGAACCGGAACGCGGATGGCCGAACAGCTCAGGGTTTCCAGTCGATGAAGTTGGCCAGCAGGGCGAGACCCGCCTGCGCGCTCTTCTCCGGGTGGCATTGGACGGCAAAGATATTATCCCGCGCACAGGCACTGGTAAAGGGGATGCCGTAGTCGGTGGTGCCGGCGATGCAGCCCGCGTCGTCGGGGGCGACGTAGTAGCTGTGCACGAAGTAGAAGCGCGCACCGTCGGCGATGCCGTTCCACAGCGGGTGTGGCCGGGTCTGCCACACCTCGTTCCAGCCCATGTGCGGCACCTTCAGCTTCTGGCCGTCGGCCGTATGCATCTTGTCCGCCGGGAAGCGGCGGACCTGGCCGCGCAGGATGCCGAGGCCGGGCACGTCGCCCTCCTCGGAATGCTCGAACAGCATTTGCTGGCCGATGCAGATGCCGAGGAAGGGCTTGTTCGCGGCGGCGTCGATCACCGCCTGCCGGAGGCCGCGGGCCTCCAGCTCGCGCATGCAGTCGGGCATCGCCCCCTGGCCGGGGACGACCACGCGCTCGGCGGCGGCGACCGCCGCCGGGTCGGCGGTGACGAGCACCGGCTTGCCGCCGGCGACGTGCTCGAGCGCCTTCGCCACCGAACGCAGGTTGCCCATGCCGTAGTCGACGACGGCAATGGTGCCAGCCGCCATCACAGCGCACCCTTGGTCGAGGGAATCGCGCCGGCGGCGCGCGGATCGGCCTCGGCGGCCATACGCAGCGCGCGACCGAAGGCCTTGAACACCGTCTCCGCCTGGTGGTGGGCATTGTTGCCGCGCAGGTTGTCGACGTGGATCGTCACCAGCGCGTGGTTGACCAGCCCCTGGAAGAATTCGTTGACCAGGTCGACGTCGAACTGGCCGATCCAGGCGCGGGTGAAGGCGACGTGGAACTCCAGCCCGGGGCGGCCGGAGAGGTCGACGACGACGCGCGACAGGGCCTCGTCGAGCGGCACGTAGGCGTGGCCGTAGCGGCGCAGCCCCTTCTTGTCGCCGAGCGCCTTCGCCAGCGCCTGGCCGACGGTGATGCCGATATCCTCGACGGTGTGGTGCGCGTCGATGTGCAGGTCGCCCTTGGCCGACACCTCGAGGTCGATCGCGCCGTGGCGGGCGATCTGGTCGAGCATGTGGTCGAGGAAGGGGACGCCGGTGTCGAACTTGCCGACGCCGCTGCCGTCCAGGTTGATCTTCACCGAGACCTGCGTCTCGAGCGTGTTGCGAGTGATTTCGGCCTGCCGCATGGTAGCTGCCACAAGGGGTTGGAACAGGGGGGCATGATACCATTTCGCCCTTCGAACGGTCTGGATCGATGCCCCCATGAGCAAGTACTGGAGCGCCGTCGCGCGCGGCCTGACCCCCTACGTCCCGGGCGAGCAGCCCAAGCTCGACCGGCTGGTCAAGCTGAACACCAACGAGAACCCCTACCCGCCCAGCCCGCGCGCGATCGCCGCGCTGCGCGACGAACTGGGCGACGACGGCGCGACGCTGCGCCTGTACCCGGACCCCAACGCCGACCGGCTGAAGGCCGCCGTGGCCCACCACTTCGCCGACTGCGGCCTGGCGCCGGCCAATGTCTTCGTCGGCAACGGCTCCGACGAGGTGCTGGCGCACGCCTTCCAGGGACTGCTCAAGCACGACCGGCCGATCCTCTACCCGGACATCACCTACAGCTTCTATCCGGTCTATTGCGGGCTGTACGGCGTCGATTATGAACAGGTCGCGCTGAACGCGCAGTTCGAGATCGAGGTCGGGGACTACCTGCGGCCGAACGGCGGCATCATCTTCCCCAACCCGAACGCGCCGACCGGCCGCCTGCTGCCGCTCGCCGCGGTCGAGCGCATCGTCGCCGGCAACCCGGACGCAGTGGTCGTCGTCGACGAGGCCTACATCGACTTTGCCGGCGACGCGATCCCGACCGCCGCCGCGCTGGTGACGAAATACCCCAACCTGCTGGTGGTGCAGACGCTGTCGAAGTCGCGCGCGCTGGCCGGCCTGCGCATCGGCTTCGCGCTCGGCGACCCGGCGCTGATCGAGGCGCTGGAGCGGGTCAAGAACAGCTTCAACTCCTATCCGCTCGACCGGCTGGCGATCGCCGCCGGCGTCGCCGCGATGGAGGACGCCGCGCATTTCGACACGGCACGCAAGGCGGTGATCGGGAGCCGCGAGGCGCTGGTCGCCGAGATGGGCAAGCTCGGCTTCGAGGTCCTGCCGTCGGCGGCCAACTTCATCTTCGCCCGCCACCCGCAGCACGACGCCGGCACGCTGTCGGCGGCGCTGCGCGAGCGCAGCATCATCGTCCGCCACTTCAAGCTGCCGCGCATCGACCAGCACCTGCGCATCACCATCGGCACCGACGCGCAGTGCATGAGCCTGCTCGCCGCGCTCCGGGAGATCCTGTGATGTACGACCGAGACGACCAGGTCGCGGCCGTCGCCCACGTCGACCACGCCATCACCTCGCGCCGCTCGGTGCGCCGCTTCCTGCCGACGCCGGTGCCGCGCGCCACCGTCGAGGAACTGCTGGCGATCGCCGCCCGCGCGCCCTCCGGCACCAACGTCCAGCCGTGGAAGGTCTATGCGCTCGCCGGCCACGCCAAGGACGCGCTGTCGGCGGCGATCCTCGACAAGCTCCACAGCAGCGGCATGGACGGCCGCGAGTTCGACTATTACCCGACCGAGTGGAGCGAACCCTGGCTGTCGCGCCGGCGCAAGATCGGCCTCGACCTCTACGGCCTGCTCGGCATCGGCAAGGAGGACAAGGCCGGCATGAAGCACCAGACGGGGCGCAACTACCTGTTCTTCGACGCGCCGGTCGGTTTCATCTTCACCATGGACCGCAGCCTTGGCCGGGGCATGTTCATCGACTACGGCATGTTCATGGCCAACCTGATGACCGCCGCCCGCGCGCGCGGGCTCGACACCTGCGCGCAGGCCGCCTTCGCCGACTACCACAGGACCATCCGCAACGCGCTCGACATTCCCGACAACGAGCTGGTGGTCTGCGGCATGGCGCTCGGCTACGCCGACAACGAGGCGCCGGAGAACCGCCTGGTCACCGAGCGCGAGCCGGTCGCGGGCTTCACCAGCTTCCGCGGTTTCTGACATGTACTGCCCCGCCCATTTCGCCGAATCGCGGCCGGAGGAGCTGCACGCGCTGATGCGCGAGCACCCGCTGGCGACGCTGGTGACGATGGGCGACCACGGCCTCAACGCCGACCAGATTCCGCTGCTCCTGGAAACGGCCGCCGACGGCACGCCGGTCCTGCGCGGCCACGTCGCCCGCGCCAATCCGATGTGGCAGACCCTGCACCCCGAGATCGAGGCGCTCGCCGTCTTCCGCGGCCCGGAGGCCTACATCACGCCGTCGTGGTACCCGACCAAGCGCGAGCACGGCAAGGCGGTGCCGACCTGGAACTACGCGGTCGTCCATGCCCGCGGCCCGCTGCGCATCATCCATGACGCCGACTGGCTGCGCCGGCAGGTCGATGCGCTGACGCAAATGCAGGAAAGCACCTTCGCCGAGCCGTGGGCGGTCAGCGATGCCCCGGTCGATTACGTCGAGAAGCTGCTCGCCGCGATCGTCGGCATCGAGCTCACGGTCACCGCGCTCGAAGGCAAATGGAAGGCCAGCCAGAATCAGCCGGCAGGGAATCGCACCGGCGTCATCGCCGGCTTGTGCGACCTTGGCCGCACGGACGCAGCAGCGCTGATCGGGCGCGACTAGACGACGCCCGCCAACCCCAGCGCCGCCCCGGCGGCGATACACCACAGCGGGTGATATTTCGTCTTCGTGCAGAAGGCCGCGACGGCGAGCACGAAGCCCCACCCCGCCCAGCCCAGGCCGGCCGACTGGCCGACCAGCGTCGCCCCGGCGAAGATCAGCCCGACCGCCAGCGGCGCGACGCCGAGCTGGACGGCGCGCTGCCAGCGCGCGCCCTGGAAACGGTCCCAGTGGGAAAAGAGCAGGTAGACGACCACGCTCATCGGCAGGCACATCGCCAGCGTCGCGACGAGCGCGCCGGCGAGCCCGGCGACCTGCCAGCCGATCAGCGTCACCACCAGCACGTTCGGCCCCGGCGCCGCCTGCGCGATGGCGTAGAGGTGGGCGAAGGTGGTCGCGTCCATCCAGCGGTGATTGTCGACGACGACGCGGTACAGCTCCGGCAGCAACGCGGTGGCGCCGCCGAAGGCGACGAAGGAGAGCAGCGCGAATTCGCCGAACAGCTCGAGCAGCGTGCTCATGCCCCTTCTTTCTTCAGCAGGCCGTAGGCGACCGCGCCCGAGAGTGCGACGCCGGCCAGCATCACCGCCGGCAGCGGCCAGCGCAGCAGCGCGACGGCGACGAAGACGAGCGCGGTGAAGGGGAGGAAAAACGGCTTCCGTTTGATCGCCAGCGCCATGCGGAAAGCCATCGCGAAGAGCAGGCCGGAACCGGCGGCGGCGATGCCGCGCAGCATCGCCTGCGCCTGCGGCAGCGCGCCGTACGCATCGTAGAGCAGCGCCAGCAGCAGCACGATCGCGACCGGCCCGGCGAGCAGGCCGAAGGGCGCGAGGCAGGCACCGGCCAGCCCGCCGTAGCGGCGGCCGACGACCACCGCCAGATTGACCACGTTCGGCCCGGGCAGGAACTGGCACAGCCCCAGCTGCTGGTTGAATTCCTCGGCCGTCAGCCAGCGGCTGGTGTCGACCAGATAGTGCCGCGCGAACGGCAGCACGCCGCCGAAGCCGGACAGGCCGATCCTCGAGAAGCCGAAAAAAAGCGCCGCGAGCGAAACCGCCGGCGGCGCCTGCTTTTCGCCGACCACGCTCAGTCGAGCCGGAACTCGGCCGACTTGGCGTGCGCCGGCAGGCCTTCGCCGTGCGCCAGCGTCGAGGCGATGCGGCCGAGCGTCTGCGCGCCGGTTTTCGACACGCGGATCAGGCTGGAGCGCTTCTGGAAATCGTAGACGCCGAGCGGCGACGAGAAGCGCGCCGAGCCGGAGGTCGGCAGCACGTGGTTCGGGCCGGCGCAGTAGTCGCCGAGCGATTCCGAGGTGTACGGGCCGATGAAGATGGCGCCGGCGTGGCGGATCTTCGGCACCCACTGTTCGGCGTCGGCGATCGAGAGTTCGAGGTGCTCGGGCGCGATGCGGTTGGCGATGGCGCAGGCTTCCTCCATGTCGCGCACCTGGATCAGCGCGCCGCGGCCGGAGAGCGAGGCCTCGATCACCGCACGGCGCGGCATCGTCGGCAGCAGCTTCTCGATCGAAGCCGCGACGCGGTCGAGGTAGGCGCCGTCCGGGCAGACGAGGATGGACTGCGCCAGTTCGTCGTGCTCGGCCTGCGAGAAGAGGTCCATCGCCACCCAGTCCGGGTCGGTCGAGCCGTCGCAGACGACGAGGATTTCCGACGGGCCGGCGACCATATCGATGCCGACGATGCCGAAGACGCGGCGCTTGGCGGCGGCGACGTAGGCGTTGCCCGGGCCGACGATCTTGTCCACCTGCGGCACGGTCGCGGTGCCGTAGGCGAGCGCACCGACGGCCTGCGCACCGCCGATGCAGAACACGCGGTCGACGCCGGCCAGCGCGGCGGCGGCCAGCACCAGCTTGTTGTGCTCGCCGTCCGGCGTGGGCACGACCATGATCAGCTCACCGACGCCGGCGACGTGCGCCGGAATCGCGTTCATCAGCACCGACGACGGATAGGCGGCCTTGCCGCCCGGCACGTAGAGGCCGACGCGGTCGAGCGGCGTCACCTTCTGGCCGAGCAGCGTGCCGTCGGCCTCCTCGTACTGCCAGCCCTGCAGCGGCTGCTTCTCGTGGTAGGCGCGCACGCGTGCGGCAGCAGCTTCGAGCGCAGCACGGCGCTCGGCCGGCAGGCTGGCCAGCGCCGCTTCGAGTTCGGCGCGCGACAGCTCCAACTCGGCCATGCTCTTCGCCGACAGGCGGTCGAAGCGGTTGGTGTATTCGATCACCGCCGCGTCGCCGCGCTTCTTGACGTCGGCGAGGATGGCGGCGACGGTCTGTTCGATCCTGTCGTCCTGCGCGCCCTCGAAGGCCAGCAGTTCGTCGAGCGCGACCGTGAAGCCGGCGTCGGCGGAATTGAGTCGCTTGATCGCTACCATGGTCAGTCCTTCTTTACTGCGCCGGCGAAGGCGTCGAGGATCGGCGCCAGCGTCTCGCGCTTCAGCTTCAGCGCGGCCTGGTTGACGACCAGGCGCGACGAGATCGGCATGATCTCCTCGACCGCGACCAGCTTGTTGGCCTTCAGCGTACCGCCGGTCGACACCAGGTCGACGATGGCGTCGGCCAGCCCGGCCAGCGGCGCCAGTTCCATCGAGCCGTAGAGCTTGATCAGGTCGACATGCACGCCCTTCGCGGCGAAGTGCTCGCGCGCGGTCTTGATGTACTTGCTCGCCACCTTCAGCCGCGCGCCCTGGCGCACGGCGCGCGCGTAGTCGAAGCCCTCCGGCACGGCGACCATCATCTTGCATTTGGCGATGTTCAGGTCGAGCGGCTGGTAGAGCCCTTCGCCGCCGTGCTCGATCAGCACGTCCTTGCCGGCTACGCCGAGGTCGGCCGCGCCGTACTGCACGTAGGTCGGCACGTCGGTGGCGCGGACGATGACGACGCGCACGTCGTCACGGTTGGTACCGATGATCAGCTTGCGCGAGGTTTCCGGGTTCTCGACCGGCACGATGCCGGCCGCCGCCAGCAGCGGCAGCGTTTCGTCGAAGATGCGGCCCTTGGAAAGGGCGATGGTGATGCCGGTCACGGGATCAGGCCTTTGAATGCACGGAAAAGAAGGGGGATTTTAACGCAAAGTCCGGCGGCGGCCTTGCACCGCAGCATCGCCGCCGACCCCGGGGCCGGGCGCGACCGTCAGCGCAGCAGAAACAGCAACGCAAGACCGGTCACGGCGATGACGATCAGCAGCGTGCGCCGGCCGTCTCCGGACGAGATGCCATACAGCGAAGCGAGCCGGAGCCTTTCCGGGCGGCTCATCGAATTCGGCAACGGGCCGCAGAGCTTCTCCATTTCCCGCAGCCGCTGGTGGTCGTTGCGGCCGATGTCGCGGTCCGCGCGCAACAGCAGCACGAGGAAAACGAGCAGGATGCCGGCGAAGACGATCTCGGCCGGCATGCCGATCAGTGCGCCCGCCGCACGCGGGCGCCGAGCTTCGCCAGCTTCTCCTCGATGCGCTCGTAGCCGCGATCGAGGTGGTAGATGCGGTCGATCGTCGTCTCGCCCTGCGCGACCAGGCCGGCGATGACCAGGCTGGCCGAGGCGCGCAGGTCGGTGGCCATCACCGTCGCGCCCTCGAGCCGGTCGACGCCGCGCACGATGGCGTTGCTGCCCTCGATCTGGATGTCGGCGCCCAGCCGCATCAGCTCGTTGGCGTGCATGAAGCGGTTCTCGAAGATCGTCTCGCGGATCGTCGCGACGCCGTCGGCGACGGCGTTGATGGCCATGAACTGCGCCTGCATGTCGGTCGGGAAGGCCGGATACGGCGCGGTGCGCAGGCTGACCGCCTTCAGCCGCTGCGGCGCCTTGAGGCGGATCGCGTCGCGCTCGGTGACGATGTCGCAACCGGCATCCATCAGCTTGTCGACGACGGCATCGAGGTACGCCGCCGAGGTCTGCGTCAGCCGCACCTCGCCGCCGGTTGCGGCGGCGGCACACAGGTAGGTGCCGGTCTCGATGCGGTCGGGCATGATGCGGTGCGCTGCGCCCGAGAGGCGCTCGACGCCGCGGATGCGGATCACGTCGGTGCCGGCGCCGGAGATGTGGGCGCCCATCGCCACGAGGCAGTTGGCGAGGTCGACGACCTCCGGCTCGCGCGCGGCGTTCTCGATGATCGTCTCGCCGTCGGCGAGCACGGCGGCCATCATCAGGTTCTCGGTGCCGGTGACGGTGACCATGTCGGTGCAGATGCGCGCGCCCTTCAGGCGCTTCGCCTTGGCATGCACGTAGCCGGCCTCGACGGTGACCTCGGCGCCCATCGCCTGCAGGCCCTTGATGTGCTGGTCGACCGGCCGCGCGCCGATCGCGCAGCCGCCGGGCAGCGACACGCGCGCTTCGCCGCAGCGGGCGACGAGCGGGCCGAGGACGAGGATCGAGGCGCGCATCGTCTTCACCAGGTCGTAGGGCGCGAGCGGGTTGTTCAGCCCTTTCGCATCGAGCACCAGCCCGGCCGGACCGTCGAGCGTGACCTCGACGCCCATCTGCGCCAGCAGGCGCAGCATCGTCGAGATGTCGTTCAAGTGCGGCAGGTTGGTCAGCTGCAGCGGCTCGGCGGTGAGCAGCGATGCGCAGAGGATCGGCAGCGCCGCATTCTTGGCGCCGGAGACGGCGACTTCGCCGGCGAGCGGCATGCCGCCGGTGATGATCAGCTTATCCACGTTGCGCCTCCCACTCTTCCGGGGTCAGCGTCCTCATCGACAATGCGTGCAGCACGCCGGTATCGAAATGGCCCTTGAGCACGGCGTTCACGCGCTGCTGGCGCTGCACTCGGCTCTTGCCGGCGAATTCGGCGCTGACGATCACCGCCTGGAAGTGTTGGCCGTCGCCCTCGACGGTCAGGTAATCGCAGGGCAGGCCCTCGCGCAGCAGGGCTTCGATGGTTTCGGGGTGCATCATGGTGCTTCAGTTCCTGAGTTTGTAGCCGCGCTGCAGCAGCGCGAGGGAAAAAGCGGAGACGGCGACGAAGGCGCCGGCGACGACGGCCAGACTGAGCAGCGGCGAGACGTCGGAAGCGCCGAAGAAGCCGTAGCGGAAGCCGTCGATCATATAGAACACGGGGTTGAAATGCGACACCCGCTGCCAGAAGGCCGGCAGCGAATGGATCGAGTAGAAGACGCCGGAGAGCATCGTCAGCGGCAGGATCAGGAAGTTCTGGAAGGCGGCGAGCTGGTCGAACTTGTCGGCCCAGATGCCGGCGACGACGCCGAGCGCACCCATGATCGCGCCGCCGAGCAGCGCGAAGACGAGAATCCACAGCGGCTGCTGGAAGCCGGGCGGCGCGAACCAGACGGTGACCAGCAGCACGCCGAGGCCGACGGCGACGCCGCGGATCGCCGCGGCGATCACGTAGGCGAGGAAGAATTCGAGGTAGGAGATCGGCGGCAGCAGCACGAAAACGAGACTGCCGGTGACCTTCGACTGGATCAGCGACGACGACGAGTTGGCGAAGGCGTTCTGCAGCACCGACATCATCACCAGCCCCGGGATCAGGAAGGCGGTGTAGCGCACCGATTCGTAGACCCGCACGTGCTCGTCGAGCACGTGGCTGAAGATCAGCAGGTAGAGCAACGCCGTCACCACCGGCGCGGCGACGGTCTGGAAGCTGACCTTCCAGAAGCGCAGCAGCTCCTTCCAGAGCAGGGTGCGGAAGCCGATCACGACACCCTCCCCCGCTGCATGACGCGGACGAAGGCCTCTTCCAGGTCCGGCGGCGTCAGCCGCATGTCCTCGATCGCGATGCCGGCCTCACGGAGGGATGCGAGCACCCGTTCGACCGCAGCAAAGTCGGGCAGACTGAGCAGCCAGCTGCCGTCCGCCTGGGCGCTGGCCATGCCGGCCAGCGCCGCCGGCAACGCGGCGCCGCCGGCGAGCCGCAGGCTCAGCGCGTGGGCGGAGAATTCGCGCAGCAGGTTCTCGGTCGAATCGAGCGCGACGACCCGCCCCTGCTGCAGCATCGCGATGCGGCCGCACAACGCTTCCGCCTCTTCCAGATAGTGCGTGGTCAGGATGATCGTGTGGCCCTCGCCGTTCAGCCGGCGGATGAACTGCCACAGCCCCTGCCGCAGCTCGACGTCGACGCCGGCGGTCGGCTCGTCGAGGACGATCACCGGCGGCTTGTGCACCAGCGCCTGCGCCACCAGCACGCGCCGCTTCATGCCGCCGGACAGCCGCCGCATGTTGGTGTCGGCCTTGTCGGCGAGGTCGAGGTTGGCGAGGATCTCGTCGATCCACGCGTCGTTGTCGCGCAGGCCGAAGTAACCGGACTGGATGCGCAACGTCTCGCGCACCGTGAAGAAGGGGTCGAAGACCAGCTCCTGCGGCACGACGCCGAGCAGCCGCCGCGCTTCGCGGTAGTCGGCGACGACGTCGCGGCCGAGCACGGCGAGGCGGCCGGCGTCCGGCCGGGCGAGGCCGGCGAGGCA
Source organism: Azospira restricta (assembly GCF_016858125.1). Classification (NCBI taxonomy): domain Bacteria; kingdom Pseudomonadati; phylum Pseudomonadota; class Betaproteobacteria; order Rhodocyclales; family Rhodocyclaceae; genus Azospira; species Azospira restricta. The sequence continues at coordinate 3,875,567 of NZ_CP064781.1, forward strand.
GGAGATCAGCGTCGTCTTGCCGGCGCCGTTCGGTCCGAGCAGACCGAAGAACTCGCCTTCGGCGATCTCCAGCGAGATGCCGGCGAGCGCCTGCAGCGCACCGAAGCGCTTCTCGACCTGCTGAATGGAAACGGCAACGCCCATGGCGCTCAGGAAGTCCGAAAAAACAAAAAGCCGCTCAGGCGAGCGGCAGGAATTCATCGACGCCGTAGAGCGCCGCGAGGCTCATCAGCCCGGCGGGCGGATGGGTGATGCGCAGCTCGGCATTCTGCCGCCTGGCGTCGCGCAGCCAGGCGAAGAGCACGGCGAGCGCCGACGAATCGGCATCGGCGTCGCCGATCGCCGACAGGTCGATCTCGCGGACCTCGTCGGTCAGCGCCGCGCGGCCGGCCGCCAGAAGCGACGCCGCGCCGGCGTACAGCATCGGCGCGGTGATTTTCAGACAGGACCCGGAGCGTTCGAGCATCAGGACTTCTTCTCGGCCTTCTCCGCGATCTGCTTGTTCTTCGCCGCGATCGACGCGATCAGGCCGTCGATGCCGCCGGCGCGCACTTCCTGGGCGAAGGTCTCGCGGTAGTTGGTGACCAGGCTGATGCCGGCGACGACGACGTCGTACACCTTCCACGCGCTGTCCTGCTTCTCCAGCCCGTAGTCGAGCAGCACCGGCTGCTGGCCCGGCTGGCGGATCTCGGTGCGCACCAGCACGTCGGTCTCGCCGGGCTGCATCTTCAGCGGCTTGTAGACGACGGTCTGGTTCTTGTAGGCGGTCAGCGCGTTCGAGTAGGTGCGCACCAGCAGCGTGCGGAATTCCTCGGCGAGGCGCTTCTTCTGCTCGGGATTGGCCTTGTTCCAGTCCTTGCCGACCGCCAGCGCGGTCATCCGGGTGAAGTTGAAGTGCGGCAGCACCTTGGCTTCGACCAGCTCGATCGCCTTCTTCGTGCTGCCGCCCTGGATGTCCTTGTCGGCGCGGACGATGGTCAACACCTCGTCGGTGACCCGCTTGACCAGGGCATCCGGCGTTTCTTCACTGGAAAATGCGTTGCCGCAGAGGAGGAACAACCCTGCGAACAGGGAAAACAGCTGCTTCATGAACTTGCCTTGAATGGTTCGGAAATTAGCGGCCCGCAGGCTTCTCCGGGCTCGACTTCAGCTCGACCGGCGCCTTGCCGTCGGGCACTTCCAGTTCGCGCGGCGGATTGCCGTCGTACACCGCGTTGCGGCGGTGCTGCAGGTAAGCATCGCGGATATAGGCGTACTTGTCGAGCGCGCCTTCCTCGATGATCTTGTCGGTCGGCAGCAATGCGGCGCGCTGGTCGACGTAGCGCAGGCCGACGAAGCTGTTGCGCACGGCGATCGGTTCGACGTACCACACCGGGTCGGCGTAGGAGTCGACGACGAAGCCGGCGGTGTCGCGCACCGTGCGCGGCCCGATGATCGGCCAGAACAGGTAGGCGCCCTCGTCGACACCCCAGCTGCCCATGGTCTGGCCGAAGTCCTCGTAGTGCTTGTCGAGCCCCATCTCGCTGGCGACGTCGAAGGCGCCGCCGATACCGACGGTGGTGTTCACCAGCACCCGGCCCCAGTCGTTGAAGGCTTGGCCGGGCTTGCCCTGCAGCAGGTTGTTCACGCCGATCATCACGTCGGCGATATTGCTGAAGAAGTTGCCGACCACGGCCTTCACCGGCAGCGGCGCGACATAGTCATAACCCTTGGCAAGCGGCTTGGCAACCGCCGTGTCGAGACCCTCGTTGACCGCGAACATCGCGCGGTTGAAGCCTTCCGCCGGATCCTTCGGATTGTCCGCAGCGACCACGCTGCCGGACAGGACGGCGCCGACTGCGAGCGAAACGACCGACTTCACGAGTGTCTTCTTCACAATAATCCCTCAGAGTTGTTGTGACTTCACTTCTGTTCCGGCCCTTCGGAGGCCTTGTTGAATAGGAACTGGCTGATCAGCTTCTCCAGCACGACGGCCGACTGCGTCTTGGCAATCGTGTCGCCGGCCTTCAGCATCTTTTCGTCGCCGCCGACATCGAGGCCGATGTACTGCTCGCCGAGCAGGCCGGAGGTCAGGATCGACGCGAAGGTATCTTTCGGGAAGCGGTAGCGGGTGTCAACGTTCATCGTAACGACCGCCTCATAGGTCGCCGGGTCGAATTGTATGTTTGCAACACGTCCGACGACGACGCCGGCGCTTTTCACCGGCCCGCGCACTTTGAGGCCGCCGATATTATCAAATTTCGCTTGCAATACATAGGTTTCCGCGAAATTGGCGGAGGACAGATTGCCCACCTTGAGCGCCAGGAACAACAGCGCCGCCATGCCGATGGCAACAAAGAAGCCGACCCACAGGTCGAGTACCGTCCGATTCATCAGAGGCTCCGGAACATGAATGAGGTGAGGACGAAGTCCAGGGCAAGAATGGCCAGCGCCGAGGTCACGACGGTGCGGGTGATGGCGCGGGAAACGCCCTCCGCCGTCGGAATCGAATCGTAGCCCTCGAAGACGGCGATCAGCGAAACCGCGACGCCGAAAACGAAACTCTTGATGACGCCGTTCAGCACGTCCTCGCGGAAATCGACCGCGGACTGCATCTGCGACCAGAAGGCGCCTTCGTCGACGCCGATGAAGACGACGCCGATCAGGTAGCCGCCGAAGACGCCCATCATCGAGAACAGCGCCGCCAGCAGCGGCATCGAGATGACGCCGCCCCAGAAGCGCGGCGCGGCGACGCGGGCGAGCGGATTGACCGCCATCATGTCCATCGCCTTCAGCTGCTCGGTGGCCTTCATCAGGCCGATTTCGGCGGTCACCGCCGAACCGGCGCGCGACGCAAACAACAGACCCGCAACCACCGGCCCGAGTTCCCGGACCAGCGACAGCGCGACGAGAATGCCGAGGGCCTCGGACGAGCCGTAGCGCTGCAGCGTGTCGTAGCCCTGCAGGCCGAGCACCAGGCCGACGAAGAGGCCGGAGACGAGGATGATGATCAGCGACAGCACGCCGCAGAACCAGATCTCGCGCAGCAGCAGGCGCGGGCGCAGGAAGGTCTGCCCGGAGTAGACGAGCAGCATGACAAAGAAGCGCATCGCGAAGCCGAGCCGCCAGATGCGGTCGGTGACGCGCGAACCGAGGCCGACGAGGAGCGTGTGCAGCTTATCCACGGGCACCGGCCCTCAGCAGATCCGCGGCGAAGTCGCCAGCCGGATAGTGGAAGGGCACCGGGCCATCGGCCTCCGCATAGAGGAACTGGTGCACGAAGGGATCCTTGGTGGCGCGCAGCTCGTCCGGCGTGCCTTCGGCGACGACGCGGCCGTCGGACATGAAGTAGATGTAGTCGACGATCAGCATCGACTCCTGGATGTCGTGCGTGACCATCACCGAGGTCGCGCCGAGCGCGTCGTTGAGCTTGCGGATCAGCTGGCCGATGACCCCGAGCGAGAGCGGGTCGAGGCCGGTGAACGGCTCGTCGTACATCATCAGCATCGGATCGAGCGCGATCGCGCGCGCCAGCGCGACGCGGCGGGCCATGCCGCCGGACAGTTCGTTCGGCATCAACGCGTGCGCACCGCGCAGGCCGACGGCGTTGAGCTTCATCATCACCAGGTCGCGGATCAGCTCTTCCGGCAGGTCGGTGTGCTCGCGCATCTGGAAGGCGACGTTGTCGTAGACCGAGATGTCGGTGAACAGCGCGCCGAACTGGAACAGCATGCCCATCCGGCGGCGCATCTGGTACAGCTCGTCGTGCTTCATCTCGTGCACGACGCGGCCGTTCACGGTGACCGAGCCGGACGACGGCCGCAGCTGCCCGCCGATCAGGCGCAGCAGCGTCGTCTTGCCGCAACCCGAACCGCCCATGATCGCAACCACCTTCCCGCGCGGGAATTCCATGTTGATTCCCTTGAGGATGGCGCGATTGTCATAGGAGAAGTTCAGATCGCTGATCTTGACCAGGCTGTCGGTCGACACAAAAAATCCCGCTTTAAGCAAATTTTTCAATTCTACCAGAACGACCCTGCCACCCCCGCGAATTCATTACGCTGTACTAACCCCCTCCGCGAAGCCGGCCTTCGCCGCCCCCAGCTGCGGCGCCTCCGCAGGCTCTGCAGGACGCCCAGCCGTACGTCGGCAGTGTCGCTAGGCGACGGAGCCCCTCCCGCACCAGCCGAAATAACCCATTGACATAGAGCGCATCTTTGCGTTCTATTATTCACCTCGCATACACGCGCCAATGGGACAACGCACGATGCCGACACGCCCACTGAACGCCTGCCTTCTCGCGCTGCTGCTCGCCGCCTGCGCCTCGCCGACGATCAGGGAGCCGTCGCCCGCGCACCTGCGCGCCGAAGCGGCGCCGCCGGTGGGACAGCCGCTGCCGCAGCCGGTCACCCGGTCGCTGACGCCGCCGCGCCCAAAACCCGCCGCACCGACCGAGACCTACAGCGTCGTCGTCAACAACGTGCCGGTGCACGACCTGCTGTTCGCGCTGGCCCGGGACGCCCGGATCAACGTCGACATCCACCCCGGGATCGGCGGCAACGTCACCCTCAACGCGATCGACCAGACCCTGCCGCAATTGCTCGCCCGCATCGCCCGGCACGTGGATATGCGCTTCGAGATCGACGGCCCGAACCTGGTCGTGATGCCGGACACACCCTTCCTCCGCAACTACCCGGTCGATTATGTGAACATGAGCCGGGACACCGCCGGCAGTGTCACCGTCAACACCCAGCTCGTCGGCGTCGCCGCCGGCGGCATCGGCGCACCGACGATCGGCGCCGGGTCGAACAACTCGACGACCAAGGTCGACAACAAGGCGCAGCACCGCTTCTGGGAGACGCTGATCCAGAACGTGAAGGACCTCCTGCGCGAGACCGACAAGGTCCTGCCCGAGGGGTCCAGCGAAACCGTCGTCGAGCAGGCCGGCACCCAGACCACCAGCGGCACCGGTGCCCCGCCGGCGACCGCCGGGCCGCGCGCCGGGCAGGCGGCGCCGGGACTGGCCGGCAGCCCGAACCCGGCGACGCTGCAGGCCGCTGGCACCACCCTGGTCCGCCGCACGACCTTCCGCGAGGCCGCCGCGGTGATCGCCCATCCGGAGAGCGGCATCCTCGCCGTCCGTGCCACCTCGCGGCAGCACGAGAAGATCAGGGAATTCCTCGACCAGGTGCTGGCCAGCGCCCGGCGCCAGGTCATGATCGAAGCGACGATCGTCGAAGTGCAGCTGTCGAACAACTACCAGCAGGGGATCGACTGGGGCCGGCTGCCGCTGTCCACGGGACTGGGCTTCGCCCTGCAGTCGAAGACCTTCGACAGCACGCAGGGACTGTTCACCGCCCAGTACAAGAACGACCGCTTCAGCAGCGCCATCCGGCTGCTCGACGACTTCGGCACGACCAAGGTCCTCTCCAGCCCGAAGATTTCGGTCGTGAACAACCAGAGCGCCGTGCTCAAGGTGGTGGACAACGAGGTCTATTTCACGATCAAGGCCGACACCACGCAGAACCAGACGACTACGGTGACCACCTACACGACGACGCTGCACCAGGTGCCGGTCGGCTTCGTCATGAACGTGACCCCGCAGATCAGCGACGCCGACACCGTCCTGCTCAACGTGCGACCCAGCGTCTCGCGCATCGTCGGCACCGTCCAGGACCCGAACCCGGCCCTCCGCAAGTCCGCAGCCAACAACTTCGCCGACGACATCAAGAGCGAAATCCCGATCATCCGCATGCGCGAGATGGAATCGATCCTGCGCGTGCAGAACGGCAACATCGCGGTGATGGGCGGGCTGATGGAGGACCAGCTGCAGAACCGGGACCAGTCGGTGCCCGGTGCCGGACGCATCCCGCTCGTCGGCGAGCTGTTCACCCAGCGCGACGACGCCGCACGCAAGACCGAACTGGTCGTCTTCCTGCGTCCGACGATCATCCGCGACCCGAGCGTCGCCGGCGACTTTTCCGGCCTGCGCGAGCACCTGCCGAAGAGCGATTTCTTCACTCGCATCCCCGACCCGCAGACGCCGGGCGACAAGGTCGATGCCCCCGGGAGCGGCCGGTGAGCCGCCTGCTCGACGCGCTGGAGAAGGCCGAGGGGGCGAGCCCGCCCCCGCCGACGGCCGCCGCGGCGAACGAAGCGGCGCGGGAAGCAGCCACCCCGCGCCTGATCGAACTGGCCGCCCGCCTCGACGCAACCGACGCCGCCCTGGCGGCGGCCGCCGCCACCGGCCAGGAAGCCCGCGAACCGCGGCCGGCGACGTTGCATGACGATGCCCGGCGCACGTCGCGGCGGATCGGGATCGCCGCCGGCCTCGTCGTTGTGGCCATCGGCAGCGGCTTCTGGTGGCTGGCGCCGACGCCCCGCGGCGCACTGGCGGCCGCGGCCCCGCCACCAGCTGCCGCCGCACTGTCCCTGCCCGCGTCGCCGGTAACGCCGGCGACAGCCCCGATCGTGGAGGCGGCCCCGCCGCCGCCCCGCGTCGGTGCCGGGGCGGTGCCACGCGCAGCCGCCCCAGCGCCGGCGCAAGCCGCGGCAGGCGCGACGGCCGCCGCCGACACCCCGCTACGCCTCAGTCGCAGCCGGCCGCGCGTCGCCCCGGCCCTGGCCCGGGCTTACGAACAGCTGCTCGCGGACGACGTCGAAGGCGCCGAAACGGCCTACGGCGAAGCGCTGCGCGACGACCCGCGGAGCGTCGACGCGCTGCTCGGCATGGCCAGCATCGCGCTGCACCGGGAGTTGCCGCAGGCTGCCGAGGAGTGGTTCCTGCAGGCGCTGGCCGCCGACCCGAAGAACGTCGACGCGCAGGCCGGGCTGCTCAACCTGCGCGGCGCGGCCGACCCGAGCGCCGCCGAAAGCCGGCTGAAAAGCCTGCTCGCCGCGCAGCCGGAAACGGCGACGCTGCACTTCGCGCTCGGCAACCTATACGCCGGCCAGCAGCGCTGGGCCGAGGCGCAACAGGCCTACTTCAGCGCCTATGCCGCCGACGGCACGAACCCCGACTACCTGTTCAACCTCGCCGCCAGCCTCGACCATCTGCACCTGCCGCAGCTGGCGCTCGGCTACTACCGGGCGGCGCTGGCCGCCGGCGCCGGACGCCGGGCCGCATTCGACGCGGCACGCGTGCGCGCGCGGATCGCCGAGATCGCGCCGTGAGGCCGCCGCGATGAACGCCCCCGCCGCCCAACGCCGAGCGCTCGGCCAGATCCTGATCGCCCAGGGCATCCTCAGCGAGGACCAGTTGCGCATCGCGCTGCTCGAGCAGGCAAAGTCGAAGCAGCCGGTCGGCAAGCTGCTGGTCGCGCTCGGTTTCGTCAGCGAGGCGACGCTGCGCGAGGCGCTCTCGGAAAGCCTGGGGCAGCGGAGCATCGACCTCGCCCGGGCGATCGTCGATCCGGCAGCGCTGAAACTGGTTCCGCACACGCTGGCAAAGTGCCACCGCCTGCTGCCGCTCGACCTCGACCCGCCGCAACGGCGCCTGACGCTCGCCGCCGCCGACGTCGACGACCTGGTCGCCATCGACCAGGTGCGCGCGCTGCTGCCCGAAGGCTTCGCGGTCGACACGCTGCTCGCCGGCGAAGCGGAGATCGAGCGGGCGATCGACCAGTACTACGGCCACGAACTGTCGATCGACGGCATCCTGCACGAGATTGAGACCGGCGAGGTCGATGTCCGCAGCCTGCAGGCCGGCGCCGAATACCGCCAGCCGGTGGTGCGCCTGATCGACGCGATCCTCGCCGACGCGGTCAAACACGACGCCTCCGACGTGCATTTCGAGCCGGAGGCGAACTTCCTGCGCATCCGCTACCGCATCGACGGCCTGCTGCGGCAGATCCGCGCGCTGCACAAATCGTACTGGCCGGCGATGGCGGTACGCATCAAGGTGATCAGCGGCATGAACATCGCCGAGACGCGCGCGCCGCAGGACGGCCGCATCAGCCTGACGATCAGCGGCCGGCCGGTAGACTTCCGCGCCGCGGCGCAACCGACGATCCATGGCGAGAACGTCGTGCTGCGCATCCTCGACCGGCAGAAGGGAATCGTCCCCCTCGCCGGGCTCGGACTGGCCGACGACCACCTCGCCCAGCTCAAGCGGATGATCGCCCGCCCGGAGGGGATCCTGCTGGTCACCGGGCCGACCGGCAGCGGCAAGACGACGACGCTCTATTCGCTGCTCAACCACATCAACTGCGAGGGCATCAACATCATGACCCTCGAGGATCCGGTCGAGTACCCGATGGCGCAGGTCCGCCAGACCTCGGTCGCCGAAGCCGCCAAGCTCGACTTCGCCAACGGCATCCGCTCGCTGATGCGCCAGGATCCGGACGCCATCCTGGTCGGCGAGATCCGCGACGCCGACACCGCCGAGATGGCCTTCCGCGCGGCGATGACCGGCCATCAGGTCTACTCGACGCTGCACGCCAACTCGGCGGCCGGCGCCCTCCCGCGCCTGCTCGACATCGGCATCCGCCCGGACATCATGGCCGGCAACATCATCGGCATCGTCGCGCAGCGCCTCGTGCGCCGGCTGTGCCCGCACTGCAAGGTGCCGTCCCCGGCCGCGGGCGGCGAACTGCGCCTGCTCGCCAGCGCGCCGGAGGCGCCGCGACCGACGCTCTTCCGCGCCCACGGCTGCGCGCGCTGCGACTTCCGCGGCTACCGCGGCCGCCTGGCGATCATGGAGCTGTTGCGCATCGACGGCGAGCTGGACGAACTGATCGCCGGCCGCGCCAGCGCCCGCGAAGTCCAGGCGGCCGCCCGCGCCAGGGGCTTCCGGACGCTGGCCGACGACGGCCTGCGCCGCGTACTCGACGGCTCGACCGCGATCGAGGAAGTCGGGCGCGTCGTGGACCTGACCGACCGGATGTAGCGATGACGATCTTCCGCTACCGGGCGATCACCGCCGACGGACGCGTCGCCCACGGGCAAATCGACGCGCACAACCCGGCCGACCTGGAAATGCGCCTGCAGCGGATGGGGCTCGACCTGATCCGCGGCGAGCCGACCGGCAGCCACGAGCGCAGCCGCGTCGGCGGCCGCGTTCCGCGCCGGGAACTGATCGCCTTCTGCGTCCACCTCGAGCAGCTGCTGCGTGCCGGCGTGCCGATCGTCGAGGGCCTCGCCGAGCTGCGCGACAGCATCGGCCACCCGCGGCTGCGCGCGACGATCGCCGGCGTCATCGAATCGATCGCCGGCGGCGACCCGCTGTCGACGGCGATGGGCCGCCAGCCGCGGGCCTTCGACCCGGTCTTCGTCAGCCTGATCCGCGCCGGCGAATGCGGCGGCCGGCTGCCCGACGTGCTGCGCCACCTGACCGAGTCGCTGAAGCTGGCGGACGAGCTTGCCGCGCACACCCGCACGCTGCTGATCTATCCGTGCTTCGTCGGCGGCATCGTGCTCGCCGCGACGATCTTTCTGCTGGTCTACCTGGTGCCACAGCTGAAACCGTTCCTCCGCAACCTCGGGCACGACCTGCCGACGCAGACCCGCCTGCTCTTCTTCGTCGCCGATACGCTGGCCGCCCACTGGCACCTCGCGCTGCTGCTGGCGCTCGCCGCCACGATCGCCGCTGCCGTCGCGCTGCGCGCCAGCCCGGCGGCGCAGCGGGCGGTCGACGGCCTCAAGCTGCGCCTGCCGCTGCTCGGCACGATCCTGCACAAGATCATCCTCTCCCGCTTTGCCGACATCTTCGCGCTGCTCTACGCCGCCGGCATTCCGGTCCTCGACGCCCTGCGCACGACCCGGGAGGTGGTCGGCAACCGGCAGGTGGCGGCGGGGCTGGCCCGCGTCGAGCGGCTGATCGCCGACGGGCACGGCGTGACCCAGGCGTTCGCCAGCAGCGGCCTCTTTCCGCCGCTGGTGATCCGCATGCTCCGCGTCGGCGAGGGCAGCGGCGCGCTCGACCAGGCCCTGGCCAACGTCAGCTACTTCTACAACCGCGACGTGCGGGAAGCGGTCGGCCGGGCGCAGGCGATGCTCGAGCCGCTGCTGACCGTGCTCCTCGGCGGCATCCTCGGCTGGATCATGCTGTCGGTGCTCGGCCCGGTGTACGACGCGATCGGCCGGGTCAGGATCTGATGGCCGGGCGGCGCATTCTCTACCTCAGCGCCCACGAGCTGACAGCCTACCGCTGGCAGGCCGGCGAAGTCTGCGCCGACGGCAGCTTCGCGGACTCGGCGGCGGGGCTCACGGCCTTTGCCGATTACCTGCGGGCGCAGCCGAAGGTCCCGTGCACGCTGCTCGCCAACCTCGCCGAGGAAGCCTTCCACGCGGAGACGATTCCCTGCCTGCGGGCGGGAGACCGCCGCGCGCTGATCGCGCGCAAGCTGGCGCAGCGCTTCCCCGCGACCGACTACGCCTGCGCCGTCTCGCTCGGCCGCGAGCGCAACCGGCGCCAGAACGAGCGTCTGCTGCTGGCCGCGCTCACCGCGCCGGCGGCCCTCGCCCCCTGGCTGGCGATCCTGCGCGACCTGCAGGCGCCGCTTGCCGGCGTCTGCTCGCTGCCCTTCGCCGGCGCGGTGCTGCTCGAAAAACTGCGCCTCGGCGGCGAGCCCTGCCTGCTGCTGACCGTGCAGGACCGGAGCCTGCGCGAAAGCTACTGCGTGCGCGGCCGCCTGCGCTTCAGCCGCCTGCTGCCGCTCGCCCAGGCCGGGGACGACCTCGCCGAAACGCTGGCGACGGAAGCGGCGAAGCTGCGCCAGTACCTGCTCGGACAGCGCCTGCTCGCGCCGGACGAGCCGCTGCGCGCGGTCGTCGTCGTCCATCCGCAGCTTGCGGGAGCGGTCGCCGCCCGCTGCATCAACGGCGGCGGGCTGCATTTCGAGATCCTCGACAGCGACGACTGCGCCCACCGGATCGGCCTGAAGACGCCGCCGACGGACTGCCGCCTCGACCTCGCCTACGTCCACCTGATCGCCACGGCACCGCCGGCGGCGCAATTCGCGCCGCCCCCGCTGCGGCACGAGTGGCGCGTCCGGCAAGCGCGGCGGGCGCTCCACGGCTGCGGCGCGGCGGCATTGGCGGCCGCGCTGCTGTTCGCCGGCGGACGTTTGTTCGAGGCCCACGCCCTGAAGCAGGCAACGACGGCCTCCCTGGCCGCAGCGCACGACGCCCGCGAGCGCTACGCGGCGATCGCACGCACCTTCCCGCCGCTGCCGGCGAGTCCCGACGCGCTGCGCCGGATCGTCGGCGAGCACGCCGAACTGGCGCGCGGCGACGCGACGCCGGCCGGCTTCTACCGCGACCTCGGCGCGGTGCTCGCGGCGATGCCGGCGATCGCCATCGACGAGATCGCCTGGACGGCCGGCGACGGCGGCGCACAAACGCTGCGGCTGCGCGGCCGCGTCGAGCTCGGCCCGCACGCGACGCCGCGGCAGCAGCTCGCCGCCCTGCGCCGGTTCATCGCCGCACTCGACGCCAACCCGGCGCTGCGCACCGCGGTCGACCAGGAGCCGCTCGCCGCCGGGCCGGGCCAGACCTTGCACGGCGACGCGGCCGGAATCGACGGCACCGCGCATCCGTTCGCGCTGCAGATCGTCCGACGGAGCAGCCCATGAAGGCCGTTCGCGCCGATCTCGCTCGCCTGCGGGCCAGCCTCGCCGCCGTGCTGGCGCTGCTCGCCGTCGGCGGCGGCATCGCCTGGTTGGCCGAGCGCGACCTGCGCCAGGCCCGCAGCCGGCACGCGGACGCCGAGCGCTTGCGCGCCGAGTTCGCGGGCCGGCTGCTGCGGGTACGCGACGAAGCGCACGAGCTCCGCCAGCTGGCGGACCGCTTCTACGCGCTGCGCGTGCGCGGCATCGTCGGCGACGAGCGGCGGCCGGACTGGGTGGCGCTGATCGGGGACCTCCGGCGCAGGCGACGGCTCGCCGAGTTGCGCTACGAGTTGTCGCCGCAGCAGCCGGCGGCGGCCGAGCACGCTTTCCGCAGCAGCGCGATGCGGCTGCAGATGAAGCTGCTGCACGAGGGCGACCTGCTGGGATTCATCGACGACCTGCGCGCGCAGGCCCAGGCCACCGTCCGCGTGCGCAGCTGCACCGTCCGTCGTAGCGACCGCCCCGCCGCGACGCCCGACGATGCGGCGGGGCTCGACGCCGACTGCACGCTCGAATGGATCACCTTTCCGCCGCCGCAGGAAGGAACATGAGCCGCCGTCGACACCTCCGCCGGAAGGCCGTTGCGCTGGCTGCGGCAAGCCTCGCCGTCGCCGGCCCGGCCGCCGTCGCCGACGACGACGGACTGGGACGGCTGTTCTTCACGCCGGAACAGCGCCAACAGCTCGACCGGCAGCGCCTGCACGCAGCGCGGACGGATGCGGCGCAGCCGCGGATCGTCGTCGACGGCGAGGTCCGCCGCAGCTCGGGACGGCATACCGCCTGGATCAACGGCGAGGCGCAGCGCACCGGGGAAGCGAAGGCCGGGATCGTCGTCCGCCCCGACCCGCGGCAGCCGGGACGGCTCGTCATCGGCACCGACGAGATGCCGGCGGCAGGCACGGCGCACGTCGGCGAAACCGTCGATCGCGACACGCTGGCGACGGGGAGCCCGCTCGGCACGGGCAGGATCGTCGTCCATCGGCGCGCGCCGGGCGATGCGCCCGCAACGACAGCGTCGCGCCCATGAATCGAATGCGAACACGCCCGAGGCCGCCCGCACCTCGGCGGGAGGCCGGCGCCGCGCTGCTGCTGGCCTTGCTGGCGCTGCTCGGCGGCGGCCTGTCGCTGCTGCTTGGCCGGCTCACAGCGGGCGATGCGCGCCAGGCCGCCGAGCGCGGCAGCCAGGCGGCGCTGGCGCGCGCCAAGGCGGCCCTGATCGGCCGCGCCGCCGTCGACGACAACCGGCCGGGCGCGCTGCCCTGCCCGGCCGAGGATGCCAGCGGCGAAGTGCCGCTGCTGCGCGGCAACCACTGCCCGACCTATCTCGGCCGCTTCCCGTGGAAGACGCTGCGTACCGGCGAGCTGCGCGACGGCCACGGCGAACTGCTGTGGTACGCGCTGGCGCCGGCGTTGCGCGACGACGACAGCGCGCGGATCAACAGCCGGACGACGCCCGAGTTGCGCGCAGACGACCAGCCGGACATCGCCGCCATCGTCTTCGCACCGGGTCCGCCGCTGGCGGCACAGCGCCGCCCGGGCAACGCCGTCGCCGACTATCTCGAGGGCGGCAACGCCGACGGCGACGCGGCCTACACGAACGGCCCGGCATCCGCCGCGTTCAACGACCGCCTGCTGCCGATCTCCCGCGACGAGCTGTTCCGCATCGTCGGCAAACGGGTGCTCGCCGAAATTCGCGGCCCCGCGACGCCGACGGCGCCGCCGACCTACGGCTTGCGGCACTATTACCACGCCAGCGCCGCACCGCAGGCTTTCCCGTGGGCCGATGCCGACGGTGACGGCCACGGCGACACCGGGCGCGTCAGCGGACGCCTTCCCCAACGGGACATCCATCTGCTCAGCGCGCCGCCACCGGCTAGACAGCCGGCAGACTGGCTCGAGAAGAACCGCTGGCTCGAGCTGATCGTCTACGAACGCCTCGGTCCGGCCGCGGCGCGACTGAGCCTCGGCGACCTGCACGCGGACGTGGTTCCCTGTCCGGGAGTCCCTTGCCGATGAACCAGCACCATCCGCCCGGACGCCATCGCCGCGGCTTCACGCTGACTGAGGTCGCGATCGTGCTGACCATCGTCGGCCTGCTGCTGACAATGCTGCTGCCCTTGCTCGGCGCGCAGCTCGACCAGCGCAACGAGCACGAGACGCGGCAGGCGCTGGCCGAGGCGCAGGAAGCGCTGATCGGTTTCGCCGTCGCCAACGGGCGCCTGCCGCGACCGGCCACGTCGGCGGTCGACGGCGCCGAGGCGCCGGTCGCCTGCGCCAGCGAGACCGCCTGCACCGGCTTCCTGCCATGGCAGACGCTGGGCGTCCGCCACACCGACGGCTGGGGCAAGCTGTTGCGCTACAGCGTCACGCCGGCCTTCGCCAACGCCGGGTTCACGCTGGCGACCCCGGCCACCAAGAAACTCCAGTCGCGCGACGGGGCGGGCAACCTGGTCTATCAGGTCGGCAACGCCAGCGCCTGTTCCGCCGCCAATCCCTGTGCGCCGGCCGTCGTCTACTCGGCCGGCAAGAACAACTGGGGAACGCGGGCCGACGGGACGGCAGTCGGCGACGCCTCGGCAACCAATGCGGACGAGGATCGCAACGACAGCGCGACGACGCTGTTCATCGTCCGCACACCCGCCGCCGCGGGCGCCGGCGGCGAGTTCGACGACCTCGTCGGCTGGCTGCCGACGACCGTGCTGTTCAACCGCATGGTCGCCGCCGGCCGGCTTCCCTGAGGCTCCGCAGAATCTCAAGCAAGCCTTTGACGCGGCGCGAAAAATCCGTATAATGCGCGGTTCTTCGTTTCACGTTCTGTATGGAGTCCAACATGTACGCGGTCGTAAAAACCGGTGGCAAGCAGTATCGCGTTGCCGCTGGCGAAAAACTTAAAGTAGAACAGATACCGGCGGACGTTGGCGCAGAAATCACGCTTGACCAGATCCTGATGGTAGGTGAAGGCGAGTCCGTGAAGATCGGCGCCCCGCTCGTTGCCGGAGCCACGGTGAAGGCCACCGTGCTGGCCCAGGGCCGTCACGACAAGGTCAAGATCTTCAAGATGCGCCGCCGCAAGCACTACCAGAAGCACCAGGGGCATCGCCAGTATTTCACCGAACTGCGCATCGACGCGATCAACGCGTAAGCGCTGGCCAGAAGCAAGGAGTCTGAAACATGGCACACAAAAAAGCTGGCGGCAGTTCCCGTAACGGCCGCGAATCGGAATCGAAACGCCTTGGCGTGAAGCGCTACGGCGGCCAGTTGGTCGCTGCCGGCAACATCATCGTTCGCCAGCGCGGCACCGAGTTCCACCCGGGCGAGAACGTCGGCATCGGCAAGGACCACACGCTGTTCGCGCTGGTCGAGGGCCGCGTCCAGTTCGCGATCAAGGGCGCTCAGAAGCGCCGCACCGTGAGCATCGTTCCCGCCGCCGAGTGATCGACCGGCGAGGCGCACGCTGACTCGCAAAAAGCCCTATCCGTGCGATAGGGCTTTTTTGTTACTGAGAGACGAAAAATGAAGTTCATCGACGAAGCCAAGATCTACGTGGCTGCCGGCGACGGCGGCAACGGCATGGTTTCGTTCCGCCGCGAGAAATACATCCCCAAGGGCGGCCCCGACGGCGGGGACGGCGGCAAGGGCGGCAGCGTCATCGTCGTCGCCGACCGCAACATCAACACGCTGATCGATTACCGCTACACGCGCAAATTCCTCGCCCAGCGCGGCGAGAATGGCGGCACCGCCGACTGCTACGGCAAGGCCGGCGAGGACATCGTGCTGCGCATGCCGGTCGGCACGGTGATCAGCAATGCCGCCACCGACGAGGTGATCGCCGACCTCGACACGCACGACAAGCGCATCGTCATCGCCCGCGGCGGGCGCGGCGGGCTCGGCAACATCCACTTCAAATCCTCGACCAACCGCGCGCCGCGGCAAAGCACCAAGGGCGAGCCGGGCGAAGAACTGGACCTCAAGCTGGAACTGAAGGTGCTCGCCGACGTCGGCCTGCTCGGCCTGCCCAACGCGGGGAAAAGCACCTTCATCCGCGCCGTCTCGGCAGCCCGGCCGAAGGTCGCCGACTATCCGTTCACGACGCTGCACCCGAACCTCGGCGTCGTCCGCGTCGACGAGAACAAGAGCTTCGTCATCGCCGACGTACCGGGGCTGATCGAGGGCGCCGCCGATGGCGCCGGCCTCGGCATCCGCTTCCTCAAGCACCTCTCCCGCACGCGGCTGCTGCTGCACATCGTCGACCTGGCGCCGCTCGACCCCGAGGCCGACCCGGTGCGCGACGCGCGCGCGATCGTCGGCGAACTCGAGAAGTACAGCCCCGAGCTCGCCGCGAAGCCGCGCTGGCTGATCCTGAACAAGCTCGACCTGATTCCCGAGGAGGAACGCGATGCGCGCATCCAGTCCTTCCTCGACGAATACGGCCACGACGGCCCCTGGTTCGGCATCGCCGCGATCAGCGGCGACGGCTGCCGGCCGGTGGTCTATGCCATTTACGACGCACTGCAGGCGCTGCAGCCGTCGCCCTCGGCAGAACCGAACGCCGACGAATCCGATCCGAACGCCACCACCGACTCCGCCATCGACGAATGACTCCCACCCGCCTTGCCGCTTCCCGCCGACTGGTCGTCAAGGTTGGCTCCGCCCTCGTCACCAACAACGGCACCGGCCTCGACCTCGCTGCGATCGGCGAATGGGCCCGGCAGATCGCCGTGCTGCGCAAGCAGGGCAAGGAGGTGGTGCTGGTCTCCTCGGGCGCGATCGCCTGCGGCATGCAGCGGCTCGGCTGGAGCAAGCGGCCGCACGCCGTCCACGAACTGCAGGCCGCCGCCGCGGTCGGCCAGATGGGGCTGGCGCAGGTCTATGAAAGCGCCTTTGCGAAACACGGCCTCGCCACCGCGCAAGTTCTGCTCACGCACGACGACCTCGCCGACCGCAAGCGCTATCTGAACGCACGTTCGACGCTGACGACACTGCTGCAACTCGGGGTGGTGCCGATCATCAACGAGAACGACACCGTCGTCACCGACGAAATCAAATTCGGCGACAACGACACGCTCGGCGCACTGGTCGCCAACCTGGTCGAGGCCGAGGCGCTGATCATCCTCACCGACCAGCCCGGCTTGTACACCGCCGATCCGCGCAAGGACCCGAACGCGACGCTGATCGGCGAGGCCGCCGCCGGCGAGGCGCGACTGGAGGCGATGGCCGGCGGCGCCGGCACCTCGATCGGCAAGGGCGGCATGATCACCAAGGTACTCGCCGCCAAGCGCGCCGCGCGCAGCGGCGCGCACACGGCGATCGCCAGCGGCCGCGAGCCCGACGTGATGCCGCGACTGGCCGCCGGCGAGGCGATCGGCACCCTGCTCGTCGCCGGCACGCAGCCGCTCGCCGCGCGCAAGCAATGGCTGGCCGACCACCTGCAGTTGGTCGGCAAACTGATCCTGGATGCGGGCGCGGTCAAGGCACTGCGCGACGGCCGCAGCCTGCTGCCGGTCGGCGTCAAGAGCGTGGAAGGGGAATTCGAACGCGGCGCCGCAGTTGCCTGCGTCACCCCGGAGGGCCAGGAACTCGCCCGCGGCCTGACCAACTACGCCAGCAGCGAAACCCGGCTGATCGCCGGCAGGAGCTCCGGCGACATCGAATCGATTCTCGGCTACATCGACGAGCCGGAACTGATCCATCGGGACAATCTGATCCTGTTGGGCTGACAGGCACGTCGCCCCCGTTTCGGTCGCAACAGGCAGCCTCCCCGCCCCTTACCTCTTAAGTTTTCCCCAGCACACCAAAGCAAAACGGGCGCCGAAGCGCCCGTTTTCATTTCCAACTGACTGAACGTCAGATTAGAACGTGTGGCTGATACCCGCGGCGAAGGTGCCGTTACGCTCGTCAAGAGCGGAGACGTAGCCGGCGCCGGCGGCGACCAGGGCGTCGTTGTCGTTCTTGACCGAGGTGTAGGTGGTGTACAGCGTGGTGCGCTTCGACAGGGCGTGCGTGTAGCCCAGGCCCCAAGCCTTCGAATCACCCGCGCCGGAACGGTCCCACGACAGCTTGGCGTAGCTGGCGTGGAGCTTGCCGTTGCCGAAGACCGGAACGGTCGCGCCAACGCTCCAGACCTTGTTGCCGAACTGGGCGGCAGAGGTGTTCACGTCGTCATCCTGATCCTGATAGGACGCGAAGACCTTGACGACCTTGAAGTCGTAGGAGGCGCCGAGCATCCACTCGTCGACATCCTTGCCGTTCTGACCGCCGGTACGGGTCACCGTGCCGGCCCAGTAGCCGGTGCCGGCGGCAACGCTGAAGGCGGCCTGATCCAGACGGGTCTGGTAAGCCAGATCGACGTTCAGCGGGCCGTTGGCGTAGTTCAGGCCGAGACCGGCTTGGCCGACCGAGCCGCTCGACTCGGAAACGGCAGTCGTGCCTGCCTCACCGTAGCTGTAGATACCGCGGACGCTGAAGCCGGCCCAGGTCGGCGACTGGTAGACCGCCGAGTTGTTCCAGCGGGCGTTCGAAGCGGCCTGGATGGTGTTGCCGGCAGCGGTGTTCAGGACGGCCAGCGGGCCAACGCTCGCGCCAGCGAAGGCGTCGTTGCGCACTTGCGTGAAGTAGCCCGGAGCATACTGACGGCCGAGCGTCACGGTGCCGAGCTTGTCGCTGCTCAGACCGACGAACTGCTGGCGAGCCAGGGCGGTACCGACGCCGGCGTTGGCGTCCAGCGACAGGCCGTATTCCAGCGTGAACACAGCCTTCAGACCGTTGCCGAGAGCCTCTTCACCCTTGAAGCCGAGGCGCGAACCAGCCAGGATGCCCGACTCGATGCCGTTCCAGGCATTGTTGCGGCCGTTGTCGCCGTTGGCGTTCACGTAGCCGGCGTCAGCAACACCGTAGATGGTAACGTTGCTCTGCGCGAAGGCAGCCGTCGAAGCCAGACCGGCGACAGCCAGGGCGATCAGTTTCTTTTGCATCAGATTTCTCCTCTGTGATTAAGACGGGTTCTTCGTGTTGCCACTAAAACCGGGCTTACCTCTCTTGAAATGAGGGGTTGGACGGATTCTGGCAAACAGCAATCGTCCGAGCAACGAGCATTTGCCTTCAAGGCGCCCAACAACAGCCTCTTTGTTGCAACAATACAACAAGAATCACTGTCCGCCCTGCCGCCACATTTCCCACATCGCGTTCTCGAAATCCTTGGCGAAATCTACCGGCTGAAAAACAGCGGACCTGGACAAGCGTGCCCGCATCGAGGCACGGGTTTCTGCCAACCGCTCGATGGTGCTCGAAAATGCTGCCGCTTTCTCGACGAAGACAGACTCGTCTGTGGCGACCCAATCACCAAGACCCGCACTTTCGAGAATACCCATCCCTTGCCGCGACAAAAAGCGGCTTCCGGCCAACGTAAGCACCGGCACCCCCATCCACAGGGCCTCTGCAGTAGTCGTAACGCCGTTGTATGGGAACGTATCCAACGCGATGTCGACCGCCCCGTAGGCGGCAAGATGTTCCGCCCGCCTATTTATCGGGCCTAGCAGCTGGACACGGCCGGGTTCGACACCACAAGCCGAGAAACGCGCGTGCGTCATGCGGCACGCCTCGGGATCCTGCAACTGACTTGCTTTAATAATCAGGCGGCTATTCGGAACGGCATGAAGCACGTCCGACCAAACCTTCACAACGCGGCTGCCGATTTTCGACAGATTATTAAACGAGCCAAAAGTAACTCGGCCGGCAGCTAATGCCGGCAAGGGAGCAACGGGAATATCAATTCGGGGCCGAGAGAAACATAGATAACTCCTCGGCATCCTCCAGACCCTCTCAACGAACTGCGCCTCCAATTCGGAGGGCAGTGTCGAGGCATCCGCAAGGTAATACCCCATTGCCGACAGACCTGTAGTGGCACAGTAGCCGAGCCAACAACACTGTACTGGCGCCGGCCTGAGTGCAAACACGGGCAGACGCCCATCCAGTGAATGCCCGGATAGATCAACGAGAACATGTATACCGTCGGCGCGAATCATTTCGGCCGCAGCCCGATCCGTCATGCCGGACAACGGCTTCCACGCTGAAAAATGCGGCAGGATACGTGCTGTCAGTTCGTCGGCACGCCGGTGCGTCGGATATGCGTAGAGCTGAATACGCGACTGATCGACCGAGGATAGGAAATCCTCAAGGAAGTGCCCCACCGAATGCTCGCGCAAATCACCCGACACGAATCCGACTTTTAACCGGCCAGGGTCCGCCTCAACCGACCAACTCGAGAACGGCGCCCCCACATTCCGCTCGACCAGCCGCCCATATTCTCGGGCAAGCCGTATGTTCTCTTCGGCGTCGCAAGTATCCGAATACAAGCCAACGGCAAGCTTTCCAGAGATTGCCGGCAAATTGTCCGGAGACATTGCGAGCACATCGTCAAATCCTTGGCAGGCGCGATCAAAGTCCCCTTTGTCACCATACAGCGCCGCCAGCGAATACTTGGGCTGTATATCATCAGGCGCCAATTCAGCGGCTCGCATAAAAAGGCGTTCAGCCTCGTCAAGCTCCCCATACTTTCGACGACACTCCCCTAGCCACATCAAGGCGTCCGGTGCTCCCGGGGCCAAATCGCACGCCATGGCAAACGCCTCCGCCGCCCCTTCCCGGTCAAGCGAAAGCAAAGATCTTCCTCGCAATAGATGAGCTGCAACATTTTGTCTGTCCAATTTCAAGACATGCTCGCTCACCACCACCGCATCATCGGGGCGACCTGCCTCAATAAGGGTTTCGCAGAACTCGACCAACACCTCGACGTCACTGCCATAAGCGCCGACGACATCACGAAAGGTGGCTACGGCCTGTTGCAAATCACCTTGTGCCCGGCAGAATCTGGCACGGTTAAGCAAGGCGGGAGGAAACCCCTGGCGAAGGTGCAACGCGCGATCGCAGGCAGCCAGTGCCGACCCGACATCCCCCAAGGCGAACTTCATCACGCCAACATTCACCCATCCGGCAACGTGATCAGGAGAGATAGCAACGACGCGCTCTGCATGAATGAGCGCTTCACGATAACGCTTTTGAACACTGAAAGCCTCAGACAGTGCAAGATGCGCCGCCACGTAATTCTTGGACAGAGCAACTGCTCGCTTCAAGCTTTCAATGGCTGACGGTACAGCATCGCTTTTCAGGAGACCTTGGCCCAGATTGTAATGAGCCTCGGCGAAGTCTGGTTTCAACTTGATGCACTTCTTCAGGCACTTAGCCGCCTCGGACGGATCACCACGCTGAAAACACAAAACTCCGAGAAAATTCAGGACATTGATGTCCCGCGGATTGGTTCGAAGCAGACTATGGTATTCAGCGTAGGCCGGCTCCAATAGCCCCTGTTGATGCAAATTTAGCGCGCGACTGA
This sequence comes from Azospira restricta, assembly GCF_016858125.1. Classification (NCBI taxonomy): domain Bacteria; kingdom Pseudomonadati; phylum Pseudomonadota; class Betaproteobacteria; order Rhodocyclales; family Rhodocyclaceae; genus Azospira; species Azospira restricta. The sequence goes on from NZ_CP064781.1 coordinate 3,896,543, forward strand.
ATCTGCTCGAGTAATCATGCATGGTTAAGGTAAAAAACCAGTTACGCGAACAACGCTGCCAAAGCCTCACCCGGCTTAGCCGCACGCATAAAAGCCTCTCCGACGAGGAAAGCGTTAACGGCATTCCGCCGCATCAGCACGACATCGGCCGGCGCCAGAATGCCGCTCTCGGTGACCACCAGCTTGTCTGCTGGAATCCGCGGCAGCAGGTCAAGCGTCGTCTGCAGGCTGACTTCGAAGGTGCGCAGGTTGCGGTTGTTGATGCCGACCAGCGGCGTCTTCAGCTGCAGCGCCAGCTCCAGCTCGTCGCCGTCGTGCACCTCGACCAGCACCGACATGCCGAGGCCGTGGGCGATCGCTTCGAACTCCCGCATTTCGGCCAGACTCAGCGCCGAGACGATGAGCAGGATGGCGTCCGCGCCCATCGCCCGTGCCTCGTAGACCTGGTACGGATCGACGAGGAAGTCCTTGCGCAGCACCGGTAGCGCACAGGCAGCGCGAGCGGCCTGCAGGTAGTCGGGCGCGCCCTGGAAATACTGGCGGTCGGTGAGCACCGATAAACATGCCGCCCCATGCCGCTCGTAGCTCGCGGCAATCTCGGCTGGCCGGAAGTCGGCGCGCAGCACACCCTTCGACGGGCTGGCCTTCTTGATCTCGGCGATCACCGCCGGCCGGCCGGCAGCGACCTTGGCCTGTAGCGCGCCGGCGAAATCGCGTGTCGGAGCCTGCGCCTCGGCTTCGGCGCGGACCACCGCCAGCGGCTTCACCGCGCTCGCCGCGGCCACTTCCTCGCGCTTGGTGGCGAGGATTTTCTTCAGGATATCGCTCATGCGAACTGCTTCGTAAAGGTGACGAAGGCATCGACCTTGGCACGCGCGGCGCCGGAGGCGATGGTCTCGAAGGCGAGGTCGACGCCGTCGGCCAGGGAGCCGGCGACGCCGGAAACATACAAGCTGGCGCCGGCGTTCAGCGCGACGATGTCGCGCGGCGCGCCGAGCTTGTTCTCCAGCGCGCCGAGCAGCATCGCCTTCGATTCCTCGACGGTGGCGACGCGCAGCACCTTCGGGTCGTGCACGGCGAGGTTGAACTGTTCCGGATGCACCGCGTATTCGCTGACGCGGCCGTCCTTCAGCTCGCCGACCAGCGTCTCGCCCGAGATCGAGATCTCATCGAGCCCTTCGCGACCGAAGACGGTGAGCGCCCGCTTGCTGCCGAGACGCTGCAGCACGCGCACCTGGATGCCGACGAGGTCGGGATGGAAGACGCCCATCACCTGCTGCGGCGCATTCGCCGGGTTGGTCAACGGACCGAGGATGTTGAAGATCGTGCGCACGCCCAGCTCGCGGCGCACCGGCGCCGCGTGCTTCATCGCGCTGTGGTGGCTGGGGGCGAACATGAAGCCGAGGCCCAGCTCGTCGATGCAGGTGGCGACCTGCTCCGGGTTGAGCATGATGTTGGCGCCGAGCGCCTCCAGCACGTCGGCGCTGCCCGACTGCGAGGACACCGAGCGGCCGCCGTGCTTGGCGATGCGCGCGCCGGCCGCCGCCGCGACGAACATCGCGGCGGTCGAGATGTTGAAGGTATGCGCGCCGTCGCCGCCGGTGCCGCAGGTATCGACCAGCCGGCTGTCGTCCTGCACCGTCACCTTGGTCGACAGCTCACGCATCACCGAGGCGGCGGCGGCGATCTCGCCGATCGTCTCCTTCTTCACGCGCAGGCCGGTGATGATCGCCGCGATCAGCACCGGCGACACCTCGCCGCCCATGATCTGGCGCATCAGCGACACCATCTCGTCGTGGAAGATCTCGCGATGCTCGATGACGCGTTGCAGGGCTTCTTGCGGCTTCATTTGGCGTGCTCCTCGAGGAAGTTCTTCAAGAGGTCGTGACCGCGCTCGGTCAGGATCGATTCGGGATGGAACTGCACGCCCTCGACAGCCAGCGTCTTGTGGCGCACGCCCATGATCTCGCCGTCGTCGGTCCAGGCGGTGATCTCCAGGCAGTCGGGGCAGGTCTCGCGCTCGATCGCCAGCGAGTGGTAGCGGGTGCAGGTCAGCGGGTTCGGCAAGTCCTTGAACACGCCGACGTCCTCGTGGTGCACCGGCGAAGTCTTGCCGTGCATCAGCTGCCTGGCGTGCACGATACGGCCGCCGAAGGCCTCGCCGATCGACTGGTGGCCGAGGCAGACGCCGAGGATCGGAATTTTGCCGGCGAACTCGCGGATCGCGGCGAGCGAGATGCCGGCCTGCGCCGGCGCGCAGGGACCGGGCGAGATCACCAGGTAATCGGGCTTCAGGCGCGCGATCTCGGCGAGCGAGATCGCGTCGTTGCGGAACACCTTCACCTCCTGGCCGAGCTCGCCGAAATACTGGACGAGGTTGTAGGTGAAGGAATCGTAGTTGTCGATCATCAGCAGCATGGCAGCGCCCTCCTCAATCGATCCGGGTGTCGAGGCCGTGCTCGGCCATTTCCGCGGCACGCAGCACGGCGCGGGCCTTGCTCTGGGTTTCCTGCCATTCGGCGGTCGGGTCGGAGTCGGCGACGATGCCGGCACCGGCCTGGACGTTGAGCTGGCCGTCCTTGATCACCGCGGTGCGGATCGCGATCGCCAGATCCATGTCGCCGTGGAAGCCGAGGTAGCCGATGGCGCCGCCGTAGATGCCGCGCTTCACCGGCTCCAGTTCGTCGATGATCTCCATCGCCCGCACCTTCGGCGCGCCCGAGAGCGTGCCGGCCGGCAGCGTCGCCTTCAGCACGTCGAGCGCGTTCAGGCCCGGCTGCAGCTTGCCTTCGACGTTGGAGACGATGTGCATCACGTGCGAGTAGCGCTCGATGGTCATGTTCTCGGTGACCTTGACCGCGCCGACCTGCGCCACGCGGCCGACGTCGTTGCGACCGAGGTCGAGCAGCTGGACGTGCTCGGCGCGCTCCTTCTGGTCTGCGAGCAGTTCCTTCTCGAGCGCCAGGTCCTCGTCGTGCGACGCGCCGCGACGGCGCGTGCCGGCGATCGGGCGGACGGTGACGATGCCCTCGCCGCCCTCGTGCTCGAGGCGGACGAGGATTTCGGGCGAGGCACCGACGATGTGGAAGTCCTCGCAATCGAAATAGAACATGTACGGCGACGGGTTGAGCGTGCGCAGCGCGCGGTAGAGCGCCAGCGGGCTCGCCGTGAACGGCTTGGTCATGCGCTGCGACAGCACCACCTGCATGATGTCGCCGTCCCGGATGTACTGCTTGGCCTTGGCCACCGCCGACTTGAACGCCGCCTCGCCGAACACCGAGACCGCCGGCTGCGAGGCGGTCGGCTTCTCCTCGGGAATCTGCACCGGCGCACGCAGTTTGGCGAGCAATTCCTTCAGCCGCGCCCGCGCCTTCTGGAAGGCGCCGGGGACGCCCGGCTCGGCGTAGACGACCAGCGTCAGCTTGCCGGAGAGGTTGTCGACGACGGCGATTTCCTCGGAGAGGAAGAGCAGGATGTCCGGCGTGCCGAGGTCGCCCGCGAATTTGCCTTCTTTCTGCGTGCGCGTCAGCTTGGTCTCGACGTAGCGCACGGTGTCGTAGCCGAAGGCGCCGACCAGGCCGCCGCAGAAGCGCGGCAGGTTCGACGACGGCGCCGCGCGGAAGCGGCCCATGAACTTCTCGATGAAGTCGAGCGGGTTGGTGTCGTCCTCGCGTTCGGAGATGCGCTGGCCGGTCAGCACCAGCACCTGGTGGCCGTAGACCGCGATGCGCGTCGGGCTGGAGATGCCGATGAAGGAGTAGCGGCCGAAGCGTTCGCCGCCCTGCACCGATTCGAGCAGGTAGGAATACGGCGAGTCGGCCAGCTTCAGGTAGATGGACAGCGGCGTGTCGAGATCGGCGAAGGTCTCGAGCGTGACGGGAATGCGGTTGTAGCCCTGCGCGGCGAGCGCGTTGAATTCGGTTTCGGTCATGATGCCCTCAAGCGGGAATTTCGTTTTCGGTCCGGGGTTCGTGTGTTCTTGTCCGCCCCGGCGACGGACGGCAGGTATCAGTGTTGGCGCGAACGCCACCACTCGCGGCGCCAGGCGCCGGCGACCATTTCCGTCCGGATAACGAAGGGCTTGCGGGTCACGATGTGGGCAGGGTCTGTCGGTTGATCTCGGCCACGCGGCGCGCGGCTTCAAGCAGATCGGATACTAGCGCATCGCAGTTGGCCGTGTCCACCGGGCCTTCCTCGGTGTAGCCGTAGGGCACGGCAAAGGCACGGCAGCCGGCCGCGCGCGCGGCGAGCAGGTCGTTGTCGGAGTCGCCGATATGCAGGTTCGCTTCCGGGCGAACGCCGAGGATGGCGCAGGCGTGCAGGATCGGCTCCGGATGCGGCTTCCTGTTGGCCGTGGTGTCGCCCGACACGGCGACGACGAAGAAGTCGGCGAGCCCGGTGCGTTCGAGCAGCGGGCCGGTGAAGGCGGCCGGCTTGTTGGTGACGAGGCCGAGCGGCAGGCCCAAGGCGCGGAAGGCCTCGAGCCCCGCGCGCACGCCCGGATATTCGCGCGCCGCGCGGCCGTTGACGACGGCGTAGTGGCGGCGGAAGACGGCGATCGCCCGGGCCAGCAGTTCAGCATCCGGCGCCCGGCCGTCGGCGGCGGTCAGGCAGCGCTCGACGAGTACCGCCATGCCCTTGCCGACGAAGCGGCGGACCTTGTCGACGCCGTGCGGCGCCCGGCCCAGCTCGACCATCGTCGCATCGCAGGCGGCGGCGAGGTCGGCGATGGTGTCGAGCAGCGTGCCGTCGAGGTCGAAGGTGACCGCGCGGATCATCAGACCTTGGCCAGTTCGGCGCGTAGCGCGGCGACCACCGAGTCGTAGCGGTGCGGGTCCGCATCCCGGCCGGCGCCATAGACGGCCGAGCCGGCGACGAAGGCATCGGCGCCGGCGCGGGCGATCTCGGCGATGTTGTCGACCTTCACGCCGCCGTCCACCTCGAGCCGGATGCGGCGGCCGGTACGCGCCGCATAGGCGTCGATCTTCGCCCGCGCCGCGCGCAGCTTCTCCAGCGTCGCCGGGATGAACTTCTGGCCGCCGAAGCCGGGGTTCACGCTCATCAACAGCACCAGGTCGAGCTTGTCCATGACCCAATCCATATGCTCGAGCGGCGTCGCCGGATTGAACACCAGGCCGGCCTGGCAGCCGCTGTCCCTGATCAGCCCGAGCGTGCGGTCGACGTGCTCGGAGGCTTCCGGGTGAAAGGTGATGATGTCGGCGCCGGCCTTGGCGAAGTCCGGCACGATGCGGTCGACCGGCTTGACCATCAGGTGCACGTCGATCGGCGCCTTGGTCAGCGGCCGGATCGCCTCGCAGACCAATGGGCCGATGGTCAGGTTCGGCACGTAGTGGTTGTCCATCACGTCGAAGTGGATCCAGTCGGCGCCCGCGGCGATGACGTTCTGCACCTCCTCGCCGAGCTTGGCGAAGTTGGCCGAGAGGATGCTGGGGGCGATGACGTGCATGGCGATGGCTCCGTGGGTGAAGCGGCGATTTTAGCAAGAACCTCGAGCCGCCCGGCTTGTCTTACCCGGCGCTTTCGTGTGCAATCCCCCGACCACCGACAACGAATCCCCCCTGACATGAGCGACCGCAAGTACGCCATCGAAGTCCGCCCCGCGCCCGAGTTCATCGCCGACCAGTCAAACCCGGAGGACGACCACTACGTGTTCGCCTACACGATCACCATCCGCAACGTCGGCAGCGTCGCAGCGCAACTGGTGTCGCGCCACTGGATCATCACCGACGCCGAGGAGCGGGTACAGGAAGTGCGCGGTATCGGCGTCGTCGGCCAGCAGCCGCTGCTGCAGCCCGGGGAGAGCTTCCAGTACACCAGCGGCTGCGCGCTGCCGACACCGGTCGGCACGATGCGCGGCAGCTACCAGATGGTGGCCGAGGACGGCACGCATTTCGATGCCGAGATTCCCGAGTTCACGCTCGCCGTCCCGCGCGTGCTGCATTGACGCTGCAGACTTCCTACACGCTGATCGCCCCGTTCTATGACGCGGCGATCGACCGGGCGACGCGCGCCGCGCGCCGGGCCAGTCTGGCGCAGCTGCCGGCGGCGCCCGGCCGGGTGCTGGTCAACGGCGTCGGCACCGGACTCGACCTGCCGCTGCTGCCGCGCCAGCACGCCTACGTCGGCCTCGACCTCACCGCCGCGATGCTGCGCCGCGCACTGCCGCGCGCCGACAGGCTCGACTTCATGGCGGTCCAGGGCGACGCGCACGCGCTGCCCTTTGCCGACGCCAGCTTCGACCACGCCGTACTGCACCTGATCCTCGCCGTCGTCCCGAACCCGAACGCCTGCCTCGCCGAAGTGGCGCGCATCGTGCGCCCCGGCGGCAGCGTCCTGGTCTTCGACAAGTTCCTGAGGAGCGGCCAGCCGGCGCTGCTGCGGCGGCTGGCGAATCCGCTGGTGCGGCGGCTGGCGACGCGACTCGACGTCGTCTTCGAGGACGTTCTCGGCGCGACCGCTGGCCTGCGCCTGGAGCGCGACCAGCCGGCGCTGGCCGGCGGCTGGTTCCGGCTGATCCGGCTAAGCCGCGTCTGACGCTGCGTCGGCGTCCTCGGCCGGGCCAAGGGCGTCGGCGATCCAGGCTTCGAGCAGGGTATAGGTCACGGCCAGCACGACCGGGCCGATGAACAGCCCGATCAGCCCGAAACCGAGCATGCCGCCGATGACGCCGGCGAAGATCAGCAAGAGCGGCAGGTCGGCGCCGCGCTTGATCAGCGCCGGGCGCAGGAAATTGTCGAGGGTGCCGACGATCAGGCTCCAGACGAGCAGGAAGATCGCCCAGCCGGTATCGCCGGCCCAGAACAACCAGCCGACCGCCGGCAGCAGCACGACCATCGGCCCGACCTGGGCGATGCACATCATCAGCATCAGCGCCGACAGGAAGCCGGCGAACGGCACGCCGGCGACCGCCAGCCCGATGCCGCCGAGCACCGTCTGCACGATCGCGGTGACGCCGACGCCGAGCGCGACGCCGCGGATCGCCTGGCCGGCGAGGACGATCGCGTTCTCGCCGCGCTCGCCGGCGAGCCGGCGGCCGAAGCGATGCAGCTTGCCGGCCGCCGTCTCGCCGCTGCCGTACATGATCGCCGCCAGCACGACGACGAGCAGGAACTGGACGAGCATGGCGCCCAGGCTGCCGGCTTCGGCGACCAGCCACCTGCCGACGTTCGCGGCGTACGGCGTCGCCCGCCCGAGCAGGCCCTGCGGACCGGCAGCAGCGACGTCGCGCCACAGCGCGGCGAGCTTCTCGCCGACCAGCGGCAGCGCCCGGACGAATTCGGGCGGCGGCGGCAGGCCGTGCTCGGCCAACGTCCGCGCCCAGGTCGCGATGCGGTCGGCGTTGTCGACCAGCGTATCGATCGCCAGCCACAGCGGCACGACCAGCAGCAGCAGCAGCGCCACGGCCATGATCGTCACCGCCAGGCTGCGGCGGCCGCCGAGGCGGCGCTCGATCTGCAGGAACAGCGGCCAGGTGGCGACGACCAGCATCGCTGCCCACACCGCCGCGCCGAGGAAGGGCTTCAGCACCCAGAACGACGCCCCGACCAGCCCGGCAATGCAGGCGATCGCCAGGATCGTGCGGGTCAGGTCGCGGCGGATCTCGGGCACCGTTCAGCTCCGGTAGTCGGCGTTGATCTTCACGTAGTCGTAGGAGAAATCGCAGGTATAGACGCTCGCCGCCGCCGTGCCGCGCCCGAGGTCGATGCGGACGGTGATCTCGGCCGCCTTCATGATGTGCGCACCGGCCTCCTCGCGGTAGCTGGCGGCGCGCCCGCCCTGCTCGGCGACGAGAGTCTCCTCGCCGGCGCTGCCGAGCCAGACGCGGATGCCGTCGACGTCCAGATCATTGATACCGGCGTAGCCGATCGCGGCCAGGATGCGGCCGAGGTTGGGGTCGGAGGCGAAGAAGGCGGTCTTTACCAGCGGCGAGTGACCGACCGCGTAACCGACCTTGCGGCATTCGTCGCGGTCGCGGCCACCCTGCACGGCGACGGTGATGAACTTGGTCGCACCCTCGCCGTCGCGGACGATGGCCTGCGCCAGCTCGCGGGCGACGGCGATCACCGCCTCGCGCAGCTGCGCGTAGCCAGGCGCGGCGGCGTCGGCGAAGCTGGCGCCGGATTGGCCGGTGGCGATCAGGATGAAGGAGTCGTTGGTCGAGGTGTCGCCGTCGACGGTGATGCAGTTGAACGACTCGTCGGCGGCCTCCTTGACCAGCTGCTGCAGCAACGACTGACTGACGCCGGCGTCGGTGGCGAGGTAGCCGAGCATGGTCGCCATGTTCGGCTTGATCATGCCGGCGCCCTTGGAGATGCCGGTCAACGTCACCGTCCTGCCGTCGATGACGATGCGGCGCGAGGCGGCCTTGGCGACGGTATCGGTGGTCATGATGCCGTGCGCGGCGGCATGCCAGTTGTCGGCCTTGAGGTCGGCGGCAGCCGCCGGCAGCCCGGCGACCAGGCGCTCGACCGGCAGCGGTTCGAGGATGACGCCGGTCGAGAACGGCAGCACCTGCGCGTCCGCGACGCCGAGCAGCTGCGCCACTGCGGCGCAGGTCTGTTCCGCCGCCTGCAGCCCCGGCTCGCCGGTGCCGGCGTTGGCGATGCCGGTATTGATCACCAGCGCGCGAATCTCGTTGCCTCCGGCCTGATGGCGGCGGCAGACCTGCACCGGCGCCGCGCAGAAGCGGTTCTCGGTAAACACGCCGGCGACGGTGGCGCCGGCGTCGAGCGCGAGCAGCGTCAGGTCGCGGCGGTTGGCCTTGCGGATGCCGGCCTCGGCGACGCCGAGGCGGACGCCGGCGACGGGGAACAGGGCTGCGGGGGCGGGAGTGGCGTAATTGACGGGCATGGTCGGATCCGGAAAGACGAAGATTGTGCGGGGACGATCAATGACGAAGGCACAGAGGATAACGCATCCGCGTCATGCCCTGTGCCTTCGGTTCGGCCGCAGCCGGGGGTCAGCTCAGCTTGCCGTGGCAGTGCTTGTACTTCTTGCCCGAGCCGCAGGGGCAGGGGTCGTTGCGGCCGACCTTGGGCCCGGCCTGCGCCGGCGGCGGCGCCGCTGCCGCTTCGCCTTCGCCTTCGCCTTCGCCGCTGCCGAGCGCCTCGGCGTAGTCGGCATGGTGGTATTGGACGTTCTGCACCTCGGCGTGCGGCGCGGTTTCCTCGACGTCCTCGGCGGAGCGGATCTGCACCGTCACCAGCAGGCGGGTGACCTCGTTGCGCACCGACTCGAGCAGCCCCTCGAACAGTTCGAAGGCCTCGCGCTTGTACTCCTGCTTCGGGTTCTTCTGCGCATAGCCGCGCAGGTGGATGCCCTGGCGCAGGTGGTCGAGCGCCGCCAGGTGCTCGCGCCAGTGCGTGTCGAGGCTCTGCAGCATGACGTTGCGCTCGAACTGGTGGAAGTTCTCGGCGCCGACCAGTTCGACCTTGGCGGCATAGGCCGCGTCGGCCTGGGCGACGATGCGTTCGAGGATTGCGTCGTCGCCGAGGTTCGGCTCGCTCTTCACCCATTCCTGCACCGGCACCGCCAGCATCAGTTCGCCCTGCAGCGCCTTCTCCAGCGCGGCGAGCTCCCACTGCTCCTCGACCGACTCCTCCGGCACGTGCGTGCGGAAGATCGAATGGATGACGCCGTGGCGCATCGCGGTGATCGTCTCCGAGATGTCCTCGGTCTCGAGCAGCTCGTTGCGCTGCGCGTAGATCACCTTGCGCTGGTCGTTGGCGACGTCGTCGTATTCGAGCAGCTGCTTGCGGATGTCGAAGTTGCGCCCCTCGACCTTGCGCTGTGCCGATTCCAGCGAGCGGCTGACAAGCGGATGCTCGATCGCTTCGCCTTCCGGCATCTTCAGCCGCTCCATGATCGACTTCAGGCGCTCGCCGGCGAAGATGCGCAGGAGCGGATCGTCGAGCGACAGGTAGAAGCGCGACGATCCGGGATCGCCCTGGCGGCCGGCGCGGCCGCGCAGCTGGTTGTCGATGCGCCGCGACTCGTGGCGCTCGGAGCCGATGATGTGCAGGCCGCCGGCAGCGAGCACCTGCTCGTGCAATTCTTTCCACTCCGCGCGCATGGCGGCGATCGTCGCCTCCTTCTCCGCGGCCGGCACACTCTCGTCGTCCTTCAGCGCGGCGATGCCCTTCTCGACGTTGCCGCCGAGCACGATGTCGGTGCCGCGGCCGGCCATGTTGGTGGCGATCGTGATCACCCCCGGCCGGCCGGCCTGGACGACGATCTCGGCTTCGCGCGCGTGCTGCTTGGCGTTCAGCACCTGGTGCGGCAGCTTCTCCTGGTCGAGCAGCTGCGACAGGATCTCCGAGTTCTCGATCGAGGTCGTGCCGACCAGCACCGGCTGGCCGCGACCGTGGCAGTCGCGGATATCGGCGAGGATCGCGTTGAACTTCTCCGGCGTCGTGCGGAAGATCTGGTCGTGGAAGTCCTGGCGCTGGACCGGCTTGTTGGTCGGGATGACCACCGTCTCCAGGCCGTAAATCTGCTGGAATTCGTAGGCTTCGGTGTCGGCCGTGCCGGTCATGCCGGCGAGCTTGCCGTACATGCGGAAGTAGTTCTGGAAGGTGATCGACGCCAGCGTCTGGTTCTCGTTCTGGATGGCGACGCCTTCCTTGGCCTCGACCGCCTGGTGCAGGCCGTCGGACCAGCGGCGGCCGGCCATCAGGCGGCCGGTGAACTCGTCGACGATGATGATCTCGCCGTTCTGCACGACGTACTGCTGGTCCTTGTGGAACAGGTTGTGCGCGCGCAGCGCCGCGTACAGGTGGTGGATGAGCAGGATGTTGGCCGCCTCGTAGAGGCTGCGGCCGCCTTCCAGGATGCCGAGCTCGGCGAGGATCGCTTCGGCGTGCTCGTAGCCCTCCTCGGTCAGCAGCACCTGGTGGCCCTTCTCGTCGACCCAGTAGTCGCCCGGGCCGTTCTCCTCGGCGCAGCGCACCAGCATCGGCGCCACCTGGTTCATGCGCACGTAGAGGTCGGTGTGGTCCTCGGCCTGGCCGGAGATGATCAGCGGCGTGCGCGCCTCGTCGATCAGGATCGAGTCGACCTCGTCGACGATGGCGAAGTTCAGGCTACGCTGCACCCGCTCGCCGGTCGAATAGACCATGTTGTCGCGCAGGTAGTCGAAGCCGAACTCGTTGTTCGTGCCGTAGGTGATGTCGGCGGCGTAGGCCGCCTGCTTCGCCTCGTGGTCCATCTGCGACAGGTTGCAGCCGACCGAGAGGCCGAGGAAGCGGTGCAGCCGACCCATCCACTCGGCGTCGCGGCTGGCCAGGTAGTCGTTCACGGTGATCACGTGCACGCCCTTGCCCGACAGCGCGTTGAGGTAGCAGGGCAGCGTCGCCACCAGCGTCTTGCCCTCGCCGGTGCGCATTTCGGCGATCTTGCCGTAGTGCAGCACCATGCCGCCGATCAGCTGCACGTCGAAGTGGCGCATGCCGAGCACGCGCTTGCCGGCCTCGCGGACGACGGCGAAGGCCTCCGGCAGCAGGTCGTCGAGCGTCTCGCCCTGGTCCAGGCGCGCCTTGAACTCGCCGGTCTTGGCCTGCAGCGCGTCGTCGGAAAGGACTTCCAGCTGCGCTTCGAGCGCGTTGATCTTCCTGACGGTCTGCGAATACTGCTTGATCAGCCGGTCGTTGCGGCTGCCGAAAATCTTCTTGAGGAGGCCGGAAATCATCGTGGAGACGACCGAGGTCGTGGATTCGGGAAAGCGCGGATTCTACCATGCCGGCAGCACGCGCCGCCGGCACGGGAGGCGGGCGGATTACCTGCGGCCGCGCGACGCCTGCGCGAGCTGGCCACCCTGCTGCAGGAAGCGCGAGGGATTCTGCGCGACGCCCTTGTAGCGGACTTCGAAGTGCAGGTGCGGGCCGGTCGAGCGGCCGGTGTTGCCGGACAGGCCGAGGTGCTGGCCGCGCTTGACGAACTGGCCGTCCTTGACCACGAGCTTCGACAGGTGCGCGTAGCGCGTCGAGAAGTCGTTGCCGTGGTCGATCTCGATCAGGTTGCCGTACTGCGGGTGGTTTTCGGCGACGACGACGACGCCGCCGGCCGCGGCGATCACCGGCGTGCCGACGTCGGCGACGAAGTCGATGCCTTCGTGCATGGCGCCGGCGCCGACGATCGGGTCGACGCGCCAGCCGAAGCCGGAGCCGACGTAGTTGCCCTGGATCGGCGTGATCGTCGGCAGCAGCGAGCGGCGCACCTTCTCGTCGAGCAGCTGGGATTCCATCGCGCTCAGCGCGTCGAGGCGGTACTCGACATGGCGGGACAGGCGGTCGAGCGCCTGGCCGAACTCGACCGGCGTCTGTGGCTGCGCCAGCAACAGCGGGCCGCCCTGGCCGCCGCGGAAGTCGATCGGCTTATCCTCGGGCTTGACGCCGGCCAGCGACGACACCCGCTCGCCGAGCGAGTCGAGGCGCAGCAGCTGGGCCTGCATCTGCCCGAGCCGCGCCGCCATCGCATTGAGGTTGTCGCGCATGTAGGCGTCGCTGCGCTCGACCTCCTGCTTATGCACCGACAACACCATGTGCTCGAGGAAAGGCAGCCGGAACTGCACCGACAGCCACGAAAAGAGCGCCGAGGTGGCGAACATCATCGCCAGGAAGACGGTCACCGCGGCGAGCACGAAGCGCGGCGTGATGACGAAGGTCTTGGCGGTTGCCAGGCGGTTGGAGACCAGAATAATATGCACTTCGCTGCACTCCTCCTCTACATCGGATGGCCCATTCTCCCCAGTCTCTCAACAGCTACCTGTCGCACGGTGACGGGGCCGGCCGGCTCATGGCGCATGCCGCGCTGTTGCTGAAGCTGGCGCGCATCTATGAACACACGGCGCCGGGACATCTCGGTCAGGCCAGCAGGGTGGCCAATTACAAGTCGGGGACGGTCGTTATCCACGCCGACAACGGCGCGGTTGCGGTCAAGCTGCGGCAGATGGCGCCGACGCTTGCGCGCGAATTCTCGAATCGGGGAGTCGAGTGTAGCGGCGTCCAGGTAAAAGTGCAAGCCCTTGAAATATCAGACCATTCCAAGGCACCGGTGCAGCGCCTGCTGCCCGCGCGGGCCGGCCGCGAGCTCGCCGAGCTGGCCCACGAGATGCGCCCCTCGCCGCTGCGCGAGGCGATCGAGACGCTGCTCGCGCGCTCGGCTAAAGCGGAATGACGGCAACGCGTTCGAGGATCATCAGCGCGAACACCAGCAACGCGACGATCAGCGCGTAGCGGAAGACCCGCCAGGAGAAACGGATGTATTTCCTGTCGCCGGTAAACAGGTAGGCGACGACGCCGCCGGCGACGAAGATGACGACGAGGACCGCGAGCAGGCGAAGGATCAGCACCGGTCGCCGCCGCCGGAATTCAGGCGCGTCCCGAGGGCACTTGTTCGTGAAGTGCGGCGCACATCACTCAGGCGGCGGCGCTCGCCGCCAGCCAGCGCGAGACGGCGGCCGGCGCCGCGGCGGCCTCGTCGAAGCTGACCAGCTCCCACGAATCGCGCGCGTCGAGCAGCGCGCGGGCCAGCTGGTTGTTCAGCGCGTGCCCCGACTTGTGCGCGGTGAAGTCGGCAAGCAGCGGATGGCCGAGCAGGTAGAGGTCGCCGATCGCGTCGAGCACCTTGTGCTTGACGAACTCGTCGGCGTAGCGCAGCCCGTCGGCGTTGAGCACGCGGTACTCGTCGAGCACCACCGCGTTGTCGAGGCCGCCGCCCTGGGCCAGCCCGTTCTCGCGCAGCCACTCGACCTCCTGCATGAAGCCGAAGGTGCGCGCGCGCGCCACTTCGCGGACGTAGGAATTCTCGGCGAAGTCCACGGTCACTTCCTGGCCGGTGCGGTCGATCGCCGGATGGTTGAAGACGATAGAGAAGGTCAGGCGGAAGCCGTCGTAGGGGGTGAAGCGCGCCCACTTGTCGCCGTCCCTGACCTCGATCGGCTTGATGACGCGGATGAATTTCTTCGCCGCCGCCTGTTCCTCGATGCCGGCGGACTGGATCAGGAAGACGAAGGGCGCGGCGCTGCCGTCGAGGATCGGCACTTCCGCCGCATCCAGGTCGACCCAGGCGTTGTCGATGCCCAGCCCGGCGAAGGCGGACATCAGGTGTTCGATCGTTCCCACCTTGACGCCGTCGCGTTCCAGGCAGGAGCACATGCGCGTGTCGCCGACGGCGACCGCCGACGCGGGCAGGTCGACCGGCACGTCGAGGTCGACGCGGCGGAAGACGATCCCGGTATCGGGCGCGGCAGGACGCAGCACCATGTTCACGCGCTCGCCGGAATGGAGGCCGACGCCGGTCGCGCGAATCAGGGTCTTGAGCGTTCGTTGCTTGAGCATGTGTCTGAAAAATATGGGAAAGCGGCGCATTTTAACATGCGCCACCTTCCCTTTTGCAGAGGTTTTACATCTTCGTTACAACTTGTCCACGACCGTGCGAGCGCAGCTCAGGCGAGGCGCCCCGCAGGAAGTACCCTTGGGGTGCGCGGGCGACCGCCGCATGGCAGCGCCATGCAAGGCCGGCCGCAACGACGCATGAGCAAGCGCAGCCGGTCGCTCAGTCGGCCTGCTTGCGCAGGAAGGCGGGGATGTCGTAGCGATCGACGCCGCTGTTGGCGAGCGCCTCGACCGTCGTGCTGCCGCGCTTCCTGACGATCGCCGGCACGTTGTCGAGGTCGTTGTAGTTGATCGCCGGCGACACCATGGCGGACGCGTCGTGCGTGCCGGTCGCCTGCAGCACCGGCGTGTTGATCACCTCGAAGGTCTGCCGCTTGGCCTGTGCCTGGCCGAGGCCGGTGGCGACGACGGTGACGCGGATGTTCTCGCCCATGTTCTCGTCGTAGACCGCGCCGAAGATGATGTGCGCGTCGTCGGCGGCGAACTCACGGACGGTGTTCATCACCTCGTTCACTTCCTTCATCTTCAGGCCGCGGGTGGCGGTGATGTTGACCAGCACGCCCTTGGCGCCGGACAGGTTGATGCCCTCCAGCAGCGGCGAGGCGACCGCCTGCTCGGCGGCGATGCGCGCGCGGTCGACGCCGGCGGAGGAGGCCGAGCCCATCATCGCCATGCCCATCTCGCCCATCACCGTGCGCACGTCCTCGAAGTCGACGTTGACCAAGCCGGGGAAGTTGATGATCTCGGCGATGCCGCCGACGGCGTTGCGCAGCACGTTGTCGGCGGCCTTGAAGGCATCGTCCATCGACACGTCGTCGCCGAGCACTTCCATCAGCTTGTCGTTGAGGATGACGATCAGCGAATCGACCTGCTTCTGCAGTTCGGCCAGGCCGGCCTCGGCGACCTTCATGCGCTTGCCTTCGAAGGCGAACGGCTTGGTCACGACGGCCACTGTCAGGATACCCAGTTCGCGCGCCACTTCGGCGACGATCGGCGCCGCGCCGGTGCCGGTGCCGCCGCCCATGCCGGCGGTGATGAAGGCCATGTGCGCCCCCTTCAGCGCCTCGGCGATGCGCTCGCGCTCCTCGACCGCGGCGCTGCGGCCGGCTTCCGGCTTGGCGCCGGCGCCGAGGCCGCTCTTGCCGAGTTGGACCTTGATCGAGGCACCGCTGCGCTTCAAGGCCTGCGCGTCGGTGTTGGCGGCGATGAAATCGACGCCATTCACGCCCTCGCGGATCATGTGGTCAACCGCGTTGCCGCCGGCGCCGCCGACGCCGACGACCTTGATCACGGTGCCACTGTCGTTCGTCACTTCTTCGATGTCGATGATTTCAAACATGGTGGGGCCTCCTCTGCAAAAAACCTGTTAATCAGAAATTCTTCTCGAACCAGGACTTCATCCGTCCCAGCACTTGCTTGAAATTGCGCGTCTCGTGCACCTTCTGGCCGCGCTTGTGCTGCGTCTGCGCTTCCAGCAGCAGGCCGTAGGCGGTGGCGAAGCGCGGGCTCTGCACGACGTCGGCGAGCGCGCCCGAATACTTCGGCGAGCCCAGCCGCACCGGCATGTGGAAGATCTCCTCGCCGAGCTCGATCATGCCGGGCATCACCGCGGTGCCGCCGGTGAGCACGATGCCCGACGACAGCACCTCCTCGAAGCCGGCGCGGCGCAGTTCGGCCTGGATCAGTTCGAACAGCTCCTCGACGCGCGGCTGGATGACGTCGGCGAGCGCACGCCGCGACAGCTTCCGGCTCGGCCGGTCGTCGACGCCGGCGACATCGAGCACTTCCTCGGGATCGGCCAGCTGCGACAGCGCGCAGCCATGCCGGCACTTGATGTCCTCGGCCTCGCGCGTCGGCGTCCTGAGCGCCATCGCGATGTCGTTGGTGATCTGGTCGCCGGCGATCGGGATCACCGAGGTGTGGCGGATCGCGCCCTGCGTCCACACCGCGATGTCGGTGGTGCCGCCGCCGATGTCGACCAGGCAGACGCCGAGATCCTTCTCGTCCTCGGACAGCACCGCGTAGGACGAGGCCAGCGGCTGCAGCACCAGGTCGTTCACCTCGATGCCGCAGCGACGCACGCACTTGACGATGTTCTGCGCCGCCGACACGGCGCCGGTGACGATGTGCACCTTCACTTCGAGGCGGAAGCCGCTCATCCCGATCGGCTCGCGGATGCTGTCCTGGTCGTCGATGATGAATTCCTGCGTCAGGATGTGCAGAATCTCCTGGTCGGCCGGGATCGGCATCGCGCGCGCGGTCTCGATCACGCGATCGACGTCCATCGGCGTCACTTCCTTGTCCTTGATCGCCACCATGCCGTTCGAGTTGAAGCTGCGGATGTGGCTGCCGGCGATCCCGGTATAGACGTCCTTGACCTTGCAGTCGGCCATCAGCTCGACTTCCTGCACGACGCGCGAGATCGCGCCGACGGTCTCCTCGATGTTGACCACGACCCCCTTCTTCAGCCCCTTCGATTCCTGCGACCCGATGCCGATCACGTTCAGCCGGCCCTCCGGCGTCACCTCGGCGACCAGCGCGACGATCTTCGAGGTGCCGATGTCCAGCCCGACGATCAGATCCTTGCTGTCTCTGCTCATTGCTTCCCTTTGCTCTCAGTTGCGTGCGCCGCCGCAAGCCGCAGCGCGAATCCGTTGGGGTACCGCATGTCCACGACGCTCGGCCGCGCCCTGGCCACCGTCAGCACGCTCGGGTAGTGGTCGACGAAACGCTGCAGGCGCGCGCGCAGCGGCACCTTCGCCTGCTGCCGCCCCAGTTCGACGACCATGCCGTCGTCCAGCCGCAGCTGCAGCGCCAGCCGCGGCGACATCGTCAGCATGCGCGGCGCGCGCCCGAGCGGCTGCAGCAGCTCGGCCGATTCGCGGTACCAGGCGAGCAGTTCGGCCGCCACCGCCTGCGGTCCGTGCAGCACCGGCAGCGGCTGCGGCGCCGTCATCACCGCCGCGAACACTTCGCCATGCGTGTTCACCAGCTGCCCGGTGCCCTCGCCCCAGAATGCCACCGGCCGGTGTTCCTCGATGCGCACCTCGAGCCCCGACGGCCAGCGCCGGCGCACCTCGGCATGGCGCACCCAGGCCAGCTTCTCCAGCGACTGGCGCAAGGCCTCGACGTTGACGCTGAAGAAGTTGCCGCGCAGCAGCCCGGCCATCGCGCGCTCGACGTCGCTGCGCTTCACCTCGGAAAGCTCGTGCGTGACCACTACCTGCGACAGCCGGAAGTGCGGCAGGCGCGTGAACCAGACGGCGGCCGCCACCAGCAGCGCGGCCGTCGCCGCTGCGAAGAGCAGGTCGGCGACGGCGGTCATCAGCTGCGGCTTGTTCCACATGGTTCATTCGCGCTCCCGCGTTCAGCCCTTCGTCGCCAGCGCCAGCACGCGCAGCACCAGCGCGTCGTAGTCGATGCCGGCGACGCGCGCAGCCATCGGCACCAGCGAGTGGTCGGTCATCCCCGGCGAGGTGTTCACCTCGAGGAAATGCGGGTTGCCGGCCTCGTCCATCAGGAAATCGACGCGCCCCCAGCCGCGTCCGCCGAGCACGCGGAAGGCCTCCAGCGCCTGCCCGCGGATGCGCAGCTCCTGCGCCTCGGGCAGGCCGCAGGGGCAGCGGTACTGCGTGTCGTCGCGGTTGTACTTGGCCTCGTAGTCGTAGAACTCGGTCGCCGGCTCGATCTTGATGATCGGCAGCACCTGGTCGCCGAGGATGCCGACCGTGTATTCGCCGCCGAGGATGCCGCGCTCGGCGATCACCAGCGGGTCGTACTTCGCCGCCAGCGCGTAGGCGGCGGCGAGGTCGCCGCGGCGCTTGACCATCGTGATGCCGATCGACGAGCCCTCGCAGGCCGGCTTGACGAACAGCGGCAGGCCCAGCTCCTCCTCGACCTCGGCGAAATCGCTGTCGGCGTTGAGCAGCGCGTAGTCCGGCACCGGCAGGCCGGCCGCCTTCCACAACAGCTTGGTGCGCCACTTGTCCATGCCCAGCGCCGAGGCCATCACGCCGCTGCCGGTGTAGGGGATGCCCATCAGCTCGAGCACGCCCTGGATCGTGCCGTCCTCGCCGTGCCGCCCGTGCAGCGCGATGAAGACGCGGTCGAAGCCGCGCAGCTCATCGAGCGCGCGCTCGGCGGGATCGAAGGGATGCGCATCGACGCCCTGCCGCTTCAGCGCGGCGAGCACGCGACTGCCGCTGTTCAGCGACACCGCGCGTTCGGCCGAGGTACCGCCGAAGAGCACGGCGACTTTTCCGAAATCCTTGACGTTCATGGCATTCATCTCAGTGGCTCGTCAATTTGCCGGGGACGCCGCCGATCGAGCCGGCGCCCATGGTCAGAACGACGTCGCCGTCGCGGGCGACATCCAGAATCGCTTGCGGCATCACCGCGATGTCCTCGACGAAGACCGGCTCGACCTTGCCGGCGACGCGCACCGCGCGCGCCAGCGAGCGGCCGTCGGCGGCGACGATCGGCGCCTCGCCGGCGGCATAGACCTCGGCCAGCAGCAGCGCATCGACGCCGTTCAGCACCCTCACGAAATCCTCGAAGCAGTCGCGCGTGCGCGTGTAGCGGTGCGGCTGGAAGGCCAGCAGCAGCCGGCGGCCGGGGAAGGCGCCGCGCGCCGCGGCGAGCGTCGCCGCCATCTCGGCCGGGTGGTGGCCGTAATCGTCGACCAGCGTGAAGCTGCCGCCGCCCGGGCAGGCGACTTCGCCGTAACGCTGGAAGCGGCGGCCGACGCCCTTGAACTCGGCGAGCGCCTTCCTGATCGCCGCGTCCGGCACCTGTACCTCGGTCGCCACCGCGATCGCCGCCAGCGCGTTCAACACGTTGTGCAGGCCGGGCAGGTTCAGCGTCACCGGGAAGCGGCTGGTCGTGCCGTTCACCCGCACGCAGTCGAACTGCATGCGGCCGTCGGCGGCGACGACGTTCTCGGCGCGCACGTTGGCCGACGGATCGAGGCCGTAGGTGACGATCTGCTTGGCGACCCGGGGCAGTATCTCGCGCACGTTCGCATCGTCGGCGCAGAGCACGGCGACGCCGTAGAACGGCAGGCGCTGCAGGAAGTCGACGAAGGCGCCCTTCAGCTTCTCGAAGTCGTGGCCGTAGGTCTCCATGTGGTCGGCATCGATGTTGGTGACCACCGACACCACCGGATTGAGGAACAGGAACGAGGCGTCCGACTCGTCGGCCTCGGCGACGAGGAAGTCGCCGCTGCCCAGCCGCGCGTTGGCGCCGGCGGCGTTCAGCCGGCCGCCGATGACGAAGGTCGGATCGAGTCCGCCCTCGGCGAGGATCGACGCGACCAGGCTGGTGGTCGTCGTCTTGCCGTGCGTGCCGGCGATGGCGATGCCCTGCTTCAGCCGCATCAGCTCGGCCAGCATCTGCGCGCGCGGCACCACCGGCACCTTCCTCTCGCGCGCGGCGACCACTTCCGGGTTGTCGGCCTTGACCGCCGTCGACACGACGACCGCATCGGCACCGGCGATGTTGCCGGCGGCGTGGCCGACCTTCACCGCCACGCCCTGGGCGGCCAGCCGCCGCGTCGTCGCGCTCTCGGCGAGGTCCGAGCCGGAGACCGCGAAGCCGAGATTGGCGAGGACTTCGGCGATGCCGCTCATGCCGGCGCCGCCGACGCCGACGAAGTGGATGTGCTTGACCTTGTGTTTCATTTCACCAGCTCCGCGCAGGCTTGCGCCACGATCGCCGTGGCATCGGGTTTGGCCAGCTCGCGCGCGCGCTCCGCCATCTGCAGCAGCTGCTCGCGGCCGTAGTTGCGGATCAGCGCGACCTTCTCCGGCGTCAGATCGGATTGCGGCAGCAGGATCGCGCCGCCGGCGTTGGCGAGGAACTTCGCGTTGCCGGTCTGGTGGTCATCGACCGCGTGCGGGAACGGCACCAGGATGCTGGCGACGCCGGCCGCCGCGAGTTCGGCGACGGTCAGCGCGCCGGCGCGGCAGATCACCAGGTCGGCCCATTCGTAGGCGCCGGCCATGTCCTCGATGAAGGCGACGCAGTGCGCCTGCACGCCGGCGGCGGCGTAGTTCGCCTGCAGCGCGGCGAGGTGCTTCTCGCCCGACTGGTGCACGACGGTCGGCCGCTCCTCCGCGGGGATCAGCGCCAGCCCCTTCGGCACCATCTCGTTCAGCGCCGCGGCGCCGAGGCTGCCGCCCAGCACCAGCACGCGGATCGGGCCGTCGTGCGTCGCGTAGCGCGCGGCCGGCGCGGGCAGCGCGGCGATCTCGGCGCGCACCGGGTTGCCGGCCCAGATGCCGTCCCCGAGCACGTCCGGGAAGCCGGACAGGATGCGGTCGGCGACCTTCGCCAGCACGCGGTTGGCCAGCCCGGCCACCGAGTTCTGCTCGTGCAACGCCAGCGGCCGGCCGAGCAGCGCCGCCATCATGCCGCCGGGGAAGCTGATGTAGCCGCCCATGCCGAGCACCACGTCCGGCTGCACGCGGCGGATCTGCCGCGCCGCCTGCCAGAAGCCGGAGAGCAGCGCCAGCGGCAGCAGCAGCTTCCTGAGCAGGCCCTTGCCGCGCAGCGCGCCAAAGCGCACCGGCGCCAGTTCGTAGCCGCGCGCCGGCACCAGCTTCGCCTCCATGCCGTCCGGATTGCCCATCCAGACGACGTTCCAGCCGTCTGCGCGCAGGTGGTCGGCGACCGCCAGCCCGGGGAAGACGTGGCCGCCGGTGCCGCCGGCCATCACCAGCAGCGTGCGCGATTCGTTCACGGCGGCGCTCATACCTGCCCCCCGCGCATCAGCTGCCGATTCTCCCAATCGACGCGCAACAGGATCGCCAGCGCCACGCAGTTGGCGAGGATGCCCGAGCCGCCGAAGCTCATCAGCGGCAGCGTCAGCCCCTTGGTCGGCAACAGGCCCATGTTCACGCCCATGTTGATGAAGGCCTGGACGCCGATCCAGATGCCGATGCCCATCGCCACCAGCGCCGGGTAGAGGCGGTCGAGCGCGACCGCCTGGCGGCCGATGGCGAAGGCGCGCTGGACGATCAGCGCGAACAGCGCGACGACGGCGACGACGCCGACCAGGCCGAGCTCCTCGGCGATCACCGCGAGCAGGAAGTCGGTATGCGCCTCGGGCAGGTAGAACAGCTTCTCGACCGAGGCGCCGAGGCCGACGCCGAAGATCTCGCCGCGGCCGAAGGCGATCAGCGCGTGCGACAGCTGGTAGCCGCGGCCGAAAGCGTCGGCCCACGGGTCCATGAAGCCGAAGATGCGGTCGCGGCGGTAGGGCGAGACGATGATCAGCACGGCGAAGGCGGCGAGCAGCAGCACGATCAGGATCGCGAACAGCCGCGCGCGCATGCCGCCGAGGAAGAGGATGCCCATCGCGATCGAGATGATGACGACGAAGGCGCCGAAGTCCGGCTCCTTCAAGAGCAGGATGCCGACGAAGACCATCGCCCCGGCCATCGGCAGGAAGGCCTTCTTCAGGTCGTGCATCACCGCCATCTTGCGCACCGTGTAGTCGGCGGCGTAGAGCGCGGCGAACAGCTTCATCAGCTCCGACGGCTGCAGGTTGGCGACGCCCAGCGGCAGCCAGCGGCGGGCGCCGTTCACGTCGCGGCCGATGCCGGGGATCAGCACGACGACGAGCAACGCGACGCCGGCGACGAACAGCCACGGCGCCAGCTGCTGCCAGGCGTTCAGCGGCACCTGGAAGGCGACGGCGGCGGCGACGATGCCGATGCACAGGAAGACCGCGTGCCGCACCAGGAAATACGCCGGTTGATTGCCGGTGAAGCGACCGGCCTCGGCGATCGCGATCGACGCCGAATAGACCATCACCATGCCGAAGAAGAGCAGCAGCAGCGCGCTCCACAGCAGCGTGAAGTCGACTTCGGACGGGGTGCGGCGCGGCGCGTCGAGGGCCTGCATCAGCATGCGGCGCCCTCCCTCGCCTTCACCGCGGCGATGAAGGCCTCGGCGCGGTGCGCGTAGTTGCGGTACATGTCGAGGCTGGCGCAGGCCGGCGACAGCAGCACCGCGTCGCCCGGCTGCGCCTGCGCGGCACAGAAGGCGACGGCGGCGTCCATGTCGGCGCAGCGCTGCAGCGGCAGGCCGCAGCCGGCGATGGCCGCCTCGATCGCCGGCGCGTCGCGGCCGATCAGCGCCACCGCGCGGCCGTGCGCGGCGAGCGCCGCGGCGAGCGGCGCGAAGTCCTGCCCCTTGCCGTCGCCGCCGAGGATGATCGCCAGCTTGCGGCCCATGCCCTGGATCGCCGCCAGCGTGGCGCCGACGTTGGTGCCCTTCGAGTCGTCGTAGTAGTCGACGCCATTGACGCGGGTGACGAACTCGACGCGGTGGGCGAGCCCGCGGAATTCGCGCAGCGCCGCCAGCACGCGTTGCGGCGCGATGCCGACGCCCTCGAGCAGCGCCAGCGCCGCCAGCGCGTTGGCCGCGTTGTGCAGCCCGGCCAGCTTCATCTCGGCGACCGGCAGCAGACGCTCGCTGCCGCGCATCAGCCAGCCGTCGGCCAGGCCGTAGTCGGCGGCGCGCGGCGGCCGGTCAAGGCCGAAGCTGACCAGCGCCTTGCCGCAGCGTCCCATGCCCAGGCTGCGGTCGTCGTCGCGGTTGAGCACCATCACGCGGCAACCCTTGAAGATGCGCGCCTTGGCCGCCGCGTAGTCGTCGAGGCCGGCATAGCGGTCGAGGTGGTCCTCGCAGATGTTGAGCACGGTCGCCGCGTCGGCATCGAGGCTGTGCGTCGTTTCCAGCTGGAAGCTCGACAGCTCCAGCACCCACAGCGCCGGTAGCGCGTTGCCGTCGAGCGCCGCCATCAGCGCGTCGAGCGCCGCCGGCGAGATGTTGCCGCAGGCCACCGCCGGCACGCCGGCGGCATTGGCGAGGTGGGCGGCGAGCGCGGTCGTCGTCGTCTTGCCGTTGCTGCCGGTGATGGCGACGATCCTGGCCTGCGGCGTGCGCGCATGCACCGCCCAGGCGAACAGCTCGATCTCGGACACCACCGGCACGCCGGCTGCGATCGCCGCCTGCACGTTGGCCTCCTGCACCGGCAGGCCGGGCGAGATGGCGATCAAATCGACGCCGGCGAAGGTCGCCGCGGCGAACGGGCCCGCGACCAGCTCGGCCGCCGGCACCGCCGCCCGCAACTCGGCGGCATTCGGCGGCGCGGCGCGGCTGTCGGCGACGCGCACGCGCGCGCCTTCGCGCGCGAGCCACTTCGCCATGGCCAGCCCCGTTTCGCCGAGGCCGAGCACCAGTGCCTGTTTACCCTTGACGTCCATGTCCGTCCATTTAGCGCAGCTTCAGCGTCGACAGCCCGAACAGCACGAGCATGATGGTGATGATCCAGAAGCGGACCACCACCTGCGTTTCCTTCCACCCCCCGAGTTCGTAGTGGTGGTGCAGCGGCGCCATGCGGAAGATGCGCTTGCCGCCGGTGAACTTGAAGTAGAGGACCTGCGCCGCGACCGACAGCGTCTCGGCGACGAAGACGCCGCCCATGATCGCCAGCACGATTTCCTGGCGGACGATGACGGCGACGGTGCCGAGCGCGCCGCCCAGCGCCAGCGCGCCGACGTCGCCCATGAAGACCTCGGCCGGATAGGCGTTGAACCACAGGAAGCCGAGCCCGGCCCCGGCCATCGCGCCGAGGAAGATGCACAGCTCGCCGGCCCCCGGGATGTAGGGAACGAACAGGTACTTGGCGTACACCGCGTTGCCGGCGACGTAGGCGAAGATCGCCAGCGCCGCGGCGACCATCACCGCCGGCATGATCGCCAGGCCGTCGAGGCCGTCGGTCAGGTTCACCGCGTTCGAGGTGCCGACGATGACGAAGTAGGTCAGGATCATGAAGCCGATCACGCCGAGCGGGTAGGCGACGCTCTTGAAGAAGGGCACGATCAGTTCCATCTGCGCCGGCAGCGTCGCCGTCATGCCGAGGTAGACGGCGACCGCGGCGCCGATCACCGACTGCCAGAAGTACTTCCAGCGCGAGGCAAGCCCCTTCGGGTCGCGGTACACCACCTTCTTCCAGTCGTCGTACCAGCCGATCGCGCCGAAGCCGACGGTGACGATCAGCACCACCCAGACGTAGCGGTTGGAGAGGTCGGCCCAGAGCAGCGTGGTGATCGCGATCGCGATCAGGATCAGCACGCCGCCCATCGTCGGCGTGCCGGATTTCGCGAGGTGCGTCTGCGGGCCGTCGGTGCGCACCGCCTGGCCGATCTTCTTCGCCGCCAGCCAGCGGATCACGCGCGGACCGGCGATGAAGGAGATGATCAGCGCGGTCATCGCGGCGAGCACCGTGCGCAGCGTGATGTAGCCGAAGACGTTGAAGGCGCGCACATCCTGGCCGAGCCACTGGGCGAGCATCAAGAGCATGGGGGGTTCTCCGTCGGCAGGGCGATGGCGTCGGCCACGCGCTCCATGCGCATGAAGCGCGAGCCCTTGACGAGGACGGTGGTGTTCGCCGTCAGCTCGGGCTTCAGCGCCTCGATCAGGTCTTCGATCTTCTTGTAGTGGTGGGCGCCGTCGCCGAAGTTGCGGGCGGCGATCGCGCTCGCCTCGCCGAGCGCGTAGAGCGCATCGACGCCGGCGCTCTTGGCGTAGCCGCCGACCTCGTCGTGGTACTGCGCGGCGGCGTCGCCGATCTCGCCCATGTCGCCGAGCACGAGGATCTTGCGGCCGATGGTCGAGGCCAGCACGTCGATGCCGGCGCGCATCGAATCCGGGTTGGCGTTGTAGGTGTCGTCGAGGATCACCGCACCGTTCGCGCCGGCGCGGCGCTGCAGGCGGCCCTTGACCCCCTTGAACGCGGCCAGACCGGCCGCGATCGCGGCCAGCGGGACGCCGGCGGCAAAGGTCGCGGCGACCGCCGCCAGTGCGTTGCGCGCGTTGTGCGCGCCGGGCAGCGCCAGATCGACAGCGCCTTCGCCCGCCGGCGTGATGAAGTGCAGCTCGGTCTCCAGCCCGTGCAGGCGCACGCGCCCGTGCACGTCGGCGGCGCCGTCGAGGCCGAAGCTGATGACGCGGCGGCCGACGTTCATCGCCTGCCACAGCGGCGCGTGCGGATCGTCGGCATTGATCACGGCGACGCCGTCGGCGGCGAGCCCGTCGTAGATCGTCCCCTTCTCGCGGGCGATCGCGTCGAGCGTGCCCATGCCCTGCAGGTGCGCGCGCTGGGCATTGGTGACCAGCGCCACGGTCGGTCGCGCGAGGCGCGTCAGGTAGCCGATCTCGCCGGGGTGGTTCATGCCCATCTCGACGATCGCCGCCTGGTGGTGCGCGCGCAGCTGCAACAGCGTCAGCGGCAGGCCGATGTCGTTGTTGAGGTTGCCCTGCGTCGCCAGCACGTCGCCGCCGAACGCCGCCTGCAGGATGCAGGCGATCATCTCCTTGGTCGTCGTCTTGCCGTTCGAGCCGGTCACCGCGATCAGCGGCAGGTCGAAGCCGGCGCGCCAGTGCGCGGCCAACGCGCCGAGCGCGAGCCGGGTGTCGGCGACGGCGATCAGCGGCAGCCCGACATCCTTCAGCGCTTCCGCCGCATCGGCGGCGACGACGGCGCCCACCGCGCCCTCGCTGGCGACGGTGCCGATGAAGTCGTGGCCGTCGAAGCGCTCGCCGCGCAGCGCGACGAACAGGTCGCCGGCACGGATCGCGCGGCTGTCGGTGGATACCGCGTAGAAGCCGGCGTCGGCGCCGATCAGCCGGCCGTTAAGCGCCGCCGCCGCGGCCGAGAGTTTCAGCATCGTGCTCATGCGGCCTCCTGGCGAGCGGCCAGCGCGGCCTCGGCCTCGCGCAGGTCGGAGAAGGGATGGAAGGTGCCGGCGATTTCCTGGTAGGCCTCGTGGCCCTTGCCGGCGAGCAGGATGACGTCGGTCGGCGCGGCGCCGCCGATGGTCGCCGCGATCGCCTGCCGGCGGTCGACGATCACTTCGGCCTGCGGCGCGCCGCCGCGGATCGCGTCGACGATCGCCGCCGGCGATTCGCTGCGCGGGTTGTCGCTGGTGAGGACGACGCGGTCGGCGCCGCGCGCCGCCACCTCGCCCATCAGCGGCCGCTTGCCGGGGTCGCGGTCGCCGCCGCAGCCGAAGACGCAGACCAGCCGGCCGCCGCGCGCCGCCGCTTCCTCGCGCAGCGCGGCGAGCGCGTTGTCGAGCGCGTCCGGCGAATGCGCGTAGTCGATCACCACCAGCGGCTGACCGTCGCCGCCGACGCGCTGCATCCGTCCCGGCGGCGGCTCCAGCCGCGCCAGCCGCGGCGCCAGTTCCTCGAACGGGAGGCCGCCGGCGAGCAGCACGCCGGCGACGGCGAGCAGGTTGGCGACGTTGTAGCGGCCGACCAGCCGGCTCTCGATCGCGGCCGTGCCCTGCGGCGCGCGCAGCGTGAACGCCATGCCGGACGGCTCGACGCGGATGTCGCTGGCGGCCAGCAGCAGGTCGACCGAGGCGGTGGCACCGGTCATCGTGTAGCCGACCTTCAGCCGCGCGTTGCCGACCTTGGCGAGGTGCTCGCCGAAGGGGTCGTCGAGGTTGATCACCGCGGCACGCAGGCCGGGCCAGCGGAACAGCTTTTCCTTGGCGGCGGCGTAGGCCTTCATCGTGCCGTGGTAGTCGAGGTGGTCGCGGGTCAGGTTGGTGAACGCGGCGATGTCGACATGGGCGCCGTTGAGCCGCCCTTCCTCGATGCCGATCGAGCTCGCCTCGAGCGCGCAGGCTTCCGCCCCCTGCTCGAGGAAGGCGTCCAGGCAGCGCGCCAGCGTCGTCGCCTGCGGCGTCGTGAAGCCGGTCTCGTCGAGGTCGCCGGGGAAACCGGCGCCGAGCGTGCCGACGATCGCGCAGCGGCGCGGGTGCGCACGGGCGATCCATTGCGTGCAGCTGGTCTTGCCGTTGGTGCCGGTGACGGCGATCAGCGACAGGCGCTCGCTCGGCTCGCCGAGCACTGCATGCGCGACGTTGCCGGCGAGCGCGCGCAGGTGGCGGACGGCGATCGCCGGCACCGCAGGCGCATCGAGGGACGCGCCCTCGGCCTCGTAGAGGATGGCCGCGGCGCCGCGGGCGATGGCGTCGGCGACGTAGCGGCGGCCGTCGGCGGCGTCGCCCGGGTAGGCGAGGAAGAGGTCGCCCGGACGGACCAGGCGCGAATCGTCGGTGACGCTGGCCGGCTCGACGCCGAGCGCGGCCAGGCGGCGCAGCAGTTCGGCGGCGGCGCTCATAGTTTCTCCTTGGGCGAGGACGCCTGGGCGACGGTCATCTGCGCGTCGGGCGGAACGCCCAGCGTGCGCAGCGCGCCGCCGGTGATCGCCGAGAACACCGGCGCGGCGACATCGCCGCCGTAGTGCCTGCCGCCGGACGGCTCGTCGATCATCACGGCGACGATCAGGCGCGGGTCCGACACCGGCGCGAAGCCGACGAAGGACGAGACGTACTTGTTGGCGTAGAGCCCGCCTTCGAGCTTGTGCGCGGTGCCGGTCTTGCCGGCGACGCGGTAGCCCGGCACCTGCGCCTTGGGCGCGGTGCCGCCGGGGCCGGCGGCCATCTCCAGCATCGCCCGCAGCTCGCGCGCGGTCTGCGGCGAGAACACCGGGACGCCGGTCACCGGGCCGTCGTCGATGCGCGTCAGCGACAGCGGCAGCAGCTCGCCGTCGCGCGCGAACACGGTGTAGGCGCGCGCCAGCTGCATCAGCGACACCGAGATGCCGTGGCCGTAGGACATCGTCGCCTGCTCGATCGGCCGCCAGGTCTTCCACGCACGCAGCCGCCCCGGCACCTCGCCGGGGAAGCCGAGGCGCGGCGTCTGGCCGAAGCCGACGGCGTCGAACATTTCCCACATCTCCTGCGGACTGAAGGCGGCGGCCAGCTTGGCGGCGCCGACGTTGGACGACTTCTGGATCACCTGGGCGACGGTCAGCGCGCCGTGCGGGTGCGCGTCGGAGATCGTCGCGTTGCCGATCGTCAGCCGGCCCGGGGCGCAGTTGATCACGCTGTCGAAGCGGAACTTGTTCGATTCGAGCGCCAGCGCCGCGGTGAAGGGTTTCAGCGTCGAGCCCGGCTCGAAGGTGTCGGTCACCGCGCGGTTCCTGAGCTGGGCCCCGGACAGGTGCTCCCGGTTGTTCGGGTTATAGGTCGGCCAGTTCGCCAGCGCCAGGATTTCGCCGCTCTTGGCGTCGATCACGACGGCGCCGCCGGCTTTCGCCTTGTTGTCGGCGATCGCCTGCTTCAGCTGGCTGTAGGCGAGGTACTGGATCTTCGAGTCGAGCGCCAGCCGGATTTCCCTGCCGTCCTGCGGCGGCCGGATCGAGCCGACGTCCTCGACGATCTGCCCGCGCCGGTCGCGGATCACGCTGCGGCTGCCGGGGTGGCCGACCAGACTCTTCTCGAAGGCGAGCTCGACGCCCTCCAGTCCCTTGTCGTCGACACCGGTGAAGCCGACCAGGTGCGCGCTCATGTCGCCGGTCGGGTAGTAGCGGCGGTATTCCTTGTTCTGGTAGATGCCGGGCAGCTTCAGCGCGGCGATGCGGTCGGCGACTTCCGGCGCCACCTGCCGCTGCAGGTAAACGAAGCCCTTGTCGCCGGCGAGCTTGCGCGCCAGCTCCTTCGGGTCGGCGTCGAGCGCCTTCGCCAGCTGCCGCAGCTGCTCGCCGTCGAGGCGGGCATCGGCGGGAATCGCCCAGATCGACTTCATCGGCGTCGAGATCGCCAGCACGTCGCCGTTGCGGTCGGTGACCTTGCCGCGCGACGCCGAGATCTCGATGTCGCGGCGGTAGCGCGACTCGCCCTTCTCCTGCAGGAAATCGTTGTTGATGATCTGCAGGTAGAAGGCGCGGCCGAGCAGCACGCCGAAGGCGCCGAGCAGGCACAACCCGACCAGGCGCGAGCGCCAGGCCGGCAAGGCCAGCTGCAGCACCGGGCTCTCGGCGAAACGGTGGGCGCCGCGGCCGCGGATCATTGCCCGCCCTCCTTCGGTGCCGCGACGAGCACCCGCTTCGCTTCCGGCGCCTGCATCTTCAGCCGCTCGCGGGCGATCTTCTCGATCCGCGGATGGGTCGCCCAGGTCGACAGCTCGAGCTGCAGCTGCCCGAACTCGACCTCGAGCTGCTTGGCGCGCTCCTGCTCGCCCTCGAGCTCCTGGAAGAGCTTCCGCGCCTTGTGCTGCGAGGTGACGACGCCGAGCGCGCAGAACACGACGAAGAAGAGGAGGAGCATATTGCTGCGCAGCATCAGCACTTCTCCGCCACGCGCATCACCGCGCTGCGCGCGCGGGGATTGGCCGCGATCTCCGCGGCGGAGGCTTTCACCGGTTTGCCGACGAGACGCAGCTTCGGTTGCGGAAGCTGCGACGCCATCAGCGGCAGGTTCTTGGGCAGGGAAGCATCCGGGGCCGCCGCGTCGCGCAGGAAGCGCTTGACGATGCGGTCTTCGAGCGAGTGAAAGCTGATTACCACCAGCCGCCCTCCCGGATTGAGCATGTCGACAGCCTGCGGCAGGGCTAGCGCAAGTTGCTCGAGCTCTTGATTGATATGAATCCGTAAAGCCTGAAAGGTGCGCGTCGCCGGGTCCTGGCCGGGCTCGCGGGTCCGCACGGCCTCGCGTACAAGCGCGGCGAGCTGCCCTGTGGTTGCAACAGGCCGCTCGTTCCGAGCAGCCACAATCTTCTTTGCAATCTGGAAAGCAAACCGTTCTTCGCCATAGTCCCTCACCACCTGTGTAATTTCCCGTTCGTCGGCCCGCGCCAGCCATTCCGCGGCCGTCTCGCCCTGCGTCGTGTCCATCCGCATGTCGAGCGGCGCATCGAAACGGAAGCTGAACCCCCGCTCCCCCTCATCCAGCTGCGGCGAGGACACCCCGATGTCCATCAGCACCCCGTCCGCCCTGCCGAATCCCGCTTCGCCCATCGCCGCCGCCATTTCGGCGAACGGACGATGCACGACCCTCAGCCTTTCGTCGCCGATCGCGGCCGCCGCCGCGATCGCCCGCGGATCGCGGTCGAGCGCGAGCAGCCGCCCCGACGGCCCGAGCCGTTCGAGGATCGCCCGGCTGTGGCCGCCACGGCCGAAGGTGGCGTCCACATAGACACCGGCCGGCTTGATTGCCAGCGCTTCGACCGCTTCCCGCAGCAGAACCGTCAGGTGCTGCGCGGGCGCGCTCACAAGGCCAAATCCTCGAGGCCGGGCGGCAGCAGCTGATCGCCGAGGGCGAAGATCGCCTCCTGCTGTTTCTGCCAGCCGGCATCGGACCAGATTTCGAAATGATTGCCCTGGCCGACCAGCCACACCTGCTTCTCGAGCTGCGCGAACTGGCGCAGCTCCGGCGCGACGAGCAGGCGGCCGGCGGAATCGAGCTCCTCCTCGCGGGCAAAGCCGACGAGCAGGCGCTTGAGGAGGGCGGAATGCTGTTCGAGACCGGGCGCCGCCAACACCTTGTCGCGGATCGGCTCCCAGGCAGGGCTCGGGTAGAGCAGCAGGCAGCGGTGCGGATGGGCGGTGAGGACCAGGGTGCCGTTGGCGGCGGCCACGAGCGCGTCGCGGTGGCGGGCCGGAATGGCCAGCCGCCCCTTGGCGTCGAGACTGAGTGCAGCCGCTCCGAAAAACATGAACCCCTACCCTTGTCCTCTCTCGGGGCTCGCCCCGTTTTTACCCTTCAACCCACTTCACACCACTTTTTCCCACTTTAAGACATCGAAATGCACCGGGTCAAGGGGTTTTTTCGGTTTTTTTCAATGGCGACAAGGACTTAGGCGCGTTTTTGGAGGATTTTTTGCAAAAAATTATCCTTACAAAACAACGTTCGTGAAACGTAACTTAAAGTGCTTTGTGAGAAGTGGGAGAGCGCCCGCAGGGAACCCCGGGGGGCCGGCGGCGGTCTTCCCAGTTCCCTCACCACAGGAGACATGAATGAAGCTCTACTACAGCCCCGGCGCCTGCTCCCTCTCGCCGCACATCGTGCTCTGCGAGGCGAGCCTGGCGCACGAGCTGGTCAAGGTGGACCTGAAGACGAAGAAGACCGAGTTCGGCGACGACTTCGCGGCGATCAGCCCCAAGAGCTACGTGCCGACGCTGGTGCTCGACGACGGCGAGGTGCTGACCGAAGGGCCGGCGATCGTCCAGTACCTGGCCGACCTGGCCCCGGCGAGCCGGCTGGCACCGGCCGCCGGCAGCTTCGCCCGGGTCCGCCTGCAGGAGTGGCTGAACTTCATCGCGAGCGAGCTGCACAAGGGCTTCGGCCAGCTCTTCCGGAAGCCGCCGGCGGAATGGCAGGAGATCGTCCGCGGCGGGCTGGCCGGCCGCCTCGCCTACGTCGCCGAAACGCTCGACCGCCAGCCGTATCTGCTGGGGGCGAACTTCAGCGTCGCCGACGCCTACCTGTTTACGATCCTCAACTGGGCGAAGTGGGTGAAGTTCGACCTGGCACCGTGGCCGGTGCTCGACGCCTACCTCGGCCGCGTCGCCGCGCGGCCGGGCGTACAGAAGGCGCTGAAGACGGAGGGGCTGCTCTGAGCGCCCGCTGAAAGCAGGAACCGGCGGCGGGCGAGGCGCCGCCGCCGGACTGCGGATGTGGAGTGAAGCTGGCCGATAAGCCGGGTTCTGTCGTGGGCAACCATTCCTCTAGGCGACGCGTTGCCGCGCCGCTCAAGCAGCCTACCCGGAAGCAGCGCGAGCCACGCCGTACGCTTCCCTATTTGGCCTTGCTCCAGATGGGGTTTGCCGTGCCGTCCGTGTTACCACGTCCGCGGTGAGCTCTTACCTCGCCGTTTCACCCTTGCCTGTGCCTTGCGGCCATCGGCGGTCTATTCTCTGTTGCACTTTCCGTCGCCTTGGGGCTTGCGCCTTATAGCGCCCGGTCGTTAGCCGGCATCCTGCTCTGCGGAGCCCGGACTTTCCTCCCGGCGCTTGCGCGCCCGGCGGTTGCCTGGCCAGCTTCAGGATCCATTATACGCGCTGCCGGCGTCCCGGCCGGAATTGCCAGGCGTCGTCGTAGTAGGCGGGATCCTCATTCTCCGGCACGACGCCGGGCAGCCCGAGCAGCGGCAGCGGCTGCAGCGCGCGCGGGTCGCCGTGGCGGCCGGCGGCGAGATCGCCGGCCAGCCGGGCGTCGAGGTCGGCCAGCTGCGCCGCGAGCGGCTGCCGCAGCCAGCCGGCACCGACCGGCGTCAGCACGCACTTCGCCGTCAGCCCGCGGAACGGCGCCAGCAGCGCCTCGTAGGTGGCGTGGCCGAAGACGAAGACGCGCAGGCCGGCGGCCGCCTCGGCGCGACGGGCGACGAACAGTTCGCGCCAGCGGAACGCGGCGAGCAACTCGAGCAGCGACGCGTCCTCGGCGACGACGACGGCGCCGCACTCGTCGAAGTGCGTCATCGCGTCGCGGACGCCGCCGCGCGCGGCCGGGCCGGCGACCGCACCGCCGGTGCGCGCCAGTTCCGCCGCGTGCCGCGCCGACAGCGCCGCCTTGGCCTGCGGGAAGCTCAGCCAGACGAGGCCGTTGAACCAGTCGTGCCAGTTGTCCGGCCGCGTCTCGACCTCGCCGCGCAGCGCGATGCGCGCCTCGTAGCCGAGGCCGTCGCCCGCCGGCGGCACGAAGCGCAGCGGCAATCCGGCGGCGGTGGCGACCGACATCCGCGCGGCGAGCGACGCCAACGCCGCGACATCCGGCCGCGGCGGCAGCTGCGCAAGCAGCGGCGCCAGCGGAAAGTACAGCGGATTGGAAAACGGCGAACGCGGCGCCATGCCCGGCAACGACGGCACGACCGGCCGCGGGTCCGCGCCTACGGCTTGGCGGTGGGCGCCGCCGGCTGGGCGGCGACGAAGGCCAGCCGGCCGCGCTCCTCGCGGAAGACGCCGAGCAGCTCGCCCTTGCCCTCCGGCGGCGGCACGTCGAGCTTCTGGAAGCCCTTGCAGGTCTCGGTCTCGGTCAGGTAGAGGTGGCGCCCCTGTTCGAGCAGGAAGGTGTTCGGCGCGGTCGTATAGACGGTGACCTTGAAGTCGCTGCTGACCGGTGCCGGCTGCAGTGCATAGCGGCGCTGGCAGGTCGGCAGCCGGGCGACGACGATCTCCAGGTCCATCCGCTTGTCCCAGAAGCGCGGCTGCGCGCGCATCAGCGAGATCGCGTGATCCGGCCCGTCGATGACCATCGCGATGCCGTCGTTGACGCAGCCGGACAGCGCGGGCACGAGCAGGGCAAGCAGGGCTAGGCGTTTCATCGTCGATTCCTCGGCGCGTTGTTCAGTCGACCAGGCTCCAGGCCAGCGTTTCGCCGGCGCGCAGCGGCACCAGCGCCTCGCCGGCGAGGTAGGGATAGGCTTCCGGCACCGCCTGCGGGCGCTTTTCCAGCGTGATCGTGCCGGCGTTGCGCGGCAGCCGGTAGAAATCCGGCCCGAAATGGCTGGCGAAGGCTTCCAGCCGGTCGAGTGCGCCCGCCGCTTCGAAGGCCTCGGCGTAGAGCTCCATCGCGGCATAGGCCGTGTAGCAGCCGGCGCAGCCGCAGGCCGCCTCCTTCGCACCACGCGCGTGCGGCGCCGAGTCGGTGCCGAGGAAGAACTTCGGGTTGCCCGAGGTCGCCGCGCGCACCAGCGCCAGGCGGTGCGTCTCGCGCTTCAGCACCGGCAGGCAGTACCAGTGCGGGCGGACGCCGCCCTGGAAGATCGCGTTGCGGTTGTAGAGCAGGTGGTGCGCGGTGATGGTCGCGCCGACGTTGGCGCCGGACGCGGCGACGAAGTCGGCGGCGTCCTTGGTGGTGATGTGCTCCATCACCGTGCGCAGCCCCGGATGGCGCCTGAGCAGCGGCGCCAGCACCTGGTCGATGAACACCGCCTCGCGGTCGAACAGGTCGACCGCCGGGTCGGTCACCTCGCCATGGACCAGCAGCGGCAGGCCGAGCTTTTCCATCTCGGCGAGCGCCGCGTCGCAGCGCGCGAGGTCGGTGACCCCGGCATCCGAGTTGGTCGTCGCGCCGGCCGGATAGAGCTTGACCGCCTTGACGAAGCCGGACGCGACGGCGGCGCGGATTTCGCTGGCCGGCGTGTTGTCGGTCAGGTACAGCGTCATCAGCGGCTCGAAGGCCATGCCGGCCGGCAGCGCGGCAAGGATCCGTTCACGGTAGGCGGCGGCCTGGGCGACGGTGGTCACCGGCGGCTTCAGGTTGGGCATGACGATGGCGCGCGCGAACTGGCGCGCGGTGTGCGGCAGCACGGTCGACAGCGCGGCGCCGTCGCGCAGGTGCAGATGCCAATCGTCGGGGCGGGTGAGGATGAGTTTCATGGATCGTCGAAAGAGCCGGGAATCCCGATTTTAAGCGATTCCCGCCCCGATCAGGGCACGTCGTCGCCGGCGCCGTCGCCCACCGTCGATAGACAAGGACGGAAGGAGGCCTGCCTACTCCGCCGCCAGGACAGACGTGTCGGCGGCCGCCGACCGGGAAGCGTGCCCGTCCGCAGCGCCGAGCCAGCGGGCGAAAACCCGCGCCAGCGCTTGCGCGGCCGGAGGCTTGGCTAGGCAGTCGTCGATCCCCAGCTCGCGACGGATGGCGTCGTCGACGCGGATCGCCTCGGCGGTAACGGCGATCACCGGCAGCGGCGGCCCGCCGTTCCGTCGTTCGCGGGCACGGACCGCATGCGCGAGTTGGAAGCCGTCCATCACCGGCATCCGGCAGTCGGTCAGAAGCAGGCGATAGCGCCGCTCGGCCAGCAGGGCCAGCGCCTCGGCACCGTTCTCCGCGGTCTCCGCAGCCCAGCCGAGGTATTCGACCTGGCAGCGCAGTACCTCGCGGAAGACCGGGTCATCGTCGACGATCAGGATCGCCGGCGGGGCGTCGCCGCCGGCATTGCGGCGCACGAGATCGACCAGCCATTTGTGGCAGGAAACGCCGGCCGCATGCGCCGCGTCGCCCAGCGCAGCCTCGGTCGCGTCATCGAGAACGATCGTCACCTGTCCCATGCTCTCCCCTCCCCGTGCCCCCCGCCGCCCGCAGCAACTCCTGGCGTCCGCGGCCGCTTTGCGGTACACCTCGCAAATTCGACCGGCGGCATGCCGCCCCAAAACTACTGGCTCACCCTGAAAACACTATAGGCATCGCCTATGTTTATGTCAATAGGCTATTCCTATTTTTCAGCATCCGGCCCGGCCGCTAGGGTTGCCGGATGAAAATTGGACTCCGCATCAAGCAGCTTCGCGAGGAAAGCGGCTGCAGCCAGGGCGAACTGGCCCGCCGCGTCGGCGTCACCCAGCCGACCGTCTCCGACTGGGAAAACAACAAGACCGAACCGACGGTGGACAACCTGCGGCTGCTGGCGGTCGAATTCGACGTCTTCTTCGAGTGGCTGGCGACCGGCCGCGGCCCGCGGCAATTCGCTCCGGGCGTCGGCGAGCCGCCGGCGGAATACCGCGTCGGACGCCCCCTTGCCGACGACGAGGCGCAGTTGCTCGCCGCCTTCCGCCGCTTGCCTGCTGCGCGCCGGGAAGCGCTGCTGGAGTTCCTGTCGCGCTGGGCTTAGGTCTCGCCGCGCAGCGCCAGCGCCCGCGCGTAAAGCGCGTTCTTCGCGGCACCGGTGATCGCGTGCGCGAGCTTCGCCGCCTGCTTCACCGGCAGCCCGTCGGCGAGCAGCAATTTCAATACGCGCTCGCCCTCGGCATCGTTTCCCTGCACGTCGGCCGGTGCGTCGACGATCAGCACGAATTCGCCCTTCTGCCGGTTGGCGTCGGCCGCGAGCCAGCCGGACGCCTCGCCGAGCGGGCAGGCATGGATCGTCTCGAACAGCTTGCTCAGTTCGCGGGCGATGACCAGCCGGCGCGCCGGGCCGAACACCGCGGCGAGCGCGGCGACGGTATCGACGATGCGGTGCGGCGCCTCGTAGAAGACCAGCGCCGCGGGCAGCGCGGCGAGCTCGCGCAGCGCGTCGTCGCGCTGCTTCGCCTTCGCCGGCAGGAAGCCGTGGAACAGCCAGTGCGGCGCCGCGATGCCGGCGGCCGACAGCGCGGCGACGGCAGCGCACGGTCCGGGCAGCGGAATGACGCGGAAGCCGGCCTCGCGCACGCGGGCGACCAGCCGCGCGCCGGGGTCGGAGATCGCCGGCGTGCCGGCATCCGAGATCAGCGCCACCGCGTCGCCGGCGGCCAGACGCTCGATCACCTGGCGGGCGGCGGCCTCCTCGTTGTGCTCGTGCGCCGGCAGCAGCTTCGCCGGCGAGCCGAGGTGGCGCAGCAGCGGCGCCGAGTGGCGGGTGTCCTCGGCAGCGACCCAGGGTACCGCGCGCAGCACCTCGGCGGCGCGGACGGTGAGGTCGCCGAGGTTTCCGAGTGGCGTGGCGACCACATACAATGCAGGATATTCTATCGTCATGGAAAGGATGGCTTTGGCGAAGCCCAACGATACCACGCCCGGCGCCCGCGCCGAGGCGCTCGCGGCGGCCTATCTGGCGCGCCGCGGCCTGGTCGTTGCCGCGCGCAACTACCGCGTGCGCGGCGGCGAGATCGACCTCGTCTGCCGCGACGGGCGGACGCTGGTCTTCGTCGAGGTCCGCCTGCGCCGCAACGCGGCCTTCGGCGGCGCCGCGGCCAGCATCGGCGCCGGCAAGCGCCGGCGCCTGCTGCTCGCCGCCCGGCACTATCTGGCGCAGCGGGCGGGAACGGCGGACGTGCCGTGCCGCTTCGACTGCGTGCTGCTCGATGCGCTCGCCGCCGACGGCATCGAATGGATCAGGGATGCCTTTTCGGCGGACGATTGCTAGCCTGCTGCTGGCCGCATTCGCCGCCGGCGCCGGCGCTGCCGAGCGCGTGCAGGTCCTGGTGCAGCGCTCGCCGCTCGCCGGCAGCCAGTACTACGCGCTGTCCGCGGTCTGGCAGCAGATCCGTCCCGGTGACAAATTGTTACTGACGCGCGAACCCGACAACCGGCACGATGGCAACGCCATCCGCGTCGAGTGGAACGGCCGCCGGCTCGGCTACGTGCCGCGCGCCGAGAACCGCGCACTGGCGGCGGCGATGGACCGCGGCGAACGCGTCGAAGCGCGCGTCGCGCGGCTGAGGGAGCACCGCGACCCGTGGCAGCGGGTCGAATTCGAGGTGTATCTGCTCCTCTGATAGAATCGGCCGCACTTCAGCCACCGTTTTCAGCCTTTTCAGCCCGATCCCGCATGGACCTCATCGAACGCATCAGCCAGCAGTTCCAGGACAGCGCCCAGACCAAGCTCGAGGCGATGGAATTCCTCGCCGCCCCTCTTGCCGACGCCGTGCAGACGATGGTCGCCTGCCTGGTCAACAACGGCAAGATCCTCGCCTGCGGCAACGGCGGCTCGGCCGCCGACGCGCAGCACTTCGCCGCCGAGCTGGTCGGCCGCTTCGAGGCCGAACGCCAGGAACTCGCCGCGATCGCGCTGACCACCGACAGCTCGATCCTGACCGCGATCGCCAACGACTACAGCTACAACGTCGTCTTCGCCAAGCAGGTGCGCGCGCTCGGCCAGCCCGGCGACGTGCTGCTGGCGATCTCGACCTCGGGCAACTCGGCGAACGTGATCGAGGCGATCCGCGCCGCGCACGACAACGACCTCACCGTCGTCGCGCTGACCGGCAAGGGCGGCGGCCAGATCGGCCAGCTGCTGCGCGAGGGCGACATCCACCTCTGCGTGCCGGCCGAGCGCACTGCGCGCATCCAGGAAACCCACCTCCTCGCCATCCACTGCCTGTGCGATGGCATCGACTGTCTGCTGCTGGGAGTTGACGAATGATGAAACGCACGCTGATCGCCGCCCTGCTCGCCGCGCTGCTCGCGCCGGCCCTTTCCGGCTGCGTCGCCGCCGTCGCCACCGGTGCCACCGCCGGCGCGCTGGCGGTGATCGACCGCCGCAGCTTCGGCACGCAGACCGACGACGAGGGCATCGAGTGGAAGATCCTCGGCAACCTGATGAACAAGTACGGCGACAAGGTGCACGTCAACCAGACCAGCTACAACCGCAAGGTGCTGCTCACCGGCGAGGTGCCGGACGAGCAGACGAAGGGCGAGATCGAGCGCCTGGTACGCGGCATCGCCGGCGTCCAGGACGTCTGGAACGAGCTGCAGGTCGGCCCGGCGCGCTCGTTCCAGGACCGCAGCAACGACGCCTTCATCACCTCCAAGGTCAAGGGCCGCTTCGTCGACGGCGGCAAGTTCCGCGCCAACCTGGTCAAGGTCGTCACCGAGGCCGGCACGGTGCACCTGCTCGGCCTGGTCACCCGCGCCGAGGCCGACGCCGCGATCGAGATCGCGCGCACCACCAGCGGCGTGAAGAAGGTCGTGAACCTGATGGAGGTCATCCCCCCGGAGAAGGCGAAGTCGCTCGACGTGCCGCCGCCGGGCAGCGGCGGCACGCAGCAGCCGGCGCCGGTGCAGAACTGACCCCCGCCCGGCGGCGGCGCGCGCAGCGCTGCGCGGGCCGCCGCCGCTGCCGCCTCAGGCGAGGCGGTTCTCCAGTACGCCGATCCCCTCGACCTCGATCCGCATGCGGTCGCCGGCGGCGAGGAAGCGCGGCGGCGTGAAGCCGATGCCGACGCCGGCCGGCGTGCCGGTGGCGATCACGTCCCCGGGATGCAGCTCGATGCCGGCCGACAGCGTTTCGATCAGCGCCGGGATGTCGAAGATAAGGTCGGCAGTCGACGCGTCCTGGCGCAGTTCGTCGTTGATCCAGCAGCGCACGCGCAGGCGGCTGCCGTCGACCTCGTCGGCGGTGACGATCCACGGCCCCATCGGGCAGAAGGTGTCGAGCGACTTGCCGAGGAACCACTGGCGGTGCTGCCGCTGCAGGTCGCGCGCGGTGACGTCGTTTACGATCGTGTAGCCCCACACGTGCGCCATCGCGTCGGCGCGCCGGATGTGGTGTCCGCCCCGGCCGATCACGACCGCCAACTCGGCCTCGTAGTCCAGCTC
This sequence comes from Azospira restricta, assembly GCF_016858125.1. Classification (NCBI taxonomy): domain Bacteria; kingdom Pseudomonadati; phylum Pseudomonadota; class Betaproteobacteria; order Rhodocyclales; family Rhodocyclaceae; genus Azospira; species Azospira restricta. The sequence continues at coordinate 3,935,838 of NZ_CP064781.1, forward strand.
GCGCGTCACGCCGGGATGGCAGGACACCGCCCCGCCGGGGCCGACGATCGTGCTCGGAGGCTTGGAGAAGAACACCGGCGCCGGCGGCGCCTCCTCGCCGGCCGCGGCGCTGGCGTCGAAGCCGGAGCGGCTGAACTCGCGCGCATGCTCGCGGTAGTTCTTGCCGACGCAGAACAGGTTGCGCCGCGGCACCAGCGGTGCCAGCAGCTGCGCCTCGGCCAGCGGCCGGCCGGCGCCGCGCGGCGCGAGCCGGCGGCGCAGCGTCGCGTACTGCGCGGCGAGTTCGGCCATGTCGCCGGCGAAGCCGGCCAGCTCCGCCAGCGGCCAGTAGCGGCCGGCGGCGTCATCGACGACGGCGACAGTGACGCCGCGCGGCGTCGACAGGCGTGCGAACTTCATCCGTGCATCCTCCGCCGCACCGGCTCAACTCGCATACTGCGCGACGCCGTGGCCGAAGGACCAGTTCTCCTTGGCGACCTCGACCAGGTTGATGAACACGTCCTCGCCGCGGACCCCCAGTTCGCTGCCCAGCAGTTCGGCGACGCGGGCGTAGAAGGCCTTCTTCAGCTCGACCGTGCGGCCGGCGTTGAGCGTGACCTGGATGAAGATCACCCGATCGCTGCGCTTGATTCCCAGATACGACGGATCGTAGATCAGGCTGCCGGGCTCGCGCTCGGCGATCACCTGGAAGCGGTCGTTCTCCGGCACGTTCATGGTCTCGACCATCGCGCGGTACACCGCGCTGCCGAGACGGGCACGAAATTCGGGGGTGCTTCCCCGGTTCAGATCGATACGGACCAAGGGCATGGATAGCCTCCTTCAAAGGGACGGGAAAAAGACCGGCCCGCACGCGGGCCGGCGTCGAAACGGCCGCACGGGGCTCATGCGGCGTCGCCGAGAACGAAGCCGACGACCAGCTCGATCGGCGCGTCCTGCGGCAATTGGGGAACGGCGAAAACGGTGCGCGCATGGGCGCCGCGCTCGCCGAGGACATCGACGAACAGCTCCGAGGCGCCGTCGAGCACCCCCGGCTGGCCGAGGAAATCAGGCGCCGACGCGATGTAGCCGTCGACCCGCGTCAGCAGCACGCGCGCGTAGTCAGCCCCCAGCGCGCGGCGCAGCTGACCGAGCGCGTTCAGCGCGCACAGCGCCGCCGCCTCGCGCCCCTGCTCGGGGGAGAGGCCGGCGCCGACCTTGCCGCGATAGGCGAGAACGCCCTCCCGGTACGGAAACTGCCCCGAAACGAAACCGAGCTCGCCGCGCACGATCACCGCGCGATAGGCACCAAGGGGTACCGGCACCCGGTCGGGAATCCGGAAGCGTTCCCGGACGGCGTCTTGTGTCATCGAAATCTCCTTGTCGTGACGAAGTACGGTGGCGACTCAGGCCGCCGCTGCGATCGGCGCGAACGCCGGCAGGACGTGCTCGGCCAGCTCGTCGAGCACCGCCACCGCCGGCCGCCGGCCATATTTCAGGTTGAGCGCGACGTGATTGGCACCGGCGTCGCGCAGCGCCGCCAACAGCTCGACCAGCGGCCGCCGGCCGACCCGGTAGCCGAGGTGGATCGGCTGCGGCGGCAGCCCCGGGTCGTCGGCGAGGTCGAGGTAGAGCGACTGCGCGAAGGGCAGGAACTCGCCGGGGCGGACGCGCGCCGCGGTCTCCCGCCAGCCGGCGATCGTCCGCTGCTGCGCCTCCAGGCTGCGCGGATAGGTGACCCAGCCGTCGGCGTGCGCGGCGATCCAGTCGAGGCTCTGCCGGCTGTGGCCGGTGACCAGCAGCGGGATGCCGTCGGCGCGCGGCTTGGGCACCAGGTCGAGGCCGCGCAGCACGCCGTAGGCGCTGTCCACCGCCGGAAAGGATTCGCCGAGCAGCCGCCGCAGCACGTGCAGGTGCTCGCGGAACAGATCGCCGCGCGCCTCCAGTGCGCGGCCGAAGGCGGGAAACTCGCTCGGCCGGTCGCCGGAAGCGACGCCGAGCACCAATCGGCCGCCGCTCAGCCGGTCGACCGAGGCCGCCGCCTTGGCGGTATGCACCGGATGCCGGATCGGCAGCACGATGGCGCCGGTGGCGAGCGCGATGCGGCGCGTGCCGGCGGCGATGTAGCCGAGATAGACCCAGGGGTCGAAGACCTGGCCGACGTCGCCGAAGTCCGGGTCGCGCAGCGGCACGTCACGGAACCACAGCGCGCCGAAGCCGGCCTGCTCGGCGCGGCGGGCGAGCGCGACCTGGCCGCCCATGCTCGGCCGGTCGCCGGCGAAGGACTCGATCGGGAAGAACAGGCCGAGGCTCAGCCGGCCCGGCGCGAACATCTGCGCGAAGCCGGGGTTGTCGGTCGGCCGCTGCTGCCGGTTGCAGGTAAACATGTCGTCGGCCGCGTCCATCGTCGGCTCCCGGCTGTTCAGCGCGCGATCAGCGCGCCGATGCGGTCCTGCGCGCCGGGCGTCCACGGCTCGCCGAGCAGGCGCCAGTTCATGCGCGGGAAGTAGCGGTAGCGCAGCCCCAGTTCGCCCGACAGCAGCGTCATGCGCTCGACGGTGCGCGCGTTCTGCAGCGCGCCGGCGTCGATGTAGCGGAACGGCGTGCCCGCGGCGAACGCGAACAGCGCCTGCTTGGCCGCGTCGTCGTCGCCGACGACGAGGACGTCGCTGACGCCGCCGGCGAACTGCGGCTGGTCGAACACCTCCCACCAGACGTTCTTGAACGCGCCGACCACCCGCGCGCGCGGGAAGCGCTTCTGCAGCTCCTCGGCGCCGCTGGTGTTCCACGGCAGGATGAAGTCGGTATAGGTGTCGTTGAACGGGTTGGTGATGTCGATCAGGATCTTGCCGTCGAGCTGGGCGCGGTAGGCCTCGAGCAGGTCGAACAGGCCGTCGCGGATGAAGGCGGCGGGCAGCACCGCCGGCGCCGCCGCCGCGTCCTCGTAGCTGCCGGCGACGAGGCCGGGCAGCTGCAGGCCGTCGACGATGCGTGCGGCGCGCCGGCGGTCGCGCGAGCCGAGCACGACGCGGCGGCCGGCGCGGGCGAACATCGCGGCGAGGCGGACGCCCATGCGCCCGGTGCCGAGGATGCCGATCGATTGCGGGGTTGCGGAAGCGGGGGAAGAGGTCGTCATGGCAGTTTCCAATCCTTAGGTTTGTTCACTAAAATCGTTGATCTGGCCGCGCTGCGAAATACGCTGCGGTGATGCGAAATCTAGTCGTACATGGCGGTGCCGACAAACGAGGATTCGGCACATATATTTGTGAGGAAAACTAAATCATGAGATCGATGCCGCCGCTCAACGCGCTGCGCGCGTTCGAGGCCGCCGGCCGGCTGCTCAGCTTCAGCCAGGCGGCCGCAGAGCTGCACGTGACGCCGGCGGCGATCAGCCACCAGATCAAGGGACTGGAGGAATACCTCGGCGTGCCGCTGTTCCGCCGCACGACGCGGCGGCTGTTCCTGACCGAGCAGGGGGTGCTGGCGCTGGCGCATTTCCGCGACGGCTTCGACCGGCTGGCGAAGGGCGTCGAACTGCTGCGCTCGCGCGGCGAGCGCGGCGTGCTGACCGTCAGCACGACGCCGTCGTTCGCCGCCAAGTGGCTGGTGCCGCGGCTCGGCGGCTTCGCCCAGCAGTACCCGGAGATCGACCTGCGCATCGCCGCCGGCACCGCGCTGGTCGACTTCGACCGCGACCACGTCGACGCCGCGATCCGCTTCGGCCGCGGCCTCTATCCCCGCCTCGCCGCGTTCCGGCTGTTCGGCGAAGCGCTGACGCCGATGCTCAACCGCAAGCTGCTCGGCCGCCGACGGACGCTGAAGGACCCCGCCGAGCTGGCCGCGCTGCCGCTGCTGCACGACGATTCGCTGCGCATGATCGGGCGCATGCCGGGCTGGGCGGAATGGTTCAGGCTCGCCGGCGTGGACGGCGCCGACACCTCGCGCGGTACGCACTTCGACGACGGCCACCTGGTCCTGCAGGCCGCCGCCGAGGGCCGCGGCGTCGCCCTCGGGCGGGTCGTGCTGGCCGCCGGCGAACTGGCCTCCGGTGGCCTGCTGGCGCCGTTCGCGCAGCGCATCGCGCTCGACATCGGCTACCACCTGGTGGTGCCGGAAACGCGCGCCGAGCAGCCGATGATCGCTGCCTTCCGCCGCTGGATCGAGGAGGAGGCAGCCGCCTTCCGGGCGACGCTGCCCGGCGTCTGACACCGCGGGCTCAGGCGGCCCGGCGGTCGCCGCGCGCCGGCGTCAGCGGCGGGCGAGGAATTCCTCGATCTTCGCCAGCAGCTTCCTGTCGTCGGGGTCGGTGAAGCTCGAGTAGGCCACCACTTCCTTGCCGCTGCGGTCGATCAGGTACTTGTAGAAGTTCCACTTCGGCGTCGTTCCCGAGGCGGCGATCAGCTGCGCATAGAAGGGATTCTTCCGCTCGCCCTTGACCGTGGTCTTGGCGAACATCGGAAACTCGACGCCGTAGGTCAGCCGGCAGAACTCGGCGATTTCCTGGTTGCTGCCGGGCTCCTGCTCGCCGAAGTCGTTGGTCGGGAAGCCGACGACGACGAGGCCACGGTCCTTCAGCCGCGCGTAGAGCTTCTCCAGTCCGTCGTACTGCTTGGTGAAGCCGCAATAGCTGGCGGTATTCACCACCAGCAGGACCTTGCCCTGCCACGCGCAGAGCGACTGCGGCTGCTCGTCCTGCAGGCGCGGGAAGGTATGGTTGAGCAGGGCCGGACAGGCCGGGTCGGCAACGGCCGGGGCGAGCGGCGCGGCCAGGCCGGCGATGAGCAGCAGCGCGCGAAGCGGTCGGAACAGCAACATGGGTGGGCTCCTCCAGGGGTTCGCCGGGTTGGACCGCCGGCCGGCAATTTAGCTCCCCGCCGCCGGACGCAGTAGAATCGCCGTTCCCGAGCCAACGACACGCCGCATGACCGCCTACCCCGCCCCCGCCTTCGAAGCCAAGATCTGCCCGCCGGAGCGCCTCGCCGAGGCGGTCGCCCGCCTGCCGCGGCCGCTGGTGTTCACCAACGGCTGCTTCGACATCCTGCACCGCGGCCACGCCACCTACCTGGCGCAGGCGCGCGCGCTCGGCGCCGCGCTGGTCGTCGCGCTGAACAGCGACGCGTCGGTGAAACGGCTGGGCAAGGGCGACGACCGCCCGGTGAACGCGCTGGAGGACCGGCTGGCGGTGATGGCGTCCCTCGGCTGCGTGGACCTGGTGACCTGGTTCGACGAGGACACGCCGCTCGCACGCATCCTCGACTGCCGCCCGGACGTGCTGGTCAAGGGCGGCGACTGGCCGGTGGCGCGCATCGTCGGCGCGCCGGAGGTGCTGGGCTGGGGCGGCCGCGTGCATTCGATCCCGTTCATCCACGAGAAATCGACGACGGCGCTGCTGGAGAAGATCCGCCGGCTGTAGCCGGGCGCCGTCCCGCGCGCCTTCAGGGCGGCGTCAGGAAAGGCGCGCAGACTGTCCCGGTGACGACCCGTCTGCGCCGCCTCGCCCTCGCCCTCCCGCTGCTGCTGGCGACCGCCGCCTTCTCGCCGGCGCCGGCGGAGGGGCCGGCGCAGCCGCCGCCGGGCGGCATCGACGACATCCGCGTCAGCCGTCGCGGCGACCTCTTCCGCATCGAGGTCGACCTGCACACCGCCGCCCCGCCGGCGATCGCCTGGGAGGTGCTGACCGACTTCGAGCGCATGGCGAGCTTCATCCCCAACCTCGAACGCAGCCGGGTCGTCGCGCGCGACGGCCGGCAGCTGCGCGTCGAGCAGCAGGGGCGCGCGTGGTTCGGACCGTTTTCGCTGACTTTCGGCTCGACGCGCGAGATCGAGCTGGTGCCGCAGCAGGAGATCCGCGCCCGCCAGCTGGCGGGGACGGCGCGCGCGCTGAACAGCACGATGCGGCTGCAGGCGGACGGCAGCGGCACCCGGCTCGAATACCGGGCGGAGGTGACGCCCGACGGCGGATTGCTGACCGCGTTGCTGGGGCCGGCGGCGATCCGCCACGAACTGGCCGAGCAGTTCGCCGCGATCCTCTGGGAGATCGCCCGCCGCGACGGGCTGGCGAAGGGGATCGCCGGGCGCTCCGGCGCACCGCCGTCAGACGGTGGTCAGCGGCCGCCGCTATAAAGGAGGGGTGATGCCCTCGCGAACCCCCGGCACTCTCCTCCAGACGGGTCCCGGCCCAAGGCCGCGCCAGGGTGTCACACCCCTCCCCCCGCCCCGCCGCATCAGAGCACGATCTGCGTGCCCAGTTCGACCACCCGGTTCGACGGAATCTTGAAGAAGGCGGTGGCGCTGCCGGCGTTGCGGAACATCGCGACGAACAGCTTCTCGCGCCACAGCGCCATCTCCGAGCCGAGGCGCGGGATCAGCGTCTCGCGGCCGAGGAAGAACGAGGTGTCCATCATCTCGACGGCGAGCCCGGCCTCGGCGCACAGGGACAGCGCCGCCGGGATGTCCGGCTCGTCCTTGAAGCCGTACTGGACGATCACGCGGTAGAAGTCGCCTTTCAGCTTGTGCACCTCGACGCGGTCGATCTCCGGCACGTAGGGCACGTCGTAGACCTGCACCGAGACGAGCACGACGCGCTCGTGCAGCACCTTGTTGTGCATCAGGTTGTGCATCAACGCATGCGGCACGCCGTTCGGGTCGGCGTTCATGAACACCGCGGTTCCCGGCACGCGCGTCGGCATACCGGCGAGCAGCGCATCGATGAAGGCGTCGAGATGGATCGCCTCGCCCTGCAGGCGGTCGTTGAGCAGCTGGCGGCCGCGCTTCCAGGTGGTCATCAGCACGAACACGGCGGCACCGGCGACCAGCGGGAACCAGCCGCCGTCGGGAATCTTCAGGATGTTGGCGGCGAGGAACACCAGCTCGACCGAGAGGAAGGCGGCGAACAGCGCGATCGCCTTGTTCCAGCCCCAGCCCCAGACCTTGGCGACGACTACGGTGGCCAGCAGCGAGGTGATCACCATGTCGCCGGTGACGGCGATGCCGTAGGCGGCGGCAAGGTTGTTCGACGACTTGAAGCCGAGCACCAGGATCGCCACTGCGAGCAGCAGCCCCCAGTTCACCGCCGGCAGGTAGATCTGTCCCTGTTCCTTCTCCGAGGTGTGCTGAATTTCCATGCGCGGCATGAAGCCGAGCTGCATCGCCTGGCGCGAGATCGAGAAGGCGCCCGAGATCACCGCCTGCGAGGCGATGATCGTCGCCGCCGTCGCCAGCACGACCAGCGGCACCAGCGCCCAGCCCGGCGCCGACAGGTAGAACGGATTCGACACCGCTTCCGGGTTGGCCAGGATCAGCGCCCCCTGGCCGAAGTAGTTGAGCACCAGCGCGGGCAGCACGAGGCCGTACCACGCGAGCTGGATCGGCTTGCGCCCGAAGTGCCCCATGTCGGCGTAGAGCGCCTCGGCGCCGGTTACCGCGAGCACCACGCTGCCCATCGCCACCAGTGCCATGGCCTTGTTGGCGAAGATGAAGCCGAGCGCGTAGAGCGGGTTCAGCGCCAGCAGCACATGCGGGTTATCGGCGATGTTGTAGAGGCCGAGACCGGCCAGCGTCGCGAACCAGACGATCATGACCGGCCCGAACATCCCGCCGACGCGCGCGGTGCCGCGCTTCTGCATGGCGAACAGCGCGACCAGCACGAGCAGCGTCACCGGGATGATGAAGGGATGCAGGTCGGGGGCGATGATCTCCAGCCCCTCGACCGCGGACAGCACCGAGATCGCCGGCGTGATCATGCCGTCGCCGTAGAACATCGCGGCACCGAGGATGCCGATGATCGAGATGATCTTCAGCCGCCGCGGGTTGCCCTGCGCGTCGTGCAGCGCCAGCGCGATCAGCGCCATGATGCCGCCCTCGCCGCGGTTGTCGGCGCGCGTGATGATCATCACGTACTTCAGCGAGACGACGACGATCAGCGCCCAGAAGAACGCCGACAGGCTGCCGAGCACGTTGTCGTCGGTGAGCGGGATCGGGTGGTTGCCGGCGAAGACTTCCTTCATCGCATAGAGCGGGCTGGTGCCGATGTCGCCATAGACGATGCCGAGAGCCGCCAGCGCCAGCACGGGAACGGCGGTCTGTGCGGGAGAATGGGTTGACATGGGAAACGCGGTTCTGCCGGCGGCCGCTCAGGCGGCGCGGCGCACGGCGGCGGCCGGCACGGCAAGGGGACTGCTGCTGGGACTGTTCACTCGACTACCTCCGCCCTTGTCTGGGTCTGTTTTGTTGCGCTGCGGCAATTCTGCATCAAATCGCGTCCGAGGTGGACCCCCGCCGCCGGCGGGCGGCAAAACCCGACATATGCACTGGCAGCGCGCAGGCATTCCTTTTAGTATGTGCGGATTGTCGCCGCTCCGGTCCGCCGGCCCGGCATTTCCCGACCTGCCGAGCGCCGCCGCCCCCGACACGAGCCGATGCAACTGACGCGAATCCGCCACAAGATGCTGGCCGTCGTCGGGCTCACCGCCGCGCTCGGTTTCGTCACCTCCGCCTACTATTACGTCTCGCACCAGGAACAGGCGCTGCTCGCGCAGAACGAACAGACCATGGTGCGCCTCGCCGAAAGCGTCAGCCAGGGCCTGCAGAGCGTGATGCTGGCGGGCTCCGCGGACATCGCGCAGGCCTTCGCCGACAACCTGAAGAAGATCGCCGAAGTCTCCGAGTTCCGCATCATGCGCAGCAACGGCGAGGAAGCCTTCCGCGACAACGCGACCATCGACGACGTCAACCGGCGGCGCGGCGAGGAGCTGTTCTGGCCGCGCGACGAGGAAAAACGCGTGCCGATCCTGACCGCCGACGACGCCCGGCTGCAGCAGGTAGTGAACACGCGACAGCCGCTGATGCTCTACGACCGCGCCAACCCCGAACGCTCGACGCTGACCTTCATGCTGCCGGTACCCAACGCCGAGCAGTGCTACAAGTGCCACGGCAGCAAGAGCCCGGTGCGCGGCGTGGTGATGCTCACCACCTCGCTCGCGCGCGTCGAGCGCGACATCCTGAAGACCCGCCAGAACGTGGTCGTGCTGCTCGGCGGCGCGCTGATGCTGACCATGCTGCTCACCGGCTACACGCTGGGGCGCGCGGTGATCCGCCCGATCGAGAAGGCGCGCACGGCGATGGCCGCGGTCTCCGGCGGCGACCTCGAATCGCAGATGAAGATCGGCAGCAGCGACGAGATCGGGCAGATGGCGTCCTCCTTCAACCTGATGACCGACGAGCTGCGCCGCACCTACGCCGGCCTGCGCCGCGAGCAGGCCAAGCTGACGACGATCATCCAGAGCTCCGCCGAAGGCATCGTCGTCACCGACAGCGAGGACCGCATCGTGCTGGTCAATCCGGCGGCGGCGACGCTGCTCGGCAAATCCGAGGCCGACATCGTCCGCGAAGGCTTCCTCGGCCTCTTCGACGCACCGGAGGAGATCGTCGCCTGGCTCTCCGCCGGCGACCACTCCGGGCCGCACATGAAGATGCACGGCGACCGCCACCTGCGCGTCTTCGTGAACACCATCCGCCACAGCGACGGCGCCCTGCTCGGCACGGTCGCACAGATCCGCGACATGACCGAGGAACTGCAGCTGGAAGGCGAGCTGCGCCGGCTGTCGACGACCGACGGCCTGACCGGCCTCTATAACCGGCGCCACCTCGAGAACACGCTGCGCAGCGAGCTCGACCGCGCCCGCCGCACGCGGCAACCGCTGGCGATCGTGATGTTCGACGTCGACCACTTCAAGCGCTTCAACGACACGCACGGCCACGACCAGGGCGACCGCGTGCTGCAGGCGGTGGCCGCAGCAATGCGCGCCGGCCTGCGCGGCACCGACGTTCCCTGCCGCTACGGCGGCGAGGAGTTCCTCGGCATCCTGCCGGCCACCCCGCTGGCGGCCGCCGCCGAGCTCGCCGAAGGGCTGCGCACCGCGGTCGAGGCGATGGAAGTCGACGGCCTGCGGGTGACGATCAGCCTCGGCGTCGCCGCCCTGCCCGAGATCGACACGGCCATCCCGGACACGCTGATCGCCGCCGCCGACGCGGCGCTCTACCGCGCCAAGGAAGGCGGCCGCAACCGCGTCGCGATCGCCGGCACATCGGCCGCCGACGGCAGCGGAGGACCGGCATGACCATCCGCCGCCTGCGCCACAAGGTGCCGATCCTGCTGATGCTGACGCTGTCGCTGGGCTTCACCGCGACCGCGTTCTACTACATGGCGTCGGCGGAGCGCGCGATCCGTGCCGAGAACGAGCGCTCGCTGCACAAGCTGACCGAGTCGATCGTCACCGTCATCAACACGGTGATGCTCGACGACCACGCCGAGATCATGCGCGAATACACCCAGCGCATGCGCTCGGTCGAGGGCCTGGCCGACTTCCGCATCCTGCGCCGCGACGGCAGCGAGGCCTTCGTCGACAACCGCACGATCGACGCGGTCAACGCCACGCTCGGCGAGGAGGCCTTCGCGCGCCGGCGCAGCAGCCAAACCAATCCGCCGCTGCTCGATCCGGCACAGCCGGCCTTCGCCCGTGCGCTCGGCGGCGAGGAAGCGGTGAGCGAAATCGAAAGCGGCCGGGACGGCGAACGGATGCTGCGCTTCTTCGACCCGATCGCCACCTCGCCCAAGTGCTTCCGCTGCCACGGCCGCGCCGGCGAGCCGCGCGGCGTGGTCATGGTCGCCACCTCGCTGGCGGCGATGGAGCGCAGCGTCCAGCAGGTCCGCTTCGAATCGTTCTCGCTGCTCGCGCTGACGCTGGTGGCGACGATGCTGCTCACCGGCTACATGCTCGGCCGCACCATCGTCCGCCCGATCGAGACGGTGACCGAGGCGCTCAGCCGCATTTCCTCCGGCGACTTCACGCACAACGTCGCGGTACAGGGCAACGACGAGATCGGCCACCTCGCCGCCGGCTTCAACGCGATGACCAGCGAGCTGCGCTCGACCTACGACCACATGCAGCGCGAGGGCGACAAGCTGCGCACGATCGTCGAGGGCGCGCAGACCGCGGTGATCGCCACCGACGCCAGCGGTAAGGTGGTGATCGTCAACCAGGCGGCGACCGAGTACCTCGGCAAGAGCGCCGAGCAGATCGTCGCCGGCGGCATCGAGAACGTCTTCGACAACCCGGCGACGATGCAGCACCTGCTCGCCCAGGACGACCAGTGGGAGAAGCCGCCGGAGCGCACCGTCACCTACAACGGCCGCGTCTTCCTGGTGTCGGCGGCGACGATCAGCGACGAGGAGGGCGCCGTGCTCGGCTCGGCGGCGCTGCTGCAGGACGTCACCGAGGAGAAGCGCCTGCTCGACGAGCTGCGCCGGCTGTCGACCACCGACGCGCTGACCGGCCTCTACAACCGCCGCCACCTCGACAACACGCTGAAGCGCGAGGTCGAGCGCAGCAAGCTGTCGCAGGTGCCGCTGTCGGTGGTGCTGTTCGACGTCGACCACTTCAAGCGCTTCAACGACGAGCACGGCCACGACCAGGGCGACCGCGTGCTGCAAGCGGTCGGCCAGTGGATGCACCAGGTCACGCGCCAGTACGACACGCCGTGCCGCTACGGCGGCGAGGAGTTCGTGCTGATCCTGCCGGCGACGACGACGGAGACGGCAGTCCTCGTCGCCGAACGGCTGCGCAAGCTGGTCGAGGCCTCGACCGTCGACGGCCTCGCCGTCACCATCAGCCTCGGTGTCGCCAGCACCACCAGCCCCGGCCTGATCGCCCCGGAAGCACTGATCGAGGCCGCCGACAGCGCGCTCTACCGCTCCAAGCACGGCGGCCGCAACCGCACCACGGCCTACGGCGAGACCGGGGCAGCAGCGGACTCGGCGCCGGCCTGAGCGGCGGCGCCGCGGAGCGCCTCAGCGCAGCGCGGAAAAGTCGAAGAGCAGCGGCTCGGAAACGCTCTTGTGCTCGTCGCCGGCGCGGTTGAAGACGGCGATCTGGCCGGTGACCTTGCCGCCGGCCGCGAAGGCGCGGTCGTCGGCGTTGCCGGTGTCGAGCTTGCGCGCCAGTTCGAGCTGCCAGAAGCCGCCCTTCCAGCCGCCCTTGGCCTGCACGTCGGCGCTGCTGCCGGCGGCCTTCGCGTTCAGTTCGACCGATTCGATGCGCTCGGCGCCCTGCGTCTTCGGCGGCCGCACCGCCTTGTACAGCGGGTCGCCGGCATCGCGGTGCTTCTTGATGTAGACGGTGCCGACGCCCTGCACCGCGTACTCGGCGGCGTTGTCGATGCTGCGCGTCGAGATCTCGTGCACCATGTCCTCGGCCAGCCCGAGCGCGTTCGAGCGGCCGGCCGACCACAGCCAGACGTCGACGCGGTAGCCGTTGCCGGACAGCATGCTGCGGTCGAAGTCGCCGTCGAGGTGCCAGCGCAGCGCGAACATGTCGTCGCGCGCCTTGCCCTCGACGTAGCGGCTGCCGGACCATTCCCAGCCGCGGTAGGCGGTGTCGGCTGCATCGTCCGGCCAGCGCGCGGCGACGAACAGGCGGCCACCGGCAACGCCAGCCTTGAGCTCGACGGTGATCGCGCCGGTGTGGTTGCGGTCCTCGCCGTCGAGGCCATACTTGGCGCGCTCGTTGGCCGCCACCGCCGGCTTCACCGGCACCTTGACCCAGCCGTCGCGCCCCCAGTCGTCGAGGTTGCCGTCGACCGCCGGCGCCTTCGCCAGCACCGCCACCGGCACCGCCTGCGGCGGGGCGGCGACGGCCGGCGCGGCTGCCAGCACCGCGGCCAGCGCGGAAAAATGCGGAAGCTTCGCCATCATTCGATGATCAGCTGGCCTTCCATGCCCTTCTCGCGATGGTCGTCGATCGTGCAATAGACCGGATAGCTGCCGGCCTTGACCGGAACGAAGTAGAGGTCGAGCTGACCGCCCTTCTTCAGCACCTCGAAGGCGGTGAAGTACGGCGCCTTGGCCTCCATCTGGCCGTTGACCATGATCTTGCGCCAGGCGACGGCGCGGTTGAACTCCGGCGAGGTGAAGTAGTGGTCCTTCTCGCCGACGTTCTTCAGCTGCACCTTGTAGGCCTTGCCCGCCTGGAAGCGGATATCCTCGGGCTGGTAATGGTGTTCCGACATCTCGACGGTGACCGTGGTCATCGCCTTCCAATCGGCCTTGTCGACGTAGTCCTTGGCGTTGTCGATGTAATCGGCGGCGAGGACGGGAAACGAAACACCGGCGGCCAGGCAGGCCAGCGCGGCAAGACGAGCGAACTTCATGAAGCACCTCCGGAAAGTGGCGCCTCTCCCTAGTTTTGTTGTCGGTTGTTTCTTGTTTTGTAGGCGCCATGATGCCTGCGCGCCGGCGCCCGGGCAAGCGCCGTCGGCGACGCCGTGCCAGCACCGCCGGCTCTTGGTACAGTGGCGTCTACGCGAACCGCCGCCGGAGTTCCCCATGAAGCAGCCCACCGCCATCGTCGCCGCCTCGATCCTCGCCACGCTGTTTTGCGCCACGGCAGCCCAGGCGCAGTCGGTCATCCCCAAGCTCGACCAGGAAGGGCGCAAGGGCGACATGGCCCGCCTCGCCAAGGAGCAGGCGGTCGCCAAGTTCGACGCCGCCGACGCCGACAAGGACGGCAAGCTGTCGAAGGACGAGGCGGCCAAGGCCAGCCCCTACCTCGCCGAGAACTTCGACAAGCGCGACAGCAACAAGGACGGCTTCATCAGCTGGGAGGAGTACGTCGGCCACGACCGCTGGCCGAAGGACAAATGAGCCTTCCACAAACGGCAGACGGCCTCCGCGGAGGCCGTTCTGCTTTGCGGCGCGGGTGCGGGCGTTCGCTCAGCCGGCGCGCAGGCGCTGCAGGAAGGCGCGCGTGCGCGGGTGCGCGGGGTTGCCGAACAGCGCGGCGGGGTCGCCGGCCTCGACGACTTCGCCGCCGTCCATGAACACCACCCGCGTCGACACGTCGCGGGCAAACGCCATCTCGTGCGTGACGACGAGCATCGTCATGTGCTCCTCGGCCAGCTGGCGCATGCTGCGCAGCACCTCGCCGGTGAGCTCCGGGTCGAGCGCCGAGGTCGGCTCGTCGAAGAGCATGATGTCCGGCGCCATCGCCAGCGCGCGGGCGATCGCGACGCGCTGCTTCTGCCCGCCGGACAGGCGCGACGGGTAGCTGTCGCGCTTCTCGAACAGGCCGACCTTCCGCAGCAGCTCCTCGGCGACCGGCACGATCGCATCGCGCGTCAGGCCCTTCACCGTCATCGGCGCCTCGATCAGGTTGTGCAGCACGGTCAGATGCGGGAACAGGTTGAAGTGCTGGAAGACCATGCCCATCCTGCGGCAGATGCGGCGCGACTCGGCCTCCGGAGCGTAGCGGCAATGGCCGGACTGGTCGGTGGCGGCCAGCGTCTCGCCCGCGATGACGACCTCGCCGCGATCGATCGCCTCGAGGTGGTTGAGGCAGCGCAACAGCGTGCTCTTGCCCGAGCCGGACGGGCCGATCACCGCCACCACCTCGCCCTTGCCGACCGTCAGCGACACGCCGCGCAGCACCTCGTGCTCGCCGAAGCGCTTGCGCAGGTCGCGGGCGACGATCATCGGCTCACTCGTCGTAGACGGCATATTTCCTCTCGAGACGCAGGAAGCCCCAGGTCAGCAGCAGCGTCATGACCAGGTAGAAGGCGGCGGCGACGACGAAGGGCATCGTCGTGAAGTCGCGCTGGACGATGCCGCGCGCGGCGCGCAGCAGGTCGTTCATCGCCAGCACGTAGATCAGCGAGGTGTCCTTGACCAGCGTGATCGTCTCGTTGCTCATCGGCGGCAGGATGCGCTTGACCATCTGCGGCAGCACGATCCGGCGCATCGTCTGCGCGCGGCTCATGCCGAGCACCTGGCCGGCCTCGTACTGGCCGCGGCCGACCGACTGGATGCCGGCGCGGAAGATCTCGGCGAAGTAGGCCGCGTAGTTGAGCACGAAGGCGACGATCGCCGCCGGGAAGTCGGGCAGGCGGATGCCGACGACGGGAACGAAGGGCAGCGCGAAGTAGATGAACAGCATCTGCAGCATCAGCGGCGTGCCGCGCATCAGCCAGATGTAGCCGCTGACGGCGACGCTCGCCGTGCGGAAGCGCGAGACGCGGACCAGCGCCAGCGCCAACCCGAGCGGCAGCGACAGCAGCAGCGTCGCAACGAAGACCTGCAGCGTGACGGCGGTGCCCTCGAGCAGCGGGCCGAGGATGTTGAGGAGGTAGTCCATGGAAGATCCGCCCAGCGGCGGGCGACCGGCCCGCCGCCGACGGCGGCCGGCGGGCGGCTCAGTTGACGCTTACTTGACGATGTCCTTGCCGAACCACTGCGTCGAGATGCGCGCGGCGGCACCGTCCTTCTTCATCCCGTCCATCGCCTGCTGCAGCTTGCCGAGCAGCGCCGCGTCGTCCTTGCGCACGCCGACGCCATACTCCTCGGTGCCGAAGTGCTCGTCGAGCACGGCATACTCGCCCGGCTTCTTCGCGGTGTAGTAGCGGCCGACCACTTCGTCGACGACCAGTGCGTCGAGGCGGCCGGCGGCGAGGTCCATCAGCGCGGTGACGTTGTCGCCGAACTTCTTCAGCTGCTTGAGCGACTTGCCGGCGGCGTCCTTCTCGATGGCCTCGACGGCGCTGCTGCCTTCCTGCACGCCGACGACCTTGCCGGCCAGGTCGGCCTTGCTCTTGATCGGCGAACTGGCCGCGACGACGACGATCTGGCGGTTCTCCAGGTAGGGCGCGGTGAAGGCGATCTTCTCCTTGCGCGGCTCGGTGATGGTCAGGCCGTTCCACAGCACGTCGACGCGCTTGCCGGAGAGCTCGGCCTCCTTCGCATTCCAGTCGATCGGCTTGAACTCGACGTCGGCACCGAGGCGCTTCGCCGCCTCGCGGGCAAGGTCGATGTCGAAGCCGACCAGCACGCCCTTCTCGTCGCGGAACCCCATCGGCGGAAAGTTGTCGTCGAGGCCGACGACGATCTTCGTCGGCGCGGCCGGCGCCGGTGCGGCAGCGGCTGGCGCCTCCTCCCTCTTGCCGCAGGCGGCGATCAGCAGCGTGGACACGAGGGCGGCGGCGAGCAGGGTGCGGGAGGCTTTCATGGGCTGTTCTTTCTTGGAAATCATGAACTTCCCGAGACTCCGGCGGGCGCCGCGGGAAGACGAAAAGCGCGGATTGTCCCTCCGTTGCCGGCGCGATTCAACTGGCCACCGACGGGCCGGCTGAACAAATCGCCAGCATCTCCTGACGAAACGTCAGAAAGAAATACAAAAGCCCCGCAATGCGGGGCTTTTCTGCACACAGTGCCAGCGGATACGGCGATCAGAACGGGATGTCGTCGTCCATGTCGTCGAAGCTCGGCTTCTTCGCCGCGCTCGGCTTGGCGCCGCCGTAGGACGGGGCCGGCGCCTCGCCGCCGCCGTACGAGGACGGCTCGCCCTGGCCCTGGCGGCCACCGAGCATCTTCATCTCTTCCGCCTCGATCTCGGTCGTGTAGCGCTCCTGGCCGTCCTTGTCCTGCCACTTGCGGGTGCGGATGCGGCCCTCGATATAGACCTGCGAGCCCTTCTTCAGGTACTGGCCGGCGATCTCGGCGAGGCGGCGGAAGAGCACGACGCGGTGCCATTCGGTGGCCTCCTTGCGCTCGCCGCTCTGCTTGTCCTTCCAGGTTTCGGTCGTCGCCAGGCGGATGTTGGTCACCGGGTCGCCGCTCGGCAGGTAGCGGGTTTCGGGGTCGGCGCCGAGGTTGCCGACGAGGATCACTTTGTTGACCGAAGCCATTTGTCTGTCTCCCTCCAGAGGGGTTGCGTTTAATCGGGTAGCGGGGCGGGTTGCTTCTTCGCGCGTACCGGCAGCGGCGCCATGGTCAGGCCGAGGCCCAGCCAGACCAGCGTCAGCAGGCCGCAGGCGGCATAGACCGCGTCGGCGCCGAAGCGCTGCGCGAGGAAACCGCCGAGCGCGCCGCCGGCGGCGAGCCCCAGCGCCTGCGTCGTATTATATATGCCGAGCGCCAGCCCCTTCGCCTGCGCCGGCGCGATGCGCGAGATCATCGACGGCAGCGAGGCCTCGAGGATGTTGAAGCCGACGAAGAAGAGGAACAGGAAGAAGGCCAGCGACCAGACGCCGTCGCCGAACAGCGCGAAGCCGGCCTGGGTGGCGAGGACGACCAGGATGGCGCCGTTGAACACCGCCTTGGTCTTGTTCCTGCGCTCGGCGGCGACGATCGCCGGGATCATCAGCACGAAGGAGAGCAGCAGCGCCGGCAGGTAGACCTTCCAGTGCTCCGGCAGCGGCAGGCCGCCGGCCTTGACCAGCGCCAACGGGATGACCACGAACATCGCCATCTGCGCCAGGTGCAGCGTGAAGATGCCGAAATTCAGCCGCAGCAGTTCCGGGTCGAAGGCGACGCGGGCGAACGGGACCGGCCCGTCCGCGTGGTGCTCGGGCGGCGGCGGCTCGGGCACGACGTAGAGCACGAGCAGGATCGCCGCCAGCGCCAGCGCGCCGGTCATGCCGAACAGCCCGCCCATGCCGATCGCGCGGTAGAGCACCGGCGCCAGCACCAGCGACAGCGCGAAGACGAGGCCGATCGACGAGCCGATCATGGCCATCACCTTGGTCCGGTGCTGCTCGCGCGTGAGGTCGGCGGCGAGCGCGGTGACCGCGGCCGAAATGGCGCCGGCGCCCTGCAGCACGCGGCCGGCGATCACCCACCAGATGTCGGGCGCGAAGGCGGCGACGAAGCTGCCGAGCGCGAAGATGACGAGACCGAGGATGATCACCCGCTTGCGGCCGAACTTGTCGGAGGCGGCGCCGAAGGCGATCTGCAAGAGCGACTGCGTCAGGCCGTAGGCGCCGATGGCGAGGCCGACCAGCGTCAGGTCGTCGCCGCCCGGGATGCCCTGGGCGTGCACGGCGAACACCGGCAGGATCAGGAACAGGCCGAGCATGCGCAGCGCAAAAATGGCGGCGAGGCTGGCGCCGGCGCGCTTTTCGTCGCGCGTCATCGGGTCGGCCGAAGGGGAAAACATGGGAGTCTGGCGAGATTGGTTCATGCTGGGAAGGGGCGTATATTAGCAGGTTTGCTTTAACCTCCCCGACCCCTCCGATGGAAGAAATCCGCATCCGCGGCGCGCGCACCCACAACCTCAAGAACATCAGCCTCGACCTGCCGCGCGACAAACTGATCGTCATCACCGGCCTGTCCGGTTCCGGCAAGTCCTCGCTCGCCTTCGACACGCTCTACGCCGAGGGCCAGCGGCGCTACGTCGAGTCGCTGTCGGCCTACGCCCGCCAGTTCCTGCAGCTGATGGAGAAGCCGGACGTGGATTTGATCGAGGGCCTCTCCCCGGCGATCTCGATCGAACAGAAGGCGACCAGCCACAACCCGCGCTCGACCGTCGGCACCGTCACCGAGATCCACGACTACCTGCGCCTGCTGTTCGCCCGCGCCGGCACGCCGTTCTGCCCGGAACACAACCTGGCGCTGGAAGCGCAGACCGTATCGCAGATGGTCGACCACGTGCTGGCGCTGCCCGAGGACAGCAAGCTGATGATCCTGGCGCCGGTCGTCGCCAACCGCAAGGGCGAGCAGCTCGACCTGTTCGCCGAGCTGCGCGCGCAGGGCTTCGTCCGCCTGCGCGTCGATGGAAAAATCTACGAGATCGACGCCCTGCCGAAGCTCGCCAAGTCGCAGAAGCACAGCATCGACGTGGTGGTGGATCGGCTGAAGGTGCGCGAGGACATGCGCCAGCGGCTGGCCGAGTCGTTCGAGACCGCGCTCCGGCACGCCGAGGGCCGCGCCATCGCGCTCGAGATGGACTCCAACGTCGAGCACCTGTTCTCGGCCAAGTTCGCCTGCCCGGTCTGCGCGTACGCGCTGCAGGAGCTGGAGCCGCGGCTCTTTTCGTTCAACAACCCGATGGGCGCCTGCCCGAAGTGCGACGGCCTCGGCGTCATCCAGTTCTTCGACCCGAAGCGCGTCGTCGCCCACCCCGACCTGTCGCTCGCCGCCGGCGCGATCCGCGGCTGGGACCGGCGCAACCAGTTCTACTTCCAGCTGCTCGGCTCGCTCGCCGCGCACTTCAAGTTCGACATCGACACGCCGTGGAACGAGCTGCCCGACGAGATCCAGCAGCTGGTGCTGTTCGGCTCCGGCCGGCAGACGATCCCCTTCGCCTACCTCAACGAGCGCGGCCGGCCGACGATCCGCGAGCACAGCTTCGAGGGCATCGTGCACAACCTCGAACGGCGCTACAAGGAAACCGACTCGGTCGCCGTGCGCGAGGAACTGTCCAAGTTCATCAGCGACTCGACCTGTCCGAGCTGCGAAGGCACCCGGCTGCGCCTGGAGGCGCGCCATGTGCGCATCGGCGGCGCGACGCTGCACCAGATCAGCCGCATGCCGCTCGGCGAGGCGCGCGACTTCTTCCTGAAGCTGACGATGACCGGGCACAAGGCGCAGGTCGCCGAGAAGATCCTCAAGGAGATCACCAGCCGCCTGCAGTTCCTGATCAACGTCGGCCTCGACTACCTGTCGCTCGACCGCTCGGCGGAGACGCTGTCGGGCGGCGAGGCGCAGCGCATCCGGCTGGCCTCGCAGATCGGCTCCGGGCTGACCGGCGTCATGTATGTGCTCGACGAGCCGTCGATCGGCCTGCACCAGCGCGACAACGACCGCCTGCTGAAGACGCTGGCCCAGCTGCGCGACATCGGCAACACGGTGATCGTCGTCGAGCACGACGAGGACGCGATCCGCAGCGCCGACTACGTCGTCGACATCGGCCCCGGCGCCGGCGTCCATGGTGGCGCGATCGTCGCCCAAGGCACGCCGCAGCAGGTCGAGAACAACCCGGCGTCGATGACCGGCGACTACCTCGCCGGCCGGCGCAAGATCGCCGTGCCGGAGGCGCGCCGCAAGCCGGACCGGAAGAAGACGCTGCAGGTCATCGGCGCCGCCGGCAACAACCTGAAGGAAGTCTCGCTGGAGCTGCCGGTCGGCCTGTTCACCTGCATCACCGGCGTCTCCGGCTCGGGCAAGTCGACGCTGATCAACGACACGCTCTACGCCGCCGCCGCCAAGCACCTCTACGGCTCGACCACCGAGCCGGCGGCGCACGACGAGATCGTCGGCCTCGACCACTTCGACAAGGTGATCAACGTCGACCAGAGCCCGATCGGCCGCACGCCGCGCTCCAACCCGGCCACCTACACCGGCCTCTTGACGCCGATCCGCGAGCTGTTCTCCGGCGTACCGGAATCGCGCACGCGCGGCTACGGCCCGGGGCGCTTCTCGTTCAACGTCAAGGGCGGCCGCTGCGAAGCCTGCCAGGGCGACGGCGTGATCAAGGTCGAGATGCACTTCCTGCCGGACATCTACGTCCCGTGCGACGTCTGCCACGGCAAGCGCTACAACCGCGAGACGCTGGAGATCCAGTACAAAGGGAAGAACATCCACGACATCCTGCAGATGACGGTCGAGCAGGCGCGCGAGTTCTTCGACGCGGTGCCGGTCGTCGCGCGTAAATTGCAGACGCTGGTCGACGTCGGCCTCTCCTACATCACGCTCGGCCAGAGCGCGACGACGCTCTCCGGCGGCGAGGCGCAGCGCGTGAAGCTGGCGCTGGAGCTCTCCAAGCGTGACACCGGCCGCACGCTGTACATCCTCGACGAGCCGACCACCGGCCTGCACTTCCAGGACATCGAGCTGCTGCTGTCGGTGCTGCACCGGCTGGCCGACCACGGCAACACCGTGGTGGTGATCGAGCACAACCTCGACGTGATCAAGACCGCCGACTGGCTGGTCGACCTCGGCCCCGAGGGCGGCGGCGGCGGCGGCCGCATCATCGCCGCCGGCACGCCGGAGGCGGTGGTCAAGGTCGCCGAGAGCCACACCGGGCACTTCCTGAAGCCGCTGCTGAAGAAACAGAAGGCCAAGGCATGAGCGCCATCGAACAGTTCAAGGGCAAGCAGGGTCTGCGCCGCCTGATCAACGCGCTCGGCTACTCGCGCGACGGCCTCGCCGCGGCCTGGAAGCACGAGGCCGCGTTCCGCGAGGAGGTGATGCTCGCCGCCGCGACCATCCCGCTCGGCCTGTGGCTCGGCCAGGGCGGCATCGAGAAGGCGCTGCTGGTCGGCAGCATCCTGCTCGTGCTCGTCGTCGAACTGCTGAACTCCGCCGTCGAAGCGGTGGTCGACCGGGTGTCGGACGAGCATCACGACCTCTCCAAGCGCGCCAAGGACATCGGCAGCGCCGCCGTGCTGCTGACGCTGGCGCTGGCCGCTGCCGTCTGGGCACTGGTGCTCGTCCCGCACACCCTGTAACCCCGTTTCCGCGAAGAGACACCCCATGCGCACCGACACGCCGCAGACCATCCGTCGCGCCGACTACCAGCCGCTGGCCTGGACCGTCACCGACGTCGACCTCCACTTCGCGCTCGACCCGGCGGCGACGCTGGTGCGCAGCCGGCTGACGCTGAAACGCAACCCGCGGGCGCCGGCCGGGCCGCTGGTGCTGCTCGGCGACGAACTGGAACTGGTCTCGCTGCAGATCGACGGCCGGACGCCCGCCGCCGCGCGCATCACCGACACGCGAATCGAGGTCGACCTCGACGGCGACACGGCGACCGCCGACATCGTCACCCGCATCGCGCCGGCGAAGAACACCGCGCTGTCCGGCCTGTACACCTCGCGCGGCGGTTTCTTCACGCAGTGCGAGGCGGAAGGCTTCCGCCGCATCACCTGGTTCCCCGACCGCCCCGACGCGATGGCCCGCTACACGGTGACGCTGGAGGCGGACAAGGCGAGCTACCCGGTGCTGCTCTCCAACGGCAACCTGGTCGGCCACGGCGAGCTCGCCGACGGCCGCCACTTCGCGCGCTGGCAGGACCCGTTCCCGAAGCCCTCGTACCTGTTCGCGCTGGTCGCCGCCGACCTCGCCGTGAACGAGCGCCGGATCACGACGATGTCCGGCCGCGAGGTGCTGCTGCAGATCTGGACCGAAACCGCCGCGCTCGAGCGCACCGGGCACGCGATGGAGTCGCTGGTGCGCGCGATCCGCTGGGACGAGGAGCGCTTCGGGCTGGAGCTCGACCTCGAGCGCTTCATGATCGTCGCCGTCTCCGACTTCAACATGGGGGCGATGGAAAACAAGGGGCTCAACATCTTCAACTCGAAGCTGCTGCTGGCCACCCCCGACACCGCGACCGACGTCGACTACGAGAGCATCGAGGCGGTCGTCGCGCACGAGTATTTCCACAACTGGACCGGCAACCGCGTCACCTGCCGCGACTGGTTCCAGCTGACGCTGAAGGAAGGCCTGACCGTCTTCCGCGACCAGGAATTCACCGCCGACATGCTCGCCGCCGAAGGCGGCGACAGCGCGCGCGCGGTGAAGCGCATCGACGACGTGCGCGTGCTGCGCGCCGCGCAGTTCCCGGAAGATGCAGGCCCGATGGCGCACCCGATCCGCCCGGACAGCTACCAGGAGATCAACAACTTCTACACGGCGACGGTGTACGAAAAGGGCGCCGAGGTCATCCGCATGCTGCAGACCCTGCTCGGCCGCGACGGCTTCCGCAAGGGGATGGACCTCTACTTCGCGCGCCACGACGGACAGGCGGTGACCTGCGACGACTTCGTCGCGGCGATGGCCGACGCCAACGGCCGCGACCTGACGCAGTTCCTGCGCTGGTATTCGCGCCCGGGCACGCCGCGGCTGTCGGCGAGCGGCCGCTACGACGCGGCGGCGCAGACCTACACGCTGACGCTGGCGCAGCGCTCCGCCGGCGCCGCCGACGAGGCGCTGCTGATCCCGGTCGCCGTCGGCCTGCTCGGCGCCGACGGCCGCGACCTGCCGCTGACGCTGGCCGGCGCGACGGCGCCCGGCACCCGCCTGCTCGAGCTCGACGCCGCCGAGCAGACCTGGACCTTCACCGGCGTCGCCGAACGCCCGGTGCTGTCGCTCTTGCGCGGCTTCTCGGCGCCGGTGATCGCCGACCTCGACGAGGACGACGCGACGCTCGCCTTCCGCATGGCGCACGACGGCGACCCGTTCAACCGCTGGGACGCGGCGCAGCGCTTCATGGAGCGCACCGTCCTCGGCCTCGCCGCCGACGCCGCCGCCGGCCGCCCGCTGGCGACGCCGGAAGCCTTCGTCGCCGCCTTCGGCGCGCTGCTCGCCGACGACGCGCTGGACCCCGCCTTCCACGCGCAGGCGCTGGCGCTGCCGGGCGAGAGCTACCTGCTCGAACGGATGACGCCAGCCGACCCGGCGGCGCTGCGCACGGCGCTGATGCACCTGCTGCGCGACCTCGGCAAGCGCTTCGCCGCCGACTGGCTGGACCGCCACCTGGACTGCCGGGTCGCCGGCGACTACCGCTACCACCCGCGCGACGTCGGGCTGCGTGCGCTCGGCAACCTGTGCCTGCGCTACCTGTGCGCCGCCGGCGAGCTGGCCGGCTTCGCCGCCGCCGAACGGCAGTTCGCGCAGGCCGGCAACATGAGCGAGCGCCTCGGCGCGCTCGGCGCGCTGGTGCACAGCGCGGCGCCGCAGCGCGACAGCGCGCTCGCCGCGTTCCACGCGCATTACGCGACCGACACGCTGGTGCTCGACAAGTGGTTCGCGCTGCAGGCCGGCGCCTGGCGCTGGGACCCGGCGGCGGCGCCGACGCTCGCCCGCGTGCGCCAGCTGCTCGCCCACCCGGCCTTCGCCGCGACCAACCCGAACAAGGTCTATGCGCTGCTCGGCGGCTATTTCCGCGCCAACCCGGGCGAGTTCCATTCGCCCGACGGCCACGCCTTCTGGGCCGAGCAGATCGTCGCGCTGAACGCGATCAACCCGCAGGTGGCGGCGCGCATGGCGCGCGCGCTGGAGCGCTGGCGCAGCTTCACGCCGGCGCTGCAGGCGTCGATGCGGCGGGCGCTGGAAACGGTCGCCGCCAGCGAAGGCCTGTCGCCGGACGTCGCCGAGATCGTCGGCAAGGCGCTCGCCTGAGCAAGTGCGTCAGCACTTGCGAAGAAGTACTCTTGGGGTGCGCCTGAGCAAGTGCGCCAGCACTTGCGAAGAAGTACTCCCGGGGTGCGCCTGAGCACCTTCGCGGAGGCCTGAACTACAGCCCGCGCGCCCAGTCCGGGCGCAGCGGCGCCGTCTCCGGGTGCGCGATCGCCTGACGCAGCTCGCCGAGCAGCCGCGCCTTGTCGGCGCCGAGCGTGCCCTTCAGCGCCAGCCAGTTCGACGCATGGTCGCTGCGGAACACCGTCCGCTTCAGTTCCAGCCCGGCGATGAAGCGTTCCAGCTCGACGAACAGCCCGTGCCGGTCGAGCGGCTGCCAGCCGGGGAAGCCGGCGCGGAAGCGCGCCTCGCCCAGCGGGAAGCTGACCACCAGCGTCGACAGGTATTCCGGCTGCGTCGCGTTGACCAGCCGCGCCGAATTGTCGGCGTGCTGCGCGGACAGCGCCTGCCCGCCGAGGCCGTTGAGGATCATCAGCGAGCGGGTGATGCCGGCCGCGGCGAGCTTGTCGAGCGCGTCGCGCGTCGAGTCGAAGGTCTCGCCCTTGTTTACCGCCGCCAGCACCGCGTCGTCGCCGGACTCGGCACCGACATAGACCAGCGACAGGCCGGCGGCGGCGAGCGCGTTCACTTCCTCCTGCGACTTCTTCTTCAGGTTGCGCGGCAGGCAGTAGCTGGCAATGCGGCGCACGCCCGGCAGCTGCTCGCGGATCGCCGCCAGCACGGCGAGCAGGCGCCGCGTCGGCAACACGGTCGCGTCGCCGTCGGCGAGGAAGACGCGCTTCACGTCGCCGCCGAAGCGCTCGCCGCAGCGGCGGATCGTCGCCATCACCTCGTCCTCGTCGCGCGCGCGGAAGGCCTTCTGCGGCGCGGTGTACATCTCGCAGAACGTGCACCGGTTCCACGAGCAGCCGTCGGTGACCGGCAGGATCAGCGACTGTGCCTCGCTCGGCGGGCGGAAGACGGGTTCGACGTAGCGGACGGGAGCGGAAAACATCGGGCGGCGGCAGAGCGGCAAAGCCGCCATTGTCGGCGCTGGCCGGGCAAAGCGGAAGCGGGCGAACTTTTTCCGCGCGACACTGCCCAACCACGGTCCCGATCGGGGACGATCGCTCACCCACACCACAAGAAAAGGATCCTACGATGACCCGCAGCGTTACCCTCGGCGGCAACCCCGTCCCGGTGGAAGGCAACTTCCCGCAACCCGGCCAGCAGGCGCCGGCCTTCTCCCTCGTCGGCAAGGACCTGGCCGACGTCACCCTCGCCAAGTTCGCCGGCAAGCGCAAGGTGCTCAACATCTTCCCGAGCATCGACACGCCGACCTGCGCGACCTCGGTGCGCAAGTTCAACCAGAGCGCGACCGCGCTGGCCAACACCGTCGTCCTCTGCATCTCGGCCGACCTGCCGTTCGCGCAGGCGCGCTTCTGCGGTGCCGAGGGGCTGGACAACGTGGTCACGCTGTCGACGATGCGCGGCCGCGAATTCATGCGCGACTACGGCGTCGCCTTCGCCGGCGGTCCGCTCACCGGCGTCACCGCGCGTGCGGTGGTCGTCCTCGACGAGAACGACAAGGTCCTGCACGCCGAACTGGTGCCGGAGATCAAGCAGGAACCGAACTACGACGCGGCGCTGAAGGCGCTCGCCTGAGCGATGCGCACAGCGCATCGCGAGGAAGTGCTCGCGGGGCGCGCCTGAGCGTCGCCTCCCCGGCCGCAGCGGCGCCGCGAGGCGCCGCTGCCTTTTCCGCCATCCGGCACGCGCACCGCGTCCGCCGGCGCATGGTATTTTCCGTTTCCCATCCGGAAACCCGAAACCGGCTGCGGCCACAAGCCGCGCCCCAGAATTCGTATGCACACCTTCTATTCGCCCAGTTTCCGCGCCGGCGCGCGCGAGGGCTTCCGCACCTTCCTGCCGCTCTCGGTCGGCCTGATCCCGTGGGCGCTGGTCACCGGCATGTCGATGGTCGGCACCGGCTTCACGCCGCTGCAGGCGATGGGCATGAACGTCATCGTCTTCGCCGGTACCGCGCAACTCGGCACGCTGCCGCTGATCGCCGCCGGCGCGCCGGTGTGGCTGATCGTCGCCACCGCGCTGGCGCTGAACCTGCGCTTCGTGATCTTCAGCGCCGCCATCGCGCAGGGATTCCGCGGCCTCGGCGCCGCTCCGCGCTGGCTGTGCGGCCACCTGCTCACCGACGGCGTCTTCGCCACCTGCATGACCCGGATGCTGGAGACCGAGGACCGTGACTGGCGGCTCGGCTACTACCTGGCGCCGTCGCTGTGGAGCTGGCTGCTGTGGCAGGGCTTCGCGCTGGTCGGCGTGCTCGCCGCCGGCTCGATCCCGAAGACCTGGTCGCTCGAGTTCATGGCGACGATCGCACTGATGATCCTGCTCTTGCCGATGGCCAAGATGCGGCCGATGCTGGTCGCCGCCGCGGCCGGCGGCGGCACCGCCGTGCTGCTGCACGCGCTGCCGCTGAAGCTGGGGCTCTTTGCCGGCATCTTCGTCGGCATCGCCGCCGGTTTCGCCGCCGACCACTGGCCGAAGAAGCCGGAGGCCGCATGAACGCGCACGCCTTCGACGACGCCACGCTGTGGCTGGTCTTCATCCTGATCGGGCTGGCGACGACGCTGCCGCGCGCCAGCTTCATCGTCCTCGGCAGCCGCGTCGCGCTGCCCTCCGTGCTGCAGCGCGCGCTGCGCTACGCGCCGGCGGCGGCGCTCGCCGCGATCGTCGTTCCCGACGTGCTGCTCGTTGCCGGCGAACTGGCCCCGCTCAATCCGAAGCTGGCGGCGGCCGGCGCCGCGGTCGCCGCCGCCAGCCTGTGGCGCAACCCGTGGCTGCCCTTCGTCGCCGGCATGGGCGTGCTGCTCGGCCTGCGCTGGGGGCTGGGCGTTTAACCGCCGTCCGCTGCGGCCGGCGGCAACGCCGGCCGGCAGACGGCGCCCACCTCGCCCTCCGGGTGAAAAAAAAAGGGTCTGCCGCGGCAGACCCTTTTGCGTGCCGGGGCGGCCGGTCAGGTCGCCCCCAAGGGGACTTCTTCGCTGTGCGCTTCGCGCGTCGCTCAGGTCGTGAAGAACCCGACCCCGACCAGCAGCAGCAGCACCAGGCCGACCGCGATCAGCGCCAGACCGAGGGCCACCGAGCCGCCATGGAATTGCCGCGACGGCGGGTCGACCAGGTACTGGGTGATCTCGCCGGAGTCGACCAGGCGCTGGTAGTGCGCCGGGTGGTCGTGGCGGAATTCCTCGAGCGACTGGGTGCCGGTGAACATCACCACGTCCGGCGGCGGCAGCTTGTCCGGGCGGAAGTGGTTGTTGAAGAAATGCACCGTGAACAGGAACACCGCCGCCAGGAAGGCTTCCTCGCCATGCACCAGCGTGCCGACGTTGAACACCCAGCCCGGCAGGAACTGCGCGGTGACGTGCGGGAAGGCCAGCATCAGCCCGCTCCAGCCGATGATGTTCACGCCCCAGAACACCGCCCAGTAGTCGAACTTCTCGTAGTAGGCCCAGCGGTCGAACAGCGGCCGCGGCCCCTTGCCGAAGAACCACTTGAACATGCCCCAGCAGTCGGCGAAGTCCTTCCAGTTCGGGATCAGTGAATCCGGGCCGAACCAGCGGAAGGTCCGGTCGCGCAGCAGCTTCTGCATCACGTACACGAAGTGGATCATGAAGATGCCGATGAACAGGAAGGCGGCGACGCGGTGGATCAGGCCGAGCATCTTCGGCCCACCGACCGCCTTCGCCACCACCGGCGCCCACGCGCTTTCGGCGTAGAGCGCGGAGGTGCCGGTGAGCACCAGCGTCATCGTCACCAGCGCGAAGACCAGGTGGGCGATTCGCCAGCCGAGCGGGAAGCGGCGGAAATGCTTGCCCGTGTCGAGCACCAGCCCCTTGGTGTCGATGTGCGGCGGCGCCTTGCCGGCCTGGCGGTCCTTCCACTCGCGGTAGTACCAGAGGCCGGAATGCGCCCAGAAGAACGCGAAGACGAAGATCAGCAGGGCGACCATGAACTTCGACGCGATGAACATCTGCGGATATTTCTCGAAGTCGTCGGTGGTCGCATGCGGCGCGAATGAGGCGAAGCCCGGCGTCGCGTCGTGCATCCCCGGCTTCTTGTCGCTGTGGCACTTCATGCAGGTCTTCATCCGGTTCTTCGGATGCACCGTCGAATTCGGATCCTCGACCGCCTTCACGTCGTGGCTGCGGTGGCAATCGACGCAGCGCGCGGTGTAGGTGTAGCCGAGGCGGTTCACCTGGCCGTGATAGGTGTCGGTGTAGCTGTTCAGCTGTTTCTTGTGACAGTCGCCGCAGGTATTGACGTTGGCCAGCTTGAAGTTGTCGGTCGAGGTGTTCACGACGCGGTGCGCCGAGTGGCAGTCGGTGCACACCGCCGCCTTGACGTTGCCCTTGTCGACCAGTTCCTCACCGTGGACCGACTCGAGGTAGGACTCGAGCTGGTCCTCATGACACTTGGCGCCGCAGGTTTCCGGAATCTCCTTGTGCCACGCGGTGCGCCGCTCGCTGCCCTGGGGCGGCACGCGGAATTCGTGGCTGCCGTGGCAGTCCTCGCAGAAGGCCTTGGCGCGCGTCGGATCGTCGGCGTCCGGGCGCGCATGGAAGGACTTGCGGTAGTCGGCGATGTTCTGCACGACGAGCCCCAGCCGCTCCTTCTCCTGCGTCAGCTTGTCGCGCCTGGCGTCGGCCCACAGCTGCTCGTGGCAGGTGATGCAGTTCGGTGCCTGGGCCTGCGGGTTCTTCCTGTGCTGCGCCCGGCTGTCGGTGATTTCCTGATGGCAGGCGACGCAGCGCATCTCGGAGTGGATGCTCATGCCGAACTTGCGCGTATCGACGTGCGCCAGCGCACGCTTCTCGCCGTCCTTGCCCGGCACCTCGATCTTCCCCTTCTTGCCGTCATGACAGCTGAGACAGCCGGCGTTGTCCAGCTTGTTCGCCGCCGCGGCCGGCACCGCGCCGAAGACGGCCGCCGCAGCCAGCAGCAGGCCGCACAGCCAGAGGGCGCTTCGGGGTTGTCTGCTCTCTGCTCTCTTCATTCTTTTTTTGCCTTTCCGCAAGTCGATGAGCCAGAAATCGGGGAGCGACGGTCCGACGCCGCCGGCAATTTCCCTAATTTTTTTGTGGTTATTCGTTCTGCGTATTCTGCCACAGCCGCCACTGCGCCTCCAACGCGGCGACAGCACCCCCGGCAGCAAATCGGCGCGCGTACCGCAACTTCAATCCCCGTCCGGAGGCGCCTCGCCGACCGGCAGCGTGATGCGGAAGGTGGTGCCCTCGCCGGGCGCGCTCTGCACCTCGAGCCGGCCGCCGTGGCGCTCGACGATGTCGCGCGAGATCGACAGGCCGAGCCCGGTGCCCTTGCCGACCGGCTTGGTGGTGAAGAAGGGCTCGAAGATGCGGGCGCGGATATCCGCCGGGATGCCCTTGCCGGTGTCGCTGATCTCGACCCACACCCGGTCGCCGGCGGTGCCGGTGCGCAGCGTGATCGTGCCCGTCGTCTCGATCGCCTGCGCGGCGTTGACCAGCAGGTTCATGAACACCTGGTTGATCTGGCCGGGAATGCAGACGACCGGCGGCAGCTCGCCGAACTCGCGCACCACCTGCGCCTTGTACTTCAGTTCGCTCCAGATCACGTTGAGCGTGCTCTCCAGCCCGCGGTGCAGGTCGACCGCCTCGTGCCGGCCGTCGTCGACGCGCGAGAAGCCCTTCAGGTCGCTGATGATGCGCTTGACCCGGTCGAGTCCGTCGACCGATTCGCGCAGCAGGTCGGGGATGTCCTGGCGCAGATAGTCGACCTCGAGCGTCGCGCGCAGCCGGGCGACCTCCTGCCGTGCCGGGTGCACTGCCGGCAGCGCCTGCTCCATCGCTTCGTAGGCGGCGATCAGCTCGAACAGGCGGCCGATGTAGGTGCCGAGCGCACCGAGGTTGGAGCCGACGAAGCCGACCGGGTTGTTGATCTCGTGCGCGACGCCGGCGGCGAGCTGGCCGACCGCGGCCAGCTTCTCCGACTGCAGCAGCTGGCCTTCCAGCTGGCCGATGCGCGCACGCAGGCGGGCCGGGTCATCCGGCAGGTCGAGGCGGTTCGCGTCGTCCATGTTCTGTTCCCCCTTCATTCCGGTTCCGGACCGAGCACCCGCAGCACTTCGGCGAGCGGCGTCTCGCCGCTCGCCACCTTGTGCCGGGCGTCGTCCCACAGCGATTCGTGGCCGCCGGCGCGGGCATGCGCCGCCAGCTCCTTCATGCTCGCACCGCGGGCGATCAGGTCGCGCATGCCCTCGTCGGGAAGCAGGATCTCGTACAGGCCGAGGCGCCCCTTGAAGCCGCTGCCGTCGCATTCGGCGCAGCCGGCACCGACGAAGCCGGGCGACGGGGCGTCGCGGAAGCGCGCCCCGAGGCGGGCGGCGAGCACCGGGTCGGGCGGCGCCTCGCGGCGGCAATGGCGGCAGAGGCGGCGCACCAGGCGCTGCGCGATGATCCCTTCGAGCGCGCTGGCGACGATGAACGGCTTCATGCCGAGATCGAGCAGGCGGGCGACGGTCGCCAGCGCCGAGTTGGTGTGCAGCGTCGACAGCACCTGGTGGCCGGTCAGCGCCGCATGGAAGGCGACCTCGGCGGTCTCGATGTCGCGGATCTCGCCGATCAGCACGACGTCCGGGTCCTGGCGCAGGATCGAGCGCAGCACCACCGGGAAGGTCAGCCCGATCTTCTCCTTGACCAGCACCTGGCCGGCACTGTCGAGGTAGTACTCGACCGGGTCCTCGATCGTGATGTAGTTCTTGCCCGGCGAGGCGTTCGCCTGCAGCAGCGAATACAGCGTCGTCGTCTTGCCGCTGCCGGTCGGGCCGGTCGCGAGCAGCAGGCCCTGCGGCTTGTCGACCATCACCCGCACCTTGGCCAGCCCCGCTTCGCCGAAGCCCAGCCCGGCGAGGCTCAACACCGCCGAGTTGCGGTCGAGGATGCGCATCACCACCTTCTCGCCGTTGATCGTCGGCAGGGTCGAGATGCGCAGGTCGACCACGCGCAGCGGCGACTTGACCGTCAGCCGCCCGTCCTGCGGCCGCCGCCGCTCGGAGATGTCGAGCTCGGCCATGATCTTCAGCCGCGACACCAGCGGCCCGTGCAGCGCGTGCGGGATCTGGATCTTGTCGTGCAGCACGCCGTCGATGCGCAGGCGGACGACGACGTTCTTGGTGCGCGGCTGCAGGTGGATGTCGGAGGCGCCGAGGCGCATCGCCTCGAGGATGATCGCGTTGGCCAGGCGGATCGCCGGCGGTTCGTTGGTCGCCGCCAGCAACTCGTCGATCGGCACGTTCTCGTCGTCGTCGATGACGATCTCGATCCCCTCGTAGGGATCGGCGCTGCCGACCACGGTCGCCAGGTCGCGGAAGTCGGCCGTCTCGCCCTCGCCGTAGACCTCGTCGATCTTGGCGCGGATCGCCGCCGCATCGGCCATCACCACCTTCAGGTCGAGGCCGGCGGTGAAGCGCACGTCGTCGATCAGGCCGGCGTCCATCGGATCGGCCACCGCCAGCAGCAGGCGCCGCCCCTCCAGCTTCAGCGGCACCACCAGCTGCTTGTCGCAGAAGGTGCGCGGGATCAGCTCGGCGACCGCGGCGTCGACCCGGAACTCGGCGAGCGCGACCTCCTCGACCAGCAGGTCCTCGCGCAGGATCTTGCGCAGCGACTTCTCCGGCACCCAGCCGCGGTCGAGCAGCAGCTTGATCAGCGGCTCCTTGTGGATGCCCTGCAGCCGCGTCAGCTCCTGCAGCTGCGCGCTGGTCAGCAGGTTCTTCTTGTGCAGCATGATCCCCAGCTGGCTGCGGTTCGACACGGCGAGGCGCGACAGCGCGCTGATCTCCTTCGCCTTGCGCGTGTTGTCCTGGCTGAGCAGCCGGTTCTTCTGCACCAGGTCGTACTGCTCGAGCGCGAGCGAGACGGTGACGCGCAGGTCGTCGTCGTTCCACGGCTTGAGGATGAACTTGTACACCGCGCCTTCGTTGATCGCGCCCATCACCGCGCCGGTGTCGGCGTGGCCGGTGAGCATGATGCGGATGGTGTCCGGGTACAGCGCCTTGACCTGCTTCAGCAGTTCGGCGCCGTTGATGCCGGGCATCATGTAGTCGCTGATGATCACCTGCGCCGGCGACTCGCGCAGTTTCGCCAGCGCCTCGGCGCCGCTGCCGGCGGTGACCACCTCGTAGGCCTCGGCGCGGAAGGTGCGGGTCAGCGACTTGAGGATGCCCGGCTCGTCGTCGACGATCAGCAGGCGGTAGCGGGCAGGTGCGGCGCCGTCGGCGGGGACGTCGGCGGCACCGGTGAAGTAGGCGGCGTAGTTGGTCATGGCGTTCAGGCGGGAAGCTCGACGGTGACGACGGTGCCGCCCTCGAGCGGGCAGCCGATGTCGACCTTGCCGGCATGGGCGAGGATGATGTCGCGGGCGACGGTCAGGCCGAGACCGGTGCCGGCGCCGACCCCGCGCGTGGTGAAGAACGGGTCGAACACGCGCGGCAGCACCTCGGCGGGGATTCCCGGTCCGTCGTCGCGGATGCTGACGAAAATGGTTTCGCCGGCTGCGCGCGTGCGCACCGTCACCGTGCCGCCGCCCTCGACCGCCTGCAGCGCGTTCTGCAGGATGGCGAGGAAGGCCTGGTTGAGGTGGCCGGGCAGGCACATCAGCGGCGGCAGCGGCTGGAAGTCGGTGGCGATCGTCACCGCCGCCGGCTTCTGGCCGTTCACCACGGCGAGCAGCGCGTCGAGCTGCGCGTTGAGGTCGACCAGCTGCTCCTCGGGCTGGTCGACGCTGGAGAAGCCCTTCAGGTCGCGGACGATGCGGGCGATGCGCTCGACCCCGGCGCGCGTGTCGCGCAGCAGCTCGGCGAAATCCTCGCAGACGAAGTCGAGATCCTGCTGCTGCCACAATTCCGCCGGCACCGCGTCGCGCAGCGCGGCGAGCCTGCCGCGGTAGCGCTCGGCAGCGGCGAGGTTGCTGCCGATGAAGCCGAGCGGATTGTTGATCTCGTGCGCGACGCCGGCGGCGAGCTGGCCGATCGACGCCAGCCGCTCGGCCTGGTACAGCTGGCGCTGGCGCTCGTCGATCAGCTGCGTCTGCTCGCGCACCTTGGCGTCGAGGTTCGCCGCCAGCTCGCGGTACTTGGCCTCGGAGGCCTTCAGCGCCTCGTTCTGCTGCTGCAGCTTGACATAGTCGGCGCGCACCGCCTCCAGGTGCAGGTCGGAAACCATGCGCAGGCGCGCGCGCGACAGCAGCCCCCAGCGCAGCAGCCGGGCGACGCGCGCCAGCGCGTCCGGCGGGCAGTCGGCGGCGAGGTAGCCGACCGGCTCCAGTTCGAGCACCAGCGGCGCGCGGGCGGCCGCCGGCGACGGCGCCGCGCCGTCGGCGAACGGCACGCCGGCGGCGTCGAGCAGGCCGACCGGCACGCCGAGCAGCGCTGCCGCCGCGGCGCACAGCTCGGCCGCGTCGCGCGGCGCAACCAGGTCGCCGAGCGCGAAGTCGCGGTCGAAGCCGTCGCCGGCGCTCATGGCGCGCCTCCGCCGGCGGCGGCGACGAAGGTCGCCTCATCGAGACCGTGCGCGCCGGCGAGGTCGAACTCGTCGGCGTAGCGCCGCCAGACCGCGCGCAGCAGCGCGGCGAAGGTCTCGCGCACGCCGCGACCGTCGATCGCCGCGGCGAACAGCAGCGGCCACGGCGCGCCGGAGTAGCGGGCGCGCACCTCGTCCTCGCCGAGGATGTCCGGCAGGTCGCGTTTGTTGAACTGCACCACCAGCGGCAGCCGCTCGATCTCCAGGCCGACGCGACCGAGGTTCTCGGCGAGGTTCTGGAAGGCCTCGCCGTTGTTGGTCGCCTGGCTGCGCTGAGAGTCGGCGACGAAGACGACGCCGTCGGCGCGCGACAGCACCGCCTTGCGCGTGCCGTCGTGGGCGACCTGGCCGGGCACCGTGAACAGCCGGAAGCGGATGGTCAGCCCGGCGGCGGTACGGAAGCCGAGCGGCAGCAGGTCGAAGAACAGCGTGCGGTCGTTCTGCGTCTCGAGGGTCATCAGCTCGCCCTTCATCTGCGCGCCGGCCAGCTCGTGCAGCTGCATCAGGTTGGTCGTCTTGCCGCCCTGCGCCGGCCCGTAATAGACCAGCTTGAAGGTCAGGCGGCCGGCGTCGCGCTCGAACTCGGGCATCAGCGCCCCCCGGCGTTCCCCGGCTTGCCCAGCCAGTCATCGGGCAGCGGCTCGTCGAGCAGCGACTCGTCGAGCAGCACCGAGCCGTCCGGCCCCCACTTCACCTGCGCCAGGCCCGGCGCCTCGGCCTCCAGGCGCTTGCGCGCGGCCTCCTCGGGGCTGATCCTGCCCTGCGCGACGCGCGCCTGGTCGGCCAGCCGCTGGTTTTCCAGGCTCAGCTCGCGCAGCGCCAGCGCCTGCCCGATCGCGGCGACCAGCTCGTAGTCGTTCCACGGCTTGGACAGGAAGCGGCTGATGCCGGCGTCGTTGATCGCGCCGATCAGGCCGTTGAGGTCGGCGTAGCCGGAGAGGATCAGGCGCGGGCAATCCGGCTGCAGCGCGCGGAAGGCCTTCAGGAACTGCACGCCGTCCATCCCCGGCATGCGGTAGTCGGAAAGGACCGCGTCGTAGGCGGTGTGGCGCGCCTTGTCGAGGGCCGTTTCCGGCGACGTGAAGCAGTCCACCGACAGCTTCCAGGTCTTGCCGCCGGCCGAGCACGGCGTCAGCGACAGCAGGCGGGACAGGGATTTGAGGATCGATTCTTCGTCGTCGACGATCAGGATGCGGCTCATGGAACCTCCCGGATAACGAGGGGCGACCGACGTCTTCTCGCGTGGCGCGGGGAGCCGCCGGGCGGCCAGCTGCCTATGCTATGACAATGGCCACATGATACTGCATCGCCCGGCGATCTGCGCGCCCCGCCGCACCGGAGCGCGCGTTCAGAGCGACAGTGCGGCGCGGGCGAGCCCGAGCAGCGCGCAGGCGGCGATCACCTTCATGATGTCCTGCTTGTACTTCCACAGCGCGACGAAGGCCGCGACCGAGACGAGCGCGGCGAACCACTCGAACGGCCCGGAAAAAGGCGCCGCCGTGTCGGCCTGCGGCCACAGCACGTGCCAGCCGAAGAACCGCGCCAGATTCAGGATGACGCCGACGACGGCGGCGGTGATGCCGGTCAGCGGCGCCGTGAACTTGAGGTCGCCGTGCGTCGACTCGACCAGCGGCGCGCCGGCGAGGATGAAGACGAAGCTGGGCAGGAAGGTGAAGAAGGTCGCCACGCAGGCCCCGGCGAGGCCGGCCAGCAGCAGCGCGTCGGGGCCGAAGATCGCCTTTCCCCAGGCGCCGACGAAGCCGACGAAGGCGACGACCATGATCAGCGGCCCCGGCGTCGTCTCGCCGAGCGCCAGCCCGTCGATCATCTGGCTGCCGCTCAGCCACTGGTAATGCTCGACGCCGCCCTGATACACGTAGGGCAGCACCGCGTAGGCGCCGCCGAAGGTGAGCAGCGCCGCCTTCGTGAAGAACTCGCCCATGTCGCGCAGCACCGGGCTGTCGAGCGCGAAGAGCAGGCCGCCCCACAGCGCCAGCGCGACGACCAGCAGCCGCGCCAGATAGCCGGGGCGGAAGCGCGTGTGCGGCGCGCGCGGCGTGTCGTCGTCGATCAGCGCCGGACCGTAGTCCTGGTCGGCAGTGCCGTGGCCGCCGACGCGGAACAGCTCGGGGCGCAGGCGGCCGCCGACGAAGCCGATGACGCCGGCGGCGAGCACGATCCACGGGAAAGGCACGGCGAAGGCGAAGATGGCGACGAAGGACGCCGCCGCGATCGCCCACAGCAGGCGGTTCTTCAGCGCCCGCGCGCCGATCCGCCAGGCGGCGAAGACGACGACGGCGACCACCGCCGGCTTGATGCCGGCGAAGACACCCTTGACCAGTGGCACGTCGCCGAAGGCCATGTACACCCAGGACAGCGCCGCCAGGAGGAACAGCGAGGGCAGCACGAACAGCGTGCCGGCGACGAGGCCGCCCCAGGTGCGGTGCAGCAGCCAGCCGAGGTAGATCGCCAGCTGCTGCGCTTCCGGGCCGGGCAGCAGCATGCAGTAGTTGAGCGCGTGCAGGAAGCGGCGCTCGGAAATCCAGCGGCGCTTCTCGACCAGCTCCTGGTGCATCACCGCGATCTGCCCGGCGGGACCGCCGAAGCTGATGAAGCCGAGCTTCAGCCAGTAGCGGAAGGCTTCGCCGAACGACGGCTGGGGAGGACGCTCGCGGGGCAGGGAAGAATCGCGCATCGGTGGATTCCCGGCAGAGCCGCGACGCTCGGCCGCGGGCCGTTCCAGAAAGCGGAAAGGCCCGACGAGCGGGCCTTTCCGGGGATCGGTGGTGGAGAGGAGGAGGATCGAACTCCCGACCTCCGCATTGCGAACGCGGCGCTCTCCCAGCTGAGCTACCCCCCCAACGAGGGACGGATTATAGCCACTTTCCGAACCTTTTCAAACCTCTCCGCAACGCGGCGGAACCATCCCGCCCTTCCCCCTGTCCAGACCTCAGGAACGAGCCGGAGGAAACGATCATGGACACCACTTGTGACATCACCAGCCGCCACTGTGTTCCCTGCGAGGGCGGCGTTCCCGCGCTCGCCGACAGTGCGGCGCGGGAACTGCTGGCGCAGCTGGACGACTGGACGCTGGCGGACGGCAGGATCGAGAAGACCTTCCGCTTCAAGAACCATCACCAGACGATGGCCTTCGTCAATGCGGTGGCCTGGATCTCGCACCGCGAGGACCACCATCCCGAACTGACCGTCGGCTACGCCGACTGCCGCATCCGCTACTGGACGCACGCGATCGGCGGGCTCTCCGAGAACGACTTCATCTGCGCGGCGAAGGTGGACCGGCTGTTCGCGCTGTAGCGGCGGCCCCTCGCGACGCGACGCGCGCTACTCGGAACGAACGGTTTTGGGGAAGCTCGGGCGCACCCCGAGAGTACTTCTTCGCGATGCTCTCGCATCGCTCAGGCGCACCCCGAGAGTACTTCTTCGCGATGCTCTCGCACCGCTCAGGCGCACCCCGAGAGTACTTCCTCGCGATGTGCGCTGCACATCGCTCAGGCGCCGGCGCCGGCGAGCGCGCGCCGCAGGCGGTCGGCGACCGCCTGCCATTGCGGGGTTTCCGGAATTGCCTCGACGACGATCAGGTCGACGCCGGCGTGGTCGAGTTCGCGCAATGCCGCGTACAGGTCGTGCGCATAGCCGACCGGCTCGGCCGGCAGCATCTTCCACGCATGCGGCACGCCGGCCTGCGGCGGCTGCGAGTGCGCCAGCACGCCGCAGCGGCGGCCGCTGTGGCGCATCGCGTTGAGGAACTGCGCCAGCCGCGCGCCGTCGACGCTGCGCATCGGCGTCAGCGGCGCGTAGTGCGCCTCGAGCGTGCCGGAGGCGCGCGGCGCGGCGGCAGTCGGCGCTTCCGGCCGCAGGCCGCAGACGGCCTCGATCGCCGCCGGCGTGATGTGGCCGGGGCGCAGCAGCACGGGCCGGCCCGAGGAAAGATCGATGATCGTCGATTCGATGCCGACGACGCAGGGGCCGCCGTCGAGCACCAGCGCGACGGCGTCGCCGAGTTCCTCGCGCACGTGCGCGGCAGTGGTCGGGCTGATGCGGCCGAAGCGGTTGGCCGACGGCGCGGCGATGCCGCCGCTGCCGCCGGCGGCGGCGAAGGCGCGCAGCAGTTCGAGCGCGACCGGATGGCCGGGCACGCGCAGGCCGACGGTGTCCTGGCCGCCGGTGACGACGTCGGGCACGCCCGGCGCGCGCTTCAGGATCAGCGTCAGCGGGCCGGGCCAGAAATCCTCGGCCAACTCGTAGGCGAGATCGGGAACGTCGACCGCCCAGCGCTCGAGGTGGTTGGCGCCGGGGATATGCACGATCAGCGGATGGTCGGCCGGCCGCCCCTTGGCGGCGAAGATCTTCGCCACCGCCAGCGGGTTCGCGGCGTCGGCACCGAGGCCGTAGACCGTCTCGGTCGGAATGCCGACCAGCTCGCCGGCCTTCAGCAGTTCGACGGCGCGGGCGATCTCCGCCGGATCACTCATCCCGGATGCCGATGGCGGCACGCGCTTCCATCGCGATCTTCACCGCCCGGTCGAAGTCGCTGTCGACCACCGTGAAATGCGCCATCTTGCGGCCGTGGCGCGCGTGGTGCTTGCCGTAGAAATGCAGCTTGAGGTTCGGCACGACGGCGAGCTTCGCCCAGTCCGGCTCGCGGTAATGCTCACCGGAATCGGTCTTCTCGAACCACAGGTCGCCGAGGATATTCACCATCACCGCCGCCGAATGCGCGCGGGCATCGCCCAGCGGCAGGCCGCACAGCGCGCGCACCTGCTGCTCGTACTGGCTGGTGATGCAGGTGTCGACGGTGTAGTGGCCGCTGTTGTGCGGCCGCGGCGCCATCTCGTTGACGTAGAGCTGGCCGCGGCTGACGAAGAACTCGACGCCGAGCGTGCCGATGTAGCCGAGCTTCTCGGCGATCCGCTCGGCGTACTCGGCGGCGCTGTCGCGCAGGCAGGCCGAGCCGCGCGCCGGTACGATGGAGACGTCGAGGATGCCCTTGCGGTGGCTGTTCTCGGCGGTCGGGAAGCACTTGACGACGCCGTTCTCGTCGCGCGCCAGCACCACCGACACCTCGTAGTCGAGGTTGAGCTTCTGCTCGAGGATGCAGGTCTCGCCCTTGAACGCGCGGAACGCGGCGAGCGCTTCGTCGCGGTCGTTCACCACCGCCTGCCCCTTGCCGTCGTAGCCGAAGCGGGCGACCTTGAGGATGCCCGGGAACAGGCCGGCATTGGCGTTCCTGATGTCGTCTTCCGCATGCACCGGCGCGAAGGCGCCGTGCGGCAGGCCGTGGTCGCGCAGGAAGGTCTTCTCGGCGATGCGGTTCTGGCAGACCGAGACGGCGGCGGCCGACGGCCGCACCGTGACGAACTTGGCGAGATAGTCGAGCGTATCCGCCGGCACGTTCTCGAACTCGGTGGTGATCGCCGCACAGCCCTGCGCCAGCTCGTCGAGCGCGGCGTAATCGTCGTAGGCGGCCTGCAGGTGGCGCTCGGCGATCCGGCCGGCCGGGCTGTGCGGGTCCGGGTCGAGGACCCAGACCTGGTAGCCCATCTCGTGGGCGGCGGAAACGAAGAAGCGGCCGAGCTGGCCGCCGCCGAGCATGCCGAGGGTGGCGGGCGGGAGGATCGCGCTCATCGTGTATTCGGTTCGATTCGGATTCGGGGATCGGGGTTCACACTTCTGGCAGCTTCATCGCCAGCACCTTGTCGGTCTGGGCCTGGCGGAAGGCGGCGAGCTTCTGCGCCAGTGCGGGATCGCCGTTGGCCAGCATGGCCACCGCGAACAGTGCGGCATTGGCGGCGCCGGCCTCGCC